>JBFLZJ010000002.1:72727-519923 GCA_040755875.1 Pseudomonadota bacterium | reverse complement strand
TCCCCAACGTGTTGCTGCCGGCCGCCCCGTCCAGGTATTCCTGGACAATTTTGAGCTTGAACTGCTCATTGTACTTCGTCATGAAAAAACCCCAAAAGTTGGTGTCCAACTTTTGGGGTTCAGTTCATCGCGCAGGCCGTTTTCTTTTGCGGACCGAAGCGAGATGGTCCGTATCACTTCAGCCTGGATGGCTTGCCGCGCGCCATGCGCACGGCGTCCGCGGCAAGGTCCAGCTTTGCGCCGTCAGCGATTGTCCTTTCCGCCGCCCGGCTTGCCCTTGCCGTAGTCCGAAGGCGACTGGTTCGGCTGGCCACCCTGTTGCGAGCCGGTCACGCTCGACTGCTGCGATCCCGGTGGCCCGACGGGCGACTCCTGCGAACCGGCGCGCTGGTCCTGCTCGAGGCCGCCGTAACCGGACTGCTGCGACATGCCGAGGCGTTCTTCCTCGGCGCGTGCCTGCATGCGCTGGCCTTTCTGGCGCGCACTCCAGCCGCCTTGCTGGGCCGCTACGCCGCCACGCCCACGGTTGGGATTGCCGCCCACCGTGCCCTGGCCGGCGTTGAGATTTCCCGACTGCATATTGCCCGAGGGACGCTGCTCCGAATTCGGTGTCCAGGACTGCGAATTCTTCGCCGAAGGCGCCACCGCACCCGGCGGCTTGCCTTGCTGGCTGCCCTCGGCCACCGGCACCATTTTCTCGCGTGCCACACTGCGTCCGTGTTCGTTCACCATGCCTTTATGTTTGTCGCTCATGGTCATTTCCTCCCGTCAAACGGCGGCGCTAAGTCCGCCAACAGGACAATCATGCGCGCACGGCCGCGCCGCCTGTATCGGAATCGTGTCCGGTCCGATGTAGGAAAGCGCCCACTTTCACGGAAGAACGCATGCCTGGAGCCTAACTCACCGCATGTTCAACGCCGGGAAACAACTGTGCGTTTTTGGCGCGAGGCGCTGCCGCGTTGCACAACAGGGGTGCAGAGTCTACTTGCGAACAGCGCGATAACGCGCTTATCATTGGCCGCTCATTCCGGACTGTTACTACTAAGACACTAGCTGCGCAGCGGCCCCGCCGCCAAACCTGTATGATGCGCGAGCCGAACACCTAATATAAGTAAGACGAGAAACTTTATGACCAAAACCCTCATCATCGCCGAGAAGCCCTCCGTCGCGAATGACATCGCCAAGACGCTGGGCGGCTTCACCAAGCACGATGAGTATTTCGAATCCGACGAATACATCCTCTCGTCCGCCGTCGGCCACCTGCTCGAAATCGCGGTGCCGGAAGAATACGACGTCAAGCGCGGCAAGTGGAGCTTCCAGCATCTGCCGGTGATCCCGCCCTACTTTGCGCTGAACCCGATCGCGAAGACCGAGTCGCGCCTCAAGGTGCTGAATAAGCTGATCAAGCGCAAGGATGTCTCGACCCTGATCAACGCATGCGACGCGGGCCGCGAAGGCGAGCTGATCTTCCGCCTGATCGCGCAGAACGCGAAGGCGAAGCAGCCGGTCAAGCGCCTGTGGCTGCAATCGATGACGCCGACCGCGATCCGCGAAGGCTTCCGCCAGTTGCGCAGCGACGAAGAGATGCGTCCGCTGGCCGACGCCGCGCGCTGCCGCTCGGAAGCGGACTGGCTGATCGGCATCAACGGCACCCGCGCCATGACCGCCTTCAACTCGAAAGAGGGCGGCTTCTACCTGACGACTGTCGGCCGCGTGCAGACGCCGACCCTGTCGATCGTGGTCGAGCGCGAAGACAAGATCAAGAAGTTCGTTCCGCGCGACTACTGGGAAGTGCGCGCCGAGTTCGTCTGCGCGGCCGGCGTCTACGAAGGCCGCTGGCTCGACCAGAAATTCAAGAAGGACGAGAACGATCCGGAAAAGCGCGCCGAGCGCCTGTGGAGCAAAGCCGCCGCCGATTCCATCGTGGCCGCCTGCCGCGGCAAGCAGGGCGTGGTCACCGAGGAATCGAAGCCGACCACCTCGATGGCGCCGGCCCTGTTCGACCTGACGTCGCTGCAGCGCGAGGCCAACGGCCGCTTCGGATTCTCGGCCAAGAACACCCTGGGCCTGGCCCAGGCCCTGTACGAGAAGCACAAGGTCCTGACCTATCCGCGTACCGATTCGCGCCACCTGCCAGAGGACTACATTGCCACGGTCAAGTCGACGATGGAAGCGCTGGCCGAGAACAACAACTATCACCAGTTCGCCAAGCAGATCAGCAAGAACGGCTGGGTCAAGCCGAACAAGCGCATCTTCGACAACACCAAGATCTCGGACCACTTCGCGATCATCCCGACCGGTGTCGCGCCGAAAAACCTGTCCGAGCCGGAACAAAAGCTGTACGACCTGGTCACGCGCCGCTTCATGGCGGTGTTCTTCCCGCCGGCCGAATTCCTGGTCACGACCCGCTTCACCGAAGTGTCGGGCCACCAGTTCAAGACCGAGGGCAAGGTGATGACCAACCCGGGCTGGCTCGCCATCTACGGCAAGGACACCACCGGCGACGACAAGGACGGCGCCACCCTGGTGCCGGTGCAGAAAGGCGAGAAGGTCCTGGCCGACAAGCTCAACGCGAATGGCCTGGTCACCAAGCCGCCCGCACGCTACACCGAAGCGACGCTGCTGTCGGCGATGGAAGGCGCGGGCAAGCTCGTCGACTCCGACGAGCTGCGCGACGCCATGGCCGGCAAGGGTCTTGGAACCCCGGCGACGCGTGCGGCGATCATCGAGGGCCTGCTCACCGAGAAATACCTGGTGCGCGAAGGGCGCGAGCTGATTCCGACCGCCAAGGCATCGCAGCTGATGACCCTGTTGCGCGGCCTGGGCGTGAACGAGCTGACGGCGCCGGAACTGACCGGCGAATGGGAATACAAGCTGTCGCAGATGGAGAAGGGCAAGATTTCGCGCGACGAGTTCATGCGCGAGATCGCGCAGATGACCCAGATCATCGTCAAGCGCGCCAAGGAATACGACAACGACACGATTCCGGGCGAGTACGCGACCCTGCAGACGCCGTGCCCGAACTGTGGTGGCGTGGTCAAGGAAAACTACCGCCGCTTCGCCTGCACCAAGTGCGACTTCTCGATGAGCAAGACGCCGGGCAGCCGCCAGTTCGAGATCAACGAGGTCGAGGAACTGCTGAAGAACCGCACCATCGGTCCGCTGCAGGGCTTCCGCTCGAAGATGGGCCGTCCGTTCGCGGCGATCCTGCGCATCGTGCGCGACGAGGACATCAACAACTTCAAGCTGGAGTTCGACTTCGGCCAGGACCAGGCCGAGGGAGAAGAGGGCGAAGGCGTCGACTTCACCGGCCAGACCCCGCTCGGACCCTGCCCGAAGTGCAATGGCGGCGTCTACGAGATGGGCCTGGCCTATGTGTGCGAACACCAGGTCGCCAAGCCCAAGACCTGCGACTTCCGCAGCGGCCGCATCATCCTGCAGCAGGAAATCCTGCCCGAGCAGATGGCCAAGCTGCTCAACGACGGCAAGACCGATCTGCTGCCGGGCTTCATTTCGCAGCGCACCCGCCGTCCGTTCAAGGCTTTCCTGGTGCGCGGCAAGGACGGCAAGATCAGCTTCGAGTTCGAGGAGCGCAAGGCCAAGCCGGCCGCCAAGGGCAAGCTTGCTGCGAACGACGACTCGGCGGGCGCCGATGGCGAAGCGGTCGAGACCAAGGTCACGAAGAAGCCGGCAGCCAAGGCCGCAGCCAAGACCGTGGCGGCGAAGAAGCCGGCGGCCAAGCGGGCCAGCGCCGCGAAGAAATAAATACTAGGTGGGTCTTTGATGCGGGGGCATCAATGACCCCTCCCTACGGGCTGGCAATTCGCCATGCATAAAAAAAACCGCGATCGACAGATCGCGGTTTTTTTTATGTCCCGTACTACTTCAGAGGCGCGTAGCGGCCGATTACTCCTGCCAGTCCTGCAGCGCACGGATCGCCGCTTCGCCGTTGCGGATCGCCTTCACGCGGCGCACCACTTCCATGCGCCAGGCTTCATCGGCATCCTCGTCGGCGCCATCGACGTCCTTCAGCAGCGTGCGCAGCAGCTCGTGCTTTTCGTCGGCGCTCAGCAGTTGAATTTTTTCGCGGATTTCGGCAACCATGCTCGACATGTTGACCTCACTAAAAGTAGTGCCTTGATGATATAGCGAGATTTACTGGTTGTCGACAGGAAGCATGTTATCTGTGGGTTTCTTGTCTAACAGCTTGTAATCCGGGTCGATTCCTGCTCGTCCCGGCTGCACGTCGACCACGAACGTGATGGTCTGCGCGCGCCCGCGCACCAGGCGCCGCTCGCGCGCCAGGGGATTGCCGTCGCGGTCGTCGACGCCGAATTCGATGGTGTCGGCCAGCGGCATCTCCTGCTCGCCCGGGCCGCCCGCACGCAGCTTGGCGGCGCTGGCGCGCAGCGTCACTTCGTACTTGCCGTCCGGACGGCGGCGCGCGCTGGCGCTGTCGGCCCGGTTTTCATAGAACACGATCGCCTCGAACAGGTCGTGCACCAGATAGGCTTTCTCGGGCGGCGCCACGGCGCGCAGCGCGTCGACGAGCGTTGCGGCGCTGGCTGGCGAAGCACCCTGACTCTTACGCAGCAGCTCGCGCAGCACCGCGTTCACGCGTTCCTCGCCGAGCTGGTCCTGCAGCAGGTAGAGCGCCAGGCCTCCCTTGCGCTGGGCCAGCCAGGATTCGCTTCCCGCCCGCACCAGCGGCAGTTCGCGGCCGGTCGCGGTCGCGCGGCCCATCAGGTAGGCATGCAGGTTCTGGCGCAGATAGCGCCGCATCGCGGTCGAGCCCAGGCTGCGGCGCAGCGTCATCAGGGCGGTGTACTCGGCCAGGCCCCCGGCCAGCAGGCCGCCGCCGGGCGCCTTCGATTCGGCCAGTTGCTGGCCCCACCACTGGCGCGCGGTCGTGTAGGCGCCGATGTAGAACGGGTAATCGATCTCGGTGCGCGAATCGGGGTCGACGCGCGCGATGAAGGCGCCGGCCTCGGGCAGGGCGATCATGCCGGGGAAGGACTGTGCTTCTCCCGCACTGCGCGGCGTCTCGACCAGGCGCAGGTCGTGCAGGCGGTAGGGGCCGAAGGCGCGCGTACCGTAGTCGAGGGCGGCGCTGGCGCCGCGGACCAGGCGGTCGACGTTGGCTTCGTGGCCCGGCCGGTAGAAGGCGTCGATGGCGACGTCCTGCCAGCGCTCGTGGCGCACGGCGTAGCGCGCCGAGGCGATCGCGTAATGGTCGAGGATGGGCTGCTCTACGCGGTAGCGGAAGTGGCGGCGCTCTCCCTCGATCCACTCGCGTTCGAGCGCGCCCGGGGCCACCGCGATCTGGTCCACGCCGGTGCTGACCAGCGCCTCGAAGGCGATCCGGTCCGCGCCCCGATCTGCGTCTGCGCCGGCGTCCTTGCGCTGGACCTGGCTGCGCGGCGCCAGCCCATGGCGGCGACGGTCGCGCTCGTCGCGCAGCTCGACCGCTTCCTGGTAGCCGATGCGCGGCAGCGCTTCGTTGGTGAGCCAGCTGCCGTTGGCCGCGACCGGGGTGTCGGTGCCGAAGCCGAGCAGGGCGTCCGGGGCCGCGCTCAGCTGGAAGTCGAAGGCGATGCCTGCGCCGGGGGCCAGCGGCGCCGCCAGGCGATACCGGTAGAAGCCGCGCGTGCGGTCGGCTGTCACCAGGCGCGCCGGCTGCGACAGGCGCGCCGCCAGGTCGACGCCAGGCTGCTGGTAGACGATCAGGTCGGCGATCGGAACGGCGCTCCGGTTCTCGAGCTGGTAATGGCCCTCGACGGCCAGCATGCGGGCGCGCGGATGCAGGTCGACGCGCAGGCCGACCGCCGCCAGGCGCGGCTGGGGCAGGGCATGGAAGCCGCGGTAGCGCAGTTCGTAGTCGGCGCGCAGCGCCTCGGCCGTGCGCGTCATCCGATAGTTGCCGCCCACGTCCAGCTCGTACCACAGCAGGGCGCCGCTGCCGACGAACAGCAGCAGCCCGGCGCCGAAGGCCGCCAGCACGCGCGGCGTGAGGTTCTGGCGCGCCAGGCGCAGGCGGCTGGCCCATTCGCTGTTCACGCCGCGCGGCCACATCACCACCGTGGCGGCCAGCAGCATCAGCGCGGCGCCGGCGCCGTACACTTCCAGCACGCGTTCGAGCTGCAGGTGGTGGCCGTAGCCGTTCATGGTCGACCAGGGCAGGTTCGATGGCGCGGTGAGCAGCAGCAGCGGATGGTCCAGGCCCATGCCCTGGCAGGCCACCATCGCCACGTACAGCGTCACCAGCACCGCATAGCCGAGGACCTTGCGCCCGCACAGCGCCTGCACCGCGAGCGCCACCACCGCCAGCAGCGCGTATTGCGGCAGCAGGATGGTGAACAGGGTGCGCAGGTAGAGGCCGGCTTCGAGCGCGAACCAGCCGCGGAACACCTGGCACAGCATGGCGGTGAGCATGGACAGGAACAGCAGCAGGGCCTGCATGCCGATCAGCGCCAGGATCTTCGACATCGGCGCCAGCCAGCCGGGCAGCGGCAGGGCGTCGAACAACTGGGCGGTGCGGGCCTCGCGCTCGCGCCAGACCAGCTGCGCCGCGTAGAAGGTGGTGACGACAAGGATGAACAGCGAATTGGTGTCGCGGATCAGTTCCAGCATCTGCCAGGTGAGGGGATAGGTGCGGGAACCGTGCAGCATGCCGGGGTCGAAGCTGCCCAGCACCAGCATGGCCATGCCGACGACGGCGATCAGGGCGAAGGGAAGCGTGGCGACCGACTGGCGCAACTGCAGCCAGGTTTGCCTGGCCAGCAGGAGGCCGAGGCTGCGGCGCGCGAAGTCGGGGCGCTCGCGCGTGTTGACGGCCGCCTGCGACAGTTGCGGCGCGGGGTTTGGCGGCAGGCGCGGCTCGCCGGCGCGCACTTCGGCCAGGCCGGTCAGGTGCAGGCGCCAGTAGCCGAGCAGGAGCACCACCAGCCCGAAGCCGCACCAGATCAGGCGGTTGGCCAGGTAGATGCCTTCCAGCGTCACGTGGCGCGCATTGCGCTCGGCGATCGGCCAGTACTCGGTCAGGGTGACCAGCGCGGTGGTGGCGAAGGGATCGATCAGGGCGGCCGTGGTCTTGTAGTCGAAGTCGCGCGCCAGCGAGGGCGCCACCGTGTAGCCGACCAGCAGCACGATGCTGGCGACATACACCGGCAGCATGCGCCGCGTGAGCGCCGCCAGCATGAAGAAGATCGCGCCGAAGATGAAGATGTTGGGCAGCAGGGTGAACAGCCAGGGCAGCAGGTAGGCCCCGGGGCTGCCCCCGCCCAGGCGGTCGGGATCGATGCCGGGCACCAGGGTTCCGAGCCAGGCGCCGAGCACGATGCCGCCGAAAATGAAGGCCAGCACCGCCCAGGCGCCGAGGAAGCGCCCGAACACGTAGGCATGCTTCCCGATCGGCGCGCTGAAGAAGAAGTGGTGCATCTCGTGCTCGAAGTCCTGCTGCACCGCGCGCCCCATCACGGCGGCCATCACGATCACGCCCAGGCAGCCGAGGAAGGCCGTGGTCAGGGCCACCTGGCGCGGCGCGTCGATCAGCACGCGCGAGCCGAAGGCGACCACCGCGTCCTTGAAGACGCCGCCGGCGGCCGCGGTCCACAGCATGGCCAGCGCGACAAAGGCCCCGAAATAGACCCAGGTCGCCAGTTGGCGCAGGCGCTGGCGGATCTCGAAGCGGGCGATCGCGAGGAGCGCGGCCATGGATCAGCAGTTCCCCGTGGCGCTGTCGTGGCGGCCGGCGATGGTGGCGAAATACACGTCTTCCAGGCTGGCGTGGGCCGGCTCGAAGCCCATGCCGGGATCGCGCTCGGCGTACACGTGGATCAGGGTGCGGCCGGCGCGCAGGCGCGTCGAGATCACGGTGTGCTGCTTCTGGAACAGCGGCAGGTCGGCCTTGTCGACGAAGCGCGCCCAGATGCGGCCCTCGATGTCGTCGATCAGGCGCGCCGGTTCGCCGCACAGCAGCACATGGCCCTTGTGGATGATCGCCATGTTCGAGCACAGGTCGGCCACGTCGGACACGATATGGGTCGACAGCAGCACGGTCTTGTCGGCGCCGATGTCCGACAGCAGGTTGTGGAAGCGCACCCTTTCCTGCGGGTCCAGGCCGGCGGTGGGTTCGTCGACGATGATCAGTTGCGGGTCGCCGATCAGGGCCTGGGCCACGCCGAAGCGCTGGCGCATGCCGCCCGAGAAGGTGCCCAGCTTCTGGTGGCGCACCTCGAACAGGTTGGTCTGCTGGAGCAGGCCGTCGACGACCTCGCGCCGGCGGTGCCGGTTCGCCAGTCCCTTCAGTTGGGCGAAGTGGTCGAGCAGCTCATAGGCCGTGACCTTGGGGTAGACGCCGAAGTCCTGGGGCAGGTAGCCGAGCATGCGGCGCACCTCGTCCTTTTCGTCGAGCACGTCGATGTCGTCGAGGAAGACCGAGCCGCTGTCGCATTCCTGCAGCGTCGCCAGGATGCGCATCAGGGTCGACTTGCCGGCGCCGTTCGGCCCCAGCAGGCCGAACATTCCCTGCGGGATGTTCAGCGTGACCTTGTCCAGGGCCACGACGCCATTGGCGTAGGTCTTGGACAGATTGCGGATGCGTAATTCCATGCGGACTCCAGGTGGGCTTTGCATGGCGTTCATTTTCATTTCCGCCAAGCCTTTTTGACGCCTGCATTGTAGTCAATAACGGCCGAGTCAGGCGGGCCGATGCGACACACGGTGCGATGGGTGGCCTGGAGTGCAGAAAGGCGGGGGCAGGGCGTGTGCGCGTACGTACGCCGCATGGGCGAACGGCCGAGCCGAAAGGCGGGGCGGGCCGCGCGGCAAGGGGCGGGCGCGGCCCTGGCGATGGCGCGCTTATAATGACATTTTCCGCGACTTATACGAATACTATGTTAGCGAACCGTTTTATCAGTCCCCTCGACCAGCTGATCGTCGGCTTCGACAAGGCGCTGCGCGTGGTTGGCGGCGTGGCCTCGGCCTCGCGCCCGAACCCGGCGGCGCATGCCGTCGACTGCGAGCTCGACGAGCGCGAACAGCGCCACAGCGCCGGCCTGATGCGCGTGAACCACGTCGGTGAAGTCTGCGCCCAGGCGCTCTACGACTCGCAGGCGCGCCATGCGCAGTCCCCGGCGATGCGCACCCAGTTCGAGCAGGCCGGGCGCGAGGAGGAAGACCACCTGGCCTGGACCGCGCAACGCCTGTCGGAACTGGGCTCGCAGCCGAGCGTGCTCAATCCGCTGTGGTATGCCGGCGCCTACGCGATGGGAACGGTGGCGGCCAAGCTGGGCGACGCCAACAGCCTGGGCTTCGTGGTCGAGACCGAACGCCAGGTCGAGGCCCACCTGAACAGCCACCTCGACATGCTGCCGATCAAGGACGCCAAGTCGCGCGCCATCGTCGACCAGATGCGCATCGACGAGATCGCCCACGGCGCCGCCGCCCAGAACCTCGGCGCGGCCGAGATGCCGGTGCCGGTCAAGCTGGCGATGAAGGCGTTCGCGAAGGTGATGACGACGACGGCGTATTACGTTTAACCGTCAGCAGACGGTTTTCGTAGGGTGGGCTCTCGAGCCCACGCCGTCGTACGTGTGAGCACCCGACGGCACGATCTCGCGTATTGCGCGGACTCTACGGGTACTCTGCCATTTGCAAGCGCCGTACCGCGTGGGCACGAGTGCCCACCCTACAAAACCGGTTGACGCCGTATCGGTGCGACACGGCGCGTCAACACGGTGTTCTAGGCCGCTTCGACGATCTCGAACGAATGCGTGATCTCGGCCGTCTTGGCCAGCATGATCGAGGCCGAGCAGTACTTCTCGTGCGACAGCTTGACCGCGCGCTCGACCGCGGCGGGCTTCAGGTTGCGGCCGCTGACGACGAAGTGGAAGTTGATCTTCGTGAAGACCTTCGGGTCGGTGTCGGCGCGTTCGGCCTGCAGGGTGACGTCGCAGCCCTGCACGTCCTCGCGGCTGCGCTTGAGGATCAGGACCACGTCGAAGGCGGTGCAGCCGCCGGTGCCGGCCAGGACCAGCTCCATCGGCCGCGCCGCCGTGTTGTGGCCGCCGGCTTCCGGCGCGCCATCCATCGCCACGGTGTGACCCGAACCGGTTTCCGCGCGAAAACTCATGCCCGACGGGCCATTCCAGCTGACTTTGACTTCCATGTGCGTTTCTCCGCTGTTTATGCTGCCCCTATTGTAGAACAGCCCACCGCGGCCTGCCGGGGTGGGCTGTCGTCCTTCGATGGCGCCGGCTTTACACCGACAGCACGTAGCGCTCGCTCTTCATGCGCCAGCTGGCGAAGCCCACCGCGATGGCCGCCGCCAGCGCCGACGACAGGAAGGTCATCGCCACCGGCCACATGCCGACCTCGCCGCCCTTGGCCATCTCGCGCAGCAGGGTCTGGTTCGACAGCATGGGCACCAGGTACATCCAGTCGGCCGTCTTCAGTTCCATCATCGAGATGATGATGCCGGGCGCCAGCGGCACCAGCATCGCGATACTGAGGACGCTCTGCGCTTCCTTGAACGATTTCGCGTTCATCGCCAGCGCGATCTGCAGGCCGGCCGCGAACAGGCACAGCGGGATCGAGGCGAAGCACACCAGCGCCAGGTCGGCCCAGGTCAGGGCCCAGGACATGCCGATTTCCTCCAGCGGCAGCCAGGACAGGATGCCGTGGGCCAGCGCCAGTTCGAGCGTGACCCCGGCGACCGCCAGCACGCCGGCCGTCAGCCACTTGCCGGTGACGAGTTCCCAGGCGCGCGCCGGCTGCGCCATCAGCACTTCCATCGAGCGGCGCTCGCGTTCGCCGGCGGTCATGTCGACCGCGGTCGACATGCCGCAGATGAAGGCCGGCAGGAACAGGATGCCGAGGATGCTGCCGATGAAGCCGGCCGAGCGCGAGGCGTTCGTGCCGGTGTCGAAGCGCTGCACCTGGATCGGCGCCAGCGTCGCCGGCGACACGCCGTGCGCCAGCAGGCGCGCGCTGGCGACGTTGGCGCCATAGGCTTCGAGCACCTCTTCGATCTCGCGCCGCTGCGTGTAGTTCTCGTCGGCCGAATCGAACCACAGCTCGACGCGCGCCGGACGCATCGCGGCGTAGTTCTCGGTGAACTTGTCGGACAGGCGCAGCACCACCGGATACTTCTCCGAGCGCAGCAGCTCGCCGATGGCTTCCTCATCGAGCGGCCCGGTTTCCTTGACCGTGACGTTCCTTTGCTTGAGCTGGGCCATCAGGGTCGGGGCCTTGGCGGCGCCGATCACGGCCACTTCGATGCCGTCGCGCTCGGGCTTGGTGGCGCGGTCGATCGTCTTGTTCAACAGGAAACCCAGCATCAGCGGGTACATGAAGGTGAACAGGGCGAGCAGGCCCAGGGTGCGCTTGTCGCGCAGGGTTTCGCGCAACTCCTTGATGAGTACGACCAAAAACTTCGGCTTTACATTCGTCGGCTTTACATTCGTCGGCTTCATGCGGCGATTCCTTCCTCGGTGCCGACCAGGCTGACGAAGGCGTCTTCCAGGCTGGCGATGCCGGTGCGCCGGCACAGTTCTTCGGGCGAGCCCTGGGCCACGGTATGGCCCTTGGCGATGACGATCACGTCGTCGCACAGGTGGGTCACTTCCTGCATCACGTGGGTGGCCATGATCACGCAGCAGCCATCCTGGCGCAGCGCGGCCAATGCGTGGCGCAGGGCGCGCGTGGCCATCACGTCCAGGCCGCGGCTCGGCTCGTCGAGCAGCAGGTGGCGCGGCCGGTGCAGCAGGGTGCGCGCCAGCGCCACCTTGATGCGCTGCCCCTGGGAGAAGCCCTTGGCGCGGCGCTCGAGGATGTCGTCCATCGCCAGCAGCTCCGAGACTTCGTCGATGCGCTGGCGCAGGGCCAAGCCGCCCATGCCGTTCAATTCACCGAAATAGGCGAGGTATTCGCGCGTGCTGAGGCGCTCGTACAGGCCGAACTGGTCGGTCAGGAAGCCGATGTTGCGGCGCACCGCCAGCGGGTCCTTTTCCGGATCGACGCCGTCGATCGAGATGCTGCCGTGGTCGCGCCTGAGCAGGCCGATCAGGGTGCGCAGCAGGGTGGTCTTGCCGGCGCCGTTGGGGCCGAGGAGGGCGGTGATCTGGCCGTCGCGCGCCTGGAAGCTCACGCCGCCGAGCGCCTGCACCTCGCCGAACTGTTTGCGTACGTCTTGTACTTCGATCATGGTGAACTCGATTCAGGGTTGCGGCCCGGCGCTGCCGAGCTGGAAGGTCGGGGCCGGGATCTCGGACAGGCACTTGGCGTCGAGCTGGCTGGCCGGCTTGTCGAGGAATTCGCGCAGCAGGCGCGGCGCGCAGCCCAGCTGCGAGACGCCGTGGCCGGCATTGGCCACCACCAGGTGGCGCGCATTCGTCATGTACCGGGCGGCCGCCTCGGCGCGGCGCGGCGGCGTGACGGGATCGAGCGCGCCCGACAGCAGCAGCGCCGGCGCGGCGATCTGCGCCGGCTCGGCATAGGGCACGGCCGGCACATTCATGGCCTTGCAGAGGGCCGGAATGCGCTCGGCCAGCGGACGGGTCAGCAGCGCCGCGTCGTCCTTGACCAGTTCCGGCGTCATGCGCGGCACGTCCTCGGCGCAGACCACGGCGAAGTGCAGCAGCATGGCGGCCGAGCCGTCGCTGCCGAAGTCGCCGGCGATGTTGTGGCGTGCGACGAAGGGTTCCCAGCGGCCCTGGTAGGCGCTGTGGATCAGGAAGGGCAGGCGGCGCGCGTCGGCCGGCGAATACAGGATGTTGTGGACGGTGCCGAGGAAGCGCTGGCCCGTCATGGTGAAGCTCACCGGCGCCGCGGTGCGCGGATCGGCGATCGAGAGCTTGACGCCCGCTTCGGTGCGCTTCACCAGCGCGTCGAACTCGGCGCGCAGGTTCGGATAGGCCTTGCGGCAGCCGGCGTTCGCGGCGCACTGCGCGAACAGCTTGTCGAGCGCGGCCGAGCCGTCGCGTCCGCCCGCCGGGATGACCTGGTCGGGCGCGGCGACGCCGTCCAGCACCAGCGTGCGCACGCTGCCGGGATAGGCGCGGGCATAGGCCTGGCCAAGACGGGTGCCGTAGGAGCCGCCCCAGACATTCACCTTGCCGTAGCCGAGGGCGCGCCGCACCTGCTCGAGGTCGCGCGCGGCAGCAAGCGTGGTGTAGGCGCCGAAGGGCGCGCGGTTCTTCGCGATGCAGGCGCGCAGCTCGGCTTCGAGCTCGGCGTCGCTCATGGTCTCGTGCTCGGGGCGGCTTTCGCAATCGAGCTTGCCCGACAGCCCGGTGCCGCGCTGGTCGATGAAGACGATGTCGCGCGTGGCGCGCACGCGGCGGAAGGCGGCGTTCAGCAGCGGCAGCACTTCACTGCCGGCCTGGCCGGGGCCGCCGGCCAGCACGAACAGCGGATCGGAACGCGAGGCCTCGCGGAAGGCCGGCGCCACCGTGACGTGCAGCTTGAGGCTGGGGCCATTCGGCCTGGCATGGTCGAGCGGGACCGGGAGGGTGAGGCAACGCAGGGTCTCCTCGGAGCCGGGCAGATGGCAGCTGCGCTCTGCGAGGCCGGGCGCCCTGGCGGCGGGTGCGGCGTGCGCGGCGCTCGAGAGCAGCAGGGCGCACAGGGGAAGCAGGATGGATCGGTTTTTCACGCAAACTCCTCAGACAATTGATCCATAGTAATTTGTCATCGTTTCCCGGGTCAACTTATGTTTCGCTTAAGAACGACGAGCATCGCCCGAGTCTAGAGTGAGCGGCGGCACAATGACTTTGAGCAAACTCACCGCATCCGACGATGCGGGTGGGAATGCGACAGCCGCTTGACGCTGCCTTGACGCGACAGGGCGCAAGAAGGTATCATCGTTGGCTTTCCATTTGCTCAGGAAAAGACAATAAGGCAGAGTCCGCAGCAACAATTGCGGAACCACCATTTGAGCAATTTACCTATTAGGAAGTCAACATGAAAACTTTTTCCGCTAAGGGCCATGAAGTCCAGCGCGACTGGTTTGTGATTGACGCGACGGACTTGGTCCTCGGACGTGTTGCCAGCGAAGTGGCACTCCGACTGCGCGGCAAACACAAGCCGGAATTCACTCCGCACGTCGATACCGGTGACTACATCGTCGTCATCAACGCAGGCAAGCTGCGCGTGACCGGCACCAAGGCCACCGCCAAGACCTACTACCGTCACTCGGGCTACCCGGGCGGTATCTACGAAACCAACTTCCTGAAAATGCAACAGCGCTTCCCGGGCCGTGCCCTGGAAAAGGCTGTCAAAGGCATGCTGCCGAAGGGCCCGCTGGGCTACGCCATGATCAAGAAGCTGAAAGTGTACGCGGAAGGCACCCACCCGCACGCAGCACAGCAACCCCAAGCACTGACCCTCTAAGGAACTGACATGATCGGTAACTACAACTACGGCACTGGCCGTCGCAAGAGTGCAGTCGCTCGCGTGTTCATCAAAGCTGGCACCGGCCAGATCATCGTGAACGGCAAGCCGGCTGCGGAATACTTCTCGCGCGAAACCGGCCTGATGGTCATCCGTCAGCCGCTGGAACTGACCGGCAACGTCGAGCGTTTCGACATCAAGGTCAACGTGCACGGCGGTGGTGAATCGGGCCAGGCAGGCGCGGTTCGTCACGGCATCACCCGCGCACTGATCGACTACGACGCAGGCCTGAAGGGCGACCTGGCACGTGCCGGTTTCGTCACCCGTGACGCCCGTGAAGTCGAGCGTAAGAAAGTCGGCCTGCGTAAAGCACGCCGCGCAAAGCAGTTCTCGAAGCGTTAATTCGCTTTGTCCTGCCGGCAGCGCCTTCGGGCGCTGTTGCACGAAAGCCGTCCTCCGCAAGGTGGGCGGCTTTTTGTTTTTTTGCGAACCCTTGCATGCAAGGTGCGTGAGAACAGTGAATCCCGCCCGGAATTCATCGATATTCGCGCATATTCATCTTCCAAGTCATGCATGAATCGCCAAGAATACGACCATTCCATTGATGTTCAGGAAAGGTTCATATGAATTTTGGCGAAAGACTCAAACAGATCAGGACGGACAAGGGCCTGACCCAGCCGCAGTTCGCGCAACTGGCCGGCATCGAGCAGTCCTACCTCTCCAAGCTGGAGAACGACAAGTCGGTGCCGTCGGCCGAGATGTTCTCCACTATCCTCTCCGCCCTGGAGATGGATGCCGCGACCTTTCTGCAGGACGTAGACCAGGGCGTGCTGACCACGACCTTGCGCCATATCCCCGCGGTCACCCAATTCACGCATGGCGAGGTGACGGACCAGCTCAGCCAGACGAAGCGCTGGCTGTTCGGTTCGGCCGCGGCCTGGATACTCGGCTTTGCCCTCATGCTGGCGGCGAACGACGGGATCTTCTTTTCGAACAAGCTCTACAAGTACAACTCGCCGGGCGTGATCCGGGCCGGCGAAGCGGAAAACATCTTTAGCGCCTGGCGGGAAATCCTGGCGCAGCAAATGGTCGCCAAGATCATCACGATGGAGGACATGGCGAAACAGTCGGCCGAGTTCCTGGCGAAACGGGCTCAGCCGGTCACCGTGGAATGGCCGAACAGCCGCGGCACCGTCTATTACGAGGCGGTGGAAAACGGACGGCGCCGCTTCGAGCTGATCGATACCCGGGATATTCAGGCGCAGGGCAATCGCATCCTGCAATATATCGGCGCCATCGTCTTCGCATGCGGTTTCGCCGGCCTGTTCATCGAATGGCGCCTGCGTCGTCTCAAATCAAAGCTCATCAAATAAGCACCGAGGAAACCCCTGCAGATCCGCAGGGGTTCTCGAAGCGTTCATCGCTCCGGCGGCTTTTTCACGCAGGCGCTTGACTCTGCCATTAGTGTCAGCCTTCAGCATGTCGATATCGCGCCATTTTCCGGGCGCCCATCCCAAGGAGATCGACATGACGCTGAAGAATTCGCTTACCGCTTTCGCCGCCGCCAGCCTGCTGGCGCTGGCCCTCGCCAACACCGCCTCGAGCGCCGAACCGGCGTCCGCATCCGTCCCGGTTTCCTATGCCGTCGCGGTGCAGAACAATCCGCTCGGCGCGAACGACGCCTGCGGCACCGGCGAGCCCGACAGCGCGAGCCTCGCCCCGGACACCCTGGTGCGCGCCCTCTACGAGGTCGTGACGGGACCGGCGGGCGCGAAAAAGGACTGGGCGCGCATGGCGAACCTGTTCGCGCCGGGCGCCATCGTCACCACCACCACGCACCGCGACGGCGCCTTCCTGGCCGATCCGCAAACGCCGGCCCAGTTCGCCGCACTGAACGACCGCCTGCTGGGGCAGCGCAACTTCTACGAACGCGAAGTGGCGCAGCAGATCCAGTCCTTCGGCCACATCGCGCATGCCTGGAGCACTTATGAGACGCGCGACCGCCTCGACGGCCCGGTGCGCGTGCGCGGCGTCAACGCCTTCCAGTTGCTGAACGACGGCAAGCGCTGGTGCATCCTGTCGCTGACCTGGGATGCCGAAACGGTCGCGCATCCGATTCCGCCCGCCTTCGACGCGGCGCCGGCGCGCACAGGCAAATGATTCAGGGACGCGGCGGCTCGACCGGGCCGCCGAGGCGCCGCTGTTCCTCGAGGAAGGCGAGACGCGCGGCGGCGCTGCTGCGGATCGCCTGCAGGGCCGCGATGCGCTCGTCGAGTTCACCGAGTTTGCTGCCGTAGAGTGCGATCACGTCCGCGCATACTTCGCGCAGGCTCGGCTGCGGCGTCAGCATCGACACCACCGGCCGGATTTCCTCGACCGTGAAACCATTGCGCAGCAGGATGCGGATGCGCTGCACGCATTCGACGGCAGCCGGCTCGAAGTAGCGGTAGCCGTTCTCGCGGCGTTTGGCCGCCAGCAGCCCGCATTGTTCGTAGTGGCGCAGCGAGCGCACGCTGGCGCCGGTCTGTTGCGACAGTTCGCCGATGCTCAGCATGGGGGTGCTTCCTGCGCGGCCTTGTCTGCGCGCATGGTTTTATTGTCCATACGAAAATTATACGCAGACGGCATCGCCTGTGACAGGCCCTGGGCGGCCACGAGCGTTCGCTAGCGCACCGCCGTCGGCTTTTCCGGCTGCTAGCCTGTGGGGTCGAAAATGTCGCAGGAGATGCACGTGTCTATCAAACGGATCAGTCTCGGACTGCAGGGCGGCGGGGCCCTCGGCGCCTTCGGTTGGGGCGTGCTCGACCGCCTGCTGGCCGACGAGCGCATCGAAATCGCGGCGATCAGCGGCACCAGCGCCGGCGCGGTCAACGGCGCCGTGCTGGCCGACGGTTATGCCCTGGGTGGCGGGCGTGAAGGCGCGCGCGCGGCCTTGCGGCGCTTCTGGCAAGGGTTGAGCGCGGCCTCGCTGTTCAGCCCGGTCAAGCGCACGCCGCTCGACTACGCCAGGGGCGACTGGAGCTTGCGCAATTCGCCCGGCTACCAGTTGATGCAGCTGGTCGGCGGTGTCCTGGCGCCGCCCAGCTCGCCGCTGAGCATGAATCCGATGCTGCCGGTGCTGGCGGCGTTGATCGATTTCGAGCGGGTGCGCCAGTGCCGCGAGATCGCCATGTTCGTGCCCGCGACCAATGTACGCACCGGCCGCGGCCGCATCTTCACCCGCGAGCAGCTCGACGCGCGCGTCATCGCCGCCTCGGCCTGCCTGCCGCACGTGTTCGCGCCGGTCGAGATCGACGGCGAAGCGTATTGGGACGGCAGCTTTGTCGGCAACCCGTCTCTGTCGCCGCTGGTCGACGGCGACGCGCGCGACATCGTGATCGTCCAGAACAACCCGGTGGCGCGCGCCGGCCTGCCGATGAGCCTGAGCGACATCCACAGCCGCGCCAGCGAAATCGCCTTCAATATCAGTTTCGTGCGCGAGGTCAGCGCCATCCAGCATCTTGGGGCGCTGGTCGACGCCGAGCAGACCGAACTGGTGCACGCGGCCGGCGTACGCCTGCACATGATCAGCGGTAACGACGAGCTGCAGCGCCTCGATCTGTCGACCAAATACAATACCGAGTGGCCTTTCCTCCTGCACCTGCGTGACCTCGGGATCGCGACGGCGCAGCGCTGGCTGGACGAGCACTTCGGCCACATCGGCGTGATGTCGACGCTCGACCCGGTGCCGGTCTACGAGCCGGAACGCATGACCGGCACGACAGGCTGAGGCCCTTTGCCTGGCTCGGCTTGCAGCCATGCAATATTTGCATCCCTGACCATCGGTGCAAATAATATTTGCAAAGCCTGCGCGGCTGCCGCGGCGGCGCTTCCGGCGCCCCGGGCAGTGCGCTGTTAAAATTGCAGCCTCGACTCGCAAGTCTCATTTTTAATCACGAAGGAAAGAACATGATCAAAGTTGGCATCGTTGGCGGAACCGGATACACGGGCGTGGAATTGCTGCGGCTGCTGGCCGCGCATCCCGACGTGGAGCTGACCGCGATCACCTCGCGCAAGGAAGACGGCCTGCCGGTGGCCGACATGTTCCCCTCGCTGCGCGGCCGCGTGAACCTGGCCTTCTCGGCCCCGGACAAGGCCGACCTGACGAAGTGCGACGTGGTCTTCTTCGCCACCCCGCATGGCGTCGCCATGGCGCAGGCCCCGGCGCTGCTGGCGGCCGGCGTCAAGGTCATCGACCTGGCGGCGGACTTCCGCCTGAAGGACCGCGCCGCCTTCGAAAAATGGTACAAGATGGAGCACACCGCGCCCGAGCTGATCGAGGAAGCGGTATATGGCCTGCCGGAACTGAACCGCGAAGACATCAAGAACGCCCGCCTGATCGCCAACCCGGGCTGCTACCCGACCACGATGCAGCTCGGCTTCGTGCCGCTCTTGAAGGCCGGCATCATCGACGCGGGCAACCTGATCGCCGACAGCAAGTCGGGCGTCTCGGGCGCCGGCCGCAAGGCCGAGATCGGCACGTTGTTCTCGGAAGCGAGCGACAACTTCAAGGCCTACGGCGTGGCCGGCCACCGCCACACGCCGGAAACCTCGGCCCAGCTGCAGCGCTTCACCGACCAGAAAGTCGGCCTGATCTTCACGCCCCACCTGGTGCCGATGATCCGCGGCATGCACTCGACCCTGTACGCGCGCCTCACCAAGGACATCGACGACGCGGCCCTGCAGGCCCTGTTCGAAGCCGAATACAAGGATTCGGCCTTCGTCGACGTGATGCCTTTCGGCTCGCACCCGGAAACCCGCTCGACCCGCGGCTCGAACATGCTGCGCCTGGCCGTGCACCGTCCGGACGGCGGCAATACCGTCGTCATCCTGGTGGTGCAGGACAACCTCGTCAAGGGTGCTTCCGGCCAAGCCGTGCAGTGCATGAACCTGATGTTCGGCCTGGACGAAACCAAGGGGCTGCAACAGATCGCCCTGCTGCCGTAATGAAAGCCCGATCAAGCTCCTGCGCGACGGAGTGCGGCTAGGCCGCTCGGCCAGCACGGCATCCGCTCGCCAGGGTTTCCCGTGCTTCCCTGAAGCGGCATCCCCGTCAGGTAATTCCTACAGGCACTACCTGACCAGAGCTAGATCAAGGTGGTAACTGTTGAGGGCGGTAAATTGATCGTTGCACTGATCGGTGCAACGGTCCGTTTTCTCGTCGCAAATTCCATCTATCTACAGGGGTGCCACCATGTTCGGTCGCAACGCGAAAAGCGAAATTGACAGCTTGATCGGCATAGCCGCCCGCATCGAGGGCGACCTGTGCTTCAGCGGCGGGCTGCGCATCGACGGCGAGGTGCACGGCAACGTGATCGCCAGCGAGGGACCGGACAGCGTCCTGATCGTTTCCGAGCACGCCCGCATCGAGGGCGAGGTGCGCTGCGCCAACCTGGTCGTGAACGGCTACATCGCCGGCTCGGTAATTTCCACGGAGCTACTTGAATTGCAGCCGAAAGGCCGCATACATGGGGATGTCCATTACAAGCTGCTCGAGATGCACGGCGGCGCCCTGGTGACCGGCAAGCTGACGCACCAGCCGGCGGGCGAGCCGGTCTTCCATCTGGCGGAAGCGGAGAGGGCCGAAGCATGACCGGCGCGAACCGTCTATAATGGCATAAATCCGAATCCAATCAGGAGTTTATCCCATGACTGCAGTGGCCGAAGTGCAAGACTTTGACACCATCCCGACCCCGATCGTCTTCACCGACAGCGCCGCTGAAAAAGTGGCCCAGCTGATCGAGGAAGAAGGCAATCCCGACCTGAAACTGCGCGTCTTCGTGCAGGGCGGCGGCTGCTCGGGCTTCCAGTACGGCTTTACCTTCGACGAAATCGTCAACGAAGACGACACGACGATGGAAAAGAACGGCGTCCAGTTGCTGATCGACTCGATGAGCTACCAGTACCTGGTCGGCGCAGAGATCGACTACAAGGACGACCTCGAAGGCGCCCAGTTCGTCATCAAGAACCCGAACGCAACCAGCACCTGCGGCTGCGGTTCGTCGTTCTCGGCGTAAAGCATCGCACAGCCCGGCTTGCCGGGCGTCGCTTCCAGATCCGGGCGCTGCCCGGATTTGTTTTTTGGCTTTCAAGATTTTGTAGGGTGGACGCCTGTGTCCACGCTGATCATCCTGTGCCACAACGCGGCTGCGCTAGAAGAGGCTCAACGTGCTCACCCGGTGAAAATGCTGCCGCAGGGAGCTCGTATCGTGAAACAGCGTGGACACAGGTGTCCACCCTGCGACACTTCTTCAGCAAGGCCGCGTTGAGGCATGTCGTGAAACCGCGTGGGCTCAAGAGCCCACCCTAAGCCACCCTCAAGCCGGATACAGCGCCCCCAGGATGCGCGGTCCCTGCGCCCCCGTCACCGCCGGCATGTTGCCCGGCTCGCGCTGCATGAACCGGTAGCCCAGCCAGGCAAAGGCCAGCGCCTCGACCCGGTTAGGCGCCACGCCCAGCGCCGCGGTCGATTCCACCGCCACACCTTCGCCGAGCGCAGCGGCCAGCACGCGCAGCAGCGCGCCGTTGTAGGCGCCGCCGCCGCACACGTAGACCGCGTCCACATCGCGGCTTTCGAGACGGATCGCGTCGGCGATCGTGCGCGCGGTCAGGGCGACCAGCGTCGCCTGCACATCGGCCGGCGCCAGCTGGGAGAAGCGGGCCAGGTGCGCATCCAGCCATGCCATGTGGAACAGGTCGCGTCCCGTGCTTTTCGGCGCCGGCTGGTGGAAATAGGGCTCGTCCAGCAATGCCGCCAGCAAGGCGGCATCCACTTGCCCGCTCGCGCCCCAGGCGCCGTCTGCGTCGTAGTCCTTGCCCTGGTGGCGGGCGATCCAGCCGTCGAGCAGCACATTGCCGGGGCCGGTGTCGAAGCCGGTGACGCGCCCGTCGGCATGCAGCACGCTGATGTTGCCGATGCCGCCGATGTTCACCACCACCCGCGTCGTGCCCGGCTTGCCGAAGGCGGCGGCATGGAAGGCCGGCACCAGGGGGGCGCCCTGGCCGCCGGCGGCGATGTCGCGGCTGCGGAAGTCGGCGACGACGTCGAGGCCGGTGAGTTCGGCCAGCAAGGCGGGGTTGTTGGTCTGGCGCGTGAAGCCCAGTTCGGGGCGATGGCGGATCGTTTGTCCGTGCACCGCGACGGCCGCCACCGGCCCGGCCGCCTTCGGCAGCAGTTCCTGCACGCAGGCCGCATAGCACTCGGCCAGGCCGTTGGCGGCCAGCGCCTCGCGCTCGATCTCGTTCTCGACGCTGGCCTGCAGGGCCATCAGCTCGGCGCGCAGCGCGGGAGGGAAGGGGACGAAGCTGGCGTCCAGGGTGCGGATGGCGCCGCCGCCGAAGTCGGCCAGCACGCCGTCGACGCCGTCCATGCTGGTGCCCGACATCAGGCCGATATACAGGGTGGAAGTAGTCATCATTTGCCCATCATAAAGCAGGGAGCCCGATAAACCTACTGCGCATGGCGGCTCTGCCAGCACGCCTTCCGCTCGCTACGGTTTCTCGGGCTCCCTGGGTAACAGCCACGTAAAAACGCCTTCCGTGCATCTGCATGCAGGGAAGGCGTTTTCGGACAGCGTATGGGGAGGCTTAGCGTGCGGCCATGGCGTTGCCGCCCGGGGTCAGCAGCGAGAAGCGGTGGTTCATCTCGGCGGCTGCCATCTTGAAGCGGGTCATTTCGGCGTTCGTCAGCGGCGCCTGGGTCAGGCCCTTCAGGGCCGCCGGGTCGCGTGCGACGTTGGCCACGCGGAACTCGTAGTGCAGGTGGGCGCCGGTCGACCAGCCGGTCGAGCCGACATAGCCGATGACGTCGCCCTGGCTGACCTTGGCGCCCTTGCGCAGGCCGCTGCCGATGCGGCTCATGTGGGCGTAAGCGGTGCTGTAGTTGTTCCAGTGCTTGAGCACGACCATGTTGCCGTAGCCGCCATGCACGCCGACGAAGTCGACGGTGCCGTCGCCCGCGGCGCGGATCGGGGTGCCGGTCGGTGCGGCGTAGTCGATGCCCTTGTGCGCTTTCCACTTGCCCGAGATCGGGTGGATGCGGTTCGAGAAGCCCGAGGAGACGCGCGAGAAGGCCAGCGGCGACTTGAGGAAGGCTTTTTTCAGCGACTTGCCGTCCAGGCTGTAGTAGCCGCCCTGCTTGGTGACCGGATCTTCGAACCAGACGGCCTGGTAGCTGACGCCGCGGTTGATGAATTCGCCGGCCAGGATGCGGCCGGTCTTGACCAGTTCGCCGTCGAGCCAGAAGGTTTCGTAGACGACGTTGAAACGGTCGCCGCGCTTCAGGTCGGAGCGGAAGTCGATGTTGGTCGAGAACATCTGGATGATTTCGCCGACCACGGAATCCGGAATCGAGCCGCCGTCGACGTTGGCGTCGGTAGCCGAGTAGAGCGAGGTGGTGATTTCACGCGAACGCATTTCGACGCGGCGCTCGAGCTTGGCGGGCGCTTCGCTGGCGACGAAACCGTCGCCCTTGCGTGCGATCGTCAGGACTTTCGGATCGTTGCCCTTGTCGGTGATGGTGGCGCGCAGCGAGAGCAGCAGGCCATTTTCGTCGGTCTCGGCCTGCAGGCGCTTGCCGTTCTTCAGGGAGAGGAGGCGGCGGGCCAGTTTGTCGGAACGGATGAACTTTTGCGCTTCGGCATCGTCCACACCCATGCGGCTCAGCGTGGAGCCGATCGAGTCGCCCGAGCGGATGCGCTCTTCGTGGATGAATTGCTGTTCGTCCTGTTGCAAGGCGGCGATCTGGTCGGCCAGGTTCGGCAGGGCGAGATTCTCGGCCACCGACTTGACCGGCACGTCGGCCGCGTCAGGGGCAATCGGGGCCACCGCGACTGCGCCAAATGCGCACAGTGCCAGGGCCACCGCGCCGGCGCCGACGATGCGGGTCTTGCGACTTGCATCGGCCAGGCCTAACCAGCGTTTGCCGGTGATTTTATGTATAGGGTTCATGCAATCAGTTAAAATTTGCCGCTTGAACTTCCACGCCATTTTTCTTGTTGTTTTGAAAAGTTTTCTTACGGCAAGATTGATGGGATCGAGCATTATACCAAACTCCTTGCTCCTACAACCGTTTTAGCACTTTTCCTACAAGAATTTTATGACTTCCCCCGCGTCTTCAGGTAATAGCAATTTAGCAACCGCCACCGCTCTGCCGCTGTCGGACAAGGTGCAGGAGGCGCTTGCGATCACGAAGCGCGGTGTCGACGAACTGCTGATCGAAAGCGAATTTGCACAGAAGCTGGCCCGTTCCGAGCAGAGCGGCGTACCGCTGCGCATCAAGCTCGGCGCCGACCCGACCGCTCCGGACCTGCACCTCGGCCACACCGTGGTGCTCAACAAGCTGCGCCAGTTGCAGGACCTCGGCCACAAGGTGATCTTCCTGATCGGCGACTTCACCTCGATGATTGGCGACCCGTCGGGCCGCAACGCCACCCGCCCGCCACTGTCCCGCGAGCAGATCGAAGAGAACGCCCAGACCTATTTCCGCCAGGTGGCCCTGATCCTCGATGCCGAGCGCACCGAGATGCGTTACAACTCCGAGTGGTGCGACCCGCTGGGCGCGCGCGGCATGATCCAGCTGGCCTCGCGCTACACCGTGGCGCGCATGATGGAGCGCGACGACTTCACCAAGCGCTACAAGAGTGGGACTCCAATCGCTATCCATGAGTTCCTCTATCCGTTGATGCAAGGCTATGATTCGGTCGCTTTGAAAGCAGACCTTGAGCTAGGTGGAACGGATCAGAAATTTAATCTGCTGGTTGGCCGTGAGTTGCAGAAAGACTACGGTCAGGAGCCGCAGTGCATCCTGACCATGCCGCTGCTCGAAGGTCTCGATGGCGTCGACAAGATGTCCAAGTCGAAAAACAACTACATCGGCATCACCGAAGCGCCGAACACCATGTTCGGCAAGCTGATGAGTATTTCCGACACCATGATGTGGCGTTACTACGACCTGCTGTCCTTCCGCTCGATCGCGGACATCGCCGCCGTGAAGGCCGCCACCGAAGACGGCGCCAACCCGCGCGACGCCAAGGTCGCCCTGGCCAAGGAAATCGTGACCCGCTTCCACTCGGCCCAGGCGGCCGACGACGCGCTGGCCGACTTCGTCAACCGCTCGAAGGGCGGCATCCCGGACGACGTGCCGGAAGTGGCGGTCAGCGGCGCCCCGCTGGGCGTGGCCCAGCTGCTGAAAGCCGCCGGCCTGTGCGCCTCGACCTCGGAAGCCATGCGCATGATCGACCAGGGCGGCGTGCGCATCGATGGCGGCGTGGTCAGCGACAAGGGCCTGCAGGTGGAAGCCGGCACCTTTGTGATGCAGGTGGGCAAGCGCAAGTTCGCGCGCGTGACCTTCACCGGCGCATGATCGGGCTGCTGCAACGGGTCAGCCAGGCCAGCGTCGTCGTCGACGGCGCCACCATCGGCGCGATCGAGGCCGGGCTGATGGTGCTGGTCTGCGCCGAGAAGGGCGATACCGAGCGCGAGGCCGACGCCCTGCTGACCAAGCTGCTCGGCTACCGCGTCTTTTCCGACGAGGCCGGCAAGATGAACCGCAGCGTCACCGACACCGGCGGCGCCCTGCTGCTGGTGCCCCAGTTCACGCTGGCGGCGGACACCCGTTCCGGCACCCGGCCTTCGTTCTCGCCGGCCGCCAGTCCGGAAGAGGGGCGCCGCCTGTTCGACTATTTCGTGCGCCGGGCATGCGAACGGCATGGCAAAGTTGAAACCGGACAATTTGGCGCGGACATGAAAGTATCACTGACGAATGACGGACCGGTGACGATCTGGCTGCGCGTTGATCCGGTCGATATCAAACGCTGAAACCCGCTTTGCATAAGCGCGGTCAATAGGAGGAGGCCCTGGGAGTGAGCAAAATGAAAATCTGGAGCGATTCGTTTACCGAGGGCGGCCTGATCCCGCCGGAATGCGCGTTCGCGGTCATCGACCCGGCCACCCATGTGCGCCTGTCGAGCAACCGCAATCCCCACCTGGGCTGGGACGAGGTGCCGGCCGGCACCCAGTCGCTGGTGCTGCTCTGCCACGACAACGACGCGCCGACCGACGGCACCGACGTCAACAAGGAGGGCAGGACCGTACCCGAGAGCCTCAAGCGCGCCGACTTCTTCCACTGGATCCTGGCCGACATTCCGGCCAGCCTGAGGGAGCTGGCCGAAGGCCGCTTTTCCGACATGGTCACGCCGGGCGGCAAGACCGGTCCCGACCTGCCTTTCCTCGTCAAGAACGGCACCGAGCACCAGTTGCGCCAGGGGCTGAACGACTACACCGGCTGGTTTGCGCAAGACCCCGACATGGCCGGCGACTACTTCGGCTATGATGGTCCCTGTCCGCCGTGGAACGACGAGCGCGTCCACACCTATGTGTTTACCCTCTACGCGCTCGACATCCCCCGGCTGCCGCTGGAAGGCACCTTCACCGGCCAGGATGTCCGCATCGCCATGCGCGGGCACATCCTCGACGAAGCGCAGATCTTCGGTGTGTATTCGCTCAATCCGGCGATCGCACCGACGCTGTCCACGTAATCCCCGCGCCCGAACCTGGGCGCTATTCAGCTTTTAATGCAAAACGACATCACGACCCGGGTCGTACTGATCCGCCATGGCGAAACCGCCTGGAACGCCGAACGCCGCCTGCAGGGCCATCTCGACATCGACCTCAACGCCGAAGGCGTACGCCAGGCGCGCGCCCTGGCCGCGGCCCTGGCGCGCGAACGTTTCGACGTGCTGGTATCGAGCGACCTCGCGCGCGCCGCCCAGACCGCGAAAGCCGTGGCCGAGGTGCTCGACCTGCCTCTCTATATAGATGGGCGCCTGCGCGAACGCTGCTACGGCGGTTTCGAAGGCCTGCTGTATGCCGAGATCGCCGAACGCTTCCCCAAGGAGTTCGCCGCCTGGCAGGGGCGCGACATCGACGGCGCCCTGCCGCCGGGCGAGAACCGCGGCGAAACCTTCCGCCAGTTCTACGACCGCGTGGTCCCCGCCATCCTCGGCTGGGCCGCGGACAATCCCGGCAAGTCCCTGGCCCTGGTGGCCCACGGCGGCGTGCTCGAGTGCGCCTACCGCGCCGCCCTCGGCCTCCCGCTCGACACCCCGCGCGACTTCAAGGTGCACAACGCCAGCATCAACCGTTTCACGGTGCAGGACGGTAAATTGCAGCTGGAGAGCTGGGGCGAGGTGGCGCATTTGCAGGCTGCGGTGCTGGATGACGTCGGCTGAGCGGGCTTGGCAAACCCTTTGCTTGCTGTGAAAAAAACAAAAGCCGTACGCTGAGCGTTACCGAGCGACCGCTTTCGGCCTATTGTGTTGAAAAACTCGGCAACGTTGGTCTCTGGACAGAAATCGTGGCGACCTGGACTGACCAAAACCGTCGCTATTGAACGATCATGGAGCCGTTGGACGTCTGAGACCTCTTGAAATCGTTGCCGCTCGACTTTTTCAACACAATAGGTCGGGAGCGGTCCTTCACTTGATTGCTATCCTGCGATGAGGTAGCTGAACAATGAATGCAACAAAGGAGCGGCAGCTAGCCATCAGCCTGGCGAAGCTGCGTCCCCATGACGCGCTCAAGCAGGCGCGCGAAGTGAGCAAGCCCTGGTTTCGGGCGCAAGCACTGTCGTGGGTGGCGCGATTCACGGACGGCAATCCGGTTGCCATCGCGGCGGAGGCGGCGAAAGCCGCGGCAGAGGGCGACGACCGCTATCAACAGTGTGCAGTCCGCGCCTGGGAAATCGCTGCGCTGGCCGAGCGGGGCCACGTTTCGGAAGCGCGAAAACGGCTTCGCGATATCCTGGCCGTCATTCAATATGTCGAGCCAGCTTCTTCGCGGAGTGAGGCGCTTTTTCTGCTGTTGCAGGCGGGCGCGAAAATCGCCGGCGAAGACGCTGAAGAAGTCTATGAAGTCATGAAGGCATCATGCCGGCCAGAGGAGCACTGGCGCTGCAAACGTGCACTGCGGGACGGCGCCCGGATGATCTCTGGGGAACTGGAAGCTCGACCTTTCTTTTGGTAGGACGAAGCCGTTTCCCGTCCCGGGGCAATGCCCGGCAACGCGACTCGCCCACGGGCCGCCCTGGAGCTCGTCAGACTCGCTGGACCGTGGCTAACCAATTTTTTTCCCCCTGTCCACACCCGATTGACCCGTTCGCTACAGTCCGGAAAAAATTTTGCCGATAATTTGAGCAGCGCTTGGGGTAAAATAGCAGGTTCCCGTGCATTCTCCTTCTATTCCCGCTGTGCAAATCGGTCCTTACCAACTTCGCAATAATGTCTTTGTCGCGCCCATGGCTGGCGTGACCGACCGTCCGTTCCGCCAGCTGTGCAAGCAGCTCGGGGCCGGCTATGCGGTGTCGGAAATGGCCGCTTCCAACCCACGCCTGTGGGCCAGCGAGAAGACCAGCCGCCGTACCGACCATGAAGGCGAGATGGAGCCGAAGGCGGTGCAGATCGCCGGCGCCGACCCGCAGGACCTGGCCGATTGCGCCCGCCACAACGTCGAGCGCGGCGCCCAGATCATCGACATCAACATGGGTTGCCCCGTGAAAAAGGTGTGCAACAGCTGGTGCGGTTCGGCCCTGCTGCAGCACGAAGACCTGGTCGAGCGCATCCTGCACGCGGTCGTGGGCGCGGTGGACGTGCCGGTGACGCTGAAATTCCGCACCGGCTGGGACCGCCAAAACAAGAACGCCCTGCGCATTGCGCGCCTGGCCGAGGACGCCGGCATCCAGATGCTGACCCTGCACGGCCGCACCCGCGCCGACGGCTACAAGGGCGAGGCCGAGTACGACACCATCCGCGCGGTGAAGGCGGCGGTGTCGATTCCGGTGGTCGCCAATGGCGACATCACCAGCCCGGAAAAGGCGAAATTCGTGCTCGACTACACGGGCGCGGACGCAGTCATGATCGGCCGCGCGGCCCAGGGCCGGCCCTGGATCTGCCGCGAGATCGACCACTACCTGCGCACCGGCGAACTGTTGCCGCCGCCGCTGGTGGAAGAGGTGAGGGCGCTGATGAACGAGCACCTGCCGGCCCACTATGCCTTCTACGGCGAGTATGTCGGCGTGCGCACGGCGCGCAAGCACATCGGCTGGTATGTCGAGGACTTGCCGGGCGGCGAAGAGTTCCGTCAGCACATGAACCGGATGGAAAACACGGCCGAGCAACTGGCTGCCGTGGATAATTTTTTCCGATCGCAACTGCAGTATGGCGAACGGTTACAATACCGGCCCGCGCATTCTGTCATTGAAGCGATCGCGGCATAAACAAGCAGAACAATAAAAACGATTTGGGGACAGCGCCGTCACAAGCGGCGTAGCAAACACTAACCAGGATGAAGCAGCAGACATGAGCAAAGAGAGTATCCAGGAAGTTGTCCAGAAGAGCCTCGAGGACTATTTCAATGACCTGGGCGAGCAGAAGCCGACGAACATCTACGACATGATGGTGATGACGGTCGAAAAGCCGATCCTCGAAGTGGTCATGACGCGCGCCGACGGCAACCAGTCGCACGCGGCCCAGATGTTGGGCATCAACCGCAATACCTTGCGCAAGAAACTGCAAGAGCACGGACTGCTCTAACGCTTGCCGGCACGAGTGGCCGTGCGCGGGCGCGGCCTATACGGCGTGCCCGAATTCCGCACAGAATTTTCATCAACAACGGCCACTCCCATGATCAAACAAGCCCTCATTTCCGTCTCCGACAAGACCGGCGTGCTCGATTTCGCCCGTGCGCTCTCCGCGCTCGGCGTGAACATCCTGTCGACCGGCGGCACCGCCAAACTGCTGCAGGACAATGGCGTGCCGGTGACTGAAGTTGCCGACTACACCGGCTTCCCGGAAATGCTCGACGGCCGCGTGAAGACGCTGCACCCGAAGGTCCACGGCGGCATCCTCGCGCGTCGCGATTTCCCGGAGCACGTGTCCAAGCTGGAAGAGCACGGCATTCCCCAGATCGACATGGTCGTGGTCAACCTCTACCCCTTCCAGCAGACCGTCGCCAAGGATGACTGCTCGCTGGAAGACGCGATCGAGAACATCGACATCGGCGGCCCGACCATGCTGCGCTCGGCCGCGAAGAACCACAAGGATGTGGTCGTCATTTGCGATCCGGCCGACTACGGCGTGGTGCTGGCCGAAATGAAGGGCACTGGCGCCGCCGCCGGCCCGGTCAGCTATGACACCAAGTTCCGCCTGGCCAAGAAAGTCTTCGCGCACACCGCGCAATACGACGGCGCCATCACCAACTACCTGACCAGCCTGGGCGAAGACAAGGCCCACGCGACCCGTTCAAGCTATCCGCAGACCATCAACATGTCCTTCGAGAAGGTCCAGGACATGCGCTACGGCGAGAACCCGCACCAGGGCGCCGCCTTCTACCGCGACATCGTCCCGGTCGACGGCGCGCTGGCCAACTACCGCCAGCTGCAGGGCAAGGAACTGTCGTACAACAACATCGCCGACGCCGACGCGGCCTGGGAATGCGTCAAGTCGCTGGGCGGCTTCGACCGGCCGGCCGGCTGCGTGATCGTCAAGCACGCCAACCCCTGTGGCGTGGCGATCGGCGCCGACGCGCTGGATGCCTACACCCGCGCGCTGCAGACCGACCCGACCTCGGCCTTCGGCGGCATCATCGCCTTCAACGTCGAAGTCGACGGCCGCGCGGCCGAGGCGCTGTCCAAGCTCTTCGTGGAAGTCCTGATCGCGCCGTCCTTTACAGAAGAAGCACGCCGGATCATGTCGGCCAAGCAGAACGTGCGCCTGCTGGAAATCGCGCTGGGCGCCGGCCAGAACGCCTATGACGTCAAGCGCGTCGGCGGCGGCCTGCTGGTGCAGTCGCCGGACGCGAAGAACGTGGGTCTCGGTGAGCTGCGCGTGGTCACCAAGAAGCAGCCGACCCAGCAGCAACTCCAGGACCTGATGTTCGCCTGGCGCGTCGCCAAGTTCGTCAAGTCGAACGCCATCGTCTTCTGCGGCAACGGCATGACCCTGGGCGTGGGCGCCGGCCAGATGAGCCGTATCGACTCGGCGCGCATCGCCTCGATCAAGGCCCAGAACGCCGGCCTGTCGCTGGCGGGTTCGGCCGTGGCCTCGGACGCCTTCTTCCCGTTCCGCGACGGCCTGGATGTCGTCGTCGACGCCGGCGCGACCTGCGTCATCCACCCGGGCGGCTCGATGCGCGACCAGGAAGTGATCGACGCGGCGGACGAGCGTGGCGTTGTGATGCTGTACACGGGTACGCGTCACTTCCGTCATTAATCTTTAGCCGGAAGGCCGGGTTTCGTAGGGTGGGCACCTGTGCCCACGCTGTGCCCGGCCTGATCTGTCGAGGACCGTAGGGTGGGCACCCTGTGCCCACGCGTGACCGCAGATCAGTGGTAGACAAAGCTCCACGTTTGGAGCTGGATCAGTGGCAAGCGCTGTAAGGCGCCTCGTTGTGGCATCCTGCTATTGGCTTCCGGGTTTTCCATCTGCCCAGCTAACACTGTTCACCGTTCCGCGTGGGCACGGAGTGCCCACCCTACGCCCTCCGTTTTGTTGTAACGTATTCGGCAACAACTCAGTGTAACCTGTGTTTTTACACAGTATTTTTCCCACGAACCTTGCTGGCCGGTATAACATTCGATAATGATTATTCTCGGCATCGACCCAGGCTTGCGCACGACCGGCTTCGGCGTCATCGAAAAGCAGGGCAGCAAACTACGCTACATCGCCTCGGGCACCATCAAGACCGGTCTTGAAGGGGCATTGCCGCCGCGCCTGAAGATCATTCTCAATGGCGTGCGCGAGATCGTCGCCACCTACCAGCCGAGTTGCGCGGCCATCGAGAAAGTCTTCGTCAACGTCAATCCGCAATCGACGCTGCTGCTGGGCCAGGCCCGGGGTGCGGCGATCAGCGCCCTGGTCGGGGCCGACCTCGAGGTGGCGGAGTACTCGCCGACCCAGATCAAGCAGGCCGTCGTCGGCACCGGCAAGGCCGCCAAGCCCCAGGTGCAGGACATGGTCTCGCGCCTGCTCACGTTGCCCGGGCTGCCGGGCAGCGACGCCGCCGACGCGCTCGGGGTTGCCATCTGCCACGCGAACAGCCACGATACGCTGGCGCTGCTCGGCTCGCTCGGTCCGCAACTGTCCGGGCTGCGCATGAAGCGCGGCCGCCTCGTCTAACCAAGAACAAAAAGGTCAACCATGATTGGTCGCATCTCCGGAATCCTGCTGGAAAAGACTCCGCCGCAACTGCTGGTGGACTGCAATGGCGTCGGCTACGAAGTCGACGTGCCGATGAGCACCTATTACAACCTGCCGCACACGGGCGAACGGGTGGTGCTGTTCACCCACCTGGCGATCCGCGAGGATGCCCACCTGCTGTTCGGCTTCGGCACGGCCAGCGAGCGCGCGCTGTTTCGCCAGTTGATCAAGATTACCGGCGTCGGCGCGCGCACCGCGCTGGGCATCCTGTCGGGCATGTCGGTGAACGACCTGGCCCAGGCCGTGACCCTGCAGGAAGCCGGCCGCCTGGTGAAGATTCCCGGCATCGGCAAGAAGACCGCGGAACGCCTGCTGCTGGAGCTGAAGGGCAAGCTCGGCGCCGACATCGGCGTGGTCGGCGGCGCCGCGCCGCGCGACGACACGCAAGCGGACGTGATGAATGCGCTGATCGCTTTGGGGTATTCTGACAAGGAAGCCCTGCTCGCCACCAAGAACCTGCCGGAAGGCGCGAGCGTGTCGGACGGCATCAAGTTTGCCCTGAAGGCGCTGTCCAAAGCCTGAAGCACCGGCCCGCCGCTCCCTGCGCGGGCCGCCATGATCGAGATTTGAAATGAGTATCCAGACCGACAACTTCACCGAGCAGCGGGTCATCGACGCGGCGCCGGCCTCGCCCAACGAGGAGGCGATCGAACGCGCCTTGCGCCCGAAACAGCTGGACGAATACGTCGGCCAGGCCAAGATCCGCGACCAGCTCGAAATCTTCATTTCCGCCGCGCGCAAGCGCCGCGAAGCGCTCGACCACACGCTGCTGTTCGGTCCGCCGGGCCTGGGCAAGACCACGCTGGCCCACATCATCGCGCGCGAGATGGGCGTGAACCTGCGCCAGACTTCCGGCCCGGTGCTGGAGCGTCCGGGCGACCTCGCGGCCATCCTGACCAACCTCGAGCCGAACGACGTCCTGTTCATCGACGAGATCCACCGCCTCTCGCCGGTGGTCGAGGAGATCCTGTACCCGGCGCTGGAGGACTACCAGATCGACATCGTGATCGGCGAGGGCCCGGCAGCGCGTTCCGTGAAGCTCGACCTGCAGCCGTTTACTCTCGTCGGCGCCACCACGCGCGCCGGCATGCTGACCAACCCGCTGCGCGACCGCTTCGGCATCGTGGCGCGCCTGGAGTTCTACAACGTCGACGAGCTGACCAAGATCGTCACCCGCAGCGCCCACCTGCTGGAAGCGCCGATCAACGACGAAGGCGCGCGCGAAGTCGCCATGCGCGCGCGCGGCACGCCGCGTATCGCCAACCGCCTGCTGCGCCGCGTGCGCGACTACGCGGAAGTGAAGGGCACCGGCGAGATCACCAAGGACATGGCCGACCGCGCCTTGAAAATGCTCGACGTCGACTCGGTCGGCTTCGACGTCATGGACCGCAAGCTCCTGGAAGCGGTGCTGTTCAAGTTCAACGGCGGCCCGGTCGGCATCGGCAACCTGGCGGCGGCCATCGGCGAGGCGGCCGACACCATCGAGGACGTGCTCGAGCCTTACCTGATCCAGCAGGGCTATCTGCAGCGCACTCCGCGCGGACGCATCGCCACGCCCGCCGCCTATCAACACTTCGGCGTCGCCGCGCCGCGCATCAGCCCGACCGGCGACTTGTGGGATAACCTCCGTTGAGCATGCAGATCTGGGTCGACGCCGACGCCTGCCCCGGCGTCATCAAGGAGATCCTGTTCCGGGTTGCCGAGCGCACGCAGATCCAGGTGACCCTGGTGGCGAACCAGCTGCTGCGCGTGCCGGGTTCGAAATTCATCCGCGCGCTGCAGGTGCCGGGCGGCTTCGACGTCGCCGACGCCGAGATCGTCGAACGCGTGCAGCCGGGCGACCTGGTGGTGACCGGCGACATTCCGCTCGCGGCCCAGGTGCTGGAGAAGGGCGGTTACGCGCTGAACCCGCGCGGCGACTTCTACACCAAGGACACCATCGCCCAGCAACTCACCATGCGCGCCTTCATGGAAGAGCTGCGCAGCAGCGGCGTCGACACCGGCGGCCCGTCCGCCTTCAGCCAGGCCGACCGCCAACGTTTTGCCAACGCCCTCGACCGGCATCTCGCCCGCCAGCGTTCGGGCAACTGAGCGCACCTGACATTTGTCACCCGAAAGTGGTGGCAGCCGCTTCTATCGCGGCTGCCGCCGCGACCGCATACTCGGCTCATCCAACCACTGGGAGAGACCGATGAAACCGACCATCCTGAAACGCATCCTGCTGTGCGCCGCCATCGGCGCCAGCCTGTCCACGGCTTCGTCTGCGCTGGCCGCCGCCACCCTCGTGCAGGACGTGCGCGTCTTCGACGGCAAGGCCGTGCACGAGCGCCGCTCGGTATTGTTCGATAAGGGCGTCATTGTCGATGCCGACTTCCGCGGCGCGCCGCCCGCGGGGACGCGTGTGGTGAGCGGCAGCGGGCGCACCCTGATGCCCGGCCTGATCGACGCCCACACCCACGCCTTCCGGCATGCCGAGCTGCCGGTGCTGTTCGGCGTCACGACCCAGGTCGACATGTTCACCGACCTCAAGCTGATGAAGAAGGCCAAGCAGGAGATGGCCGAGGGACACCACCAGCATGCCGACCTGTTTTCAGCCGGGACCCTGGTCACCGCGCCGCATGGCCACGGCACCCAGTTCGGTCTCGCCATCCCCACCATCACGGAGCCGGGAGAGGCCCAGGCCTTTGTCGACGCGCGCATCGCCGAAGGCTCGGACTTCATCAAGATCGTCATGGAAAGCGGCTACGGCTTCCCCTCGCTCGACCTGGCCACCGCCAAGGCCGTGGTCGCGGCGGCGCACCGGCGCGGCAAGCTGGCCGTGGTCCACATCGGCAACGAGAAGGACGCGCGCGCCGTGCTGGAAGCGGGCGCCGACGGCCTGGTGCACCTGTTCCCGGGGGACTCCGCCGATGCCGAGGGGCTGGCGCGCCTGGCCGCCGCCCGCGGCGCCTTCGTGATCCCGACCTTCACGGTGCTCGAGAGCATGGCGGGCTGGCGCGGCGACGACCTGCTCGCCGATCCGGCCCTGGCCGGCCTGCTCGACAAGGATGCCCAGGCCCCGCTCAAGGCGCGCTACGGCAACAAGGATCGCCCGGCGATGCTGGTGGCGCCGAAGGCTGTCACGGCGGCGATGATCAAGGCCGGCGTGCCGGTGCTGGCGGGGACCGACGCCGGCAACCCGGGCACCCAGCATGGCGCGAGCATGCACCGCGAGCTGAAGGCGCTGGTCGAGGCCGGCCTGACCCCGGTGCAGGCGCTGGAGGCAGCCACCAGCGAGCCGGCGCGCGCCTTCAGGCTGGGCCGGCGCGGCCGCATCGAGCAGGGCTACAAGGCCGACCTGCTGCTGGTGGAAGGTAATCCGGCGGCGGACATCCTGGCCACGCGCCGCATCGTCGAGGTCTGGAAGGATGGCGAGAGCGCCAACGGCCTGCGCGAGGGCCAGCGCGAGCGGGTTGCGAAGGCGGCGCAGCCCGGAGGAAAGGCGCTGGCGCTGCCGCCGGATGGCCGCATCAGCCGGTTCAGCGACAAGCACCTGGCCAGCCCCTTCGGCATGGGATGGGGGCCGTCGACCGACAGCTTCGTCGGCGGCAAATCGACCGTCAGCCTGGCGACGGGCGCGGCGCTGGCGGACGGTCAGATACCGCTCGCGGTCGACGCCAAGGTGGCGCCAGGCTTGCCCTTCGCCTGGGCCGGCGTCGCCTTCATGCCGGGCGCCCAGCCCATGCAGTCGGTGGATTTGAGCGCCGTCAAAGCCGTGCGCTTCAAGGTGCGCGGCGATGGCCGGACGTATCAGATGATCGCGATGTCGCAAGGCGTGCAGATGCCGGGAGCGAAACCCTTCACCGCGGGGCCGGACTGGAGCGAGGTGACGGTTCCCTTCAGCGAGCTGAAGGGCATCGATCCGGCGGCGGTGACCGTGTTAGGATTCAACGCCGGTCCGCAGCCGGGCGATTATCGCTTCGAGATCGTCGACGTGCGCCTGCTGACACAATAACCACTATCGACGGGCAGAGCGATGAACACGATCAGGCATGGATTGAGGCGACTGCGGGCGGGGCCGTGGCTCCCGCCCGAGCAGGGCAGGATGCCCTGGTTCTGGCTGCTGAGCCTGGGCTACCTGTTCTGGAAGTACGCCTACGTGCCCCCGAGCGCCGTCGAGGCGGCGCTGCTGGCGCTGACCATCGCGGTCTTCATCCCGCTGTACTGCGCCAGCTTCTGGGCGCGCGGCTGGTGGGTAGGCGCCTGCATGCTGGCGGGCTGCCTGCTCGGCGTTGCCTGGACGCCCTGGAACATCGGCGCCGCCACCTTCTTCGTCTTCGCCTGCGCCATGGCCGCCCGCATTACAAGCCTGCGGCACGCCGTCCTGGCAATGGTTGGCGTGATCCTGCTCGGCGCGCTCGCCTCCCTCTTGGTCGAAGGGGCGCGGATGCGCTTCCTGTTCCTGACGCCCATTCTCACCATCTGCCTGCCGGTGGGCATGGGCGCCATCATGGATGCGCGCCTGCGCCGCTCGCGCCAGGAACTGATGCGCAAGCAGGAAGAAGTCGAGCACATGGCCACCATCGCCGAACGCGAACGCATCTCGCGCGACCTGCACGACCTGCTCGGTCATTCGCTGTCGCTGATCGCGCTGAAGGCCGAATTGGCCGGCAAGCTGGCCGCGCGCGATACGGAAAACAGCAGGGCTGCCTGCCGGCGCGAGATCGCCGACATCGAAGCGGCGGCGCGCCAGGCGCTGGCCGAAGTGCGCACGGCCGTCAGCGGCTACCGCGAAAGCGGGCTGGCGCATGCGCTGGCCGGCGCGCGCGCCAGCCTGGCGGCTGCCAGGGTCGAACTGTGCGAGCAGGTCGAACGCGTCGACCTCGCGCCGGCCGCCGAACACGTGCTCGCGCTGGCGCTGCGCGAGGCGGTCACCAACGTGGTGCGGCACGCCGGCGCGCGCCGCTGCACGCTCTCGCTGGCGCTGGAAGGGAACAACGCGGTGCTGCGCGTGACGGACGATGGCGCGCGCCTGCGCACGGGCACCGACCTAAGGCAGGGCAATGGCCTGAGCGGCATGCGCGAGCGGGCGGCGGCATTGGGCGGCAGACTGGCCCTGGTTGTCGACGCCGGGCTGGCGCTCGAGTTGCGCGTGCCGGCGGGAGCGGGGGCATGATCCGCATCCTGCTCGCCGAAGACCAGGGCCTGGTGCGCGGCGCCCTCGCGGCGCTGCTGGGGCTGGAGCCGGATATCGAAGTGGTCGCCACCGCCGCCGACGGCGTCGAGGCGCTGTCCCTGTGCGAACAGCACACGCCCGACATCGTGCTGACCGATATCGAGATGCCGCGCATGACCGGGCTGGAGCTGGCGGCGCAACTGGCCGCGCGCGGCGCGCCGGCCCAGGTGATGATCGTCACCACCTTCGGGCGCAGCGGCTACCTGCGGCGCGCCCTGGCGGCCGGGGTGCGCGGCTTCCTGCTGAAGGATGCGCCGGCCGAGACGCTGGCGGCGGCGATCCGCACCGTGCACGGCGGCGGGCGAGCGATCGCGCCGGAGCTGGCCCTGGCAAGCTGGGGCGGCGCCGAGGATCCGCTGACCGAGCGCGAGCGGCAGGTGCTGCGCCTGGCGGGCGAGGGCGCCAGCAGCGCCGACATCGCGCGCCGCATCCATCTGTCGGAAGGCACGGTGCGCAACTACCTGTCCGAAGCGATCAGCAAGCTGGGCGCCGGCAACCGGGTCGAGGCCTACCGCCTGGCCCGCGACGCCGGCTGGTTGTAAGAGCCCATACCGTTTCTTCTCTTTCTTGCGAACCGCTGAGCGATGCGCCGTGCATCTTGCTTAGATGGCATTATTCGTAAGAATGATTTGGAGGAAGAGATGGCGTGGTGGGAACAGAGCTGGCTGACGATACAACAGGAATTTTCCGATCTGGGCAATCCGGACGACATCACGCGCATCGTGCTGCGCCTGCTGGTGGCCCTGGCCCTCGGCGGCCTGCTCGGCTATGAGCGCGAGTCGGTCGGCGCCTCGGCCGGCCTGCGCACCCACATGCTGGTCTCGCTCGGCTCGGCCTTGTTCGTCCTGATCCCGCTGCAGGCCGGCATGAAGATCGAGGACCTGTCGCGCGTCCTGCAGGGCATTACCGCCGGCATCGGCTTCCTCGGCGCCGGCGCCATCCTGAAGCAGACCGACAAGAACGACATCAAGGGCCTGACCACGGCCGCCAGCGTCTGGCTGACCTCGGCCGTCGGCATCGCGGCCGGCATGGGACGGGAAGCCACCGCCGTGCTGAGCGCATTGTTCGGGCTGGTGGTCCTGTCGATCCTGCGCGCCCCGAAGAGCTGAGCGCACCGTGTCCGCCCGGCTTTGATGTCTCCGGGCAAACGGGCGCTCTCCAAAGCCTCGTTTGGTAGGATGGTTCGCCTTGCAAAACGCAGTCTTGAGGCGAATCGATGTCAGGAAGCAAAAACGCAGACCCACGGGCCAACCCGGCCACGGCGGCCCATGTCGACGAGGCATTACGGCTCTGGCGCACGAACGGGGTCTACCCGGCCTTCGAATTCATGCAGCTCGTCGGTGTGCCGAAAACGGTGGCGATGCGCTTGCTGTGTTCACCAGGTCAGCATCGCAAGACGGACCGGCGCCGTACATCGCGCTAGCGGAACCGTCAGCGCTCGCCATCCCGGGCCGGCGGCGGCAAGCCGGGAGTGCCGGGCATCAGGAAGCCGAATACAAGCTGCGGGCGGCCGACTTCGACCACGGCCGCCGGTTCCAGTCCGCTGGCCGCATCGAAGCGGTCGACCTCGGCCCTGACCGCGGCGAGCGCCTGTTCGCCGCCGTTGCCGTCAAAAGCGAGCTCCAGCCGCGCGCGGCCGTGGGTGGCGCTCGACTCCAGCGACGACATGCCCGGAAGGCGCAGCAGCCGGCGTTCCAGCGGCGTCAGCAGGGTCTCTTCGATATGTTCCGGCGATTGGCTCGCCACACGGTATTCGACGACGATCACGAGCGGCGCCGCCTGCGCCTGCGCTTGCGTCGCGCAGGCAAGCGGCAGCAGCGAGGCGGCCATCAGGAATCTGGTGCTTTGCGGCATGGTATGCCCTGTCTGATTGACTTTCGGTTAATCAGCCCCAATCCTGCCACCGCTTGCCGCCATGCACAAGAGCGCTGTTCGCGCATGCCAGGCAATCCCCCGGCTGGAAGGCCAGGCTTGGCCTTGCTCAGTGGCTGACACTCTTCGAAAACAGATTGATCACCAGCACCCCCGCGATGATCAGCCCCAGGCCGAGCAGGGCCGGCAGGTCCAGGCTCTGCTTGTAGACGACCCAGCTGACGATCGAGATCAGGACGATCCCGACCCCGGACCAGATCGCATACGCGATCCCCGTCGGCAGCACCTTCAGGCTGAAGGTCAGCAGGTAGAAGGAAGCGGCGTAACACACGATGGTGAGCATGCTCGGCCACAGCCGGGTGAAGTTGTCGGTGGCTTTCAGCGCCGTGGTGCCGATCACTTCGACGACGATGGCAAGGGCGAGGAAGAGGTAGCTCTGGGTCAGGGTCATGGGAAATCCAGGGAATAAAAAAGCGGCCCGCGGGCCGCTTCGGTGAGAGTGCGGGGGATTACTGCTCGCGGTGCCAGATCTGCGAGCGGCCGAACATCGGCGCGCCGATGTAGCCGCGCACCTCGAGCTGCTTGCCGCCTTCGCGCAGCGTGGCCTTGCTCTTGTAGACCTTGCCCTTGGCCGGATCGAGGATCTCGCCGCCGGTGTATTCGTTGCCGTCCTTCTTCAGGCCCGACACGATGGTCATGCCGATGATCGGCTGGTTCTTGCGCGAGTCGCTGCAGGCCACGCATTTCGGGTTCTGTTCTTCGCTCGGCTCGCGGAACAGCTTCTCGATCTTGCCTTCCAGGGCGCCGTTTTGCTCGGTGATGCGCACCAGGGCCTTCGGCTTGCCGGTTTCGTCGTCGACGGTCTTCCACAGCCCGACCGGCGAGGGGCTCTGCGCCCACGCGGCGGCGGAAGTGAACAGCATCGCAGCAATCAGGCCGGCTTTGGTCAGGTTGGGCATGGTCAGTCTCCGGTTTGTTATGAGTAGGGCAGAGTGTAGCAAACCACCCATGGGAATTGGAAACTCCTCTTGTAACAATTCCTGTCAGTACAAATTTGGGAAATGGAATCGCCGCATCGGTCACTGCATGGATGGCGTGCTGCGGGAGCCTGGGCGTGGGGCCCTGGCGTCCTCCCGGCGCTCACGAACAAGCGAGCGCCGGGAGGCGGCGGTATGGCGCATTGCACGCCATACCGGGGACATCAGGCCGCAGCCAGTTTCCCGAACTGCTCGCGCAGCTTGTCGATGGTCGCGGTGAAGTTCGCCAGGCGTTCCTTCTCCTGGGCCACCACGGCGGCCGGCGCGCGCGCCACGAAGCTTTCGCTCGACAGCTTGCCGCTGGCCTTGGCGATCTCGCCCTCCAGGCGCGCGATCTCCTTCGAGAGGCGCTCGCGCTCGGCGGCAACGTCGATCTCGACCTTCAGCATCAGCTTGGTGGTGCCGACGATCGACACCGCGGCCGGCGACTCCGGCAGGGCGTCGACGATCTGCACTTCGGCCAGTTTGCCCAGCGAGGCGATGAAGGGCGCGAAGCCAGCCATGTTGGCGCGGTCTTCCTCGTTGCCCGGCTCGACGATCAGCGGCACGCGCACCGACGGCGACAGCTTCATTTCGCCGCGCAGGTTGCGGGTGGCGTTGGTCAGGTCCTTCAGCTGGGCCATCCAGGCTTCGGCGCCTTCGTCAATCGCGTCCGGGTTGGCGACCGGGTAGGGCTGCAGCATGATGCTGTCGCCCGTCTTGCCGGCCAGCGGCGCGACCGCCTGCCACAGCGCTTCCGTGACGAACGGGATGATCGGATGCGCCAGGCGCAGGATCACCTCCAGCACGCGCAGCAGGGTGTGGCGGGTGGCGCGCTGCTGCGCTTGCGTGCCCTGCTGGACCGTGACCTTCGCCACTTCCAGGTACCAGTCGCAGTACTCGTCCCAGACGAACTTGTAGATGGCGGACGCGATATTGTCGAAGCGGTAGTCGGCGAAGCCTTTCGCCACTTCCAGCTCGACGCGGTTCATCAGCGAGATGATCCAGCGGTCGGCCGGCGACAGGTCGGCTTCAGCCGGCGCCCCGCAGTCTTTCCCTTCCGTGTTCATCATCACGAAGCGCGTCGCGTTCCACAGCTTGTTGCAGAAGTTGCGGTAGCCTTCGGCGCGGCCGAGGTCGAAGTTGATGTTGCGGCCCAGCGAAGCATAGCTCGCCATCGTGAAGCGCACGGCGTCGGTGCCGAAGGCCGGGATCCCGTTCGGGAATTCCTTGCGGGTGGCCTTGGCGATCTTCTCTGCGTCGCGCGGGTTCATCAGGCCGGTGGTGCGCTTGGCAACCAGGGTCTCGACGTCGATGCCGTCGATCAGGTCGATCGGGTCCAGGGTGTTGCCCTTGGACTTGGACATCTTCTGGCCCTGCGAGTCTCGCACCAGGCCGTGCACGTAGACGGTCTCGAAGGGCACCTTGCCGGTGAAGTGTGCGGTCATCATGACCATGCGCGCGACCCAGAAGAAGATGATGTCGAAGCCGGTCACCAGCACCGACGAAGGCAGGAACATCTTCATGTCCGGCGTTTCTTCCGGCCAGCCCATGGTCGAGAAGGGCACCAGGGCCGACGAGAACCAGGTGTCGAGCACGTCGTCATCACGGCGCAGCGTGCCGGTGACGCCCTGCGCGGCGGCCTTGGCTTGCGCTTCTTCCTCGGTGCGGGCGACGACGATCTCGCCGTTCTCGCCGTACCAGGCCGGGATGCGGTGGCCCCACCAGAGCTGGCGCGAGATGCACCAGTCCTGGATGTTGCCCAGCCACTGGTTATAGGTCGTGGTCCAGTTCTCCGGCACGAACTTGATCTCGCCGCTGGCGACTTTTTCCAGCGCCACTTCGGTGATCGACTTGCCCGGATTGAAGGTGCCTTCCGGCGCGGGTTTCGTCATGGCGACGAACCACTGGTCGGTCAGCATCGGCTCGATGACGACGCCGGTGCGGTCGCCGCGCGGGACCATCAGCTTGTGCGGCTTGACCTGTTCGAGGAAGCCCTGCGCTTCCAGGTCGGCGACGATCTGCTTGCGCGCGGCGAAGCGGTCCAGGCCCTGGTACTGGGCTGGCGCGTTCTCGTTGATCTTGGCGTCGAGCGTGAAGATGTTGATCGGCTCGAGACCTGCGCGCTGGCCGACGGCGTAGTCGTTGAAGTCGTGCGCCGGGGTGATCTTCACGCAGCCGGTGCCGAATTCCTTGTCGACGTAGCTGTCGGCGATGATCGGCACTTCGCGGCCGGTCAGCGGCAGCTTCAGGAGCTTGCCGTGCAGGTGCTGGTAGCGCTCGTCGGTCGGGTCTACGGCCACGGCGACGTCGCCCAGCATGGTCTCGGGACGGGTGGTGGCGACCGTCAGCTCGCCCGAACCGTCGGCCAGCGGGTACTTGATGTACCACATCGAGCCGTCTTCCTCGACCGAATCGACTTCCAGGTCGGACACGGCGGTGCCCAGCACCGGGTCCCAGTTGACCAGGCGCTTGCCGCGGTAGATCAGGCCCTGTTCGTAGAGGCGCACGAAGACTTCGGCGACGACCTTCGAGCGGGTCTCGTCCATGGTGAAGTATTCGCGCTTCCAGTCGGCCGAGGCGCCCAGGCGGCGCATCTGGCCGGTGATGGTGTTGCCCGACTTTTCCTTCCACTCCCAGACTTTCTTGATGAATTCGTCGCGGCCGAGGTCGTGGCGCGAGATCTTCTGGGCGTCGAGCTGGCGCTCGACGACGATCTGGGTGGCGATGCCGGCGTGGTCGGTGCCCGGCACCCAGGCGGTGTTATAGCCGCGCATGCGGTAGTAGCGCGTCAGGCCATCCATCACGGTCTGGTTGAACGCGTGGCCCATGTGCAGCGTGCCCGTCACGTTCGGCGGCGGCAGCTGGATGCTGAACGATGGTTTGTCGGCGTCGAGGGTGGCGGCGAAATACCCGCGCTGTTCCCACTCGGCGCGCCAGTACTGTTCAATGTCGGCTGGCTCGAAAGACTTGGCTAATTCCATGATTTGATGGCGTTTTGATTTGCGAAAGAAATCATTATAGGGCACCTTGAATCGCCCGCATATCCCGGCAGCATCCCTGAAACCCGCCCGGCGCGGCCCCGCCCCAGCCCGGCAAGCCGGGGGAATCTCCATCCTCCCGTCCATTTCTTTGATTTAGCTCCAAGCACGTCTCCGAACACGCCGAAAAGCAACAGCCTCGACGAATCGAGGAGTCCTTCCTGGTGGTCCAAGCAAGACATCCGTCGCGAGAGAAGGAGGCAAGTCTGTTGCACAGAAGGAAACACAGGCGTGCGCACAGCGGACTGGCCTGGCTGCCGTCCTCGCGCACGCAACGATGGCTGCGTCGAGGAGGAGAGCATGTCACAACTTGATCCGACTGGCGTCGAGAACGCCAGCGAAGACACCCTGGTCGAAAACAACGGGCAGATGAGCTACGAAGAAGCGTCAAGCCTGTCCAACGGCGAGCTGGGCATCGGCGAGCCGCACGATACGGCGCCGACCGGCGCCGCGCCGGAAGCCTTGCCCATCGCGCAGCCGCCGCTGCCGATTCCGCACATCCCGCTTCCGCCGCTCCCCGTCATCAAGAAAGCCGTGAGCGGCTGCTACACGGGCGCGCTGGGCGCCTTCCAGGTCGAACTGCGGGTCGACGTCGACCGCACCCGGCCCATGAAGCGCGTGAGCGGCGACTTCTTCCAGACGGTCGGCAAGACCGTGTCGTATTACGGTTCCTTCGTGGTGGACAGTCCGGCCATCACGGTGCACCCCACCAAAATCGTCGTGAAGGGCCTGGGGCGCTTCACCTTTTCCGCCGGCTCGCCCGTGGTGCAGGTCACGATACCGCGGGTCAGCCTGTTCCAGCCCCAGGCCGCGGCGACCCTGCAGTTCTTCAGCATCACCAATGTGCCGGGCGCGTCCTATCATTGCACGTTCGCGTCCCATCACTTCCGCAACGTGCGTATCGAAACCGACTGCGTGTCCGACCTGGCCACGGCGCAGTTCGCCAGCTACAACACCGGGCTGCCTTCCGGCGGCGCCGCGCGCACGCTGAGCGTGGTGGGCGCGTATGCCGAAGCCGGCATCGGCATGGCGCCGACGGCCGGGAACAACGTGATCGACATCAGTGCGGCGGGCGCGAATGCCAGCTGGAGCAATGCCGAGCTGCATGCGTCGATGCAGAAGCATTTCTCGCTGTGGAGCGACCTGCAGCAATGGTGCGTCTGGCAGTTGGTCGCGCAGCAGCACGACCTCGGCCCGACCCTGTACGGCATCATGTTCGACCAGGAGGGCAAGCAGCGCCAGGGCTGCGCGGTGTTCCATGCGGGGATAGGCGGCGCCACGGCCGAACAGCTGCGGCTCCAGCTCTACACCTATGTGCACGAACTCGGACACTGCTTCAACCTGATGCACTCCTGGCAGAAGGAATATGCCTCGCCGTCGAAGCCGAACCGGCCGGAGTCGCTGTCCTGGATGAACTACCCGTGGTATTACCCGAAAGGCGGCGCGGCCGGCTACTGGAGCAGTTTCGACTTCCGTTTCGACGACGAGGAACTGATCCACCTGCGCCATGGCTTCCGCAACGACGTCATCATGGGCGGGAACGACTTCACCGTGGGCGCTTCGCTGGGACGCGAGGTGATGGCCGACCCGATCTCCGACGAGTCGGGCCTGGTGCTGTCGATCTCGACCCACCAGAAGAGCTTCGCGCTGGGCGAACCGGTCGTGCTCGAACTGAAGCTGAAGACCACCGACACGCGCGGACGCCGCGCCCATACCTGGCTGCATCCGAATTTCGGCCTGGTCAGGGTCGTCATCAGCAGGCCGGGCGGAGAGGTGTGCGCCTATGAGCCCCTGATCGACCACCTGGTGGGCGACCGCCAGACGGTCCTCGGCGTGGGCGACGAGATCAAGGACAGCGCCTACATCGGCTACGGCAAGGGCGGCTTCTATTTCGACCAGCCGGGGCAGTACCGGGTCCGGGCCGCCTATGCCGCGCTCGACGGTTCGCAGGTGCTGTCGGACATCCTGACGATCCGGGTGCGCTATCCGGTCAGCGAAGACGACGATAAACTGGCCGAGCTCTTCCTGGGAGAGGAGCAGGGCGCGCTGCTCTACCTGCAGGGTTCGGACAACGAGAACCTGCGCTCGGGCAATGAGGCCTTCGACGAGGTGCTCGACCGCTTCGACGCGCATCCGCTGGCGACCTATGCCCGCATGGTGAAAGGGGTGAATGCCGGCAGGACCTTCAAGACCGTGAACGCCGGCGCGGGCAAGCTCGTCACCGTGCGTCCTCCGAAGACCGAAGAAAGCATATCGCTGCTCTCCCAGGCGACCGACGCCCAGGTGCTCGATCCCGTGTCGCAAGGAGAGGTGCTGTCCTGCCTCGCTTATGTGCAGAATGCGGTCGGGGACGAGGAGGGGGCGAAGCGCACCCTGAAGAAAGCGCCGGGGAGGGGCAACCGGAAGGCGTGAGTGAACCCCAGGGCGCATCGGGGCTGGGTCGCCGCCGTGCTGGCGGCGGCCTTGTCCGGACAGGCCTGCGATACCGGCGGCCTGTCCAGGACTCCCGTTGCCGACATCGAGAATGCGAGGACGATCATGAGCTTACGCGTGAGGCTGGGCGAGGGCTTTCAGAACAATACGGTGAGCGTGCGGATCAATGGCGACCAGGTGTTCCACAAGGCCGGCGTCAGCACGGACTGGACGATTTCACGGGCTGATTCCGTGGAGGTCGACACCGCCGAGGCCAGCGTGCAGCTGGAAGTGACGGTGGAGGGCGGACCGCGCGCCGTCCAGGACATCCAGCCGGCGCAGACGCCCTTCGTCGAGGTGCGCCTCGTGAACGGCGAACTGCAATTGCTGCCGATGGACGGGGAGCCGCCGATGTTATGACCCGGGCCGGAAAGGATGGGCTATAATTCTTTCCGTTGCCGAATTGGCAGCAAAACGCTAGGGGTCCTGCTGGTGCGACAAGCGCCACGCGGGTGAGAAATACCCTCTGAACCTGATCTGGATAATGCCAGCGAAGGGAAGCTTCCGAGATAGCGCGGTCGTGCGCACGCACGCGCCTGCACCAATCTCCGCCTCCTTTGCTGGCTCCTCACGCAAAGGAGCCACATGAATGCCCCGCTGAAGTTCGACGCCGCCACCGCCCGGGTGGACAGCGCCGCCATCGAACCCTTCCCGAATTCGACCAAGGTCTACATCGAGGGCAGCCGCCCCGACATCCGCGTGCCGATGCGCGCGGTAAGCCAGAGCGACACGCCCGCCAGCTTCGGCGGCGAGACCAATCCTCCCGTCTTCGTCTACGACACCTCCGGCCCCTACACCGACCCGACGGCCGCGATCGACATCCGCCGCGGCCTGCCGGCCCTGCGCCGCGCCTGGATCGAGGAGCGCGGCGATACCGAGGAGCTGGCGGGGCCGAGCTCGCGCTATGGCCAGGAGCGCCTGGAGGACCGCAGCCTGGACGCCCTGCGTTTCGAGCTGACGCGCAAGCCGCGCCGCGCGAAAGATGGCGCCAACGTCACCCAGATGCATTACGCGCGGCGCGGCATCGTCACGCCCGAGATGGAGTTCATCGCCCTGCGCGAGAACCTGCGCCGCAAGGAATACCTGGCCGCGCTGGAAGCTTCCGGCCCGATGGGCAGGCGCACGGCCGAGCTGCTCGGGCGCCAGCATCCGGGCCAGTCCTTCGGCGCCGCGATTCCGCCTGACATCACGCCGGAATTCGTGCGCGAGGAAGTGGCGCGCGGCCGCGCCATCATCCCCTGCAACATCAACCACCCGGAAAGCGAGCCGATGATCATCGGCCGCAACTTCCTGGTCAAGATCAACGCGAATATCGGCAACTCCGCCGTGACGTCCTCGATCGGCGAGGAAGTCGAGAAGATGACCTGGGCGATCCGCTGGGGCGCCGACAACGTGATGGACCTCTCGACCGGCAAGCACATCCACGAGACGCGCGAGTGGATCATCCGCAACAGCCCGGTCCCGATCGGCACCGTGCCGATCTACCAGGCGCTGGAAAAGGTGAACGGCAAGGCCGAGGACCTGACCTGGGAGATCTACCGCGACACCCTGATCGAGCAGGCCGAGCAGGGCGTCGACTACTTCACCATCCACGCCGGCGTGCGCCTGGCCTATGTGCCGATGACGGCGAAACGCCTGACCGGCATTGTTTCGCGCGGCGGTTCGATCATGGCCAAGTGGTGCCTGGCCCACCACCAGGAATCCTTCCTGTACACGCATTTCGAGGAGATCTGCGAAATCATGAAGCGGTACGACGTCGCCTTCAGCCTGGGCGACGGCCTGCGTCCCGGCTCGATCTTTGATGCCAACGACGAAGCGCAACTGGCCGAGCTGAAAACGCTCGGGGAGCTGACGCAGATCGCCTGGAAGCACGACGTGCAGGTGATGATCGAGGGGCCTGGCCACGTGCCGCTGCACATGATTCGCGAGAACATGACCCTGCAACTGGAGCAGTGCCAGGAGGCGCCGTTCTACACGCTGGGGCCGCTCACCACCGACATCGCGCCCGGCTACGACCACATCACCTCGGGCATCGGCGCGGCCCACATCGGCTGGTACGGCACCGCCATGCTGTGCTACGTCACACCCAAGGAACACCTGGGCCTGCCCGACAAGGCGGACGTCAAGGACGGCATCATCACCTACAAGATCGCCGCCCACGCGGCCGATCTGGCCAAGGGCCACCCCGGCGCCCAGATCCGCGACAACGCGCTGTCGAAGGCGCGCTTCGAATTCCGCTGGGAAGACCAGTTCAACCTCGGCCTCGACCCGGACAAGGCGCGCGCCTTCCACGACGAGACCCTGCCGAAAGACTCCGCCAAGGTCGCCCACTTCTGCTCGATGTGCGGCCCGCACTTCTGCTCGATGAAGATCACCCAGGAGGTGCGCGAGTACGCCGCGGCCAAGGGCGTCGGCGAGGACAGGGCGCTGGCCCAGGGCATGCAGGAAAAGGCGATCGAGTTCGTGCGCGGCGGCGCGAAACTGTACCGCGAGGTGTGAGCATGTTCGAGATCGAACTGAACGGAGAACCCTACAAGGTGCAGCCCGGCGGCTCGCTCGGCGACCTCGTCGAGCAGCTCGGCGTCAGGCACCAGGCGGTGGCGCTGGCCGTCAACCGCCAGGTGATCCCGCGCCAGCAGTGGAATGAACGCCTGCTCGCGCAGCGGGACCGTGTGGACATCGTGCGCGCCATCGGCGGCGGCTGAAAGGATACAAAAATGAACCAAGACTTCCTCACCATCGCGGGCAAGCAGTACCGCTCGCGTCTGCTGGTCGGCAGCGGCAAATACCGCGACCTGACTGAAACCCGCGAGGCCACGCTGGCGGCCGAAGCCGAGATCGTGACCGTGGCGATCCGCCGCGTGAACATCGGCCAGGACCCGAACGCGCCCAGCCTGCTCGACGTGCTGCCGCCGTCACACTTCACCATCCTGCCGAATACGGCCGGCTGCTACAACGCGAAGGACGCGGTCTACACGCTGCAGATGGCGCGCGAGCTCCTGAATGGGCACAAGCTGGTCAAGCTCGAGGTGCTGGGCGACGAAACGACCTTGTTCCCGCACATGCCGGAAACCCTCAGGGCGGCCGAGACCCTGGTGCGCGACGGCTTCGACGTGATGGTCTACTGCAGCGACGATCCGGTGCAGGCGAAGATCCTGCAGGAGATCGGCTGTGTCGCTGTGATGCCGCTGGCCTCCCTGATCGGCTCCGGCATGGGCATCCTCAATCCCTGGAACCTGTCGCTGATCATCGAGCAGGCAACGGTGCCGGTGCTGGTCGACGCCGGCGTCGGCACGGCGTCCGATGCTGCCATCGCCATGGAGCTGGGCTGCGATGGCGTGCTGATGAACACCGCGATCGCGGCGGCGCGCGAGCCGGTGCGCATGGCGCGCGCGATGAAGCTGGCGGTGCAGGCCGGGCGCGAGGCGTATCTGGCCGGCCGCATGCCGAAGCGCTTCGCCGCCTCGCCGTCCTCGCCGCGCGAAGGGCGCATCACGTGACGCATGCCGGGGTGCCCGCGGTGCTGGTCTTCGCCGGGCTCGACCCCGGCGGCGGGGCGGGGCTGGCGGCCGACGTGCTGGCCATCGCCGCCCAGGGCGCGCACGCGCTGCCGGTGGCCACCGCGCTGACCGTGCAGGACAACAACCGCGTGCATGCCGTCCAGCCGGTCGACGCCGGCTTCGTGCTGGCCCAGGCCCAGGCCCTGGTCGCTACCTGCGACATCCGCGCGGTCAAGCTGGGCATCCCGGGCAGCCGCGCGAATGCCCGCGTGATCGCCGGCCTGCTGCGCGGCCTGCGCGCGCGCGACCCCGGCCTGCCCATCGTGCTCGACCCGGTGCTGGCCAGCGGCCATGGCGACCCGCTCGCCGAGGACGATCCCCTCGACATTGTCGGCGAGTTGCTGGCGCTGGCGACCGTCGCCCTGCCGAACGAACCGGAGGCTTGCGCCATCGGCGACTTCCCCTGCGAGCACCTGCTGCTCACCGGCGGGCACGGCGAGCGCCGCTTCGTCGAGAACCGCTGGTACACGCACGGACGCCTGGTGCGGCGCTGGCGCTGGCCGCGCCTGCCCGGCGAATTCCACGGCAGCGGCTGCACCCTGGCGGCCAGCCTGGCGGGCCGGCTGGCGCTGGGTGAACCCATGGAGGCGGCGCTCGGCGCCGCCCAGGCCTACTGCCACGACGCGCTGGCGCGCGCCTTCGCCATCGCGCCGGGCCAGCGCATCCCGCGCCGTTTTTTCCATCCCCACACGTTGAAGGAACACCATGCGAGGACTGTATCTCGTCACCCCGAACTGGAATGACACCGAGCGCCTGCTCGCCTGCACCGAAGCGGCCCTGCGCGGCGGCGCGGCGCTCGTGCAGTACCGCCACAAGGAGGCCGACGCGGCGCTGCGCCTGGAGCAGGCCGGGGCGCTGCTGGCGCTGTGCCGGCGCCACGGCCAGCCGCTGGTCATCAACGACCATCTCGACCTGTGCATCCGCCTCGACGCCGACGGCGTGCACCTGGGCGGGACCGACCTGGGCGTCGGGCACGCGCGGCGCCAGCTCGGACCCGGAAAAATCGTCGGCGCCTCCTGCTACGGGCAACTGGCGCTGGCGCGCGCGGCGCAATCGGCGGGCGCCAGCTATGCGGCCTTCGGCGGCTTCTACCCGTCGCCGGTGAAGAAGTACGACTTCGTCACCGAACCGGCGCTACTGGACCAGGCGCGCGCCGAGATTGCGCTGCCGGTCGTCGTCATCGGCGGCATGACGCCGGTGAACGCGGCGCCGCTGGTGGCGCGCGGGGCAAGCATGGTGGCGGCGATCACGAGCGTGTACGGCGAGGCCGATCCGGAAGGGGCGGCGCGACGCTTCGGGGCGCTGTTCGCGACGCCGGCGGGAGGGCGGACCAACTCCTAGTTGCAGGGGAGAGACAAGGCCGAGGGCTTGTTGTTTATTGCTGCATGGCAAAAATATATAATGCCCCCGACATTTTTCTCATTTGTACTGGACCGCACATGGACACTAACTTGATGAACGACGGCGTGCTCGAGGCACTGGCTTTCAAACTTGGCAACGAAGAATACGGTATCAAGATCCTGAAAGTGCAGGAAATCCGCGGATACGAGTCGGTGACGCGTATCGCCAGCGCGCCGGAACACGTCAAAGGCGTGGTCAACCTGCGCGGCACCATCGTGCCGATCGTCGACATGCGCATCAAGTTCAACCTCGGCACGCCGACCTACAACCAGTTCACCGTCGTGATCATCCTGAACATCCAGGACCGCGTGGTCGGCATGGTGGTCGATTCGGTCTCGGACGTGATCTCGCTTACCCCCGAGCAGATCAAGCCGGCCCCGGACATGGGCGGCGCCCTGAACACCGACTACCTGATCGGCCTGGGCACCGTGGACGAGCGCATGATCATCCTGGTCGACATCGATCGCCTGATGTCGTCCGAGGAAATGGGCGTCATCGACAGCATCGCCGCCTGACGCGCCAGCGGGGGTGACGATGAAACAATTGAAGGTAGGGACCCGCCTCGGGCTGGGATTCGCCCTGGTGCTCGCCATGCTCCTGGCCGTGATCGCATTGGGCATCGCCAAGCTCGGCGCGCTCAACGAGGGCACCAGGGTGATGGCGCTGGAAGCCTACCCGAAGGTGGTGGTGGCGCAGAACCTGGCCGACCGCGTCAACCGCACCGCGCGCACGCTGCGCGACCTGCTGTTGCTGGACGAGCCGGCCGCGAACCAGAAGAACCTGGCGGCGCTGGTCACCAGCCGCAAGGAAGCCGACGAGATGTTCGCCCAGCTCGACAAGCTGGTCGTGTCCGAGAACGGCGTGAAGAACCTGCGCGCCTACAAGGCCGCGTATGCGCAGTACATCGACGCCGTCGACCAGGTGCTCAAGCTGCACGCCGCCGGCGAGCGCGAGGCGGCGGTCGCTCTCCTGCTCGGACCGGCGCGCAAGCTGCAAAGCGCCGTGTTCATCGCGTCCAACGAAGTGATCGAACACCAGGGCGGCGCCATGCAGGCCACCTACGAGGCTGCGGAAGAGACCTATGCGCTCGGCCGCAACGCCATGCTGGCGCTCGGCGCCCTGGCCCTGCTGGGCGGCGCCGTCGCCGGCGCCCTGATCACGCGTTCCCTGCTGCGCCAGCTCGGCGGCGAGCCGGGCTACGCGGCGCAGGTGGCCGGCGAAATCGCGGCCGGCAACCTGGCGGTCGCGATCGAAACGCGCGCGAACGACCGCTCCAGCCTGCTGCACGCGATCCGCGGCATGCGCGACAGCCTGGCCGGCATCGTCAGCCAAGTGCGCAGCGGCACCGACGCCATCGCCCTTGCCTCGAGCGAGATCAACGCCGGCAACCAGGACCTGTCGAGCCGCACCGAGCAACAGGCCTCGTCGCTCGAGGAAACCGCCTCGTCGATGGAAGAACTGACCTCCACCGTGCGCCAGAACGCCGACAATGCGCGCCAGGCCAACGGGCTGACGGCCGCGGCCTCGAGCGTGGCGCTGCGCGGCGGCGAGGTCGTGGCCCAGGTGGTCGAGACCATGGGTGCGATCAATGACTCCTCGCGCCGCGTGGTCGACATCATCGGCGTCATCGACGGCATCGCCTTCCAGACCAATATCCTCGCGCTCAACGCGGCGGTCGAGGCGGCGCGCGCCGGCGAGCAGGGGCGCGGCTTCGCGGTCGTGGCCTCGGAAGTGCGCAACCTGGCGCAGCGCTCGGCCGCGGCGGCCAAGGAGATCAAGCTGCTCATCGGCGACTCGGTCGAGCGGGTCGACGCCGGCAGCGCGCTGGTGGCCCAGGCCGGCGCGACGATGCAGGAAGTGGTCGAGAGCGTGCGCCGCGTGAGCGACGTGGTGGCCGAGATCAGCGCCGCGACCTCCGAGCAGAGCGAAGGCATCGAGCAGGTCAACGGCGCGATCGCGCAGATGGACCAGGTGACCCAGCAGAATTCGGCCCTGGTCGAAGAAGCCGCGGCCGCGGCCGAGTCCTTGCAGGCGCAGGCCGGCCGCCTGCATGCGCTGGTGGCCGTGTTCCGCCTGGCCGAAGGGCAGGGCGCCCAGGCAACTGAGCCAGTGCCGGCCCGTGCTGGGGCGTCGCCGTTGCGCGCCGTGGCGCCCGTGATGGCCAAGCCTGCGCCACGCAAGCCTGCCGCCACCGGGCCGCAGTCGGCCGCGCGCAAGGAGCCGGTGATCGCCGGGAACGAGTGGGAAGCGTTCTGAGCGGTCTTTCCCGAAGATGAAGGAACCCCGCCCGCGAGGCGGGGTTTTTTTTCCGGCTGCCGTAGCGTGGGCACAGGGCGAAGCGCATCGCCCGCGGTTGCATAAGCATAGTCAAATTAATTCGTTCCAATCCGCAACACCTGGCGGCTATAGTTCGCCTGTCAATGCAACACTCATAAGCCGTATGTCCCACTTCCGCCATTCCTGCCGCTGCTGTTCCGCACTGTGCTGCCGCCCCCTGATGCGGCCGAGCATGTGCACCTCTTCCTGATTCACACCGCCGCACACCTTTTAACAGCGTTGTTCACCCGGCCCGGCTGCACGCCAGGGACGGCGGCGCCTTATTTTTTTCTTACTTCATACAACACGATGATCAAACCACTCGCTATCGCCCTGGCTGTCGCCTCGGCCTTCCCCGCCGCAGTTTTCCCTTCCCTCGCCGCCGCCCAGCAGATGGAGCGCGTCGTCGTCACCGGATCGAGCATCCGCACGACCCAGAAAGAGGGCGCCAGCGCCGTGCAGGTGCTCAGCGCCAAGGACCTGGCCGCCAGCGGCAAGACCAGCGTCGCCGACGTCCTGCGCTCGCTCTCGGCCAACAGCGGCAACAGCTATAACGAACAGTTCACCGCCAGCTTCTCGGCCGGCACCTCGGGCCTGTCGCTGCGCGGCCTGGGCCAGAAGAACACCCTGGTCCTGGTCAACGGCAAGCGCGTCAGCAGCTATGCCACGGCCCAGAACCTGCAGGAAGTCTTCGTCGACCTGAACAGCCTGCCGATGGCGGCGGTGCAGCGCATCGAAGTGCTGAAGGACGGCGCGTCCTCGGTCTACGGTTCGGACGCGGTGGCCGGCGTGGTCAACATCATCCTGTACAAGGAATTCACGGGCACCCAGGCGAGCGTCCAGGTCGGCAGATCGACTGAAGGCAGCGGGCAGGACGAGCGCAGCTTCGCGCTGCAGACCGGCGCCGGCGACCTGGCGGAGAAGGGCTGGAGCGTGGTGTTCTCGGTGGACGGCACCAAGCGCGACAAGCTGCAGCAGAGCGACGTGGCGTGGATGCGCGACTCGGACTTCCGCGACCAGCCGAACGGCATGCTGGCCTGGACCCCGACCAACTACTTCGGCACCGACCCGACCCGCCTGCTCGGCGGCGTCCAGGGCCCGCTGGCGCTGCAGAACTACGGCGATCTCACCCCGGGCAAGAGCGGCCAGGTGCTGGCGTATAACCCGGCCCAGTACAAGACCCTGATTCCCGGCGTCGAGCGCGTGCACACTTCGCTGCGCGGCACGCTCAAGCTGAACGACAACGCCGAAGCCTATGCCGACCTGCTGTACGGCTACAGCAAGGCCGAGCAGACCTTCAGCGCCCCGCTCACGGTCGGCAGCGGCCTGCGCGCGTGGAACAACGAGCGCCAGGCGCTGGACGACATTGCGGTGGTCCTGCCGGTCGGCCATCCGAACAACCCGGGCAGCACGCCGCTGCCGTTCAACGCCACCCTGTTCGACCTCGGTCCGCGCATGAAGCAGGACAAGGTGGACTTCCACCGCGTGCTGTTCGGCGTGAACGGCAACTGGCAGGGCTGGGATGTCGACGCATCGGTCGGCCACTCGGCCAGCAAGATGAAGGAAACGGTGCAGAACTTCGTCAACCGCTACGAGTTCGAAAAGGTCCTGCTTGACGGCAGCTACAACTTCGCCGACCAGTCGCAGAACAGCGAGGCGGTGCGCGAGCGCCTGCGCCTGTCGACGCTGCGCCCGGCCAAGGCCGAACTGGTGGTCGCGGACTTCACCGCCTCGCGCACCCTGGCCGAGCTGCCGGCCGGTGCGCTCGGCTTCGCCGTCGGCGCCCAGTGGCGCCAGGAGAAGATGGACTCGCAGACCTCGACCGCGGTCCTGACCGGCACCGAACTGCGCCCGGCGATCAACATCATCGACGGACAGCGCAAGGTGAGTGCGCTGTTCAGCGAACTGAACATTCCGGTGCTGAAGGATCTGAGCGTCAACCTGGCCGGCCGCGCCGACCATTACGACGACTTCGGCAGCGCCTTCTCGCCCAAGGGCAGCGTGCGCTGGCAGGCCGCGCCCTGGCTGCTGCTGCGCGGCACCGTGTCGCGCGGCTTCCGCGCGCCTTCGCTGCCCGAGATCACCAACTCGACCGCGGTGAGCTACGGTTCCGTGGTCGACGCGCGCGACCCGATCTCGCCGACCCAGGCGCGCGGCGTGACCAACATCACGATCGCCAACGACGCGCTGCGTCCGGAACGCGCGAAGAACGTCAATCTCGGCTTCGTGATCGCGCCCAACGCCAGCAGCAGCATCGGCATCGATTACTACCGCATCCGCACCAGCGGCGTGATCGGCACCGAAAGCGCGGACAACATCCTCGCCAACGAGGCGGCGGCCCCGGAGAAGGTCGCGCGCGACGCCGACGGGCGCATCGTGACCTTGTACCGCCAGTACGCCAACATGGGCGACAGGCTGGCCAGCGGCATCGACATCGACCTGCGCCACCGCATCCGCAACACGGGCTGGGGCAGCCTGAACCTGAATGCGCAGCTGAGCCGCGTGTTCAAGTTCTCCGAGCCGCTGTCCGTGGGCGCGCCGCTGACGAACGGCGCCGGCACCAACTGGTTCGGCTCGATCCCGAAGTGGCGCGGCGTGACCTCGGCCACCTGGGAACTGGGCGCATGGAGCAACACCCTGACCTGGAACTACGTCGACGGCTATGCCCAGCCGACGCGTAACTTCGAGCGTGTGGCCTCGATCGGCACCTTCGACCTGAACGTCGGCTGCAAGCTGAACGAGGCGACCTCGCTCAACTTCGTGGTGCTGAACCTGGGCGACGAGAAACCGTCGTGGACCTCGTCGAGCGCGTTCTTCGACAACACCCAGACCGATCCGCGCGGCCGCTTCGCCTCGGTCAAGCTGACCCACAAGTTCTAAAGGAAGTCCTGAAGGCATGCCAGCCGGGCACGCTTGGGCGCGATGCGTGCCCAACCCGTGCCCGGCTGGCGCGGCGGTTTGCATACAATAGGCGCGTCTCCACGCTTACCGAAGAGAAGCCGATGCGCCTGCTCCGCCTGATCGTCCATACCCGGCGTCATCCGTCCGCCATCCTGCTGCTGGCCCAGTTGCTGGGCATGCTGCTGTATCCCTTCCTGGAAAAGACCCAGTTCGGGCACGTCGCCTTCAATGCCTTCGGCATCGTCATCCTCACCTTCACCACCAACATGGTGCGCCGCACGCCCGGCCATACCTGGATCAGCGCGGCCATGGCCGTGCCGATCATCGCGCTCCTGACGGCGCAGATGCTGTTCGGGCTCTCTTACCTGCAGCCCTGGTCTTCGGGACTGGAAGCGCTGTTCTACTTCTACGCCGCCGGCAGCCTGATCGCTTACATGATGGAGGACCGCAAGGTCACGCGCGACGAGCTGTTCGCGGCCGGCGCCACCTTCACGCTGCTGGCCTGGGGCTTCACCCACCTCTACATCGTGGTGCAGGCGCTGGTGCCGGGCTCCTTCGCCGCCGCCGTCAACCCCGAGCTGCCGCGCAGCTGGACCGAACTGAACTACCTGAGCTTCGCCCTGCTGTCGAGCACCGGGATCGGCGACGTGATTCCACTCACCGTGCATGCGCGCGCGCTGGCCAGCATCGAGATGTTCGCCGGCCTGATGTACCTGGCGACCGTGGTGGCGCGCCTGATCGGCCTGACGATGCAGCCGCATTCCAAATAAAAATGCCGCCCGGCTTGCGCCGGACGGCATTCACGCTGGTGTGGCTGGCTTAGTTGCCGCAGCCCAGCGACTTGATGCGGTCGTAGGCGGCCTTCGCCTGCACCAGGCCGTAGCCGTACTTGGTGTCGCGGCCGGCGGCGCCCAGGTCTTGCGCGCTCTTGCCGAGCGAGCTGCGGATCTGGACGGCGGTACAGGTCGGGAAGTAGCTCCAGACCAGCGCCGCAACGGCCGACACGTGCGGCGTGGCCATCGAGGTGCCGTCGTAGTAGGCGTAGTTCGAGGTCTTGATGCCGACGGTGGCGGTCTGGCCCAGCTGGGCCTTCATTGCCGCGCCTTCGGTATCGGTGGCGGTGACCGACGGGATGTTGGTCACGGTGGTGCCCAGCGTGCCGCCGAAGGCGCCTGCCACGTTGTTGTACACCACGGCGCCGACGCCGCCGCTGTTCTGGCAGTTCGAGACCTTGACCGCGAAGTCGACCGTGCCGCGCTGGATCAGGCAGACCTTGCCCGAGACGGCGGTGTTGATCTTGTCGCCGATGCCGAAATCGGCCAGCGGTGCGGTCGCGGTCTTGACCGGCGAACCTTCCATGGCGCTCGGCGCGTAGGTGGTCGAGCCCACCGTCAGGACGGCTTCCTGGCCGGCGCCCATCGGGACGGTCGACAGCACGCCGACGCCGGGACCTGCCAGCTCGACCTTGCTGTTGTACTGCGAGAAGGTGGCCCACTGCTTGTTCTCGTCGACCGCGCCGACCGAGACCACGCTGGCGTAGCCGGCCGGGTAGGAGGCGCGGGTGTTGCCGTCGTTACCGGCGGCGGCGATGTTCAGGATGCCGGCCGCTTCCAGCGAGGCGAAGGTGTTCTTCTCGGTGTTGTTCGACATCGAGCCGCCCAGCGACATCGAGATGACGTTGGCGCCCGCGGCCTTGCACTTGTTGGCGGCCGAGGACAGGGTCGACGAGTAGGCCCAGGCTTCGGCGCCGAAGACCTTCACGATGTGCAGCTTGAGCTGCTTGTTGGCGTTGACGCCGACCACGCCGGTGCCGCTGTTGTTGATCGCGGCGATGGTGCCGGCGACGTGGGTGCCGTGGTGGTTCTCGTCGGTGTACCACCAGCCGGTGCCGCTGTCGTATTCGCCGGTGACGGCGTTGCCCGACAGGTCTTCGTGGCTGTTGTCGTAACCGGAGTCGATGATGCAGACCTTGCGGTTGGCGGCGACGGAGTCGGTCAATTGGTCAGCCTGGACCATCTTGATGCCGTATGGCACCAACTGGCCGGTCGCGTACGGCGTGCCGGTCGATGGGCTGGTCAGTGCCAGCGGATAGCGTTTCGCGTCCTCCTCGACGTACTCGACGTTCGGATTGTTTTGCAGGCCTTTGAGGGCGGCGACGGGCACTTCGATGGCCATGGCGTTGGCGCCGAAGATTTCGTGTTTCACTGCGCCCTTGGCAGCAGCGACGACGCCTTTCACGGCCGCTTTCGCACCTGGCTTGAATGCAACGATGACGCGGGTGGTGTCCGCTGGAGCGGCGCTGGCGGAATTGCAGAGCATCCCGGCGGCGGCCGCAAGCATGCACAGGCTGAGGGTGCGCGAAGCGCGGGTGAATCGTTGAACCATTTGACTTCTCCGTATGAAAGCCTATAGGAATGCCGCGATCTCTATGGTCGCGTGCACGTTTGGTACAAACGTTGATTACCGTAAACACGGCCCAACCAGTGTATGCATGGAAGTATGTATCTGGCAATTGTCAACTCAAGCGTGCGCTGCCGTTGTTGCAACGTTGCGTCAGGGCACAATTGAAAACCGTATAAACCGATAAACGGTGCTATATTTTTGGCCCTCCCGATGTGCATTTGCAGCAATTCCGGCGGGGAGGGGCGCGGCAAGGATCGTGCTGGCTTGGTATGATGGCAAAATTGTGCGGCTGATCTCAGTCCGCGTTCATCCATCTCATGTAGAGGAAAGCACATGAAAACCAAGGCAGCGATTGCATGGAAGGCGGGTCAGCCGCTGACGATCGAAGAAGTCGAACTCGAGGGCCCGAAGGCGGGCGAGGTGCTGGTCGAAGTCAAGGCGACCGGCATCTGCCATACCGACTACTACACCCTGTCGGGCGCCGACCCGGAAGGCCTGTTCCCGGCCATCCTCGGCCATGAAGGCGCGGGCGTGGTGGTCGACGTCGGCCCGGGCGTCACCAGCGTCAGGAAGGACGACCACGTCATTCCGCTGTACACCCCGGAATGCCGCCAGTGCAAATTCTGCCTCTCGCAAAAGACCAACCTGTGCCAGGCGATCCGCTCCACCCAAGGCCGCGGCCTGATGCCCGACGCGACTTCCCGCTTCTCGCTCGACGGCAAGCCGATCTACCACTACATGGGCACCTCGACCTTCTCGAACTACATCGTGGTTCCCGAGATCGCCCTGGCCAAGGTCCGTTCCGACGCGCCTTTCGACAAGATCTGCTACATCGGCTGCGGCGTCACCACCGGCATTGGCGCGGTGATCTTCACGGCCAAGGTCGAAGCGGGCGCGAACGTCGTGGTGTTCGGCCTGGGCGGCATCGGCCTGAACGTGATCCAGGCGGCCAAGATGGTCGGCGCCGACAAGATCATCGGTGTCGACTTGAATCCGGCGCGTGAAGAGATGGCGCGCAAGTTCGGCATGACCCACTTCGTCAATCCGAAGGAAGTCGGCAACGTGGTCGACGCCATCGTCCAGCTCACCGACGGCGGCGCCGACTACTCCTTCGAGTGCATCGGCAACGTCAACACGATGCGCCAGGCGCTCGAGTGCTGCCACAAGGGCTGGGGCCAGTCGATCATCATCGGCGTGGCCGAAGCCGGCGCCGAGATCTCGACCCGTCCGTTCCAGCTGGTCACCGGCCGCGAATGGAAAGGTTCGGCCTTCGGCGGCGCACGCGGCCGCACCGACGTGCCGAAGATCGTCGACTGGTACATGGAAAACAAGATCAACATCGACGACCTGATCACCCACCACCTGCCGCTGGACCGCATCAACGAAGGCTTCGACCTGATGAAGTCGGGCGAGTCGATCCGCTCGGTCGTGGTCTACTAAAACCTCCGCTTTTCTGTCGCCTGTTCCGCGAAAGCGACCGTTCGTCGCACGGCGCGGGCAGGCGCCAGCCGCCTGTCCTATTCTTTCTCCATCGACACACGCTCATGGAGAAGATCATGCAGGACACCCGCTTTGCATCCCCGTTTGCATCCCGTTCCTTCAAGCGCCCGCTGCTGCTGGCCGCCTTCGCCGCCGCCTGCGCCCTGCCGCTGCTGCCGGTCCAGGCGGGCGACGGCATCACCATCAACCGCACCATGCAGGCGAGCGACGGCGGCGAGCCCTTCGCCCTGGTGCGCGGCGCCGGCAGTTCGATCACGGGCGACAATGCCGCCCAGAAGCGCGTCAAGGAACTCAAGCGCAGCGTGAAGGGCGACTTCCTCTGGTTCCGCCAAGGCGGCAAGGAATACATCGTGCAGGATCCGGCGGCGCTCAAGCGTGCGGGCGACGCCTGGGCGCCGATGGAGGCGATCGGGGCGCAGATGGGCGGGCAGGGCGCGGAAATGGGCCGCCACGGCGCGTCCATGGGCGCGCTCGGCGCGAAGATGGCGCTGGCCGCCGTCACCTTCAACGAAGAAAAGATGGAAGCCCTCGGCAAGCAGATGGAGGAAGCCGGCAAGCCGATGGAAGCGGCCGGCAAGAAGATGGAAGACCTGGGCAAGCAGATGGAGCAGGAACAGCGCAATGCCGAGCGCACGACGCGCGGCGTGATCCAGGAATCGCTGCGCAACGGGACGGCCAAGCCGGTGGCGGTGCGCGGATAACCAACAACGCGTTCAATAAATAAGGCCGGGGATGCTTGTGCACCCCGGCCTTTTGTTTTGAAACGTGGCGTCGACCGTAGGGTGGGCACCCCGTGCCCACGCGAAAGCGTGAACAGTGGCGGTCGTCGGCTAGTCGAGACCGACGCAAGCTGTCGACGGTTCCCAAAGCGTTTCGTTGGCGTCGCCAGTGATGGCTACGCCGCGGAGCGACAACGCGCAGCCGCCGACTGCGGATAAACACGTAACGCGTGGGCACGGAGTGCCCACCCTACGGTCGCCGCAAACAATAAAAAAGCCGGGATGGGTGAGCATCCCGGCCTTCCTTGTTGCGTCGGAACCGCTTACTTGCGCATCGCCGGCACGAACTCTTCCATCACCGCCTTGCGCAGCAGCGTCGGCGGCACCAGGCCCTGGGCCAGCACGAAGTCGTTGAACTTCTGGCGGTCGAACTTCTCGCGCAGGACCACTTCGGCGGCCTGGCGGGTTTCCATCAGGCGCTGGTAGCCGTAGAAGTAGGAGGTGGCCTGGCCCGGCGCGCGGAAGGTGTAGCGCTGCATTTCCTGGGTCGCCATGCCTTCGGACAGGCCGACGTCCTGCATCAGGAATTGCTTCACGCCGTCCGGGGTGATCTCGCCCAGGTTCACCATCGGGTCGAGGAAGGCGCGCGCCGCGCGCATGGCGCGGGCCTGCAGGGCGAACAGCTGGCCGTCGAGCGGCTCGTAGGGCTGGACCTCGGCTTCGGCGTACAGCGCCCAGCCTTCGACGTTGACGCTGTTGAAGGCGAACACCGCGCGCGCGGTCGAGACGCCGGTCTCGATCATCTTGGCGAACTGCAGCTCGTGGCCGGGGCGGGCCTCGTGCGCCGTGATCGACCAGGTGCCGGCCTCATGGGTGAAGTCGTCGAACACCATGCGCTTGCCCGAGGCGTCGGGCGGCATGCCGGTGGTCAGCACGAATTCGCCGTATTCGCCGGTGTTGCCGATCAGGCGTGGCGGGCTCATGTGCGGCGCCGGCTGCTGCGCGTTCTCGGCCATCGTCGCCAGGCGGATCACGGCCTTGCGCTCGGGCAGGGTGACGATGCGCTGCTGGCGCACCGCCGACTCGAGCGAGGCCAGGCGGTCGGCATAGATCGGCATCACCTTGTCGAGCGGGATCTGGTCCTTCTTCAGCTCGAGCATGACGGCGCGGTAGTCGGCGTTCTTGAAGCCGCGTTCCTTGGCGATCAGGTTGGCCGTGATCTGCATCTGGTTGCGGATCTCGGCGAAGGAGGTCAGCGACTTGGCGATCAGCTCCTGCGGGCTGATGTCGACGCCGAATTCGCGCAGGTTGTTGGCGTAGACCTCGGCCGGCAGGCGGTGGTCGGTACGGGCGCGCGGCAGCAGTTCCGCCTTCAGGCGCGCGTTATACGCGAGCAGCTGTTTTTCCAGCGTGTCGAAACGCTGTTCCCAGCCCTGCAGGCCGCTCTTGGCCAGCAGTTCGCGCATGCCCTTGAGCAGGGTCGGCGCGTCGTTCAGCGACTGCTCGATCTCGCCCTTGTAGGGGCCGAGCAGGTTCTTGTTGGCCTTCAGGCGTTCCTGCAGGCGCTCGTGCGCCAGTTCGGTGACCGGGCGGTAGCCCTTGGCCAGGCCCGCGTACTTGTCGAGCCGCACCAGCAGCGACTGCTGGCGCTCCTTCGGGATGCGCGGGTCGAGCGTCGAGCGCATCACGCCGAACATCATGCCGGTCAGGTCGATGAAGGGCATGAAGTACTTGCGGTCCAGCGCGGCGGTGCGCAGCTGGTCGTTGGCCTTGTTGATCAGGATCTCCAGGTCCTGCTTGACCTTCGGATCGGTCTCGACCTTGAGGCGCTTCTGGTACTCGGCGATCGCCGCGCGCAGGTCCTTGTTGGTGGCCTCGAACTGGTCGCGCGAGAAGTCGGTGATCTGTTCGTCGTAGCCGTTCACGCCCAGCGTGCTCGCGCTTTCCGGCGAATACTTGGCCAGGACGTTCAGCAGGACTTTGGCGTTCTCGTTGCTCTTGGTAACCCATGCCGGCTCGGCGGCGAAGACGGGGGCGGCGAGGGCGGTGGCCAGCAGGCCGGCAAGGAGGGTACGGACCAGGGGACGGGTAGGCAGCATTGCATTCCTTTTCTACGTGTCGACTCGGAAGAGGACCGCGGCGCGTCGGGCGCCCGGCGGTCCGGACAGCATTTTCATGCATCCGCCAGTATGCCTGTTTTTGAACGCGGCGTTGCTCATATGCATGTATAAAAACACAAAGAATTGCATTTTTTGCAAATGTGTTGCTGTAGTCTATCGAACAACGAAAAACAGACCAGCTCCGTATAATCGGATCGATTACGGCATGCGGTTCGAGGGTTTTCCAGCCTCGCCCGCCTCCGTAAATTCCGCGTGCCGCCCCCGCGACATGCACAAGTCGCGACGGAGGAACGCTGGACCAAATTTCGCCGCAAGAGATGGCTACTAAAATAGTTAGGATGATCAAATGACAAAGAATATCGCCATTGTAGGCGCTGGGTTTTCCGGAGCTGTCATTGCAAACCAGCTCGCACAAGCCGGCCACAAGGTCGAAGTATTTGAATCGCGCCCGCATATCGCGGGCAACTGCCATTCCGAACGCGACGCCGAGACCGGCGTCATGGTGCACATCTACGGACCGCACATCTTCCACACGGATAACGAGCGTGCCTGGGAGTTCGTCAACCGCTACGCCGAGTTCAAGCCTTACGTGAACCGCGTCAAGGCCATCACCGGCGGGCGCGTCTTCACGCTGCCGATCAACCTGCTCACCATCAACCAGTTCTTCGGCAAGACCATGCGTCCGGCCGAGGCCCAGGCCTTCCTGGCCGAGCTGGGCGACAAGTCGATCGAGAACCCGCAAACCTTCGAAGAGCAGGCCCTGCGCTTCGTCGGCCGTGAACTCTACGAAGCCTTCTTCAAGACCTATACCGTCAAGCAGTGGGGCATGGAGCCGTCGGAACTGCCGGCGAGCATCCTCAAACGCCTGCCGGTGCGCTTCAACTACGACGACAACTACTTCAACCACAAATACCAGGGCATGCCGGCCGAGGGCTACACCGCGCTGGTCGAGAACATCCTGAAGGTCGACGGCGTCACCGTCCACCTGAACACCCGCTTCGACCCGGACCAGAAATCGCAGTACGACCACGTGTTCTACAGCGGCCCGATCGACGCCTGGTTCAAGCACGTCGAAGGCCGCCTGCCTTACCGCACCCTGGACTTCGAGATGTTCCGCGACAAGGGCGACTACCAGGGCAATGCCGTCGTCAACTACTGTGACGACGCCCAGCCCTACACCCGCATCACCGAGCACAAGCATTTCTCGCCGTGGGAACAGCACGAAGGCACGGTGCTCTACAAGGAATACAGCCGCCAGTGCGGCGAGGAAGACATTCCCTACTATCCGATCCGCATGGCGCGCGACAAGCAGCAGCTCGAGCGCTACATCAAGCTGGCGCAGGGCGAAACCAACGTCACTTTTGTGGGCCGCCTGGGCACCTACCGCTACCTGGACATGGACGTCACCATCAACGAGGCCCTGATCACCTCCGACAAATTCCTCGAAGCCGCCCGCGGCAACGGGGCGATGCCGGCCTTCGTGATCGATCCGCTGGCCTGATGTTCAGCCGGCCGGCCTCTGAGGGCCGGCCGCAGGAAAGGCCAGGGAAGTGGCCAATCATCAAGGCCAAACAAAGGCCGCTGCCCGCTGGGCAGCGGCCTTTGTTTTTCGTGCTGCGTGCGCTGGACCGCGTTACCTTACATATGCCAGCGCATCGGCGAGACGATCTGGATGCCTGTCGCGTAGAACAGGACGAAGAAGGCGAGGCCGACGAGCAGGGCCACGAGCAGGGCCACCCCGAACTGCATCGGGCGGCTGACATCCGGGGCCTTGCGGCTGTACAGCCACGCGATCAGCACCCACTGGAGCAGCGTGAGCAGGAAACTCACGCGGGTATCCAGGGCATACCTGACGACGTCCCTGGAATATTCCTGTCCCGCGAACAGGAGCGGATACATGGCCAGGACCGGTTTGTCGAATACCAGCATGAGGAAGCCGAGACCGATCGGTATCGTGAACACCGCGATCAGGTAATACAAGGGGCCGGTCAAGGCGGCGACCAGCAACATCGATACGAATGCTTGCTTTTGGGTAGGACTCATGGGAGCGTGATCTCAGGGTGTCGAAGCTTGGCCGGGGCGGACAGGCTGGCGCCTGAGTATGCTGCGGTCTTGCCGGCATGGCAATCTCTTGATGTTGCTTAGGCAATATTTCTGTGTCAGCATGAGCGATCACTTTTCGGGATTCCTTCTCATGCTGCACCTCACCCGCATCGCATTGGCCGTGTCGCTTGCCGCCACCGCCGCCTTCGCTTCCGCCCAGACCGCCCCGACCGCGCAGCCCGAGCGTCCGGCCACTACCTTCCCCTACACGCCCGGCCTGGACGTGAATTCGATGGACAGGGGCGCCGATCCCTGCGTCGATTTCTACCAGTACGCCTGCGGCGGCTGGATGAAGAACAACCCGGTCCCGGCCGACCAGGCGCGCTGGTCGGTCTACAGCAAGCTGGCGCAGGACAACCAGCGCTACCTCTGGGGCATCCTCGACGGCCTGGCGAAACAGCGCGAGGGCAGGAATAGCGCGCAGCAGAAGATCGGCGACTACTTCGGCGCCTGCATGGACGAGGGCGCGATCGCCAAGCGCGGCGCGGCGCCTTTGACGCCCTGGTTCGAGCGGATCGATGCGATGAAGTCGACCCGCGAGCTGCCGCAGGTGCTGGCCGCGCTGCAAGTAGCGCTGTCGGATGACGACTTTTTCTTCGGCTTCAGCGCGAACCAGGATTTCGGCGACTCGAGCCGCGTGATTGCGTTTGCCAGTGGCGGCGGCCTGGGCTTGCCGGACCGCGACTATTACCTCAAGACCGACGCACGGTCGAAGGACATCCGCGCCAGGTACGAAGCCCACCTGGCCACCATGTTCGGCCTGGCCGGCGAAGCCTCCGCAGTGGCCAAACGTTCGGCCGCGACCGTGATGCGTATCGAGACCGCCCTGGCGAAGGCCTCGCTGACCCGGGTCGAGAAGCGCGACCCCTATAAACTGTTCCACAAGATGGACCTGAAGGCCCTGCAAAAAATGACGCCGGGCTTCGACTGGAAAGCCTACCTGGCCGCGCTCGACCAGCCGGGCGTGAACAGCTTCAACGTCACCGAGCCGGCCTTCTTCAAGGCCTTCAACGGGCAATTGCGCACGGAAGACCTGGGTGCGATCAAGACCTATCTGCGCTGGCATGTGCTGGAGGCGATGGCGCCGGCGCTGTCGCCGCAGTTCGACGAGCCCCACTTTGCCTTCTTCATGCAGACCCTGCGCGGCGTCGAGCGCCAGCAGCCGCGCTGGAAGCGCTGCGTGCAACTGGTCGACCGCCAGCTCGGCGAAGCCCTCGGCCAGGAATTCGTGGCGCGCGCCTTCTCGCCGGAACTCAAGGCCAAGGCCCTGCACATGACGCGCCAGATCGAGGAGGCGATGGCCAAGGACATCGAATCGCTGGCCTGGATGAGCGCGGACACCAAGAAGCGCGCGAAGGAAAAGCTCGACGCCATCGTCAACAAGATCGGTTATCCGGACACCTGGCGCGATTATTCGCGCTATGAAGTGCGTGCGGACGATTTCGCCGGCAACGTGGTGCGCGGCAAGACCTTCGAGAACCGCCGCCAGCTCGCCAAGATCGGCAAGCCGCTCGACCGCGCCGAGTGGCTGATGACGCCGCCTACGGTGAACGCCTATTTCAATCCGCAGATGAACGACATCAACTTCCCGGCCGGGGTGCTGCAACCGCCGCTGTTCGATCCGAAGATGGATGACGCGCCGAACTACGGCAACACCGGCGGCACCATCGGCCACGAGCTGACCCACGCCTTCGACGACGAGGGCCGCCAGTTCGATGCCCAGGGCAACCTGAAGGACTGGTGGACGAAGAAGGACGGCAAGGCCTTCGAGGAGCGGGCCGCATGCATCGTCGAGCAGTACGGCAAGTACAAGGTGGTGGACGACATCAAGATCAACAGCAAGCTGACCCTGGGCGAGGACGTGGCCGACCTGGGCGGCCTGATCCTCGGCTGGATGGCCTGGAAGAACCAGATGGCGAGCATGCCGCAGCAGGCCCAGCCCTTGCGTGATGGCCTGAGCCCGGAGCAGCGCTTTTTCGTCGGCTACGCCCAATGGGCCTGCGAAAACGACCGCCCGGAAAACCTGCGCGTCTCGGCCGCCACGGACCCCCACTCGCCGGGCAAGTACCGGGTCAACGGCGTGGTCATCAACATGCCGGAGTTCGAAAAGGCCTTCAACTGCAAGCCGGGGCAGCCGATGGCGGCGGTCAAGCGTTGCCGGGTGTGGTGATCAACAGCGGCATGCGCGGAGACGTTTGACCTCGCCTTGCGGCGGTGATCCGTAGGGTGGGCACCCCGTGCCCACGCGTTACGTACTGGTCCGTAGTCATCAGCGCAAGGTATCGCCCGCAAAGACCCGTAGGGTGGGCACTCCGTGCCCACGCGTTACGCACAGGCCCGTAGTCGTCAGCAGCGAGGTATCGCCCGAAAAATCTGCAATGACCAGCAGCCTGGGCTTCGCTTGATGTTGCGAGCGACGCTACACCGCCAACAGGAAGGGATGCGCACGTAACGCGTGGGCACGGGGTGCCCACCCTACGGTTCGAGCAAGCCAAAAAAAACGCCACCGCGAGGTGGCGTTTTCATTCATGGGCTAGGCTAGGCACCAGCTCAGTGCTGGTTGATCTTGCCGCGCCATGCACCCGTTTCCGAACCGCGCTTCTCGAGCAGCTCCTTGAAGTTCGACAGGTTGCTGCGCGCTTCCATGCGCACCGCGCCGAAAGCGTCGCCGATGGTTTCCAGCACACCTTCCGGCGTGTAGTCCATCTGCAGGGTGACGCGGGTCACGTTGTCCGAGATCTTGTGGAAAGTGACCACGCCGCCATTGCGCACGCCGCCGATGCTGCGCCAGGCGATGCGCTTGTCCGGGATCTGCTCGGTGATTTCGGCATCCCATTCCTTCTCTTCGCCGGCGACATTGGCCTTCCAGTGCAGGCGCTTGTCGTCGAGCTGGCGGATCTCGTGGACGCTCTTCATGAACTGAGGGAAGTCTTCGAACTGGGTCCACTGGTTGTAGGCGGTGCGCAGGGGCACGTTGACCTCGATCGATTCGATGATCGACGAGTCATTGCCCGAACCACGGTTCTTCTTCATCTGTTTCGACAGCATCATCCCGCCGACAGCGAGGGCGGCAACAGTAACCACTCGATTAAGCATGTGACTCTCCTTTTGACAGTAAGCCGGCCTGCACGCGGTGACGAAGTTCAGCCCGACCCGAAAACGCGTGCACGGCCTTGCGGCTTGAAAATGGTTGGGTCGTAATGGGCCTCGCGATGTGTTCGCGTCTTTGTTGTTAAGTTAAGCGAATTCTGGAACAGGGGGCGCGCGGTAGAATTGCGCGTCGATACTGCTGAGTTAGGCGCAGTTGCCGCCAGATGAATGCTGGTCTAATCTTTTTGTATAGAAAAGAAGTTGACGATTGGTAGATGGTACTGTGATATGTCTTGAAAGAATATTTCATAATAATTGCATTCATGAAATATTATTTCGGCATAATCCCCTCAAGATAGCGCCTCGACTGGATGGGCATACAGTAAATCCCGGCGGTATAATGGGCGCATGCAGAATCTCCTTCACAACCTCAATCCCGAACAACTCGCGGCCGTGACCCTGCCGCCGCAGAGCGCGCTGATCCTGGCGGGGGCCGGCTCGGGCAAGACCCGCGTGCTGACCACGCGCATCGCCTGGCTGATCCAGACCGGGCAGGTCGGCCCGGCCGGCATCATGGCCGTCACGTTCACCAACAAGGCGGCGAAGGAGATGCTGACGCGCCTGTCCGCCATGCTGCCCGTGAACACGCGCGGCATGTGGATCGGCACCTTCCACGGCCTGTGCAACCGCCTGCTGCGCACGCATTACAAGGATGCGGCGCTGCCGCAGTCCTTCCAGATCCTCGATTCGCAGGACCAGTTGTCGATGATCAAGCGCCTGCTGAAGGCGGCGAACGTCGACGACGAGAAATACCCGGCGAAGAACCTGATGTACTTCATCAACAATGCGAAGGAGCAGGGATTGCGCGCCGGCCAGGTCGAGGCCTATGACCCGATCGAGCGCAAGATGGTCGAGCTGTATGAACTCTACGACCAGCAATGCCAGCGCGAAGGCGTGGTCGATTTCGCCGAGCTGCTGCTGCGCTCGTATGAGCTGCTCTCGCGCAACGCTCCGCTGCGCCAGCACTACCAGATGCGCTTCAAGCACGTGCTGGTCGACGAGTTCCAGGATACCAACGACCTGCAGTACAACCTCCTGAAGCTGCTGGCCGGCCACGGCGAGGGCAGCGGCGGCGCCATCTTCGCCGTCGGCGACGACGACCAGAGCATCTATGCCTTCCGCGGCGCGAACGTCGGCAACATGACCGCCTTCGAGCGCGACTTCCAGGTCCAGAACCTGATCAAGCTCGAACAGAACTACCGCTCGCACGGCCACATCCTCGACAGCGCGAACTACCTGATCGCCAACAACACGAAGCGCTTAGGGAAGAATTTGCGCACCGACGCAGGGCAGGGCGAGCCGGTGCGCATCTACGAGGCCTCGTCGGATCTCGAAGAAGCCCAGTGGATCATCGAGGAAGCCAAGAGCCTGATGGCCGACGGCGTGCCGCGCAGCGAAATCGCCATCCTCTACCGTTCGAATGCGCAAAGCCGCGTCATCGAGCATGCGCTGTTCGCCGCCGGCCTGCCGTATACGGTCTACGGCGGGCTGCGCTACTTCCAGCGCGCCGAGGTCAAGCACGCCATCGCTTATTTGCAGCTGATGGACAACCCGCACAACGACTCCGCCTTCCTGCGTGTGGTGAACTTCCCGACGCGCGGCATCGGCGTGCGCTCGATCGAGCAGTTGCAGATGGCCGCCGACACCTATGGCGTCTCGCTGTACGCGGCCGTGCCCTACATGACCGGCAAGGCCGGCAGCTCGCTCGGCGCCTTCGTCAAGCTCATCGAAGGCGCGCGTTTCGAGACCCAGCAATTGCCGCTGCCGGAAATGGTGCGCGTGGTGCTGGAGCGCAGCGGCCTGCTGACCCATTACGCCAACGAAAAGGAAGGCGCCGACCGCATCGAAAACCTCGAGCAGATGGTCAACGCCGCCACCCAGTTCGTGCAGGAAGAAGGTTTCGGCCAGCAGGCGCCGGCCCACCTCGGCCCGCCCGCGCAAGCCCAGGCCGGCGACGCGATCCTGAACCAGGACGGCCTCGAGATCCTCGACGCCGACGCGCCGCTGCCATCGGTCATGTCGCCGCTGGCGGCCTTCCTCGCCCACGCTTCGCTCGAAGCGGGCGACGCCCAGGCGCAGGCCGGCCAGGACGCGATGCAACTGATGACCGTGCACTCGGCCAAGGGCCTGGAATTCGACGCCGTCTTCATTACCGGACTGGAGGAAGGCCTGTTCCCGCACGAGAGCAGCTCGCGCGAGATGGATGGCGTGGACGAGGAGCGCCGCCTGATGTACGTGGCGATCACGCGTGCGCGGAAGCGCCTCTACATGAGCTTTACCCAGCAGCGCATGCTGCACGGTCAGACCCGCTTCAACATGAAGTCGCGCTTCTTCGACGAGCTGCCCGAGGAAGCGCTGAAGTGGCTGTCGCCGCGCGTGCAGAGCCACTGGTTCGCCAACAAAAAGGCGCCGACCGCCTGGGACGACGCGGCCTTCCGTAATGCCGGCAGCGACAACAAGATCGCCCAGCAGATCACCCAGAAGTCGGGCGGCGGCTCGGGCTGGCGCATCGGCGAAACGGTGGCGCACGCCAAGTTCGGCGAGGGCGTGATCGTGAATATCGAAGGCGGGGCGGGCGCGGCGCGGGCCCAGATCAACTTCGGCCCGTCCGGCATCAAGGTGCTCGACCTGTCGGTGGCCAAGCTGGAGCGCATCTCGCGCTAAGCGGCGCTGGCACAGGCAGCCGATGCACAGGCTGCCTGTTCGCATCGGTAAAGACTTACTTCTCCAGGCTGACCCGGGCGGCGCCGGCCTCGACGGGCTTGCCGAAGATGCGGCGGTAAGCCGCGTACAGCGAGCACTGCAGCAGCAGGATGAACAGGAAGATCAGCCACATGATGGCCACGCGCGCGACGTTCGAGCCGCCCAGCAGCAGCGTGAACACGATGCACAGCGCGAACAGGACCGCGAACCAGGCCAGCAGCAGCACGACGAACACGCGCGCGCTCTTCCAGACCGCGAAGAAACTGTAGAAGGCCGCCTTGCCCGCACCCATCTGCTGCCAGTAGACCAGGGGCGCGGCAAAGGACAGCGCGATCAGCACGCTCATGTTTAGTGCCGACACGAGGAACAGCGTCAGCATGGTCGAGCCCGTCACCTCGGGCATCTTGCTCGCCTCTCCCCCTGGGAACTGCTGGAAGAAGGCAGGATCGATCGCGAAACGGGCAATCAGGTTCAGCAGCAGCGAGACGACCAGGTAGATCAAGCCCACCTTGCACAGTTGCGCGAACACCGGTTGGCGAAAACCCGTCAGCGCCACGACCGGGGTGACGCGCTCGCCGTTCTCGATCATCAGGCAGGCCTTCATGAAGGCCATCGAGAACGAGGGGATCAGCACCACGGCGAGCATCGGGCCGAGCAGCGGCACGAAACCGATCAGGAGGCTGACCAGGATGTTCGCGAAGAGCAGGGTGGTCAGCGCGGCGGGTTGTTTGCGGAACAGGCCGGCTCCTTCCTTGAGCCAGGTCCAGCCGGTCATTGCAGGCATGTTGTTCATCGTGTTAAGCGGCCAGGCCCGGCGCCGGGCTGGCAATGCGGTCGCGCAGGATGCGCTCGAAATGGGTTGGATCGTGCGGCGTCAGCATTTCCGCGGCGCGCGGCACGTGCAGGTCGTACAGGCGCGACAGCCAGAAACGCAGCGCGGCCGCGCGCAGCATGGTCTGCCAGGCATCGATTTCCTCGGCGGTGAAGGGCCGCACGGCGCGGTAGGCGTCCAGCAGCGCCTGTACCCGCGCCGCGTCCAGTTTGCCGCTGGCGAGATCGATGCACCAGTCGTTGACGGTCACCGCGAGGTCGAACAGCCAGGTATCGACGCCGGCGAAATAGAAATCGAAGCAGCCCGTCAGCTTTTCGCCAACGAACATCACGTTGTTGCGGAACAGGTCGGCATGCACGGGGCCGCGCGGCAGGCGCGCATACGCTTCACTCGCGGCAAACGCTTCCTGGGCAGCCACTTCCTCGCGCAGCAGGCGTGCGTTGTCCTGCGACAGGAAGGGCAGCACGGTCGGCGCCGTCGCGCTCCACCACGCCAGGCCGCGCAGGTTCGGCTGCGCCAGCGGGAAGTCCTGGGCCGCCAGGTGCATGCGCGCCAGCATGGCGCCGACTTCGGCGCAGTGCACAGGCTGCGGATCCATCTGCGAGCTGCCCGCCAGCTTGGTGACGATCACGGCGGGCTTGCCCTGCAAGGGCACCACCAGTTCGCCATCATGGTTGGCGACCGGCGCCGGCACCGGAATGCCGCGCTCGGCCAGGTGGCGCATCAGGCCTATATAGAAGGGCAACTGCTCGAAATCCAGATTCTCGAAAATGGTGAGCACATACTCGCCGCGTTCGACGGTCAGGAAGAAGTTACTGTTTTCGATGCCGGAGGCAATGCCGTCGAGGGCGAGTGCCTGGCCAAGGGGGAACTGCTTGATCCACTGGGTGAGGTCATCCAGTGTGACCGCGGTGAAAACTGCCATCGTGGGAGCAAGAATGAAAAAGTGGAGCGGCGGGGCAGATGCCCCGCGGTGGTCGGGTCAGCGCTGGGTCGTCGGCAGCGGTGGCGGCGGCGGCACCTCGGCCGGTGTCGTCATCGGTACCGTGGCCGGCGGTACTTTGCCGGCGGGCTTGCCTGCCGGCGCGCCCGCAGCGGCCGCGCCAGCGGTGCCGCGCGAACCTGCCGCGGCCGCCGGTGCGGTTGCGGCGTCTTCACCCGCGGCTTGCTTCTTCGGGCCGATGTCGAATTCCATCACCTGCCATTGCGGTGCACGGAAGGCGCTGCTCTGGGCGTCACCGGCCTGGGCGTTGCCGGCCGGGTTGTTCGGACGCAGGATGTAGCGGCTCTTGCCGCTTTGCACTTCGATCTCGGTGACCGTGCCGTCGTTGGCGCGCTTTTCCTTGATCTGCGTGCCGCGGCGCGGCGGAATATTCGTCGTCGGCACATCGCTGCCCGGTTCGATGCGTTCCGTCGGCGGTTGCTGCTGGGTCGTCGTCGCCGCCTGCTGGGCCCAGGCAAGGCCGGTCAGCAGGGCGAGGGGAAGGACGCTCAGGCGGAGAAATGTGCGCGGCATGATGATCACCTTGTATTGATTAGACCATTGTAACAAACCGACACCGTTCCCTGTGAAAAGTGTGATTTTCGTTCTCGGCCGGGGCGCTGTCGGGCTGGACCGTGTTGTGTTCGGCGCCTGTTGTGGAACGCCGATCGGCCGCTGGGGCAGTTTTTTGCCGTGGTCAACAGTGCTCGGGAATCCATTCGAGCAGGTCGGTGACGCCGACATCGACGCCCGCTTGCGACAGCAAGGTCGTTGCCTGGCCACGGTGATGGGTTTGATGGTTGAACAGGTGCAGCAGCAGACTGCCGAAGTGCTTGCGGCACTCGCCACGCGAGTTTTTGTATGTGAGCACTTGTGCGAGGTCGCTGTCCGTTACCTCAGCCGCAAAGGCTTCGATGATTGCGTCGAGCTGCTTGCGATGTGCCAGGAGCGTATCGAGATCGTCACTGTAGATATACGCAAGACCCGACGGCGCCGGAATGTCGGCCATGGCGTGCAACGAAGGGAAGCTTGCGGGATGCCCCATGAAGCGGCGCAGCCAGATCGTGTCGCCGGCAACGATATGGTTCAGGGTGCCCATGATCGAGCCGAAGAAGGCGTCGCGGTCGGCGACCAGCGCGTCCTTTGATAAGGTCGCTGCGGCGGCATACAGCTTCGTATTCATGGACGCGTTGTATGTCGCCAAAAGAGCGATGTCTTCCCGGGTCGGCATGCCTGTTTGTCTCCTTCATGGGCTTTTCTTGAAACGCGAGGATTGCTGACGTCGACGTGTCGTCGATAGCGGACCTTTGATAGGTCCGCTATCGACCTATTGTGTTGAAAAAGTCGAGCGGCAACAATTTTGGTATGTCTTACATGTCCAACTATTCCGCAATCGTTCAACAGCGGCGGTTCTGGCCAGTCGAGGCCGGCAGGATTTCTGTCCAGGGGTCAACGTAGCCGAGTTTTTCAACACAATCGACCCTGAGCAGACGTTGGGTTTCGATACTTACCTGTGGGCTAGCTGGCGACCGGTATAGGCAACCTCACGTAGCGACTCATACAGATAGTGCATGTTCTTTGAGGTACCTAAGTGAATGTCCTGACCATTCATGCGAACGACCACTCCCATCGCGCCCTCGTCAAGTCCCCAGTCACCACCAAATGAAACTTCTTCGATACATGGCGAGGTGTAGGTCCTATATGGGACGAAGAACCATTTGCGAACAACCTTGACTTGATCCGCGCGCACTGTGATGGACGAACGCAGACCAAGGATCAAGAGCAAGCATACCAACACAACTGCAGCAACCAGATTCCACCCACCCCAATCCCAAGCGATGATGCTAACTATCCCGCCACCCGTAGTCGGAATCATCCAAATGGAGAACTGAGCTAAGGAATCAGCACTTTCGAACTGGAAAAACGGGAGGTCAGATTTGGCTTCCATCTCGCTAAATGTGTTATTGGTTCCGCGTCTCCATAGGCCCGTTGGGTTGGCTGGACTCGCTCTATCGAATGTCCGCAAAGTGGGCCGATTGCAGACGCCCCGAAAGGCTCAGTGTACGCATTTTGTTACTCCCGAAGCAAGCTATAGCCTCCCTCAGGCGCTCTCAGGCCTGTCCGGATTCTGCGATAATGCCTGTCACTTTCGGCCACCCGGCCAGCTTCACTATTCATTCCCACTATGCAAAATACCCTGCTGCTCGTTGACGGCTCCAGCTACCTCTACCGCGCCTACCATGCGCTGCCCGACCTGCGCAGCCCCGACGGCTTCCCGACCGGGGCGATGCACGGCATGGTCAACATGCTGCGCCGCCTGCGCGCCGACTATCCCGCCGCCTATATCGCCTGCGTGTTCGATGCGAAGGGTAAAACCTTCCGCGACGACATGTACCCCGAGTACAAGGCGACGCGCGCCTCGATGCCGGAAGACCTGGGCAAGCAGATCGGCCCGATCCACGAGGCGGTGCGCCACCTGGGCTGGCCGATCCTGATGGTCGAGGGTGTGGAAGCGGACGACGTGATCGGCACGCTGGCCGTGCAGGCCGCCGCCAAGGGAATGAACACGATTGTGTCCACTGGCGACAAGGACCTGGCCCAGCTGGTGAACGACAAGGTCACCCTGATCAACACGATGAGCAACGAAAAGCTCGACGAAGCCGGCGTGCTGGCCAAGTTCGGCGTGCCGCCGAACCGCATCATCGACTACCTGACCCTGATCGGCGACACCGTCGACAACGTGCCGGGCGTGAACAAGTGCGGCCCGAAGACGGCGCTCAAGTGGCTGACCCTGCACGGTTCGCTCGACGGCGTGATCGAGAACGCGCACAGCATTGGCGGCGCGGTCGGCGAAAACCTGCGCGCGGCGCTGGAGTGGCTGCCGAAGGGCCGCGAGCTGATCACGGTGAAGACCGACTGCGACCTGGTCAACCACGTGGTGTCGATCGAGGAAAGCCTGGTCGGCCGTCCGGAAGACAAGGAGGCGCTGCGCGAGTTCTTCCAGCGCTACGGCTTCAAGACCATGCTGCGCGAACTGTCCCAGGGTCCTGGCGTGGGCGCGCCGGCGCTGAACTCGCCGGAAGGCGCGCAGGAGACGCTGCCCGGCATGCCGATCATCAAGGGCGACTACGAACTGGTCACGACCTGGGAACAGCTCGATCAATGGCTGGCCCTGGCCAATGCCGCCGAACTGACCTCGGTCGACACCGAAACCACCTCGCTCGACCCGATGACGGCGCAGATGGTCGGCATCTCGCTGTCGGTCGAAGCGGGCAAGGGCGCCTACATCCCGGTGGCCCACCGCTACGCCGGCGTGCCGGAACAACTGCCGCGCGAAGAGGTGCTGGAGCGCATGCGTGGGTGGCTGGAGGACCCAAGCAAGCCCAAGCTCGGCCAGAACCTGAAGTACGACATGCACATCTTTAACAACCATGGCGTGACGCTGCGCGGGGTCAATCACGACACGCTGCTGCAGTCGTATGTCTTCGAATCGCACAAGCCGCACGACATGGACACCATGGCGATGCGCCACCTCGGCTACACCACGATTCCTTTCGTCGACGTGTGCGGCAAGGGCGCCAACATGATCTGCTTCGACCAGGTGGAGCTGGAGCGCGCCAAGGAATACGCGGCCGAGGATTCCGACATCACCCTGCGCCTGCACCAGACCATGCTGCCGCACGTGCTGAAGGACCCGGGCCTGACCTACATCTACGAGAAGGTCGAGCTGCCGACCCAGATCGTACTGCAGAAGATCGAACGCAATGGCGTGCTGATCGACACCGCGAAGCTCGATGCCCAGTCGCGCGAAATCGGCGCGCGCCTGATGGAGCTGGAGCAGCAGGCCTATGAGCTGGCCGGCGGCCAGTTCAACCTCGGCTCGCCCAAGCAGATCGGCGAGATCTTCTTCGGCAAACTGCAGCTCCCGGTGATCAAGAAGACCGCCACCGGCGCGCCCTCGACCGACGAGGAAGTGCTGCAGAAGCTGGCCGAGGACTTCCCGCTGCCGAAAGTGCTGCTCGAGCACCGCGGCCTGGCCAAGCTGAAGTCGACCTATACCGACAAGCTCCCTAAAATGGTCAACCAGGACACCGGCCGCGTGCACACCAACTACGCCCAGGCCGTGGCCATTACCGGCCGCCTGGCGTCGAACGATCCGAACCTGCAGAACATCCCCGTTCGCACCGCCGAAGGCCGCCGCATCCGCGAAGCCTTCGTCGCGCCGCCGGGCAGCGTGATCGTCTCGGCCGACTACTCGCAGATCGAGCTGCGCATCATGGCCCATATCTCCGGCGACGAGGCGATGCTCAAAGCCTTCGCGGAAGGCGAGGACATCCACCGCGCCACCGCCGCCGAGATCTTCGGCGTGGCGCCCGACGAGGTGCAGTCCGAGCAGCGCCGCTACGCCAAGGTCATCAACTTCGGCCTGATCTACGGGATGAGCGCCTTCGGCCTGGCCCAGAACCTGCAGATCGAACGCGCGGCGGCGGCCAACTACATCGACCGTTATTTCGCGCGCTTCTCGGGCGTGAAGCAGTACATGGACGAGACCCGCCTGGCCGCCAAGGCGCGCGGCTACGTCGAGACCGTGTTCGGCCGCCGCCTCTGGCTCCCCGAGATCAATTCCGGCAACGGCCCGCGCCGCGCCGGCGCCGAACGCGCGGCGATCAATGCGCCGATGCAGGGCACGGCCGCCGACCTGATCAAGCTGGCGATGATCGCCGTGCAGGACTGGCTGGAAACCGAGAAGCTGGGCACGCGCATGGTCATGCAGGTGCACGACGAACTGGTGCTGGAAGTGCCGGAAGCCGAACTGGAACTGGTCAAGCAGAAGCTGCCGGACCTGATGGCGGGCGTGGCCAAGCTGAAGGTGCCGCTGGTGGCCGAGACCGGGGTGGGGCGTAATTGGGAAGAGGCCCACTAGGACGTTCGCGCACCAAGGCTGCTGTGCATCGAAGAGAGGGCAGGGCGGTTCGTTTGCGGCTGCCCGGGCGGCATGTATCACCGCGTGGGCAGCGCGGACGCCGCGACGTATTCATGCCGGATCGGTGGAGCTGCCCACCCTACGGTCCGCGGCCGGGCCACCGTAGGGTGGGCAGCTCCACCGGATTACATGAACCGCCGCACTGCATGCGCTGCCCACGCGGTGATACGCGCCGCCAACGCCGCCGCGACCGCTCCGGCGCCCACATACTCGAGGTATTCATTGCCCCCAAACTTAGCAAATTGTCGCCGTGCCCAGCCCTCCAGATGTAAAGTTGTGTAAAGGCAACGTTTAAATGTATCAATTGTAATGAAACGTTTCGGCGTACCGTGCGCCCCATAAATGTTGCTTTGCAGAATGCTATGCTCCTTTCGACGCCGCCCTGGCGACTCATATAAATAGAAAGGTTCCCATGCATTCCACTCCCCTCCGTTCCTGTCTTCTCGCCGGTAGCGTCATCGCGGCCGCCACCCTGAGCGCCTGCGGTGGCGGCGGTGGCGGCTCGACGACCGTCCCGGGTCCGGTGTCCACGCTGGGCACCCTCAGCGTCGCCCTGACCGATGCCCCGGCCTGCGGTTTCGACGAGGTCAACGTGACCGTCACCAAGGTGCGTGTGAACAAGAGCGCCAGCGCCAGCGAACTTGACGCCGGCTGGACCGACATCACCCTGGCGGCGCCGAAGAAGATCAACCTGCTGGACCTGACCAACGGCGTGCTCGAGACCCTGGGCCAGACCTCGCTCGAGGCCGGCCAGTACAACCAGCTGCGCCTGGTGCTCGATTCGAACGCGAACGGCGCGGCCAATACCGTCGTCGCGACCGGCAGCACCGTCGAGAAGCCGCTGGAAACGCCGAGCGCCGTGCAGAGCGGCCTGAAGCTGGTCGGCGCGATCAATGTCGAAGCCGGCCAGAAGACCGACGTCGTCATCGACTTCGACGCCTGCAAGTCGGTCGTCACCCGCGGCGGCAAGGGCGCCTATGCGCTCAAGCCGGTCATCAAGATGCTCCCGGCGGCCGTCAACGGCATCCAGGGCTTCGTCGCCACGGCTGCGCTGGCGGGCAACGTCACCGTCTCGGCCCAGCAGAACGGCACGATCGTCAGCGCGACCACCCCGAACCCGACCACCGGCGAATTCTTCCTGTCGCGCCTGGCGCCGGGCAACTACGACGTGGTCATCACCGCCGACAACAGCGCCGCTTCGGTCGTCGCCGCCGTGCCGGTCGCCTCGACCACCGGTACGGTCGCCCTGAGCACCGCGGCCGCGCCGATCGCGCTGGCCGCCGGCGACACCGGCAGCATCGCCGGCACCGTCACCATGACGCCGCCGAGCACCACCGAAGCCGCGTATGTGGCAGCGAAGCAGAGCTTCGCCGCCGGCCCGACCGTGACCATCCGCTACCAGGGCGCCGACCTGGCCACCGGCGCCTACACGATCGCCAACCTGCCGGTCGCCGCGCCGCAGTACGCGACCTACAGCGCCACGCTGCCGCTGGTGTTCGCCGCCTCGACCGGCGTCACCGCCGGCAGCTACCGCGTCGACGCCTCGGCCACCGGCTACACCGCCAAGTCGCTTGATGGCGTGAGCATCGCCACCGCCGACCAGACCGGCGTCGACTTCACCCTGACGCCGTAATCCCCTGCGCGCGCCGGCCTCCCCGCCGGCGCGCCTTTCCGCTCGCCTTCCTGCTTCTCCCGGCTCTGCCCGGTTTTTCCGTCCTTGTTCGCTCCGCATCGACTGCGCACAGCAACATTTATGCTGAACAGCAGAATGCGCGCGTCCCGAAGTCGCTGCTAAGATAGCAAGCCTGTTCAACACGACCGGAGGGATGCACATGAAAGATCTCGTACAAGACGGCGACAGCCTCGTCGCCAGCACGGCGTTCGAAGACGGCGTGGACCGCCGCGTTTTCCTGAAAGCGGCAGTCGGCAGCGGCTTTGCGGCCGCCACCCTGCCGGTCATGGCGCAGTCGGTGGTCCAGACCGACACCGCCGGCCTGTCCGCGGGCGACCACATCATCGTCATCGACGGCCAGGACGTTCCCGTCTACCGCGCCCAGCCCGAGGGCAGGACCAACCTGCCGGTCATCCTGGTGATCTCCGAAATCTTCGGCGTGCACGAACACATCAAGGACGTCGCGCGCCGCTTCGCCAAGGCCGGCTACCTGGCCATCGCCCCCGACCTCTTCGTGCGCCAGGGCGACGCCACCAAGGTGGCCAACATCGCCGACCTGATGAAGGACATCGTGTCGAAGACCCCGGACGCCCAGGTCATGTCCGACCTCGACACCGTCGTGCGCTGGGCCAAGCAGCGCGGCGGCGATACCGGGCGCCTGGGCATCACCGGTTTCTGCTGGGGCGGCCGCATCACCTGGCTGTACTGCGCCCACAACCCGGACGTCAAGGCCGGCGTCGCCTGGTATGGCCGCCTCACCGGCGACACCACGGCGAACTCGCCCAAGCACCCGGTCGACATCGCCCAGAACCTGAAGGTGCCGGTGCTCGGCCTGTACGGCGCCAAGGACACCGGCATTCCGCTCGCGTCGGTGGAGCGCATGAAGACGGAGCTCGGGAAGGGCAACAGCCGCTCCGAATTCGTGGTCTACCCGAATTCGGGCCATGCCTTCCACGCGGATTACCGTCCGAGTTTCAACGAAGCCGATGCGAAGGACGGCTGGAAGCGCGCGCTGAACTGGTTCGCCAAGCACGGCGTGGCTTGAGCTTGAACCAGGAGCGACCGAGACAGCCTCCAGGGCAAGGCGCATCGGCGAAGACAGTACGCGAGTACGGCGAGCCGATGCAGCGCCGCCATGGAGGTTGTGTCGGGCGCTGCACCGCTGGGAGCGGTACAATGCCCGGTTTGCTACAAGCAGCACGTCCAGAACAAGAGGCTTCAAATCGACCCGATCCTAATCTCCATCCTGCTGGCGACCGTCGTCGCCGGCGTCGTCAGCATCTCGGCCGCGGCTTTATTCTCGTTCACGCTGCTTTCCAGAATGGTGGAGCGGCTGGTGAGCCTGTCCGTCGGCATCATGCTGTCGACCTCGCTGCTGCACGCGCTGCCCGAAGCCTTCGATTCCGGCGCCAGCCCGCACAAGCTGTTCGCGACCCTGCTGGGCGGGCTGCTGACCTTCTTCCTGCTCGAGAAAGTGGCGCTGCTGCGCCATTCGCACCACCACGAGGGCGACGGTCACCACCACGCCCACGGCCACGACAGGCATGCGGCGGGTAAATCGGGCTGGATGATCCTGATCGGCGACGGCATGCACAACTTCACCGACGGCATCCTGATCGCGGCGGCCTTCCTGGCCAACCCGGAGCTGGGCATCGTCACCGCGCTGGCGATCGTCGCGCACGAGATCCCGACCGAGATCGGCGACTTCATCGTGCTGCTCAACGCCGGCTTCTCGCGCATGCGCGCCTACGTCTTCAACCTGCTGTGCAGCCTGCTGGCCGTGGCGGGCGGCCTGCTCGGCTACTTCACCCTGGACCGCGCCAGCGGCCTGATTCCCTACGTGCTGGTGTTCGCCTCGTCCGGCTTCATCTACATCGCGGTCAGCGACCTGATGCCGCAAATGCAGCGCCGCGCGACCGTGAAGGAATCGATCCCGCAGGTGCTCCTGATCTCCCTTGGCGTTATCATCGTCCTGTTCCTGACCGGGCGCTGATGGTGTGATCGGGCCCGGCCGCATTGGCTGGAGGAGCCCGAGCATGAAGCTTTGTCGTTGGATACCGGACGAAGGTCCGGGCATGGAGCACCTGGCGCTGCGCCAGGAGGGCGATACGATCATCGCCCAGGGCGTGGTGATCGGCGGCCGCTTCGGCGCCGACTATGGCGCCAGCTATACCATACATTGCGACGCCGCCTGGCGCGTGCGGCATGCCCTGGTCGAGGTGGCGGGCGGCGGCGAGCTCGAACTGTTCGCCGATGGCGAGGGTCGCTGGCAGGGCGTTGACGGCGCGCCCATCGAGCAGCTCGACGGCTGCATCGATATCGACCTGACCGCGAGCTGTTTCACGAATACGCTGCCGATCCGGCGCCTGGGCGATGCACTCGCACAGCGCCGGGAGATCGATGTTGCCTGGGTGTGGATTCCCGAATTGAAGGTGGAGAAGGCGAAGCAGGCCTATACCCGGCTCGGGGCGGACAGGTACCGCTTCGAAGGGCTGGGAAGCGCGTTCCAGGCCGACCTGCAGGTCGACGAGGATGGATTGGTGGTTCTTTACCCCGGCCTGTTCAATCGGGTTTCGTAGGGTGGGCTCTTGAGCCCACGCGGTCGTACCCTCGCACACCCCAGCATCCCCGCGGAGCGACGGTCAAATTTCGATCAATCGAATGTTGTACCGCGTGGGCACGAGTGCCCACCCTACGAACGACGAATCAGGACCGACGAACTACGCCTGTCCGGTCGCCACCGGCCGCGACGGATCGGCGCTCCACTCGCTCCACGAACCCGGATACAGCGCCGCGCCCGGCATGCCGGCCACTTCCAGCGCCAGCAGGTTGTGGCAGGCCGTCACCCCCGAGCCGCATTGCATGATCGCGTCCTTCGGGTCGCCGATCACCGCGCCGAATTCCTCGCGCAGCTGCTCCGGCGCCTTGAAGCGTCCGTCGCCCTGCAGGTTGTCCTTGAAGAAGCGGTTCTTCGCGCCCGGGATGTGCCCGCCGACCGGATCGACCGTCTCGTTCTCGCCGCGGAAGCGGTCGGCCGCGCGCGCGTCGACCACGGTGCGCTTCGCGCTCTCGATATTCTCCAGCACCTCGGCCACCGTCACCGTCGGCACGAAGGGTGCGCGCGCCTCGATGGCGCCGCGCGGCTTCGCGGGAAGCTCGGCGCTCAAGGGCTGGCCGAGCGCCTGCCAGGCCGGCAGGCCGCCGTCGAGCACGGCCGAGGCCTCGTGCCCGATCCAGCGCAGCAGCCACCACAGGCGCGCGGCGTACATGCCGCCGTGGGCGTCGTAGGCGACGACCTGGGTGCCGTCGTTCACGCCCCAGGAACGCAGGGTCTCGACCAGCGCCTCCTTTTCCGGCAGCGGATGGCGGCCGCGGAACACGCCGTCCGGCCCGCGCCTGGCGCCCGACAGTTCGGTCTCCATGTCGGCGAACACCGCGCCCGGCAGGTGGCCGCCGGCATAGGCTTCGCGCCCGAAGGCGAGGTTCACGAGGTCGTGCCGGCAGTCGACGACGACCCAGTCCGGGCGGTCGATGTTGGCGGCAAGGTCGGCGGCGGAAATCAGGGTCGTGTACATGGCGTCCTCACAGTTCGCTGGCGATGGGGTCGGTCTTTTCGGTGACGGCGCCGCGCGCCGTGCTGCGCGTATTGTAGAACGTCGCCGCGATGCCCGATGCCAGGATCACGCCGATGCCCAGCCAGACGTGCCAGTCGAAGCGGTCGCCCCAGAGCAGCAGGCCCCAGAGGCTGGAGAAGACGATGCCGGTGTACTGCAGGTTGGCCACGACCAGCACCTTGCCGACGCGGTAGGCGCGCGTCATCGCCATCTGCGCCATCAGGGCGGCAAAGCCGATCCCGAGCAGCAGCAGGCCGCCGTACAGGGTGTGGCCATGGAAGGGGAAGCCGCTTTCCGCGCCGTCGCCGCCGATCACGCCCGCCATGCCGGCCAGCGCGGTGGTCAGCGAAAAATAGAAGACCACGCGGTATTCCGGCTCGCCCATCTGGCCGAGTTTGCGTACCTGCATGTAGGCCATGGCCGAGATCACCGACGAGCACAGGCCGGCCAGGCCGCCCAGCCACTGGTTCGATTCGATCGCCGGCTGCAGCACCAGGGTCACGCCGAAGAAGCTGGCGCCGACCGCCAGCACCAGCGGCCACTCGGCATGCTTGGTTTTCGTCCACCAGCCGAGCAGGAACATCCAGGCGGCGATCCAGATCGGCGCCATGTAGTTCAGGGTCATGGCGGTGGCCAGCGGCAGTTTCGAGATGGCGAAGAACCACAGCCAGAGCGAGGTCACGCCGACCGCGCTGCGCCACAGGTGGGCCTTCGGGAAAGGCGTGCGGAAGGTGCCGCCCTGGTGGCGCACCATGGCGAGCAGGATCACCGAGCCGATGAGGCCGCGGTAGAAGAGGAGTTCGGAGGTGGTGTAGAACTCGGAAGCCAGCTTCACGCCCGCGCCCATGGCGGCAAACGCGAAGCTGGCGAACAGCATCCAGAGTGAGGGCATCAAATTCCTGTGCTGTTACAGCTCGATCTTGCTGCGGTACCACTCGTGGAAGTGCTGCATCCCGTCTTCCATCGGCGACTGGTAGGGACCTACCTCGTTGACGCCGCGGTCGAGCAGGATCTTGCGGCCGGCATCCATGCGCTGGGCGATCTCGTCGTCCTCGACGCAGGTTTCCATGTAAGCCGCGCGCTCGGCGTCGACCAGCTCGCGTTCGAACAGGGCGATCTCTTCCGGATAGTAGAACTCGACGACGTTGCGCGTCTTCTGCGGGCCCAGCGGGAACAGGGTCGAGACCACCAGCACGTTCGGGTACCACTCGACCATGATGTTCGGGTAGAGCGTGAGCCAGATCGCGCCGTGCTTCGGCTCCTTGCCGCCGTTGAACTTCAGGACCGCTTCCTGCCACTTTTTATAAGCAGGCGAGCCGGCCTTCTGCAGGCCGCGGTTCACGCCGACGGTCTGCACGCTGTAGTCGCGGCCGAATTCCCACTTCAGGTCGTCGCAGGTGACGAAGTTGCCCAGGCCCGGATGGAAGGGCTCGACGTGGTAGTCCTCGAGGTAGACCTCGATGAAGGTCTTCCAGTTGTAGTCGCAGTCGTGGATCTCGACGTGGTCGAACAGGTAGCCGGAGAAGTCCAGGTCCTTGGTGACCGAGAGCTGGCCCAGTTTTTCCATGACGTTGTAGCCGTTCTGCTCGAACAGCAGGCCGTTCCAGCTTTGCAGTGGCGACTTCGACAGGTTCAGGCAGGGCGTTTCCGCGAAATGCGGCGCGCCGATCAATTCGCCCTTCAGGTCGTAGGTCCAGCGGTGCAGCGGGCAGACGATGTTCTTCGCGTTGCCGCGGCCGTTGAACATCAGCGCCTGGCGGTGGCGGCAGACGTTGGAGAGCACCTCGATGCCGTTGGCATTGCGCACCAGCATGCGGCCTTCATTTTCCGATGCCAGCGTGGCGAAGTCGCCCACCTCCGGCACCATCAGCTCATGGCCGACGTAACGCGGGCCCTTCTGAAACAGTTGCTGGATCTCACGCTGCAGCAGCGCATTGTCAAAGTAAACATTTACCGGAAGCTGAGCGCACGAGCGCGCCAGCTTGGCGTGGGTAGCCAGATCGGACATCCCAACCCCCCTTTTATAAAAGCACCGAGCCAAGGGCACCCTGAAAAACCCGCTTTTCAAGGGCCCCAAAGAAGAGAAAGAATCCAAAGACCAGTATTTTGGATTTGAAATACGGTATTTCGGACAGAACCGGAGATTATACCGTGGAACGGGCTCTACAGTCTCGGACCGGCGCGCGGCTGTGGCGCGCATAGGCAAAGGAATTGCCGGAATGGCATGGTTTTCATGGATTTGAGGGTGCTTGCGCTAAAATGTGAGTTTCCTGTCAAGAAGCTCAGCATTCGTGCGGCCACCCCAAGGGTAAGGATTGTTCTAAAATACGCGATTAGACTCCCCCATGGCGCACAGGTTGCGTCATCTTGCGGGGACGCTGCCCCAACACAACAAGTAACTATGGCAAACAATTCAAACGCGCAAGCGACTGCGCCGGAATCCTTCGAGGCGGCAATGGCCGAACTGGCCCAGCTCGTCTCCCAGATGGAGGCCGGCCAACTGCCGCTGGAAGCCTCGGTCGCCGCCTATGCGCGCGGTTCCGAACTGGTGAAGTATTGCGCCGCCCAGCTCGACAAGGTCGAATCCCAGGTGAAAGTACTCGAGGGCGACATGCTCAAACCCTTCAGCGCCGACGGCGCGGGCGAGGGTGGCCAATGAGCGCCGTCTCCTTCGCCGACTGGATGGCCCAGGTCCAGGCCGAGGTCGAGACCGCGCTGTCGGACTTCCTGCCGGCCGCCAACGCCGAGCCGACGAAGCTGCACGAAGCCATGCGCTATACGGTGCTGGGCGGCGGCAAGCGCGTGCGTCCGCTGCTGGTGTACGCCAGCGGTGCCCTGTTCGGCGCCGACCCGTCGGCCCTGGCGCGTGCCGCCTGCGCCCTGGAGATGATCCACGCCTATTCCCTGGTGCACGACGACATGCCGTGCATGGACGACGACGACCTGCGCCGCGGCAAGCCGACGGTGCACGTCGCCTACGACGAAGCGACCGCGCTGCTGGTCGGCGACGCCCTGCAGGCCCAGGCCTTCGGCGTGCTGGCCGGCGCCGACACCCTGCCGCCCGCGCGCCTGGTCGGCATGCTGCGCCTGCTGGCCGAGGCTGCCGGTTCCGCCGGCATGTGCGGCGGCCAGGCGATCGACCTCGACAGCGTGGGCCTGGCGCTCGACCTGGAACAGCTCGAGCGCATGCACCAGTTGAAGACCGGCGCGCTGCTGCGCGCCTCGGTCCTGCTGGGCGCACTCTGCGGCAAGGACCTGGGCCCAGCGGAACTCGAAGCCCTGTACGCCTACTCGAAGGCAGTAGGACTGGCCTTCCAGGTCGTCGACGACGTGCTCGACGCGACCGCGGACTCGGCCACGCTCGGCAAGACCGCCGGCAAGGATGCCGCGGACAACAAGCCGACCTATGTGTCGATTCTCGGCCTGGAGCCCTCGAAGGCGCTGGCCGAACAATTGCGGCGCGACGCGCATGACGCGCTGGCGCCATTTGGAGAACAAGCACTGCGGCTGCGCGAACTCGCGGACCTGATCGTGCAGCGGAAGGCCTAAATGAACCTGTTAGAAACCATCAACGATCCGTCCGACCTGCGCAAGCTGCCGCGCACCCAGCTCACGCCGCTGGCGCACGAGCTGCGCCAGTTCCTGCTCGAGTCGGTCGCCAAGACGGGCGGACACCTGTCCTCGAACCTCGGCACCGTCGAGCTCACCATCGCGCTGCACTACGTGTTCGAAACCCCGCACGACCGCATCGTGTGGGACGTCGGCCACCAGACCTATTCGCACAAGATCCTGACCGGCCGCCGCGAGCGCATGCCGACGCTGCGCCAGTTGAACGGCCTGTCGGGCTTCCCGAAGCGCGACGAAAGCATCTACGACACCTTCGGCACCGCCCACTCGTCGACCTCGATCTCGGCGGCCCTGGGCATGGCCGCGGCCGCGAAGCTGAAGGGCGAGCAACGCCACGCGATCGCCGTCATCGGCGACGGCTCGATGACCGCGGGCATGGCCTTCGAGGCCCTGAACAACGCCGGCGTCGAGGAAGACTGCAACCTGCTGGTGATCCTGAACGACAACGACATGTCGATCTCGCCGCCGGTCGGCGCGCTGAACCGCTACCTGGCGCGCCTGATGTCCGGCCAGTTCTACGCCGCGGCGAAAAACGTCGGCAAGACCGTGCTGCCGGCGCCCCTGCGCGAGCTGGCCAGCCGCCTGGAAGAACACGCGAAGGGCATGGTGGTCCCGGCCACGATGTTCGAGGAATTCGGCTTCAACTACATCGGCCCGATCGACGGCCACGACCTCGATTCCCTGATCCCGACGCTGGAAAACATCAAGAAGCTCAAGGGCCCGCAGTTCCTGCACGTGGTGACCAAGAAGGGCCAGGGCTACAAGCTGGCCGAGGCCGAGCCCATCCTGTACCACGGCACCGGCAAGTTCAATCCGCTCGAGGGCATCAAGCCCGCCAGCGCCCCGGCCAAGATCACCTACACCGAGGTATTCGGCAACTGGCTGTGCGACATGGCCGCGGTCGACAGCCGCCTGGTCGGCATCACGCCGGCCATGCGCGAGGGCTCGGGCATGGTGCGCTTCCACGCGCAGTACCCGGAGCGCTATTTCGACGTCGGCATCGCCGAGCAGCACTCGGTGACCTTCGGCGCGGGCCTCGCGACCGAGGGCATGAAGCCGGTGGTGGCGATCTACTCGACCTTCCTGCAGCGCGCCTACGACCAGCTGATCCACGACGTGGCGCTGCAGAACCTGGACGTGACCTTCGCGCTGGACAGGGCCGGCCTGGTCGGCGCCGACGGCGCGACCCACGCCGGCAACTACGACCTCTCTTACCTGCGCTGCATCCCGAACATGGTGGTGATGGCGCCGTCCGACGAGAACGAGTGCCGGCAGATGCTCACCACGGCCTACCACTACCCGGGCCCGGCCGCGGTGCGCTATCCGCGCGGCGCCGGCGTCGGCGCGGCTATTTCAGAAGAGCTGACCAGCATCGCCATCGGCAAGGGCGAGATCAAGCGCCAGGGCGAAAAGATCGCGATCATGGCCTTCGGCTCGATGGTCACGCCGAGCCTGGGCGCCGCAAGCGACCTGAATGCGACGGTCGCCAACATGCGCTTCGTGAAGCCGCTCGACGTCGAGCTGGTCAAGCAGCTGGCCGCCGATCACGACTACCTCGTGACGGTGGAAGAGGGCGCCGTCATGGGCGGCGCCGGCGCGGCCGTGGCCGAAGCGATGGCGCAGGCGGGCATCGTCAAGCCGCTGCTGATCCTCGGCCTGCCCGACAAGTTCATCGACCAGGGCGACCCGGCGGCGCTGCTGGCGTCGGTCGGCCTGGATGCCAAGGGCATCGCGGCCTCGATCCGCGCGCGCTTCGGCGCGGCAGGGGAGCCGCGGCTGGTGGTGAACAATACCTGAGCCGGTCAGGCTCGATGACGAAGCGGCGCCTTGTGCGCCGCTTTTTTTTCGCGCATGGTGCGGTATGCATCGGTACGACAGCGTGGGCACAGGTGCCCACCCTACCAACCCGAAGTCACGGACCGTGGCAGGGGCGTAGGGTGGACACCTGTGTCCACGCTGTATGGAACCCGTGCACGACGTGAACTACCAACGCGAAGTCACGGGCTTCGGCAAGGGCGTAGGGTGGGCTCTCGAGCCCACGCGGTATGGCACCCATGCATATCAAGACCTCTCAATTCTGCCAGCTTTGTTCCTCATGTATTTACGTGTAACTTTGCCGGAAACGCAACAAGAAGCACGCCCAGTTTCCGCCGCCAGGGGAAATGCCGGCGGCCGCGTGAGACGACGGCCGCCGCGTGTCGTACATCGTCTTTGACCGTAAAGGGGAGATTGAATTGAAAAAAAGGATCGGCCTGTTCCTGTTCGCACTCGGCCTGAGTGCGTCCTACGCCTACGCTGGCGACGACTATGTGGCCTGCTTCGAAAGCTGCTTCGTCAGGTACGACGCCTGCATGGCGAGCGGCTACACCGAGAACTTCTGCGGATATCACCAGAGCCGGTGCCTGGCGATGTGCGACGGCTGGGACGGCAACGGCGACATCCCTTGACCGGACGGCAGATAAGGGTGCGGCGGCCGTACCGGACGGCGGCCGTCGCGCGTCGACCAGCGTCCTTGACCACGAAGGGAGATTGCTTTGAAAAAGAAGATCGGCCTGTTCCTGTTCGCACTCGGCCTGAGTGCTTCCTACGCCTATGCCGAGGATGACACGGCGTGCATCCTGGACTGCCACGTGAAATACGAGGACTGCATGTCGCGCGGCTACTTTACCCCCAATTACTGCCAGGGCCGCATGAGCACCTGCTCGGCCATGTGCGACGGCTCGTACGGCGGCACCGGCCCGATTCCCTGATCGGGTACGGTTAGCGGCGTCATGGGAGCCGGGGCTTCGGTGACGCACCCTACCTGAACAAGGCCTCGGCCCGCTGGAACAGGATCCACGAGGTCGCGATGTATTTGTCGCCGCTGGCCGGCACATGCCCCTTGTGCGTGTGCGTGAACCCGGCCGGGGCGATGACCAGCCGCCCCTTGCGCGCCTCGACCTTGCGTCCCTGGTAGAGGAATTCGGTCTCGCCGCCTTCCTCCACGTCGTTCAGGTAAAACTGGAACAGCAGCACCCGGTGCAGGGTCTCGCAGCTCGCGTTCTGTGGATAGATCTCGGAATGCCAGTGGTGGTAGCCGCCGCTGCCGCGCAGGTACTTCTGCAGGTTGACGGGCCCGCAGCGGTACAGCGCCTGCAGCAGGGCCTCCAGGCGCGGCTTGCCGATCTCGTCGAAGTTCTCCAGCGTGAGCGGCGTCGGCGCGCCCGTCGCCGGGTGCGCCAGGGTCGGCGCCAGCGAGCCGGTCACCAGCGCGCGGTAGCGGTCGATGTAGTCGCACAGGTGGCGCGCGACGCTGCGCGTCAGGAGCGCGTTCACGTCGTCCCACTCGCGGTGCTGGGCGATCGTCAGGTCGTAGCTGTCCTTCTTCTTCACGTCCACGCCCTGGCCGGTGCGCCCGCGCACCACCTTGTCGCTGGCGTCGAAGCGCGCGAGGATCGCGTCGCACTGTTGCGGCGTCAGCGCGCCGTCGTAGATGCCGATGAAGTCGTCCAAGCCAGTCCCTTTCCGTCGAGTCGGTATGCGTTTGCCAGTGTAACCCGGCAAGCCCCGGGATAGACGCTAGCGCGAACGGGTGCACAGCCAGACGGCGCCGGCCGTGACCAGGAAGCCCGCCAGGGCAAGCGCATCCAGGGTTTCGCCCAGCACGGCGAAGGCCATCAGCGCGGTCACGCCGGGAATCAGGTAGAACAGGCTGGCCACCTTGCTCGCTTCGCCCTTGCGCATCAGGATGAAGAGCAGGCTGGTCGCGCCGATCGAATTGACGATGGCCAGCCAGCTCGACGCGAACAGCATCGTCGGCGTCCACCGCACCGCGAAACCTTCGAGGCCGAGCGCGAGCGGCAGCGCCACCAGCGTGGCCACCGCGAGCTGGATGAAGCCGCCGGTGCGCAGGTCGGTCCCGGCGCAGTATTTTTTCTGGTAGAGGGTGCCGAGCGTGACGCCGCCGAGCGCGACCAGGGCCGCGGCATAGGCGCCCAGGCCCGCGCTGCCTGCGCCTCCCGTCTCCAGTTTGCGCCAGACCACCAGCACCACGCCCAGCAGGCCGCCGGCCATGCCCAGCCACTGGCGCGCGCCCGGCCGTTCGCCCAGCAGCAGGGCCGCGCCCAGGGCGGTGCAGATGGGCATGGTGCCGACGATGAGCGCCGATTCGCCGGCCGACACGCCCAGCTTCAGGGCCGTGTACAGCCCGGCGAACTGCAGCGCCTGGATCAGGAGGCCGACCATGACCAGGTGGCCGAACTGCCTGCGGTCGGCGGGCCAGGGCGCGCGCGAGGCCAGCGCCACGAGCAGGAGCACCAGCGCGGCCAGGCCGAAGCGCAGGCTCAGGAGCGTGAACGGCGCGGCATAGGGCACGGCCAGCTTGCCGACCACATAGCCCGAACTCCACATCGCAATGAACAGCAGGGGCAGGGTGAGCGCTCCCGCGTTGGTGGCCGTCCTGGCCGCAAGCCTGATCGTCGTCATCGGTTTCTCCGTTTGTGTTGTCCGGCCAGCTTATGCCGGATACTGTTCCGATACAATCTGGCAAATCGAAAACACATTGTTTCCGGAGTAGATACGATGAGCACGATGGCGCCGCGCGACTTTACCGATATCTGGGCCTTTGTCCGGGTCGTCGAGACCGGTTCCTTTTCCGAGGCCGCACGCCGGATGGGCACGACCAAGGCCAACGTCAGCAAGCAGGTAGCGCGCCTGGAAAAGACCCTGCACGCCAAACTCCTGCACCGTTCGACCCGCAAGCTCGGGCTGACCGAGGCCGGCGGCGCGATCTTCCAGAACGCCCTGCGCATGCTCGAGGAGGCGAGGGCGCTCGAAGCCACCGCCGCCGGCCTGCAGACGGGTCCGGGCGGGACGCTGCGGGTGAGCGCCTCGATGGCCTTCGGGAGCAGCTGCCTGGCCGGCCTCCTGCCCGCCTTCATGGAGCGCTATCCGGAGATCCGCGTGGTCCTGAGCATGACCGACCGCTATGTCGACCTGGTGGAAGAGGGCATCGACCTCGCGCTGCGCCTGGCGCCGCGCATCGACACACCGAGCCTGGTCGCGCGGCCGATCGCGCCGATCCGCTACGTGCTGGCCGCCGCGCCCGCCTACCTCGACAAGCACGGCACGCCAACGCGCGTCGAGGACCTGCAGGCGCACCGCTGCCTCGGCTTCGGCACCGGCGGCGCGCCGCTCACCTGGGAGTTCGACGGCGCCGCCGGCAGGGCGAGCGTCAAGGTCGACAGTGCGATGGCGGCCAACAGCAGCGTGGCGCTGAACGCCGCCATGCTGCGCGGCGGCGGCATCGCGCTGCTGCCGACCTATGTCGTGGGCGAGGAGCTGCGCCGCGGCGGCGCCGTGCGGGTGCTGCCGGAGCTGGTCCCGCAAGGCTACGCCGGCGACCGCCTGTATGCGGTCTACCTCGAGAACCGCTTCCTGCCGCCGAAGGTGAGGGTGTTCATCGATTACCTGCTCGAGACGCTGGGGGAGCGCCCGGAATGGGACGCCGCCGCGGCCTGACAGGCGTCCCGTTTCGGGACAGCGCCGCGCCTTGCCGATCCGCGCTGCTTCTAGGCCAGCGTCAACGCCACCCCCGCGTCCCGATACGCCTGCAGCAGTTCGGCCGGCGTCGAGGCCGGAATGACGATGCCGCTGATCTCGGAGAGGCCGACGATGCGGTAGGGAGACGATGTGGCCAGCTTTTCGGACGACGCCAGCACGATGGTATCGGTCGCGGCAGCGCATAGTGCGCGCTTGATGCCTGCTTCTTCATGATCGCCTGTCGACAGCCCGAACTCCGGATGCAGGCTGGTCACCCCCATGAAATAGATGTCGGCGCGGATCTGCGCGATGGCGGCCAGCGTTGCCGCTCCCATGCCGACGGCGGAATGGCGGAACAGCCGGCCGCCGAGCATGATCACCTCGATGTCGGCATGCCCCATCAATTCCATGGCAATCGAAGGGCTGTGGGTGACGACGGTGGCACGCAGGTTGCGCGGCAAGGCGCGCACCAGCTGGGTGCAGGTCGTACCGCCATCGACGAACACGACTTGTCCGGCATGCACCAGCGCCGCGGCGGCTTGGCCGATGGCCGCCTTGTCGGCCTGGGCGATCTGCTGGCGCGCCGCGAAGTCGGCGAGCGCCGGACTGGCGGGCAGGGCGCCGCCATGCACCCGCTGCAGCAAGCCCTTTTTCGCCATCTCGCGCAGGTCGCGCCTGATAGTGTCTTCGGAGACACCGAGCTCCGTACTCAAATGCGAGGCGACGATGTGTCCGTCGCGCCGCAGGACTTCCATCAGAAATTTTTTTCGCTGGCTTGTCAGCATGCTTACCTTTCAAACAATCGCTTGACCCTGCACGATATTGCATGTTAGTTCACATGAAACCATATTAAAGGAGGAAAACGTGCAAAATCAAGTAGAAATCGGGCATGTCGAATTGCTGTCCGACGATTGGGGCGTTCTGAAAAAGACGACCTACAGATTGCGGACAGCCGACGGCAGCTGGAGCGAGCAGACCCGCGAAAGCTATGACCGCGGTAATGGGGCGACCCTTCTGCTCTACAACCAGCGCCGGCGCACGGTCGTGCTGACGCGGCAGTTCCGTTTGCCCGCCTACCTGAATGGACACGGCGGCTTTCTCATCGAGGCGGCGGCCGGCCTGCTCGACGGCAGCAATCCCGAGGCGCGCATCCGCGCCGAAGCCGAGGAAGAAACCGGCTACCGGGTGGGCGCGATACGTCGCCTGTGGGATGTATTCATGAGTCCCGGTAGCGTCACCGAAAGACTCCATTTCTTCGTGGCCGAGTATGAGCACGCCGACCGCGTCGGCGCTGGCGGCGGTGTCGCCGAGGAGGGCGAGCATATCGAAGTGCTGGAACTTGGCCTGGACGAAGCGCTCTTCCAGATCGGCACCGGCATCGTGGACGCCAAGACCATCATGCTGCTGCAATATGCGCACGCCCACCTGTTCGCCCCGCGCAGCATGATGATCCTGGTCGCCGGGCCCTACCGTTCCGGCACCGGCGACGATCCCGTGCTGATCGCCCGTAATGTGGCCGCGATGGAAGCCTTCGTCATGCCGCTGTACGAGGCCGGTCACCTGCCGGTGCTGGGCGAGTGGACCGCGCTGCCGACAGCACGGCTGGCCGGGTCCTCGGAGATCGGGGACCCGGCGTTCGATGCGGTCTTTCATCCGCATGCAGAACGCTTGCTGGCGCATTGCGATGCCGTGTTGCGCGTCGGCGGCCCGTCGCAGGGCGCGGACCTGATGGTCAGCGCAGCACGGCGGATGGGTAAACGGGTTTACGATTGCCTGAACCAGATACCGGCCGCGGCGTGAACAGCAGCGCTGCGCCCGGCGGCCTTGCGCCGGACACAGCTACCCCTGCCGCCCCTCGGGCACGTGGATCGACCTCGCCAGCAGGTGCCCGGCCAGCCAGCCGCCGACCAGGCCGCCGATGTGGGCCGCGTTGTCGGTGTGCGGATAGATGAAGCCCATCCACAGGCTGAACAGCAGGAAGGGCAGCAGCGAGGCGCGCAGTTCCTTCACCACCGTGGGCGGCACGCCGGTGTTCTCGCGGCCGAGGAAGGCCAGCAGGCCGCCGATGATGCCGAAGATCGCGCCCGAGGCGCCGACGCTGTTCACCTGCGGATTCCACAGCACGCTGGCCAGGCTGCCGGCCAGGCCCGACAGCAGGTACAGGCCGGCGAAGCGCACGCTGCCGAAGATGCGTTCGGTCAGGCGGCCGACCTGCCACAGCGCCAGCATGTTGAAGCCCAGGTGCAGGATGCCGCCGTGCAGGAACATCGAGGTGAACAGGCGCCACCATTCGCCGCGCAAGGTGCGCCGGCCGAAGTTCGAGCCCCATTCCACCAATTGCTGCGCCTGCAGGATCGAGGCCGCGTTCGGCCGCACGTCGAACAGTTGTCGTAATGGCCCCTCGAGGGCGGCCTGGTAGCGCTCGCGCGCCAGCCACATCAGGAAAAAGATGCCGATGTTGGCGGTCAGCAGGCCCCAGATCACCGGCGTGGACGGGCTCCAGTAATCGATCCGGTCGTGGAAGACCTCGTTCTCGGCATGGGCCTGGGCGAAGGCCTCGGTCTGGCGCTTGGGCAGCTGGGCGACGATGGCGTCGGCGCTGGCGGCGTCAGGCGCGCTGAAGCCGACCGTCAGGTCTTCCTTCACGCCGAGCACCTCGAACCAGACATCGCTGCCGCTGGCGTAGGCGTTCACGATGTCGACCATGCGCAGGCGCTGCTCCTGGCGCTGGGGCAGCCGGAACGAGCGGTGGCGGCTGCCGCGCAGGGTCACGAAGTCGGCGCCGATCTCGATCGTGCCTTTGCCGCGGAACTGGAAGGGATTGGTCGGCCAGTTCGAACCGGCCATGTAGAAACGAACCTGGAAGACGTGGGCACCCGCCATGCAGCGATCCTCAGCCGCGCTTGCGTTCGTGGTTCCACAGCACGTCGCTGCCGCCGGCAAAGCGGTTCAGCACGCGTGCGAGCACGAACATCAGGTCCGACAGGCGGTTCACGTACTGGCGCGGCTGCGGGTTGATGGTGTCTTCCTTCGACAGGGCGACGATGGCCCGTTCGGCGCGGCGGCACACGGTGCGGCAGACGTGCGCGGTGGAGGCCGCGCGCGAGCCGGCCGGCAGGATGAATTCCTTCAGGATCGGCAGGTCGGCGTTGTACTTTTCGAGCAACCCGTCCAGGCGCGCCACGTGTTCAATCTTGATCATCTGGTAGCCGGGGATGCACAGCTCGCCGCCCAGGTCGAACAGGTCGTGCTGGATCGAGACCAGTTCCTCGCGCATGTCAGGCGGCATGTCCTCGCACAGCAGCAGGCCCACGAAAGAGTTGAGCTCGTCGACCTCGCCGAGCGCGTGGATGCGCGCGCTGTCCTTGCCGGTGCGGCTGCCGTCGCCGAGGCCGGTGCTGCCGTCGTCGCCGGTGCGCGTGGCGATTTTTGAAAGTCGATTACCCATGATGATGCCCTGCCCATAAAAAAAGATAGCCCGAGGATACGACAAAACGATGCAATTGTGCTTACAATCCTCCGCATGTCCGTTCCTCTCCAAGTCCCCCTCAGTGCTTCCACTGAGCGACGCCAGCAGGTGGCCGCCGCCCTGCGCGCCAAACTGCCGGGCCACGTGGTCCTGTCCGACCCCGAAGACACCCGCCCCTACGAATGCGATGGGCTGGCGGCCTACCGCCAGCTCCCGATGATCGTCACGCTGCCCACGAACGAAGCCGAGGTGCTCGTCATCCTGGACATCTGCCGCGAACTGGACGTGCCCATCGTGCCGCGCGGCGCCGGCACCGGCCTGTCGGGCGGGGCGCTGCCGATCCACGACGGCGTCGTGATCTCGACCGCGCGCCTGAACCGCATCCTCAGGCTGGACGCCTATGCGCGCACCGCCGTCGTGCAGCCGGGCGTGCGCAACCTCGCCATCTCCGAGGCGGCGGCGCCCCACGGCCTCTACTATGCGCCCGATCCGTCCTCGCAGATCGCCTGCACCATCGGCGGCAACGTGGCCGAGAACTCCGGCGGCGTGCACTGCCTGAAGTATGGGCTCACCGTCCACAACGTGCTGCGCGTGCGCGTGGCGAGCATCGACGGCGAGATCGTCGAACTCGGCGGCGAAGCCCTGGATGCGCCGGGACTGGACCTGCTGGCCGTCTTCATCGGCTCCGAAGGCATGCTCGGCATCGTCCTCGAAGTGACCGTCAAGCTAGTGCCGAAACCGGCGGCGGCCCAGGTGATCATGGCCAGTTTCGACGACGTCGTCACCGGCGGCAACGCGGTCGCCAGCGTGATCGCGGCCGGCATCATCCCGGCCGGCCTGGAAATGATGGACCGCACCTCCTCGCGCATGGTCGAGCCTTTCGTGAAGGCGGGCTACGACACCGACGCGGCCGCCATCCTGCTGTGCGAGGCCGACGGCACCGCCCTCGAGGTGGCCGAGGAAATCGAGCGCATGTCCGAGGTGCTGCAGGCGGCCGGCGCCAGCGCCATCGCCGTGTCGCAGAACGAGGCCGAGCGCCTGCGCTTCTGGTCGGGGCGCAAGAACGCCTTCCCGGCGGCGGGCCGCATTTCGCCCGACTACTACTGCATGGACGGCACCATCCCGCGCAAGCAGCTCGCCCATGTCCTGACCAGCATCGAGCAGATGGAAACGACGTATGGCCTGCGCTGCGCCAACGTGTTCCACGCGGGCGACGGCAACATGCACCCGCTGATCCTGTTCGACGCGAACAAGCCGGGCGAATTCGAGCGCGCCGAGGAATTCGGCGCGGCGATCCTGGCCCTGTGCGTGGAAGTCGGCGGGACGATTACCGGCGAGCACGGGGTCGGCATGGAGAAGATCAATTCGATGTGCGTCCAGTTCTCGCGCCCCGAGCTCGACGCCTTCTTCGCGGTGAAGCGCGCTTTCGACCCCCACATGCTGCTCAACCCGGACAAGGCGATTCCCACGCCGCACCGCTGCGCCGAATTCGGGCGCATGCACGTGAGCGGCGGCGCGCTGCCTTTCCCCGAGCTTCCGCGTTTCTAAGGCATCCAGGACATGATCGAACAATTCAGGGAACAGGTGCGCGCAGCCGCGGCGAACGGCGGCAAGCTGCGCATCCGCGGCGGCGGCACGAAGGACTGGTATGGCCAGCATCTGGAGGGCGAGGTGCTCGACACGCGCGCCCATGTGGGCATCGTCGACTATGAGCCGACGGAACTCGTGATCACGGCGCGCTGCGGCACGCCCCTGGCCGAGATCGAGACCGTGCTCGCCGGACGGAACCAGATGCTGGCTTTCGAGCCGCCGCACTTCGGCATCAGCGCCACCCTGGGCGGCGCGATCGCGGCCGGCCTGTCCGGCCCGCGCCGCGCCAACAGCGGCGCCGTGCGCGACTTCGTGCTGGGCGCCAAGCTGATGGACGGCAAGGGCGAGGTCCTGAACTTCGGCGGCCAGGTGATGAAGAACGTGGCCGGCTACGACGTCTCGCGCCTGCTGGCCGGCTCCCTCGGCACGCTCGGGCTGCTGCTGGAAGTGTCGGTGAAGGTGCTGCCGCGCCCCTTCGCCGAGACCACGCTGCGCTTCGCGCTGGGCGAGAACGAGGCGATCCGCAAGCTGAACGAGTGGGGCGGCCAGCCGCTGCCGCTCTCGGGCAGTTGCTGGGTTGACGGGGTGCTGGCGCTGCGCCTGTCCGGCGCGCGGGCGGCGGTCGACGCGGCCGAGAAATCGCTGGGCGGAGCGCCGATGCCGGACGCCGACAGTTTCTGGGATGCGCTGCGCGAACAGCGCCATGCATTCTTCGCGGGCGAACAAGACACGGCGCTGTGGCGCCTGTCGCTGCCCTCGACCACCCCTGCGCTTGAACTCGCGGGCGGACAACTGATCGAATGGGGTGGGGCGCAGCGCTGGCTGCGCGCGGATGCGGGCGAGGCGGACAGGATCCGCCGCGCGGTGGCGGCCGTGGGCGGCCACGCGACCCTGTTCCGTGGCGGCGACAAGCGCGTCGGCGTGTTCCAGCCCCTGGCGCCGCCGGTGGCGCGCATCCACGAGCGCCTGAAGGCGGCTTTCGACCCTGCGCACATCTTCAATCCGGGACGGATGTTCTAAGTACTTGGCCATAAAATAAATGTGGATTTTGGCAAACAGAACCGGAGGCGGGGCAAGGCGGCGAGTGCGCCGCAGTGCGAGCACTGCAAGCAGGAGCCAACGCGGCAACGCGCCGGTTATGGCAGCCAAAAACACATTTATTTTTGGGTAAGTACTTAAACCATGCAAACCAATTTGGCAGATTTCATCAAGGGCACGCCCGAGGGCGACGAGGCCGACGCGATCCTGCGCGCCTGCGTGCACTGCGGCTTCTGCACCGCGACCTGTCCGACTTACCAGCTCCTGGGCGACGAGCTCGACGGTCCGCGCGGACGCATCTACCTGATCAAGCAGGTGCTCGAGGGTGTGGAGCCGACCCGCAAGACCCAGCTGCACCTGGACCGCTGCCTCACCTGCCGCAACTGCGAGTCGACCTGCCCGTCGGGCGTGAAGTACGGCCGCCTCGCCGACATCGGTCGCCGCGTGGTCGAGGCGCGCGTGCCGCGCACCCTGAAGAATCGGATCAAGCGCAGCACCCTCAAGGAATTCCTGCCGAGGACCAGCCTGTTCAAGCCGGCCTTCCGCGCGGGCACGGCGATGCGCGCCCTGCTGCCCAGGGGCCTGCGGGACAAGCTGCAGCCGGCGCGCGACCCTGGCCATTGGCCGACGCGCACCCATGCGCGCAAGATGCTGGTGCTGGAAGGTTGCGTGCAGCCGGCAATGGGACCCAACATCAACGCCGCCACCGCGCGCGTGCTCGACGCCCTCGGCGTCCAGCTCCTGGTCGCGCCGAAGGCCGGCTGCTGCGGCGCCGTGCGCTTCCACATGAACGACCAGGACGGCGGACTTGCCGACATGCGCCGCAACATCGACGCCTGGTGGCCCTATGTGGAGCAGGTGGAGGCGATCGTGATGACGGCGTCCGGCTGCGGCGTCACGGTCAAGGACTACGGCCACCTGCTGGCCCACGATCCGCACTATGCGGCCAAGGCGGCGCGCGTCTCGATGCTCACGCGCGACCTGTCCGAGATCCTGCCCCAGTTCGAGGCCCAGCTCGCGCTGCAGATGGAAGGGAAGAGCGCGCAGCGCGTGGCCTTCCATCCGCCCTGCACGCTGCAGCACGGCCAGCAGATCCGCGGCAAGGTCGAACACGTGCTGCGCGCGGTCGGCGTGGACGTGGTGCTGTGCGTTGACAGCCACCTGTGCTGCGGCTCGGCCGGCACCTATTCCGTGCTGCACCCGGAGATCGCGCACGCGCTGCGCGACCGCAAGCTGGAGAACCTGGAGGCGACCGGGGCAAGCGAGATCGTCTCGGCCAATATCGGCTGCATGACGCACCTGCAGTCGGGGACCGATACGCCGGTGACGCACTGGATCGAGCTGGTGGACAGGATGCTGGCCAGGGCGCGAGCGGCAGCCTGAGCGGCGCGGCGGCCGTTCCCGTTCGCCGTGGATGCGGCCGCGCGCGCCGCCCCGCCGAGGCAGGCGGAACACGCGCGCACCGGGGCCGTGTTAGCATCGGTCCCATCCGTGAATCACCCAGAATCAGTCATGAGTTTCGTATTCCGCCTCGTGCGCGAAGAGGGCGGTCCCGCCCCTGTCGTCGTGTTCGAGGATTCCACCAGCCCTGGTTACGTCCCCTTGTGGGAAGAAGTCGGCGTCTATGATGCGCTGTACAACAGCGACGGCAAGCCGGCGCGCGAGGTCTCGCGCCGCATCGCCTATGGACTCGACCGCGTCAGCGAAGAGGCGGCATTGGGACGCCTGCTGCCGCCCAGCCTGTCGATGGGGGAGGCGATCCGCTTCCTCGAGGACGTGAACCGTGCCTGCGTCATCCACGGCACGGCGCAGATCGAGACGCGCTGACGGCCCTGTAGAGCACTGCTTCAAGCGCCGTATCGCCGCTGCGCGCCAGCGTGTATGCTGCTGGCCTCATCATTCGGAGCAGCCATGCCGCGACCAACCATCACCACCACCGGCGAAACGCTCGACCGCGCCCGCGTCGAGCAGCTCCTGCGGGACGACGCCATCCTCGTGTTCGAGCACTGCGATTTCTCGGGCGCGGACCTGTCGCGCCTGAACCTGCAGGAGGCAAGCTTTCGCCATTGCGCGATGGCCGAGACGTCCTTTTATGCCGCCAACCTGGCGCGCACGCGCTGGCAACGCTGCCGCGCGGGCCACGCCGATTTCGAGTCGGGCGACCTGGTCGATGCGCGCTTCGAGTCCTCGGACCTGAACAACACGAGCTGGCGCCGCGCGAAACTGGCCTCCTGCAGCTACCGCAGCTGCAAGCTGACCGGCGCGCATTTCGAGGAAGTGAGCTACCTCGGCCTGTCCTTCGAGGATACGCTGCTCGTCGGCGCCGACCTGCGCCGCATGTCCTTCCGCAAGATGAAGCTCATCGGTCTGGACTTCGCCGACGCCGACCTGTCGGGCTGCGACTTCCGCGAAGCCGTGTTCGAAGGCGGCAGCCTGCGCGAGGCCCACATCAAGGACACCCGCTTCGACGGCGCCGACCTGCGCGAGGCCGACCTCGGCGGGTTGAAGCTCGTCAACGCCAAGCTGTTTGCGGGGGCCCTGATTTCGCCGCGCCAGGCGGCGGAACTGGTGCGCGCGATGGGCCTGAATGTTGCCTAGGGACGGGCTAATTCCGCTGCAACAGTTCTTGCACGATATGTAAGCAAATGCCAGGCTTGTAAGGGAATGTTAAAGCGGTCAACAGGCTCGGGCGGCGCCCCGTTGTAAGGTGAGTGACATCGAAACATGTGCTGACAACCAATAGGAGCCACACCATGAAAAAAACCATCGCTACCCTGATCGCCGGCCTGTTCGCAAGCGCCGCCTTTGCACAAGCCCCGGCGACCCCAGTCGCGAAAGCCAACACGGAGAAGATGGACGCGAAAACGGCCGTGCTGGTGGACAACAAGGATGTCAAGTCCACGCTGAAGGCCGATGGCCAGGACGGCAAGGCTGCCGCCAAGGCGGACAAGTCGGACAGCAAGGCCAGCGCCAAGTCGGACAGCAAGTCCGAGAGCAAGAAAGTCGCGAAGGCCGAGAAGACTTCGAAGTCGAAGCAGGAGTCGAAGTCGGCCGCGAAGAGCGACACCACGGACACGAGCGCATCGGGCGGCACCCAGACCGGCAGCAGCACGTCGATGAGCACCGGTTCGGGCGCCGGCTCGGCTTCAGGTGCGGCGCAGGGCACGACGCAGGGCTCGCTGCAGGGTGATACCGGCACGCCTGCCAGCTCGGGGGCCCCGACCACGACGCAAAGCGACGTCGGCCTCACCCCGGCGCCGGCCTCGAATCCGGCTCCGACGCCGACCCCGATCGATACCCAGGCCGCGCCGACGCCGGCCACCGGCGACATCAAGTAAGCCCAGGCTTGCTGCAAGCCAAACGCCCGCCGCGTCGCGGGCTTTTTTGCGTGCCCATTCGCTCTGAATACGCTTTTCTTGCGCTGTATCAGGTAGCGCGCACATATCCATGGAAGCTTTTCGATCACGCTCTAAGGTGAGGACTTCGCGGCATGCGCGCCGCAACAGCCCAGGGAGTGCGTCATGGCAAACCTTCCCAGCGAAGAAACCCTCATCGGCAAGGACGGCAACCAGATCTTCTTCCGCTGCTGGCGTCCGGACGGCCCGGCCAGCGCGCTGGTCGTGATCTGCCACGGCGTGAACTCGCACAGCGGGCAGTACGAATGGACGGCGCGCCAGCTGGTGGAAAACGGCTTCGTCGTCTACGCGCTCGACCTGCGCGGGCGCGGCCTGTCCAGCGGCGAGCGTTTCTACGTCGAGGACATCGAAGAATATGTCGGCGACCTCGCCACCCTGATCGACCTGGCCAAGACACGCGAGCCCGGGCTCGCCGTGTTCCTGCTGGGGCATTCCGCGGGCGGCGTCGTGTCCTGCGTCTATACCTTGGAGCACCAGGCCGAGATCGATGGGCTCATCTGCGAGAGCTTCGCCTTCAGGGTGCCGGCGCCGAACGTCGTCCTCTCGGTCATCAAGGGGCTGAGCCACGTGGCGCCGCACCTGGGCGTGCTCAAGCTGCACAACGAGGATTTCTCGCGCGACCCGGAGGCGGTGCGCGCGCTGAACGCCGACCCCCTGATTGCAGGCGAAGTGCAGCCGGCCAGTACCGTGGCCGCTCTGGTGCGGGCCGACGAGCGCCTGAAGAAGTCCTTCGGCGAGATCACACTGCCGGTCTTCATCATGCACGGCACCGTCGACAAGGCGACCGTGCCGGCGGGCAGCCGCTACTTCTACGAGCAGGCGGGCTCGCGCGACAAGACCCTCAAGCTCTACGAGGGCCATTACCACGACCTGTTCAACGACTACGGCAAGGAAGAGGTGATGGCCGACACCACGCACTGGATCAGGCAGCACCTGCCGCTGCGCGACGTGGCGGGCATGTCGCCGGGCGCGGCTTGAGAGCGCCTGACAAACATACCGCCAACAGATGAGCGAGCAGGCAAGCGAAAGGAATAAGTCATGTCACTGCCGCAGCCGAGTTCGCGCGGCAGGTACGCCCACGGTATCCCTATCAGCTCACCTGCGATCCAACGGGGAGTGCCGAAATGGTCGCGGTGCGAAGCGGAACGACAAGGTAAGCACATCTGTACCCCTTGAGATAACGGAATCAGGGTCAACTAGGTACTCTGCTGACCGTCCTTCAAACAGCCGCACTACGGCTTCGCCATTCAGATATCCGGTTGCCTCAGATCGCGTGGAGGAAAATTGGAGGAATTTTGCTTCTTGAATACGAGAGATGCACTGTGCTAGGGTTGCCTCATCAGAGATGTCGACGAACATTTCAAGATCATTTTCGTGATCATCGGCCGCGCAAACAGCCTGTCTAGTAAGGTCCAATTTCACTCAAAGTTCCCCTCCGGTGTGCCACATCGTTGCCGCCACACCTTCGTCAAGTCAAGCGTCCGCTTCCGGCCTATTGTGTTGAAAAACCCGGAAACGTTGATCCCTGGACAAAAATCCTAGCGGCCTGGACTGACCAAAACCGTCTCTATTGAACGATTGTGGAGTGGTTGGATGTCTTCAGCCTCCCAAAATCGTTGCCGCTCGACTTTTTCAACACAATAGGCCGTTTGCGGACCTATCGTAGTGTCCGCTATCGCCTGCGTATTCAATCGGTGCTCTGGCGACAAGAATCGGTTTTGTCAGGCGCTCTAAAGCAAGTAATATTGCCGAGCTTGTAAGCAAATGCCAGCGATGTAAGCAATTGTTAAATCCGTCAACAGTCTTTGGATGAGCTTCGTTGTTAGCTCAGTGGCATGTGAAATGTGCACTACATTCAAACTACCAAGGAGCTGCAACATGAAGAAAGTCACCGCTACCCTGATCGCCGGCCTGTTCGCCACCGCTGCCTTCGCCCAGACCCCGGCTACCCCGGCCTCCGCTGTCGCCCAGGCCGACGGCAAGGACGCGAAGACCGCCGTCCTGGTGGACAGCAAAGAGGTGAAGGCCGACACCAAGGAAGCCAAGGATGCAGCCAAGGCGGAAAGCAAGGACGCCAAGGCATCGGCCGACGTGAAAGCCGGCACCCACGGCGCCGACGTCTCGGCCACCGCCAAGACTAAGTAAGAAACCAAATAAGCCCTGCCCAGGCAGGAGCACAGCCCGCGCCCGACGCGGGCTTTTTTGCGTCCATACAGCGCACGGCCGGTGCATGCATTGGTAGTCGAGTTACAAGTTCTGTCGTATTATCTGGAAGAATTTTTCCCAGAATAAGTAGTTTTGCTACCTCTTGCGGGGTAGCGACAGGAGACCACTGCATGAACATTCGCCGCATTGCCGCCATCCTGGCAGCTTCCTTCACGCTCAGCCTGCCCGCGTGGGCCCAGCAGGTCATCGCCAGCGCCGCATCGCCCGGCAAGGTCATCGACGTCGAGGTCCAGCTCGAAAACGGCGGCAAGCTCGCCTACAAGGTCAAGCGCCGCGGCAAGGACATCATCAGCCCCTCGCGCCTGGGCTTCAACCTGGTCAACGCGCACAAGCTCGACGGCGGCTTCAAGCTGCGCACGCAGGCGGTCAGCGATCACGATTCGACCTGGGAGCAGCCCTGGGGCGAGCGCCAGTTCGTGCGCAACCACTACCGCGAACTGCGCGTCGAGGTCGAGCAGGAAAACCGCGGCAAGCGCCGCCTGGCAATCGTGTTCCGCATCTATGACGACGGCGTCGGCTTCCGCTACGAATTCCCGGACCAGCCCCAGCTGCGCGAAGTCGGCATCCTCGACGAGCTGACCGAATTCACCGTGGCCCAGCCGGCCACCGCCTGGTGGATCCCGGCCGCCGAACTGCCGGGACTGGAAGAAGTCATCCGCAAGTCGCCGCTGGCCGAAATCGGCATCGCCAACACCCCGCTGACCCTGCGCCTGGACGACGGCACCCACGTCGCCTTCCACGAAGCCGCGCTGGTCGACTATGCCTCGATGTGGCTGCGCAAAGTGGACGGCCAGAAGCTGCGCGCCATGCTGGCGCCTTCTTCGCACGGCCCGGCCGTGGTGCGCCACGGCGCCTTCACCACGCCCTGGCGCACCATGCAGATCGCCGACAACGCGGCGGGCCTCTACATGTCCGACCTGGTGCTGAACCTGAACGAGCCGAACAAGCTGGGCGACGTCTCCTGGGTCAAGCCGTCGAAGTTCGTGGGCGTGTGGTGGGAGATGCACCTCCAGACCGGCACCTGGAACGCCGGACCGAAACACGCCGCCAACACGGCCAATACCAAGCGCTACATCGACTTCGCGGCGAAGAACGGCTTCCGCGGCGTGCTGGTCGAGGGCTGGAACCGCGGCTGGGAAAGCGACTGGGGCCATGGCGGCGCCGACTTCAGCTTCACCGAGTCCTATTCGGACTTCGACCTGCCGGGCCTGGCCAGCTACGCGAAGTCGAAGGGCGTGCGCCTGATCGGCCACCACGAGACCGGCGCCAACCTGCCGGCCTACGAGAAGCAGATGGATGCGGCTTACCGCCTGTATGCGAAGCACGGCGTGGACAGCGTCAAGTCCGGCTATGTGCACGACGCTGGCACCATGCAGTTCGCGGGCAGCGACGGCAAGGTCTACTATGGCCACTACGATTCGCAGGACGGCGTGCGCCACTTCCTGAAGGCGGTGACCGAGGCGGCCAAATACCGCATCGCCGTCGACACCCACGAGCCGATCAAGGATACCGGCCTGCGCCGCACCTATCCGAACTGGATGTCGCGCGAAGGCGCGCGCGGCGTCGAGTACAACGCCTGGGGCAACCCGCCCAACAGCGTCGACCACGAGGCGAAGCTGGTCTTCACCCGCATGCTGAGCGGCCCGATGGATTACACGCCGGGCGTGCTGAGCCTGGTGGGCGCGGAAGGCAAGGTCTTCAACTCGACCCAGGCCAAGCAGCTCGCCAACTTCGTCGTGATCTATTCGCCGCTGGCGATGGCGGCCGACCTGCCGGAGAACTACGAGAAGTACCCGGCCGCCTTCAAGTTCATCCGCGACGTCCCGACCGACTGGGCGGACACGCGCGTGATCGACGGCGCCGTCGGCGAATACGCGACCATCGCACGCCGCGACCGCAACTCGAAAGACTGGTACGTCGGCGCCGTCACCGATGGACAAGCGCGCACGCTGGCGCTGCCGCTGTCCTTCCTCGACGCCGGCAAGACCTATGTGGCCGAGATCTACCGCGACGGCGACGGGGCCGACTACCGCAGCGAGCGCCGCTTCGACCTGGTGGTCGAGAAGCGCAGCGTGACGGCGAAGGACGTGCTGCAGCTGAAGCTGGCGCCGGGCGGCGGCCAGGCGATCCGCTTCGCGCCGCAGCGTTGACGGCAGGGCGGCCCGGACGTGGGTTTTCGATAGGTTTGCTGCTGCCTTTTTCTGGCAGCATGCAGCCTTCATCTCATCGGAAGGAAACCATGTCCCGGGCTGCACGCACCTCTTCGCTCGTTTTCGTCGCTGGCCTGCTGGCCCTGGGCGCCGCTGGCGGCGCCTTCGCCAGCCCCGCCGCCAGCCCCGCCGTCCAGGAACAGGCCATCGACTTCAAGGCCTTCACCGTCACCCGCCTGACCCTGCAGGACAAGGACGGCCCGCCCGTCCGCTACTACCTCTCCAAACCCGCGCACAAGGCGCCGCTGGTCGTGCACATCCAGGGATCGGGCTGCGTTCCGCCCTTCATGAAGCTGGGCACGCCGGAACAGTTCTCGACCATCTATTCCTGGCTGCCGATGGCGCAGGCCGGGCGTTACGCGGTGATGGCGGTCGACAAGCCCTACCAGTCGGACGAGCCGCAGCAGGGACCCTACGGCGCGGCGATCGGCTGCGTCGGCAGCTTCAACGCACATTATTCCTACGAAGCCTGGCTCGCGACCCTCAAGAAGGCGCTGCGCCACGCCTTGACGCGGCCCGAGGTGGACCCGACGCGTGTGCTGCTGATCGGCGTGTCCGAGGGCGGGGCGATGGCGGCCGGGCTGGCGCGCGCGCTGCCGGAGGTGACCCACGTCGTCCTGGTCGGCAGCAGCGGGCCGACCCAGTTGTATGACTTCGCCGTCAATATCTATGCTTCCCAGGACAGCGACGAGGTCAAGCTGCTGCGCCTGCGCGAGCTCGACGCCACGTTCGAGGCCATCCGCGCCGATCCGAAGAGCACCAGCAAGTACGCCTGGGGCCACACCTACCTGCGCTGGAGCAGCTTCTTCGCCCAGTCCACGCTGGACAACCTGGCGCATGCGAAGGCGCGGGTGTATCTCGCGAGCGGCATGCAGGACAAGAGTTCGCCCATCCTGTCGACCGAGGCGATGTACGCCCAGTTGCGTGTGCAGGGCAGGGACGTGACGTTCAGCCGCGTGCCGATGGCGGGCCACGGGCTGGTGCCGGATGACAGGCCGATGCGCGAAGGCCAGAAGGAATACGACGCCTTCATGGCCTGGTTCGAGCGGCCTTGATGTTCCGAGCTTAGCTTGCCAGCAGCCGGGCGATGTCGTCCGCGATCTGTTCCGGCTTGGTGGTCGGCGCGTAGCGTTTCACAACGCGGCCGTCGCGGCCGACCAGGAACTTGGTGAAGTTCCACTTGACCGACCGGGTGCCGAGTACCCCCGGCGCTTCCTGCTTCAGGTGGCGGTACAAGGGATGGGCCCCGTCGCCGTTGACGTCGATCTTGGCGAACAGCGGGAAGGACACGCCGAAGTTCTTCTCGCAGAAGGCGCCGATCTCAGCTTCGCTGCCCGGTTCCTGCTGGCGGAACTGATTGCAGGGAAAGCCCAGCACCTCGAGGCCGCGTTCACGGTATTCGCGGTACAGCTGCTCCAGCCCCTTGTATTGCGGCGTGAAGCCGCACTGGCTCGCCGTGTTCACGATGAGGAGCACCTTGCCGCGGTAGCGCGACAGGTCAACGGGCGTGCCGTCGAGGGAATTGGCGGAGAAGTCGAAAACGTTCATGTGGGGATGATACCAAGACTGAGGGTATCACCGGACAAATGCCGGAGGGCGTAGGGTGGGCGCCCCGTGCCCACGCGTAAACGATGAGCAGACGCAGCGCTTTATAAACGCCAACGCGACGCAGACTTCACGCGTGGGCACGGGGCGCCCACCCTACGGGTCCACGCCCGCCGCCGCCGTTCAAACCAGTCCCAGATGCTCGGTCCCGCTCGAAAAATCGCGGTTCTTCGCGTGCTTGCTGTTCAGCTTGATGGTCAGGCGCAGGTCGTTCACCGAATCGGCGTTGCGCAGCGCGTCTTCGTAGGAAATCTTGTCCAGCTCGTACAGGTCGAACAGCGCCTGGTCGAAGGTCTGCATGCCCAGCTCGCGCGACTTCTTCATGATTTCCTTGATCTCGTGGACTTCGCCCTTGAAGATCAGGTCCGAGATCAGCGGCGAGTTCAGCATGATCTCCATCGCCACCACGCGGCCCTTGTCTTCCTTCTTCGGAATCAGGCGCTGCGAGATCAGTCCACGCAGGTTCAGCGACAAATCCATCAATAACTGCTGCCGGCGCTCTTCCGGGAAGAAGTTGATGATGCGGTCCAGCGCCTGGTTGGCGCTGTTGGCGTGCAGGGTGGCCAGGCACAGGTGGCCGGTTTCGGCAAAGGCGATCGCGTGTTCCATCGTCTCGCGGTCGCGGATCTCGCCGATCTGGATCACGTCCGGCGCCTGGCGCAGCGAATTCTTCAGGGCCGCCTCGAAGCTGTCGGTGTCCACGCCCACTTCGCGCTGGGTGATCACGCAGTTCCTGTGCGGGTGGACGAATTCGACCGGGTCCTCGATGGTGATGATGTGGCCGTAGCTGTTCTCGTTGCGGTAGCCGACCATCGCCGCCAGCGTCGTCGATTTACCCGAGCCGGTGGCGCCGACCATGATCACGAGGCCGCGCTTGGACATGATCACGTCCTTCAGCACCTCGGGCAGGGCCAGGTCCTCGAACTTCGGGATCTGGGTCGTGATGGTACGCAGCACCATGCCGACGCTGCTCATCTGGACGAAGGCGGAGACGCGGAAGCGCCCCAGGTCGCCCGGGCTGATCGCGAAGTTCGCTTCCTTGGTCAGCTCGAAGCCGGCGGTCTGCTTGTCGTTCATGATGGCCCGCGCCAGGTCCGCCGTGTGGGCGGCGGTGAGGGGCTGGCTCGAGACCGGCGTCATCCTGCCGTCGATCTTGATCGCCGGCGGGAAGCCGGCGGTGATGAAGAGGTCCGAGCCGCCCTTGCTCACCATCAGGCGCAGCAGGTCGAACATGAATTTTGAAGCCTGGTCGCGTTCCATGACTTATCCCGGGAAGTTCTCTGGAATCTTCGCCGCCGCACGGGCTGCGGAACTGGAAATCACGTTGCGGCGCACCAGGTCCGTCAGGTTCTGGTCCAGGGTCTGCATGCCGACGTTGCTGCCGGTCTGGATCGCCGAATACATCTGGGCGATCTTGGCTTCGCGGATCAGGTTGCGGATCGCCGGCGTGCCGAGCATGATCTCGTGCGCCGCCACGCGGCCCGAGCCGTCCTTGGTCTTCAGCAGGGTCTGGGAAATCACGGCCTGCAGCGACTCCGACAGCATCGCGCGCACCATTTCCTTTTCTTCTGCCGGGAACACGTCGACGATACGGTCGATGGTCTTCGCCGCCGACGAGGTGTGCAGGGTGCCGAACACGAGGTGGCCGGTTTCGGCGGCCGACAGCGCCAGGCGGATCGTCTCCAGGTCGCGCAGTTCGCCGACCAGGATGGCGTCCGGGTCTTCGCGCAGGGCCGAACGCAGCGCGTTGTTGAAGGACAGGGTGTGCGGGCCGACTTCGCGCTGGTTGATCAGGCACTTCTTCGACTCGTGCACGAATTCGATCGGGTCCTCGATGGTGAGGATGTGCCCGTACTCGTTCTCGTTCAGGTGGTTCACCATTGCCGCCAGGGTGGTCGACTTGCCCGAGCCGGTCGGGCCGGTGACCAGCACCAGGCCGCGCGGCTTGAGGGCCAGCTCGCCGAAGATGCGCGGGGCGTTGAGCTCTTCCAGCGTCAGGATCTTCGAAGGAATCGTGCGCAGCACGGCCGACGCGCCGCGTTCCTGGTTGAAGGCGTTGACGCGGAAGCGCGCCAGGCCGGGAATGGCGAAGGAGAAGTCGCATTCGAGGACTTCTTCGTACTGCTTGCGCTGGCCGTCGTTCATGATGTCATAGATCATGGCGTGCACGTCCTTGTGCTCGAGCGGCGGCAGGTTAATGCGGCGCACGTCGCCATGGACGCGGATCATCGGCGGCAGGCCGGCGGAGAGGTGGAGGTCGGAGGCTTTGTTCTTGACCGAGAAGGCGAGTAATTCGGAGATGTCCATTTATAATCCCTGTGCCGTGGAGGGCGCAGCTTCGGCCAACGCTCTCGCATAGTCTCGAATATTGCCCATAGAAAACAATTATGTCCACAATCGCCGACAACTTGCAAGCTGTTGAAGCGACAATCGCCGCTGCCGTCCAGGAAGCCGGCAGGGCGCGTTCGATGGTCCAGTTGCTGGCCGTTTCGAAGACCTTCCCTGCGGAAGCAGTGCTCGAAGCCATCGCCGCCGGACAGCGCGCCTTCGGCGAAAACTACCTGCAGGAAGGCGTCGAAAAAATCGCCGCCGTGGCGCGCGCGCAACCAGACGCCCCTGTCGAATGGCATTTCATCGGTCCGATCCAGAGCAACAAGACGCGGCCGATCGCGACCAACTTCGCCTGGGTGCACACGGTGGAGCGCCTGAAGATCGCGCAGCGCCTGTCGGAACAGCGTCCGCCGGAGATGGGGCCCCTGAACATCTGCCTGCAGGTGAACATCAGCGGCGAGGCGACCAAGAGCGGCGCGACACCAAGCGAATTGCCGGAGCTGGCGCGCCAGGTGGCGCAGTTGCCGAACCTGCGCCTGCGCGGCCTGATGGCGATCCCCGAGCCGCAGACCGACCCGGCGCTGCAGCGCGCGGCCTTTGCGAAACTGCGCAAGCTGGGCGAAGCCCTGCGCGCGGACGGCATCCTGGTCGACACCCTGTCGATGGGCATGTCGGGCGACATGGCCGCGGCGATTCTCGAAGGCGCGACCATCGTGCGCGTCGGCAGCGCCATCTTCGGCGCACGCAACTACCACAAGGATTCTGAATGAAGATCGCTTTCATCGGCGGCGGGAACATGGCCACGGCGCTGATCGCCGGACTGGCGAAGGAACTGGGCGCGGGCGCGCGGGTGCACGTGGTCGACCCGAATGCGGAAGCATTGGCGAAGCTCGCCGCGCAGTACGGCGCAACAACCGCACAGGCCATCGACGCGGCCGTAGCAAGCTGCGAGGTCGTGGTGCTGGCGGTGAAGCCCCAGCAGATGCGCGACGTGGCTGCCGCGCTCGCGCCGCACCTGGGCGGCGCGCCGCTGGTGCTGTCGATCGCGGCGGGCATCCGCAGCGCCGACCTGTCGCGCTGGCTGGGCGGCTACGGGGCCATCGTGCGCACCATGCCGAACACGCCGGCCCTGATCGGCATGGGCATCACCGGCATGGTGGCGACGAAGGGCGTGAGCGAGGCGCAGCGCGCGGCGGCCGACAGCGTGATGCGCGCGGTCGGCAAGACCGTGTGGCTCGATCACGAAGACCTGATCGATCCGGTGACGGCGGTGTCGGGCAGCGGGCCGGCCTACGTGTTCTACTTCCTGGAAGCGATGCAGGCCGCCGCCGTGGAGATGGGTTTGAGCGCGGAGCAGGGCAAGGAACTGGCGCTGGCCACCTTCGCCGGCGCGGCCGAACTGGCGGCGCAGTCGCCCGAATCGCTCGAGGTGCTGCGCCAGCGCGTGACCTCGAAGGGCGGCACCACGCACGCGGCGATCACCAGCATGGAATCAAGCGGGGTGAAGCCGGCGATCATCGAAGCGATGAAGGCGGCGGCCGCGCGTGGGCGCGAGCTGGGGGATGAACTGGGTAAGGATTGATCCGCTTGTGCGAAAAGGGTCGGCGTTTCGGGGCGACCGATTCGCCGCCCCTGGCCGTCATTGGCGTTGTAGCGCGTGGGCACGGAGTGCCCACCCTACTGGACACGCATTAGCGATCGAAACGTATCGGCTCCGCTTCACACCACAGCGGTCGAGTAAGAGTTGGCACTGCAAGAATTGCCGGCGCTGGCCGTAGGGTGGGCACTCGTGCCCACGCGGTACGAACACAAAGCCCGGTCAGCGGCAGAAGAGCATTCGCCCGCAAACCGAACCGAAGCCAGCTTACTGAAACCGCCCACCCATCCGCGCCTGCAGCATCGGCCACACCCGCTGCACCACCGGCATCACGCTCGGCAGCATCGCCTGCCCCATCTTCCATACCGAGGCTCCGGCAGCCGCCAGGGCCAGCGTGCGCTTCGGCCGCGCAATCAGCAGTCCCAGGGCGACACCGGCGCCGGCAAGAAAAGTCTTGCGGTGCTCGAGCAGGAAGGAACCGGCGCCGCCGATCTTCTCGACCGGCGCCTTGAGCAGGTTGAGCTGGTCGGCCATGTCCCCACGCTGCTGCGCGCACTGCGCGACCAGGTGGGCGCGGCGTACCGCCAGCGGGGTCTTTTCACTGTTCATCCTGCGCTCCCGTGCCCTTGATGAAGGCGAGATCCTTGTTCAGTTCCGCCAGGGTCGCCGACATCATGCGCGGCCGTGCCGCGAAGCGTGCGCGCACCTGCAGCAGGATCGTGACGGCCGCCAGCGCGAACACGCCGGCCATGGCGCCGATCGCCAGCAGGCGGTGGGTTTCCCAGAACAGGACGATGACGAAAAGGGCGACGAGCATCAGCGCGCCCGCGCCGAGGAAGGCCGCGAGCAGGGCCCAGGCCGCATAGCCGAGCACCCGCTGCGCTTCCTCCTGCACCTCGACGGCCGCCAGCTCCAGGCGCGTACGCGCCATGGCGACGAGCGTCGTCCCTATCCTGCCGACCGTCGCGGTGAGGGCCATTATTTACGGGCGATCAGCATGCCGATCACGACGCCGACAGCGGCGCCCAGGCCGACGGCCTTCCATGGGTTTTCCTTGACGTATTCGTCGGTGGCGCGGGCGGCGACCTTGGTCTTCTCGACCACTTCCAGGTTCACCAGGCCTTCCTTGGCCGCGCCCAGGGTGCGCTCGAACTTTTCCTTGGCTGCCTTGAGTTCGTCGCCGGTCAGCTGGCTGCCGTGGCGCAGCCAGGCTTCCGCGTCCTGGATCACGGTCTTCAGGTCGGCCATCAGTTGGTCGCGGGCGCCGGTCTGGGTCGGGATTTTTTCCATCATTGTCGTACCTCGTTATGTGGAGTGGTTGGTCGCTGCCTTAGAACCTGTCCAAGTAGGGAGTGAGTCGTTGCTGACGCGCCTGACAAGCGGGGGCTGTGTAGCATGGCATCCCATGCCATGCTACCTCGTCGTTGCATGGCTCGCCATGCGGCCTCCTCGCGCCTTGCCCGCGCTTGTCATGCATCGCCGACGCGCATGTCGTCATCAACTTCCTCCTCCCTACTCAGATAGGTTCTTAGGGCAGCAAGGGTCTGTGTATTTCGGACAATATTATCCTAATGCATAGTCTAACGCGACACCGGCGAAGAGGGCCGCACCCAACCAATTGTTGTGACGAAACGCAGCAAAGCAGCGCATGCGGTCGCGGTCGCGGATCAGGGTGTAGTGATAAAGCGCCATGCCGGCGGCGACGGCCACGCCGCCGACGAACCACCAGCGCAGGCCCAGCATCCAGCCGCAGACCAGGTCGATCGCCAGCGCCACGCCGTAGCACAGCATGACGGCGGCGACGTCGAAGCGGCCGAAGGTGATGGCGGAGGTGCGCATGCCGATCTTGAGGTCGTCGTCGCGGTCGACCATGGCGTATTCGGTGTCGTAGGCCACGGCCCAGAAGATGTTCGCCACCAGCAGCCACCAGGCCACGGCCGGCACGTGATTCTGAATAGCGGCAAACGCCATCGGGATGCCGAAGCCGAAGGCGATGCCGAGGTAGGCCTGGGGGATCGCGAAGAAGCGCTTGAAGTAGGGATAGGTGCCGGCCACGACCAGGGCCACCACCGACAGCTGCTTGGTCAGCGTATTGAGCGGCAGGATCAGCAGGAAGGAAACCAGCGCCAGCACGGCGGCGACCATCACCGCTTCCCAGGCCTTGATGCGGCCGCTGGTGACCGGGCGGTCGACCGTGCGCTTGACGTGGCGGTCGAAGTCGCGGTCGGCATAGTCGTTGATGGCGCACCCCGCCGAACGCATCAGCGCGGTGCCGACGACGAAGATGGCGACGACGCGCCAGTCCGGCGTCCCGCCGGCCGCCATCCACAAGGCCCACAGCGTGGGCCAGAGCAGGAGAAGAATGCCGATCGGCTTGTCAGCGCGGACCAGCCGGAAATAGAGCGCCAGCTTGTTCATGAAATCGCGGTCTTGTCTTGCAAGAATATTGTGTACAAGACAGCGATTTTACTTGGTTTGATCGCGAACGACTCGTAGGGTGGGCACTCCGTGCCCACGCGAACGTTTGACGGTGTTGGCCGCCGTGCTTGCCGCACGGGTCGGTCAATGGCGGCGTATCGAATGATCATTCGGATACGCTTGCAACGGTACCTTGTTTTCGTCCTGAATCACGCCAACACGACGCGACGTTTCGCGTGGGCACAGGGTGCCCACCCTACGGGGGCCGCTAACGGTTCAGGCCGCCGCTTCCAGCGCCAGCCGCTCCACGCCCGGCAGGTCGCACTCGGCCACCGCGTTGACGATCGCATCGATCGCCGCCTTGCGCGTAAAACTCTTGCGCCACACGATGACCACGCGGCGCGAGGGCGCCGGGTGCGAGAAGGGGACGAAGGTGAGCAGGCCGTTCGGGTCTTCCATGTCGCGCACCGAGGCGCGCGGCAGCACGGTCAGGCCGATGCCGCTGGCCACCATGTGGCGGATGGTCTCCAGCGAGGAACCCTCGAAGGTGCGCTGCATGCCGTTGCCCGGCGAGGAGAAGCGCGCCATTTCCGGGCACACTTCCAGCACCTGGTCGCGGAAGCAGTGGCCGCTGCCCAGCAGCAGCATGGTCTCGGCCTTCAGGTCGTCGGCGGCGATTTCCTTGCGCTTGGCCCAGGGGTGGGTCTTGGGCATGGCCACCACGAAGGGCTCGTCGTACAGGGTCTGCATCTGCATGCCGTGGTCGGGCAGGGGCAGGGCCATGATGGCGGCGTCGAGTTCGCCCTGGCGCAGCAGTTCCAGCAGCTTGACCGTGAAGTTTTCCTGCAACACGAGCGGCATCTGCGGCACGTTGTCGATCAGGTTCTTCACCAGGGGCGGCAGCAGGTAGGGTCCGATGGTGTAGATCACGCCCAGGCGCAGCGGGCCGGCCAGCGGGTCCTTGTTCTGCTTGGCCAGTTCCTTGATCGCCGCGGTCTGTTCGAGCACGCGTTCGGCCTGGGCCACGATCTGGGCGCCGACCGGCGTGACCGAGACTTCGGAACCGCCACGCTCGAACAATGTCACGCCCAGCTCGTCTTCGAGCTTCTTGATGGCGACGGACAGCGTCGGTTGCGCGACGAAGCAGGATTCGGCGGCATGGCCGAAGTGTTTGGCGCGCGCGACGGCGACGATGTATTTCAGCTCGGTGAGTGTCATGGGCGTATGGGCGTCAAATTGCGGGTATGCAATGATTATCCAGCCGTGGCTAGGCTTGGTCAGCCAAAGAAATAGTATTTTACCGATAATCTTAGTCGATATAATTGCCCCGCGGGCGGATATCGTCCCCAGTGTACTTACAAAATGTAAATACGCGACGCTCAGAAAGGCAAGCATGTCCACATCCTTCGGCCCGGCCGAGGCCCAGGCCTACATCCACAAGCTGCTCACGGTGATGCACCAGCAGGGCGGTTCCGACCTCTTCATTTCCGCCGACTTCCCGCCCAGCATGAAGCACCAGGGCGCGATGAAGCCGATGAGCCAGCAGCGCCTGACCGGCGAAGTCACGCGCGCGCTGGCGCTGTCCCTGATGAACGAGCGCCAGCGCGCCGAGTTCGAGGCCGAGATGGAGTGCAATTTCGCGATCTCGCTCCCTGGCGTCTGCCGTTTCCGCGTCAACGTCTTCGTGCAGCAGCAGAGCGTGGGCATGGTCGTGCGCACGATCGCCTCGGAAATCCCGACCTTCGAGAAGCTCGACCTGCCGGAAGTGCTGAAAGAGGTCGTGATGACCAAGCGCGGCCTGGTGCTGGTCGTCGGCGGCACGGGTTCCGGCAAGTCGACCACCCTCGCCGCGATGATCGACTACCGCAACAGCAATTCGGCCGGCCACATCATCACGGTCGAAGACCCGGTCGAGTACGTGCACAAGAACAAGAATTGCCTGGTGACGCACCGCGAAGTCGGCGTGGACACCCATTCCTGGCACAACGCGCTGAAGAACACGCTGCGCCAGGCGCCGGACGTGATCCTGATCGGCGAGATCCGCGACACCGAGACCATGGAGCACGCGATCGCCTTTGCCGAAACCGGCCACCTCTGCCTGGGCACGCTGCACGCGAACAACGCCAACCAGACCATGGACCGCATCATCAACTTCTTCCCGGAAGAGCGGCGCCCGCAGCTGCTGATGGACCTGTCGGCCAATTTGCGCGCCATCGTCTCCCAGCGCCTGGTGCGCACGGAAGATGGCAAGGGCCGCAAGGCGGCCATCGAGATCCTGCTGAACACGCCGACCATCAGCGAGATGATCCTGAAGGGGAACTTCCACAGCATCAAGGAAATCATGCACAAGTCGCGCGAGCTCGGCATGTGCACCTTCGACCAGGCGCTGTACGAGTTGTATAACAAGGGCTACATCAGCTACGACGAGGCGATCCGCAACGCGGATTCCGCCAACGGCCTGCGCCTGCAGATCAAGCTCTCGGGCGACCGCCGCGAGCCGGACGAGGGTGGCGCCGGCAAGTCGCCGTCCCTGTCGATGGCGCTGGAAGAAGACGAACCGCAAGACCCCGCAACACCTCACTGACACAGTACAAGCTGACGCATTACAAGCTCAACCTCATGCCGAATTTCGAAACCAAGATCTGCTCGCGCGCCGAGCTCCAGGCGCGCGTGGCCGCGCTCCCGAAACCTGTCGTCCTCACCAACGGCGTCTTCGACATCCTGCACCGCGGGCACGTGACCTATCTCGCGCAGGCGCGCGAACTGGGCGCCTCGCTGGTGGTGGCCGCGAACACCGACGCTTCCGTCAAACGCCTGGGCAAGGGCGACGACCGGCCCTTGAATTCCCTGGACGACCGCATGGCGGTGCTGGCGGCGCTGGAGTCGGTCAGCCTGGTGGTGGAATTCGACGAGGACACGGCGCTCGAAGTGGTGCTCGAAGCGCGGCCCGACATCTACGCCAAGGGCGGCGACTACGACATGACGGCGATTCCCGAAGGGCAGGCCGTGCTGGCCTACGGCGGGCAGGTGGCGGCCATCGATTTCGAGCATGACCGGTCGACGACCAAACTGCTGAAGAAGGTCAGGGCGAGCTAAGCCAGCGTTGCTTCTCAAGCTTGCACTACATTTCATAACTTGAAGGTACGTTGTTCTTCTTATGATTACGACAGGTGGGTTAATCGCAGGCGCTCAAGCCCTTGCTGAAAGCGAACTGAAAAAGCAGGCAATAAAATATCTGAAGGATTCGGTTATAGAGAAGTGGAGCGGTTATCGTGCGGATAAATTTTTCAAAGCATTTCTTGAAGAGGTGAGAAAAGAAAGCGATAGTCGATATGACTCGGCTGACCTCAACGACATGCTTCGAAAGGTCGCTGCAAACGATAAGCAGTCTTCTGCCATCTTCGATGCATATAGGAAAGTTGCACTTTCGGCTTCAAAAGACATCGGTCCTATGATAATTGGTGTGTTAACAGCAATTATTGTGCTCGAGGATCGGGAAGCAGCTATTGACGAGGAGCTGATCTTTCAAGCAGCAGAAACTTTGAATGATTTGGATTTCAATAATCTTGTTAATTGGTGGTCGAGAAAAGACAAGAGAGTTATCGAAGAGCGGGGTTCATTAAAGATATTCGTTAAATACGGCCCTCATCAACCACCGGGAATCTCCATGGGAAGGCAAGCCTCTGGCATTGATGATGTTCCCCTTGACGTTGTAAGTGACGTTGGGATCTATGCACTTAAATTGAAGAATTTAGGAATGTTAACGGAGTTGAGGGTTCCTCGTGCCAATCCCGCCGTTGCAGGTGCAACCGAATATTTCGTTATTGCTAGTCCAGCATGCCGGCGTTTGTGCGAAATTGCAGAAAGAGTGAAATCGGTAGAAGTATAATTGCGCTTAATATGCAAGTATCAGCTCTAAGCGAACAAACGCTGGAGCGATTTCAAGCAGACCGGTTACCGAGTAAATTGCTGAAAAAGTTAGAGAGGCTGAAACTCCGTCAGATCACTCTCCTGCTGAGTTATAATTTCGTAAGGGTGATCATGCCGCCGGCATGACAGGATGCGCGATGGTCGGGCCGCCACGCGGCTTACGCGCGTCCATCATGCACAGCATTCGTCCACCCGCTTCCCTTGCAGCGCTCCGGCTGCACACCACGCTTCCCCCGTCTTCCCCTCTGTTCCCGACCCGTGCCTTGTTTTACGCGAGCACGGACCGCGATCGTTTCCCCATGCCGTGCACCCCGCAGGGTGGCGGACGGCCGACCTGACCTTTTGACGATATTCCCATGCAAACTGCAGCTCCCCTCGTGACAAACGATGCCGTCGTGCTCGGCATCCTGGCGGCGATCCTCGGCCTGGTGTTCTGGACGTCATCGCGGCCCGCCGGCTTCTGGAAGCGCTTCTATACCTATGTGCCCGCGCTCCTGCTGTGCTACCTGGTCCCGGCGATCCTCAACACCCTGGGCGTGATCGACGGCCATGCGTCGAAGCTCTACCCGGTGGCGCGCGACTACCTGCTGCCCAGCGCGCTGGTGCTGCTGTGCATTGCCATCGATTTCGGCGCCATCGTGCGCCTGGGACCGAAGGCCATCGTCATGTTCCTGACCGGCACCGTCGGCATCATGTTCGGCGCGATCGCCTCGTTCGAGATCATGCGCTTCATTCATCCGGAAACGGTGGCGGGCGAAACCTGGCGCGGCATGACCACGATCACCGGCGCCTGGATCGGCGGCGGGGCCAACCAGGCAGCCATGAAGGAAGTGTTCGAGGTCGACGCGACCCTGTTCGGCCAGTTCGTCGCCGTCGACGTGCTGGTGGCGAACGTCTGGATGGCCGTGCTGCTGTTCCTGGCCAGCCGGGCCCAGGCCTTCGACCGCTGGACCGGCGCCGACCTGAGCGCCATCAACGCGCTCAAGGCGCGCATCGAAACCTACCAGGCCGAGCACGCGCGCATGCCGACCCTGACCGACTTCATGATCATCCTGGCGGTCGGCATCGGCGTCACCGGCCTGTCGCATGCGCTCACCGGCCCGACCGTGGGCTGGATCGCCAGCCTGCCCCAGGAATGGCGGCTGCAGGACTACAGCCTGACCTCGTCCTTCTTCTGGATCGTGGTGTTCGCCACCACCTTCGGCCTGCTGCTCAGCTTCACGAGGGCGCGCAGCCTGGAAGGGGCGGGCGCCTCGACCATCGGTTCGGCCATGTTGTATTTCCTGGTGGCGACGATCGGCATGCAGATGGACCTCAACGCGCTGCTCGACCGGCCCTGGCTGTTCCTGCTCGGGCTCATCTGGATCAGCGTGCACGGCGGTCTGCTCCTGTTGGTGGCAAAATTGATCCGGGCGCCGCTGTTCTTCATGGCGGTCGGGTCGCAGGCCAATGTCGGCGGCGCGGCCTCCGCCCCGGTCGTGGCCAGCGCCTTCCATCCCGCGCTGGCGCCGGTCGGCGTGCTGCTGGCGGTGCTCGGCTACGCCCTGGGCACCTATGGCGCCTACCTGACCGGATTGATGTTGCGCGCGCTGGCTTCCTGACGCGGGAGCCGGCGTGGCGCGAGCGAGGAGGGAATGACGAAAACGCTGGGTTTCATCCTGCTGGCCTGTCTGGGCGCCTACGCGGCGGCCGGCCTGGCGCTGTTCGTCGCCCAGCGTTCCTTCATCTACTATCCGCCGGCGACGCCGATGTTCCCGGCGCCGAAGACCTCGACGCTCGAGGTGCCCGGCGCCGTGCTCAGGATTTCCGAACGGCCGCTCAAGGGCGAACGGGCCGTGATTTACTTCGGCGGCAATGCCGAGGATGTCTCAGCGAGCCTGCCCCTGCTGAATGTGGCCTTCCCGGACCACGCGTTATACCTGCCGCATTACCGCGGCTACCTGGGCAGCACGGGAACGCCGAGCGAAAAAGCGCTGGTGGCTGATGCGCTGGCGCTGTTCGACCGTGTCGCCGCCGAGCACAAGGAGATCGTGGTGATCGGGCGCAGCCTGGGCAGCGGCATCGCGGTGCAGGTGGCGGCCGTCCGCCCGGTGAAGAAGCTGGTGCTGGTGACGCCATTCGACAGCCTGCAGTCGCTGGCTGCCCGCCACTTTCCGTATTTTCCCGTGCGCTGGCTACTCAGGGACAGGTACGAATCCTGGCGCCATGCGCCGCAGGTGAAAGCGCCGACCCTCCTGCTCGTGGCCGGGCAGGACGAGATCATCCCGGCGCAAAGCAGCGCGCGGCTGCTGGCGCACTTTCCAGGCGGCGTGGCGACGATGCAGGTGATCGGCGGAGCGGGGCACAACACGATTTCGGAGACGGCGGCGTATGTCCCGGCGCTGCAGTGGGCGGGCGCGGCGCCCTGACATCGGCGCCATGGCGGACATGCGCGGTCCCGCCTGGCGCTGCCGCCGGGCTGTTAGTCGTCAGTCACAGTCGACGACGGGGGCGACCGGAATGCCCTTCATGCTGACGGCGCCCTGTGCGTCCTGCTGGATTTCCTCGACCACGGCTTCGCAGCCGCCCGGACGCAGGCTCAGGCCGATTTCGTAGTCCTTGCCGGCTTCGGGGGTGAAGGTCCCGCCGATCCTGCGGCAGACGTAGCCGGTGCCTGGACCCGACTGGAAATGCATGCGCAGCGTCATCGGCTGGTTTCCAGGAATCTCGTACTCGCGGAAGTAGGCCTTCGACATCATGCCGTCGCGCTTGGACAGGTTGGTGGTGTTGGGCGTGTCCTTCATGCCGATCGAGGTGTTCTTGGCGCGGCCGAGGAAGGACGAAAAGGCGTCGCCCATGCCGCCCGACACCGTGGTCTTCTGGGCCTTGCCGCCGATGCAGCTGCTGTTCTGGTAGAACTCGACGAGGACGCCGTTCTGGCCGAACAGGCGTACGCGCGCGGTGTCGCGCGCGGCGGCGGCGGGCTCTGCGGCAGCAGGCTCCACGGCAGGGGCGGCGGCTTCCTGCGCCGCGGCGGTGTGCATGGCGCCGATGGCGGCCAGCAGGACGCAGGCGGCGCGAATTGCCGCTACGCGTGGGATCGAGGGAATGTTCATGGTCGAGCTTTGTGAGGGGGGAAAGCACGATTATATGCAAATAATTCCACATGGAAACACCTTGTGGTTTTTATGCAATATCGCGCCTATCCCGGACAAGCTTGCCCGGCCACGGCGCCGTCACGCCGCCGTGTGCTCGTTCGGCTCCGCCGTGACGCGTGCAATGGTGTCGATCAGCGCGCCGGCCGACACCGGCTTGACCAGGTGGGCGGCGAAACCGGCCTCCCGCGACATCTGGCGGTCCTGTTCCTGGCCATAGCCGCTGACGGCGACCAGGGCGCTGCCGCCGCAGCACGGCAGCCGCCTCAGGGCGCCGGCCAGTACATGCCCGCTCATGTCGGGCAAGCCGATATCGAGCAGGATGACCTCGAAGCGGTCCTGCTCGGAGCGCGCCAGCGCCGCCTGCGCCGAATGCTCGATCGTCACCTGGTGCCCGGCGCTCTCGAGCAGCATGCCGAGGGTGCGCGCCGCGTCGACGTTGTCGTCGACCACCAGGATGCGCCAGGAACGGGCGTCGGCGGGAGGGACTGCGGCGGCCGGCGGCGCGGCGGCGGCGCGGTCCGCCGGCAGCAGGGGCAGGCGGATGGTGAAGGTGCTGCCCTGCCCGAGGCCTTCGCTGTGCGCCTCGACCGTGCCGTGGTGCAGCTCGACCAGCTTCCTGACCAGGGCAAGGCCGAGCCCGAGACCGCCCTGGGCGCGGTCCGGCGTGCGCTGCGCCTGGGTGAACAGGTCGAACACGACCGGCAGCAGGTCGGCGCCGATGCCGATGCCGTTGTCGCTGACCCGCAGGACCGCCACGCCGTCGTGCCGCAGCAGGGAGACATGCAGCTCGCCGCCATCGGGCGTGTACTTCGCCGCGTTGTTGAGCAGGTTGGCCGCCACCTGGATCAGGCGGGTCCGGTCGCCGCATACCGGCATGGGGTAGGGCGCGATGTCCAGCACCAGGTGGTGTTTCCTGGCGTCGATGACGGGCTTGATCTGCTCCACCGCCTCGCGCAGCACGGCGCCGAGCTCCACGCTGCCCTGGTTGATCGTGACCAGCCCGCGCGTGACGCGCGAGACGTCCAGCAGGTCGTCGACCAGGTGGGTCATGTGCGTCACCTGGCGGCTGATGACGCCGCTGATTTCCTTGATGCGCGGCACATCGGCAAACAGCACGCGCAGGAGCTGGGCGGCGCTGCTGATCGGCGCGAGCGGATTGCGCAGTTCGTGGGCGAGCATGGCGAGGAATTCATCCTTGCGCTGGTGTTCGCGCTGCAGGTGGGCCTGCTGCGTGTGCAGGTGGTCGAGCATCTGGTTGATCGAGCGCGCCAGGCTGATCGTCTCGCTGCTGCCGGCCAGCTCGGCCCGGCGCTCGCCGATGCCTTCCTCGCCGAGCTTGCCCGCAAACTGCTCGAGCTTGCGCAGGTCCTGGGTCAGGCCGAGCGAGAGGCGCGAGCCGAGCAGGAACACCACCAGGGCCAGCAGCGCCGCGATGCCGCCGATCAGGCTGTACTGGGACCAGGGCGTATCCAGCGAATGGCTGAACTCGGAGACATCGACCTTCAGTCTCAGGCCCAGGTGGGCGAATTCGTCCGGCGCCTTGACCGGCAGCTCGATGCCGCCGCCGTCCGCCGCCGGCGCCTGCCCCTTCCATCCGAGCACGGACGAGGCAACGGGGCGCAGGTCCTGCAGCCGGATCTTGTAGACCAGGGCGCCTTCCGGGGTATTGGTGCGCGAATAGCGCAGCAGGCTCACGCCGACGAGCTCCGCGCCTTGCGGCCGGTCGAAGATGGCGCCGGTCTCCACGTCCCGGTCGATATGGGCGCGCAGCCAGTCCAGCTGCTCGGGATCGAAGCGCTCGAGGCCGTTGCCGGCGATCAGCTTGCCTTCGAAATCGGTGAACAGGACCTGGACCGGGATGCCGTTGATCTGGCGCAGGCTGTTCAGGAAGGGCCCGAGGTAGGTCTCCCGTCCGGCGCTGTCGACCAGGCCGGTGGCCAGGATGGGGCTGTCGGCCACTTCATTCATGCGCGTGACCAGCGTGGCGAGCGTGTTGCCGACCGTGCGCGCGTTGAAGGCGGTCTCGCGCTGCTGCAGCAGCTCCACCGCGGCGGCATGCTGGCGGTTGACCAGCCAGAACGAGGCGGCCGCCACCAGCAGAACCGCCGCCGCGGTCAGGATGGCCGACGCGATCGCAAAGCGCCGCGTCAGGCTGCCGGCCTGGAGAGGGAGCCACATGGTCAGTCGTCCGTCGGCACCAGCACGCCGTCGCTGCGGTAACGGGCGACGAGCAGTTCGCGCACGCCCAGCGCCTCATGGCGCGCCGGCGTGAACGGCGGCTTGTAGGTCTTGATCAGTCCACGGTGTTCGCGCACTTTTTCCAGGGCGTCGCGCACCGCTTTCCTGTCGGTGCTGCCCGCGAGATCGATCGCCTTGGCCAGGATATGCATCAGGTCATAGGCATGCGCCACGCCCACCGGCCCCTGGATGTCCTCGATCCTGCGGACCGGGGACACCGCCGCCGCGCTGGCCATGAAGCGCGCGAGCTGCTTCTTGTCCGCCCTGAAGAAGGAAAAGGTCTGGATCACCGAAAAGTCGACCTGGTGCAGGGCGGGGCCGGCCTGCCTGGTGAATTCGCCGCCCGTCACGCCCCAATGGCTCAGAATCGGCATCCGCTCGGCTTTCGGCAAGGCGGCCACCTCGCGCACCAGGACGGCCGCTTCGTCGTCGTTGGCCACCAGCACGATCGCCTCGGCGCCGGCGCTGCGCAGGGTCTTGTACCTGGCCACCAGCGTCTGGTCGCGCCAGTTGTACCAGGCGGTCTGCACGATCCTGACGTCCTTGTTGGCTTCCACGAACTTCTCGGCCGCGGCCAGGTTGCTGCGCCCCCAGGAGGTGTTCGTCAGCAGCAGGCCGACCTTGCGCAAGCCGCGCTTGCGCGCCGTGTCCAGCAGCTTGGGCATGGCCAGGCTGTCGCGCAGCGACAGGCGATAGACATAATTGGGATGCATGCCGTTATCGACGATCATGTCGGCCGACGACCACGTTGCCATGAACAGGGTCCGGGTCGCCTTCAGCGTCGGCAGCTCTTCGATGATCACCGGGCTGAACCTGCCACCGAACACGGCGACCAGGTCCGGCATGCGCGCGAACTCCTCGATATTGCGAATGCCGCGCGCCGGCATGGAACGGTGGTCCTTCGTGACGAGTTCGAGCGGCCTGCCGCCCAGCACGCCCCCGGCGCGGTTGATTTCGCCGATGGCGGCGCGCAATCCCAGTTCCACGGCCTGGGCCGAGGTGCTGTTGTCGAGGCCGAATTCGGCGTCGAGCCCGATGCGCACGGGAACAGGCGCAGGCGCAGCCGCGGCGGCCGTGCAGAAGGCCAGCAGGACAGTCAGCAGGACGCCGGCCAGCATGCCGGCGAAGGAATGGCTCAGGCGAGAAGCGATCGGGTTCGGCATGGCTGTTGTGGGGAAGAAATCGGATATTATAATCCGCAATTCCCCGACAGGCCGTTCCATTCTCAGGCCCCGCCGGCGTACCCGTTCTGGCGCCAGGCCTCGTACACCACCACCGCCACCGTGTTCGACAGGTTCAGGCTGCGGTTATCCGGCATCATCGGCAGGCGGATGCGCTGGCTTGGGGGAAAGCTCTCGCGCAGCGCCGGATCGAGGCCGCGCGACTCGGCGCCGAACACGAAGACGTCGCCCGGCTTGAACTGCGCATTCGCAAACGGCGAGGAGCCATGCGTCGTCAGTGCGAACATGCGGGTCGGGTCGGGTTTCGCATCGGCCAGGAAGGCTTCCCAGTTCTTGTGCACCTTCATGGTCGCGTAGTCGTGGTAGTCCAGCCCGGCGCGGCGCATCTTGGCGTCGTCCAGCGGAAAGCCGAGCGGCTCGACCAGGTGCAGTTGGACGCCGGTGTTGGCGCACAGGCGGATGACGTTGCCCGTATTGGGCGGGATTTCCGGTTCGACCAGGACGACGTGAAACAAAAGCTTCTCCTTCAATAATCAATGTGGCGGCGTGCGCGCGAACACCAGGTTCGACACGCGCGCCGCGCCGGCCCGCTTGAGCGTGGCCGCCAGTTCATTCAATGTGTGCCCGCTCGTCATGACGTCGTCGACCACGCCGACGTGGCGCCCCTCGACCTGCGCAAGGGCCTCGTCGGCCAGCGCGAAGGCGCCGCGGATGTTGTCCGCCCGCGCGCTGGGCGCCACGCCCGACTGGGCCTGGGTCTCCACGCTGCGCTGCACCAGGCGCGGCCGCAAGGGCACGCCCAGCGCCAGCGCCAGCGGCCGGGCGATCTCGAGCGCCTGGTTGAAGCCGCGCTCGACCAGCCTTTGCCGTCCCAGCGGAACCGGGCAGAGCAGCTCGGGCAGGGGCCAGCCGGGGCGGGCCGGCACGGCCTCGGCCAGCGCTTGCGCGAACCAGGGCGCCAATGGCAGCTGGGCGCCGAACTTCAGGCGCAGCACCAGGGCGTCGAACGGCGCCGCGTAATCGACGGCGGCCACGGTGGCGTCGAACGCGGGCGGGTCGGCCAGGCAGCCGGCGCAACGCTGGCCTGCCTGTTCCTGCGCGCCGAGCGGATTGGCGCAGCAGGGGCAGCGCGGGCCGCCGGGCGCCGCATAGCGTTGCCGGCAGGGCGCGCAGACGACGGCCGGCGCCGCGTCGCCGCACAGGGCGCAGGAGCAGGGCAGCAGCGTTCCCGCCAGCGCGCGGGCCCAGGGGTAGCTCGACAGTCGCAGGCGCCCAAGCATCGGCTTGACTCTCCACAAACATGTACACTCCCGCCATTATCTCATTCGAACGCATCAGAATCATGGCTTCTCCCCAATCCCCGTCGAAAATGAGCGCCCCGATCGACCAGGCGCGCGTGCGTGCGTTGTTCGCCGATCCGCAGCCGGTTGCGCCGGCCGACTTCCTGCGCCGCGAGATCGCCGGCCGCATGCACGAGCGCCTGTCGCTGGTGAAGATCGTGCCCCAGCGCGTGCTCGACGCCGGCTGCGGCGCCGGGCCGGACCTGGCCGTGCTGCAGAAGACTTATCCGGCCGCCCACATCCTCGGGCTCGACGCCGCGCCCGGCATGCTGGCCGCCGCGGGCATGCCTGCCCAGGCGCCGCGTTCGCTCGGCGCCATGCTCAGCCGCTTGATGCCGGCCAAGACCGGCGTCGACCTGGTTTGCGGCGACTTCGGCACCCTGCCTTTCGGCGCGAACTCGATTGACCTGGTGTGGTCGAATCTCGCGCTGCATTGGCATCCCCAGCCCGATCGCGTGTTCGCGGAGTGGCGCCGGGTGCTGCGCGTCGACGGCTTGCTGATGTTCTCGAGCTTCGGTCCCGATACCTTCAAGGAGTTGCGCAGCGCTTTTGGCGCCATGGACGAGACCCCGCATACCCTGCCTTTCGTCGACATGCACGACTTCGGCGACCAGCTGGTCGAGGCCGGCTTCTCGACGCCGGTGATGGATGTCGAGCGCATCACCGTCACCTACGGCACGGCCGAAGCCCTGCTGGCGGACGTGCGGGCGATCGGCGGCAACCCGCTGGCGACGCGCCGGCGCGGCCTGGTCGGACGCGCAGCCTGGCGCCGCATGGTCGAGGCGCTGGAGGCGCAGCGTGGGGCGGACGGGAAGATTCCGCTGAGCTTCGAGGTGATCTACGGGCATGCGTTCCGGCCGGTGCCGAAGACCACGGCGGCGGGGGAGGCGATTGTGCGGTTTCAGCCGCGCAAGCCGTAGAGCGTGTGAATAAATCGTCAGGGCAAGGGATGCGGCCCTCCGACGCATCGTCGAAGACAGTGCGAGGGTACGGCGAGACGATGCAACGCAGCCATGGCGAATTTTTCACACGCTCGTAGGGAATGCATACAGGCCGCCAACACTGCGCTACGTTTACGCGTGGGCACGGGGTGCCCACCCTACGGTACAACCATCGATACCAGTAGCGTTTCGTCAGCATTGGTGGCAATCTATTGTGCTGTGCCGCATCACATGCATGCGGCATGGCAAGGATTTTCCTTGAATAAAAATTAGCGATTTGAGTATAATCAATGACTATTTTTTCGTCCGTAGCGCCATAAACGCTGAAAAAACAGGCAAAACGGCCCGAAAAATAGAAAATTGAAAAGCAGCATCAGCAAGTTCCGCGCCCGTCAGTGTGTTTTGCTTTGCTGGTGGCCGCGGTACGGCTAAGGTCCGTCGCGCGCCATTTCCGCGTGCCGTCCGGGAGCCACTTGCGTAATGGTTTCGGAGCGGCGGCGGTTCGTTCATGGAAACGCTGACCGTTTAAAAATATTCTTATTTTGGGTGGTTGGGGACAACATGACATATGCAAAGCGACTTCACGCCATGATGCTCGGTCTCGCGGTATGGACCAGCATCCCGGCACTGGCAGCGCCGGAAATCACGGGGCGGCCGGTGGAACACCAGTTGAACATGCAGCCTCCTGTGACTGGCGTCGGCGCGGACATCTACAGCTTGCACAACTGGATGATGCTCGTCTGCCTGATCATCTTCATCGGCGTCTTCGGCGTCATGTTCTATTCGGTGTTCAAGCACCGCAAATCCCTCGGCCACAAGCCCGCCACCTTCCACGAATCGACCGCCGTCGAGATCGCCTGGACCGTCGTTCCCTTCCTGATCGTCATCGGCATGGCGCTGCCCGCCACCAAGACCGTGATCGCGCTGAAGGACACCTCGAACGCCGACATCACCATCAAGGCCACCGGCATGCAGTGGAAGTGGGGCTACGACTACCTGAAAGGCGAAGGCGAGGGCATCAGCTTCCTGTCGAACCTGGCCACCCCGCGCAGCCAGATCGGCGAGCCGGGCGTCGCGAATACCGAGCCGCGCGGCGAGAACTACCTGCTGGAAGTCGACAACGAAATGGTCGTCCCGGTCGGCAAGAAGATCCGCATGGTGTTCACCGCCAACGACGTGATCCACGCCTGGACCATCCCGGCCTTCGCCATCAAGCAGGACGCGATCCCCGGTTTCGTCCGTGACGGCTGGTTCAAGGCCGACAAGGTCGGCGTCTACCGCGGCAACTGCGTCGAGCTGTGCGGCAAGGACCACGCCTTCATGCCGATCGTGGTGCGCGTCGTCTCCGCCGAGGACTATACTGCCTGGGTCGCCGGCGAGAAGAAGAAAATGGCCGCGCTGGCCGACGATCCGAACAAGGTCTGGACCATCGACGAACTCAAGACCAAGGGTGAAGCCGTGTACGCCGCCAACTGCGTCGCCTGCCACCAGGCCAACGGCAAGGGCATCCCGAATGCCTTCGCGCCGCTCGACGGCTCGCAGGTGGTGAACGGCGAGAAGGGCCACCAGATCGACGTCGTGCTCAACGGCCAGGATACCCCGGCCTATCCCGGCGCGATGCCGCCATGGAAGCAGCTGTCGGACTCGGACATCGCCGCCGTCATCACCTACACCCGCAATACCTGGTCGAACAAGGCCGCGGAAAACATCGTTCAACCGGCCGAGGTTCTGGCTGCACGTAGCAAGCAATGAGATCCCAGGATACTGACATGACTACCCGCACTCTCGATCACGCCCACGACGATCAGCACGGCCACGCGCATGATCATGACCACGCGCACGATCACCCGCACGGCCTGCGGCGCTGGCTGTTCGCCACCAACCACAAGGACATCGGCACCCTCTACCTGTGGTTCTCGTTCATCATGCTGCTCTCGGGCGGCGTGCTGGCGCTGATGATCCGCACCGAGCTGTTCCAGCCGGGCCTGCAGTTCTTCCGTCCCGAGTTCTTCAACCAGCTGACCACCATGCACGGCCTGGTGATGGTGTTCGGCGCGATCATGCCGGCCTTCGTCGGCTTCGCCAACTGGATGATCCCGCTGCAGGTGGGCGCCTCCGACATGGCGTTCGCGCGCATGAACAACTTCTCGTTCTGGCTGCTGCCGCCGGCCGCGATCCTGCTGGCGGGTTCGTTCTTCTCGCCGGGCGGCGCCACCGCGGCGGGCTGGACCCTGTACGCCCCGCTGTCGACCCAGATGGGCCCGGGCATGGACATGGCGATCTTCGCCATGCACATCATGGGCGCCTCGTCGATCATGGGCTCGATCAACATCATCGTCACCATCCTGAACATGCGCGCGCCGGGCATGACCCTGATGAAGATGCCGATGTTCTGCTGGACCTGGCTGATCACCGCCTTCCTGCTGATCGCCGTGATGCCGGTGCTGGCCGGCGCCATCACCATGACCCTGACCGACCGCCACTTCGGCACCTCCTTCTTCAACGCGGCAGGCGGCGGCGACCCGGTCATGTACCAGCACATCTTCTGGTTCTTCGGCCACCCCGAGGTCTACATCATGATCCTGCCGGCCTTCGGCATCGTCTCGCAGATCATCCCGGCCTTTGCCCGCAAGCCGCTGTTCGGCTACGCCTCGATGGTCTACGCGACCGCCTCGATCGCCGTGCTCTCCTTCATCGTCTGGGCCCACCACATGTTCACCACCGGCATGCCGGTGACGAGCCAGCTCTTCTTCATGTACGCCACCATGCTGATCGCGGTGCCGACCGGCGTGAAGGTGTTCAACTGGGTCGCCACCATGTGGAAGGGCTCGATGACCTTCGAGACGCCGATGCTGTTCGCGGTCGGCTTCATCTTCGTGTTCACGATGGGCGGCTTCACCGGCCTGATCCTGGCCGTGACCCCGATCGACATCCAGGTCCACGACACCTATTACGTGGTGGCCCACTTCCACTACGTGCTGGTGGCGGGCTCGCTGTTCGCGCTGTTCGCCGGCTTCTACTACTGGGCGCCGAAGTGGACCGGCCACATGTATCCGGAAGGCCGCGGCAAGATCCACTTCTGGCTGTCGCTGATCACCTTCAACATCACCTTCTTCCCGATGCACTTCCTGGGCCTGGCCGGCATGCCGCGCCGCTATGCCGACTACGCGACCCAGTTCACCGATTTCAACATGATCGTGTCGGTGGGCGCCTTCGGCTTCGGCCTGTCGCAGGCCTACTTCCTGTTCGCGGTGGTGCTGCCGACCATCCGCGGCGGCGCCAAGGCCGAGGCGAAGCCCTGGGAAGGCGCGGAAGGCCTGGAGTGGACCGTGCCGAGCCCGGCGCCGTTCCACACCTTCGAAACCCCGCCGCTGGTGAAGTGATGAACGCGCAGCGCAAACCACCGCACAAGGGGAACCTGCGCATCGCCCTGGTCCTGCTGGCGATCGCGGCGTTCTTCTTCGCCTCGGTGATCGTCAAGCGCATCTGGCTGAGCTGACGTGGCCTACGACAACGACACCCGCCTGCGGCTGAACCGCTCCACCTTCACCAAGCTGGTGGTGGTGGCGGTGGCGATGTTCGGCTTCGGCTACGCGCTGGTGCCGGTCTACCGCCAGATCTGCGAGGTGCTGGGCGTGAACGTGCTGACCCAGCAGGACGGCACGGTCGAGCGCCCGGCGAATACCCAGGTCGACCTGACGCGCACCATCACGATCGAACTGGACGGCAATGCCCAGGGACCCTGGCGTTTCCGTCCGACCCAGCGTAGCATCGAGGTCCATCCGGGCGAGCTGGCGACCGTGGTCTTCGAGGTCGTCAACACCCAGGGCAGGGCGGTCAAGGCCCAGGCGATCCCGAGCTATGCGCCGCAGTCGGCCACGCCGCACTTCAAGAAGGTCGAGTGCTTCTGCTTCCGCGAGCAGCTCATGAAGCCGAACGAAGCGCGCCAGATGCCGGTGGTATTCTTCATCGACCCGGCGCTGCCGAAGGAAGTGAAGAACATCACCCTGTCGTACACCTTCTTCGAGATCGCCGGCGCGGTCGCGGCCAAGTGATGGACACGCAGCCGCCGCAGCCGCCCCGGCAGGAACGCAAGTCGTCCTTCGCGGCCTCGATGAAGGCCGTGTTCTGGTCCTTCTTCGGGGTGCGCAAGCGCCGCGACTACGACCGCGACGCGGCCAACCTGAACCCGGTGCACGTCATCCTCGCCGGGCTGCTCGGGGCGCTGATCTTCATCGGCGTCCTGATCCTGGTGGTGCAGCTGGTGGTGCCTTAGGCGTGGCGCAGTAAAAAAGACAAACGAGTTACGCAAGCAATCCAATTCAACGCATCAGAAGATTGATCTAGGAGATGAAGATGAGTGTGTCAAAAACCGCGCCGCACTATTTCGTGCCCGGCCCTTCCATGTGGCCGATGGCCGGCGGCATCTCGATGCTGGTGACGATGGCCGGCGCCTCGGGCTGGGTCAACAGCGCAGCGTGGGGACCGGCCGTCTGCCTCGCCGGCATCGTCGCGATGCTGGCCGTGCTGTATTTCTGGTTCGGCGACGCCATCGGCGAGTCCGAAGCGGGCCAGTACAGCGCACGCATCGACACCTCCTACCGCTGGTCGATGAGCTGGTTCATCTTCTCCGAGGTGATGTTCTTCGCCGCCTTCTTCGGCGCGCTGTTCTACGCCCGTGCGATCACCATGCCCTGGCTGGCCGACCTCGACCACAAGATCCTGTGGCCCGACTTCGCCGCCCAGTGGGGCAATACCGGCCCGGCCGGCACGGTCGAGAGCTTCAACACCATGGGACCTTTCCCGATCCCGACCATCAACACGGCGCTGCTGCTGCTGTCCGGCGTAACGCTGACGATCGCCCACCACGCGCTGCGCGCCGGCCACCGCCGCAACACCGCCGTGTTCCTGTTCGCAACCATCCTGCTGGGCGCCATCTTCATGGGCTTCCAGGCCTACGAATACATCCACGCCTACCAGGAACTGAACCTGAAGCTGACCTCGGGCATCTACGGTTCGACCTTCTTCATGCTGACCGGCTTCCACGGCTTCCACGTGACCATGGGCGCGATCATGCTGTCGGTGATCCTGTATCGCGTGCTGCGGGGCCATTTCACGGCTGATAACCACTTCGGTTTCGAAGGCGCCGCCTGGTACTGGCACTTCGTCGACGTGGTCTGGCTCGGCCTGTACGTCGTTGTGTACTGGCTGTAGTGGGGCCTCGATAAACCTACTGCGCGTCGGATCTTTGGCCTGCGATGCTCGCTGTACGCCTGTACAGCTGCGCTTCTCGGCCAAACCTCCTTCCGCTCGCTACGGTTTCTCGAGACCCTTCGACGTTTGTTGTGTGCAGGGGACAGCGACTGGCTGTCCCTTGTCATATAGAGGCAAGGTTCAGCGGATGCCGGTCGGGCTGATCCAGCCCAGCTTGTAGGAAGCGAGCACGATCAGGAAGAGCGTGATCGACAGGCCGACCCGCATCGCCAGCGCCTGGACCGTGCGGTTGCTGCGGCCCTTGTCCCGCATCAGGAAGAACAGGGCCGAGCCGAGGCTGGCGATGATCAGGATGAAGGCGATGGCTACGAAGATTTTCATGGTCGCACCGAGGTGTCGGGAAGGGATTCATTGTAATGCGTTTGCGGTTCCGGTTTAGGAGTATTCCTTTTTTGGCAACGGTCGTTCTCGTGGCGCTGGGGATTGCGTTGGGGAATTGGCAGGTGCGGCGGGCGGAGGAGAAGGCGGCGATTGCGCAGCAGTTGGCACAGCGTGGGGCGCAGCCGCCGGTGGTCATGGGGGACGTGGGTGGTGTGCAGGAGCACGACCGCGTGGACACAGGTGTCCACCCTACGAACCTGGCGTATCGGCGGGTGCGGGTGACGGGCGAGTTCGTCGCGGGCTGGCCGATCTTCCTCGACAACCGGCCGCATGCGGGGAGGGCCGGATTCTATCTGGCAATGCCGTTTAAAATAGCGGGTGCGGACCGACATGTGATGGTGCTGCGCGGCTGGCTGCCGCGCGATCCGCGCGAGTACACGCGCCTGCCCGGCTTTGCCACGCCGCAGGGCAGGGTGGCGATCGATGGGGTGATTGTCGTCTCGGCCGGCCACGTGATGCAGCTCGGCACGCCCGGCGCCCTGCAACCCGGCGCCATCGTGCAGAACCTGGAAGTGGAGGAGGCGGCGCGCGCGACCGGCCTGCGCCTGGAGCCTTTCTTTGTCCAGCAGACCGGGCCGCAGGCGCCGAACGACACGCTCGTGCGCGACTGGCCGCTACCGTCCACCGGCATCGACAAGCACCGCGGCTATGCCGTCCAGTGGTATGCGCTGGCGGCGATGGCGGCCTTATTTTTTGTGATTACGGGATTTCGAAGTGGAAGAAAACAAGTTGAGTGAACGCGCTCCCGCTGCCGCAGACCGGCAGCGCCGTACGGGACGCTGGAAGCTGCTGGCGGTGCTGCTGGTGTGCGCCGCGCCGATCATCGCCTCCTACCTGAGCTATTACGTCATCAAGCCCGAAGGGCGCACCAACTACGGCACGCTCATCGACCAGGCCAGCCATCCGATGCCGAAGCTCTCCAGCACCACGCTGGACGGCCGTCCGGAGACGCTGGAGAACTACGCCGGTAAATGGATCATGGTGAAAGTCGGCGGCGGCGCCTGCGACAAGGCTTGCCAGGACCAGCTCTACGCGATGCGCCAGCTGCGCACCATGCAGGGCAAGAACATGGACCGCGTCGAGCGCGTCTGGCTCGTCACCGACGAGCAGCCGATCGACACCATGCTGATCCGCATGTACGACGACATGCACATCCTGCGCGTGAAACCTGCCGAGCTGGCCAAGTGGCTGCCGGTGGAGCAGGGCGGCAGACTGGACGACCACATCTTCCTGGTCGATCCACGCAGCAACCTGATGATGCGCTTCCCGAAGAATCCCGAGCCCCAGCGTGTGCACAAGGACATCGCCAAGCTGCTCAAGGCCTCGGCGATCGGATAAGCCATGCATCCGTCCACCCTGTTCCAGCTGGCCCTGATGGGCCTGTTCGTCGCCAGCATCCCGCTGACCATGGTCTGGCTGTCATCAAGCGTCAACAAGTACCGCAAGCTCGTGTGGGTGATGGCCTTCCTCACCTTCGACCTGATCGTGTTCGGCGGTTTTACCCGCCTGACCGACTCGGGCCTGGGCTGCCCCGACTGGCCGGGCTGCTACGGCGCCGCCAATCCCTTCATCGCCCACGAACACATCGCGGCGGCCGAGGCCTTGATGCCGACCGGCCCGGTGACCAAAGTGAAAGCCTGGATCGAGATGATCCACCGCTACCTGGCGATGGGTATCGGCGTGCTGATCATGGCGCTGATGTTCCAGGCCTTCCGCCAATGGAAAAAGACCAGGCTCGACGCCTTCAAGCCGGCGATGCCGGTGGCCCTGTTCCTCTTCGTCTGCGTGCAGGGCGCCTTCGGCGCCTGGACCGTGACCCTGAAGCTGCAGCCGGTGATCGTGACCATCCACCTGCTGCTGGGCATGGCCCTGCTGGCAATGCTGGTCTGGCTGGGCGGACGCGAGGATTACCTGATGAAGCCGCCGACGCCGGTGCGCGACCTCGCCGCCCTGCGTGCGCTGCGCACCCTGGCGCTGGTGGCCGCCGTGGTCCTGGTCGTGCAGATCGCGCTCGGCGGGTGGGTAAGCACTAACTACGCGACCCTGGCCTGCGACGAGTTCCCGCTCTGCGACGGCAAGCTGATGCCGGAGATGGACTTCGAACATGGCTTCACGCTGTGGCGCGAACTGGGCAAGACCGCCGCCGGACACTACCTGCAGTTCTCGGCCCTGGTGGCGATCCACTGGGTGCACCGCAATTTCGCGCTCATCGTGACGGTCGTGCTGGGCCTGGCCGCCTGGCGCGCGATGGGCCAGCCGCAACTGCGCAAGACCGGGAAGATGCTTGCGGCCGTGCTGCTTGTCCAACTGTTCACGGGTGTGGCGACGGTGTTCTTCGATTTCCCGCTTGCCATTGCCGTGTTGCATAACGCCGGGGCCGCTCTGCTCGTACTGACGGTGACCATGTTAAACTACAAGGTCAAGTATCTTCTCGAAGTGTCGCAGCGCACGCCCGCGAATGCGGACGCCCCTGTGAACTCGTATCGATGACCACCCAGACCGTACTCCAACCGACCAGCCGCATCGCCCAATACTGGACGCTGACCAAGCCCAGGGTGACCCAGCTCGCCGTCTTTTGCGCCGTCATCGGCATGTTCCTGGCCACCGACGGCTTTCCCGGCTGGCGCGCCCTGATCGCCGGCACGGCCGGCATCTGGCTGCTGGCCGGCGCCGCCTTTGCCGTGAACTGCCTGATCGAGGCCGAGATCGACGCGCGCATGGCCCGCACCGCGCGCCGCGCCACCGCGCGCGGCGAACTGACGCGCAACCAGACCCTGGTGTTTTCCGCCATCATCGGCGGCCTCGGCATGTGGATCCTGTACGCCCTCGTCAATCCGCTGACCATGTGGCTGACCTTCTTCACCTTCGTCGGTTACGCGGTCATCTACACCATCTACCTGAAGCCGGCCACGCCGCAGAACATCGTCATCGGCGGCCTGTCGGGCGCGATGCCGCCGGCGCTGGGCTGGGCGGCGGTCGCGAACGAGGTGCCGATGCAGGCCTGGCTGCTGGTGCTGATCATTTTCGTCTGGACCCCGCCGCACTTCTGGGCGCTGGCCATGTACCGGCGCGAGGACTACGCGCGCTCGGGCCTGCCGATGCTGCCGATCACCCACGGCATGGCCTATACCGGCCAGCAGGTCTGGCTGTATTCGCTGGCCCTGGCCGCCACGACCCTGCTGCCCTACGCCGTGCGCATGAGCGGCCTGATCTACCTGGCGGCCGCCGTCGTCCTGAACGCCATCTTCCTGCGCCACGCCTGGCGCGTGCACAAGCACTACAGCGACCAGGTGGCGCGCAAGGCCTTTGCCTACTCGGTCCTCTACCTGTCGCTGCTGTTCGCCGCGCTGCTGGTCGACCATTACTTCAGGTTCTGACGATGAAAACACTCCTGACCGCCGCGATGCTTGCTGCCGCGTTGCTGGCCGCCGGCTGCGATAAATTGTCTTCGCGCCCGGCCACCTTCCAGAACACCGACCTGACCGGGCTCGACTACGCCAAGGGTTTCTCGCTCACCGACCACACCGGCAAGCCGCGCACCCTGGCCGACTTCCGCGGCAAGCTGGTGGTCCTGTTCTTCGGCTACACCCAGTGCCCCGACGTTTGCCCGACCACGATGGCCGAGATGGCCGCCGTGATGAAGGAACTCGGTCCCTCGGCCAAGGACGTGCAGGTGCTGTTCGTCACCCTCGACCCCGAGCGCGACACCCAGCAGGTGCTCGCTTCCTACGTGCCGGCCTTCGATCCGTCCTTCATCGGCCTGCGCGGCACGCCGGAACAGACGGCGCAGACCGCCAAGGAGTTCAAGGTCTTCGTCTCCAAGGTGCCGGGCAGCAGCGCCGACACCTACACGGTCGACCACACCGCCGGCAGCTATGTCTTCGACAAGGAAGGCAAGCTGCGCCTCTTCATCCGCCACGGCGGCGGACCCGCTCCCATCGTTCACGACCTGCGCCAGCTGCTATGATGATGGTGTAAACACCATCATCATAAGGACGGCATGGAACCACGCGCAGGCAGGAACTACACCCGCATCGCCACCGTCGTCCTGCTCACGCTGGGCTGCCTGTTCGTCCTCAAGCCCTTCCTGCCGGCGATCCTGTTCGCGGCCGCCGTCGTCATCTCTTCCTGGCCTTTGTACCTGCGCCTGCTCGGCGCGATGCAGGGGCGGCGCACGCTGGCGGCGCTGACGATGACGCTCTCGCTGACCCTGCTCGTCATCATCCCGCTGGCCATCGTCGCCTACAACCTGGCCGACGACGTCGCCACCACCTTCGGCCAGATGCGCTACGCGCTCGAGCACGGCGAACTGCTGCCCCCGGGCTGGATCAAGAACTTGCCCTTTGTCGGCGAAACGGTCGACACCTATTTGCGCCAGCTGGTCGCCAGCCGCGAACAGATGCTGGCCCTGGCCCAGCGCATGGTCGAACCGGCGCGGCACTGGCTGATGGCCGGCGGCATCATGCTCGGCACCGGCGTCGTGCAGATGAGCCTGGCCGCCTTCGTCAGCTTCTTCCTCTACCGCGACGGCAAGGCCCTGGCCGTCGTGGTCGCCGTCGCGATGGCCAAGGTGATGGGCGAGGGCGCCGAATCCGTCTCCGACACCGTCGGCCAGACCGTGCGCAGCGTCATGTACGGCCTGCTCGGCACCGCCCTGGCGCAAGCCCTGGTGGCGGCGATCGGCTTCTTCATCGCCGGCGTGCCGGCGGTGCCGCTGCTGTCGGTGCTGGTGTTCCTGTTGTCGCTGATTCCGGTGGGGCCACCCCTGGTCTGGGGCAGCGCGGCGGTCTGGCTGTTCTCGCAGGGCGAAACCGGCTGGGGCATCTTCATGGTGATCTGGGGCACGGTCCTGATCAGCGGCGTCGACAACGTCGTGCGCCCCATGCTGATCAGCCGCGGCACCAGCCTGCCTTTCCTGCTCACCCTGCTGGGCGTGCTCGGCGGCGTGATCGCCTTCGGTTTTGTCGGGATGTTCATCGGCCCGGTGCTGCTGGCCGTGGGTTACTCGCTGATGAGCGAATGGACCGGCACGCGCGACCCCATCGCGCGCCAGAATAACGAGGAAGTCGCGGACCGCCAGCTCTGACTGTCCTCCGGTTGGCGGCGCCCCGCCTGCGCGGCGAAAGCGGGCCGTTCAGCGGCCGCTGCCGATCCCCGTTTCCTTACTTCTTTATCTCATCACCAACACGCTTGCTGCGCACGCAAGCTGATGCATTTTCCCCTTCCCTGCGACAAATGCTTTCGCACCATTTCGTCGACCGACACTTTGTTGGTTTTTTGAGTCGACAAACAGGAGGAGATGAAAGATATGCATCAGAGAGTGCGGGGGATGTATTAAAATTTCCAGAATGAAATTTTTATTCCTGTTCCATGAAACAGGACCGCGTGGCGATGACGTCAGCGGAAGATCCTGAGACGCGCCGACAAACGCGTTTCGCATGCCTTGCCATCCAGCTGGATATGAACGAAGAAACTCAACAACAGAACCGTTTTACGCCGCCGCCCTACGAAGTACGCACGCCGCACATCACGCTGGCCGACAATGTCATCCTGGCGGCCGACACCCAGCGTATGTTCGAGGAGGCGATCGGCGCCCTGCGCCACCATAAGACGATCTATTCGGACTGGGGTTTCGGCGCGGTCGATCCGGCAGGCCGCAACATGATCCTGAATCTGTACGGCCCGCCGGGGACCGGCAAGACGCTGGCCGCGGAGGCCCTCGCCGGCACCTTGAAACGTCCCTACATACACATCGGTATTGCCGAGATCGAAAGCAAGTACGTGGGCGATACGGCGAAAAACATCTCCGCCGCTTTTGCCTGCGCAGCGGCCGAAGGCGCCGTCCTGTTTTTCGACGAAGCCGATACCTTGCTGGGCGCGCGCCTGTCGTCGGTTACGCAGGGCATCGATAACGAAATCAATGCCATGCGTTCGACCCTGCTGATCGAGCTGGAGCGTTTCGAAGGCATCGTCGTGTTTGCCACCAATTTTGCCAAGAACTACGACAGCGCGTTCGTCAGCCGCATCCGTTATCACATCGAATTCAAGCTTCCCGATCTCGCCTGCCGGCAACGGCTGTGGGAGCGCATGCTCGTACCCGGCGTCCCGCTGGCAGAGGAGCGCGACCTCCTGATTGCCCGCTGCGCCGAGGCCTCCGACGGACTGTCCGGACGCGAGATCCGCACCGTTCTCCGCACCGCATTCCCGCGCGCCATCGTCGATGCGCCGGATGCGCCGAGGGTGCACTGGAAGCATCTCGATACCGCCATTGCCGATATACGCGCCGCGCACCGCAACGTCGGCAAGGCGCGCCGCGAGGTCGCCAGCAATGACGGCGGCGCCGAAGCCGGACGGCGGCTGCTGGGCCTGGCCGAATAATTTTTTATCCGATAAAACCAAAACAGGGAAGTGACATGGGATTTTTTAGTGGTTTGAAGCGTTTCGCCAGTTCGGCGGTCCAGGCCGTGAGCTCGGCCTGGAATACCGCAAAGGAATGGGCGGGCAAGGCCGTGGGCTGGATGGCCGAGAAGGCCGAAGGGTTCGTCGACGGCGTCAAGAAGGCCTGGGAAACGGTCAGGCCCTATATCGACAAGATCCGCCTCGGATTGAAGGCCGCGGCGGCGGCAACCCCCATTCCCTGGCTGCGCGCGGCCCTGGTCACGCTCGACAAGGCCCTGGGCGCGCTGACCGCATTCGAGAACTCGCCGATCGCCAAGAAGGTCGATGCCGCCATCAAGTGGTCCATCGAGCTGGCCAAGCGTTGGCAGGCCGCCGCCAGGGAGCGCGAAGCGGCGGCGCAGGCACAGGAGCAGGAGCAGGCGCAGGCGGCCGACGACGTGCTCGTTGCCGATGAACTGGACCTGGCGAAGCGGCACCAGGAAACCTTCCGCTTCGCCGAGCGCGAAATGGGATCGGAAGAGCAGCGCCACCAGATGGCGCTGGCAGCCGCCATCAACGATTTCGAGATCGCCAAAGCCGACACGACCCGCGCCATCAAGGCCGAACCCGCCGATTTCGAGCATTACCTGCGCCTGCGCGCCAGCCAGAAACTGCTGGGCATGGCGGACGCAAAATTCCGTGCCGCGCAAAGCGTGGACGACCTGAGCGCCGACGACCTGTTCCTCGTGCGTATCGCTTCCGACCTGATCAAGGACAAGCCGGAGCTGAGCGCGGAAGCCGCGGCCCGCCTCGACCGGCTGCTGGCCGAACGTTACGGCAAGGCGCTGCAGCCCTTCGTCTTCGAAGAGCTGGTCGCGTCCTGGGCCAAGCGCGCCGAGGCCCTCGAAAACCAGTGGGGACTGGCCAACCGCGAGCACGCCAGGAACAGCATGCTGCTCAAGAATCTCGGCCTGGCGAAGGAAATCCAGAACGAGCTGTCCGCGGAAGAGGCCGCCATGTTCAATGAGCTCGAACGCAAGGTGCCGGAAGACAAACTCAAGCTCGACGCGCTGGCGCAGAGCCAGCGCGACATCCAGCGCTATGTCGGCGCCGCCGAGGGCTTCCTGCAGTTGCTGGAGAAGACCCCCGCGCAGCTCGAGGAGGAAGACCGTGACTTCCTGCTGGAAGATGGCCCGCGCGTCGGCAAGCTCTTGATCGAGTGCGCGGAACAGAATGTGCCGTTCAGCGAGCTGGACGCCGAGGACAAGGCGCTGGTGAACGATTTCGCGAACGCCTTCCGCAAGGAGTCGAAGAACCGCATGAAAGACCTGCTGGAAGTGACCGCATGAACCCGAGCGAAATCCTGAGTTTCCTGAAGCCTGATTTCAGCGACAGCCTGCAGCTGGCGTTCTTTGCCATCATCCTGTTCATGACCGGCTTCACGGTCGTCAGCGCGCACCGCATGGCGCGTCCGGCGTCCTGGGAGCACAAGTGGAACCGCGGCACGCCCGACGACACGACCGACGACCTGGACATCGAACATGGCAGCGTGACCGACCTCTGGCACGCGGTCGCCACGGCGCCGGAAAAACTGGCCGAGATCATGCCGGGGATGTTGCTGGTCGTTGGCCTGCTGGGCACCTTCCTCGGCCTGGGCCTGGCGCTGAACCATGCGTCGAGCATCCTGGGCCAGGCCGACCTCTCGAGCGCCGGCGCCGCCGCCGACAGCATGCAGAACCTGCTGGGCCTGCTGCAAGGACTGGGCACGAAGTTCAAGACATCGACCTGGGGCATCCTCGGCTTCGTGCTGCTCAAGATCTGGAGCGAAGTCACGCGCTTCGAAGAGAAGCGCCTGGCCTGGGTGATCGGCAAGGTGAAGGCCGAGCTGGAAAACCGCAAGCGCGCCCAGGTCGCGGCGGAACAAGCCCGCGAGGAGGCCCTGTTCGCCAACATCGGCCGCGCCGCGACCGGCATCGTCGAGGGCTTGTCCCCGCATTTCGCCGCCCTGATCAAGAGCAACGAAACCATGCAGCTGCAAACCCTGCAGCACTTGCATGCGCTGGACCAGAGCACCCAGGGCGTGCGCGCCGTCCTCGACAGGGTATGCGCCGAAACCGCGGCGACGCGCAGCGCCATGGTCGAGTTCACCGAAGGCACCCAGCATGTCGTCGCCGGCATGGGACAGGCGGCGCAGCGCATGGCCGACGGCGCCGACAAGGTCGGCTCCGGCGCGGAGCAACTGGTCGGCGCGATCAGGACCTTCGAGAGCCAGTTCACCGAAGTGCTCGACAAGGTGCGCGCCGACCTCGGCAAGGCGATCCAGGACATGAGCGCCCAGGCGGCGGAAACGCTGGAGCGCGGCAGCGCCCAGCTCGGTTCGGCGACGCGCGAGATTTCCACTGCGCTCGGCGAACTGTCCGCGGACACGAAGGAAACGATGAAAGAGGTCAAGAGCGCGATCGGGGAATCGCTCGAGATTCAGAAAGCCGCCACGATCAAGTTCACGACATCGAGCGAGGCATTGAACACCCATATTGCCGCGACAACGGGCATCGTCGAGGCCATGCGCGACTCGATCCTGGAAGGCCTGGAATCGATCGGCAGCGCCAACCTGAAGATGAAGAAGGTCGCGGAAGCGTCGGTGAAATCGTCCGACAACCTGGAGCGCGTGGTCGCCGAACTGCAAGGCCTGCCAGGCACGCTGGCGCCGCTGCAGAGCCTGCTGGACGAACAGAAGATGCTCGTCTACTCGCTCCAGCCCCTGCCCGAGATCGTGCAGGTCCAGCGCGCAACCGTGGACCTGCTGCGGGCAATGCAGGCCGAGCAGCCTGTGCAGCAGGCGCCGTCGGCGCCCGCCGACAGCGCCGCGTCCACGACGGCGTAAGCAGGAAAGACCATGAAAGAAAAACCGAGCGAATGGGTGGCCATTTCCGACCTGATGGCCGGTGTGATGGCCGTCGTGATGCTGCTGCTGGTGGTGGCGGTCCTGCAGAAAGGCGTGAGCGAGTTGCGCTACCAGGAAGAATTGGCCAAGGCAAAAGGGACCAAGGACGAGGCAGTGGCCAAGGTGACCCAGGTCGTGAGCGAGATGATCGGCAAGCGCGGCGCCGCCGGCTTGATGAGCTTCGATGCTCACACCAATCGCCTGGTCCTGCGCGACGGCGTGTTCGAGCGCGGCAGCGCCTGCCTCAAGTTCGAGGTGAAGGCCGAGGTGGCGACGGTGCAGGCGGACATCGCCCGCTTCCTTGCCGATAACCCGACCGCACGCATCCTGGTGGAGGGATACACCGACAACGTGCAAGTGCGCGACGTGGTCAAGGACCGCGAACGCTTTTGCGCCGTCTACGATGACAATTACACGCTGTCCGCCGCACGCGCCAGGGAAGCGCGCAGGGCCCTGATCGGCACGCTCGACAAAGCCGTGGCGCGGCGCGTCGTGGTGGCGGGGTATGGCGATTCGCGCCTGCTGCCCGGAATCGATCCCGCGGACGCCAGGAACCGGCGGGTGGAGGTGCAATTCCTGATCGAAACCGACGAATCGCAGGCGGAGCGCCCCCTGAAGGTGGCCGCCAACGCAGGCCGCGACTGAAGCGGACCCGCGGGCCAGCCGTCACGCGGCGGACGGGTTGCCGGACATTGTTCCCGGCAGCCTGTCCGCCGTTTTTTTGGGCCGACACCGCGGCAAGGATTCGCCAGCAGCGGCATGTCCGTCGTGGACCTCTCAGGGAGGCGGCGGACGCCGCGCTTCGGCCAGAATCGCGCGCAGGCGCTCGAAGTCGATCGGCTTGGTGAGGTGGTGGTCGAAGCCGGCCTCGAAGGCGAACTGGCGGTCGTTTTCCTGGCCCCAGCCGGTCGCGGCGACCAGCAGGATGTCGCCGCCGCCCGGCAGCGCGCGGATGCGGCGCGCCAGTTCGTAGCCGGTCAGGTCGGGCAGGCCGATGTCGAGCAGCGCGACCTGCGGCCGGAACTGCTCCAGCAGCGCCAGCGCAGCCTCGGCCGTGTGCACGGTGCGCGCGGCGCAGCCGCTCATCGTGAGGAACATCGCCAGCATCTCGGCGGCGTCGACGTTGTCGTCGACCACCAGCACGCTGTTGGGCGCGACCGCGTCCTTCGGCCTGCTCGGCGCCTCCGGCATGCCCTGCACCGGCGCGAGCGGCAGGCGCACGGTGAAGGTGCTGCCGTGGCCCACGCCCCTGCTTGCGGCCTCGATGCTGCCGCCGTGCAGGGCGACGATGCCGCGCACCAGGGCCAGGCCGATGCCGAGTCCGCCTTTCGCGCGCCGCAGCGCCGGCTCCAGTTGCGAGAACATGCCGAAGATGGCGTCCAGCGCGTCGGGCGGGATGCCGATGCCGTTGTCGCTCACCTCGATCACGGCCTGCTCGCCCTCGACACGCAGGCCCAGGCGGATCGCGCCGCCGTCCGGGGTGTACTTGCAGGCATTCGTCAGCAGGTTGACCAGCACCTGCACCAGGCGCGTCGGGTCGGCGTCGACCACCGCGCCGGGCGCCTCGTTCGAGACCGCGAAGTCATGGCGCGCGGCGCGCATCATCGCCGCCACGTCTTCCACGGCGCTGTGCAGGATCCCGGTCAGCGCCACCGGCGCGCACCGCAGCTCCATGCGGTTCTGGGTGATGCGCGACATTTCCATCAGGTCGTCGACCAGGTGGGTCAGGTGGCCGAGCTGGCGGTCGAAGACGTCGAGCAGCTTCGCTTCCCTGGCCGGGCGGGCCTTGTCGAGCTTGAGCACTTCGAGCGCGCCGCGCATCGGCGCCAGCGGGTTGCGCAGCTCGTGCGACAGGGTGGCGAGGAATTCATCCTTGCGGCGGTCGGCGTCCGACAGTTCCTCGTTCAGGTCGCGCAATTGCGTTTCCGCCTCCAGCCTGGCCTCGAGCGCCTGCTCGGCGGTCTTGCGCGCCGCCAGCAGTTCGCGCTCGTAGGAGCGGCGCTCGTTCATGGCTGCCAGCGACCATTCGTCGAAAATCTGCCCGTCGACCGAGCGGCGCACGATGTTGACCAGCACCGGCATGCGCTGGCCGCCGCTGTCGCGGATCTCCATCTGCAACTGGCCGACCGAGCCCTGCACCTGCAGGATGGGCAGGCAATGGGTCTGGTGGAAGATGCGCGCGCCCACCGGCAGCCGGTCCTGGATGCGCAACTTGCCCACCAGCGCCGCCTGCGAGTAGCCGAGCCAGCGGCACAGGGTGGCGTTGACGCGCAGGATCAGGCCGGTGGCGTCGGTGACCAGCAGCCCGCAGGGCGCCTGCTGGTAGAGCGTGGCGTCGTCCGGCAGGCTCAAGCGCGCGCCTCCAGCATGGCGAGGAAGGCCAGGGCGGCGCGCGCGCTTTCCTCGGGCGCGCTCATGTGCGGGCAATGGCCGATGTTGGGCAGCACGTGCAGGCGGCTGCCCGGGATGTGGCGGTGCAGGTAGTCGCCGACCTCGCGCGGGGCGATCAGGTCGTCGCTGCATTGCACGATCAGGGTCGGCACGTTCACGCGCGGCAGGTCGGCGCGGTGGTCCGAAAGAAAGGTGACGCGGGCGAAGTGGCGCGCGATGTCGGGATCGTTGCGGCAGAAGTTGTGGGTCAGTTCCGCCGCCAGCTGGGGCGCGTTCGGCGCGCCCATGATGATCGGCGCGACATTGCTCGACCAGCCGAGGTAGTTGGCGTCCATGGTCTCGAGCAGCTCGTCGATGTCGCCGCGGGTGAAGCCGCCGATATAGCCGTCCTCGTTGATATAGCAGGGCGAGGGCGCCAGCATGACCTGGGCCAGGAAGCGTTCCGGCGCCTTGATCCCGGCCAGCATGCCGATCATCGCGCTGACCGAATGGCCGATGTAGATCACCGGGCCGTCGGCGAATTCGTCGAGGATGTCCAGCAGGTCGTCGGCATAGCCGTGCAGGCTGCCGTAGCGGGCGCGGTCGTAGGCGGCGAGGTCGGAGCCGCCGCTGCCGACCAGGTCGAAGGCGAGGATGCGGTAGCGTTCCGCGAAGGCGGGAGAGATGAAGCGCCATACGGCCTGGTCGCAACCGAAGCCGTGGGCAAACACCACTGTGGTGGAGCCGGTCCCGTGGATGGAGACATTGTTGCGGTGGCGCACACTCATGAGTTCTCCGGCATTTGCCAACGTTCAATGAGGCAGATTATACGTCGTAGCCGGGCTGCTGAATGCTTTCCGGCGAAATAAGCAGCCCGGGCCGTTCTCAGCCGTGACGCGCCCAGCCCCGGCGTCAGCTGAGGTCGTCCTCGTCCCCGCCGCGCTCGAGCTGCGGGATCACCTTCACCAGCAGGATGCGCGGGCCGTTGGTCTTCTTGACCACCACGTCGAACTTCGGGAATTCGATGCGCTGGCCCTGCTTCGGGATGTCGCCCAGCTTCGCCATCAGGAGGCCGCCGACCGATTCGACGTCGTCCAGGCCCATTTCCTCGTTGTCGATGTCGATGCCGAGCAGGCGCTCGAGCGAGAAGATCGGCAGGCTGGCCTTGCCGATCCAGGTGCCGTCGGCCTGGGGCAGCCAGTCGTTCTCGTTCATGCGGAACTCGTCGCGGATCTCCCCGACCATCGCGCCGAGCAGGTTGTCGAGCGTGATGAAGCCGACCGGGCGCTTGCCCTTTTCGCCGATCAGGGCGAAGTGGGGCGCGCCGGTGCGAAAGCGCCGGAACAGATCCTGGGCCGGGGTGCGGGCAGAAATCGTCTCCACCGGACGCAGGAATTGCGAGAGGTCGGTGATGCTCTTGCCCGACTGCTGGGCGAAGAACAGGTCCTTCAGGTGGATCATGCCCAGCACCTCTTCGCCTTCGGCGTCGAAGTAGGGGTAGCGCGAGAAGCGGTTGCGGCGAACCGTGTCGAGGTTTTCCTCGATCGACAGGTCCTCGTGCAGGGCGATCACCTCGTTAATCGGGCGCATCAGGTCGGACACGGCCATGTCCGCGAATTCGAGCGACTGCGCCAGGATGTGGCGCTCGTCGTGGGTGAACTTTTCCTTGCCGGTGCTGGTGTTGGTGCGCAGGATGAGCTTCAGTTCCTCGGTCGAGTAATGGGTGTCGTGGCTGCCCGCGCCGGCCAGGCCGGCGACGCGCAGCACCATGTTGGCGCTGGCGTTGAGCACCGCAATGAAGGGGTACATGGCCCAGTAGAAGCCGTACAGGGGCAGGGCGCACCACATCGCCACCGACTCGGGAATGCGGATCGCGAGCGACTTGGGCGCCAGCTCGCCGACCACGATGTGGAGAAAAGAGATCACGCTGAACGCGACCACGAAGGAGACGCCGTGGATCACCTGTTCCGAGGTGACGCCGGCAAGGGCGAAGAGGGGCTCGAGCAGGCTGGCGAAAGCCGGTTCGCCGACCCAGCCCAGGCCGAGCGAAGCGAGGGTGATGCCCAGTTGGCAGGCCGAGAGGTAGGCGTCGAGTTGGCCGTGGACCTTGGCCAGGATGCGTCCGCGCAGGCCGGAGGTCTTGGCGATGGCGCGGACACGGGTTTTACGCAGCGTGACGATGCCGAATTCCGCCGCCACGAAGAAGCCGTTCAGTGCAACAAGAAAGAGCGCGAGAACGACAAATAAAAGATTTTCCATATAAAAGTTGAGTTGATAAAGGCGTAGCCGATAAGCATTGTACAACTCAAGCGGCGCCGAGCATTCCTTCATGCACCGCGGCCAGGATGGCTTCGACCGCCGGATGCTGGATCTTGCGCTCGTTCGAGATCGCATAGAACTGCTCGCGCACCTCGGGCACGCGGCCCACGACCTCGGCCCGCAGCTGCTCGGCCAGGTCGGCGGCCAGCGCCGCCGGCGCGAAGAACAGGCCCAGGCCGCGCCGTCCGAAGGTGTTGAGCAGGGCGTTGTCCTCGAATTCGCCGACCACGTCCGGACGCACGCCGTTCAGGTCCAGCCACTCGTCGATTCTGCCGCGCAAGGCATTGTTGCGCGTAGGCAGCAGGAATGGCGCGCCATGCAAGCTCTTCGGGAAATCGCGGCCCCACTGGTCCGCCAGGGTCTTGGCGCCGACCACCAGCATCTCGCTTTCGAACAGCAAATGGCTGAACACGCGCAGGGTGGAGCCGCTGGCCAGGGGATGGTCGGTCAGCACCACGTCGAGCTTGTGCAGGGCCAGGTCGGCCAGCAGGGCGTCGTGCTGGTCTTCGTAGCAGACCAGGCGCACCGGTATCTCGAGCTGGGTGGTGACTTCCAGCAGGCGGTAGGCGGTGAGCTTTGGCAGGGAATCGGCGATGCCGACCGTCAGGCGGGTGCGCAAGCTGCCGGCCTCGTCCAGCGCCTCCTGCATCTGTTCGCCCAGCAGGAAGATCTGGTCGGCAAACGATAAGGCAAGACGGCCGGCCTCGGTCAGGGTCAGGCGCCGGCCCTGCTGGGTGAACAGGGCCTTGCCGACGGATTGCTCGAGCAGGGTGATCTGGCTGCTGACGGTCTGCACCGCCAGACCGAGCCGCTCGGCCGCGCGCGTGATGCTACCCTCCTTGGCAACGACCCAGAAGTAGTGCAAATGACGGAAATTCGTGATCGCGTGTTTCATATTCTTCCGTTTTTTCGAAGTAATGCTTCGATTATCTTCGCTTTTTCTATAGTTCCGCTAGCCCTACACTGCGTTCTATCAACTTTCACATAGAAGGGATAACAACATGAAGCACTTCAGAGGATCTTTCCTCGTCACGATCATCTGTCTGGGCCTGGCCGGCTGGTGGGGTTACGAACATGCCGGCGTGTCCGGCGCGCTGACCGCGATCGGTATCGCGGCCATCCTGTCCATCATGGAGGTGTCGCTCTCGTTCGACAACGCCGTGGTGAACGCCTCGGTCCTGAAAGGCTGGGATGAATTCTGGCTCAAGCTGTTCCTTGGTCTGGGCATGATCATCGCCGTGTTCGGTATGCGGCTGGTGTTCCCGATCGTGATCGTCGCGGTGGCGGCCGACCTGGGGCTGACCGAAGTCTGGAACCTGGCGCTCTCCGATCCGAAGTCGTTCTCGGGTCACCTGACGGCGCACCACGCGGAAGTGGCGGCCTTTGGCGGCATGTTCCTGCTGCTGGTCTTCCTGAACTTCCTGCTGGACGATGAGAAGGAAACCCACTGGCTGGGCAACTTCGAGAAGAAGCTCGGTTCGCTGGGCAAGGTGTCCTCGATCTCGGTGATGGTGGCGCTGGCGTCCCTGCTGTTCGCGTCGACCTTCGTTGACGCCGGCCAGAAGATGGTCGTGCTGGTCGCAGGTATCTGGGGCATCCTGGTCTATGTCGGTGTCGACATGATCAGCAGCCTGCTCGAAAAGAGCGAGTCGGATGCCAACAGCAACGTGGGCGAGATGGTCAAGCGCGGCGGTATCGGCGGCTTCCTCTACCTCGAAGTGCTCGACGCATCGTTCAGCTTCGACGGCGTGATCGGTGCCTTCGCGATCACCTCGGACGTCGTGATCATCATGCTGGGCCTGGCGATCGGTGCAATGTTCGTGCGTTCGATGACCGTCTTCCTGGTCAAGAAAGGCACCCTGGACGAGTTCGTCTACCTGGAGCACGGCGCGCACTACGCGATCGGTATCCTGGCTGTGATCATGCTGGCAAGTATGCATGTCCACGTGCCTGAGCTGATCACCGGCCTGACGGGTGTGGCCTTCATCGTGGCTTCGCTGTGGTCGTCGATCCAGTACAAGAAGAAGCATGCCGCGCTGGAAGCGGCTGAAGAGAAGCAGCTGGCGTAATGGAAGTACGGGCGGTGGCGATGTTTGCCACCGTCTCGATGGGGAAACGTCGTACGGCGTGGGTTCAAGAACCCACCCTACAAGAGCCCGGTTTTCGTAGGGTGGGTTCTTGAACCCACGCTGTCTTCCCGGCAGAGCAGAGTGACAGAATCACGCGAAGCGCCGCAATACGAGCGCCTCGCACAACGAACCGCCCGGCGAGTGGCAGAACACCAGCTCGCTGCGCGTACTACCCCGGTGTTCACAAGAAGTCCTTAACTTTAGGAGAAACACATCATGGCAATCAGTCTGCAAAAAGGCGGCAACGTCAACCTGTCGAAAGAAGCGCCTGGCCTGACCAACCTGAAGGTCGGCCTCGGCTGGGATACCCGCGCCACCGACGGCGCAGCATTCGACCTGGACGGCGCCGTCTTTATGCTGAACTCGTCCGGCAAGGTGCGTTCCGACGCCGACTTCATCTTCTACAACAACCTGAAGTCGGCCGACGGTTCGGTCGTCCACTCGGGCGACAACAAGACCGGCGAAGGCGCAGGCGACGACGAAGTCGTCGCGATCGACCTGACCCGCGTGCCGGCCGACGTCGACAAGATCGTGCTGGCCGTGACCATCCACGACGCCGAGACCCGCCGCCAGAACTTCGGCATGGTCGGCAAGGCCTTCATCCGCTGCGTCAACGCCAATGGCGACGCGGAAATCGCCCGCTACGACCTGTCGGAAGACGGCTCGACCGAAGCGGCAATGATCTTCGGCGAGGTGTATCGTAATGGCGCCGACTGGAAATTCCGCGCCATTGGCCAGGGCTTCCAGGGCGGCCTGGGCCCGCTCGCCAAGAACTACGGCGTCAACGTTTAAACATCAAGGTTCGCGGTCCCCATGACCGGGGGCCGCTTTTAATAGGAAGCCAAAAGAAATGCCAACTTTTACCGTGACCGGAGATGTCGATCCCTTCCTGCACGTGTCGATGAGGAAGGGCGAGACCATCTATTGCGAATCCGACGCGATGGTGATGATGGAATCGACGCTCGACCTGAAAGGCAAGATGAAGGGCGGGCTCGGCAGCGCGTTGATGCGCACCTTCGCCAACGGCGAATCGTTCTTCCAGCAGCACATCGAAGCGGCGCGCGGCGACGGCGACTGCCTGCTGTCGCCGACCCTGCCGGGTGCGATGCAGATCGTCGACTGCGGTCCGAACCAGTACATCATCAGCGACGGCGCCTTCGTCGCCGCCAGTTCGGGCGTGGACCTGAAGGTGCGCACCCAGAACATCGGCAACGCGCTGTTCGCCAACAGCGGCGGCTTCTTCGTCACCGAGACGACGGGGCAGGGCCAGGTGGTGGTGTCGGGATTCGGTTCGATGTCGATGCTGGAAGTGGAGCCGGGCAAGGACGCAATCATCGACAACTCGCACGTCGTGTGCTGGGACAGCACGCTGCAGTACGAGATCTCGATCACGACCGGCACCAGCGGTGGCTTCCTGGGTAACCTGATCAACAGCCAAACCAGCGGCGAGGGCATGGTCCTGCGCTTCTCCGGCCGCGGCAAGGTTTACGTGTGTTCGCGTAACCGCGCCGCCTTCAAGGCCTGGATGCAGACGCCCGCGCGTTAAGCTAAAACTAGGAGGAATGCAATGTCAGTCAATCTGCAAAAAGGCCAGAAAATCTCGCTGTCGAAAGAGGGCGGCGGTTCGCTCAGCCGTGTCACCATGGGCCTGGGCTGGGACGCCATCAAGTCCAAGGGCTTCCTGGGCTTCGGCAGCAAGACCGAAAGCGTCGACCTCGACGCCTCGGTCGTGATGTTCGACGAATCGAATCGTCCGGTGGACGTGGTCTGGTTCCGCCAGCTCAAGAGCAAGGACGGCAGCGTGGTCCACACCGGCGACAACCGCACCGGCGCGGGCGACGGCGACGACGAGCAGATCAACGTCGACCTGAACAGCGTGCCGGCCAACGTGAAGTCGCTGGTGTTCACGGTGAACAGCTTCACCGGCCAGAACTTCTCGCAAGTGCAAAACGCCTACTGCCGCCTGCTCGACGCCAACGGCAACAAGGAAGTGGCGCGCTACGACCTGTCGGTGCAGGGCGCCCACACCGCCCAGGTGATGGCCAAGCTGTACCGCCACAACGGCGAGTGGAAGATGCACGCCATCGGCGAAAACGCCAGCGGCCGCACCTTCGACGACCTGATGCCGGCGATCACGCCGCACCTGTGATCGCGCCGGTCGCAGCATAAGAAGCGGGCCGCAAGCCCCGATGCCGTTCAGCCTGGCTGAACGGCATTTTTTTTGTGGGGGCGCCGGCCTCGGCCGACCTTGCCATAGTCCAGCCGCCGACGTGCGCGACGCCGCTTGCCATCTGCAGCAGCCGCGCATTGCCTTCGGCTTCGCGCCGGCGCCGCACCTGTTCCGTCACGTCCTGGACCGTGCCGAGAATGGCAAGACGTAGACCGCCAGCCCACGCGTCCGTTCTCCAGGAGTGTGGGCTGCCCCGAAGAAAAGTACCTGGCCAAAACCTGCTTGAACCCTTCTCGAAGGCGTCTACACTGAGGCGAATACCTTGCGAGCCCGTTAGCGCGCTCAACAAAACCTCCATGGCTGCGTTGCATCGTCTCGCCGTACAGGCGTACTGTCTTCGACCTTGCGTCGGGCGGCCGCATCCCTTGCCCTGAAGGTTTGGTTGGGCGCGCTTACCCGATACGGCCCACGGCGCCGTTGGGGCGACCCATGCGCATGCCGGAATGGGGCCAGGTGTCCGAACATTTTTTAGCATACCTGTCGCACGGACCAGTCCGCGTAGCAGGCAGTGAGCAGGCAGTGAGCAGGGAGGATCGATCATGGCAAGCGACGTCGTCGGTGCGCAACAGGGCAAGTCATCGCGGCACGGCCGTTCTTCCGCGGGCGCCCCGGGCGGTGGGCCGGTGCAAGACCTTGGCTGGATTCCCCTCGCGCTCGGCGCCGCAGCCATCCTGGCCGGTCTCGGCGGCCGGAGGAAAGGCGCCGCGGCGCTCGCGGTCACCGCCGTCGCCGGCGCGGTTGGTGCGATGCGCAGCGCGCAGGCCGAGCGTGAGGAAGCAGGCGGCGAGCCGGAGGTGGAGCGCTCGATCACGATCGGCAAGACCGCGGACGCGCTTCGGCACTACTGGCTCGACCCGAGGACGCTGCCGCAGGTCATGGCAGGCTTTGCGGCCGTGCGTGCGAGCGGCGAGGGCCGCATGCATTGGAAGGTCGAGGGACCGCTCGGCCACGCCTGGGAATGGGAGACCGAGACGGTGGATCGCGAGACAGTAGACCGGCCCGGCGAGGGCATCGGCTGGCGCTCGCTTCCCGACGCCGCCATCCAGAACGAGGGATGGATCCGCTTCCAGCCCGCCCCGGCCGGCCGCGGCACCGTGGCCACCCTGCGCTTTCGCTTCGACCCGCCCGCTGGCCCGCTCGGCGACGGGCTCCTCAAACTCCTCGGAACCACACCCCTGGACATGGTTGCCGACGCGGCGTTGCGGCGCTTCAAGAACCTGGTCGAAACCGGCGAGATCCCGACCACGGCGCGCCAGCCCGCCGCCCGCGCAGACAAACACTGAGCACACTGAGGAAAGCAGTCGAGGAGATCAGACCATGCGAGCACTCTACTGGAACGGCGTGAACGACCTGCGTGTCGGCACGGTGAAGGACCCCGAGATCGTGAACCCCCGCGACGCCATCCTGCGCGTCAGCCTGTCGACGACCTGCGGCTCGGACCTGCACTTCATCGACGGCTACATCCCGACCATGAAGGCCGGCGACGTGATCGGCCACGAGTTCATGGGCGTGATCGAGGAGGTCGGCCCCGAGGTGAAGCGCGTCAGCAAGGGCGACCGCGTCGTCGTTCCCTCGTTCATCGTGTGCGGCCAATGCTGGTATTGCCAGCATTCCCTTTACTCGTTGTGCGACAACACCCACCCCAAGCCCGAGCTGCAGGAGCCGCTGCTCGGCGGATATCCGACGGCCGGCATCTACGGCTACACCCACGCCTTCGGCGGCTACGCCGGCGCGCACGCGCAATACGTGCGCGTGCCGTTCGCCGACAACGACTGCTTCAAGGTCCCCGACGGCGTGGCGGACGAGACCGCGCTGTTTCTCTCGGATGCGGCGCCGACCGGCTACATGGGCGCCGATTTCTGCGACATCCAGCCGGGGGACACGGTCGCGGTCTGGGGCTGCGGCGGCGTCGGCCTGATGGCGCAGCAGAGCGCACGGCTGATGGGCGCCGAGCGGGTGATCGCGATCGACCGTTTTCCCGAGCGCCTGCAGATGGCGCGCGAGCACGCCGGCTCCGAGACCATCGACTACACGCAGGTCGACAGCGTGCTGGACGTGCTCAAGGAGATGACAGGCGGGCGCGGCCCCGATTCCTGCATCGACGCGGTGGGGATGGAAGCGCATGGCACCGGGCCGCAATACGCCTATGACCTCGTGAAGCAGGCATTGCGCCTGGAGACAGACCGCGGCCAGGCGCTGCGCGAGGCCATCATGGCCTGCCGCAAGGGCGGCACGCTGTCGGTGCTCGGCGTCTACGGCCTGATTGACAAGTTTCCCATGGGCGTCATCATGAACAAGGGCATGACGGTGCGCAGCGCCCAGCAGCACGGGCAAGCCTACATGGAGCGGCTGCTTGCGCACGCACAGAAGGGCGAGCTGAACCCGGCCTACCTGGCCACGCACCGCTTCTCGCTCGAGGACGGGCCGCGCGGCTACGACATGTTCAAGCACAAGAAAGACGGCTGCGTGCGGGCGGTGTTCGCGCCGTAGAGGCCGCGCGATAATGGCGTCGGGCGCCGGGCCTCAGATCATTTCCAGCGGCACCTTCCGTTTCGGAGGCGCGAAGGCGCGATCCAGCGCGGCCAGGTCCTGCGGCGACAGCGGTAGGTCGAGCGCGCTGCGAAGCTGCTCGGCGTGGCCGGGCGTGCCGGCCTTCGGCAGCGCGATCGTCAGGTCGTTGCGCAGCACCCAGCGCAAGGCGATCTGTGCGGGCGTGGCGGCATATTCCGCGGCAAGGCGCAGCAGCGCGGGATCGCGGAGCAGGCGGCCCTGCTCGAGCGGCGAGTACGCCATGATGGGAAGCTTGCGCTGCCGGCACCAGGGCGCCAGGTCGAACTCGATGCCGCGCCGCGTCAGGTTGTACAGCACCTGGTTGGCCGCCACCGCATTCCCTCCCGGCAGGGCGAGCAGTTCTTCCATGTCTGCCGTGTCGAAGTTGCTGACGCCCCAGTAACGGATTTTACCCGCGCGCAGCAGGGCATCGAAGGCCGCCAGCGTCTCGTCGAGCGGCACGGCGCCAGGCCAGTGCAGCAGGTACAGGTCGAGGCAGTCGGTGCCAAGCCGGCGCAGGCTGTTCTCGCAGGCGGCGACCGTTCCACGCCGCGTCGCATGGTGGGGAAGCACCTTGCTGATGATGAAGGCATCGCTCCTGCGGCCGCTGAGCGCCTCGCCGACCAGTTCCTCGGCGGCGCCGTCGCCATACATTTCCGCGGTGTCGATGAGGTTCATGCCGTTGTCGATGGCGAACCGTATCGCATCGAGCTCGCCCTGGCGTTTTTCCGGATGTTCGCCCATGTGCCAGGTACCCAGGCCGAGTACGGGCAGCTGCTCTCCGGACGGTAGTTGCGTGTAGCGCATGATGACTCCTGTCGTGTTCGGGCTTGCCACAGCGGCTGCATGTCCCATGCACATCTCGCTGTGCGGCTCATGGCGGCTCTCCCGCAACCGCCTTGTTGCGCGCGTGGTCGTGACGCGCGGGAGGGACGCCCTGGTATCTGAAACTGAGGAAAGCATAACAAATCATGGTCGCGGCCAGGCCCAGCAGCATGTAGTCGGTTCTGGGCAGCAGCAGGGCAAACCCGGTCAGGACGAAGACGACCAGGGTATTGACGACCAGGTGGCGCCGCAGCTCGGGACGCTCCATGAAATAGGCGTACTGCTTGCCGATGAAAAAGCAGACCGTGCCGATGACCGACAGCAGCCGGAAATCGGATGGCGCCATGTCGTCCAGGATCGCGTGCCGGATCAGGCTGGCCAGAATCGACAGGCCGACGAAGACGAGCAGGTGCGAGTACAGGATGGAATGGCCGGTCCTGAGCTTCTGTTCGGACAAGAGGTGAAAACTGTCGAAGTAGACCCACCAGATGCTCGCTATCATCACGAAGCCCGTGACGGCGGTCAGCAGCCTGTCCACGGTCCAGTTGATGCCGGCCAGGCCGGCCGACAGGCTGCTGATGGACTCTCCCAGGATGATGATCGTGAGCAGGCCGACCCGCTCGATCAGGTGTTCGGTATGCACCGGGATGACCCGCAGCCGATGCTTCAGGAAAACGATGAACGCAAGCAGATCGAACACGATTCCAAGGTAAAACACGAAGTATCGCTGTGGCGCCGCGAACAGGATCGAAGCGAGGCTGATGGTGGCGCCGGCGAGGATTGTCCAGCCAACCGCCGTCGTGAGCGCCACGCTTTCCTGGTGCCGGCGTTTCGACACGGAATACATCATGGCGATGATGTATTTCGCACCGGCGTAGCAGGCGACGATGAGCTCGAAGCTGGCCAGGAAGCGTTCGCCGATCAAGCCCGAGATGATAATCAGCAGGAACATGATGAGCAGGGTGGCCAGCCGATGCTTCCGGTCATCCGCGTCGAACCGGTTGGCATACATCGTGTGGCTGGCCCAGATCCACCACAAGGGGATGAAGATCAGCACGAATTTCCAGAACTGGAGCGGGTCGAGATGGCCCTCGTGCGTATGGCTCAGGATATGTGTGACGTCACCGATCGTCACCACAAAAATCAGGTCGAAAAAGCACTCGAGCCAGGTGGCATGCCGATTGGGGTCGAAATATTTTGTGTTGTGCATACCACTCCCGCTGCAGGAACTCGTCGAGATCGGCTGGACGGCCGCCAACCAGGATCATGCGCCGCCGCTCGGGCGGCGCCGGGACGCCGGCACGTGCGGACTGCAGCGGACGCGTCCGGGCTGGCCGGACGCGCCGCGTGCGGGATATCAGTCGCCTGGCCGCGGCAGGCGCCACAGCTGGGTCGGCAGGGCCAGTGGCGCATCCCGGTTGAAGAAGGCCGAGTCCTGGATGCGCGAGGTGGTCACGTACAGGCTGCCGTCCGGCCCCTGGCTGAAGGTGTCAGGCCAGCGCAGGCGCGGATCCCGCAGCACCGTGCGCAGGCCGCCGGCCGGGCCCTGGGCCAGGTCGCGCGCCTTGATGGCGTTGTCCTCGATGGAGGTGAGGTACAGGGTGTCGCTGCCGGTATCCGCGTGACGGCCGATCCAGAGACCGTCCGTGGGCCCGACCTTGCCGTAGGACTGGACCTGGCCGGAGACGTCCTCTCCGGCCAGGCCCCTGCGCGCGAGCGCCGCGGTCTGGATGCGGTACAGGGTCGTGCCGGTGAGCGCCTTCCAGTACAGCCAGGCGCCGTCGGACGACAGGGCGATGCTGTCGGCGGCGAAGAGCACCGGACGTCCGTCCGGATAGCGCAGCGGCTTGCCATCGGTGCGCACGACCACGCCTTTTTCCGGCTGGGTCGAGGGATGGCCGTCCAGCACCCGGCGCGCGCGGCCAGTGGCCAGGTCGACCACGACCAGGGCGCCGCGCTGTCCGGCGTCGGTCAGATAGGCAAACTTGCCATCCTGCGAAAAGCGGACGTCGTTCAGGTAGGAGCCGGGAATCGCGACATCCTGGCCGAAGCGGATCACCTGGACCACCCGGTCGGTAGCGAGATCGATGCGCACCAGCTTCGGCCCGCCGGGCACGACGCCGTCCACGGCGGGGGCGGCGGGGTCCACGACCCATACGCTGCCACGGCCGTCGGCGACCACGCTCTGCACGCAGACCCAGTGAGCCGATGGATCGAGCTCATCGCGCCGTACGTTGCGCCAGGCATTCCATCGCTCGTCGGGATAAGGCCGCAAGCTCCCATCCTTCATGACTTCGGCCACCGAGACGGGCGAGTCTTCCGTCCAGCGTGGAAAATTGACGAAGATCCGGCCCCGCTCGCTGACGGTCACGCCGGTGACCTGGTGTTCGAACTGAGCCGCCTGCCGCAGCGCCGTGTCGGCCCGCCGATGCTGCGGCAGGTCCGCGCCTGCCGTCGGCGTTTGTGCTGGCGCCGTCCCGGAAGACAAACCGGCGCCTGCAAAGACGAGTGCGAGAAACATGGGTGTGATTCGCATGACTCTTCCTTTCTGGAGACAACAGCCCGCGCTGCATGGATCCCATTCTGGCACGGGAGATGCGGCGTTCATGTAGGCGCACATCCCGATCCGGGCGGACAGGGACCAGCGAGATGGACAGGGCCGCGCCGGCTAGGGCGGCGGCGCGCCTTCGCGCATCGCCTGCGTCAGCTGCTTGCGCAACTCCGGGGTGTCCTGGTGACCGTGCTGCGCCACGGCGTGCTGGACCGCCACGCTCAGCAATTCCTGTTCGCTGTCGGCCGCGATCGTCACGCTGCAGTTGGTCGTGCTGGGGATCTCGCGGCAATCGATATATTTGCGCGCCATGATGAGCTCCTGCTTGCCAAGTTTTGATCAGTACCCGCATCGAAGTATAGGCCCGCTCCCCCCAGGTTCAAGCGGACCTGAGGGCGGCCGGCCGGCGCGCCTGGGCGCCTCCCTTCCGTCCTTCCCGGCCTTCCCCTTCCTGCTTTCCGAAAACAACAGTGGAACTTAGCCGCCGACCTCCCGTCTTACAGGTTGCTGCTCTAACGCTATGCCTGTCACCACCTGCGAGCGACGACAGCGCGACAATACGCGCGGCCGGTCGGCCGCAGACGGCGGAGCGACGGCATGACGACCGACAAGGGATCAGCAAGCGGTGAACAGCCTGGCGTGTTGAACCGCCAGCAGCTGATCGAATGGCAGTTGGCCGAGGTCCAGGGCATCGGCCACGTCGGCACCTGGGAGTTCAACCCGTCCGCCGAAACGCTGGTCTGGTCCGCCGAGACCCGCCGCATCATGGGCGTCGGCGACAGCGGCTTCGACGGCAGGATCGAGACGCTCCTGTCCCTGATCCATCCGGACGACCGGCATGCGGCGGTGGCCGCGATCCGGGAAAACCGCCAGCAGCCACGCCAGACCGAGCTCGAATACCGTATCGTCCGGCCGGACGGCACGGTACGCCATGTGCGCGTGCATGGCGTGCCGTACCGCGACGAATCCGGCCAGCTGATGCTGGCGGGCACCTTGCACGACATCACGGAGATGCGCCAGTCCACCGAAGAGTTGCAGGCGATGTCGCGCAAGCTCCTGGGCACGCTGGAGGCCATGGCCGATGCCTTCTACACGCTGGACAGGCAATGGCGGTTCACCTACCTGAACGCAGCAACCGAGCGCCTGCTGCGGCGCCCGCGCCACGACTTGCTCGGCAAGGTACTGTGGAACGAGTACCCGGACCTGGTCGGGACGTACTTCGGGGGGCAGTACGAATTCGCGATGGCGCGCCGCCAGCCGGTCGAGTTCGAGGAATACTATGCCCCGCTGCAGGCATGGAAGCACGTGCGCATCATCCCCACGGACGAAGGCCTGGCCACCTATACCACCGAAATCACCGAGCGCAAGCGGCTGCGGGAGATGGAACACGAGGCCGCCGAGCGCTTCGTCACGGTCGCCAGGGTGACCAGCGACATCATCTGGGACTGGGATGTACCCCACGACCGCCTCTGGTGGAGCGAGGGCGTGCAATCCGTCTTCGGCTACAGCGCCGACGCCTTCAATGACGGCATCGACGACTGGACCTCGCGGATCGCGCCGGAGGACCGCGAGCGCGTCGTCGGTGGATTGTATGCGGCCATGCATGGCGGGCGGGAAACCTGGGGCGCGGAATACCGTTTCCTGCGCGAGGATGGCTCCTACGCCACCGTACGGGACCAGGGCGTGTTCAGGCGCAACGCCGCGGGCGAAACGCTCAACGTGATCGGTTCGATACTCGACATCACCGCGCAGAAGCAGGCCGAAGCCGGGCGCCGCGAGGCCGAGGCACGCAACCGACTGCTGGCGTCGCTCCTGGACAAGGCCCACGATGCGATCTCGGTATCAGGCATCGATTTGCGGATCAGCTACTGGAACGAGGGCGCCGAACGCCTGTTCGGCTGGACCGCCGCCGAGGTCATCGGCAAGACCAGGGACGCGCTCCCGATGCTGGACAAGGAGGACCTGGAGCGGGCCTATCGCCAGGCCTTGCAGAAGGGAGAGTGGCGCGGCGAACTTGCCAAGCGGCGCAGGGATGGCCGCCCGGTGCCGGTCGAATCGCACCTGACCCTGGTGCGCGGCGACGACGGCCAGCCGCAGGCGGTGCTGGAGATCGAGACCGACATCACGCAGCGCAAGCGGAACGAACATGCGATCCTGAGCCTTGCCTTCTTCGATCCCCTGACGCGCTTGCCGAACCGGCGCCTGCTGCTGGACCGCCTGCGGCATGCGGTCGCGGCGACCAAGCGCGACGGCCATGGCGGCGCCTTGCTCTTCATCGACCTGGATAACTTCAAGACCCTGAACGATACGCTCGGACACGACAAGGGCGACCAGCTGCTGCAGCAGGTCGCGCGCCGGCTCGAAGCGCAGGTGCCGCGCGCCAGCGACACGGTGGCGCGGCACGGCGGGGACGAATTCGTCATCGTGCTGGAGAACCTGAGCGCGAACCCGGAAGAGGCGGCGGCCCAGGCCGAGCGGGTCGCGGAAAAATTGCTGGGGGCATTCAACGAGCCGTTCCAGCTCGATGGACATCAGCACCACTCGAGCCCCAGCATCGGCGTGGCCCTGTTCGACAGGGACATCAAGGACATCGACGAACTGCTCAAGCGCGCGGACCTGGCGATGTACCAGGCCAAGGCGGCCGGCCGGCACACGATCCGGTTCTTCGACCTGCACATGCAGACGGTGATCAATGCGCGCGTCGAGCTGGAGGCCGACCTGCGCCGCAGCCTGCAAACCCGCGGATTCACCCTGCATTACCAGCGCCAGACCGACAGCAACGGCCAGACCGTGGGCGCCGAGGCGCTGCTGCGCTGGCAGCGTCCGAGCCGCCAGCCGGTGCCGCCCTCCGTGTTCATTCCGCTTGCCGAAGAGACCGGGCTGATCCTGCAGTTGGGCGAGTGGGTCCTGGAAGCGGCATGCCGCCAGCTCGTGTCCTGGGCCGGCCGGCCGGAAACCGCGCACCTGACGATGGCCGTGAATGTGAGCGCGCGCCAGTTCCGCCAGCAGGACTTCGTGGACCAGGTACTGCGGGTCATCGAGCGCACCGGCGCGGATCCCCGGCGGATCAAGCTCGAACTGACCGAGAGCCTGCTGGTGGCGAATGTCGAGAATACGGTCGACACCATGTACGCCCTCAAGAAGAAGGGAATCGGGTTCGCGCTCGACGACTTCGGCACAGGGTATTCCTCGCTCGCCTACCTGAAGCGCCTGCCGCTCGACCAGCTCAAGATCGACCAGTCTTTCGTGCGCGACGTGCTCACCGATCCGAACGACGCCGCGATCGCGCGCACGATCCTCGGGCTGGGCCACACGCTGGGACTGGACGTGATCGCGGAAGGCGTCGAAACGGCGGACCAGCGGAACTTCCTTGCCATGCATGGATGCAGTGCGTTCCAGGGCTACCTGTTCGGGCGGCCGGTGACGGCGGAGCAATTCTGAGAAGCTGCCTCTGCGGCGCCGGATCGACGGCGCGATAGCGCCGCTGCGCGGCCGCCGCAGGCGCGCCCTGGACCGGAAACTGGCACGGTCACGGCGCCGGCAGGAGTGGTGTATCGTGTTCGACCAGACTCATCAGAACCCGTTTTTGGTCCACGCACTTTTGGAGATCCAGCATGTTCAAAGCAATCCTGCTCGACAAGAACGATGACGGCGCCACCACGGCCCGGCTTGCCCAGCTCGACGAGGCGCAGCTGCCGGCCGACGGCGATGTGACGGTGCGCGTCGACTATTCGACCATCAACTACAAGGATGGCCTGGCCATCACCGGCAAGGCGCCTGTCGTGCGCAACTGGCCGATGGTGTCCGGCATCGATGGCGCGGGCGAGGTCATCGCCTCCTCGCATCCGGACTGGAAGGCGGGCGACGCCTTCATCCTGAACGGCTGGGGTGTCGGCGAATCGCACTGGGGGTGCCTGGCGCAGCGCGCCAGGCTGAAAGGCGGGTGGCTGATCCGGCGGCCGCCGGGCATGTCGGCCAGGACCGCGATGGCGATCGGGACGGCGGGCTATACCGCGATGCTGTGCACGATGGCCCTGCAAGAGCAAGGTGTCGACAGGCACAGCGGCGAAATCCTGGTCACCGGCGCATCGGGCGGCGTGGGCAGCATTGCGATTGCGATCCTCGCCGGCCTGGGCTACCGCGTGGTCGCGTCCACCGGCAAGCTGGCCGAGGCCGATTACCTCACGTCCCTCGGCGCGGCCGAGGTCATCGATCGCGCCGCGCTGTCCGTACCGGGCAAGCCGCTGCAGAAGGAACGCTGGGCCGGGGTGGTCGATTCCGTCGGCTCGCACACGCTGGCCAACGCGGTCGCCCAGACCCGTTACGGCGGCGCCGTCGCGGCATGCGGACTGGCCCAGGGGATGGATTTTCCAGCGTCGGTTGCGCCATTCATCCTGCGCAGCGTCAAGCTGATCGGCATCGACAGCGTGATGGCCCCCTTGCCGAAACGGGTGGCGGCATGGGAGCGGCTGGCGAACGAACTGGACGCCGAGAAACTGGCGACGATTACACAGGAAATCGGACTGGCGGAGGCGCTCGACCAGGCACCGGCGCTGCTCGCCGGAAAGGTGCGTGGACGGCTGGTGGTGAACGTCAATGCCTGAGTAAGCACATGGGCTTCGTGTTGCGGCCCCAGTCGTGTTCGTCATGCGAGCTATCTAAATGGATAGATCGATGCAGGAAAATCATTTAACAGCTCCCTTGTGATACGGCGGCCTGCGTCTACTGTGGGTGGATACTTCCGCGGCGGGCCGGTGCTTGCACGGTGGTAGAGGTGCCCGTGGAACCTTTCTGCGGGTTCATCAACAACTGCCGGGACGGCATGCAGCGTCCTGTCATGCAGGGCAGGCTCCATCCCGGCGGTTCACTGGAGCAGAATATGAAAGCTGTTGTCTATCGAGGACCCAACCAGGTAGCCGTTGAAGACGTGCCGGATCCCAGGATCGAACGTCCGACAGACGCCATCGTCAGGATTACCAGCACCAACATCTGCGGCTCGGACCTGCACATGTACGAGGGACGCACCGATTTCGAGCAGGGCCGCGTCTTCGGCCACGAGAACCTCGGCGTGGTCATGGAAGTCGGCCCGGCGGTCGAGGGGCTCAAGCCCGGGGACTGGGTGTGCATGCCCTTCAATATCAGCTGTGGCCACTGCAAGAACTGCGAACGCGGCCTGACCAACTACTGCCTGAAGGCGAACGAGCCGGGCGTGGCCGGCGGCGCCTTCGGCTTTGCCGACATGGGACCATGGCAGGGCGGCCAGGCCGAATTCCTGCGCGTGCCCTGGGCCGACTTCATGTGCCTGAAGCTGCCGCCGGACGCCGAGGAGCGGCAGTCCGACTACGTGATGTGCGCCGACATCTTCCCGACCGGCTGGCACGCGACCGAACTGGCGGGCATGAAGCCCGGCGACGCGGTGGTCATCTACGGCGCCGGGCCGGTGGGCCTGATGGCCGCGCACTCGGCGATGATCAAGGGGGCCTGCAGCGTGATGGTGGTCGACTGCCATTCCGACCGGCTCAAGCTGGCCGAGTCGATCGGCGCGATCGCGATCGATTATTCGAAGGAGGATCCGGTGCAGCGGGTGATGGACCTGACCCATGGGCGGGGCGCGGACGTGGGATGCGAATGCGTCGGCTACCAGTGCCACGACCATCATCATCACCGGCAAGAGCGTCCCAACCTCACGATGAACAACCTGGTCAACTCCGTCAAGTTCACCGGCGGGATCGGGGTGGTCGGCGTGTTCGTTCCCGAGGACCCGAACGGCCCGGATGCACTGGAGAAAGAGGGGAAGATCGCGCTCGACTGGGGCATGCTCTGGTTCAAGGGGCAGCGCGTCGCCACCGGCCAGTGCCCCGTCAAGGCCTACAACCGGCAACTGCGCGACCTGATCCACGCCGGCCGCGCCAAGCCTTCGTTCATCGTGTCCCATGAGCTGAAACTGGACCAGGCGCCCGACGCCTACAAGCACTTCGATGCGCGCGATCACGGTTGGACCAAGGTGATCCTGCATCCCGGATCCTGAGTACTTGCCGACGGCTCCGTACCGCCACATCCGTGGAAGACGCATACCGTCGGCGAAGACGCCACCGGCTGGCACGTTCGCCGGCCTGACAGGGGCGATCACGCCGCACCTGCCATGGCTGTTCGGCGGCGTTGAAAAAGCCGGGGATACGTCCCTGTTTTTTCGTTTCTGTCCCGGGCATTGTTGGCGCCATGTCCGGCTGCGGCGACCATGACACGCGCTGCCCGCAAAGCTATAATTTGCGCCTTCGTCGAAAGAGGAATGCGCCATGTCTCTACTTGAGCACCAGCTCGAACTGCTGTCGCCTGCGAAAACCGCCGAGATCGGCCGCGAGGCCATCCTGCATGGCGCCGACGCCGTCTATATCGGCGGTCCCGCCTTCGGCGCCCGCCACAATGCCAGCAATTCCCTGGAAGATATCGCCAGCCTGGTGCAGTTCGCCCACCGCTACCGCGCGCGCATTTTCGTCACGATGAACACGATCATGCACGACGCCGAGCTCGATCTTGCGCGCAAGCAGGTCTGGCAGCTGTACGAGGCCGGCGTCGATGCCCTGATCATCCAGGACATGGGGCTGCTGGAAATCGACCTGCCGCCGATCCAGCTGCACGCCAGCACCCAGTGCGACATCCGCACCGTGGAAAAGGCGAAATTCCTGGGCGACGTCGGCTTTTCCCAGCTGGTGCTGGCGCGCGAGCTGACGATAGCCCAGATCCGCAAGATCCGCGCCGAGGTGGATACGCCGCTCGAATACTTCATCCATGGCGCCCTGTGCGTCGCGTTTTCCGGGCAGTGCTATATCTCGCATGCGGACACCGGCCGCAGCGCCAACCGCGGCGACTGTTCCCAGGCCTGCCGGCTGCCCTACACGCTGACGGACAGCAAGGGTGGCGTCGTGGCCTACGACAAGCACCTGCTGTCGATGAAGGACAACGACCAGAGCCGCAACCTGGAAGCGCTGATCGACGCCGGCATCCGCTCGTTCAAGATCGAGGGCCGCTACAAGGACATGGGCTACGTGAAGAACATCACGGCCCACTACCGCCTGCTGCTCGACGAGATCCTGGAACGCCGCGCCGGTTTTGTGCGCGCCGCCAGCGGCCACACGCAGATCTTCTTCACGCCGGACGTCGACAAGAACTTCAACCGCGGCCACACCGACTATTTCGCCCAGGGCCGCCAGGACGACATCGGCGCCTTCGATTCGCCGAAGTACCTGGGCGTGGAGGTGGGCGCCGTCACCAGGGTCGGCACCGACCACTTCGAGATGATGACCGACGTCCCGCTTGCCAACGGCGACGGCCTGAACTACATGAACAAGCGCGCCAGCGTCGGCGTCCAGGTGAACACCGTGCAGAAGCTGGGCGAGAGCGAGGAGGGCCAGCGCTGGCGCGTCTTCCCGAACGAACCCGTCAGCGCCTTGCCTGGCCTGAAACCGGGCACCCAGGTCCACCGCAACCGCGACCACCAGTGGGAAGCGACGCTCACGAAACGCTCGGCCGACCGCAAGGTGGCGCTGCACCTGACCCTGTCGGAAGTCGACGGCGGCCTTGCTCTGCGCTTGCGCGACGAGGACGGCATCGAGACGGTCACGACCGCGCAGCTGGCGCTGCAGCCGGCGCACAACCTCGATCAGGCCGACGCGGCGCTGCGCACCAGCCTGACCAAGCTGGGCAACACCATGTTCGAAGCCGACGGCATCGTGCTGGCGCTGTCGCAGCCCTGGTTCGTGCCTGCCGCCGCCATCAATGGCTTGCGGCGCGACGCCGTGGCGGCGCACGAGGCGGCCAGGCTGGCCGCATGGGAGCGCCCGGAGCGCAAGGCGCCGCTTGATCCGCCCGCCGTCTATCCGGCGACCCAGCTGTCGTATCTCGCCAACGTCTACAACGAAAAGGCGCGCGCGTTCTACCACAAGCACGGCGTCGGCCTGATCGACGCGGCCTACGAAGCGCACGAGGAGCCGGGCGAGGTGTCGCTGATGATCACCAAGCACTGCCTGCGCTTCTCGTTCAACCTGTGCCCGAAACAGGCCAAGGGCGTGCAGGGCGTGCAAGGGCAGGTAAAGGCCGAGCCGATGACCCTGAGCACGGGGGAGGACACCTACACGCTGCGCTTCGACTGCAAGCCCTGCGAGATGCACGTCGTCGGCGCCATGAAGCCCGGCATCCTGCACTCGCCGCCGCCGTCCGCCGTGCCGTATAGCCCGCTGACTTTCCATCGCCGGCGGCCAACGTAAGGGACGGTCAACAACTTCTTTCTCCGGCGTCGCCGATGTAGGTAGTCCCGTAGGGTGGGCACCCCGTGCCCACGCGTTACGTGCGCATCCTTCCTGCGTTGGCCGGGACTTGTCGCCCGCTAACGTCGACCTCGGCCGGGTTCTCGATTTATTGCACACTTTGCGGGCGATACCTCACCGTCCGTGAATGTCGGCCACGTGCGTAACGCGTGGGCACGGGGTGCCCACCCTACGTTCAATACGTTCCTCATCAGAACCGGAGCCTTGTGCTCCGGTTTTTTTTCGCCTTTCAGTCAATATTTCTTGTTGACATGTTCAATATTGTCGTCTACTGTATTAATCAACCAATACAGTAGACACCATGACCACCCATTCCGCCCACCTGTTCTCGATTTCCACCGGGTCGCCCGAGCCGATCTACCGCCAGCTCGTCGAGCAGGTAAAGCGCCTGGTCGCGGCCGGCCAGATGGCGCCGGGCGATGGCATGCCTTCCGTGCGCGAGCTGGCCCAGGCGCTGGCCCTGAACCCGATGACCGTTTCCAAGGCCTACAGCCTGCTCGAGATGGAAGGGGTGCTGGCGCGCCGCCGCGGGCTCGGCATGGAAGTGGCCGAGCGTGCAGGCGGCGGCCAGAGCGCGCTTGAGCGCGCCGAACTGCTGCGCCCGACCCTGGAACGCGCCGCCATGGAGGCGCGCCAGCTCGAACTCGATCCCGACACCGTTGTTTCCCTCTTCATCCAAATCCTGAAGGAACAAGCATGACCACACCGATCATCCAGAGCAGTTCGATCAGCAAGCATTTCGGCAGCGCCACGGTATTGGACAAGCTCGACTGGCAGGTGATGCCGGGGCAGGTGATCGGCCTCCTGGGCCGCAACGGCGCCGGCAAGTCGACCCTGCTCGAATGCCTGCTCGGCCTGCGCGAACTTGATGCTGGCTCGGTCCGCATCTACGGCGAGGACGTGGCGCGCCTGTCGGACGCGACCCGCACGCGCATCGGCTACGTGCCGCAGAAGTCCGACCTGTTCGAGTGGATGACGCCGTGCCAGATGCTCGGCTACTTCAAGGCCCTCTACCCGCGCTGGAACGACGCCAAGGTCGGCGCCCTGCTGGAGCGCTGGGGCTTCGACAAGCTCATGCAGAACAAGCCGATCAGCAAGCTCTCCGGCGGCGAGCAGCAGCGCCTGTCCATCATCCGGGCGCTGGCCCACGATCCGGAACTGCTGGTGCTGGACGAGCCGGTCTCGGCGCTGGACCCGGTCGGCCGGCGCGACTTCCTGCGCGAGCTGATCGACGGCGTGATCGAGCGCGGCACCACGGTGGTGTTCTCGACCCACATCCTGTCGGACCTGGAACGCGTCGCGCTGGACATTGCCTTCCTGAGGGATGGGAAAATCGCCCTGCAGGGCCGGCTCGACGAGCTGCTCGAAGGCGCGCGCCGTGTCGTGGGTCCGGGCGCGCTACTCGACGGTAAGCCGCTGGCGGGCGAACTGCGGCGCCAGCGCGCGGCCGACGGCACGGTCAGCGTGGTCACGCACGGCGGCGCGCTTGGCGCCCTCGGCAGGGAGGCGGGCGTGCGCGTCGAGCCGCTCAGCCTGGAAGACCTGTTCATCGAGGTGACCCAATGAACGCGCTGCTGAGGGATTACTGGCTGGTGTGGCGCATGGCGCTGAGCACCCGGCATCGCCGTGCGAATGTCTTCATCCTTGCGCTGGCCGTGCTCGTCGCGCTCGTCATCGGCCTGCTGGTCCAGCTCAAGCACGACGATCCGGTGCTCAGCCTGGGCCTGTCGCTGCGCATCGCCCTCGGTGTCCTGCTGGCCAGTTGGCTGATCTATTTCGTGCCCGGCGCGGTGAAGCTGAACTCGCCCGTCAATGCGCGCCTGGTGCCGCGCCTGCGCCGCCGGCTGATCCAGTTGACGGCGCTGGTGTGGGTGCTCATGGTCGCGACGGTCACGCTGATGACGCTCGAGACCCGTCTCACGCCGGCCCTCGTGTTCCTCGGCGCCGGCACCTGGATTGCCGCCTTCGGTCTCGGGCAGAGCGGCCACCGGCTGGGCCAGTGGGTGCAGTTGAGCGCATGGCTCTTCATTGTCTTCCACAAGCACCTGCCGCCCGGCCTGCTCGAGTCGCTCCAGAGCGGCACCGGCTTCGCCGCGGCCACGCTGCTGATGCTGGCTTTCGCCGCCTTCGCGCTGCAAGGCATGTTCATGGATGGCGGCGAGCGTCACTACGCGGCGCGCGAGGCCCAGGTCCTGCAGACCGAGCGCCTCACGGCCTCCGGGCAGTTCCGCGAGCGCAGCCAGGTCAAATTCGGCGCGTCGTTCTACCGCTGGGCGCTGCGCCGCGACTGTCAGGCGGGCGAGCCCGGCAAGCTGCTCGCCCACCTGCTCGGCTCAATGAACCACTGGAGCTATCGCGCAGTCATGCTGGGCGCCTTCATGGCCATCTCGGCGCTTGCCCTGGCTGCGGTCCGGGCATTTGCGGGCCCGGAGCTGCAACAAATGGTGACCGACGTCGGCTGGGCCGCCTTCGCTTGCATGATGCTGCTGCCCTTGTTCGAGAACGAGCGCCGCAACGTGCGCGTGAAGGATACCGCCGCGGAGCAGGCACTGTTCCGCCTGGCGCCGAGGCTGCCGGTCAGTGCGCCAGCCTTCAACCGCAAGGTCGCGGCCACGCTGCTGCGCATTGCGCTGCTCGAGTGGGGTATGCTGGCCGCCACCGTCCTGTGCCTGGGCGTGATGACCGGCGCCTCGGCAGCCAATCTGTTCATGCAGGCCTGCCTCTGCTGCATGACGCTGCCGCTCGTCGGCGGCAACCTGCGCGACCACGCACGCCGCGTCGGCCCCTTGGGCTGGCAGATGCTCATCGGCTTGATCGTGTCGATCGGCGTCAGCTTCGCCTTCGGCATGGTCGCGCAGAAGGCAACCGGCCTGCCGGTCATGGCGGGCGCCGCGCTGACCAGCATCGTCATCGCGCTGGTCGTTGTCGCCCTGGGTTTCCGCCGTGCGGAGGGCGCGCCCTGCGCCTTCCCGGCCGGACGCCTGGCCTGAGTCGGGTAGGGGGGTCTCGAACCCACCGCTCCTGAACGCCGCCATGTGGCGACGTTTGCCTCTGTTCACATGCCATGAAGGTGGGTTCGAGAACCCACCCTACATCTTGCATCTCTATCAATGCCCGCGGCGCTGCACCAGCGCCGTGCCGACGCCGTGACGGCGGCCTTCGCTGACCGCCGTCACCGTGCCGTCCGGGTTGAACACGATGGCGTTCGCCGCGCCGATTTCCTCGGCCGGCTCCTCCCACTTGTGGCCAAAGGCCGCCAATGCCTGCGCCTGGGCGCTGCCGGCAAAGCCTGGCTCGACCGAGGTCGACACGCCGTTGCGCTCGGACAGGCGTGGGGCGTCGATCGCCTCGTTCATGGGCATGCCGAAGTCGACGTGGTTGACGATGGTCTGCAGCACGGTGGTGATGATGGTCGAGCCGCCCGGGCTGCCGATGGTGAAGGCCGGCTTGCCGTCCCTGAGCACGATGGTCGGCGCCATGCTGCTGCGCGGCCGCTTGCCCGCTTCCGGCACGTTCGGGCGCGGGCCAGTAAAGTCGAAGTCGGTCATCTCGTTATTCAGCAGGAAGCCATAGCCCGGCACCACGATCCCGCTGCCGCCCCAGGACTCGATGGTGAAGGTGTAGGACACGACGTTGCCGTCCTTGTCCGACACCGTCAGGTGGGTGGTGTGGGCGCTTTCCTTCTGCATCCGGCGTTGCTGCGGCTGCGGGCGCAACGGGATGCTGGGATCCTGCTGGAACAGGTAGGGATCGCCCGCCGCCACCTTGACGCTCGCGCGCTGCGGGTCGATCAGCGCGCGGCGCCGGGCGGCGAACTGCTTCGACAGCAGGCCCGCCACCGGCGCGTCGACGTATTCCGGGTCGGCCAGATAGGCGTCGCGGTCGGCAAAGGCGAGCCGGCTCGCTTCCAGGTAGAGGTGCTCGGCGTTCGCGCGCGGCATGGACTTGAGGTCGTAGCCTTCCAGGATGTTCAGCGCCTCGGCCACCGCCACGCCGCCGCTGCTCGGCAGCGGCATGCCGTAGATCTCGTAGCCGCGGTAGCTGCTGACGACCGGCTGGCGGATGCGCGCCTCGTAGTTGGCCAGGTCCGCCAGCGTCATGCGGCCCGGCCGCACGCTGGCACCTTTGGCGACCGGCGGACTGTTGACGGCGTCGACGATGGCGCGCGCCATCGGTCCCTCATAGAAGGCCTTGTAGCCGCGCGCGGCGATCTCGCGGTAGGCCTTGGCCATGTCCGGATTGCGCAGCAGGGTGCCGGGCGTGACCGCCTTCCCGCCCCGAAGGTAGAGGGCGCTGGTGGTCGAGAACTGTTGAAATTTTCTTTCATTTTCGCGCGTCAAATGAGAGAAAGTTTCATTGACGGTGAAGCCTTTGCTGGCAACGTCGATGGCCGGCGCCAGCACCTGCTTGAAGTTCATGGTGCCATAGCGTTCCAGCGCCTCATGCCAGCCGCGCACGGTGCCGGGCACGCCGACCGCCGCGCCGCTCGCGACCGCCTTCTCGAAGTCGATCTCCTTGCCGTTGTCGAGGAAGACCGCCGGCGTGAAGGCGGCGGGCGCCATTTCGCGGTGGTCGATCGTGATCACGCGCTTGTCCTTGGCCAGGTAGACCACCATGAAGCCGCCGCCGCCGATGCCGCAGCTGAAGGGATCGGTCACGCCCAGGGTCGCCGCGGCCGCCACGGCGGCGTCGATGGCGTTGCCGCCCTTGTTCAGGATGGCCAGCGCCGATTGCGAGGCTTGTTCGCTGATGGTGGCCACGGCGCCGCCGCTGCCGGTGGCCACCGGCGTCTTCGCTGTTGCCAGCGGCGCGTGCAGGACGATGGAGAGGGTGAGTGCGAGGGCGAGGGGGGATCTGGTCATGGATACGGTCGGGGCGAAGGCGAGGGTGAACGGACGGTCACGGCAGCACCTTCACCGTGACGCGGTGGTTGGCAACCGCATCCGGCGCGGCCGGAGCGGGAAGGGAAGCCTCGTCGAGTTCGATGCGGGCGCCGCCGAGGAGGCGCGATGCGTGGCCGGGATCGCCCGGCGAGAGCGTGAAGGGTTCGGGCGCGGCGCCCGTCTGGCTCAGGCTGAAACGGCAGCTCAGCTTGCCGGCCCAGACGCAGCGCACGCCCGGCGGGCAGCGGCTGTCCTCGACTTCCTCGAAGCGCAGCGTCACCCCGGGCGCGGCCTGGACGCTGTCGCCGGGAGCCAGCGTGAAGGCGCGCGCCGAGAGCCCCGGCGGAGCGGCGCAGGCGGTCAGCATGATGCAGGCGAAGGGCAGGGCGAGCAGGTGGCGCATCGGGCATCCGGTCGGTTCGACCGCCCGATCTTAGCAAAAACGCCAGCACATCGACGCGCCGCACCGGCGTTGTCAGTCATACAGCGGTCACATTCGCTGGCTAGACTTTCGCTCGTCACTTAACCAACCCGAGTTCGACAATATGAAAATCAAGCACATGTTCAAAACGATGATCGCCGGCGCTGCAACCGCGATGGTGATGACCTCGGCTTTCGCCGCCGACGTGACCGGCGCGGGCGCCACCTTCCCGTACCCGATCTACGCCAAGTGGGCGGAAAGCTACAAGGCCGCCACCGGCGTCGGCATGAACTACCAGTCGGTCGGCTCGGGCGCGGGCATCAAGCAGATCAAGGCGAAAACCGTCGACTTCGGCGCCTCGGACATGCCGCTGAAGGCCGCCGACCTGGAAGAAGCCGGCCTGATGCAGTTCCCGGCCATCATGGGCGGCGTGGTCGCCGTCGTCAACGTCGAGGGCGTCACCCCGGGCCAGCTGAAGCTGACCGGTCCGGTCCTGGCCGACATCTACCTGGGCAAGATCACCAAGTGGAACGCCGCCGAGATCGCCGCCCTGAACCCGGGCGTGAACCTGCCCGCCGCCGACATCACCGTCGTGCACCGCGCCGACAGCTCGGGCACCTCCTTCCTGTTCACCGACTACCTGTCGAAAGTGAACCCCGACTTCCAGCAGAAGATCGGCGCCGGCACCTCGGTGAAGTGGGCCGTGGGCGTGGGCGGCAAGGGCAACGAAGGCGTCGCCGCCAACGTGCAGCGCATCAAGGGCTCGATCGGCTACGTCGAATGGGCCTACGCCAAGAAGAACAAGCTGTCGCACACCCAGCTGAAGAACAAGGACGGCCAGTTCCTGCAGCCGGACGACGAGAACTTCAAGGCCGCCGCCGCCAGCGCCGAGTGGACCAAGACCCCGGGCTTCGCCGTGGTCCTGACCGACACCGCCGGCAAGAACAGCTGGCCGATCACGGGCGTGTCCTACATCCTGATGCACAAGACCCAGGCCGACGCCACCAAAGGCAAGGAAGTCGTGAAGTTCTTCGACTACGCCTACAAGAACGGCGCCGCCGCGGCCGCCGAACTGGACTACGTGCCGATGCCGGCATCGGTCGTCAAGCTGGTCCAGGGCGCGTGGAAAGCCCAGCTGAAGGATGCGTCGGGCAACGCGATCTACTGATCGGATCGATCACAGGACGGGGCTTCGCAGCCCCGCGTCGGGCTGGCCGCTGGTGACTTGCGGCCAGGTTTGCACGGCGGCTCCAGGGATGGGGCCGCCGTTTTTTTTGTTGGATCGCGAGGTTTCGTAGGGTGGGCTCTCGAGCCCACGCCGTCTCACCGGTCGATATGCGGCGCCACACGAGCTCGCCGCAAACGGTGATCACGCGCCGTACCGCGTGGGTTCAAGAACCCACCCTACGAAAAACGGAACAACGGTTGCGAGATCAACCGTAATCGATGATCCGTCGCCGTACCGCGTGGACACAGGTGCCTTTCGTGGCCCGGTCCACCCTACGAACCCTAAACAAAAACGGCGGCCCATCCCTGGGCCGCCGTTCTCGCATCGGTACTGCCGTTGGCTTACACGTAAGCCGCCAGCGCACCCTTCATCTTCTTCAGCGCCGCCGATTCGATCTGGCGGATGCGCTCGGCCGATACGCCGAACTCCTCGGCCAGGGTGTGCAGCGTGGCGCCCGAGCCGTCGTCGTTGGCCAGCCAGCGCGCTTCGACGATGCGGCGCGAACGCGGGTCGAGCTTGCCCAGGGCCGTTTCCAGGCCTTCGGACTGCAGGCGCGTGACCTGCTCGGCTTCCAGCACCTTGGTCGGCTCCTGCTGGTCCGAGGACAGGTAGGCGATCGGCGAGAACTTGTCGTCCTCGTCGTCGGTCGGCGCTTCCAGGGCGATGTCGCGGCCCGAGAGGCGGGTTTCCATCTCGATCACTTCTTCGCGCTTGACGCCGAGCAGCTTCGCCAGGTCGTCGACCTGGCCCGGCGACATCGCGTCCAGGCCCTGCTTGTTGCTGCGCAGGTTGAAGAAGAGCTTGCGCTGGGCCTTGGTCGTTGCGACCTTCACCAGGCGCCAGTTCTTCAGGATGTACTCGTGCATCTCGGCCTTGATCCAGTGCATCGCGTACGACACCAGGCGCACGCCCTGGTTCGGGTCGAAACGCTTGACGGCCTTCATCAGGCCGATGTTGCCTTCCTGGATCAGGTCGGCGTGCGGCAGGCCATAGCCCAGGTAGCCGCGCGCGATCGACACCACCAGGCGCAGGTGCGAGAGCACCAGTTTCTGCGCGGCGTCGAGATCATTCTTTTCCCGCAGCCGCTTCGCCAGCGAGACTTCTTCCTCGTGGGACAGCATCGGCAGCCGGTTCACCGCGGAGATATACGCGTCGATGTTACCGAGATTGCCGGTGAAGCCAAGTCCCAGAGCACGGCTGCCGGTTGGAACCAATGCGGATTGTGCGGACATTATGTTTTCCTCGTAGAGTGTTTTGTGCTGCATCTCATGCACGGGACAATTCCCGCTGCTGATTTTTTCGGCTTGATTCCGGATGCAAGCGAACCCATTTACATTCACTTGAGTCATATATTAGCACTCTCGAAGGGTGAGTGCTAGCGAGCCCCCCGGTTTACGGAGGCAGTTTAAGTCTCGCCAAAGTATTGCTTTTTTGCATCATTTGCGCCTGCTCTACTGTAGAGTGAAACGGCGCAGATTTATTGAGTTATCTCAAGTGCTTGCCTCTTGCGGATCGCGTTAGGCCACAGACTAAGGGCGGTCGAAAGCCCGTTTCTGTTAGTTGGCGCACGAAGCGCCGTGTTCCGGACATGGCGAGGCAAATTCCTACTTGCGCGAGGGGAGTAGACGCACAAGGCCGACGGACGCGAGGGCTGGAAAACGACGCGGGCGGACCCATGGGTCCGCCCGCGGAGCACGCTCAGGCGCGTGCGTTCAGTGCAGGCGCGCCAGGTGACGCTGCACCGACAGCATCGCCCCGATCAGGCCGAGGCCGGCGCTGATCGCCAGCAGGCCCGCCAGCTCCAGCGGACCCAGGAATGCCAACTGGAATTCCGAGGCGTACAGGCGCGCGAATTCCGCGATCGCCGCGTTCAGCGGCCTCAGGGCCAGGGCCACGCCGATCAGGGCCAGTGCGCCGGCGCACAGGCCGAACAGGGCGCCCGTGTAGTAGAAGGGGCGGTGGATGAAGTTGTCGGTCGCGCCCAGCAGCTTCGATACCGCGATTTCCTCGCGCTGGGTCAGCACCTGCAGGCGGATGGTATTGAACACCACCGCGATCACCACCACGCCCAGGGTGATCGCCAGCAGCAGCAGCGCCAGGCGCAGCACATCCATCAGGGCCGCCAGGCGCTTGACCCAGGTCGAGTCGACCTGCACGGTGTCGACGTGCGGCAACTGGTGCAGCTGCTCGACCACGGCGTCGATGCGCGCGGCGTCGGCCGTGTTCGAGGAACCGGCCAGCTTCATCACATAGCTGTCGGGCAGGGGATTGTCGCCCAGGGTGTCGAGCGCATCGGACAGGCCGCTGCGCGCCTTCAGGTCTTCCAGCGCCCGTTCGCGCGGGATGAAGGTAATGGTCGCCTTATCGTCCGCCAGGATCTGGCGCAGCTGCGGCGCGATCGACTGCGCCTGCTCGCGCGTGGCCTCCGGCTTCACGAACAGGCTGACTTCGGGATCGACCGAGAGCTGCTCCGACATCGGACGCACGTTCTCGAGCAGGGTGATGCCGGCGAAGGGCAGGGTCAGGGCGACCGCGATCACCAGCACGTTGAACAGGAAGCTGCCCGGCGCCTTGCGCACGGTGGAGAGCGCCGCGCCGAGCGCGAAGCGGTGCTGGCGGAACCACGGGCTCATGCCGCACCTCCCGTCGCGTCGGGAACGCCGGCCGCGCCGCTGGAGACCAGCTGGCCGTGCTCCAGGCGGATCACGCGTCCCGCCTTGTCGAGCACCTGCTCGTCGTGGGTCGAGATCACGCAGGTCACGCCGACGGCATTGAAGGCGCGCAGGGCGTCGAGCACCTTGTCGGCCGCCACGCGGTCGAGATTCGCGGTGGGCTCGTCGGCCAGGATGATCTGCGGGCGGTTGACGATGGCCCGCGCGATCGCCACGCGCTGCTGCTCGCCGCCCGACAGTTCCAGCGGATGGGCTTTCGCGCGCTCCAGCAGGCCCACCTTGTCGAGGGCGGCGCGGGCGCGCTGCTCGGCCTGCGCCTTCGGCGCGCCGGTGACGAGCAGGGGCAGCATGGTGTTGGCCAGGATGTTGCGGTCGTTCAGCAGGCGCTGGTGCTGGAAGATCAGGCCGAGGTTACGCCGCAGGAAGGGAATGCCGGCTTTCCTGATCTTGCCGATGTCCTGGCCGAACACGATCACGCGGCCGCTGCTCGGGCGCTCGACCGCCGCGACCATCTTCATCAGCGTGGACTTGCCGGCGCCCGAAGGGCCGGCGAGATACACCAGCTCGCCCTTGTCGATGTTCAGGGTGACGTCGCGCAGGGCGGTGGCGTCGACCGAGTATTTCTTGGAAACGTTGTGGAATTCGATCATCGGCCTTTATCCCAGCAGCGCTTCGACAAACTCTTCTGCATTGAAGGGCTGCAGGTCGTCCAGCTTTTCGCCGACGCCGATGAAGTACACCGGCACCGGGCGCGTGCGCGCGATCGCCGCCAGCACGCCGCCCTTGGCGGTGCCGTCCAGCTTGGTGATGATCAGGCCGGTGAGCTGCAGGGCGTCGTCGAAGGCCTTCACCTGGGCCAGGGCGTTCTGGCCGGTATTGCCGTCGATGACCAGCAGGGTCTCGTGCGGGGCGCCATCCATGCCCTTGCCGATCACGCGCTTGATCTTCTTGAGTTCTTCCATCAGGTGCAGCTGGGTCGGCAGGCGGCCGGCGGTGTCGACCATGACGACGTCGACGCCGCGCGCCTTGCCCGACTGGACCGCATCGAAGGCCACGGCGGCCGGGTCGCCCGAGGCCTGCGAGATCACGGTGACGCTGTTCCGCTGGCCCCAGACCATCAACTGTTCGCGCGCGGCGGCGCGGAAGGTGTCGCCGGCGGCCAGCAGCACCGACTGCTGCTCGCGCTGCATGTGCTTGGCGAGCTTGCCGATGGTGGTGGTCTTGCCGGCGCCGTTCACGCCCGAGATCATCATCACCAGCGGCTCGTGGCGGCCCAGCTCCAGCGGCTTTTCCAGCGGCCTGAGCATCTCGATCATCAGCTCCTTCAACGCGGCCTTCACGGCGGCGGCGTCGAGCAGCTTGTCTTCCTTGACCTTGCGGCGCAGGCTGTTCAGCAGGTGCTCGGTGGCGTCCATGCCGGCGTCCGACATCAGGAGCGCGGACTCGAGTTCCTCGTACAGGTCCTCGTCGATGCGCGCCCCGACGAACAGCAGCGACAGGTTGCTCGAGGTCTTGGACAGGCCCGCCTTCAGGCGCGCCATCCAGGACTTTTTCTTTTCGGCTTCGGTGGTCGGGCGTTCGGCCGTTTCCTCGATGACGAGTTCGGGCTCGGCGCTCAGGGCAGGGGCTGGCGCCGCCGCGGGAGCAGGCGCGGGAGCGGCGGGAGCGGGCAGGGGCGGGGTCGCCGCCTGCTCGACAGGCTCGACCGGCGCCGGCGTTTCGGGGGCGGCTTTTTTTCTCTTAAAGAAACTAAACATGGGTTGAGTGGTGGCGGCTGCTGCATGCACATGCCGGAGTCGGATACCGGCACGACGAAAAGGGTCGCGGGTATTTTACCAGAGCACAGTACTGACGAATCGGCAAGAGCCGGGCCGCGCGTCGCGCCGCTGCTGCCTTGACGCCATGGCGGACGGCCCTCATGCAGGCCGCGGGCTCGTCTTTATCACGGGCTGTACCCAGTCGCCGCCGTTCATTCTTTGCACGGACAGGTGTTCCGGAAGCGCTTTCACCATCTCGACGAGGCCCTTGTGTTTACATTTCGTGGCCGAAAACGCCGGATAGGTCGTGCTCATGTGATGTCCGAGCTCTCCCATTCCTACCCAGCCTGTCTTGCTGCCTTTCGCCAGCGCGGCGACTGCCTGGATTAACTGCTGGTTGGATTCTTCGCGCAGCGACGCAAGCGCAATCGATTCGAGCAGTTCCTTCGCCTCTGTCTGTACAGCCGGGGCCGGTAGTGCCTGCTCCGCAGCGGCAGCCGCAGCTGTAGCCGGTACGAATTCGTGAAAGGAGTCGCAAGCCTCGCGCAACATGGCCGGCGTTTTCGCCTGGCCGACGATGACGACGGAGCCGCCCCGAAGACGCAGTTTGCGGCACAGGGCAGTAAAGTCGGCGTCGCTGGTCAGCAGATAAAAGGTGTCGGCGCGGTTTTCGAACAGCAGTTCCAGCGCGTCGAGCGCCAGCGCGATATCGGCCGCGTTCTTGCCGGTGCCGAACTGGTGAAGCGGCGTAAAGGCCAGCCGGTTCAGGGCATCGCGCCAGCGTGGCTGTTCCATCGTGAAGTCGTTGCCATACCCCTGACGCAGCACGATGCGCGACTGCGCGGGAGCCAGGCTCAGCGCAAACGCCAGCGCCTCGGGCGAGGAATTGTCGCAATCGGCCAGGACCGCAATGCGCGCGGATGGTGGAACAGGCTGGGGCATTTGTCGCTCTCGTTCGGCTTCGATAGCGCCAGATGATAGGCCAGTTTTGTTACCCTGAGGGAATATTTTGACCGGGAGGCCGACAGCTCAATGCCTCAGCTTGCTCCACCAGGCCGCCTTCTTCTCCGGCAGCACGGGCTCGAGCCGCCAGCATCCAAAGGGGTTGTTGAACAGGGACTCGGGGCCGTAATCGATCGCCGCCACGGCGCGCACCCGGTACACGGGCGCGCCTTCGCTGACCGAGAAGGTGTGCCCGTCCTCGAACACCGGCGCCTGGGCGAACAGGTAGTGGGTGAACGTGCGCAACAGCTCGGCGGCCGCGCCCTTGTCGCCGCCGACCGGGCTGACGATCGCATCCGGCAGGCCGAAGTTGTGCATGCCGCAGGAATAGACTTCCTGGCCGGTCAGGTAGACCACGAGGGCCCGGTGGGCGGTGAGCATGGCCAGTTGGTCGCACAGGTCGAGCCAGTAGGCCGGGCCGTGGGCGATGCCGGTGCTCTCCACCTTCACGCCCAGGCCGCCCGCCTCGACCAGGGCCGCGCCGGCGCGCATCATCGCTTCGGCGGCCTCGCGCGAGCCGCCGGAGCCGACCAGGTAGGCGACGCTCGCATGAGCGGCGATGGCTTCCATCGCCTCCGAACCGGCCCAGTGGGGACCCGCCGCCTTGAAGGCATCGGGCAGGCGCGGATCGGCATGCTCGAACACCAGTTCGCAGCCGAACCGGGTCGCCATCTCCATCAGGATGTGGCCGGCGAACAGGTAGCCCGCATCGCTCTCGGCGACGCTGCGTACCAGTTCCTCGCGGCTGGTCCAGGGCCCCGGAATGCACAACACCAGTTCGGGCGCGTTCGTCATGGTGCCTCCCGGGTCAGGCCTTCGCCGCCTCGGCCGCCTTGCGCATGCTTTCGAGCGTCGCGTTCGGCGTGATCAGGTTGCCGTCGTAGCGCAGCTCGATCACGGCCGGCAGCTGCTTGCCGTTGGCATGTTCGAGGGCGCGCGCCAGGGCAGGGGCAAAGTCGGCGGTGTGCTCGACGACCTCGCCGTGGCCGCCGTAGGCGCGCGCCAGCGCCGCGAAGTCGGGATTGTGCAGCGTGGTGCCGGACACGCGGCCCGGGTAGGTCTTCTCCTGGTGCATGCGGATGGTGCCGAACATGCTGTTGTTGAAGACGATGATGATGACGCCGGCGCCGTACTGCACCGCGGTGGCCAGCTCCTGGCCCGTCATCATGAATTCGCCGTCGCCGGCGAAGGTGACGACCGTGCGCTCCGGCGCGACGATCTTCGCCGCCACGCCCGAAGGCACGCCGTAGCCCATCGCGCCATTGGTCGGCGCCAGTTGGGTGCGCATGGCCCCGTAGCGCCAGAAGCGGTGGGCCCAGGAGGCGTAGTTGCCGGCGCCGTTGGTGATGATGGCATCAAGCGGGAGCGCGGCCTGCAGGTCCTGCACCACCTGCCACAGGTCGAGCGGGGCCTGGCCGTCCTTGAAGACCGGCGGCTGCGCCTGCCATGCGGCCAGTTCGGCGCGCGCTTCTTCGACCGTGTGGCGCCAGGCGCCGGCATCGACCGGTTCCATCGCGGCCAGCATCGCGCAGGCCTGGGGCGCGCCGCTGGCGATCATCAGCTCGGCCTGGTAGACGCTGCCCAGTTCTTCCGGGTCGGCGTGGATGTGGACCAGGCGCTGCTTCGGCACCGGCGAATCGAGCAGGGAATAGCCGCTGGTCGTCATCTCGCCCAGGCGCGGGCCGATGGCGATCACCAGATCGGCTTCCTTCACGCGCGCGGCCAGCTTCGGGTTGATGCCGATGCCGACGTCGCCGATGTAGTTCGGATGGGCGTTGTCCATCAGGTCCTGGAAGCGGAAGGTGCAGGCCACCGGCAGGGCGTTCGCTTCGGCGAAGCGCGCCAGGTCGGCGCAGGCCTGGGCGTTCCAGGCGCCGCCGCCCAGCAGCACGACTGGTTTCCGGCTTTCCGCCAGCATGGCGCGCAGCGCCTCGATCTGCGCGGCGGCGGGCGCGGCCTGCACCGGGGAGTAGCGGCGGGTGTCGGCCACTTCGGCTGTCGACACCAGCATGTCTTCCGGCAGGGCCAGCACCACCGGGCCCGGACGGCCGCTGGTGGCAATCTGGAAGGCGCGCGCGATGTATTCGGGGATGCGGTCGGCGCGGTCGATCTGGGCCACCCATTTCGCCATTTCGCCGTACATGCGGCGGTAGTCGATTTCCTGGAAGGCTTCGCGGTCGACGAAGTCGTTGCCGACCTGGCCGATGAACAGGATCATCGGCGTGGAATCCTGGTAGGCGGTGTGCACGCCGATCGAGGCATTGGTCGCGCCGGGCCCGCGGGTGACGAAGCAGATGCCGGGCTTGCCGGTCAGCTTGCCGTAGGCCTCGGCCATGAACGCCGCGCCCCCTTCCTGGCGGTTGATCACGAAGCGGATCTGCGAGTCGTGCAGTGCGTCGAGCACGTCGAGGTAGCTTTCGCCGGGCACGCCGAAGGCGGTGTCGACGCCGTGGACGTGGAGCGCGTCGACCAGGATCTGGCCGCCGGTGCGGGAAGGGTGCGTCATGTCTCTGTCATCCTTGTTGGTTTGGCCGGGCCGTGCCAGGCATCGAAATATTCTATGCCAGCAGTCGAGCGCAAGCTTTTCAAATGGCGACACCAAATTTCAGAAATGCCGGGCTGATAATCTTCCCTAATATGCAAGATGCTTGGACGGCAGGGCAGGCTCGGGATAAACTTGCCAAAAATAAAATATCTAGGGAAATCATGCAGAGACGTCACATGTTGTTGACCGGCCTGGCGCTGCTGGGCAGCGGTGTCGCGTTTGCCGTCAAGCCGCGCGGCGAGACCGTTCCCGTCTACGTCGTGCCGCTCGACGATTTTCCCGAGGATTACTCGGCGAACGTCGCCCGCGCGCTGGCGAGCCAGCTCGGCATCCGCGTGCGCGCCGGGCTGCGCCTGCCGCCGCTGCACATTCCCGTGCTTCCCGAGACCAACCAATACGCCAGCGAAGCGCTGCTCGAGCGCGCCGTGCGCGCCAGCGCGCGCCTGCCGGGCCTGGGGCCGGAGACCTATCGCCTGTTCCTCACCACGCGCGACATCAATTCGCAGACCGGCAATTTCCGCTTCCAGTTCTCGATGCACAGCCCGAACCTGAACTGCTCGGTGTTGTCGATGGCGCGCCTGGTCGAGGTCGAGAACGGCGCGCCGCGCCTGACGGTACGCACCGGCGAGCGCACCATCAAGCTGGCCAAGCGCGCGGTGGGCGAGCTGCACCTGGGCTGGCGCCGCTCGACCGATCCGGAGGACCTGATGTATGCGCCGCTGATGAGCGTGGAGGACCTGGACCGGATCGGCAACGAACACCGGGAGGAGCCGGCGGCGCCCCTGCGGCCCGTGCCGCATGACCGGCCGCGCGAGGGCGGCGCGACGATTGCGGTCTAATCCCCCGACGGGGGCATGATCCCGGCTTTTCGATTCTTTCAATGTAGTTGTTCAATACGAGGTTCATCATGTTCAAGAGACTGGCGGCGGAAGCACTGGGCATCAGCGATATCGGCGTCATCGTCGGGCCTGCGGATTACAACAAGGTCGATGCGGACGATTACCTGTTCAGCGAAGACGGCGAACAGATCTTCTTTCTCATCAAGAGCAAGAAGGACGAGTACTGCTTCACCAACCTGGCGCTGATCCACGTGGACGGCGATTCGGCCGTGTCGTCGAAACGCTCGATCAAGCGCTACGACTATGCCGCGCACCAGATTTCGAACGTCAGCATCGAGACCGCCGGCACGCTGGATATGGACATCGAACTCAAGTTCAACCTGGACGACACGGTGTTCTCGATCGACGTCAAGAAGACCTTCATCGAACAGCTCAAGGACATCTATAAAGCCCTGATCTCGATCGGCAAGCAGCAGCGGCGCGACGCGGCCTGCCGCGACAATGCGCTGCGCGCGCTGGACGCCACCGCCTCCGTGCACAAGCTGAATATCGCGCCGGGCGAGGGCGGCCTGGCCAGCCAGTACGGTCAGTTGCTGGCGGCCTTGAACACGGCCATGTTCGATACCCACACCAAGCGCGATTTCAGCGACGTGTTTGCCAGGTATATCCACAACTGAAGATCCTCGCGCGCCGGGAGCGCTGTCGCCGCCGATGGCGGCCGCTCCCGTACCGTATTCGCCACGCCGGCTAGGACGGCCACCCGCCATCGGTTACAATGATGCCGTGAAGCAGGCCAGACAGTCGCTGGCTGGCGCCGCAAGGCGCCGGCGGGAGGAAGGTCCGGACTCCACAGAGCGGGGTGACGGTTAACGGCCGTCCGCCGAAAGCCTTCCGGCGCAAGCCGGGGGTATAAGGCGAGGAATAGGGCCACAGAGACGAGCGTATTAAGTTACGGTGAAACGCGGTAACCTCCACCTGGAGCAATTCCAAATAGGCACGCGTTGATGTTGCTCGCGGAGCGTGCGGGTAGGAAGCTTGAGCGCCGGAGTAATTCGGCGCCTAGAGGAATGGCTGTCATAGGGGCGTCCCGCAAGGGAGACCACTACACAGAATCCGGCCTATCGGCCTGCTTTACACTGAATTCTTTCTCTCCCGCGTGCCGCGAGGCGGCCAGCGCGGGACGACACCTCCCATCCTTTCTTCGTGCCAGATCGGGCATGCCGTGACGCGGCAGCCGCCTGGCGGGCCCGACAAAGACACACGCAAAGACACACGCACCCGTTGCGCGCGGCCGCTTCCCGGCCCGTCAGGAACTTCGGCGTCCGTAAAGGATCAGAACACTGAGCCATAACGACGGCAGCGCCTGCGACGCGACGCGTCATGGCCACGCGTCATGGTCACGCGTCATGGTCACGTCTCATGGTCACGTATGTCGACCGGGTGTCCGGCGCCTTGGGGACGGCGCTGCTGTACGCGGCAAGGGCGCAACCGACGCCGAGAAGGCCAGCCTTCTCCAGGGTTGTTCATGTTTTGTTGTCTATTGGTTCGCACACCATATGAAGATAACAATGATTGGCACAGGCTATGTCGGACTGGTCTCCGGCGCCTGCTTCGCCGATGTGGGCAACACCGTCGTATGCCTCGATGTCGACGAGCGCAAGATAGCCATGCTCAAGGCCGGCCGGCTGCCGATCTTCGAGCCTGGCATCGACACCCTGGTAGCCCGGAACATGGCGGCCGGAAGAATGCGTTTCACCGCCAGCTACGATGAAGCGCTTGCCCATGCCGAGGTCATTTTCCTGTGCGTGGGCACGCCGCCGGGTGAAGACGGCAGGGCGGATCTCAGCCATGTTCTTTCCGCGGCGCGCAGCATCGGCCAACGGATGCAAGGGGCTGCCGTCGTGGTCAACAAATCGACCACCCCGGTTGGCACTGCCGACCGGGTAAGCAGCGTCATCGCCGAAGAACTCGCCGCGCGCGGCCTTCGCATCGATTTTTCCGTTGTCAGCAATCCGGAGTTCCTGAAAGAAGGGGCGGCGATCGAGGATTTCATGCGCCCGGACCGCATCGTCGTCGGCAGCGCCAGTCCGCAGGCGACGCGGATCATGCGCCATCTTTACGCGCCGTTCAGCCGCAATCACGAAAAGCTGGTCGAAATGGATGTGCGCAGCGCCGAGCTGACGAAGTACGGCGCCAATGCCATGCTGGCCACGCGCATCAGCTTCATGAACGAACTCGCCAACCTGGCCGAGCGCCTGGGCGCCGATATCGAGCAGGTGCGGCGCGGTATCGGCTCCGATCCGCGCATCGGCCCGGACTTCCTGTATGCCGGCCTGGGGTATGGCGGATCCTGCTTCCCCAAGGATATCAAGGCGCTGCTCAAGACATCGGCCGACCACGGGCAGCACCTGCGCATCCTCGATGCCATCGAAGCCGTGAACGCGACTCAAAAATCGGTCCTGTTCAAGAAAATCACCCGCTTCTTCAAGGGCATCGACCAGCTGGCAGGAAAGACCGTCGCGCTCTGGGGGCTGGCCTTCAAACCCAATACCGACGATGTGCGCGGGGCGCCCAGCCTTGCGCTGATCGGGGAGCTTTTTGCGGCGGATTGCGGCGTGCAGGCTTACGATCCGGTTGCCGCCAACGAGGCCAGACAGGTCCTGCTCCGGGAGCATGGCGAGCCACGGTGCCGGGAACTGCTCAGCCTGGCGCCTTCCGCGGCGGCGGCCGTGGAAGGCGCCGATGTGCTTGCCATTGCAACGGAATGGAAAGAGTTCCGCTCGCCCGATTTCGGCTTCCTGGCCGCCACACTGCGGGACAGGGCCATCTTCGACGGCAGAAATCTCTACGATCCGGCGTTTGTCGCGTCCTTCGGGCTGGCATACCACGGCATCGGCAGGCCCGTGCCGGTGGGGCAGCAATGATCCCTGCTCATTTCCCTGCTCATTTCCTTGCTGGCGCGCCTGTTCTGGTCACCGGCGCGGCCGGTTTCATCGGTAGCTTCCTTGCTTCGCGTCTCGCGCGCATGGGATTGCGCGTTGCGGCTTGCGACAACTTTACGCCTTATTACGCGACCGCCTTGAAGCATGGGCGCGTCGAGGCCTTGCTCGCGCCGCAAGGCATACGCTGCGAAGCCGTGGAGCTGGCGGATGCGCTGCAGGTGGAGCGCCTGTTCGAACGCGTCCGGCCCGCCTATGTCGTGCACCTGGCGGCCCAGGCCGGCGTGCGGCATTCGATCGACAATCCCGCCGCTTACGTGCAATCGAACCTGGTGGCCTTCGCCAACGTCCTGGAAGCCTGCCGGCAGTGCAAAGTACGCCACCTGGTCTATGCGAGCAGCAGCAGCGTCTACGGGGCAAGCCGGAACGTGCCCTTCCGGGAAAGCGACAGGACCGATGAGCCCATCTCCTTCTATGCAGCGACCAAGAAGGCGAACGAGGCATTGGCGCATTCGTACAGCCACCTGTTTGGCCTGGCGGCGACCGGCTTGCGCTTCTTTACCGTGTATGGTCCCTGGGGCCGTCCGGACATGGCGTATTTCAGCTTCATGCAGAAGATGCTCAAGGGCGAGACCATACCCGTATTCGCGCAAGGCGCACTGGAACGGGACTTTACCTATATCGACGACATCGTCGAGGGCATCGTCCGCGTACTGGCAAAACCGCCCAGCGCCATCGGTGGCGCCGCGCCCCACCTGGTGTTCAACATCGGTAATCGTCAGCCGGTCCGGGTGCTCGATTTCATTGCGGCGCTGGAGGAGGTCGTCGGGGTCCAGGCAAGCATCCGCTTCCTGCCGATGCAGCCGGGTGACGTGCCGACGACGTATGCCGATACCGGCAAGTTGCGGGACTGGGTCGGGTTCGCGCCGGCGACACCGCTCAAGGATGGGCTGCACCGCTTCCGGGAGTGGCTGGTCGGCTGGATGGCCCGGAACGAGGCCGGCTAGCCATGCGAAACGAGGGTATTGCGCTGGCTTGCGAACAGCGCGCGGGCGCGCAGTGTCCGCATTTTCCGTTCGTCCTCGCGGCGTATTTCCTGCTGCAGCTTGTGCTGCGCGTGACGTCGCCCGCCGTGCTCGATCTGGACGAAGCGGAAGCGATTCTGATGTCGCAGCACCTGCAACTGGGTTATGGCAGCCAGCCGCCGCTGTACGCCTGGCTGCAGTGGCTCATGTTTTCCCTGTTTGGCGTCAATCTCCTTGCCCTGTCTGTCCAGAAGAATCTGCTGCTGTTCCTCACCTATCTGGCGATGTTCTACACGGCCAGAGCCTTCATCGGCATGGGCAGCGCCACCATTGTCGCCGCCTCGCTCGTATTGCTTCCCCAGCTGGGCTGGGAATCGCAGCGCGACCTGACGCACTCGGTGCTGGCGACCTGCATGGCCGCGCTCACGTTATGGTGCTATGTCAGCCTGCTGCGGTATCGGAGCAGGACGCGGTATGCGCTCTTCGGCCTGCTGATCGGGCTCGGGCTGCAGTCGAAATATAACTTCGCGGTGTTTGCATGCGGGCTGCTGGCGGCCAGCCTGCTGGTGCGGGAACACCGGCAGGCATTGTGGCGGGGCGATGCCTGGATAACGTTTGCCGTGCTCGCGCTTGCCCTTACGCCGCACGCGTTGTGGCTGCTCGATCACGTGGATCTTGCCACGGGCTCCACGCTGGAAAAAATGCATGGCGATGAAGAGCGCCACGCCGGCACAGTGGCGCGCGGTCTCGGCAGCATGCTTGGTGCGAGCATCCTGTTTGCCACGCCACTCTGGATCGTGTACGGCTGGATCTGGTGGCGGCATCGGAGCCAGGCGGGGGCCCGGCTCGATAGTTCCCAGGCCCGATTTTTTCTCTGGTTTTACCTGACGGCGTTCGTATGCGTCACGGCGCTGGTGCTCAGCGGTGAGCTCATCAAGATTAAGAGCCGCTGGCTGCAGCCCATCCTGTTCCTGTTGCCGCTTGCATTCTTCGCTGTCTTTCCATCGCTCGCGCAAGCCTCGGTTCGCCGAGGCATACTCTGGGTGGCCGGCGTGTTCGCCATCCTCATCCTGGCGGGCCTGTCGGCACGCGCCCATGTCGGCAAGAACGCACGCGCGCCGTTTGGTGAATTGTCGGCCCAACTCATGCTGCGCTTTCCCCAGGCGAAAACCCTGGTCGCCAGCGACCTGGCGGACGCGGGCAACCTGTACCTGCATAACCCGGCATGGACCGTCATGCTGCTCCCCGCGATGTTGAAGAGCCGGCCCGCCATGCGCGGCGACGTGCTGCTGATCGACTCGGGCGGCCAGGCGAACAGGCGGTTCGACCGTTTTCTCAAGGCTTATCCATCGGGCGTGGTCCGCCAGCGCGGACGGCTCGTTGTCGGCAAGCCCCAGGATCCACAAGGCGCCATGGCGGTCGACTATGCGCTGGTCTCGCTAAAGGACGCGTAAATGCGCTTGTCGGTTGTTGTTCCCGTCATGAATGAGCAGGGCAATATCCAGCCCTTGATTGCGCGTATTGCAGATGCGCTTGCTCGCATCGAACATGAGCTCATCTTCGTGGACGATGGCTCGAACGATGCCACCGTGGCGGAAATAGAACGCTTTGCCACACCCGCCACCCGTGTGCTGGTGCTGAATCGTAACTACGGCCAGACCACGGCGATGGCCGCGGGCATCGATGCCGCGAACGGCGAACTGATCGTCATGCTCGATGGCGACCTGCAAAACGATCCCCACGATATTCCGCTCATGATGGAGCGCATGCGCGAAGGCGACTGGGATGTCGTCGCCGGCATCCGCGCCAGGCGCAAGGACGGCTTCCTGCTGCGCAGGCTGCCGAGCAAGCTGGCCAACTGGCTGATCCGGCGCGCGACCGGCGTCCATATCAGCGATTACGGCTGCACGCTGAAGCTGTTCAAGCGCGACGTCGCAAAGAACCTGGGACTGTACGGCGAACTGCACCGCTATGTGCCGGTGTTGGCCACGATGTATGGCGCCAGGATGACCGAAATGCAGGTGCGGCACCATGCGCGCCACGCCGGCGTGTCCAAATACGGCATCAACCGCACGCTGAAAGTGGTCAGCGACTTGATGCTCATGGTGTTCATTCGCAAATATGGACAGCGCCCCATGCATCTGTTCGGCACCGCCGGGATCGTTTCGTTTTCCACGGGCTGCCTTCTGAACGCCTACGTGTTGTTCGACAAGCTCATGGGCGCGCGAAGCGCCGGGCGGCCGCTCCTGTTCCTTGGCCTCCTGCTGACGGTGGCGGGCATCCAGTTGATTACCACGGGCTTCGTCGCGGATCTCATCATGAGGACGTATTACGAATCCCAAAACAAGAAGCCTTACCAGATCAAGAAAAACATCGGTGTCTAAGCACGTCGGCAAGAAATGGAAAGCGATGTTGCAGGTGCTGATATCGGCCTGCCTGATCGTGTTCGTCTTTCGCCATCTTGACCTGAGCCAGGTGGAAATCCTGGCGTTTCATCCGCAGCGTTCGCCGATGCTGGCCGCCGCGTTCATCGCTTTCAATCTGTCGAAGATCGTCGGCGCGTTGCGGCTGAATATGTATCAACGCCATGCGGGAATGCATGTGAGTGAGGGGGAAAATCTGCGTTTATATTATGCAGGCATGTTTTTGAACCTGTTTTTGCCGGGCGGGATCGGTGGCGACGCCTACAAGATCCTGGTGCTGCGCCGCAGCCATGGCTTGCCGCTGCGGACCCTGGTCGCGACCGCATTGGCGGACCGCGTCAGCGGCGTCCTTGCCCTCCTGTTCATCCTGTGTATGTTCATGCCGATGCTGCCGCTGCCCTGGGCAGCGTCGACCGCCATCGTCTTCGCGCTGGTATCGGTGGCCGCCGTGATCGCCCTGTTCGCAGCAGGGCATCACTGGCTGATCAGGCTCGACCTGCGCGGGCTTGCCGGCGTATTCGCGCTTGGACTTGCCGTGCAATGCCTGCAATTGCTGTGCATGGCGATGCTGCTCGTTTATCTGGGCGCGCCCGCAAGACATTACATTGGGTATTGTTCGATCTTCCTGGTTTCCTCGATTGCCGCCGTGCTGCCGCTGAGTATTGGCGGCCTTGGCGTACGCGAGGCGACTTTTCTATTCGGCGTGAACATGGTCCACCTGGACCCGACCTACGGCGTGATCGCGTCCAGCTGCTTTTTCCTGGTGACGGTCTTTTCGTCCATGATCGGTTCCCTGTTCCTGGGCCGTTTTTCGCTTCGAACGGCGGCGGTAAAGTCCTGATTTGGCGGGCGGACGATTGCAGCGCTGCCGCGGGGAGTTTTTATCGGGCGCTCTTGGGCTACAATCGGGAACGAAGCATGCTGGCTTCTTCCGGAGACATCGATGCCCCAATACATCCTCGCCCTCGACCAGGGAACGACCAGTTCGCGCGCGATCCTGTTCGACCGCCAGGGTCAGGTCGTCGCCTGCACCCAGCAGGAATTCCCCCAGCATTTCCCCCAGCCCGGATGGGTCGAGCACGATGCGCTCGACATCTGGGAAAGCCAGCTCGCCTGCGCGCGCCAGGTGTTGAAACAGGCCGGCATCGAGGCCGGGCAGGTCGCCGCCATCGGCATCGCCAACCAGCGCGAAAGCACCATCGTCTGGGACCGCGCCAGCGGCGAACCGATCGCCCGGGCCATCGTCTGGCAGGACCGCCGCACCGCCGGCGCCTGCGACCGCCTGCGCGCCGAGGGCAAGGCGCATCTCATCGGGCGCAGCACGGGCCTGGAGCTCGACGCCTATTTTTCCGCAACCAAGCTGGCCTGGCTGCTCGAGAACGTGCCCGATGCGCGCACGCGCGCCGAACGCGGCGAACTATGCTTCGGCACGGTCGACAGCTGGCTCGTCTATAAACTGTGCGGACGCCATGTGACCGACGTGAGCAATGCCTCGCGCACCATGCTCTACAACATACACACGATGCGCTGGGATCCGGCCCTGCTCGACCTGTTCGGGATTCCCCAGGCGATGCTGCCCGAAGTCGTGCGCAGCGCCGGCGAAGTGGGGCAGGCGCATGAAGAATGGTTCGGCCGCGCGATTCCCGTGGCCGGCATCGCCGGCGACCAGCAGGCCGCCACTTTCGGCCAGGCCTGCTACGACAAGGGCATGGTCAAGAATACCTATGGCACCGGCTGCTTCATGCTGATGCATGCCGGCTACGTGCCGCCGGTCTCGCGCAACCGCCTGCTGGCGACCATCGGCTGGAAGGTCGATGGCCGGGTCGACTACATGATCGAGGGCAGCGTCTTCATGGGCGGCGCCACCGTCCAGTGGCTGCGCGACGGGCTCGGCATCATCAAGCACTCGAACGAAGTCGAGCCGCTCGCGATGTCGGTCACCGACAGCGGCGGCGTGATGCTGGTGCCCGCCTTCGTGGGCCTGGGCGCGCCGCACTGGGATCCGTATGCGCGTGGAACCATCGTCGGCATGACGCGCGGGACCACCGCCGCCCACATCGCGCGCGCGGCGCTGGAAGCGATCGCCTACCAGAGCGCGGAGCTGCTCGAGGCCATGCAGAAGGATGCCGCCTGCCCGGTGACCGAGGTGCGCGCCGACGGCGGCGCCGCCCGCAACGACCTCTTGATGCAGTTCCAGGCCGACCTGCTCGGCGTGCCCGTGGTGCGGCCGAAGGTCACGGAAACGACGGCGCTCGGCGCGGCCTACCTGGCCGGCCTGGCCAAGGGCTTCTGGACCTCGCGCGAGGAAATTGCCGCCTTGTGGCGCGCCGAGCGCCGCTTCGAGCCGGGCATGGCGCCCGAACGCCGCGCCGCGCTCAGGGCGCGCTGGGCGCGCGCGGTCGAGCATGCGAAAGGGTGGGCCGAACATTGAACCTGGAGCGGGAGGAAGACGATGCAGTTTGAGATTGCACCGGTGGGTAGTGGCGTATTCTGGACCATGGCGGCGATCACCTTCCTGGCCTGCGCCGCGCCCCTGCTCGTGATCCGGCGCGACGGCCTGGCCGTCAGCCTCAAGAACGTGCTGCTGGCCGCGGTCCTGATTGTGCCCTTCACGGCGACCCTGGCCTATTCGGTGCACGACAATGCCCTGGAGCTTGCCGACGGCAAGATCCTGCTGCGCGCGGCCCACTTCTATGAGCACGACCGCCCCCTGTCCGACTTCGATCTTGAAGCGGCGCGCGTCGGCAGCTATGGCGCGATCCACGAAGCGCGCCTGGGCGTGCGCCGCAACGGCATCCACATGCCGGGCTATGCGGCGGGGCGCTTCAATGCGCCGAACGAGAAGCAGGTGTTTGCGCTGCTGACCGACCGCAACCAGGTGGTCTACCTGCCGGCGAAAATCGGACCCTCGCTGCTGGTGAGCGTGGCCGAGCCGGACGCATTCCTGGCTGCGCTGCGCGACCGCGGACGGCATTGAGAGCGCCTGCCGCATTCTCAGTGCTTATGCAGGGAGGTTAATCTGTCGCGCTGGGCCGCCTCTCTATTTATTTTCCACTTTACATTCGATATAGTCGGGGAATGATTGTGTTCTCGGTGGTATTCGAATGGCGGAACTCGAAATAGCGAAGCACGGGAAAAATGTCATCCAGCTCATGGGGAAAAAGGAGCATCCCATTGCGCACCGCCTGCGCGAAATGGCGCTGGAGATCGTGACGATCGTGTTTGCGGTCACTTTCAGTATCTGGCTGCATGGCTTGAGCGAACACCGCCACGAGCAGCAACAGGTGAAGACCTTTCTTGTCGGACTAAGGCACGACCTGCAACTGGACATCGAGAACGTGCGTGGCTTGATGGACCAGCACCGGAAATACGACGCCAACTTTGCTTATCTCGCGGCGCTCGATCCGCAGGCGCTGCCCGAGCAGCCCCGCTTCGACGAGGCTTTTGAAACCGCCAATAACAATGCATCCTTCGAAGCCCGTCTGACCCGCTTCGAGGGTTTCCAGTCAAGCGGCAAGCTCGTGCATATCGAAGACGAGGCATTGCTGAATAATATACTTCAGCTATACCAGGAAAAATTCGCCGCCATCCTGCGTTCGCGTGGCTATTGGGGCCAGCAGCAGGAAAAGCTGCGCGCCTATCTGGACGACAAGCTGGAAGGCGAGGATTCGGCCGAGCAGCAGTACCGGGTCCTGACTGCTCCGCGCGGCAAGCGCCTGCTGCGCAGGATGGCAACCGCACCGCAGTTGTACGAGCGTTTCGTGGCGTACGCCAGCCAGGCAAGCGTCATCGTCAAGGCGATCGACGCCGCCTATCCCGAGCTGGCGAAGCAGCCGTGAAGCAAAAAGGCAGCCGCGGCTGCCTTTTCGATGGCCGGCGTAGCGGCCAGGAGAGGTAGGCGCGTTTACTTCTCGACGATCTCGAGGTCGAATTCATCGACCCCCGCCACCTCGCCATGCACCCGGTCGCCCGGCTTCAGCGCCCCGACTCCCGCCGGCGTCCCCGTAAAGATCAGGTCTCCCGGCGCCAGCGTCACCAGGCGCGACAAATGGCTGATGATGTCCGCGATCGGCCAGATCATCTCCGTCAGCGCGCCCTCCTGGCGCACTTCGCCGTTCACCGTCATGCGGATGCAGGCATCTTCCGACGGGTGGCCGAAGCTGCTGACCGGGCGCAGCGGCGAGCAGGGCGCCGAGGCGTCGAAGCCTTTCGCCATGTCCCAGGGCCGGCCGTTTTCCTTGGCCACGGCCTGCAGGTCGCGCCGCGTCAGGTCCAGGCCGACGCCATAGCCCCAGACTTTCGCCAGCGCCTCGTCGGCCGGGATGTCGGTTCCGCCCGAGCGCAGCGCCACCACCAGCTCGATCTCGTGGTGCAGGTCTTCGGTGGCGGGCGGGTAGGGCAGCGCGCCCTCGGCCGGCACCACGGCGTCGGCCGGCTTCATGAAGAAGAAGGGCGGTTCGCGGTTCGGGTCGCTCCCCATTTCGCGGGCATGGGCGGCGTAGTTGCGGCCGACGCAGAAGACGCGGCGGATCGGGAAACGGGCGCTGCTGCCGAAGATGGCAAGCGACGGGATGCCGGGCGGCGTGAAGGCGTAGTCTGTCATGGAGTCTCGCGTGGGACGTTGGAGCAATTATTCTACAGGCGCCCGGCAGTCCCCGCCGTTTTCAAAACCCGATCCGTCCCTTGCCCGGCGTCTGCTTCAGGCGCACATCCTCGAGCGTCACATGGCTGCGCCCGTCGGCCACGGCGTAACCCAGGCTGTCGAGCAGGGTCTTGCGCAGGTCGCGCGGCGAGACCGGGGCCAGCCTGTCGAGGACCGCGTCCGTCAGACGCTCGTCGAAGCCGTTCAGGTTGAGTTCCTTCAGCAGGGAGGTATACATGCGCTGGGCGATGCCGGCCGCCTGCTCCAGGGTCGGCGCCGGCACTTCGTAGACGGCCATGCGGTTCAGGAGGGGCGCGGGGATACCCTCGGTGGAGTTGGCCGTCAGGACCCAGCAGATCTGGCTGGCGTCGATCTCGACGTCGATGAATTCGTCGCGGAAGGCCTGGGCCGTTTCCGGCTCCAGCAGTTGATAGAGGGCGGCCAGCGGGTCGGACTGCGACGAGCCGGTCGCCTTTTCCACTTCGTCGAGCACCACCACCGGGTTGGCGAACTGGCCGCGCACCAGGCGCTCGGCGACCTTGCCGCATTTGGCGCCGCGCCAGCTCGCCGAGCTGCCGGTGATGACGAAGCCGGCCGACAGGGCGTTCATGCTGATCAGTTCGAACTCGGTGCCCATGGCCCGCGCCAGGCGCCGTGCGAAGTGGGTCTTGCCCACGCCGGGCCCGCCCAGCAGCAGGATGGGCATCACGTTGAAGCCCCGGTTGCCGGCATGGGCCAGGCGCAGGTAGCGGGCCAGGTCGTCCAGGACTTCGTCGAAGTTCGGACAATCCTCGCGCAGGGCGTCGATGGCGTCGATGGAAGAGGGGGTGGTGACGAAGCGCTCGGGCCCGGTCTCGAGCATGCGTTCGTAGAACGCGTCGAGTTCCGGCGAGCGCCCGCGGCTGCGCTCGAGGGCGTCCTGGACGTCGAGCAGGTCGTAGACGGCGCGGGTGCGGGCAAGGGTAAGGCTCACGGCGGTTCTCCTTCATGCTGCCCGACGGCGCCAGCCGGCGCCCACGATCAGACTGTCGGGCGATGGCCAATCCTAACCCGCGGCGCATGAATCCGCAATTTTGGACGCTACTGTTGTGCGCGCCCGGCGCTGTTGCAGCGTGGCGCTGAACTCAGCCTATTTTTGCGCTGTGTCAAATCGTAAAGACAGCTTGTCTAGATGAGGTAGCACTTGCAATGTTTTAGCTAAGTGCTTCATTTTGCGGGACATTTTGTCTTGACACCGCTTGAGGGAAGCGCGCTAAGTCCTTGGTTTCATTAGCAAAATCCGAAAGTTTCCTCACGGAATTCGCTTGACCAGCAACAACGCTTCCTCTAAAGTGGGAAACGGTGTGAAAAAGTGCAGTTTTGTGGGAGATGTCAGGGTCTCCCGGCGCGCAAAACAACTAAACTGATAACTCTCCAAACTAGGTACCTACGTGTTTCAAGGCGCGTCAGCGATCAATCTCGATGCGAAAGGCCGGATGTCTATCCCGGCAAAGCACCGTGACGCCCTTGCACTTCAGTGCGAGGGGCGCCTGACCTTGACCCGCCACCCGCACGGTTGCCTGCTGCTGTTCCCCCGTCCTGTCTGGGAAACCCACCGCGAACAGATCGCCGCCTGGCCGATGTCCGCGCGTGCGTGGCAGCGCATTTTCCTCGGTAACGCCTGCGATGTCGAGGTCGACAGCGCCGGCCGTATCCTGATTTCCCCCGAACTGCGCTCGGCGGTCGGGCTGGAAAAGGAAGTGATGATGCTCGGCATGGGCACCCACTTCGAAATCTGGGACGCCGCCAAACTGGCCCAGGACGAGGCCGAGGCGGTTGCCGGCGGCATGCCGGATGTCCTTTCCAACTTCTCTTTCTGAGGCACCGATGACCACACCCGACACGGTGCCACACCTGCAGCATCGCACGGTGCTGCTTGACGAAGCGGTCGATGCACTCGCCCTGGACGGCGCACGCGCCGGCGGGCTCTATATAGACGGCACTTTCGGCCGCGGCGGCCACAGCCGCCTGATCCTGTCGCGCCTGAACGCGGCAGGGCGCCTGGTCGCGTTCGACAAGGACCCGCAGGCGATCGCCACCGCCGAACAGATTACCGACCCGCGCTTTACGATCGTCCACGACAGCTTCGCCACCATGGGTTCCGCCATGGCCGCGCGCGGCGTCACCCACGTCGACGGCATCCTGCTCGACCTGGGCATTTCGTCGCCCCAGGTCGACGACGCGGCGCGCGGCTTCAGCTTCCGTCACGACGGCCCGCTCGACATGCGCATGGACACGACGCGCGGCATCTCGGCCGCCGAGTGGATCGCGACGGCCACCGAACAACATTTGGAAAAGGTAATACGCGATTATGGGGAAGAACGGTTTGCTTTTCAGATTGCAAAGGCGATTGTTGCTCGCCGGGCAGTCGAGCCAATTTCAGGCACACGCCAGCTTGCCGCAATCGTGGCAGACGCGGTCAAGACTCGGGAAAAGGGCAAGGACCCGGCAACCCGCACCTTTCAGGCTATCCGGATTTACATCAATCAAGAGCTTGAGGACCTCGAGACAGGATTGAACGCCGCCTATGCCTTGCTCGCGCCGGGTGCGCGCATGTCGGTCATCAGCTTCCACTCGCTGGAAGACCGGATCGTCAAGCAGTTCCTGGCCAGTAAGGCCAAGGTGGCGCAGCCGGACCGCCGGCTGCCGATCCGCGCCGTCGACCTGCCGCAGCCGCAGATGAAGCTCATCGCCAAGATCAAGCCGTCCGACGAGGAAGTCGACGCCAATCCGCGCGCCCGCTCGGCGGTGCTGCGCGTGGCCGAGCGCCTGCCCGATGTTGCGAAAGGCAGCGCCCGATGAGCAACAAGCTCAACGTCGCGCTGGCTGCCGGCCTGATCGCCTGCGGCCTGACGCTGGTGAACGCGCGCTATCAGTCGCGCCACCTGTTCATCGAACTCGAACGCCTGCAGCAGCAGTCGCGCCAGCTCGACATCGACTGGGCCCAGCTGCAGCTCGACCAGTCAACCCTTGCCAAGAACGAGCGCATCGAGCAGATCGCGCGCACTGAACTGAACATGACCCCGCTGACCCCGGCCCGCACCCAGTACCTGACGGAGGGCGGCGAATGAAGCGCGACAAGCCGTTTACCACCGGGCGCGTCGCGGCCGCCAAAGGCATGGCCTTCTCGAAGAGCCCGGTGCTGGCCGTGCGCCTGCCCGACTGGCGCTCGCGCGTGATGCTGTTCGTGCTGTTCGCGGCTTTCGCCGCGCTCGGCCTGCGCGCGGTCTGGCTGCAGGGCATGTCGACCCAATTCCTGCAGAAGCAGGGCAAGAGCCGCTACGAACGCACGCTGGAACTGCCGGCCACGCGCGGCAAGATCATGGACCGCAACGGCCAGGTGCTGGCCTCCTCGCTGCCGGTGAAGGCCGTCTGGGCCATTCCCGAGGACGTGCTGCAGTCGCCGCCCGAGAAGATCAGCGCGCTGGCGCGCCTGCTGGAGATGCCCGAGTCCGAGCTGCGCAAGAAGCTCGATTCGGACCGCACCTTCGTCTACCTGAAGCGCCAGGTCGAGATGGACGTGGTCGCCGAGATCGAAAAGCTGAAGATCAGCGGCATCGACACGAGAAAAGAATACAAGCGCTATTACCCGCAGGGCGAAGTCATGACCCACATGGTCGGCTTCACCAACGTCGAGGACGTGGGCCAGGAAGGCATGGAGTTGGCGCAGCAGAAGTCCCTGGTCGGCGTGCCGGGCAGCCGCCGCGTGATCAAGGACCGCCTGGGACGCATCGTCGAGGACCTGGGCCTGTCGCGCGAGCCGCACGACGGCAAGGACCTGATCCTCTCGGTCGACAGCAAGCTGCAGTACATCGCCTTCAACAGCATCAAGAACGCGGTCGAGAAGTTCAACGCCCACGCCGGCGCGGCCGTGGTGCTGGACGTGCACACCGGCGAGGTGCTGGCGCTGGCCAACTACCCGACCTACAACCCGAACGACCGCAGGAAGCTGAGCGGCGAGCAGCTGCGCAACCGCGTCATCACCGACACCTACGAGCCGGGCTCGATCATCAAGCCCTTCACCGTGGCGCTCGGCCTGGAAACGAAGCGCATCACGCCGAACACCGTGTTCGACACCGGGTCCGGCCGCATCACCATCGGCGGGCGCACCATGCGCGACTCGCACCCGAAGCCGATGCTGACCACCAGCGGCATCATCCAGAAGTCCTCGAACGTCGGCGTGATCAAGATTTCGCAGATGATCCCGCCGCAGGAGATGTGGGAGCTGTACACGAAGCTGGGCTACGGCCAGGCCCCGCGCTTCGGCTTCCCGGGCCCGGCCGCCGGCCGCGTGCGTCCGTGGAAGTCCTGGCGCCCGGTGGAGTACGCGAACATGGCCTTCGGCCACGGCCTGACGGTCTCGCTGCTGCAGATGGCGCGTTCGTACATGATCTTCGCCCGCAACGGCGACATCATCCCGCTGTCGTTCGTGAAGGTGAACGAAGAGCCGGCCGGCCAGCAGATCATCTCGCCGAAGACCGCGGCCCAGGTGCGCACCATGCTCGAATCCGTGGTCAGCCCGGAAGGCACGGCTTCGCGCGCCCAGGTCGCCGGCTACCGCGTCGGCGGCAAGACCGGCACCGCCCAGAAGGTCGTCGACGGCCGCTATTCGCAGAGCCGCTACGTCGGCTCGTTCGTGGGCATCGCGCCGATGTCGCGGCCGCGCTTCGTGATCGCCGTGATGATCGACGACCCGCGCGGCGCCGTTCACACCGGCGGCGGGGTGGCTGCGCCGACCTTCGCCGACCTGGCCGCCAGCGCGCTACGCGCCGACAACGTGCCGCCCGATTCATCGGTCACCGACATTATCATTCCCGCAGAACCACTCGAGGAGAGCTTGTGATGACACCCCGTCACCACGACATCTGCCATTGGGTTGTTGCCGCCGCACCGGGCGGCAAACTCGTTTCAGATTCGCGCCAGGTTGCGCCAGGCGACGTGTTCTTCGCCTATCCGAGCGATACGGCCGACGGCCGCCGCTTCATCAAGGCCGCCGTCGATGCCGGCGCCGCCGCCGTGGTCTACGACCCGCGCGACTTCGTCTGGGACGAAGCGCTGGACGTGCCCCACCTGGCCGTGCCCGACCTGAAGCCCCAGGCCGGCACCATTGCCCACGCCTGCCTCGGCCAGCCCGACGCCGACATGTTCACCGTCGGCGTCACCGGCACCAACGGCAAGACCTCGATCTCGGTCTGGCTCGGCCAGGCGCTGGCGAAACTCGGCGAGACCACCGCCGTGATCGGCACCCTGGGCGTCGGCATGTTCAAGGGCGGCGCCGCGCCGGAATTCATCGAAACCGGCTACACCACGCCCGACGCGGTGCTGCTCGCATCGCGGCTGGCCGCCGTGCGCGCCGCGGGCGCGCGCGCCCTCGCCATCGAGGTGTCCTCGATCGGCCTGGAGCTGGGGCGTACCGCCGGCATGCATTTCGACGTCGCCGTCTTCACCAACCTGACGCGCGACCACCTCGACTTCCACGGCGACATGGAAAGCTACGAAGCGGCCAAGCGCAAGCTGTTCGCCTGGCCGGAGCTGCAGCACGCGGTCGTGAACCTGGACGACGCGGCCGGCCAGCGCCTGGTCGCGCACCTGCGCGCCACCCAGCCGCAACTGGCCGTCACCGGCTATACCTTGAAGAGCGAGGCCGAACAGCCGGCGATCGAGGGCGTGACCATCCTGCGCGCTTCGCACAAGCGCAGCCGCCCGCTGGGCACCGAATTCCACCTGGATGCGCCCGGCGGCAGCCTGGTCGTCAAGACCCAGCTCGTCGGCCACTTCAATATCAGCAATGCGCTGGCCGTGCTGGGCACGCTGCTGGCGAAGGGCGTCGCGCTGAAGAACGCGGTGGAAGCGGTCGAGACCCTGGTGCCGGCCCCGGGCCGCATGCAGCAGGTCGGCGGCCAGGATGCGCCGATGGTCGTGATCGACTATGCCCACACCCCGGACGCGCTGGAAAAGACGCTGGGCGCGCTGCGCCAGGTGGCCCAGGAGCGCGGCGGCGAACTGTGGTGCGTGTTCGGCTGCGGCGGCGACCGCGATCCGGGCAAGCGTCCGCAGATGGGCGCGATCGCCCAGGCGGCCGATCATGCGATCGTCACCAGCGACAATCCGCGCAGCGAGGAGCCGGGCGCCATCATCGCCCAGATCCTGGCCGGCATGGACCAGGATCGCCCGAACTCGCAGCACCAGGCCATCGAAGACCGCGCCGCCGCCATCCTGTGGGCGGTCAAGCACGCGGGCAAGCAGGACGTGATCCTGCTGGCCGGGAAGGGCCACGAACCCTACCAGGAGATCAAGGGCAAGAAGATGCCGTTCTCCGATGCAGACCATGCCGCGCTGGCGCTGACCGCGCGGCTCACCATGATGAGGACTCACTGAATGCGCGGTTCGCTCGCACAACTGATCGCGTCGATGCCCGGCTCCCAGCTCACCGCTGACGCCAGCTTTGACAGCGTCTCGACCGACAGCCGTACGGCGCAAGCCGGCGCGCTGTTCGTCGCATTGCGCGGCGAAACCTTCGACGCCCACGACTTCCTCGACCAGGTCGCGGCGCGCGGCGTGGCCGCCGTCGTGGCCGAGCGTCTGCCGGAAGGCTGGACCCTGCCGGCCATCGTCGTGCCGGACACGCTGGCCGCACTGGGCCAGATCGCCAATGCCTGGCGCCGCCAGTACCAGATCCCCCTGATCGGCGTCACCGGCAGCAACGGCAAGACCACGGTCAAGGAAATGATCTCGGCTATCCTGGCAGCCGCCTTCGGCGAAAACGAACGCCTGGCGACCCAGGGCAACCTGAACAACGAGATCGGCGTGCCGCTGACCCTCATGCGCCTGGAAGGTGCGCACCGCGCCGCGGTGGTGGAACTGGGCATGAACCATCCGGGCGAGATCGGCCGCCTGGCCGCGATCGCGCAGCCGACGGTCGGCCTGGTCAACAACGCCCAGCGCGAGCACCAGGAATTCATGCACACCGTGGAAGCGGTGGCGCAGGAGAACGGCTCCGTATTCGCGGCGCTCCCGGCCGACGGCGTGGCCGTGTATCCGGGCGACGACATCTACACGCCGCTGTGGCAGGGCCTGGCTTCCCATTGCCGCAGCCTGACGTTCGGCTTGACGGAAGCTTGCGACGTGCGCGCCAGCTTCGCCAGCACCGGCTTCGGTAACAATTTGAAAGTCTCCTCCCCGGGCGGCGCGTTCGAGGTGAAACTGGCCGCCGCCGGCGAGCACAATGTACGCAACGCGCTCGCCGCCATCGCCTGCGCGCTCGCCGCCGGAGTCGATCCGGCGACGATCGTGCGCGGCCTGGAAGCCTTCACGCCGGTCGGCGGACGCCTGCAGCGCAAGCAGGCCGCCAACGGCGCCCTGGTCATCGACGACACCTACAACGCCAACCCGGATTCCATGCGCGCCGCGATCGACGTGCTGGCGAGCTATCCGGCGCCGCGCATCCTGGTGGTCGGCGACATGGGCGAGGTCGGCGCCCAAGGGAAGGAATTCCACGAAGAGATCGGCGCCTACGCGCAGGCACGCGGCATCGAGACCGTGCTGGCGACGGGCGAACTGTCGCGCCACCTGGTGGCGGCGGGAGCAAGGCATTTTGAGCAGTTTGACGAATTATTGGCAGCACTGGACGAGCAACTGGGCGGCAATTCTGACGCAACTGTGTTGGTGAAGGGCTCGCGTTTCATGAAGATGGAACGCGCGGTCCAGCACCTGATTGGTTCAACAAACACTGGCAAGGACGCCCACTAATATGCTTCTCTGGCTTGCACAATACCTGCAGGACTATATCGGTCCGATGCGTGTCTTTAACTTCATTACCTTCCGCGCCGTCTTCGCCACCATCACCGCGATCGCGCTCGGCCTGTTCACCGGCCCGGCCGTGATCCGCAAGCTCACCGAACTGAAGGTGGGCCAGGCCGTGCGCACCCAGGGACCGCAGACCCACCTGAAGAAGCACGGCACCCCGACCATGGGCGGCATCCTGATCCTGATCTCGATCGCCATCTCCACGCTGCTGTGGTGCGACCTGTCGAACCGCCTGATCTGGCCGGTGCTGGTGGTCACGCTCGGCTTCGGCGCCGTCGGCTGGGTCGACGACTACCGCAAGGTGGTCTACCAGGACCCGGAAGGCATGCGCTCGGGCGAAAAATACTTCTGGATGTCGCTGATCGGCATCGCCGCCTCGCTCTACCTGGCCTTCTCGGTGTCGGCGCCGACGCCCTGGGAAGTCGGCCAGCTGTTCTGGAACTGGGTGCAGTCGGGCTTCTCGATGGACCTGCCGCCGAAGGCCGACCTGATCGTCCCCTTCTTCAAGACCATCAGCTATCCGCTGGGCGTGTGGGGTTTCATCGCGCTGACCTATTGCGTGATCGTCGGCGCCTCGAACGCCGTGAACTTCACCGACGGCCTCGATGGCCTGGCGATCATGCCGACCGTGATGGTCGGCGGCGCCCTGGGCCTGATCGCCTACCTGACCGGCAACGTGACCTATTCGAAGTACCTGTTCATCCCGCACATCGCCGGCGCCGGCGAACTGCTGATCTTCTGCGGCGCGATGGCGGGCGCGGGCCTGGCCTTCCTCTGGTATAACGCGCACCCCGCCCAGATGTTCATGGGCGACGTCGGCGCGCTGGCGCTGGGCGGCGCGCTCGGCACCATCGCGGTCATCGTGCGCCAGGAGATCGTGCTGTTCATCATGGGCGGCGTGTTCGTGGCCGAGACCCTGTCGGTGATCATCCAGGTGTCCTGGTTCAAGTACACCAAGAAGCGCTACGGCGCCGGCCGCCGCGTGTTCCTGATGGCGCCGCTGCACCACCATTTCGAACAAAAGGGCTGGAAGGAGACCAAGGTCGTGGTCCGCTTCTGGATTGTGACGATGATCCTGGTCCTCGTTGGCCTGTCCACCTTGAAACTGCGTTGATGAACTACGAAGGCAAACTCGCCCTGGTCCTGGGGCTCGGCGAATCCGGGCTCGCGATGGCGCAATGGCTGGCCCGTTGCGGCGCGCGCGTGCGCGTGGCCGACACGCGTGCGGAGCCGGCGCGCCTGCCTGCGCTGCGCGCGGCGGCGCCCGATGCCGAGTTCGCGGCCGGCGAGTTCGGCGCCGGCCTGCTGGACGGCGTCGACTTCGTGGCGGTGAGCCCGGGCCTGGCGCCGAACCGCGAGCTGGCCGCCATCCACCCGGCCGCCCAGGAAAAGAACATCCCCGTCTGGGGCGAGATCGAGCTGTTCGCCCAGGCGCTGGCCAGCCTGAAGGCGGAGCAGGGCTACAGCCCGACAGTCATCGCCATCACCGGCACCAACGGCAAGACCACCGTCACCAGCCTGACCGGCCTGCTGTGCCGCCGCGCCGGCTTCGACACCCGGGTCGCCGGTAACATCAGCCCGGCCGCGCTCGACGTGCTGCGCGAAGCGCTCGAGCAGGACAAGCTGCCGCAGGCCTGGGTGCTCGAGTTGTCGAGCTTCCAGCTGCACACCACCTACAGCCTGAACGCCGACGCGGCGACGGTCCTGAACATCACCCAGGACCACCTGGACTGGCATGGCGACATGGCGGCCTATGCGGCGGACAAGGCGCGCATCTTCGGCGCCGACACCATCCGCGTGCTGAACCGCGACGACGCGACCGTGATGCGCATGGGCGCACCGGGCGCGCAGCAAGTCACGTTCGGCACCGGCGAGCCCGATGAGCCGAACGCGATGGGCATCGTCAACGAGCGCGGCGTGCTGTGGCTCGCCACGGCCGTCGCCGGCGAGCCCAGCGAAAAGAAACAGAGAAAAGGCGAAGTCCCGGAGCCGGTCGAGATCACGGTGAACCGCCTGATGCCGGCCGACGCGCTGAAGATCCGCGGCCTGCACAATGCCTCGAACGCCCTGGCGGCGCTGGCCCTGTGCCGCGCCGCCGGCCTGCCGCTGGCGCCGCTGCTGCACGGCCTGCGCGAGTACGCGGGCGAGCCGCACCGCGTGGAACTGGTGGCCAGCATCGAGGGCGTCGATTTTTATGACGACAGCAAGGGCACGAACGTCGGCGCCACCGTCGCCGCGCTGCAGGGCCTGGGCAAGGCCTTTGCCGGCGAAGACCAGCAGATCCTGCTGATCGCCGGCGGCGACGGCAAGGGCCAGGACTTCGCGCCGCTGGCCGAGCCGGTGTCGCGCTACGTGCGCGCCGTGCTCTTGATCGGTAAGGACGCGCCCGCCGTGCGCGCGGCGATCGAACCGTCCGGCGTGCCCTGCTTCGACCTGGAAGACCTGCCGCAGGCGGTGCGCCGGGCCGCGGGCCTGGCGCGCGCGGGCGACTGCGTGCTGCTGTCGCCGGCCTGCGCCAGCCTCGACATGTTCACCAACTATGCGCACCGCGCCCAGGTGTTCGTCGACGCCGTGCGCGAGATTGCCCTGGACAAGGGAATGGAGATCTGATGGCCTTCCAGATTCCCTTCAAGTTCTCGGGCAGCGCGAGCGAAGCGATCGCCGAGCGCACGCGTCCCTCGAAAATGATGGACTACGACCAGCCGCTGGTCTGGGTCGTGCTGATCCTCATGCTGTTCGGGATGGTGATGGTGTACTCGGCCTCGATCGCGCTGCCGGATTCGCCCAAGTTCTCCTACCTGCAGGGCCGTCACGAATACTTCCTGTACCGCCAGGCCGGCTTCATCGCCGTGTCGGTCGCGGCGGCATATTTCGCCTTCCGCATCCCGGTGGCGGTCTGGCAGCGCATGGCGCCGCTGATGTTCGTCGGCACCCTGTTCCTCCTGATGCTGGTGCTGGTGCCGGGCATCGGCACCTCGGTCAACGGCGCGCGGCGCTGGCTGTCGCTGAAGGTGTTCCAGGTGCAGCCGTCCGAGATCATGAAGATCGTGGTGGTCCTGTACGCGGCCGACTTCACGGTGCGCAAGCAGCAGTTCATGCACAAGCTGACCAAGGGCTTCATGCCGATGGCCTTTGCCGTCGGCGTGGTCGGCATGCTGCTGCTGCTCGAGCCCGACCTCGGCGCCTTCGGCGTGATCGTCTGCATCGCCATGGGCATCCTGTTCCTGGGCGGCTTCAACATGATCTGGTTCGGCGGCATCGGCGCCATCCTGGTGCTGGTGTTCTCCTCGATCATCGCGCTCTCGCCCTTCCGCCGCGCGCGCATGTTCGCCTACCTCGACCCCTGGCAGGAAGACAATGCGCTCGACAAGGCCTACCAGCTGACCCACTCGCTGATCGCCTTCGGACGCGGCGAGCTGGCCGGCGTGGGCCTGGGCAACAGCGTCGAGAAGCTGCACTACCTGCCGGAAGCGCACACCGACTTCATCATGGCCGTGATCGGCGAAGAGCTGGGCCTGGCCGGCGTGCTGGTCGTGCTGGCCCTGTTCTACTGGCTGGTCAAGCGCGCCTTCGACATCGGCCGCCAGGCGATCGCCCTCGACCAGTTCTTCGCGGGACTGGCCGCCAAGGGCATCGGCATCTGGATCGGCGTGCAGACCTTCATCAACATGGGCGTGAACCTCGGCCTGCTGCCGACCAAGGGCCTGACCCTGCCCCTGATGAGCTATGGCGGCACCGGCATCCTGATCAACTGCGTGGGACTGGCGATCCTGCTGCGCATCGACTACGAGAATCGCGTGCTGATGCGGGGAGGGCGCCTGTGAAAAAGCTGATGATCATGGCCGCCGGCACCGGCGGCCACATCTTCCCCGGCGTGGCGATCGCCCAGACCATGCGCGAGCGCGGCTGGGAGGTGAGCTGGCTGGGCACCGCCCACGGCATGGAGGGCGAGATCGTGCCGAAGCACGGCATCCCCATGGATTCCATCGATTTCGCCGGCCTGCGCGGCAAGGGGCTGGGGCACACCGTGAAGGGCGCCTTCAAGATGGCGGCGAGCTTTGCCACCTGCCTGCGCGTGCTGGGACGGCGCCAGCCCGACGTGGTGCTGGGCATGGGCGGCTATGTCACGGTGCCGGGCGGGATGATGGCGCGCACGCGCGGCATTCCGCTGGCGCTGGTGAACGCCGACGCCGCGCTGCTGCTGTCGAACAAGACCCTGACGCCGCTGGCAAGCCGCGTGCTGTTCGGCTTCCCGGCCGACTTCGGCGCGGCCGCGGGCAAGGCCGTCGTCACCGGCAATCCGGTGCGCCAGGCCATCCTCGACCTGCCGGCGCCAGGCGAACGTTTCGCGGGCCGCAGCGGCCCGCTGCGGGTGCTGGTCGTCGGCGGCAGCCTGGGCGCCAAGGTGCTCAACGACAGCGTGCCGGCGGCGCTGGCGCAGATCGATCCTGCAAGCCGTCCGATCGTGACCCACCAGTCGGGCAAGAAGAACATCGAGGCCTTGCGCGCGGCCTACGCGCAGGCGGGCGTGAACGCCAACGTGGTCGACTTCATCGACGACATGGCGGCAGCCTATGCCGAGGCCGATCTCGTGATCTGCCGCGCCGGCGCGATCACGGTGTCGGAACTGACCGCCGCCGGCGTGGCCAGCGTGCTGGTGCCTTTCGTGGCATCGACCACCAGCCACCAGCGCGACAACGCGGTCTGGATGGACAAACAGAAGGCGGCGATCCACCTGCCGCAGGGCGAGCTGTCCGCCGCGCGGGTGGCCCAACTGCTGCAAACGACGACGCGCGCGGATTGCCTGGCGATGGCCGAGGCGGCGCAGGCCGTCGGCAAGCGCGACGCCAATGAAGCCATTGCTAGCGTGCTGGAACAGCTCGCGAACAAGAAGAACTAAAAAGTAGAGAAGAATGAAACACAAGATCAAGCACATTCACTTCGTAGGCATCGGCGGCAGCGGCATGAGCGGCATCGCCGAGGTGCTGCTCAACCTCGGCTACAAGGTGTCGGGCTCCGACCTGTCGAGCAATGCGGCGGCCCAGCGCCTGCAGGAACTGGGCGCGCGCGTCTACCTGGGTCACGCGGCCGAGCACATCGCCGGCGCCGACGCGGTGGTCACCTCGACCGCCGTGAACGAGGCGAACCCGGAAGTGATGGCGGCCCGCGCCGCCCAGATTCCGGTGGTGCCGCGCGCGATCATGCTCGGCGAACTGATGCGCCTGAAGCGCGGCATCGCCATTGCCGGCACCCACGGCAAGACCACGACCACGAGCCTGGTGGCCTCGGTCCTGGCCCAGGGCGGCCTGGACCCTACTTTTGTCATCGGCGGGCGCCTGAACAGCGCCGGCGCCAACGCGAAACTCGGCACCGGCGACTACATCGTCGCCGAAGCCGACGAATCGGATGCGTCCTTCCTCAACCTGTCGCCGATGATCGAGGTGATCACCAACATCGACGCCGACCACATGGAAACCTACGAGCACGACTTCGAGAAGCTGAAGGCCGCGTTCGTGAACTTCACCCACCGCCTGCCGTTCTACGGCCGCGTGATGCTGTGCATCGACGACCGCCACGTGCGCGCCATCCTGCCGCAGGTGACCAAGCCGGTCACGACCTACGGCTTCTCGGAAGACGCGCAAGTGCGCGCTTTCGACGCCTACGCCGAGGGCGTGCAGATGCACTTCACGGTGCGCCAGGAAGGCTACCCGGACACGAAGTTCGTGCTGAACCAGCCGGGCATGCACAACGTGCTCAACGCCTGCTCGGCGATTGCGATCGCGCGCGAGATCGGCATCGATGACGCCGCCACCGCCCAGGGCCTGCTCGAGTTCCGCGGCGTCGGCCGCCGCTTCACCCGCTACGGCGAGGTGGCGCTCGAAGGCGGCGGCAGCTTCACCCTGGTCGACGACTTCGGCCACCATCCGGTCGAGACCGAGGTGACCCTGGCCGCCGCGCGCGCCGCCTACCCGGGCCGGCGCCTGGTGCTGGCTTTCCAGCCGCACCGCTACAGCCGCACGCGCGACCTGTTCGAGGACTTCGTGAAGGTACTGGCGGCGCCGGACGTGCTGCTGCTGTCCGAGGTGTATCCGGCGGGCGAGGCCCCGATCGTCGCGGCCGACGGACGTGCGCTGTCTCGCGCATTGCGCGCCGGCGGCAAGGTCGAACCGATTTTCGTGGAAACGATCGCCGAGATGCCCGACGCGATCCGCCAGGTGGCGCGCGACGGCGACGTCGTGCTGACCATGGGCGCGGGCTCGATCAGCGGCGTGCCGCATCAGTTGACTGCGCAGCCAACTGCGCAAGCAAGTACGCAACCAGGCGCGCAGCCAGCTGCGCAACCGATTTCTCAAAAGGTCACATCGTGAGCGACATCATCACCAATTTCGGCAAGGTCGGCGTCCTGTACGGCGGCCGCTCGGCCGAGCGCGACGTCTCCATCATGTCCGGCACCGGCGTGCTGCAGGCCCTGAAGAGCCGCGGCATCGACGCCCATGGCTTCGATCCGGCCGAACGTTCGCTGGCCGAACTGGCGGACGAGAAGTTCGACTGCGTCTTCATCGCGCTGCACGGCCGCTACGGCGAAGACGGCAGCCTGCAGGGCGCGCTCGAGCAGCTCGGCATTCCCTACACCGGCAGCGGCGTCATGGCCTCGTCGGTCGGCATGGACAAGATCACCACCAAGATCATCTGGCAGTCGAAGGGCATCCCGACGCCGAAATACGCGACCGTCGCGCCGGGCGACGACCTGGACAAGGTGGTGGCGGAACTCGGCCTGCCGCTGATCGTCAAGCCGCCGCTGGAAGGTTCGACCATCGGCATCACCAAGGTCGAGCAGGCCGAGGAGCTGGAGGCGGCCGTGGCCCTGGCCGCCGGCTTCGACGAGACCGTGCTGGTCGAGCAGTTCATTACCGGCCGCGAATTCACGGTGGCCGTGCTGGGCACGGGCGCCGGCGCGCGCGCGCTGCCGATCGTCGAGATCGTCGCGCCGCAAGGCAACTACGACTACCAGAACAAGTACTTCACCGACGACACCCAGTACCACTGCCCGGCGCCGCTGCCGCCCGAGCTGACCGAAGAGATCCAGCGCCATGCCGTCGACGCCTACCGCGCCCTCGGCTGCGAGGGCTGGGGCCGCATCGACGTGCTGGTGCGCGAGAGCGACAACCGTCCCTTCCTGCTGGAGGTGAATACGTCACCGGGCATGACCGGGCATTCGCTGGTGCCGATGGCCGCGCGCGCGGTCGGCATCAACTACGAGGACCTGTGCGTCGAGATCCTGCGCTCGGCGCGCTGCAAGATGGTGAAGGCACAAGGCTGACAAGATGTGGCATGACGTACGCGCCCTGAACGCCACCGCCAGCACGCTGCTGGCGGCGACGCTGCTCGCGAGCATCGCGAGCGGCGTATGGTGGCTGAGCCAGCGGCCGATGTTCACGCTGCGCGCGGTGAAAGTGGAGAGCCTGTACGGCATCGACCTGCGCCACGTGAACGAACTGACGGTGCGGAACAGCGTGATCGGCAAGATTCGCGGGAATTTCTTCACCACGGACCTGGAGCAGGTGCGCGCGACGTTCGAGGCGGTGCCCTGGGTGCGGCGCGCCACGGTGCGCCGCGAGTGGCCGAACCAGTTGATCGTCGAGGTCGAGGAGCACGAGGCGCTCGGCACCTGGGGCGAAGGCCGCCTGCTGTCGGTGAAGGGCGACGTCTTCACCGCCAACCTGGCCGAGGCCGACGACGACCACGCGCTGCCGGCCTTTGCGGGTCCCGCCGGCAGCGAGAAGGAAGTGCTGGCGCGCTTTGCCGAACTGCGCGCATGGTTCGCGCCGGTCAAGCTGGTGCCGCAGGAATTGACGCTGTCCTCGCGTTACGCGTGGACCGTGAAGCTGGACAACGGCATGAGCGTGGAGCTCGGCCGCGAGCGGGACAAGAACACCGTCAAGGCGCGCGTGCAGCGCCTGGTCGGGGTCTACCCGCAGCTGGTGGCGCGGCTGCAGGAAGGCCGCATCGACACGATCGACATGCGCTATCCGAATGGCCTGGCCCTGTCGTCGGCGGCACTGACCGTGCCGGCCGACGCGACCAAGCCGGTGAAGCCGTCGAAGAAAAATAAAACGACTACTAACAAAACAACCAAGCAAATCTAAAGCAGGCGAGCAATGACAAAAGACGCGAAAAACCTGATCGTCGGCCTCGACATCGGCACCTCGAAGGTGGTGGCCGTCGTGGCCGAGGTGATGTCCGACGGACGCCACGAGGTCATCGGCCTCGGTCAGCACGAGTCGAAGGGATTGAAGAAGGGCGTGGTGGTCAACATCGAGGCCACCGTCGAATCGATCCAGCGCGCGCTCGAAGAGGCCGAGCTGATGGCCGACTGCAAGATCCGCAATGTCTACGCCGGCATCGCGGGCAGCCACATCCGCTCGTTCAACTCGAGCGGCATGGTGGCGATCAAGGACAAGGAAGTCACCGCCACCGACGTCGCGCGCGTGATCGAGACCGCCAAGGCGGTCAACATCCCGACCGACCAGCAGCTGCTGCACACGGTGCCTCAGGAATTCATCGTCGACAACCAGGAAGACGTGCGCGAGCCGATCGGCATGAGCGGCATCCGCCTGGAAGTGCGCGTGCACATCGTCACCGGCGCGGTGTCGGCGGTGCAGAACATCGTCAAGTGCGTGCGCCGCTGCGGCCTGGAAGTGTCGGACCTGATCCTGCAGCCGATGGCCTCGGCCGACGCGGTGCTGACCAACGACGAAAAAGAACTGGGCGTGGTCCTGATCGACATCGGCGGCGGCACCACCGACATCGCGGTGTTCAGCGACGGCGCGATCCGCCACACCGCCGTGATCCCGATCGCGGGCGACCAGATCACCAGCGACATCGCGATGGCGCTGCGCACGCCGACCGGCGAAGCGGAAGAGATCAAGCTGCGCTACGGCGTGGCCAAGCAGGTGCTGGCCGATCCGGGCGAAACGCTCGAAGTGCCGGGCCTGGGCGACCGCGGCCCGCGCGCGCTGAGCCGCCAGGCCCTGGCCGCCGTGATCGAGCCGCGCGTGGAAGAGCTGTTCGCGATGGTGCACCAGGTGGTGCGCGAATCCGGCTACGAAGGCGTGCTCTCGTCGGGCATCGTCCTCACCGGCGGCACCTCGCTCATGCCCGGCATGATCGAGATGGCCGAGGACATGTTCCTCAAGCCGACGCGCCTGGGCACGCCGGACTACCGCGGCCAGCTTGCCGACGTCGTGCGCAGCCCGCGCTACGCGACGGTGCTGGGTCTGTTATTGGAAGCGAAAAAGCAGTACCTGCGCGGCCACATCGTGACGCGCCAGGATGGTTCGGTGAAGGCGGTCTGGCAGCGCATGAAGGAATGGTTTTTGGGGAATTTCTGAAGAGATTTCCAGGCAGCAAACAAGCGTCTTTGATTCGGTACAAACACACATATTTTTACAATACTTAGCCGTACTCAAGCGTCAGTCCTGATACCCTTATGAGGTTTGGCGCTTGGCTAGGGCAATTTGAAAATTAGGAGTCACATCATGGAGTTCGATATGGTCGATAACGCGGCACTGGGCACGGTGATCAAGGTCGTCGGCGTGGGTGGTGCGGGCGGCAACGCAGTGCAGCACATGATCAACAAGGGCGTCTCGGGCGTCGAGTTCATCGCCGCCAACACCGATGCCCAGGCACTGGCGGCATCGAGCGCGAACAACATCATCCAGATCGGCGAATCGGGCCTGGGCGCCGGCATGCGTCCTGAAATCGGCCGCCAGCTGGCCGAGCAGACCCGTTCGCGCATCGAGGATTCGCTGCGCGGCGCGCACATGGTCTTCATCGCCGCCGGCATGGGCGGCGGCACCGGCACCGGCGCCGCCCCGATCGTGGCCGAAGTGGCCAAGACCATGGGCGCCCTGACCGTCGCCGTGGTCTCCAAGCCCTTCTCATACGAAGGCCAGAAGTGCATGGACATCGCCGAAGCCGGCCTGGAAGAACTGTCCAAGCACGTCGACTCGCTGATCATCATCCTGAACGAAAAGCTGGAAGAGATCTACGAAGACGAATCGATGCTCGACTGGATGAAGCATGCCGACGACGTCCTGAACAACGCCGTCGCCGGTATCGCCGAGATCATCAACGTGCCGGGTCACATCAACGTCGACTTCAACGACGTGAAGACCATCATGAGCGAGCAGGGCAAGGCCATGATGGGCACCGCGACCGCCTCGGGCGTGGACCGCGCGCGCATCGCGGCCGAGCAGGCCGTGGCCTCGCCGCTGCTGGACGGCATCGACCTGTCGGGCGCCAAGGGCGTGCTGGTGAACGTGACCGCCTCGCGCGGCCTGAAGGGCAAGGAGATCAAGGAAGTCATGGCCGCCGTGCGCGCCTTCGCCGCGCCGGACGCGTCGATCGCACAAGGCATCGCCTACGACGACGAGATGGGCGACGAGATCCGTGTGACCGTCGTGGCGACCGGCCTGGGCAAGAACAAGGGCAAGATGCAGCTGGTTCAGCCGCAGCAGATGCTCAAGACCGGCACCTACAACGCGCCGATGATGGGCGCCGCCGGCCTGACCGGCGGCATGACCATGGGCCAGGCCAGCGTCGGCGGCGCCGGCGACGGCATGAAGCAGCCGGCCGTGTGGCGCCGCGAGCAGGCATCGGAGCAGGTGCAGGCCATGCAGCGCAACGGTGTCGAGACCTACGACATCCCGGCTTTCCTGCGCAAGCAAGCCGACTAAGCGTTCATACGTTTAAACGAAAACCGGGATCGGAGCTCGCGCTCCGGTCCCGGTTTTTTTATGGGTCTACCGCAAAGCGTGCGATATACCCGTAGGGTGGGCGGGTTCCCCGCCCACGCGTCCAAGCGGCGGTTTCATACCTCCGGAGCCGGTCTTTGTGGCTTGCATACGCACGTTGAACGCGGGGCGGGAGACCCGCCCACCCTGCGACCCCCAGCTTCACATCCCCGGCGCCGGCACCTCCGGAATCTGGTTGCGCAAGCTGACATTCAGCGTATTCCACCCCTTGATCACCGCGATCGCATACCCCAGCTCCGCGATCTCGTTGTCGCTGAAATGCGCGCGCAGTTCGGCGAAGTCCTCGTCCGTGGGCGTCGATTGCGGGATGGCGTTCACGGCTTCCGCCCAGCGCAGGGCCGCGCGTTCGCGGTCGCTGAAGAAGGGCGCTTCGCGCCAGCCGGCCAGGGCGTTCAGGTGGCGCGGGTCGGCTTCCTGCCTGACGAGATCGCGCCAGTGCATGTCGATGCAGACGCCGCAGCCGTTGATCTGCGAGACCCGCAGGTTGACCAGCTCGACCAGGCGCGGGCCGAGCGAGCTCTGCTTGACGCTGGCCGACAGCGCGATCATCGCGTGCAGGCTGGGTTTGGCGTGCTGGTGGAAATGGATGCGTGCTTCGTGCGACATGGTCTGTCCTTTCAGGAAAAGGGAGGCGCACCGTGCGGCCTCCATCACCCTCAAGACGATCCGGCGTCCGGGTTTGTGACAGCCGCCGCCAGGAGCGTTTGCGGCGCCCCGGCCAGCTTGTCCGGATTGCGGATGACGAAGGCGGCCACGATGCGACCGGCGTCGACGATGAAGGACTGGGCCGATTCGATGCGTCCGTCCACATAGCGCAGCAGGCCCGGTTCGCCGTTGACGAGGGCAAGGCGGTAGGCGACCCGGCCCGGATAGGCGTGTTCCAGCGACCAGTAGACGCCCGCCACGCGTCCTGCGCCCTCGAGCACGCGCATGAAGGATTTCGCCTTGCCGCCGCCATCGGACACCAGTTGCACGTCGTCGGCCATCAGGGCTTTCATCGCCGTGCGGTCGCCGGCGCTGGCCGCCTGCATGAAGCGCGCCAGCAGTTCGCGGTGGGCGTCCCGGGGCACCGTGAAGCGAGGCTGTTCCTGCTTCACGCGCGCCTGCGCCCGGTGCACGAGCTGGCGGCAGGCCGCTGCCGACTTGCCGAGCATGGCGGCAATCTCGGCGTAGTCCTGGTCGAACACCTGGCGCAGCAGGAAGGCGGCGCGTTCTTCGGGGCCCAGGCGTTCCAGCACCCAGAGGAAGGCGACCGACACGTCGCTGGCCAGCTCCGCCGCCGTTTCCGGCGTGTGCTCGTCCTCGATGATCGGCTCGGGCAGCCACCAGCCGACGTAGGCTTCGCGCTCGAGCTTGCGGCTGCGCAGGCGGTCGATCGCCAGGCGCGTGGTCACGGTGACCAGCCAGGCTTCGGGCGTAGCGACCTCCACGTGCTCGCTGCCGTTCCAGCGCAGCCAGGCGTCCTGCACCACGTCCTCGGCATCGGCGCGCGTGCCGAGCATGCGGTAGGCGATGGCGAACAGGCGCGGCCGCACGGCGGCGAAGCTGTCGACAGGATCGAGGGAGGCGGGCATGGTCATGGCAATTCTCGGCTGGTCGGGTGATCCATGCAAGACGAAAGTGACAGCAGGTTTGTGACAGCTTGCCGCCTGTCGGCGCGATTGTCGATCCGTCGCATCCCGCTCTGCCATCCAGGCACCATGTTGTAGACTAGAAAGATGATCATGCCTTCCACGCTCGCGCAATCCTGGCGCTCGTTCTGGACCTTGCGCAAGCGCCGGGCCGGCGAGCTGGGGACGCAGCTTGTCATCGCCTCGGCGCTGGCGCTGCTGGCCTGGGCCGCCCTCTGCCTGCTCGGCCTGGCCGGCGTCATCACCGTCAAGGTGCCCGACGCCGCCTTCCTGCACCGGCTGCTGGTCGGCATGCTGCTGCTGTTCCTGGCGATCGCCTGGAGCATGCTGGCCACGGTGCGCCTGGCCGAAGCGCTGCTGCCGGAAGCGATGCTGGTCCGGCTCTCGCCGGTGCGCGACTGGCGTGCGGCGGCGCTGGTCAGTCTGCTCCTGCTGGCCGGCCTGATGCTCGGGAACCTGCTCGGCAGCGGGCTGCTGGCGCTGGTCTACCCGGACACCGAGTTCTTCGCCTCCTCGGCGCTGCGGCGCCAGCTGCGCGTGCTGCAGTTCCTGCCTTTCCTGGGCATCGTCGCCGGCATGTTCTGGCGCGGGCGCCTGCAGCGCCAGGCGATGCAGGCGCAGGCGGCCGAGGCCCACCTGCGTCTTTTGCAGGCGCAGATCGAGCCGCACTTCCTGTTCAATACGCTGGCCAATATCGAGAGCCTGCTCGATGCCGATCCGCCGCGCGCCCGCGCGATGCTGGAAGCCTTTTCGGACCACCTGCGCGCCGGCATGGGCCAGCTGCGCGTCCAGGAGACCACGCTCGGCGCCGAACTCGAGATGGCGGCCAACTACCTGCGCCTGCTGCAGATCCGCATGGGCGCGCGCCTGCGCTTCGCGGTCGACGCCGGTCCGGAGGCGCGCGCCGCGCTGCTGCCGCCGCTGCTGCTGCAGCCGCTGGTCGAGAATGCGATCCGCCATGGTCTCGAGCCGAAGGTCGAGGGCGGTGAAGTGCGCATCCAGGCGCTGGTCGAAGAGGGCCGCCTGCGCATCCGCGTCGTCGACGACGGCCTCGGGCAGGATGCGCCGCGTGCGGGCCCGGGCGCCGGCATGGCCCTGGCGAATATCCGCGCGCGCCTGCGGCACCGCTACGGCGAGCGCGCCAGCCTGGACCTGCTCCACGCGGGCGGCACCAGCGCCACCATCGAACTTCCCTATCATCCCGCATCATGACCCGCGCCCTGATCGCCGACGACGAACCCCACCTCGCCCAGCACCTGGAACAGCAACTGGCGCGCCTCTGGCCCGAACTCGAGATCGTGGCCGTGGCAGACAACGGCATCGAGGCCGCCGCCGCCATCGCCGAACTGGAGCCCGAGCTCGCTTTCCTGGACATCCGCATGCCGGGTCTTTCCGGCCTCGAAGTCGCCCAAGGCGTCGAGGGCCGCACGCGCGTGATCTTCGTGACCGCCTACGACGAATACGCGGTGCAGGCCTTCGAGCATGCGGCCCTGGACTACCTGCTCAAGCCCCTGCGCACCGAGCGCCTGCAGCGCACCATCGAGCGCGTGCGCGCCAGCCTGGCCGCGCCGCCGCAGGACGACGCCGCGCTGGCCCAGGCCCTGCGCCGCCTGATGGCACAGCCGGGCGGCGAACGCCTGCCGTATCTGCGCTACCTGCGCGCGGGGAAGGGCGGCATGGTCCACAACATCGCGGTCGGCGACGTCTTGTACTTCCAGGCCGACGACAAGTACACGGTGGTGCGCACCGCGGGCGACGAATACCTGATCCGCACCCCGATCGCCGAACTGGCGGCGCGCCTGGACCCGGACGAATTCCGCCAGGTGCACCGCGCCACCATCGTCAACCTGGCCCACCTGGCCGGCACCCGGCGCGACGAGGCCAGCCGCCTGTTCCTGCGCATGCGCGGCATCGGCGCCGAGCTGCCGGTCAGCCGCGCCTACGTGCCGCTGTTCGGGGCGATGTAATGCAGGAACAGCAAGGATCGGGCATACTGGCGGGATTTCCAAAATAACACCTGAGGAGTATGCATGACCATCCAGATTGGCGAGCACCTGCCGGACGGCACCCTGGCCGAATTCATCGAGACCGAGACCGAGGGCTGCACCCTTGGCCCGAACACCTTCCAGGTGGCGGACCACGTCCGGGGCAAGAAGATCGCCATCTTCGGCCTGCCGGGCGCCTTCACCCCGACCTGCTCGGCCAAGCACGTGCCGGGCTTCGTCGAAAATGCCGAGGCCTTCAAGGCCAAGGGCGTCGACGAGATCTGGTGCATCTCGGTGAACGACGCCTTCGTCATGGGCGCCTGGGGCCGCGAGCAGAAGGCCACCGGCATCGTGCGCATGATGGCCGACGGCAACGCCGCCTTCACCAAAGCCCTCGGCCTGGACGCCGATTTCTCCAAGCACGGCATGGGCACGCGCTCGCAGCGCTACTCGATGCTGGTCGAGGACGGCGTGGTCAAGCAGCTGAACGTGGAGCAGGGCGGTTTCGAGGTGTCGAAGGCCGAGGCGCTGCTGGCCCAGCTGTAAACCAGGCTTGCGCAGCACCCGACGGCGCCGCGGCGCCGTTTTTTGTTCCGAATACGAATCCAGGTAAATCAGTGCGTAAAGTTTCCGGCAATCTGCGCAGCATCTACGCGATGCTGATCGCGGTCTTCATGTTTTCGCTGATGGACACGGCGATGAAGCTGCTCGCCGCCCATTATCCGGCGATGCAGGTGGCCGCGCTGCGCTCGCTGTCCTCGCTGCCGCTGGTCTGCGCCTATGTCGCCTGGCGCGGCGGCTTCCGCTCGATGCTGCGGGTGCGCTGGTCGCTGCAGGTGCTGCGCGCGGTGCTCGGGATCGGCATGCTGGCGCTGTTCGCCTACGGCCTGAAACAGCTCTCGCTGGCCGAGGCCTATTCGGTCTTCTTCATCGCGCCGGCCCTGATCACGGCGATGTCGGTGTTCTTCCTGAAGGAAACCGTCAACCTCGCGCGCTGGATCGCCATCGTCGTCGGCCTGGCCGGCGTGCTGGTCGTGCTGCGCCCGGAAGGGGGCGGCTTCCTGACCCTGGGCGGCCTGGCGATCCTCGGCTCGGCGGTGTGCTACGCGATCTCGGCGATCGCCGCCCGCATCCTGGCGCGCACCGACAGCAGCGAGCAGATCATGTTCTGGCTGATGCTGATGATGGCGGCCGGGGCCACGGCCCTGGCGGCGCCCGAGTGGGTGAGCGTCGACCCCGGCCACCTCTGGCTGCTGTGCGCCCTGGCCGTGAGCGGCTTTTTCGGCCAACTGGCGATCACCGAGGCCTTCAGCCACGGCGAAGCCTCGGTGGTCGCGCCCTTCGAATACTCGGCGCTGGCCTGGGGCGTGGCGATCGACTGGCTGCTGTGGCAGACCCTGCCCGACAGCTATACCCTGGTCGGCGCAGCCATCATCATCGGCAGCGGTTTGTATCTGATTCGCCACGAGAAGACGCATACCGAATCCGAGCATCCATGAGGCTGTCGCGCCGATTCAACGCTTCCTGCCCCGCTTCTTGTCAGAGTTTCCATACTGCAAGAAGCGGCCCCGGCAAGCTTGGTCAAGCACGGATATAATCGGTCCATGCTCAAACAACGAACCATCAAACAACTGGTGCGCACGACCGGCGTCGGGCTGCACTCGGGCCGCAAGGTCGAACTGACGCTGCGTCCGGCCCCCGTCGATACCGGCATCGTCTTCCGCCGCGTGGACCTCGACCCTGTGGTCGAATTCCCGTCGAGCGCGGAAGTCGTCGGCGACACCCGCATGGCCTCGGTCCTGATCAAGGATTCGGCGCGCGTCTCCACCGTCGAGCACGTGATGTCGGCCTGCGCCGGACTGGGTATCGACAACCTCTACATCGAAGTGACCGCCGAGGAAATCCCGATCATGGACGGCTCCGCGTCGTCCTTCGTCTTCCTGCTGCAGCAGGCGGGCGTCGAAGACCAGCCCGCGCCGAAGAAATTCATTCGCGTACTGAAGGAAGTCGAAGTGCGCCAGGGAAGCGGCAACAACGAGAAGTGGGCGCGCCTGAAGCCGCACGACGGCTTCAAGCTCGACTTTTTCATCGAATTCAACCACCCGGCAGTGGACGGGACCATGCAGAATGGTTCGATCGACTTTGCCCAGGTGTCCTACGTGCACGACGTGGCGCGTGCGCGCACTTTCGGTTTCATGCAGGACGTGGAAAGCCTGCGCGGCATGGGCCTGGCGCGCGGCGGCTCGCTGGAAAACGCGATCGTGATGGACGAATACCGCATCCTGAACGCGGACGGCCTGCGCTACGACGACGAGTTCGTGCGCCACAAGATCCTCGACGCGATCGGCGACCTCTACCTGATCGGCCATCCGCTGCTGGCGGCCTATGAAGCCCACAAGTCGGGCCATGCGCTCAACAACGAGCTGCTGCGCGCCCTGCTGGCGCGCCCGGATGCCTACGAGATCGTGTCCTTCGACGCCCTCGACAGCGCGCCGCCGGCGTACGTGCGCCAGATGCGCGATGAGTGGGCGCTCACGTAAGTGATGTTGCCCTTGTAGGGTGGGCTCGGGAGCCCACGCCGTCGTACTGATGCGCACCCGAAAGTAAGATCGAATAGCCAGCGCCAGCGTGGAGGTTTTGCGAAGTTCGCATGAACGCGACGTGTGAGACCGCGTGGGCTCAAGAGCCCACCCTACGCCCTTCGGCACACGCAGCGATGGCAGGGCGGCCAGCAATATGGCCGCCGCAGGCTCACCCCCGCCGCCGCTTCTCCGCCAGCCGCTTGATCGCCGCCACCAGGCCCGCGTTCTGCGGCGTCTCCGGCAAACTGTCTCCCAGCTCCTCGAATGCGTGCACCGCCGTCTCCGGCAGCTCCAGGGTGCGCGTCTGCACCTGTTCCGGCATCGCCCGGGTTACCTGCACCTTCAGGCGCATCGACGTGACTTGCCAGCCGCGTCCCTGCAGGCTGGCCTGCAGCTTCGGCAACTGCTGCTTGAGGCGGGCCGCCACGGCCGAGCTGGGCACGGCCAGCACCAGCACCCCTTCCTGGAACGAGAGCACGTCGCAGTTGCCGGCCATGGCCGGCAGGGCCATGCCGACGTCGCGCTGCAGGTCGGCCATGCGCATGGCGGTCGGCAGCAGCCGCGCCATGCGCTCGTTGGAGCGCAGGAAATCGGTCGCTTCGAACGAAGTCGGGCGGTTGCGGGTGCCGTAGATATGCATGAGAACGCTGGAGGGAGCTGGTGTCGATCGATACGCAACATACCACAGAGTCGGTACGGAGCGCACGGCTGGCGGCGAACGGGTGCAAAGCGATGCAATTTGATAACATTCTTTCTGGCACCAACCTTGTTATCCGGCCGATAAGCCCCAAGTGTGGCCGCATCGCATGATAAAATCAGTCGCTTTTTGCCTTGGGCGGTCTTCGATGGGTATCTTTTTGATAACATCCCTGGCTCTTTTTGCGGCGTCTTTATAAGAAACTTAGCATGTCATTCCTGACTCAGATTTTCGGCAGCCGAAACCAGCGGCTGCTCAAGCAATATCAAAAAACCGTGCGTCAGATCAACGCGCTCGAGCCGCAGATGGAAAAGCTCTCGGACGCCGAGCTTCAGGCAAAGACCCCGGAATTCAAGTCGCGCATCGCCGCCGGCGAAACGCTCGACGACATCCTTCCCGAAGCGTTTGCCGTCTGCCGCGAAGCCGCCAAGCGCGTGCTGAAGATGCGTCACTTCGACGTGCAGCTGATCGGCGGCATGGTTATCCACCAGGGCAAGATTGCCGAGATGGGCACCGGTGAGGGCAAGACCCTGATGGCAACCCTGCCGGTCTATCTGAACGGCCTGTCGGGCAAGGGCGTGCACGTCATTACCGTCAACGATTACCTGGCCCAGCGCGACGCCGATTCCATGGGCCGCCTGTACGGCTGGCTCGGCCTGACCACGGGCGTGAACCTGTCGCAGATGCCGCACGACACCAAGCAGCAGGCCTACGGCTCGGACATCACCTACGGCACCAACAACGAATTCGGCTTCGACTACCTGCGCGACAACATGGTCTACGATGCGCGCGAACGCGTGCAGCGCGGCCTGAACTTCGCCGTGGTCGACGAGGTCGACTCGATCCTGATCGACGAAGCGCGCACGCCGCTGATCATTTCCGGCCAGGCCGAGAACCACACCGACCTGTACTACCGCATGAACGAGGTGCCGCCGCAGCTGACCCTGCAGATCGGCGAGGAAACCCCGGACGGCAAGGGCCAGATCGAAGTCCCGGGCGACTACACCAAGGACGAAAAAGCGCACACCGTGCTGCTGACCGAGGCCGGCCACGAGAAGGCCGAGGCCATCCTCACCAAGATGGGCCTGCTGCCGGAGGGCGCCTCGCTCTACGACGCCGCCAACATCACCCTGATCCACCACCTGTACGCGGCGCTGCGCGCCCACGTCCTGTACCACAAGGACCAGCACTACGTGGTGCAGAACGGCGAAGTCACCATCGTCGACGAATTCACCGGCCGCCTGATGACGGGCCGCCGCTGGTCCGACGGCCTGCACCAGGCCGTCGAAGCCAAGGAAGGCGTGCGCATCCAGAACGAGAACCAGACCCTGGCCTCGATCACCTTCCAGAACTACTTCCGCATGTACACCAAGCTGTCCGGCATGACCGGCACCGCCGACACGGAAGCCTACGAATTCCAGGAAATCTACGGCCTCGAGACCGTGGTGATCCCGCCGAACCGTCCGTCCCAGCGCAAGGACCGCCAGGACCAGGTGTACAAGTCGGCCCAGGAAAAGTACAACGCGATGTTGAACGACATCCGCGACTGCTACGAGCGCGGCCAGCCGGTGCTGGTGGGCACGACCTCGATCGAGAACTCGGAGCTGCTCTCCAGCATCCTGACCAAGGCGGGCCTGCCGCACAACGTGCTGAACGCGAAACAGCACGCCCGCGAAGCGGAAATCATCGCCCAGGCCGGCCGTCCGAAGATGATCACCATCGCGACCAACATGGCCGGCCGCGGTACCGACATCGTCCTCGGCGGCAACGTCGAGAAGCAGATCCAGATCATCGAGGCCGACCCGGCCCTGAGCGAAGCCGACAAGGCCGCCCAGTCGCAGACGCTGCGCGACGAATGGCAGTCGCTGCACGACCACGTGGTGAACGCCGGCGGCCTGCACATCATCGGCACCGAGCGCCACGAGTCGCGCCGCGTCGACAACCAGCTGCGCGGCCGTTCGGGCCGCCAGGGCGACCCGGGCTCGTCGCGCTTCTACCTGTGCCTGGACGACCCGCTGCTGCGCATCTTCGCCGGCGACCGCGTGCGCGCCATCATGGAGCGCCTGAAGATGCCGGAAGGCGAGCCGATCGAGGCGGGCATCGTGACCCGTTCCATCGAGACCGCCCAGCGCAAGGTCGAGGCGCGCAACTTCGACATCCGCAAGCAGCTGCTCGAATACGACGACGTCGCCAACGACCAGCGCAAGGTGATCTACAGCCAGCGTAACGAACTGCTGGAAGCGGCCGACATCTCCGAACTGATCGCCTCGCTGCGCACGGGCGTGTTCACCGACGTGGTGCGCAGCTACGTCCCGGCCGAGTCGGTCGAGGAACAGTGGGACATCAAGTCGCTCGAATCCGTGCTGGGCTCCGAATGGGCCCTGAACGTGCCGCTGCAGCAGATGCTGGTGGACGAACCGAACCTGAACGACGACGACATCCTGGAAAAGGTGCTGGCCGCGGCCGACGAGTCGTACAACGCCAAGGTCGCCATCGTCGGCAAGGAATCCTTCGGCGGCTTCGAGCGCAACGTCATGCTGCAGAGCGTCGACACCCACTGGCGCGAGCACCTGGCGGCGCTGGACCACCTGCGCCAGGGCATCCACCTGCGCGGCTACGCCCAGAAGAACCCGAAGCAGGAATACAAGCGCGAAGCCTTCGAGCTGTTCGGCAGCATGCTGGACCAGATCAAGAACGAAGTGATCCGCACCGTCATGACCGTGCGCATCCAGACCCGCGAGGAAGTCGAGGCGGCGGAAGCGGCCATGGCGGCCCAGGCGGCGCACCTGGAAAACATCAACTTCCAGCACGCCGACTTCAACCCGTCGGCCGCGCCGGAAGAACTGCTGGCCCCGAGCCCGACCGGCACCGCCGCGGCGCCGGTGGCAGCCGAAGATCACAGCACCTACATGGGCGTGAAGGTCGGCCGCAACGATCCTTGCCCTTGCGGCAGCGGCAAGAAGTTCAAGCAGTGCCACGGCAAGCTGGCGTAAAGCCTGCTCCGTAAAACAGAAAAGGCGTCCCGCGGGACGCCTTTTTTATTGCATTTTCCGTCCCGCCGTTTATCGATAGACCCGTAGGGTGGGCGGCTGTACCGGCGAAGGTGGCGGGCCCCGAACGTCGATGCCGCCCACGCGTTCAACTGCCGTATGAAACTTCGCGACAGATTTCCCTGCGCCTGAACGCGTGGGCGGCGTGGAAGTTAGCGGCAGGCATGTGTCCTGGTAGAGCCGCCCACCCTAGTCCCATGCCGATTGATGCGGCTTACGAAAACAGGCGCAAAAAAGCCCGCCGCGCACGCGCCGGGCGGGCTTCGCTCACCGCATGCTCACCACGCCATCTTGTTCCAGGTATTGTCCCCGACGATGCCATCCACCCCCAGCCCCTTGGCGCTCTGGAAGCTGCGCACCGCGCTGTAGGTGGCCGGGCCGAAGCTGCCGTCCACGGTCAGCCCATAGCCGCTCTCGTTGAGCTGGCTCTGCACCGCGCGCACCTTGGCGCCGGAGTCGCCCTGCTGGGTGAGGATGGTCAGCGCGGGCCAGGTGGCGTTGCCGACGATGCCGTCCGCGCCCAGGCCATGCGAGGACTGGAAGTTCTTCACCGCGTTCTGGGTGGCCGTGTCGAAGCTGCCGTTCACGGTGAGTGAGTAGCCCCATTGCTGGAGCAGGTACTGGACGGTGCGCACGCGCTCGCCGGTGTTGCCGTACTGGACCAGCGGCCAGGACAGGGCGCCGCCGCCGGTGTCGCCGCCGCCGGATGAGCCGCCCGCGACCAGGGTCTTGTAGCGCGGCCAGTCCCAGCCCGATCCGGGGTCGGTGTGGGTCTGGTTGGCATAGTTGACGTGTCCCTTGACGTTGTAGAGCGAGTCCGCGGGCACGGCGTTCCAGCCGCTGCTGCCGTTGTAGACCTTCTGGGCCAGGCCGCGCGAGGCGAGGATGTCGCGGGTCAGCGCCGCCGAGGCGTTGTACATCGCCGTCGTGTACCAGGTCGCGGGGGCGTTGATGTAGCCCTCGTGCTCGATGCCGACCGTGTAGCCGTTCGAGTTGCCGACGTGCCAGGCCTTGTCGGCTTCGCGCACCATCTGGGTGACCTGGCCGTCCGAGGAGCGGATCACGTAGTGGGCCGAGACGCCTGCGCTGCAGTTCTGGAACCAGGAAATCGAGCCCGCGTAGGAGCCTTGCGTGGTGTGGATGGTCACGTGGGTGACCGAGGCCGTGCGCGACGAGTAATTGCAGCTGGCGGCCGGGTTCCAGATCGCCGGCGGATAGTCGGTCGAGGCGGCGGCGGGCAGGGCCTGCAGGCCGACGGCGGCCAGGATCAGGCCCAGGCCTGCGCGCAGGCCCGGACGTGGGAAGTTCGTGCTTTTCTTCATGGATAAGTCTCCGAATCTGATGGGCGTACGGCCGCTTATTGTTTTTTCGCGGGCGGATCGACGAAGTCCGGCGTCGAGATCTTCGGATCGGGCACCCCCGTCTCGATCGTGATGCGGCGTGCCGACAGCTTCTTCAGCTTTTCCTTGCCGTAGGCTTTCTCCATTTCGACGTGGCGCTGGCTGACCTTGAAGTCGGCGCTTTCGCGGCCCTGGCGGATCGCGGTCAGGATCTCGTAGGTGTAGATCTGGGCGATCTCGCGCTGCGGGATGCCGCTGTAGCGCGCCACGGCTTCTTCCCAGTCTTCGAGCGGGAAATTCCTGGTCTTCTTCGCGCCGTACTGGGCGAGCAGGGCGGCGGCCGCCCGGATGTTGCTGCGCACGTCGGTGATGACGACTTCCGGCGCAACGCGGATCAGGGCCGCTCCCTGGGTCAGCGAGGTGCCGAAATAGGTGTCGTTGCGCAGGCCCATGATGCCGTAGGTCGGCGGCATGCCGTGGTGCGGGTCCGGCTCGATCTCGATCTCCGGCTCGCCGTTCTTCTTGAGCATGCCTTTCGGTACATGCGAGCGCCAGCGCGTTTCGGCGTAGGCGATCGACTCCAGCAGTTCAACGGGCACGTTGAACTCTTTCGAAGCTTCCTGGAAGTACTGTTTGTAGCGCTTGGCGGCCGCACTGAGTTCGCGTGGCTGGCCATCGGCGAAGGCGGCGGGCGCGGCGGCGAGGCCGGCGCACAGCGCGGCCAGGAGGCGCGCCTTGATGGTGAATCTCATTTTCCTGTCTCCTGTTATGCGTTATGAACCGTGGAGTCACGGGCAGGCACCCGGCACGGCCGAACCCATCCGTGCCAAGCCGGTCCAGTATATGTATGTTTCTCGAGCGCACTTTTGGCTGATGCGCTTTTGGGACTGTCATGCTCGACAGTTGACAAAACAGGCGTATTGGCGCAGGGCCGTGCAGCAAGGGAGGGGAAGACGTGAACAATGCGCGGCAGCACGCTCCGCGGCGCATTGTCGGAAGGCATCGATAGCGAAAATGGGGGACGTGTGCCGGACCGCACACGTCGGGGGAGGCGTCCGGTCTTACCGCGCCGGGGGCGCGTCGGCGGCCTGCTCGGCCATGAAACGGTCGGGGGCGGCGAAGAAGGCTTCCCACTGCGCCGCCACGCTGGGCAGTGCGAAGCGCGGATCCGGTCCCACCACCGGGCCGCCCTCGGCCGACCAGCGCCTGACGGTCTCGGTCACCAGGGCCGGATCGCCCGCATCGAGCGGCGGATTGGCCGGGACGAGGATTTCACGGGCGGAGCCGAAGTCGTGCGCCAGCACCGGCGTGCCCACGGCATTCGCTTCGGCATACACCAGGCCGAAGGTTTCCGCTTGCTTGCGCTGGGGATAGAAGACGCAGAGTGCATCCTTGACGTGTTCCATCAGGGCCGCTTGCGGCAGCGATCCGAGCTTGACGATGCCCGGCGCGTCCAGCAGCGCAGGGTCCGAATGCTTGTAGCCGGGATCGGCAACGTAGAGCTTCATCCTTGGATCGGCCGCATGCACGGCGCGGAAGGCGTGGACGACCTGGTCGAGGCCCTTGTGCGGCGAACTGAGCGAGATGAGCTTGTGCGGATCCCGGTTCACCTGCGCAGGCGGCACGCAGGCCTCGGACAGCGGATTGTATTGATACAGCACGCCGCCACGGCCGAGCATCCCGCCCAGCATCCGGTTGAGCGGAAAGCGGCGGATGTATTCCCGCGTGTGCTGCGCATGGGTGCGGGACACGCAGATGATGCCGATGCGGTGCGTCAGGTATTCCGACCAGCCGAAGCGCACCTCGTCCTTCAGGTAATTGTGCAGCCATACCCACAGCCGGGCCGAGGAATGCCGCGCGATGCGGCGGAGCAGGCGCGTCTTCTGGACCAGCACCACGTGCTGGGCGTCGCGCACCGCGTCGTCGAGGCCGGCGAGCGGCAGGAAGCGCAGGCTGGCGCTGTCGATCGACGGCTGCTCGCGGTTGTGCTGGACCACGGTCACGTCGTGGGCCTGCGCCAGTGCCTGCGCGACCCGGATGACGCTGGCTTCGGTGCCGCCCAGCCCGCGGGTGCGCAGCACCTCGCTGTCATAAGGGCGGGGGCACTTCGCGTCGACAAACGTGATCTTCATGTTGAGAGGAAAAATGCCGATGATCGCATGCCTGGCCTTGCAAGGCTAGTTCCGGGCGGACTTGCCGGCCCGGATACCAATGCTGCACGCCTTGCGGCCTGCCGGCAGTACAATATTGGATTCGTAATCTTTCCATAGAGACCACCATGGCCGTGAATTCCCCCCTGCCCGTCGCCGCCGACCTGAAACCGGTCGCCGGTATCGAGATCGGTTTTGCCGAAGCCGGCATCAAGAAGCCCAACCGCAAGGACCTGCTGGTCATGAAGCTGGCCGATGGCGCCACCGTCGCCGGCGTGTTCACCAAGAACCGCTTCTGCGCCGCGCCGGTCCAGGTGAGCAAGGCCAACCTGGCGGCCGTGACCGCGGGCGGCGCGCCGATCCGCGCCCTGGTCGTCAACACCGGCAACGCCAACGCCGGCACCGGCGAGCCTGGCCTGGCCAATGCCCAGGCCACCTGCGCCGAAGTGGCGAAACTGCTCGGCTGCGAGGCCCAGCAGGTGTTGCCGTTCTCGACCGGCGTGATCCTCGAACCCCTGCCGATCCAGAAGATCGTCGCCGGCCTGCCCGCCGCGGTGGCCAACCTGAAGGCGGACAACTGGTTCAACGCCGCCGAGGCGATCATGACCACCGATACCCAGCCGAAGGCGGCCTCGCGCACGGTCACCATCGGCGGCCACGCCGTCACCATGACCGGCATCAGCAAGGGCGCCGGCATGATCAAGCCGAACATGGCGACCATGCTGGGCTACCTGGCCTTCGACGCGAAGGTCGCGCAGCCGGTGCTCGACGAACTGGTGAAATACGCGGCCGACCGTTCCTTCAACGCGATCACCATCGACGGCGACACCTCGACCAACGACTCCTTCATGCTGGTCGCCACCGGCGCCGGCAGCCTGGTCGTGGACGCGGCGAATGGTCCCGAGTACGAAGCGCTGCGCGATGCGGTCACCGACATCTCGCGCAACCTGGCGCAGCAGATCATCCGCGACGGCGAAGGCGCGACCAAGTTCATCACCATCACGGTGGAAGAGGGCCGCGACCTGGAAGAGTGCCGCAAGATCGCCTACGCGATCGCCCACTCGCCGCTGGTGAAGACCGCCTTCTTCGCCTCGGACCCGAACCTGGGCCGCATCCTGGCCGCGGTCGGCTATGCCGGCGTCGACGATCTCGACGTGACCAGGCTCGACCTCTACCTGGACGACGTCTGGGTCGCCAAGGCGGGCGGGCGCAATCCTGACTACCAGGAAGCGGACGGCCAGCGCGTGATGAAGCAGGCCGAGATCACGGTCCGTGTGAAGCTCGCGCGCGGCGACGCCACGGCCACGGTCTGGACCTGCGACCTGTCGCACGACTACGTCAGCATCAACGCCGACTACCGTTCGTAAGCCGATGACGCCGCTCGAACAGTTTCTGCACCGCGCCGAAGCGCTGATGACGCGGCTCGAGGCGGTGCTGCCGCCGCCCGTGCCGCGCGAGCCGGACTGGAAGCGCAGCTTCGCCTTCCGCTGGCGCCGGCGCGCCGGCGGGGTTGGCGGCGGGAACTTCCTGCAGCCGGTGGCGCACGCCTCGACCATCCGCTTCGAGGACCTGCAGCACGTCGACGCCCAGAAGCGCCAGCTGGAACAGAACACGCGCCAGTTCGTGCAGCGCCGTCCGGCCAACAACGTGCTGCTCACCGGCGCGCGCGGCACCGGCAAGTCGTCCCTGATCAAGGCCTGCCTGCACGGCTTCGCGGACCAGGGCCTGCGCCTGATCGAGGTCGACAAGGCCGATCTCGCCGACCTGCCGGACATCGTCGACCTGGTAGCAAGCCGCCCGGAGCGCTTCGTGATCTTCTGCGACGACCTCTCGTTCGAGGAAGGCGAGGCGGGCTACAAGGCCCTCAAGGTCGCCCTGGACGGCAGCGTCGCCGCGCAATCGGACAATGTGCTGATCTACGCCACCTCGAACCGGCGCCACCTGATGCCGGAAAAAATGTCGGATAACGCCGGCTACACCCATGGCGAGGATGGCGACCTGCATCCGGGCGAGACGGTGGAAGAAAAGATTTCGCTGTCCGAGCGCTTCGGACTGTGGCTGTCCTTCTATCCCTTCCGCCAGGACGACTACCTGGGGATCGTCGCGCACTGGCTGGCCAGCTTCGGCTGCACGCCGGAGCAGATCGAGGCCGCGCGCCCGCTGGCGCTGCAATGGGCGCTCGGACGCGGCTCGCGCTCGGGAAGGGTGGCCTGGCAGTTTGCGAAAGACTACGCCGGCAAGCTGCCTTCGTAGGTTTTCGTAGGGTGGGCACCTGTGCCCACGCGGTATGGCACGGCAGCGGTATCGAAACGTTTAACGAAGTGGCAACGTCATACGACCGCAGTGTGCATATGACGTCATGCAAACACGTTTTCGATATTCATGAGGGGTACCGCGTGGGCACAAGTGCCCACCCTACGAACCCCAGCAGCCCGTTCAATAACACCCTTGCCACCCCATGCGCGCAGGTTATCCCGCCACGCAATTTTCTATCGTCGGGAACGCAACAGCCATGATTCTCTACGCCCCAGCCTGGCGTACAATATCGGGTTTTCCGGACGGGACAATCGAATGCAGGAAACGAAGGCCAAGCCGATCGACGTGGCGGTCGGGATCGTGATGCGCCCGAACGGCGATGTGCTGCTGGGCCAGCGTCCGGCGGGCAAGCCCTATGCCGGTTATTGGGAATTCCCAGGCGGCAAAGTCGAACCGGGCGAGGCGATCTTCGCCGCCCTGCAGCGCGAATTCGTCGAGGAACTGGGCGTCGAGATCCTGGGCGCCGAGGAATGGTGCTGCGTCGAACACGTCTACGAGCACGCCCATGTGCGGCTCCATTTTTATATCAGCCGCGACTGGCGCGGCGAACCGCAGAGCCTGGAAGGCCAGGCCTTTGCGTGGCAAGGGGCAGTCGGCGTTACCCCGCTGCTGCCCGCAACCATTCCCTTGCTCGCGTGGCTCGATCAGCTGCGCTACGCAAGGTAAAAAAGCAGTCAACCAATCTGTTGAAGGACTCCTGTGAAAATCATCGTCTTGGGTAGTGGTGTCATCGGCACCACCACGGCGTATTACCTGGCCCAGGCAGGGCACGACGTCACCGTCATCGACCGCCAGCCCGGCGCCGGCATGGAAACGAGTTATGGCAACGCCGGCGAAATCTCGCCCGGCTACGCCTCGCCGTGGGCCGGCCCGGGCGTGCCCGCGAAGGCCGTGAAATGGCTGATGATGCAGCACAGCCCGCTCGTGGTGCGTCCGCAGCTCGACATGGCGCAGTGGCGCTGGATGCTGTCGATGCTGGCCAACTGCAATCACAAGAGCTACCAGATCAACAAGGGCCGCATGGTGCGCCTGGCCGAGTACAGCCGCGACGTGCTGGTCCAGCTGCGAAAGGACACCGGCATCAGCTACGACGAGCGCAGCCAAGGCACCCTGCAGCTGTTCCGCACCCAGAAGCAGCTCGATGGCGCCGCCACCGACATCGCCGTGCTCGAACAGTACGGCGTGCCGTACAAGGTGCTGGACCCGGCCGGCTGCGAAGCCTACGAGCCGGCACTCAGCAAGGTCCGCGGCAAGTTCGTCGGCGGCCTGCTGCTGCCGAACGACGAGACCGGCGACTGCTTCAAGTTCACCCAGAGGCTGGCCGAGATGGCCAAGGCGCTGGGCGTGAAATTCCGCCATGGCGTCGAGATCAAGCGTCTCTCCGTGGAAGGCGACAAGATCACCGGCGTGGTCACCTCGCAGGGCGAGCTGAAGGCCGATACCTTCGTGATGGCGCTGGGCAGCTACTCGCCCTTCATCCTGAAGCAGATCGGCATCAAGATTCCGGTCTATCCGGTCAAGGGCTATTCGATCACGGTGCCGATCACGGACGCCTCGGGCGCGCCGGAATCGACCGTGATGGACGAAACCTTCAAAGTGGCCATCACGCGCCTCGGCGACCGTATCCGCGTCGGCGGCACCGCCGAGCTGGCGGGCTTCGACCTGCGCCTGCACCAGGCGCGCCGCGACACCCTGGAGCACTCGGTGACCGACCTGTTCCCCCAGGGCGGCGACGTCTCGAAGGCCGAGTTCTGGTGCGGCCTGCGTCCGATGACGCCGGACGGCACCCCGGTCGTCGGCCCGACCCCGTTCCGCAACCTGTTCCTGAACACCGGCCACGGCACCCTGGGCTGGACCATGGCCTGCGGCTCGGGCCGCGTCCTGGCCGACATGGTCTCGGGCCGCCAGCCGGAGATCGGCCTGGAAGGCCTGTTCATGGACCGCTATGGCAGCGTCAACAAGCCGGTGCAGATGCCGGGCGGAATCGTCGTTACGGCATAAGTCCACGTAGGGTGGGCACTCCGTGCCCACGCGTTACGGGCGCTTCCTTGCACCGTTGGCCGCGATAACTCGCTCGCCAGCCTTGAGCGCAGCTGATGCGCGGGCTTTCGGTTATGTTGCGGGGCGACAGGCTTCCGCTGACGACTGCGGACACGTGTGTAACGCGTGGGCACGGCGTGCCCACCCTACGTCACCGCCGCGGGCGATCGCGCCGTCCCGCGCGGCGCCGCTCGCGCCAGCGATGCCAGCGTTCCTTGGCGCGCTCATATTTTTTTTCCAGGTAGTGCTCCAGCACGTCGCAGCCGCATTCGCCCAGGCATTCGCCGGCGCCGCGCGCGGCGCTCTTGCCGCTGCAGGGCAGGTCGGGCAGGCAGGCCGCGTCGCAATCGCAGGGCACGCAATCGCCGCGCTGGTGGTAGAGCACTGGATTGCGCACCAGGATGCGGCTGGGGTAGGTCTCGCCGCACAGCCGCAGCCGGCGCCGCAGCAGCGCCAACCCGGTCCACAGGCCGAAGCGCCCGATGACCCGGTACCCGTGGGCCGAGCAGCTGCCGCGCCCGGTCGCACAGCGATAGGCGCAGCAGTATCCTTTATGCGGGGAGAGATGGCGCTGGTAGCCGCGGATCGCAGACAGGGCTAGCCCGACAAGCAATCCGGAGCGGCGCGCCAAGATCAGTGCTGGTCGTCGAGCGGATTATCCTGCGCCTCGGTCGGCGCGGAGCCCGGAATGGAATATTTCTCTTCGGCCCAGGCGCCCAGGTCGATCTGTTTGCAGCGTTCCGAGCAGAACGGGCGATACTTGTTCGCTGGCGTCCATTCGACTTTCTTGCCGCAGGTGGGGCAGGCTACAACGGTCATGGCAATACTTTAAAAACTCAGAAGTTACAGAGGGTCAGCTCGAAGGGCACGTCTTCTTCCAGGGATTTCGGCTTGAGGTCGCCGTCCTGGGTGGTGAAGCGCACCCACAGCATGTACTTGTTGGCCGAAATTTCCGGGATCGCGCCCAGCGATTCGTCCAGCCCCAACCGCAGCATGTGATAAATCTTGCCTTGCAACATCTGCTGGTAGTTGCCGCCGACGGCGATCATCTTGGTCGGCCGGCCCGAGTCGCGCAAGAGGCGCAGCACCAGGGCGAGGGCGTCGAACAGGGGCGCGAGCGGCGCGAACCAGGCCATGATGTCGGCATGGCGTTGCTCCGCCGGGCGTTTCTGCCAAGCGTAGTATGAGGGTAAATCGAATTCGCAGGCGCCGCCGGGGATGATCGTGCGCCCGCGGATGCTCATCAGCCATTCGTTTTCGCGCACGTTCTGGCCGGTCCTGCCCTGGGCGCTGCCCAGGGCGCTGCTGACCTGGTCGAGCTCGGCGAGCACGGCATCCAGGGCTTCCGGGGCCACGTTGGGATTGCTGCGGTAGGCCAGCAGGCTCTGCTTCTGGCGCTCGAGTTCCTGCAGGAGGTCGGACTTCAGGTCGGCGCGGCCGGCCACTTCCAGCATGTCGAAGATCGTCGCGAGAGCGACGTGGTGCTGCATCGGGTGTTCCTGGTGCACAAAGAACTTGAACTTCTCGTACAGGTCTTCCAGCCGCAACAACGTGCGAATCCGCTCGTTGAAAGGATATTCGTAGACGATCAAAGTGACATTCCTCTGAATGTGGGCTGGCGAGCAACTCCGTGATTCTGAACCATGCGACGCAAAATTACAAATCCCGCATTGCAGAACTTGCCATGCGGCGGGCTTCCTCGACATAAAACGCATGCAGGCGCTCGACCTGGGGCCGCAGGGCGTCCAGTCCGTCGTCGTTGACGACCACGTCGTCGGCCGCCGCCAGGCGCTGTGCACGGGTCACCTGGGCCGCCATGATGGCGCGCACCTGTTCCTCCGTTAAGCCATTGCGGGCCATGACGCGCGCGACTTGCATGTCTTCCGGGCAATCGATGGCCAGCACGCGCGTGACGCGCTCGCGCCAGGTGCCGGACTCGATCAGCAGGGGCACGACAAAGATGACGTAAGCGCCGCTGGCGATCGCCGCGGCGGCGGCGGTCGCCTCGCGGATGCGCGGGTGCAGGATGGCTTCGAGCCGGGCGCGCGCGCCGGGATCGGAAAACACGAGCTGGCGCATCTTCGCGCGGTCGAGCGCGCCATCCGGCGTGGCGAAGTCCGCGCCGAATTCGGCCAGCAGGGCCGGCATGGCGGCGCCATGCGGCGCGGTCAGGGCATGGGCGATCTGGTCGGTATCGACGATGGATGCGCCGAGCGCGCCGAACATGTCGGCCACGGTCGTCTTGCCGCAGCCGATGCCGCCGGTCAGGCCGACCGAGAAAGAAGATGGCTGCGCGGTTTCCATGGCGTCAGGCGAGGAAGCCCTGGAACACGGCGCCGATCTGCTCGCCCCAGAGCAGGGCGATCAGGCCGGCGGCAGCCAGGTAGGGACCGAAGGGAATCGGGTTGTCGCGGCCGCGCTTGGCGAACACGATCAGGCTGATGCCGACGATCGCTCCGACCACCGAGGACAGCAGGATGATCGTCGGCAGCATCGCCCAGCCGAGCCAGGCGCCCAGGGCGGCGAGCAGCTTGAAGTCGCCGTAGCCCATGCCTTCCTTGCCCGTGACGAGCTTGAACAGCCAGTAGACGGCCCACAGCACCAGGTAGCCGGCCGCCGCGCCGATGACGGCGTCGCGCAGCGGCACGAAGGTGCCGTCGATGTTGATGAGCAGGCCCGCCCACAGCAGCGGGTAGGTCAGGTCGTCCGGCAGCAGCTTGGTGTCGTAGTCGATGAAGGTCATCGCGATGAGCAGGTAGGCGAACAGCAGGGCGCCCAGGCCCGCCCAGCCGGAACCGAAGGTCCAGACCAGCAGGGCCGAGATCAGGCCGGTAACCAGTTCGACGGCCGGGTAGCGCGGGGAAATCGGCGCCTTGCACTTGCGGCACTTGCCGCCGAGGGCGAGCCAGCTCACGACCGGGATGTTTTCCAGCGCCGTGATCTGGTGGCCGCAGTGCGGGCAGGCGGAGCGGGGGACCATCAGGTTGTAGCGGTCGGTATGGGGCAATTCCTTGCCGCTCTCGTGCGCCACGTAGTTGTCGGACTCGCGCTGCATCATCTTGGGAATGCGGTGGATGACCACGTTCAGGAAGCTGCCGATCAGGAGGCCGAACAGGGCCGCGGCCAGGGTGGGGGCTAGCGAGGCGGGGGCGGCGAAGAGAAGAGTTTCCAAAGGCTGGCTTCCGTGAAATCGAGATAGTTCCGTAGATCAACCTATTTTAGGGTGTTTCCGGCGTTTTGGCGAAGGCGCCGTGCATCGCGCGCGCATTCCGGCGCCCGGTTGTGGCGTGCAGGGTTCAGCTCGCCCTGGGCGCCGTCCACGCGGGCGCTGCCAAGCGGAGTCAGGCTGCGCCCTATAAAATGGGCGAGCACAGTATTACACCGGACAACCGACATGAAAATATCCCAACGCGCCCAGGCGATCGATCCCTTCTTCGCCATGGAATTCGGCAAGCATGCCGCCGCCCTCGAAGCGCAAGGCCATCACGTGATCAAGCTCAGCCTGGGAGAGCCCGACTTCGGTCCGCCTCCCGCCGTGCTGGAGGCGGCGCGCACGGCGGTGGACGGTCCCTTGCCCTACACCGGGGCGCTCGGCATCGCGGCCCTGCGCGAGGCGATCGCCGGGTTCTACCTGCGCGAGCATGGCGTCACCATTTCGCCGAACCGGATCATCGTCACCGCCGGGGCATCGGCGGCGCTGCTGCTGGTCACCGCGGCCCTGGTCGATGCCGGCGACGAAGTGATCGTGGGCGACCCGTCCTATCCCTGCAACCGCCAGTTCCTCAGCAGCTTCGGCGCCCGGGTGAAACTGGTCGCGACCGATCCCGCTTCCCGCTTCCAGCTCGACGCCGGCAGCGTGCGCGCCAACTGGACGCCGCAAACGAGAGGGCTGATGATCGCCACGCCCTCGAATCCGACCGGCACGTCGGTGCCGCCCGACGAACTGCGCGCGATCTGCGAATGGGCGCGCGAGCACGGCGCCTGGCGCATCGTCGACGAGATCTACCTGAACCTGGGCGACCGCGACGGCGCCGGCCGGCCGCCGCAGACGGTGCTGGCCTTCGACGATGGCGCCATCGTCATCAACAGCTTCTCGAAGTATTTCGGGATGACCGGCTGGCGACTCGGCTGGACCGTCGTGCCGGAAGCGCTGGTGCCGACCATGGAGCGCCTGGCCCAGAACTACTACATCTGCCCCTCGACCCTGTCGCAGCAGGCGGCGCTGGCCTGCTTCACGCCGGCGTCGCTCGCGGTATGCGAAGAGCGGCGCGTCGAGTTCGCCCGGCGCCGGGCCCTGGTGCTCGAAGGGCTCGCCGGCATCGGCCTGCCGGTCCCGGTGCCGCCGGACGGCGCCTTCTACGTCTACTTCGACGTGAGCGGCACCGGCCTGAGCGCCTGGCAGTTCTGCGAACGCGTGCTGCAGGAAACCCACGTCGCGCTCACGCCCGGCAAGGACTTCGGCCATTGCGGCGCCGACCAGTACGTGCGCCTGTCGTATGCGGCAAGCGCCGAAAGCCTGCAGGAGGCGATCCGGCGCCTGGGCGCCTTCATGGAGCGCCTGAAGGGCGAAACGCGCTAGCGCACGCGACCGGATCCGGACACGGTTGTTCCGGATCCGGCGGAAGGTGACGATGCCTGGCGCACGCCGCCAAAGCGACCTAGTCGCGCTTTGGCCACTCGGCAGTGGCCACCGTCCACGATTTCCTTCCGCTCCACGGACAAACGCGTAGTATCGACAGGCAGGCCAGCAAATGGAGGCAGGCATGTTCGACTCCGCAGTCCTCGACACCGTCATCGGCGTGGTCTTCGTGGTGATCCTGTTCAGCACCGTCTGCGCCGCCGTGCGCGAATCGGTCGAGGGGCTGCTCAAGACACGCGCCTCCTACCTCGAATACGGTATCCGCGAGCTGTTGAACGACAAGAGCGCTAGCGGGCTGGTCACGCAACTCTATACCCATCCCGTGGTGTCCGGGCTGTTCGCCGGCGACTACAAGCCGGCCGAAGCGAGCGCGCGCTCGATGTTTTCCTGGGGGCGGCGCAACCTGCCTTCCTATATTCCCGCAAAAAACTTCGCGTCGGCCCTGATCGACATCGCCGTGCGCGGGCAGGTCGGGGGTAATGCGCCGTCCAAGGACCCCGGCAAGATCGACCTCGACACCATCAAGGACAGCGTCGCGAGAATCGAGAACCCCAGGGTCGAGCGCGTGCTGCTCAACGCCATCGACCTGGCCGAGGGCGACCTCAACCGGGCGCTGGCGAACGTCGAGGCCTGGTTCGACAGCGGCATGGACCGGGTCGCCGGCTGGTACAAGCGGCTGAGCTCGCGGATCATCTTCGGCATCGCGCTGCTGCTGGCGGTGCTCCTGAACGTCGACCTCATCCAGGTCAGCAGGGAGCTGTACAACAACGACGCCCAGCGCGCCATGGTCCTGGCTTATGCCCAGAGCGCCACGCTCGACCAGGACATGCTCACCGACCGGAAGAACGCTTTCGACCAGCTGAGCAGGAAGACCTTCCCGGTCGGCTGGGACAACAAGCCCGTGGCGGAGCTCGCGCGCGAGGTCAAGCTCGTCCAGGTCGCCGGCTGGCTGTTCACGGCCTTTGCCGCGACCCTGGGCGCGCCCTTCTGGTTCGACGTCCTGAACAAGATCATGGTCATCCGCGCAACCGTCAAGCCGCACGAGAAAAGCAGGGAAGAGCGTTCCCAGGACAACAACTGAGGAAGCCGCCGCAGGTACGAACGAAGGGATGTGCCCAATCGATGGAGGCAAGAATGAACAACGCTGATGTGGCAAAGATCCAGCAGGCGCTGGTGCGGGCCGGGTTCTTCCCGGGCGTGGTCGACGGCATCTGGGGCCGGCGCACCATCACCGCGGTGCGCGAATTCCAGGAAAGCGAAGGCCTGCTGGTGGACGGCATCGTCGGCCCGCGCACCATGGCCAGGCTGTTTCGCGGCGACGTGCCGCGGATGGAAACGCCCCTGCTGCCGTGGATGGCGCAGGCCCAGGACCTGCTGGGCACGAAGGAGGTGGCAGGCCGCGGCAGCAACCGCGACATCCTGCAGTGGGCCGACAACCTCGACCTGCACTACGCGGGCGACGACGTGCCCTGGTGCGGCCTGTTCGTCGCGCATTGCATCGGCTCGTCGATGCAGGACGAAATCCTGCCGAACAATCCGCTCGGCGCGCGCCAGTGGCTGAATTTCGGCGACCCGACGCCGCCGCGCTACGGCGCCGTGATGGTGTTCTGGCGCGAAAAGCGCGACGGACCCAAGGGCCACGTCGGCTTCTACAGCGGAGAATCGAGCGACGCTTACCGCATCCTCGGCGGCAACCAGAGCGACAGCGTGTCGCTGGCCTGGATCGCCAAGGAACGCCTGCTCAAGGCGCGCTGGCCGCGCACCGCCATGTCGCTGGGTGGGGGCACGGCGATCGTCGAGGTCGAACGGAGCGAGGAGATGTCAACCGCCGAGGCGTAGCGCTCCAGCGCAGTTCCCGGGTCAGCGGGCGGGCGGACACGCGGGGCGCCCCGGGGAGGCGTTCAGGCGGCCTTGGCCACGGGCCGGGCAGCCAGCGCCCGGTCGATCAGTTCGATCCAGTGACTGACCGGCAGCTCGGTCCCGCCCTGGATGTGGCTCATGCAGCCGATGTTGGCCGAGACGATCTCCTGTGCGCCAGTCGCCTCCAGGTTGGCCACCTTGCGCTCGCGCAGCTGGTGCGACAGCTCGGGTTGCAGCACCGAGTAAGTGCCGGCCGAGCCGCAGCACAGGTGGCTGTCCTGGCACAGCTTGACGTCGACGCCCGCCAGCACCAGCAGGCGCTCCACGGTGCCGCGGATCTTCTGGCCGTGCTGCAGCGTGCAGGGCGGATGGTAGGCCACGCGCGGGCCTGCGCGTCCCGCCAGCAGCGTGCGCAGTTCCGGCTCGAAGCGCGCCAGCGCCTCCGACAGGTCGAGGGTCAGCGCCGAGATGCGCGCCGCCTTGTCCGCATAGGCCGGATCGTGGGCCAGCAGGTGGCCGTAATCCTTGACCATCACGCCGCAGCCGGAGGCCGTCATCAGGATGGCATCGACCGCCGCGCCGCCGCCGTCCACGCCCTCGATATACGGCCACCATGCGTCGATGTTGCGGCGCATGTCGGCGAGCGCCGCTTCCTGTTCGTCGAGGTGGTGGCGCAGCGCGCCGCAGCAGCCGGCCTTGGGCGCCGCCACCAGTTGCACGCCGAGGGTGTCGAGCACGCGCGCGGTCGCGGCGTTGATGTTCGGCGCCATCGCCGGCTGCACGCAGCCGTCCAGCACCAGCATGCGGCGCGCGTGCGAACGCCGGGGCCAAGCGGTGGCCGCGGTCGGGCGCGTCACCTTCTGGCGCAGGCTGGCGGGCAGCAGCGGGCGCAGGGCCTGGCCGGCCTTCATGGCGGGCGAGAAGATCCAGCGCCGCGGCAGCAGTTCGGCCAGCGCCGCGCGTGCGGCGCGCTGGCGCAGCGGGCGGGCGACCTGGCGGTCGACCACTTTGCGGCCGATGTCGAGCAGGCGCCCGTACTGCACGCCCGACGGGCAGGTGCTTTCGCAGTTGCGGCAGGTGAGGCAGCGGTCCAGGTGCTGCTGGGTCTTGGCGGTGGCCGGCTGGCCTTCGAGCACCTGCTTGATCAGGTAGATGCGGCCGCGCGGGCCATCGAGCTCGTCGCCCAGCAGTTGATAGGTCGGGCAGGTGGCCGTGCAAAAGCCGCAGTGCACGCAGCTGCGGAGGATGGCGTCGGCCTGGTCGCCTTCGGCGCTGCCCTTGATGAAATCGGCGAGATTGGTCTGCATGATAAAAAACCGTCAAAAATCGTTGTACATACGGGCGCGGTTGAAAATGCCGGCCGGATCGAAGCTGTCTTTCAGGCGCTGGTGGACGCGCGCGAGCGCAGGTTGCAAGGGCGTGAAGACGCCGGCGCGCTTGTCGCCGCCGCGGAACAGGGTGGCATGGCCGCCGCGCTCGAGCGCCGCGGCACGGATGGCGCTGGGGTCCAGGCCGGCCTCGTTGCGCAGCCAGCGCTGGCCGCCGCCCCATTCGATCAGCTGGCGTCCCGGCAGGTCCAGCGGCGCGGCGGTCGTCGGCAGCGCGAGGCGCCACAACTCGCCGGCGCCCGCGAAGAAATCGGCGCGCTGCTCGCGCAGGTCGCTCCAGTACTGGTCGGCGTCCGGCATGGTCTCGCCGCCCAGTTCGCGCGTGGCGGCGCTCACCGCCGCATTCGCGCCCGACAGGCGCAGCGCCAGCCGCCCGTCCTGCCAGGCGCTGGACGAGATGGGGAGCGCCTGGCCGCTCCAGGTATTGAGTTTCTCGAGCGCTTCCTGCTGGCCAAGCGCGAAAACCAGGGTCGTTTCGCGCACCGGGCGCGGCAGGACCTTGAGCGACACCTCGGCCACCAGGCCCAGCGTGCCGAGCGAACCGGCCATCAGGCGCGACACGTCATAGCCGGCCACGTTCTTCATGACCTGGCCGCCGAAGCGCAGCAACTGGCCGCGCCCGTCGACCAGGTGGACGCCGAGCACGAAGTCGCGCAGCGCGCCGGCGCCCTGGCGGCGCGGACCGGACAGGCCGCTGGCGACCATGCCGCCGACTGTGGCGTCCGGCCCGAAGTGGGGCGGCTCGAAGGCCAGCATCTGGTTGCGGCTGGCCAGGGTCTCTTCGAGTTCGGCCAGCGGTGTGCCGCAGCGCGCGGTCACCACCAGTTCGGAAGGTTCGTAGTCGACGATGCCGCGATAGGCGCGGGTATCGAACACCTCGCCTTCGCCCGCGCCGCCGTACCAGTCCTTGGTTCCGCCGCCGCGCAGGCGCAGCGGCTTGCGCGCGGCATGGGCGGCCGCGATCCGCTCGCTGAATTCCTGAAGTACCTGTTCCATTGATTCCAACCTTGTAGTGATGTAGAGCGTATCCGGGCAGGGAGCCTGTTCCTGCCCGGACCGGTTCTTAGAAGCGCGGCAGCTCCGCGAAGCGGGTCAGGCCGGCGGTGACGTGCATCTTGCCGAACTCGGCGCAGCGGTTCAGCGTCGGGATCGCCTTGTCCGGGTTGAGCAGGCGCTGGGGATCGAAGGCGCGTTTGACGGCGTGGAAGGCTTCCAGCTCGGCGTTTGAAAACTGCACGCACATCGAATTGATCTTCTCGATGCCGACCCCGTGCTCGCCGGTAATCGTCCCGCCGACTTCCACGCACAGGGCCAGGATGGCCGCGCCGAATTCCTCGGCGCGCTCGAATTCGCCCGGCTTGTTCGCATCGAACAGGATCAGCGGGTGCATGTTGCCGTCGCCCGCGTGGAACACGTTGGCGCAGCGCAGGCCGTAGGTCGTTTCCATCTGCTCGATGCTGGTCAATACGTGGGCAAGCTGCTTGCGCGGAATGGTGCCGTCCATGCAGTAGTAGTCGGGCGAAATGCGCCCGGCCGCCGGGAAGGCGTTCTTGCGCCCGGACCAGAAGCGCAGGCGTTCGGCCTCGTTCTGCGACACGGCGATGGCGCTGGCGCCGGCCGCCTGCAGCACCTCGGACATGCGCTCGATCTCCTCGGCCACCTCGAGGGCGGTGCCGTCGGCCTCGCACAGCAGGATGGCGGCCGCGTCGGTGTCGTAGCCCGCCTTCACGAAAGGCTCGACCATGCGCGAGGAGGTGCGGTCCATCATTTCCAGGCCGGCCGGGATGATGCCGGCCGCGATCACGCTGGCCACCGCGTTGCCGCCGGTGACGACGTCGTCGAAACTGGCCATGATCACCTGGGCCGCCGCCGGTTTCGGCACCAGCTTGACGGTCACCTCGGTGACCACGCCCAGCATCCCTTCGGAGCCGATGAACAGCGCCAGCAGGTCGAGGCCGGGCGCGTCGGGCGCCTCGCTGCCCAGCTCGACGACATCGCCGTCGATGGTGACGACGCGTACGCGCAGCACGTTGTGCACGGTCAGTCCGTATTTGAGGCAGTGCACGCCGCCGGAGTTCTCGGCCACGTTGCCGCCGATGCTGCAGGCGATCTGCGACGAGGGATCCGGTGCGTAGTAGAGGCCGTGGGGCGCGGCCGCCTCGGAGATGGCGAGGTTGCGCACGCCCGGCTGGACGACGGCGGTGCGCGCGTAGGCATCGACGCGCACGATCCGGTTCAGCTTGGCGGTCGACAGCACGAGACCGTCCGCGATCGGCATCGCCCCGCCCGACAGGCCGGTGCCGGCGCCGCGCGGCACGATCGGCACCTGCAGCGCGCGGCAGACCGCCAGCACGTCGATGACCTGCTGCTCGGTTTCCGGCAGCGCCACCACCATCGGCAACTGGCGGTAGGCCGACAGGCCGTCGCATTCGTAGGGACGGGTGTCTTCGGTGTCGGCGAGCACGCAACGCTCGGGCAGCACCCGGCGCAGGGCCTCCGCCACCTGGCGCCGCCGTGCCGCCAGCTTGTCGGTATCGAGGGACATCTTCATGCTGTTTCCTTACTAGTGATGCTGCGCTTACTTGACGAGCGCGGTGAACGGATAAACGTAGGCCTGCAGAGTCACGAGGATGCCGACCAGGCAGGCCAGCGCGATCGAATGGAAGAACACGTAGCGCAGGATGTCGCCTTCGTGGCCATACCATTTGGTCGCGGTGGAGGCCACCACGATCGACTGGGCGTCGATCATCTTGCCCATCACGCCGCCCGAGGAGTTGGCTGCCGCCATCAGCACCGGGTCCAGGCCCAGTTGGGTGGCCGAGGTCTTCTGCAGGCCGCCGAACAGCACGTTCGACGCGGTGTCGGAGCCGGTCAGGGCCACGCCGAGCCAGCCGAGCAGGGTGCCGAAGAAGGGGTAGAACACGCCGGTGTTGGCGAACGCCAGGCCGAGCGTCGAATCGAGGCCGGCGTAGCGGCTGGTGTAGCCGAGCGCCAGCATGGCGGCGATGGTCAGCAGCGAGTAGCGCAGCAGCTTGAGCGTGTCCCAGTAGACCTTGACCAGGTCGCGCACCTTGTAGCCCATGACGAAACCGGAAATGATGGAGGCGATCAGGATGCCGGTGCCGGTGGCCGACAGCCAGTTCAGGGTGTAGATCGCCTTTTCCGCCTCGGGCGCGGTCGCCACCGGCGGCATCTTCTGCACCATCAGGTGCAGGGAAGGCCACTCGTACTTGAAGACCGACAGGCCGTCGAGCATCTTCTTCCACTCGGGCACGCCCCACAGGAAGACCAGCACCGACAGGATCAGCCAGGGCAGCCAGGCCTTGAATACGGCGGCGCGCGAATGGTGGGTGACGGCGACCGACTCGCTTGCGGCAGCGTGCTGGCTGCCGGTGAACTTGCCGGCGGCATTGGTCCAGATCGTGGCCGGCTTCCAGACTTTCAGGAACAGGGTGAGGAAGAGCATCGACGAGATCGAGGCGCCGACGTCGACCAGCCACGGACCGTGGAAGTTCGAGATCAGGTATTGCGGAATGGCGAAGGCGGCGCCCCCGACCAGGATGGCCGGCCAGACCGCGGCCATGCCGGCAAAGCCGCAGAAGGCCCAGACCAGCCAGAACGGCACGATGATCGAGAAGAAGGGCAGCTGGCGTCCGACCATGCCCGACAGCTCGAGCAGGTCGAGGCCGGTAACGCCGGCCAGCGCGATCAGCGGCGAACCCAGCGCGCCGAAGGCGACCGGCGCGGTGTTGGCGATCAGCGACAGGCCGGAAGCGGCCAGCGGCGCGAAGCCCAGGCCGATCAGCATCGCCCCGGTGACGGCCACCGGCGTACCGAAGCCGCCCGCGCCCTCGAAGAAGGCGCCGAACGAAAACGCCACCAGCACCAGCTGCAGGCGGCGGTCGGTGGTGATGGTCGTGATCGACTCGCGCAGCACCTTGAAATAGCCGGCGCGCTCGGTCAGCTGGTACAGGAAGATCACGTTCAGGATGATCCAGCCGATCGGCAGCAGGCCGTTCGCGGCGCCGAGCAGGGCGGCCGAGACCGCGGTATTGGCCGGCATCGCGTAGGCGAAGATCGCCACCCCGAGCGCGGCGACAAGGCCGAGCAGGGCCGCGATATGCGCCTTGATATGGAAGAACGCGAGCGCCGCCAGCATGACGGCGACGGGAATCGCCGCCGCCAGTGTCGACAGCACGGCATTGTTCAGTGGGTCATACGTTTGGCTCCACATGCTTCTAGGTCTCCTCAGAAAGTCGTTCGGCCAGCCCCTGTGCTTGTAATCGATGTGCTTGGCATCGATGTGCTTGTAATGAGGGCTGGTGATGGCCGCGCCGGGCCGGAATCTTGATCAGCAGCCCTTTCCAGCTTGTATGACATTCACATGTCATACAAGTTGTTCGTTACAGTTTATGTAACTGCCTTTATAATTGTCAATCGTGTTTTTGGCGCAGTAAGACGATGTTGCAAGGGAGTCACGCATGGAAAGTAAACCGAACGAATCGATAGGCCTGCCTGCCACCCTGGCCGACCGCGTGACGGAAGTACTTCTGGAAAAAATCAGGAGCGGCGAATTCGCCGCGGGCGACCGCCTGCCGTCGGAGGCGGCGCTGGCGCTGCGTTTCAGCGTCAGCCGCACCGTGATCCGTGAAGCCGTGTCGCGGCTGAAGGCCGAAGGAATCGTGGCTACCCACCAGGGCAAGGGCACGCTGATCGTCGGCGCGGGCCAGTCGGCGCGCTTCCAGATCGATGTCGACGTCGACGGCGTGGTGCCGGCGGTGCTGCGCGTGATGGAGTTGCGCAGCGGACTGGAAGGGGAGGTCGCCGCGCTCGCAGCCGAGCGCCGCACCGCGGAGCAGAACGCCGACATCCAGCGCGCCCTGCACGCGATCGACGAGGCGGTGGCGGCCGGGCACAGCGGCGTCGACGAGGACCTCGCGTTTCACAACGCGATCGCCAACGCGACCGGCAATCCGCTCTACACGTCGCTGCTGGGCTTTCTGCGTCAATTCCTGCGCGAAGCGGTCACGCTCGGCCGCATGAGCGAGCCGCGTTTCGGCGACATCAAGGCGCTGTTGCGGGACGAACACCGCGCCGTGGCCGAAGCGATAGCCCGCCAGGACGCCGAGGGCGCCCGCAACGCGGCGCGCGGCCACATCGCCAACGTGGCGGCGCGCATCCGCGGCGCCGACGTCGAATCCTGGAGCGACGCGCGCCGCGAAGTGGCGCGCAAGCTGGCGAAGTCGGAAGAGGATGTATTGAAGCGGGCGGGGGAGGGACGGCGCTAGCCGAACGACGCCGGATGACGCGCGCGCCGCGTGCGCGATGCGCCATGGGGATGCCGGCTGTACCGGGCTCCGCCCGCAAACGCAGTGGATCAGCAATCTTACGCACCGAGGAACAATCACCTTAGCAGCCTGGACCCTATCTCACATGATCATTTCATCCGCAACCGACTTCCGCGAAGCCGCCCGCCGCAAGCTTCCGCCCTTCCTGTTCCACTACCTCGACGGCGGCGCCGGCGCCGAGGAGACCCTGCGCGCCAACGTCGCCGACCTGCAGGGCGTGAAGCTGCGCCAGCGCGTGCTGCGCGGCTCCGAAGACCTGGACCTGACGGTCGACTGGTACGGCCAGCGCCACGAGCTGCCGATCGCGCTGGCCCCCATCGGCCTGGCCGGCATGTATGCGCGGCGGGGTGAGATCCAGGCGGTGCGCGCCGCCTGCCAGCGCAAGATCCCCTTCATCCAGTCGACGGTGTCGGTGTGCTCGCTGGCCGAAGTGGCGGCCCAGGCCTCGCGGCCGATCTGGTTCCAGCTCTACGTGCTGAAAGACCGCGCCTTCATGCGCGACGTCATGCGGCGCGCCGCCGAACTGGGGGCGACCACGCTGGTGTTCACGGTCGACATGCCGGTCCCCGGCGCGCGCTACCGCGACGCCCACAGCGGCATGAGCGGCGCGAACGGCCCGATGCGGCGCATGTTCCAGGCCATGTTGCATCCGCGCTGGGCCCTCGATGTCGGCCTGCTGGGACGGCCCCACGACCTCGGCAACATCTCGGCCTACCGCGGCCACGCGACCGGCCTGGAAGACTATATCGGCTGGCTCGGTTCGAACTTCGACCCCGCCATCACCTGGCAGGACCTGCAATGGATCCGCGACGAATGGCAGGGGAAACTGATCATCAAGGGCATCCTCGATACGGACGACGCCCACGACGCCCTGGCCTTCGGCGCCGACGGTATCGTCGTCTCGAACCATGGCGGCCGCCAGCTCGACGGGGCCATCTCGACCGCCCAGGCCTTGCCGGCGATTGCCGAGGCGGTGAAAGGCAAGATGACGATCTTCGCCGACGGCGGCGTGCGCACCGGCACCGACGTGTTCCGCATGCTGGCCCTGGGCGCGGACGGCGTGCTGCTCGGACGTGCCTTCGTCTACGCGCTCGCGGTAGGCGGGCAGGCGGGAGTGGAGCGGTTGTTTGCCATTCTCGAGAAGGATTTGCGCACCAACATGGTCCTGACTGGAGTCAAGAGCGTGCGCGAAATCGGGCCGCACCTGCTGGCCTGACGCCGGCGTGGCGCACGCGCGCCCTCGCACGCCGACTCCCAGCTGAGGTCGGCAGATACATCGGCAGAGAGATCGCCACCACCAGGCCGCCGGTCGGCACGTCCAGGCCTGTGGTGCGCCATGTTTTTGCATGGCGTGTATCGTGACGCGATCTGCGTCGATTCGCGCCTGATGCACGTGTTCTTAGAGCAAAGTGGAGGTCACCGTGGCCACACAATCGAGCTCGAGGGGATTTCTCGACATTCTCAGCCTGCTGTTCACCGCGCTTACGGGGCTGTATCTGCTGATCGGGGGCGCATGGCTGCTCTCGCTTGGTGGATCGGCGTATTACGTCGTGGCCGGCGTGGCGCTGCTGGGCGTGACCTGGCTGCTGTACCGCCGCCGTCCCGGGGCGCTCGCGCTCTATGCGCTGGTGCTCGTCGGCACGGCCATCTGGTCGCTGTGGGAGTCGGGGCCCGACTTCTGGGCGCTCGCGCCGCGCTCGGGCGTGCTGGTCATTTTCGGCGTGTGGCTGTTGCTGGTGAGCCTGCGTCATGCGCCGAGGCGCAAGCTGGACCTGGGCTCGCTCGTGGGCGCGCTCGTGATCTGGGCGGGCGTCCTGGTCTACGCGTCCTTCAACGATCCGCAGACCGTCGATGGCGCATTCGGCGCCACCGCCGCCATACCCGCCGAGAACGCCAATGCCGATCCCGATGCCATCGCGCCTTCCGAGTGGCCGGCCTATGGCCGCACCCAGGAAGGCACCCGCTATTCGCCGCTGCGGCAGATCACACCGGAGAATGTGAAGAACCTGCAGGTGGCCTGGACCTTCCGCACGGGCGACCTGAAACGGCCGAACGATCCCGTCGAGATCACCGACGAGGTCACGCCCATCAAGATCGGCGATCTGCTCTACCTGTGCTCGCCGCACCAGATACTCTTCGCGCTCGACGCCAAGACGGGCACGCTCAAGTGGAAATTCGATCCGCAACTGAAGACCGACCCGACCTTCCAGCATGTGACCTGCCGCGGCGTGTCGTATGTCGATCTCCGGGCCGGCGCCGCGTCCGCCGCTCCAGCCGCGGCGGCGCCCGGCGCCGAGGCGGCCTGCACGCGCCGCATCTACCTGCCTGTCAACAACGGTCATCTCTACGCGCTCGACGCGCTCACCGGCGAGCGCTGCGCGGACTTCGCCAACCGCGGCGATCTCGACCTGCAGCCCGGCATGCCGGTGACGAACGAGAGCAGGAACATGTACATGCCCACCTCGCCGCCGGTCGTCACCGACAGGGTGATCGTCGTGGCGGGCTCGGTCGAAGACAACTATTCGACGCGCGAGCCCTCGGGGGTGATCCGCGGCTACGACGTCCGTAGCGGCGCCTTCCTGTGGGCCTTCGACCCGGGTGCGAAAGACCCCAACAGGATCCCGGGACCTGGCGAGCACTATTCGTGGAATTCGCCGAACTCATGGGCGCCCGCCGCCTACGACAAGGCGCTCGACATCGTCTACGTGCCGATGGGCGTGGGGACGCCGGACATCTGGGGCGGACACCGCACGCCCGAGCAGGAGCGCTATGCCAACGGCCTGCTGGCGCTGCATGCGTCGACGGGCAAGCTGGCCTGGTTCTACCAGACGGTGCACCATGACCTGTGGGACATGGACCTGCCTTCGCAACCGACACTCGTCGATATCGCCGACAGCAACGGCAACATCGTGCCCGTCGTGTACGTGCCGACGAAGACCGGCAACCTGTTCGTGCTCGACCGCCGCACCGGCGCGCTGGTCGTGCCCGCGCCCGAGAAACCGGTGCCGCAGGGCGCGGCGCCGGGCGACCGCGTCTCGCCGACCCAGCCGTTCTCCGAACTCACCTACCGCCCGCAGAAGCTGCTGACCGACGCCGACATGTGGGGCGCGACCATGTACGACCAGCTGATGTGCCGCGTGATATTCCACCAGCTGCGCTATGAAGGAACCTTCACGCCGCCCTCGATCCAGGGCACGCTGGTGTTCCCCGGCAACCTCGGCATGTTCGAGTGGGGCGGCCTTGCCGTCGATACCGACCGCAAGATCGCCATCGCCAACCCGATCTCGCTGCCCTTCGTCTCGCGCCTGGTTCCGCGCGGCCCGGACAATCCGGTGGAGCCGAAGCCGGGCACGAGGAGCGGCGGTTCCGAGCTGGGCCTGCAGACGCAATACGGCACGCCGTTCGGCGTGATGCTCAACCCCTTCCTCTCGCCGCTCGGCCTGCCGTGCAGGCAGCCGGCATGGGGTTACATCTCGGCGATCGACCTGCAGACCAACCGGATCGTGTGGAAGAAGCGGATCGGCACGACCCGCGACAGCGCGCCGGTCCCGCTGCCGTTCAAGGTGGGCATGCCGATGCTGGGCGGGCCGATCGTGACGGCGGGCGGGGTCGCATTCATCGCCGCGACGGCGGATAACTATCTGCGCGCCTTCGACGTGAAGGACGGCGCCCAGCTATGGGAGGCGCGCCTGCCGGCCGGCGGCCAGGCCACGCCGATGAGCTATTCGGTCGACGGCAAACAGTATGTCGTGATCGCCGCGGGCGGACACGGTTCCTTCGGCACCAAGCTCGGCGACTATGTGATCGCCTATGCGCTGCCCTAGCAGGGGGAGGCGGGCGCGGCGTACGACAGCCCGTGCCTGCATGACCGGATGTGAAGCGGCGCAAATGAACTCTGGCGCCGCGACGCCACTCCAACGGTCCATGACACCAGCCCGAATCGGCGGCCGAACATGGCAATGCACAACCGGCTCATGTGTTTTCGACGCGGCCTGGCCAGGCTCGGCGCCGTGGCCGCGGCAGCGTCTGCCCTGGGCGCTGCCAGCGTCCATGCCGAAGACATCGCAAGCAGTCCTCATCTGTTGGGGGATTGGGGCGGCCAGCGCGAGCGCCTGGCTGCACAGGGCGTGGTGTTCAATTTCGCCTACGGCAGCCAGCTGGCCCACAACTTCAGCGGCGGCACCGACCGCCTGACGCGCTATACCGACCAGTGGGAGTTCGGCGCCACGCTGGACCTGGACAAGCGCTGGGGGTGGCAGGGAGCCACCTTCCAGTTCACCATGACCAACCGTAACGGACGCAATCTCGGGGCGGACGCCAACATCGGCAACAACATGCTGATCCAGGAAGTCTACGGGCGCGGGCAGACCTGGCACCTGACGCAGTTGTGGCTGAACCAGAAACTGTTCGAGGAGCGGCTGGAACTCAAGTTTGGCCGCATGACCGTCGGCGAGGACTTCTTCAGTTTTTCCTGCGACTTCCAGAACCTGACCTTCTGCAGCGCGCAGCCGGGCAACCTGGTCGGCAGTTACTGGGTCAACTGGCCGACCAGCCAGTGGGCCGCGCGCGTCAAATACCACACCTCGGACAACAGCTACATGCAAGTCGGCGTCTACCAGGTCAACCCGAAGTACGTGGATGACCAGTATGCGCGCCGCCACGGCTGGAAGCCGAACAACCCCAGCGGCACGACCGGGGCGCTGATCCCACTGGAAGCGGGCTGGCAGGCGAGCTGGCGCGGCCTGCCCGGATCCTGGAAGATCGGCGCCTGGTACAACACGTCGGACGGCGATGATCTGTATTGGGACGTGAACCGCAACCCGCGCGGCCTTACCGGCCTGGAGCCGCTCGAACGCAACGGCCAGTACGGCGCCTACCTGAGCTTGCAGCAGCAGGTCACGGGCAGCGCCGGCGGCCGCGGCGCGACGGTGTTTTTGAACTTCACCCAGGCCGATCGCCACACGGCGCGGCTGGATCGCCAGCTCGCGCTGGGCGTGCAGTACAAGGGGCCCTTCGAGGGGCGCCCCCAGGACTCCCTCGGCTTTGCGGTGGGCGCCACCCATAACAATGAGCGCTACGCCGATTTCGCGAATCAGAACAATCTTCGCACCGGCGGAAATATCACCGCGGGCAGCAGCTACGAGTATGTGAGCGAGCTCTATTACGCGTGGGCGCCGGTGCCCTCGGTATCCGTGCGCCCGAATCTGCAGTACATCGTGCATCCGGGCGGTACCTCGCGTAACAGCAATGCCTTCGTGATTGGCCTGAAGACCATCGTTGCGTTCTAGGCGGTATGCCGGGAATCTTGTAGGTTCTCACGCTAGGCTGCAGTCGTTCCCTTTGATCACGATCGAGGCATTCAGAACATACGCCGCTGCTCTTGTCATGCAAGCACTTTAGCATGAGAACAAAAGCTAGACGTGTTCAGAAACTAGTCATATACTTCTGGCAACAAATATCGGTCCGGGAGGTCCGTGTGAGCTGCGGTAAAGCCAGTTTTGCAGTGAGGAGAGCGCCTTGAAGGCCGTTCGCGGTGCTGCTGCCCTCCGCAATCTGCGCGAGCAGCCGCTGTGGCGCCTGCTCGCGGCCATAAAGGCGCCGGCCGTCATCGCGATACTGCAGTCGCTGTTCGCTGATACGGAGAAGGCGCTCCCGAGCTCCGTGCTCCATGAACGGTTGACGCGCGACCTTGAGTCGCTACGCTCGGCAGGAGAGGACCTTCCGCAAACGCCACAGGCCTATGTCGCCGAGTGGCTTAACCAAGGTTGGCTGACGCGCCGATTCCCTGCGGGGGCTTCGGAGGAAGAGTACGAGCTTTCAGCAGACACGCTGACGGTCCTGCGCTTTGTAATGGGCCTTTTAAAACCGCGGACCACTGCAACGGAAAGCCGACTTTCGGTTGTTATCCATCAGCTGTCGCGGCTTGCCGACGAGACCAATAGCAGCCCCGTAGCGCGCTTGGCTGCGCTGCACGCGGAGCGCGACCGAATAGACAGGGCGATTGCCGAAGTACAGCGGGTTGGGGTGAAGACCTTGCCTCAGGACCGCGCCATTGAACGCGCCAGAGAGGTTATCGCACTGGCGCAAGAGCTTGCATCTGATTTCAGGAGTGTGCGCGATGAGTTCGAGCGGCTCAACCGCGGCCTTCGCCAAAGCCTGATGGAAAACGAGGGCAGTCGCGGAGACGTTCTCGAACAATTATTTGCCGGTGTCGACCTCATCGGGGAGAGCGATGCCGGGCGCACATTTCACGCCTTCTGGCGGTTGCTCACGGACAGCGAGCAGGCTGCTACCTTGCGTGAGTCGCTTGATGACGTGGCGAGTCGGCCCTTTGCCCGGGAATTGGAGTCACACGAGCGCAAGTTCCTGCTTGGTTTGACCGGTGCTCTATTGAATGAAGGCCGAGGCGTGCATGACGTGCTCCAGCACTTCGCGCGCAGCTTGAAGAGTTTCGTGCAAAGCAGGGAGTTCCTCGAGCACCGGCGCCTGCATGGTTTGCTCAAGGAGGCAACACAAGCGGGGCTTACAGCCAAGAACATGGTCCGCCCGAACGAGCAGGTCGGCTTTGAACTGATGCAGTCAAGCAGCCGCATCCGCTCGGTGTCGCAATGGGTACTGTTCGACCCGGCGCAGCGAGTTACCGACTCTTCAATGCTGGTCGCGGAACCATCCGAGCTTGACCTCGAAGCCGTCAGCGAACTCGTGCGGCAATCGGAAATTGACTTCCGCACGTTGAAGCAGCATGTGCGCTCGGTTCTTGAGCGCCAGTCCCAAGCCACTATCGGTCAAGTGCTGGCTGAGTTCCCTGCTGAGCAAGGACTTGGCAGCGTTGTCGGCTACGTCGCGCTAGGCGCCAAGCACGGAGAAGTCACCGAAGGTTCCGAAGTCGTTCAATGGCAGGGAGAGGACAACGCGCAGCGCAGCGCCAAGGTCCCTGCCATCTATTTCATGAGGGAGCGCTATCTTGAGCTCGTGGACTGAAGTGGCCGATGCGGCTGGGGACGAAACTGCTTCTGGCAACGACGCCGCTGTCGATGCAGAGCACAAAGAGTCTGCTACCTTCCTGGGAGATACCGGCTCACTGCCTGTCGACACTCGGCGGGTACTGGTGCAACTGCTGCTCGGTCCCTCGGTCGACGCACGGCGCCAATCGAAATTGTGGCCGGTGCTGCTTCGCGATGAAGCGGTCATCCGCTCGCGTATGCACGAACTGTTCCTTGAGGTGGTCATCGACCACGAACAGCAGGTGGCGTTCACGCGTCAAGTGATATCGGATGAGCTCGAAGTCCCCATCCTTCTTCGCAAGGCTTCATTGACATTTCTGGAGACCGCACTGCTCCTTTTCCTGCGACAGCGCCTGACCCAAGCAGACGCCCAAGGTGAACGCGCAGTGGTGTCGCTGTCGGACATGCAAGAGCATCTCGGAGTGTTCGAGCGCGACAATAATCCAGACCACGCCAAGTTTGGTCGCCAGGTGGTCAACGCCGTGGACAAGGCCAAGAAGCTGAGTCTGCTCCAGCGCATCCGTAGCTCTGACGAGCGCTACGAAGTTGCGCCGACCCTGAAGCTGCTGTTCTCAGCCGAGGAGATTCAACAGCTCACCCGAACCTATGGACGGCTGGCACAGGCGCCGCAGACGACGGGCGAGGCGGACGACTCTGTTGTGGTCGACGAAGATGAGGAGAACCTGTGAATTCCTTTCAGCCGACACTGGCACTCGATATGGGGAGCGACCAGTTTCGCCTGGCACGCATCCAGACCTTCAACTGGGGGACGTTCTCGAACGTCTTTGACTTTGCCATCCCGGCAAAGGGCTACCTTTTTGTCGGCCCTTCCGGGTCGGGAAAGTCAACGGTCCTCGATGCGCATGCGGCCTTAATGACACCGCCGAAGTGGGTGGACTTCAACGTTGCTGCACGCGAGGCCGAGCGGCACGGCCGCGACCGCAACGTAATGACTTATCTGCGTGGTGCATGGGCCCAACAGACAGGTGACGCAGGCGAGTACGTCTCGCAATACCTGCGCAGTGGCACGACTTGGTCCGCGATCGCAGAGACCTACCGCAACGAGCAGGGGCGTATCGTGGTGCTCGCGCAGGTTCTATGGGTCAAGGGGAACTCGACTGCGCCAGCAGACGCGAGGCGAGTATTCCTCACGCTCGAGCGTGAATTCGATGTCCAGGAGTTGGAGTTCTTTGCGAAGAACGAGTTTGACGCGCGCCGCTTCAAGCATGACTTGCCGGATGCTAAGGTTCATACGGAGTTCAGCGCCTATCAGGAGCGTTTTCGTCGGCTGCTGGGTATCGACAACGAGCGCGCGCTTCGTCTGCTGCACAAGACGCAGTCGGCGAAGAACCTGGGCGACCTCAACGTGTTCTTGCGGGACTTCATGCTCGACGAACCCGAGGCCTTCGGCATTGCGAGCAGTCTCGTCAACGAGTTCGGCGAGCTCAACGAGGCACATCAGGAGGTAGTGGCTGCTCGCAAACAGATTCAGACGCTCAAGCCGGCGCGCGACGAGTACGTGGAGCTTGATCGGGGCAACAACGAACGCAATGGTCTCCAGGCCATCCAGACAGCCATCGACCAGTACCGCGAGCATCGGCGCAAGCTGCTCGTTGATGAAAGAATCGCGGAGCTGGAGGTGGACAAGGAAGGCTCAAGGCAGGAAGCCCTCCGCCTGATGCAGATTGCGAACGATGAATTCGTCAAGCTGACGGACTTGCAGCGCCAGAAGCTCAATCTCGGCGCGGATGTTCTCGATCGGCTTGAAGAAGACATCAAAGCGGCGGAAGAAGAGAAGCCGGGTCGCATGGCCAAGCGCGACCTGGCCGCAGCCGCATGCAAGGCCATGGGGTGGGCGGTGCCTGACAGCGTTGTGTGGTTCGTTCAGCGTGTGGATGCGGCCAAGCAACGCGTGCTGAAGGCGCGGGACTTAAAGAAGGAGGTCGAGGCACGCAAGGACCAGCTCAAGATCGACCATCGGCTCGCCAGCGACGAATTCACCAAAACGGTGGCCGAAGTCAACGCACTTGAACGTCAGAGGTCGAACTTGCCGGCACGGCTCGTGGACCTGAGAGAGCGCATGGCACGCGACCTTTCAATCCCCGAGGAGAAGCTTCCGTTCGTCGGTGAATTAGTCGAGGTGCGGCTCGACGCCAGCGAATGGCGTGGAGCCATCGAGCGCGTTTTGGGCGGGTTCGCACGCGCTATCCTCGTTGACGACAAGCACTACCCGGCTGTCTCAGCGTACCTGAACGATCGGAACATCGGCGAGCGATTGGTGTACTTCCGGACCATCCAGCACTCCCCGGGGCGCACGCCTGGGCCGAACTCCCTGGTGCGCAAGCTGAACCTGGCCGGAGGAAACTTTGGCGACTGGGTGCGAGAGGAACTGAAGCATTCGTTCGACTTCGAGTGCGCTGATACCTTGCAGGCGTTTCGCAACGCCACTCGCGCCGTCACTCGTGAGGGCTCGGTCAAACACAACACGATGCGACACGAGAAGAACGACCGTCACTCAGTAAATGAACGCAGTCAGTGGGTGCTGGGCTTCGACAACAAGGAGAAGCTAACGTTCTACAAGAACAAGGCAGCAGAGCTTGGTGGGCGCATCGCCGAACTACAGAAGGCGCTTGGCAAGATTGGAGACGAAGAGGATCTCCAGCAAGAGCAGCTGCTGCATTGCCAGAATCTGTCGAACCTGACCTGGAACGATGTCGACATTGGCTCCCTGCTTACTCGAATCGACGACCTGAAGGCGCGCTTGACGGCCGAGCGCGAGGCGAGGCCCGACCTTGCTGTCCTGGATGACCGCATCAAGGCACAGGAAGGCGCGCATTCGGCAGCTGCTGTCAAGAAGAATGCCGAGGACGCCAGAGGACTGGGTATTGCCGAGGCAATCAACAAGCTGAACAAAAAGCTTGCCGAACTCGTGCGCTTATGGCCCGGCTGTGATCGGCCGCCGGCGCTCGCGGAGCAAATTTCCGCACGCTACGCCGCCATCGGCAAGGAATTGACACTGGAGAATATCGACCACGTGACCGTGCTGGTAGAGCGAGGGATTAATGCCGAGCTCAGTGCGCTGGGCGACCGTTTGGGTGATCTACGAAATGCCATCGTGCAGCGCTTCGCGGAGTTCAACCGGCTTTGGCCAGCAGTCGCTGGAGGCCTGGACGCCACACTCGCTAGCGCCGAGGACTACCTCGCGAAGCTTAAGCGTCTGGAGGACGACAACCTTCCAGCCTACGAGGATCGGTTTTTTAACCTGCTGCGCGAGCAGAGCGACCAGAACCTCACGCTCCTCGCAACCAAGCTTGACGAAGAGAGGTCGGCCATTCGGACGCGGATGGAGCTCGTCAACGAGAGCCTGAGGACTGCCCCTTTCAACTCGGGCACGCACTTGGTCATCGACACCACCGACAAGTCACTTGAAGACGTGCGGCTCTTCCGCGCGAGCTTGAGGGAATCACTCAGCCACTCGTTCTCGAACGACCGCGACTTGGCTGAAGAGCGTTTCAAGGCGCTGGCCGCGCTCGTCAAACGCCTCGCGAGCCAGGAAACCGTGGACAAGAACTGGCGCAACCTCGTGCTTGATGTACGGCAACACGTCGAATTCGTAGCCCGCGAGCTCGACGAGGCTGACCTCGAGGTCGAGGTCTACCGCAGCGGCGCCGGCAAGTCAGGCGGGCAGCGCCAGAAGCTCGCGGCCACCTGCTTGGCTGCAGCACTTCGCTATCAATTGGGTGGCCAAGACCGGGCACTTCCGAGCTACTCCACCGTCGTACTCGACGAGGCATTCGATAAGGCGGACGCCGAGTTCACGGCGATGGCGATGAATATCTTCAAGACCTTCGGGTTTCAGATGATTGTTGCCACGCCCTTGAAGTCGGTGATGACGCTCGAGCCGTTCATTGGCGGTGCGTGCTTCGTGCACATCAAGGACCGCAAGAAGTCAGCCGTTATTCCCATTGAGTACGACGGCGAGACTCAGCGCCTAAAGTTAACGCAGGACGTGCGTAATGCCGAAGAAGCTTCTGTCTCCTGAAGTCGCACGCGAGTTCCTGATTCGCCGCTTCAATAACCAGCACCGGACTTGGGTGGCTGGGGGCGGAGACTGGCCGCTGGCTGTTTCGTTGGGCGTTCCGACAGAGAAGGACATTGCCGAAGACCCCGGTGCGGTTAGGAGCTGGGCGAACGCGTGGCAGTCCAAGAGCGGACCAGGCGAGGTCATCTTTGAAGAGCGGCAGTTCGCTCGACTCGGCAAGCATCGGCTGCCGGTAAGCCTGATCTTCTCTGATGCCGGCCAAGTCGCCGCTGCCGCTGGCCAGGCCAGGCGCTGGTCAACAGCGGTGGAACGCTATCAACGGATGCTGGGCCGCTGGCCTTTGCTCGGGCAGGGAAGTGCGCTGGCGTCCAAATTCGATGTCCTTGCTGACTATGGGGATGAGGACTTCGAGCGCTTGATGTCGCTGCTGGCGTGGCTGGAGTTGAACCCAAAGTCGGGCCTCTACCTGCGACAGCTGCCTGTGGAGGGCCTGGACACAAAGTGGCTTGAGAAACGGACTGGCTTGGTTGCTACGCTTCTCCGCGCCTTGCGCGCGGCGGCCGCGGAGGATGAAAGCGACTTCCACGAGCTGTGCGGGCTGCGCAAGCCGGCGCATCGCGTTCGCGTCCGACTTCTTTGTCCGGCTCTGCGCACAGCAGTTGGCGGGCTCTGCGACATCGAGGCGCCGATTGGCGAGCTTGCAAAATTGCCCATAGCTCCGAAGGCCGTGGTCATCGTCGAGAACCTCGAGACCGGGTTGGCCCTCCCGGACATATCAGGTGTGGCCGTAGTCATGGGGCTGGGAAACGCTGTCAGCGCGCTCGGCACGCTGTCCTGGCTACTGGAAGTCAGCGCAGTGTACTGGGGTGACATCGACACTCACGGCTTTGCCATCCTGGACCGTGCTCGTCGAGTGGTGCCGCATTTGCGGTCCGTGCTGATGGACGAGGCGACGCTGCATTCCCATCGAGTGCTGTGGGTGCAGGAAGCGTCTCAATGCCCCAACGTGCCATTGGAAGCATTGACCGCCGAGGAACGGTCCTGCTACGAAAACCTGAGAGCCCATACTTGGGGTCAACGTGTGCGCCTTGAGCAGGAACGGTTGGGGTGGCGTGAAGCCATGGAGGTGTTGATGCAGACGCTTGGCACGCCGATGCCTAGCGGGTTGAACGGGGAGCCGGCAGACGAATCGCTTGGATCGGCCGCCATGAAATATAACTTTTAAGACGAGCATGAACTATGACCGAGACCCACTTTTTCATCCTCCTCACGCTGAGCATTCTTCTGGCCTTGCTGCTCCTCGCTTTGCTACTGCGCAAGTCGAAGTTCGAGACGCCTGCTGACCTTAATGCCAGGCTGAGCCTGCTTGAGCAAGCTTCCCAAGGTTTGGTTCAAGCTGTTTCGCGCAACGAAGGGGGCATGCAGCGTATCGAGCAGCAACTGCGTGGATTTACCGATGCGACCGCAGTGGCCATGGCGGCCTCCAAGAGTACGCTTGATGAACAGCTTGAACGGACGGTCGGGGAGGCCAGAAATGGACGTGCGGAGCTCAATCAAGCGTTCCAGGCATTCGAGGGACGGCTTGGGCAGCAGGTGGCGGCGCTCTCAACCAGCATTGGCGAGCGAATGGCCGAGCTTCTGCGGACGACCACCGACAGCCTTGAGACGAGCCGCAAGCTCGTCGACGAGAAATTGGGACAGACGCTTGAGGAAGCGAGAAGTGGTCGCGTCGAGCTGACCAATGCCTTCAGTGCGTTCGAAGGGAAGCTCGAGCAGCGATTCGGTTCGTTCGATACATCGCTGGGAGCGAGGTTCGAGTCGCTGCAGACTGCGCTGACTGGACGACTGGATGCCTCCAGCAAAGCATTGATGGACTTGCTGACCCAAGCACAGACCGATGCTGCGAATGCTCGAACTGAAATTGCTCAGGCGCTAGCAAAATTTAGGACGGAGATGACTGAGCATCTGGGCACGGTGGCACAGGAGACTGGAAAGGCTCGTCAGGCTTTGGCCGAAAGCGCTGCAGCATTCGAGAACCGGATTCAAGAGCGTTTCGAGGCACTGACCGTGACGACTCGTGGAACGCTGGACTCGTTGAAGTCGGACATTACAAACCAGCTCGGCGTAATGTCGACCGCGATGAAGGAGCAGCTGGAGGGTAACGGCAACCAGGTTCGAAACCAGTTCGCTACGCTTCAAGATACGGTCGCCCAGCAACTGGCTGCAATGGCTCAGGGCTCACAGACTAACTCGGAACAACTGCGCACGACGATGAACGAGCGGCTGGCCGCCATCCAGAAGGACAACACGGAGAAGCTGGAAGAGATGCGTCGTACCGTCGACGAGAAGCTTCACGCGACGCTGGAGCAGCGGCTGGGCGACTCCTTCAAGTTAGTCAGCGAGCGCCTCGAACAGGTTCACGCTGGCCTCGGCGAAATGAAGAATCTCGCTGGTAGTGTGGGCGACCTCAAGCGCGTGATGACGAACGTTCGCACCCGCGGCACTTGGGGCGAGGTGCAGCTCGGCGCCATCATGGAGAGTCTGCTAACGGCGGAGCAATTTGCACGAAACGTCAAGACTGTGCCTGGAAGCAATGACCTCGTCGAGTTCGCGGTAAGGATGCCAGGTAAAGCGGACGATGCACCAGTGTGGCTGCCGCTGGACTCGAAGTATCCAGTCGAGCACTATCAACGGCTGCTCGACGCCCATGAGACTATGGACAAGGCAGTCATTCAGCAGGCAGCGGGGGCGTTCGAGTCCTCTATCCGAGCTGAAGCAAAGAAGATTTCGAGCAAGTACGTCAGCCCACCATATACGACCGACTTCGCCATCCTCTTCCTCCCTACCGAGGGCTTGTTTGCAGAGGTTGCTCGAGTTCCCGGCCTGGTCGAGGCTCTCCAGAACGAGCACCGCGTGGTCGTTGCCGGTCCGACGACGCTTGCGGCTATGCTGAATAGCTTGCGGCTGGGGTTCCGCACGTTGGCAATCGAGAAGCGTTCTTCGGAAGTGTGGGGCATTCTCGGGACCGTTAAAACAGAGTTCCAGAAGTTTGGCGGCATCGTCGAAGCGACCAGAAAGTCGATCGATGCGGCTGCGAAAAAGTTCGACGAGGTGGGTGTCCGAACGCGTGCCATCCAAAGGAAGCTACGCGACGTTCAGGAACTTCCGGTCGCTGACGCGCCCACGGCACTGGCTGCCGGTGATTTTCTTGGCCTCGATGAAGACGACAGCGCGTCGCCAGAACCGGTAGTGGCGTAGGGCTGCTGCGTACAGATCGTCCACGTGACGTAACAGAATCAGGCAAAGTGAGAGGCGCGCGGAGTTTCTTCAACTGCGCTTCCTCTCCGCACAACATAGGGAGGAAGCTATAAAGCTACATGCATATCGACTGCGGAACTATCGTCGGCTCCGCGACGTCGTCATCGAGCTCGACGAAAAAATTTCCATTTTTGTCGGCGCGAACAACAGCGGTAAGACGTCGGCAGCTCAAGGGCTGTATTCGATGCTGGAGGGGAAGAAGGGCAAGCTCAAGCTCTTTGACTTTAACGCCTCGCTTTGGGCCGATATCGATAAGATTGGTGAGGCCGCTGCCGACGACACTGAGGCGCTGCTTAGACTGCCAACCATCACGTTGGACCTATGGTTTCGCGTTGGCGAGAACGACTTGGTCGCGGCTATGCCGCTGCTTCCAAGCACTGACTGGGATGGGAAGTGCGTCGGACTCCGGGTGTCGTTCGAGCCGACTAGCCCACGTGAGCTGGTGCAGCGGTTCCGCGAGCTGCGCGACAAAGCAAACGCCGCAGCAGCAGAGGCGGCCGATGGGACGTACAAGCCATGGCCTGAAACTCTCGCGAAGTACCTGACCAAGGAACTCGCGCAGGAGTACATGTTCCGCTATTACGTTTTGGACGAGCGCGAGTTCGAACAATTCAAAGAGAAGTCTACCGACTACGAGCCGCTCCCTCTCATTGGTGAGAACGGGGGCTTTTCAATTCTCCAGTCGCTACTCAAGGTTGACTTCCTCCGGGCTCAGCGCCACCTTGATGACCCCGACAGCGACAGCGCGGCACGTGCGGAGAATCTGTCGAGGAGACTGAGCAAGTTCTATCAAAGGAACTTGGACAAACGGGCCGATGACCACGCGGTACTGAAGGCGCTCTCAACTTCCGAGAAAGGCCTGAACGAACACCTCGAGAAGGTGTTCAGTGACACTCTGCAGCGGCTCTCGATGCTTGGCTACCCAGGGGTGAAGAATCCGGAAATTGTCATTCGCGCCACTCTCGACCCAACCACGGTACTTGGCCAGGACGCCAAGGTTCACTACGTCTTGCCTGGAGACACGACAGCACAATTGCCGGACAGCTACAACGGCCTCGGCTTCAAGAATCTCGTTTACATGGTTGTCGAACTGCTCGACTTGCATGAGCGCTGGAAAGCCGATGAGGATAAACGCGCGCCGTTGCATCTGATCTTTATCGAGGAACCAGAGGCTCATCTCCACGCGCAGATTCAGCAGGTCTTCATCCGAAATATCCTAAGGCTTCTTGAAGAAGACCATGAAGAGGCGGGCCTTTTTGGAACGCAGCTCGTGATCACTACGCATTCGCCTCACATCCTTTATGAGCGCGGCTTTGCACCCATTCGGTATTTCCGGCGTGTGAGTGACAAGCTAGACCACTATACGGACGTCAGGAACCTGTCTCGATTCAAAGTCGATAAGGACGATGCACCTGCGCGAGAGTTCCTGCAGCGGTACCTGAAGCTAACTCATTGCGACTTGTTCTTCTCAGATGCTGCAATCCTCGTGGAAGGGAACGTCGAACGCTTATTAATGCCGGCGATGATTCAGTCGGCGGCAAAGCGGCTAAGGTCGTGCGCTCTAACTGTCCTTGAGGTCGGCGGCGCCTTCGCACACCGGTTTCGAGAGCTCATCGAATTTGTTGGTCTGACGACTCTTGTCATCACGGACCTGGACAGCGTCTTGGTTAAAGACGAGAAGGGGGACGCCGGAGCCGACGAGCTCGCGGACAACGAAGATGAGTTGAAGCCCTTTGAGGTCGACGAGGAAGACTCAGATGCCCCGGGAACGACCAAAAAGACGAAGAAGCGAGGAAGCACTTGCCACGCACACACAGCGGGCGCGGTGACATCGAACCAAACGCTTATCAGCTGGCTTCCGCAAAAGCGCTCAGTCGAAGAACTTTGGGCCGTCGCCTCTGAGAAGAAGGTTATGGCGCTTCCTGATGGCGCGGGAGCTCGTGTGCGCGTCGCCTACCAATGTCGAATACCTGTGGCCTATGGCGGCACCATCTCCGACCTGTGCGGTCGAACTCTGGAAGAGGCGTTCGGTCTAGAGAATGCGGTCTGGTGTCAGGACGAGAAAAACCAGTCGGTTGGCCTCAGGCTTAAGACGCAGCCTCAAACTCCCGAAGCGCTGGCACAGGGCCTGCACAAGCGGGTGGTCAGCACGAGCTTCGACAAAACCCGTTTCGCGCTCGAAGTGCTTGCCAGCGGTCCTGAAAAAAGCTGGAAGGTACCAACGTACATCGCGGAAGGGCTCGTGTGGCTCGAATCTGAAGTAGCCCACGAGGTAGATGCCGAGGCCACAGTCATAACCGGTGCTGCGGCTATCGCCCCTGCGGATTTGGGCGCCATCATGGCCACTGATGTCAGCGAGGAGGCACTGTGAGCAGGCGTTCGAACAGTCCGGATACGAATGCTGACCGAGAGATTCAGGCATGCATACAAGCGGCCCCACCCCAGCCGTTCGTTGTTCGAGCCGGTGCGGGATCAGGGAAGACCACCTCGCTCATTAAGGCTCTGGACCGTGTGATATCTTCACACGGCGCTGTGATGCGACTCAAAAAGCAGCAGGTTGCATGCATCACCTACACAGACCTCGCGGCGAATGAGATTCGCGCTGATGTGAACGAATCGCCGCTGGTACACGTCTCGACCATTCATAGCTTCTACTGGGAGATTGCGAAGACATTCCAAGCGGACATCAGGACTTGGCTGACAGGCGCCATCCAGCTTCGAATTGGCGAACTGGTTGAAAAGGCGCGTAACTTTGGCCCTCGGGTTCGAGAGGCTACGCGTGAGAACAACGCCAAGGACCAGCAGCGGTACGCCTCGCACTTAGCAGCAATCACGAAGGTCTCAACGTTCAGCTACGGAGTTGGTAGTGACTACCAAAAGGGCATTCTCGGTCACGAAGACATTTTAAGGCTGGCCGACTACTTGCTTCAAGAGAGGCCGCTCTTCAGGCGACTGGTTGCCCTTAAGTTTCCGTTTGTGTTCATTGACGAAAGCCAGGATACGTTTGAAAGCGTGGTGGAATCTTTCAAACGGGTCGAACAGCAAATGCGCGGACAGTTTTGTCTGGGTTTTTTCGGCGATCCGATGCAGAAGATTTTCATGCGTGGCATTGGTGACATTGCACTGGCGGACCACTGGCGATCCATTACTAAGCCGGAGAACTTCCGCTGCGCACAACGAATCCTTGCCGTCGCAAATGCAGTCAGGGCCAAGGGAGACGGTCTCACGCAGGTCCGCGGTCTACACGAGGAAGTTGATGGCCAGCTAAAGCCCGTGGAGGGCTCCGCGCGGATGTTCGTGCTGCCGAACAGCATGGACCGCAAGCAGGCTTTGGCTGACATCCGCACCTGGAGCGCCGCCAGCAATTCGGACCCGGGTTGGACCAGTCCAGACCTCGCTGTAAAAATTCTGGTCATTGTCCACAGAATTGCAGCGAAACGACTGGGCTTCGGCAGCATCTACGCAGCCCTTAACGACCGCGCTCCTGAGTCAATTAAACAGGGAATGCAGGACGGAACGGGATGGCCCTTGCGGCCATTCCTCGGCTTTGTCTTGCCACTCGTCGCTGCAATGAAGGCGGGCAATGAGTTCGAAGCGATGAACATCCTTCGCGCTCAATGTCCTCGTCTTCAACCAGCTTCGATATCACGTCCTGGTGCGGCAGCCGTTCTTCGTGAGACTAGACAGGCTGTTCAGAAATTGACGGAGATGTTGGAAGGAGAAACAGCGACTATTCGCGACATCGCTGTACTTCTCCGCGATGAAAAGCTGCTGGCTTTGGAAGAACGTTTCGACCGAGTTCTAGGGCTCGTGGTTGAACCAAGAGATGCGAACATGGACCCGGCGACACAGTTGCAGCCATGGGACGCCCCTGTGACTGCCTTTCTCAGCTGTCCTGCACATGAGCTTTGGCCATATCAGCGCTACGTATCAGAAGGCTCCCCCTTCGCCACCCAGCAGGGAGTAAAGGGTGCGCAGTTCGACCGCGTCATCGTCGTGATGGATGAAGAGGAGAGTGACTACAATCTGTACGACTACGAGGAGCTCTTTGGCATAAAGGAAATAAGCGCTGACGACCGAAAGAAAATGGAAAACGGGGAAGACACAGGCTGGAATCGCACGCTGCGGTTGCTGTACGTCTCGTGTACGCGCGCGAAGCGCGGCTTGGTTCTTGCGTTTTTCGTTCATGATCCCGAAGCCGCTGTGGCTCATGTTCTTGCCAGTGGAATCCTGCCGAACGATGCGGTCCTAACCTGCTCGGACCTGAAGGGTGGTTGAGTCCGTAGAACGTACTTTCGACCTGTGAAAATCGTTGAACTTGTGATGCGGCAACAAATTCCGGTGCTTGTGAACTGACAATGGTCTTCAATTTCCGTTAGCACAGAGGCCGCTTCGTGATCGACGCATACTTGCAAATCGAGGAAATCAAGGGAGAATCGAGCGACGACAAGTACAGGGACTGGATCGAAGTCTCCCGTGTCTTCGACAACGTCTATCAGCTGCGGCGGTAACCGTATCCACGGCCGGTGGCCACACCAGCGGACGGGCCCAAACGGGGGACTCATGCTGGCACTTCGATTGTCGATGTGGGGATCTGCTAACCTTCTGCGGTTACTCCCGCTGACTTGTAATTCGAGCGAAGGACGCTAGCCTTCTACCGTCGCCTCTCCTGTGTTTGAGCGAAGACAAAGGAGAAAAAGAGCACAAAGATCACCGTTATGAGTGAGTCAGCAAAGCTCTTTTCGTAGAAAAGAAAAACTGACGTTCCCGCGATAGGAACGCAGAAGAGAAGGAATACAAACATTGTGGTCGCGGACCAAAACCTTTCCGTGACTTGTACGAAGGAGTCGACGATCGGAGCGAGAAGAGAAGCGATCGTTTCTGTAAGAAGAAGCAAGGGCAAATAGAGGGACGCTGCAATCAAGAAGAAAGGGACTTGAAGATAACTTTTGCTTACTGGGATTCCTGGTAAAAAATTACCGATGAATCTTGCCTGACTGAGAAGCGCTTCGTTTTTGGAAAGTAATGCCTTGAATAGCGGAGGCATCATGACCGATAGGTAAAGCGCCGCGAATGTGGTGAAATAAAAAATGAGTTTGCGCGCTCCACCTTGGAGTACGTCGCGGTTTTGTGCCCGGCGGTCGTTCGAAGATTCCTCAGGAGCAGCGGTGGGTAAGGGGCGGGGGGAATCTGTGCTGATTGACTGCTCCGTTGCTTCCAAAGCCAGACGAGAGCAGCGTATATGAAGGAAGCGACGATGTTCAGGAAAATATTCCACAGATCGCTAGCCATATGACTTGTTTGGTAGAGTTTGCCTGACGCTACGTTAAGCCATGCTTGACAAAACACCATGATTTGGCGCAAATTTGCCTTTTCAACAGGACCTGAGCAGGCTGGTGGGGTCAATGGACCTCTAGGAGAAGAGCGACGCTGGCCGGCAGCGCTGAAGTAAAGTGTCCAAGACGATTTTTGCGATTCGGTAACGCGCCCAGCGGTCAGGCCAAGGGTGTTTGTGACCTTCGGGCATGCAGATCTCCAAGCCAAGGTTCCGCAGCGCGTCGTGCTCGCTTTTGGCAACCCATGCCCGCAGCGCGCTCTCGTCGAGAACTTTCATCACTTTCGGGATAAGCGCCCGCACGTCAGCGAAGTTACCCTTCACTGTTCTTTTGAGCAAATGCTTCATGACGCATGCAACCGGAATTGCGTGCTCCACAATAGGTTTGTTTCCGCGCTTGCGCTCGGCAACTGCCTTTTTTGAGGACGGCAGCGGATTCCTCGAGCGGGTGGCCAAGCGTGTGTGATACGAGCGAATTAAACTATTTACGACTAATTGGCAATCATTGCGCGTGCTTAGCCGATAGGTTTTCCAAACCAATATCGAATGGGCGATTTGAGCAGCAATGCCTTCAAGGGTGAGCCCTTCGTAGCTTTTGAACGGCTTGGGTGTTGGGTTATTTCTGTTGATGGCCATACGGCATTTTACCGTCAGTCGACGGTAGCGAAGTCATGGCCCAGCGCCAGAAACTCATCAAATCCACAGTCAATCGCCACGACCAGCCTTAGTTCGCGGAATGCTTTTCCGGGTAGCGGCCCAGATTGCAAAAGCTTCGCATAGCCCGCCCCTTATATCTCAAGCACTTCTCGCAAACACGACGTGCTCCACTCTATAGCGCCAAGCGCTCTGAACGGACGCGCAGGACGAGCCACTTCCCGATGCTCCCCCTGTTTGAAGTCGCAGTACACGGCGATGTGCTCAGTTGGCGTTCAATCCAAACGCACGGCTGCCGAGGGCTCTCTTCCAATAATTCTCGCGATCCCAAGGCCTAACCCCCGATTCCAGTTTTTCGAGCAATGTGAAGCGGAAATGATTAGCCGCGTCTGGACATTCTTCTAACCTCGTTTGCAGCATTTTATTGCCGCCATGACCTGTCGCGATGTAGTCGCTCCAGCGCTGTAGGATGCCAGTCGCTCCCGAGGCTGAGCCTACATATTGTTGGCCTGACAGCTCATCAGTGATCAGGTAGATGCCTGGAATGCTTAGCGCAATCTTCCACTCTTGATACGACACAGCGGCCTTGAGTTCCGCCATCATTAGGGAGACGTTCGCAAGGCCAGTAAACGGCGTCAAACACGCTGTGCGCATTGTGACGGGATAGGCTATACCCTCCCGTCCCATGTCCCTTTTCCAACGCAACTCGACGTGGAAAGGGATTTCAGCCTTCAAGAGCAAGTCCTCGAAACCCGGCAACTCTTCAAGCTCGTGGTAGTTAGCGCTGAGACCGACTGTTCCCTCGAAGCTTTCCTTCAGGCGGCCCTGTTCTAAAGCGTCAGACACGTCAAGGACTTCCTTGACCTTCCACACTCCGAGAAATACGGCGCGCGCCGGGGCATGGCCAAAGAAGCCGACCACCACGTCGCCAGGTGAAAGGGCGAAGTCCTGGACCGCTTGGAAAAGCGTCAAAGCTTTGGTGCCGACATACTTAAAGAGGTCAGGAAACTTGCGCGATGCGTGGCGCATGATTATGACCCGTTGCGTATCGCAGTCAATGCCGTGGTCGCGCAGCAGTTCCGCGAGTCCTAGCTCAGCCATGGGTATGACGATTCATTTGTTGGGCATTGATTATAATGGCACGGCGGCAACCCTCATTGTCGAGCTAGAGGTGACACAGAAGGTCTTCGATGTGCTGGTCCTGGTCGAACGCGACGGTCGTTGCGCAGAGACTATGGTGCCCCAAACTTCATATTTGCGTGGTCTCAGATGCAATTTACTCAAGTCAAGTTACGAAACTTTGGTCCCTTCTCCAATGCAAAATTTGAGTTTGAGATCGGCCGCGTCAACGTGTTTATTGGGAATAATGGTGCCGGTAAGACGCAGATGGTCGGTGCAATGCTTGCAGCGATCGTTGGGCAGCCAGCCCTTTTTATCACTCCAGGCGGTGTTGGGCCCTCCTCGGTGGAACTCCTGATGGAAGATGGGGAAGCGGTTGAGACGGTGAGCCTAACCGTGACCGAGAACCCCCAGAGCAAACCTGATGTATCGAAAACAACTGGGCCACTGACCCTTCAGGTTCTGGCTACGATGTCTGAGCCGCACGGCCAACGCTTATTGGTTGGCCATGACCATGAAGCGGGTATCACTCCCATGCACTTCAAAGGCATGGAAAAATTTTTACCTGAAGCTATCGTTGACGATCCGCTGTGGGATCATCTTCGGAGAGAGGGCCTCTTCGAGCGCGAGGTCGGTTCACGTGGTCAACGTTCAATAGTGGAGTTGACCGCACAACTTCTGGCTCGACGGCGCGCTTCTTTTAAGATTCCATTAATCGTGGACGAGGGTGCTTGGCACTGGCCACGGGAGTTTCTTCCTTTTATTTATCGGCTGCTATGGGAGATCGCGAATGAGTCGCAGGTGATCTTGCTGGCACCGATTGACCACGACTTCGCAGATTGTCATATTGAGTTGATTTCGACGGCGCGTGAAGGGCAATCGCTCGCGGCCTTTAATCCATGGTTCGTGACGCGGAGACCTAATCTAAAAGCAACGCGCGAATCGAGATGGGTCAAAGGAGCTAAGTACGCGGCTCAGGAAAGTCGAGTATGCGAATTTAAGGAGGTTAAGGGAGGTAATCCCCTGGGCTCGATCAAGAGCGTGGTTGATCAGTACGCGGTTGCTTTTCTGAATGCCGGACTTTCGCAAGAAGGAGCCATTTTTTGGGGTATTCGTGACGAGGATCGCGCTATTGTTGGTGTTCAACTTGCTCCGAACGAGTGCGACGAACTTAAGCGCATAGTTACTGAGCGGCTTCATCAAATCGTCCCTCCGATCGCACCTACCGCTTACCGAATTGCCCTCCACCCTGTTTACGACGGAACTGTCGAGATAAATAATTTGTATGTTGTCGAAGTTCGTGTCCCATCGGTGCGGAGAACGCTGCTTTTTGCGACGGGTGGGCAAGAAGTATACGTGAAGACGGATGCTGGAAAAAGAAGATTGTCCGCGCTCGAACTTCAGCAAGAGCTCGTTCGTCGGCTGGGAGTCGACCCCGATTTTTGACGTAGTCCCGTTCCCTTCTATCGCCTCCCCGTGATTTGTAAGTAACTGAGCTGCAATTGTACTGTCATCTCGGTCTCCCATTGTGCGGGGCCCAGCTACAGCCGCCATGCTCGGTGCCGGCGCTTCGGCAACTGGCATGGACGACGCAGTGTTGGGTCAGCTAGCGATGGGCAGCTTCAAGCCAGCTAAGCGCCGCCTGCCCACATAGCACAAAACGTCTAATGTAAGCTTCGACATTCCGCAAGCAGTTTTGTCTAATTGCAAGTCTAAAAGATGATAGGGCCCGTTCGCAGACCTGCATATGGTAAAGAACTGCCGTATGATTGGTGGTGCGTCAGGCAGGTTCCTGGCATTACACCGGATGGAGAGCTGCATGAGCTGGAGAACGATTTTTCAAGGTGAGGTCGAAGGCCGACCGGTCAAACTGAAGGAATGGAACGATGGCAGCGGCGAGCGCGCATTGCAAGTCGAAACCAACTATGGTGAAGATACGATCCTTGGGGACGTTCCAGGCGCGATCGGCGTGCCTGTGACAGCAACCGAGTTGATGAAGATCGATGCTCAAACGCCTGAAGACTTAAGAAAAGAGCTGATCGAGAACAGTTTCTCACCTGAGCGCGCAGGTGATATCTCGCGCCTAGCTGAATTGCCTAAAGCGTAGCCTGTCTAGAAAGGCGACCTGAGTCCTCAACGTAGGCCGGTTGGAGAGAGCGGCGCCGCATCGCGCTGAGGCAGCCATGACATCAGAGTCTCTTACCAAACGGCAGCGCCCGAACCGGCCGCTCGTTAAATACTACTACTACTACTACAGTGGTATTTCTTGGTGCTGCGTCTGTCGTTGGTATCGCCATGCCCCGGCGACGGATTGATGTCGCGGCTGCTTTCTAGCTTGGCTCTACCGTTGACCTGCGCACTTCTGGTCGCCTTACGCTTCCTGTACCCCTACGAGTGAAGAGTTTATTGAACTGTGCAGTAGTTCTGTGCTAGGCAGGCACCGAACTACTGCGAACTACGCAAGATCTACTGCGACTTCACTGCGAAGTTTTCTGAGACACTGCGAAGTATTCTGAGAACCTACAGGAGCAGGCTTACACCACCGACCCCAGCTTGAAGATAGGCAGATACATCGCCACCACCAGGCCGCCGATCAGCACGCCCAGGATCACCATGATCAAGGGCTCCATCAGTGAGGACAGGGCGCTGACCGCCTCATCGACTTCCTCCTCGAAGAAGTCGGCCACCTTGCCCAGCATCGAATCGAGCGCGCCGGATTCCTCGCCGATGGCGACCATCTGGGTCACCAGGCTGGGGAAGACGTTCGCGTTCTGCATCGCCACCGTCAGGCTGGTGCCGGTGCTCACCTCGGTCTGGATGCGCTTGGTCGCTTCCAGGTAGACGTTGTTGCCGGAGGCGCCGCCGACCGAATCGAGGGCTTCGACCAGGGGCACGCCGGCGGCGAACATGGTCGACAGGGTGCGCGTCCAGCGCGCGATCGTGGCCTTGCGGATCACGTCGCCGAAGATCGGCAGGCGCAGCAGGATGCGGTCCATCGCCTGCTGCATCTTCAATGAGCGGCGCCAGGCCTGGAAAAAGAAGTAGATGGCGCCGATGATCGAGCCGAAGATCACGTACCACCACTGCACGAAGAATTCCGAGATGCCCATCACGATCAGGGTCGGCGTCGGCAGGTCGGCGCCGAAGCTGGCGAACACGGACTTGAAGGCCGGGACCACCCAGATCATGATGATGGCGGTGACGATGAAGGCGATCGCCAGGATCGCGATCGGGTAGGTCAGGGCCGACTTGATCTTCGATTTCAGCGCCAGCGTCTTTTCCTTGTAGATGGCCAGGCGGTGCAGCAGGTCTTCCAGGATACCGGCCTGTTCGCCGGCGCCCACCAGGTTGCAGAACAGCGGGTCGAAATAGCGCGGGTACTTGCGGAAGGCGTTGTTCAGGCTGGTGCCGGTCTCGATGTCCGAACGCAGGTCGAGGATCAGCTTGGACATCGACGGGTTCGCATGGCCCTTGCCGACGATGTCGAAGGACTGCAGCAGCGGCACGCCGGCCTTCATCATCGTCGCCAGCTGGCGCGTGAACATGGTCAGGTCCTTGTCGGTGATCTTGCGGCCGGAGCGGTAGATCTTCTTCTTGACCTTGGTGACCATGATGCCCTGGCGGCGCAGCGTCACGTTGACGATCGCCTCGCCGCCGGCGCGCAGTTCGCCGCGCACCGTCTTGCCGGTCTTGTCCTTGCCTTCCCAGGCGTAGACCGATTCCTTGACCTGCGCGCCGCCGCGGCTGCGGGTGGGGAGGGAAGTAGCCATATGAATCCTGTCTTATTCGTTGGTGCAGCCGAACACTTCTTCGAGGCTGGTCAGCCCCTGTTTCACTTTCATCAGGCCCGAGCGGCGCAGCGAGTTCACGCCTTCCTTCTCGGCCTGGGCGGCGATCTGCATCGAATTGCCGTGTGCGAGGATCAGCTCCTCGATCGCGGGGGTGATCGGCATGATCTGGTAGATGCCCACGCGGCCCTTGTAGCCGGAACCCAGGCAGCGCTCGCAGCCGACCGGGCCGTAGGGCTGCCATTCGCCCTCCAGGTCGCTCTCGCGGTAGCCGGCGCCGAGCAGGGCCTCGCGGCTCATCTCGAGCGGCTGCTTGCAGCTGCACAGGCGGCGCGCCAGGCGCTGGGCCGTGATCAGGATCACCGAGGAGGCGATGTTGAAGGGCGCGACGCCCATGTTCATCAGGCGCGTGAGCGTGGAGGGCGCGTCGTTGGTGTGCAGGGTCGAGAACACCATGTGTCCGGTCTGCGCGGCCTTGATCGCGATGTCGGCCGTCTCCAGGTCGCGGATCTCGCCGACCATGATGATGTCCGGATCCTGGCGCAGGAAGGACTTCAGCGCCACCGGGAAGGTCAGGCCGGCCTTCTCGTTGACGTTCACCTGGTTCACGCCGGGCAGGTTGATCTCGGCCGGGTCTTCCGCGGTCGAGATGTTGATGCCCGGTTTGTTCAGCACGTTCAGGCAGCTGTACAGCGACACCGTTTTACCCGAGCCGGTCGGGCCGGTCACCAGCACCATGCCGTAGGGGCGGGAAATGGCGTCCAGCAGCAGGGCCCGCTGGTCCGGGTCGTAGCCCAGCGAGTCGATGCCCATCTGCGCCTGTGTCGCGTCCAGGATACGCATGACGGTCTTTTCGCCGAACAGCGTGGGCAGCGTGCTGACGCGGAAGTCGATGGTGCGCGTGGGCGAGAGGATCAGGCGCATGCGGCCGTCCTGGGGCACGCGCTTCTCCGAGATGTCGAGCTTGGCCAACACCTTGATGCGCGAGACCAGCTTGTCGCGGATCGACAGCGGCGGCATCGCGTGGTCGCGCAGCACGCCGTCCACGCGCATGCGGATGCGGTAGTGCTTTTCGTAGGGCTCGAAGTGGATGTCCGAGGCGCCCAGGTTCACCGCGTCCATCAGGATCTTGTTCAGGAAGCGCACGATCGGCGCGTCCTCGACCTCGTTGGTCGCCTCAAGCGAGGGCGCCGGCGCTTCCTCTTCGGCGAACTCGATCTCGGCCTCTTCGCCGGCCAGCTCGGCCAGGCTCTGCTCGGCGCCCTTGGCGATATTCGCCAGCAGGTTCAGGAGGGCGTCGTGGGCGACGATCACCGGCTCGACCGCGGCCTCGCTCTGGAACTTGATCTGGTCCAGGGCCTGGGAATTGGTGGGATCGGAGATCGCCACCGACAGCCGGTTGCCGCGCTTGGCCAGGGCGATCACGCGCTGCGCCGCCATCAGCTTGGCGTCGATGGCGCCAGGGGGCAGGGCCTCCAGGCTGAAGCTGGACAGGTCGAGCAGCGGATAGCCGAAGGTCTCGGCGCAGAACACGGCCAGCGAGGCGGCGTCGATCGTGCCGCCGACCACCAGCGCATCGATGAAAGGCGTGCGTTCGGCGGCCGCCTTCTTCTGCAGCGCGTCGGCCTGGGCAGGCGTCAGGCGCCCCGCCTGGACCAGCGCGCGCGCCAAACCCGACATCGGAGTGCCTGAAGTCGGGTTCGGGAGGACTGCTGCCATAGTCGATTGAAGGAAGGACAATAAGGCCGCGCGGGGGCCTGGTCCGCGCGGGAGAACTCTTCGGATCATGCCTACGGGCATCAAATTTGTAAAGCGTTTCCACAGGGCACGATGCGGCGGCACCACGTAGACGCATTGGCACGCGCGTGTTTGTTATTGCAGCGTCAATGATGTGGACGATTTGACCAGACTGATCCCTGGTTATATCCGGAATTCGCGTTGACGCGGCGCATGGGCTGGCTTGCGGCTGTGACCGTAGGGTGGGCAGCTCGACCCTGGAAGCTGCGTCGACGTGCAGTATGCGCTGCCCACGCGGTGATCGTTACCGGCTCCGTGTTCGCGCCGGATGATCTTGCTGCCAACTATCACCGCGTGGGCAGCGCATACGGTACGGATGAGCAGATTGTGGCGCTGGAGCTGCCCACCCTACGGTTGCTGCGGCTCCGGCGGCTCGGGCGGCGCCAACAAAAAAACAGGCGCCCGCAGGCGCCTGTCTTCTATATAGAGCGCACTCCGCTCAGCGCAGCGCGAGTGGCGCGTTGCGCACGGCCAGGGCCGGGGCCTGGCCGGCGTCGGCCAGCTTGAACACCGAGAGGGCGCCGGTCAGCTGGCCGGTCTGCTCGGTCAGCGATTCGGCCGCGGCCGAGGCTTCCTCGACCAGGGCCGAGTTTTGCTGGGTCATCTCGTCCATGCTGTCGATGGCGCGGCCGATGTCCTCGATGCCTTCGCTCTGGCGCTGGCCGGCCATGGCGATCTCGACCATGATGTCCTGCACCTTCTTCACCGATTCGACGATCTGGCCCATGGTCACGCCGGCCTGGTCGACCAGCGCGCTGCCGGCGTTGACCTTCGAGACCGAGTCGCCGATCAGTTCCTTGATTTCCTTGGCCGCCGCCGCGCTGCGCTGGGCCAGGCTGCGCACCTCGCCGGCCACGACCGCGAAGCCGCGGCCCTGTTCGCCGGCGCGCGCCGCTTCCACGGCCGCGTTCAGCGCCAGGATGTTGGTCTGGAAGGCGATGCCGTCGATGACCGAGATGATCTCGACGATCTTCTTGGCCGAGGTGTTGATGTCGCCCATGGTCGCGACCACGCCGCCGACCACCTGGCCGCCCCGGGTGGCGATGTCGGTCGCGTTGACCACCAGGGTGTTGGCTTCGTTGGCGTTGGCGGCGTTCTGGCGCACGGCGCCGGTCAGTTCATCCATGGCGCGCGCGGTGCGCTCCAGGCTGGCGGCCTGCGATTCGGTGCGGCCGGCCAGATCCGCGTTGCCGCTGGCGATCTCGGCGCTGGCGACCGCGATCGTCTCGGCCGAGCTCTTGATCTCGGCGACCATCGTCGCCAGGCGCGCGCGCATGTCCTTCAGTGCGACCAGCAGGCTGGCCGTGTCCCTGGCGTCGGTGCGGATGTCCATCGCCAGGTCGCCGGCGGCGACCGCACGCGCGATCTCGCGGGCATACTCGGGCTCGCCGCCGAGCTGTTGCCAGATGGTGCGCACCACGAACCAGGACACCAGGGCGAGCGCGGCGACCACCACCACGGCGGTGAAGATCATCGTCCACAGCACGCGGCTGACGTTGGCCGCGCTGTGCTCGATGCCGGCGGCGAACTGTTCCTTGGCTTTGGCCTGGGTCTTTTCCAGGTCGGCGTTGAGGGTGGCCAGGGTGCTCTGCATCTTGCCGACCACGGCCTGGGGGTCGCCTTCCTCCATCTCGAGCATGATGCGCGCGGCCGACAGCGCCGGCGCATAGTAATCGTTGAATTCCTTCAGCAGGCGCGTGCCGGTATCGCGCTGGCCTTCGATCCGGCCGAACTGTTCCAGGTGCGCGCGCACCTTCCTGGCCTGCTCGTCGACCTGGCCAATGCGGTCCTTGTCGCCTTCGCTGACGGCGTCGCGCAGGCCGGCGGTGATCTCGCCGATCTCGAGCGTCAGCGTCTTGGACGCATCCAGCACCGGGTAGTCCACGCTCTCGGTGGAATTGATCGACTTCAGCGCGTCGGTCGCGATCATCGCGCTCACGCCTACGCCAAGGCCGAAAATCAGGGTCGAAATGACCGGAAGTGCCCAAATTCTGCGCTTGATGCTCATGTTCTTGTCTCTCACTATCAACAAAACGCCCCGCTGGCTCGGAGCTGGCGGGGCGGGTTCGGAAAACAGCTTATTTACTGCTTACGGAGCGGTGTAGACAACCTTGACACTGCCGTCGACGGCGCTCTTTTCCATGTAGCCGATCGCCTTCGGGTTGGCGGCGACAGCGCTCTTCACAGCGGCGCTGTTAGCGACTTCCTTGGGCATCGAGGCCTTGCCGGTGAACACCAGCTTGGACCACAGGGCCTTGGCCTGCGAGGCGTCCTTGTCGGTCACCTTCTTGTAGAACTCGGCGCGCACCGGCGCGTCTTCCGGCTGGTCGATTGGGGTCATCGCGGTCGACTTGCCGAGGAAGAACTGGGCGACCTGTTCCTTCGTCATCGAGGCTTCCGCGGCCTTCGGGTTCACCACCACGACCACTTCGGCCAGGGCCGGGACGGCGGCGGAAAGAAGCGCGGCGGCGACGGCGGCATTGATCAGTTTTTTCATGGGGTGCTCCTTAGAAGACGAAGTCGACGGCCACGGCGCCGACGGTCACGTCGCGGTGGAAGCTCTGCTGTGCATTGAGCAGCAGGCCGCTGCCGACCTTCGGCTTGACGCGGTCGATCTGCGCCTTCAGGGCGATCGAGCGGTACAGGTCCCAGCGCACGCCGATCGAGGTCGTGCTCTGCTCGCCCTGGCCGACGCCGGTGTAAGGCAGGCGCGAAGCGTAGCCGCGCAGCGTTGCCAGTGCGGGCACGGTGGTCGGCACGGCGTTGGTCGGGTGGCCGTCGATGGCCAGCTTGGCGTGCATGACGTAAGGCAGCACCTTGCCGAAGCGGTAGCCGCCCATGGCGTACCACGAGCTGGTGTCGTTCACGTAGCTGTCGGTCTTGCGCTTGGCGAACTCGCTCTGCAGGACGATGTTGTTCCAGTCCATGCCCAGGCCGACCGAGGTGAACGATGCATCCTTGTCGCGTGCGTCGAGTTCGTTGGCGAAGGTGGTCAGTTGCGGCAGGTTGTAGGTGGCGCCGGCGCCGCGCAGGGTGGTCAGCAGGCCAGCCAGGGTGGTCGAGCCGGTGACGGTGACCTTGGCGTCGGTGCGGCCGAGGCGCAGGGTGAACGGACCGTGTTCGGCCACCACGTTCAGGGCCAGCAGTTGCTTGCCTTCGGCTTCCAGGCCGTAGGCCAGCTTGCCCTTGGCGCGGCCGTAGGTCACCTGGCCGGTGACGGTGGTGTCGCCGAAGCCGTGCTGCCAGGTCAGGTCGACGCCGTCGACGCTTTCGAACGGCACCTGCGAGTACATCTCGTTCGGGGCGCGCAGGAAGGTGCTGGCGTAGCCGACGTTGCGGTAGTCGGAGATCATGAAGACCGGCAGGCCGGTGCGGCCGATGCGCAGGCTCACTTCATTGCTCAGGCGTGCCTTGGCAAACGCCCAGGTCAGGTCCGCGCCGTAGTCGTCTTCGGCATCGCGGCGCACCACGCCCTGGCCGGTCAGCGACAGCCAGCTGTTGACGGTGACGTCGGCCTGCAGGCCGAGGTTGGAATCGACGCCGGTGCGTGGATCTTTCTTGGCGCCGGCAGCCTGGTTCGGACGACCGAACTCGGCCTGGTCGGTGTTGGTCCAGGTGAGGGCGCCGGTGCCGAAGCCGCGGACTTTGACGGTTGGGCCATCCGCTTCTTGCGCGAAGGCCGACGAGAGCGCCAGCGGCAGGGCCAGGACGGCGGCGAGAATCTGCTTATTCATAAGACAACCTGTAACGTGTACTGCGTTTATAAGATTTACTTCTAGTTATTTCTTTTTCCGCATGCATGTAGCATGAATAGAACGAAACAATTCTATCCACTGAGCAAAAGTAAAGACAAGGGAAAGTAGTGATGGTAAGAAAAACTAGACGAGTTGCACGTTAATGACGTTGTTTTGCTGAAACAATGCAGCAAAAAGGTAATAAGCTAATGCGCTTTTCGCATTAGAACTTGTCCACAACAGGCGCTAAAACGCAGGATCAGGGCGCCTGGCAGTACCTTGAGGGCAAGAGATGCGGCCAGCCGGCGCGGCCCGAAGAGACAGGCCTGTACGGCGGGACCGCAACGCAGCCGGGCAGGACTTCCCGGGCCCGCTCGATCGCTTAGTTCCACCAGTGCGTGGTGGCGCCCATGGCGGGCAGGCGGGCCTGGACGGCCTCGTGGATGAGCCCCGCGCGCACGGCCTGTTCGGCCGTGTAGATGCGTGCGTTGCCGAAGAGATGGGGACGGATGTCGGCGTGTTCGGGGGCGCCCGCTGTCGCTTCGTCGAAGATGGTGGCATAGCGTTCGGCGTCGAAGTCGAGGCAGTCGCGCCATTCCGAGACGCGCGAATGGTCGGCCGCCACCAGGTTGCCGAAGCCCCAGTGCAGCGGATGGATCAGGAAACGCGCCCCCGGACAGGCATAGCGCTTTTGTCCCGCGAGGAAGATGACGACGCCGACCGATTCGACGCTGCCGATATTAAACGTCGTCAGTGGTATCGGCAGGGACTTCAGGAAAAAGTAGAGCGCGAAACCGGCCGTCATGTTGCCGCCTTCGCTGGACATATGCAGCTCGATCTCGCTGGCGCCGCTTTGCAGCGCCTGCAGGCACAGGTTGCGCACCGCGCAGGCGGAGTTGTGGTTGATCGGCCCGATGAAGTGAACGATGTGCAAGGTCATTGGCGCTCCCGTCGTGAGTGCTCAGGATAGCAATTCTGCGTCTCGCGCAGCGCCCGGCTCGGATGCTGGCGGTTCCCACTTGCCTTAGGAAGTACTGATACAGCTCACATCGAGAACGCGCGTTTGACGCGAGCAACGCCTCACGAGCAGGAATGCCGCTGTGGCCCCCGCAAAATTCTTTTTTGATAAAAGCAATACGTTTTCACTAATACCTGATATCTCGAAAGCACAAATACAAGCATCTATCGCTGGCACTAAGCTGACGTCGGACTTCATTAAGACGAGACATCCCGACGGAGCCTGAATGGCAGACCGTCGGTCAATAATATAGGAGAAGTGCCATGTCCCAGCTTCAGTTCGAGCCAGCAGAGAGCGCCAGCACGCTGCGTTCCCCACGGGTGCACGCAGGCAGCAAAATCGATCGCTATTTTCAAATAACGAAACACGACAGCACGCCGTTGCGTGAAGTGGTGGCGGGCGTAACGACCTTCATGGCCATGGTGTATTCGGTATTCGTGGTGCCCGCCATGTTGGGAAAGGCAGGCTTTGACGTCAGAGCCGTGTTCATTGCCGTATGTTTGACGGCAGCGTTCGGCTCTTTGCTGATGGGATTCTGGGCGCGTTTGCCGATTGCCGTCGGTTGCGCCATCTCGCTGACGGCTTTTGTCGCTTTCGATCTCGTACTGGGAAAAGGCTTGTCGCCTGCCGTCGCTCTGGGCGCGGTATTCCTGATGGGGATGGTTTTCACGGCGATTTCCCTGACCGGGGTGCGCACGTGGATCCTGCAAAATCTGCCGAGCGGCGTGGCGCATGGTACCGGCGTCGGTATCGGCTTGTTTCTGCTCCTGATTGCTTCCAACGACGTCGGCCTGGTGGCCAAGAATGCTGGAGCCGGCTTGCCGGTGGCGTTGGGCCAGATCACCTCTTTTCCGGTAGTAATGAGCGTTCTGGGCCTGGCTGCCATCTTCGGCATCGAACAGCGGAGAATTCCGGGTGGGATCCTGGTGGTGATCATCGCCATTTCTGCTGTTGGCCTGGCCTTTGATCCGAACGTGCATTTCAAAGGCGTATTTTCCTGGCCTCAGTTAAGCGCACCAGGGCAAACCTCACTGATCGGCGCAGTGAATATCGTGGATGCCCTTCACATGGCCGTGTTACCCAGTGTGCTGGCTTTGGTCATGACCGCTGTGTTCGACGCCACCGGCACCATTCGCGCAGTCGCTGGACAGGCTGGCCGGGTTGATGCCAAAGGTTGCATCCATAACGGCGGCAAGGCACTGACTGCCGATTCGGTGAGTTCGATTTTTTCGAGTCTGATGGGGGGCGCGCCTGCGGCGGCTTACATCGAATCAGGTGTCGGCACCGCTGCCGGCGGCAGGACCGGCTTGACCGCGGTCGTCGTCGGGCTGCTGTTCCTGGGGCTGATCTTCTTTTCGCCACTGGCCAGCCTGGTCCCATCGTATGCCACGGCCCCAGCCCTGATGTACGTCGGCTTGCTCATGCTGGGTAACGTGGCGCACATGAACATGGACGACAAGATCGACACGTTGGCGGGCCTGGTTTGCGCCGTGTTCATACTTTTGTGCTGCAACATCGCAACCGGAATCATGCTCGGCTTCTGCACCCTGGTGATCGGTCGTCTGTTCTCTGGGGAGTGGCGTAAGCTTAACGTGGGCACCGTCAGTATTGCCGTCGCATTGGCGGTCTTCTATGCCGGAGGGTGGGCAATCTGATGCCACCGTGCACATCCAGGCCAAATGTCTGTCGAAGACGGCGATCGAATGGGTGCCGATGCCGGTCATCGGCGCTCAGCTGGCGCGGCAGCGCGGTCTGAGCAATATGCTGTCTTCCAGATATTCAATATAAGCACTGGGCTATATACTATTTTTGGCTGACTGAGCTAAGCTCCAGCCTAGGTTATAACAGAGGCAAACATGTCTGAACCGATCCGCTTTTATTTTCAGGACGCCCTTCGCGAAGTGAATGGGGTCGCGACCACGCAAACGATTCTCCAGCACCTGCGCGAGGACCTGCACTGCACGGGCACCAAGGAAGGCTGCGCCGAAGGCGACTGCGGCGCCTGCACCGTGGTGGTCGGCTCCCTCGAGAACGGCGAACTCGCACTGAAGGCGGTTAACTCCTGCATCCAGTTCACGCCCACGCTCGACGGCAAGGTCCTGTTCACGGTCGAGGACCTGCAACTGCCCGACGGCCGCCTGCACCCGGTGCAGCAGGCCCTGGTCGAATGCCACGGCTCGCAGTGCGGCTTCTGCACGCCGGGTTTCGCCATGTCCCTGTGGGGCATGTACCTCAAGCAGGAAGGCCAGCCGCCATCGCGTTGCCAGATCGATGACGCGCTCTCGGGCAACCTGTGCCGCTGCACCGGCTACCGGCCCATCATCGACGCCGCTGTACGCATGACCGAACTGCCGCCCGCCGCATTCGACCGCGCGGCCGTCACCGAGGCCTTGCGCGGGCTGCAACGCGAAGCGGGCGTCACCTACGAATATGAAGGCCGCAGCTTCCATGCGCCGCGCACGCTCGACGAGCTGGTCGCCCTGCGCGCAAGCCATCCGCAGGCCCTGATACTGGCCGGCTCGACCGACGTCGGCCTGTGGGTGACCAAGCAAATGCGCGAGCTGAACGACATCATCTACCTCGGCCACGTCGCCGAGCTCAAGACGGTGGCGCAAACGCAGGGCATGCTCGAGATCGGCGCCGGCGTCACCCTGCAGGACGCCTATGCCGCGCTGTGCGCGCACTACCCGGACGAACTGAAGGAACTGTGGCAGCGCTTTGCCTCACTGCCGATTCGCAATGCCGGCACCCTGGGCGGCAATGTCGCCAACGGTTCGCCGATCGGAGATTCGATGCCCTGGCTGATCGCGCTCGGCGCGCGCCTGGTGCTGCGCGGGGCGAACGGCGAACGCGAACTGGCGCTCGAGGACTTCTATCTCGGCTACCAGCAGAAGGATTTGCGCGCCGACGAATTCGTGCGCGCCCTGCGCGTGCCGCTGCCGCGCGCCAGCCTGCGCTTCCGCACCTATAAACTGGCCAAGCGTTTTGATCAGGACATCTCGGCGGTCTGCGCCGCGTTCGCGCTCACGCTCGACGGCGGCATCGTGCAGGAAGCGCGCATCGCTTTCGGCGGCATGGCGGCCACGCCGAAGCGCGCCGCCGCTGCGGAAAGCATGTTGACAGGTCGCCCCTGGGACGAAGCCGCGCTGCTCGACGCCATGGCCGCGCTGGCCGAGGATTACCAGCCGCTGTCGGACATGCGCGCCTCCAGTGCCTACCGCCTCAAGACCGCGCAGAACCTGATGCGCCGCTTCTGGCTGGAGACCCGTCTCGAGAACCCATTGCCGCCGCAGGCGGTCAACGCATTCGCAGCCCTGGCGTAAGGAGACCACCATGAACGACGCAGGCGCACCAGCATTGAAGGCGGCGGCGTGGAGCGCGGTCGGCCGCTCGCGGCCGCACGAATCGGCCACGCTGCACGTGCTCGGCCAGGCTACCTACACCGACGACATCCTCGAGGCGGCGGGCACCCTGCACGCGGCGCTCGGCTTGTCGGGCAAGCCGCATGCGAACATCGTCGCGATGGACCTGGCGCCCGTGCGCGCCGCGCGCGGCGTGGTGGCGGTGCTGACGGTGGCCGATATCCCGGGCGCCAACGACTGCGGCCCCATCATCCACGACGACCCCATCCTGGCAAGCGGCAAGGTGGAGTACGTGGGCCAGCCGATGTTCATCGTCGTCGCCGATACCCACGACAATGCGCGCCGCGCCGCGCGCCTGGCAAAGATCGACTACGAGGAGCTGCCGGCCATCCTCACCCCGCAGGAAGCGCATGCCGCCCAGTCCTATGTCGTGCCGCCGATGCGCCTGGCGCGCGGCGATGCCGAAACGGCTTTCGCGAAGGCGCCGCATAAAGTGAAAGGCCAGCTCTTCGTGGGCGGCCAGGAACAGTTCTACCTCGAGGGGCAGATCGCCTACGCGATTCCCGGCGAAGACCGCGGCATGCTGGTGCAGTGCTCGACCCAGCACCCGAGCGAGATGCAGCATGTGGTCGCCCATGCGCTTGGCCTGCACTCGCACCACGTGACCGTCGAGTGCCGGCGCATGGGCGGCGGCTTCGGCGGCAAGGAATCGCAGTCGGCGCTGTGGGCGGCGGCGGCGGCCATCGCCGCCGCGAAGCTCAAGCGCCCGGTGAAGCTGCGCGCCGACCGCGACGACGACATGATGGTCACCGGCAAGCGCCACTGTTTTTACTACGAGTACGAAGTCGGCTACGACGACGCGGGCCGCATCCTGGCCGCGAAAGTCGACATGGTTTCGCGCGCCGGCTTCTCGGCCGACCTGTCGGGACCGGTCGCGACGCGCGCGGTCTGCCACTACGACAACGCCTACTACCTGTCGGACGTCGACATCCGCGCCGCCTGCGGCAAGACCAATACCCAGTCGAACACGGCCTTCCGCGGCTTCGGCGGTCCGCAGGGCGCGATCGCCGTGGAATACGTGATCGACGAGATCGCGCGCAACCTGAAGGTCGACGCGCTCGACATCCGCAAGCTGAATTTCTACGGCAAGGAAGAGCGCAACGTCACGCCCTACGGCCAGGCCGTGGTCGACAACGTCATCCACGAACTGGTGGCCGAGCTCGAGACTTCGAGCGAATACCGCGCGCGGCGCGCGCAAGTCGCCGAATTCAACCGCACCAGCCCGGTCCTCAAGAAGGGCCTGGCGCTCACGCCGGTGAAATTCGGCATCGCCTTCAATGTGACCCACCTGAACCAGGCGGGCGCACTCGTGCACGTCTATGTGGACGGCTCCATCATGGTCAACCATGGCGGCACCGAAATGGGGCAGGGCATCAACACCAAGGTAATGCAGGTCGTCGCCCACGAGCTGGGCGTGGACGTGGAGCGGGTGCGCGCCACCGCCACCAATACCAGCAAGGTGGCGAACACCTCGGCCACCGCCGCCTCGACCGGGGCCGACCTGAACGGCAAGGCGGCCCAGGATGCGGCGCGCCAGATCAGGGAGCGCCTGGCCGCCTTCGCGGCCACGGCTTATGGCGGCGAGGCCGGCGACGTGCGCTTCGCGGCCGACACTGTCTTCGTCAACGGCATGGAGGTCCCCTTCGAGCATCTGGTGCAGAAGGCCTATCTCGCGCGCGTCCAGCTCTGGTCCGACGGTTTCTATGCGACCCCGGGCCTGTCCTGGGACGCCAAGACCATGAGCGGCCGTCCCTTCTCCTACTTCGCCTATGGCGCGGCGGTCTCGGAAGTGGTGGTCGATACCCTCACCGGCGAATGGAAGCTGCTGCGCGCCGACGCCTTGTACGACGCCGGCAATTCGCTCAATCCGGCGATCGACATCGGCCAGGTCGAGGGCGCCTTCATCCAGGGCATGGGCTGGCTCACCACCGAGGAATTGTGGTGGAACGCCGGCGGCAAGCTGATGACGCACGCGCCCTCGACCTACAAGATTCCGGGCGTGTCGGACTGCCCGCGCGATTTCCGCGTCCGCCTGTTCCAGAACCGGAATGTCGAGGACAGCATCCACCGCTCGAAGGCGGTGGGCGAGCCGCCCCTGCTGCTGCCGTTCTCGGTGTTCTTCGCGATTCGCGACGCCATCTCGAGCGTGGGCGAACACAAGGTCAATCCGCCCCTGAACGCGCCGGCGACGAGCGAAGCCATCCTCGACGCCATCGCGTTCGTGGAAACGGCCGTTCGACAGAGCCGATAATGGAAGACTGGCTCACCGCCGCGCTGCGCGCACCGGGCGTGCTGGTCACGGTCGCCATCGTCGAAGGCTCCGTGCCGCGCGAACCCGGCGCGAAGATGCTCGTCACCCGCGAGGGGCTGGCCGGCACCATCGGCGGCGGCCACCTCGAGCACCGCGCCATCGAACTGGCGCGCGCGATGCTGGAGCAGGGCGGGGCCGCGCGCATCGAGCGCTTCGCGCTCGGGCCGAGCCTGGGGCAGTGCTGCGGCGGGATTGCGCACCTGGCGTTCGAGTTCATCGATCGTGAGCAGGCGAACCTGCTCGACGCCCGACGCAACGAGGATACGTGGAGAGTGACCCGCGTAGGGTGGGCGGGTCTCCCGCCCACGCGTTCAACGAACGTTGGCGTTGTCGCGCAAATCGATGCATCCGATGTTGGGAACGCGGGCAATGGCCAGAACGATGTCGCGAAAGCGCCGGCGCCGGTTGAACGCGTGGGCGGGGAACCCGCCTACCCTACGTGGGCGTTGTTCGATGGTAGGGGAACGCAATTGGCAGGCGAATCCGTTCCACCCTTCGACCGCACCCTGGGCACCCACGTCGTCACCGACGCATCCGGCCGCCGCTGGCTGGCCGACGCGGTGCCGGCGCCGCGCGAGCACCTGATGCTGTTCGGCGCCGGCCACGTCGGCGCGGCCATCGTGCGGGCGCTGGCCGAGCTGCCCTGCCGCGTCACCTGGGTCGACGAGCGCGAGGACATGTTCCCGGCCGCGTCCGCGTTGCCGGCGAATGTGACGGTCGAAGCGACCGACATCCCGGAAGCGCTGGTGGCGCAGGCGGCGCCCGGCACCACGTTTCTCGTGATGACACACAGTCATGCACTTGACCTGCGCCTGGCATTCGCGATACTGTCGCGCCCCGCTGGCGACTGGTTCGGCCTGATCGGGTCCGATACCAAGCGCCGCCAGTTCGAGCACCGCCTGCGCGAACGCGGCATCGATGCCGCGCGCCTTGCCGCCATGGTGTGCCCGATCGGCCTGCCCGGCATCTCGGGCAAGGCCCCGGCCGTGATCGCGATTGCCGTCGCGGCCCAACTGCTGACCGTCTGGGAGGGCGCCCTTGCCGCCCAACCCGGCCTTCTTGAAGCCTCTTCGGAACCCAACTGATGCCCACCGCACAAACGACCGTGCAAGCCTACCGTGCGAGCTTGCTGCATTTTCACGCCGACCCGGCGTTCGCCGAACAGTCTTATTCCTGGCACCAGGACGGCCTGCTTGTCATCAACAACGGCCGCGTCGTGGCGGCCGGCGACTACGCGGCGCTCGCCGCCACGCTGCCGCCCGGCGTCGAAGCGCTCGATTACCGGGGCAAGATCATCGTGCCCGGCTTCATCGACACCCACCTGCATTACCCGCAGACGGACATGATCGCGTCGCCGGCGCCGGGCCTGTTGCCCTGGCTGGAAACCTATACCTTCCCCACCGAGCGCCGCTTCGAGGATCCGCAGCACGCGCGCTCGGTGGCCGAGTTCTTCCTGGATGAACTGACCCGCTGCGGCACCACCACGGCCGTGGTCTACTGCACCGTGCACCCGGCCTCGGTCGACGCCTTCTTCGAGGCCAGCGCAGCGCGCAACCTGCGCATGGTGGCGGGCAAGGTGCTGATGGACCGCAACTGCCCGGATTTCCTGCGCGACGCCGAAGGCCAGATCGGCGACAGCGAAGCCCTGATCAACAAGTGGCACAAGCGCGGCCGCGCGCTGTACGCGATCACCCCACGCTTCGCGCCCACCTCGAGCGAGGCCCAGCTGCGCCTGACGGGCGAACTGGCGGCCAGCTACCCGGACACCTTCATCCAGACCCACGTGTCCGAGAACAAGGACGAGTGCGACTGGGTGCGCCAGCTCTACCCGGACTCGCGCAGCTACCTGGGCGTGTACGAGGACTTCGGCCTGATGCGCCCGCGCGCCCTGTTCGGCCACTGCATCTGGCTGGACGACGAGGACTTCGCGCGCATGGCGGCGACCGGCTCGGCGGCGGCGATCTGCCCGACCTCGAACCTCTTCCTGGGCAGCGGCCTGTTCGACTTCGAAAAGGCCGACGGCGCCAAAGCGCTGCTCTCGCTGGGCACGGATGTCGGGGCAGGGACCTCGTTCTCGATGCTGCAGACCATGAACGAGGCCTATAAGGTGGCGCGCCTGAAGGGCAGCTACCTGCCGGCGCTGCGCATGTTCTACCTGGCCACGCTCGGCTCGGCGCGCGCGATGGACCTGGAAGGCACGATCGGCAGCTTCGCCGTCGGCGCGGAAGCGGATTTCGTCGTGCTCGATCCGCAGGCCACGCCGCTGCTGGCGCGTCGCAGCGCGCACTGCGAGTCGCTGGAGGAGCAGTTGTTCGCGCTGGCGCTGCTGGGCGACGACCGGGTGATCCGGGCGACGTATGCGATGGGTGTGAAAGTGCACGAACGAGGTATGTAAGTCATTGGGTTGGAGGTGGTGGGGCTGTTGCCTGTCGGGTTATCGGCCCCTTTGATCCGCGTGGGCTCGAGAGCCCACCCTACGGATCAGGCCGCAGGTTCGGCGCGTCGCGCCTCGATCAAGCCGTATCGCATGTGTCGTGGCTTCGGTTTTCCGTATCCGAGACGCGAAGCGTCGAACCCGGGACGTTTCCTGTAGGGTGGGCTCTCGAGCCCACGCGGATCAAGCATACCAATAGCGGCACAGGCAACAGCCCCACAAGTCTCGGCATGCCCCATCATTGCGAAGCCCCGGCGCCGACCGTAGGGTGGGCGCCTGTGCCCACGCGGATTCAAGATACCGATAACGGATCAGGCAACAGCCCCACAGACGCCAGCATGCCGCCCATCCATTGCCAAGGGAGTATGAAGCGGTTAGAGTTTCGCGGTCCGTTTCAACTCAACCAACACGAAAGAACACCGATGCAGAAGAAACTGAGCAGCCTGCTCGTCGCGCTGGCCTTCGCCGCCGCGCCTGTCGCCGCCAAGGAGCCGGCTGCCGCCGCCCGCCTGGCCAACGAGGCCGCCACCGCCCGTCACTACGCCGCGCTGATCGCCGGTGCGGAGCCGAAGCTGGCCGAGCTGACCATGTTCTTCACGCAGATGCCCAAGGGCGGCGACCTGCATCACCACTATTCGGGCGCGATCTACGCCGAGCAGTACGTCGACTTCCTCGACAAGCAGGGCCTGTGCGTGAACAAGCTGACCTACCGCATCGAAACGAACAAGGAAGTCATCGCCGCCGAGCGCGCCAAGCCCGCGAAGGAGCGCAACTGCCTGTCGAGCGCCGAGGTGTATGCCGACGACTACACCTGGCGCGAGCTGGTGCAGCGCTGGTCGAACAAGGACTTCGACAACCACGGCGCGATCCAGCCGCCGCCGGACCGCCTGTTCTTCCAGACCTTCGGCTACTTCGGCCCCGTCTCGAACGCGAATTTCAAGGAAGGTTTGCAGGAGCTGAAGAAGCGCGCCATCGCCGAGAACGTCAGCTACATCGAGACCATGTTCAAGATGGCGCCGGCCGTCGCCAACGCCGAGTTCGACGCGCGCGCCTGGCAGCTGGTGAACGACGACGCCGCCCTGAAGATCGAGCTGAACAACTGGATGGAAACGCTGGCGCGCGACCCGGCCTTCAACAAGACCCTGGGCGATTTCGTCGCCAAGATCGACGAGGCCGCCGCCGGCATCGACGATGAGCGCTTCACCATGCGCTACCAGACCTATGTGCTGCGCCTGCTGAACCCGTCGCAGGTGTTTTCGTCGATGGTCGGCGCCTTCAAGGCGGCAGCCGCCGGCGGCAAGATCGTCGGCGTCAACATCGTCGGCCAGGAAAGCACCGCCGTCTCGATGCGCGACTACACGCTGCACATGAAGATGTTCGGCTTCCTGAAAGCGATCTACCCGAACGTCAAGGTGGCGATGCACGCGGGCGAGCTGGCGATGGGCGACGTGCCGCCGGAAGGCCTGAAGTTCCACATCGACCAGGCCCTGGTGGTGGCCAATGCCGACCGTATCGGCCACGGCATCGACCTGGCCCACGAGACCAACGCCGTGGGCATCCTGCGCAAGATGCGCAAGGACGACGTGCCGGTCGAGATCAACCTGACCTCGAACGCCTTCATCAACGGCCTGAAAGGCGAGAACCACCCCATCACCCTGTACCGCAAGTATGGCGTGCCCTACGTGATCTCGACCGACGACGCCGGCGTCACCCGCCACACGCTGAGCAACGAGTACGTGCTGTTCGCCAGCCGCTACAAGCCGGACTATGCGGAGATGAAAAAGACGTCCTATAACAGCATCCGCTACGCCTTCCTGCCGCCGGCGGAGAAGACGCGCCTGACGCGCCAGCTCGAAGAGCGCTTCGCCAGGTTCGAGGCCGAGGTCGCGGGCCTGGACAAGGATGTAGCAAAGAAGCAACGAGCGAAAAGCAAATAATCTGGCTCAACCATGAGTTCGTTAACGGCAGCGCAACGCTGCCGTTTTTGCATGTGCACCGCCCGGCGCACCATTTTTGGGCAAACAAAAGTTAGTCCAAATGCAACGTTTGTGGTCTAGTTGCCACAGATTTACGTGCCCATCTCTGCGTTTTCTGAAAAAGTTTATCTAAATATTTCAGCAAAGAATGCCTTCCGTATAATCGCGCCTTGTGATTTTGCTTGGGGAAACCCCACGCGGCGCACCCGTTGCACGTTTTTTGGGCGATTTAGTGGTTCAGCCTATAAATGGCTAACAAAAAACGTATTTGTCTGTTGGAAGTCACTCATGCATATTTGCTGGCGTTGCTAAATATGCTTGAAGTTTTTTCAAGGGCGATAGGTAACAGGGATGACATATTTCCTACTTACAATCGCCCGGTCCTACGGAAGGCCGGCTGTGCCGCTGCGGTCCGCAGCAACCAGGGTTGCAGTACTTGTAAAGAGGGACATCCTCGGATGTCCAAATAACTATTAAGTCTATTTTGGGGTTTTTAACAATGATCACTCACAAACAGATCCGGCTGACCAAGCTGGCGCTGGCTTTGTCGATTGCGTTGTCGGCGGCGCCGACCTTCGCACAGAACACCACCTCCGCCATTGGCGGCCGCGTCGCTGGCGCGGACGGCAAGCCGGTGGCTGGCGCCCAGGTGTCGATTCTTCACACCGAGTCGAATTCTGTCAGCAACGTCGCAACCGACGCTGAAGGCCGATACATCGCACGCGGTCTGCGTGTGGGTGGTCCATACACCATTATCATCACCAAGGACGGCATCTCGGAAAAACGCGAGAACGTCTTTGTCCAGCTGGCTGAAACCGCGTCGATCGATGCAACCCTGGGTTCGGCGATGCAGACCGTGACCGTCTCCGGCAGCGCCAACCGCTCGGAGCGTTTCAACCGCACCACCATGGGCGCCGTCACCAGCATCGGCGCGACCGAACTGGCAACCCAGGCATCGATCCAGCGTAACCTGCAGGACTACGCCCGTGCCGACCCGCGCGTCTCGCAGAACGACAAGGAACGCGGCGAAATGTCCGTCGCCGGCCAGAACTCGCGTTACAACTCGATCACCGTCGACGGCGTCGCCATCAACGACACCTTCGGCCTGGAGTCGAACGGCAGCCCCACCGCGCGCCAGGCAATCTCGATCGAAGCCATCCAGTCGGTCCAGGTCAACGTCGCCAACTACGACGTGACCCAGAAAGGCTACACCGGCGCCAACATCAACGCCGTCACCAAGTCCGGCACCAACACCTGGAAGGGCGGCGCCTACTACGTGTGGCGTAACGACCGCTTCGTCGGCGAGCGCTACAACAACGTCACCGACACCTACAGCGACGCGCCGAAGTTCAAGGAAACCACCAAGGGCCTGTGGGCCAGTGGCGCCCTGATCGAAGACAAGCTCTTCATCTACGCCCTGACCGAGAAGTCGGAAAGCAGCCGCGCCAGCCCGGACTTCGGCATCATCGGCAGCACCGCCGGCACCACCGTGCCGATCACTGCTTCGGCCGTGGAACAGGCCCAGCAGATCGCACGCGAGCGCTACGGCATGGAGATCGGCGGCCTGAACGTGCCGGCCGGCTCGCAGATGACCTCGGAAGAGAAGCTGCTGAAAATCGACTGGAACATCAGCGATAACCACCGCGCTAACTTCCGCTATGGCAAGACCACCCAGTCGGAACCGGTCTTCCCGTCGTTCGCCCGCGACAGCGTGACCCTCGACTCTATGTTCTACAGCAACGAGAAGAGCATCGAAACCGGCGTCGCCCAGGTCTTCTCGGACTGGACCCCGACCCTGTCGACCGAGTTCCGCGTCTCGCTGCGCGACTACGATTCGGTCCCGCAGAACAGCGCGCGCCTGCCGTCGATCCGCCTGCAGTTCAGCGGCGCGCTGCCTGAAGGCACCCCGGCCGGTACCCAGAACGGTTCCCGTGACCTGAACTTCGGTACCGAATACGCACGCCAGCTGAACGTCCTCGGCACCAAGACCATGGACTACTACGGCGCGGCCAACTGGGTCGTGGGCGACCACGAGATCAAGGGCGGCTTCGACTACAGCACCAACAAGATCTACAACGCCTACCTGCAGAACGTCTTCGGCAGCTACACCTTCGCCTGCGACGACACCCTGAACGCCGGCATCTGCAAGAACGGCAGCGCAGCGGCGATCGAAGCAGCGGTGCTGAACAACTTCCGTAACGGCAACCCAACTTCGTACTCCGTGCAGATTCCCGCACCGGGCAAGTCGCTGAGCGACGGCATCTCGTCGTTCACGATGAAGAACACCGGCCTGTTCCTGCAGGACACCTGGACCGCCACCAAGAACCTGACCCTGACCTACGGCCTTCGCGTGGACGAAACCGGCGTCGGCAGCAAGCCGCTGGCCAACGCCGATGTGGCGAAACCTGTCATCGCCGGCAACTTCGCCACCGGCCGCGGCCAGACCGGCGGCTTCGGCTACGACAACACCGTCACCCCTGACGGCAAGAAGCTGTGGCAGCCGCGCGTCGGCTTCAACTACAAGTTCGATACCGCACGTTCGACCCAGATCCGCGGCGGCGCCGGCCTGTTCCAGGGCGCCGCGGCATCGGTGTGGATGTCGAACCCGTTCTCGAACCCGGGCGTCGCCACCCAGACGATCAACTGCGCCACGAACGGCACCCGTTGCCCGAGCAATGGCTTCTTCAGCCCCGATCCGGACAACCAGCCGACCAACATCGCCGGCAGCTCGCCGCTGGCCAACGTCGACATCCTCGACCCGGGCCTGCGCCAGCCGTCGATCTGGAAAGCCAACCTGGCGTTCGACACCGAACTGCCATGGTACGGCATGGTCTTTGGTGCTGAGTTCTTGTACACCAACAACAAGGACAGCATCTACTACGAGCACCTGAACCTGGGCGCATCGACCGGCACCGCCGGCACCGATGGCCGCCAGATGTACTGGAACCCGGCAGCCCTGACGACCAGCTGCTACAGCGTCAATGCCGCCGGTACGTCGCTGACGACCACCAGCGGCTGCACGCAGGCCAAATACCTGCGTAACCGTTCCTTCGGTAACGTGCTGGTGGCGAAGAACACCGGCGAAGGCGACGGCAAGCTGATCACCATGTCGCTGTCGCGTCCGCTGACCAAGGGCTTCGGCTGGTCGGTTGCCTACACCCACACGAAAGCAACGGAAGTCTCGCCGCTGTCGTCGTCGGTCGCCAACTCGAACTTCAATGCACGTGCGGTGTTCAACCCGAACGAAGAAGTCGCATCGAACTCGAACACCATGGCGAAGCACCGCCTGAACGCCCTGGCCAACTTCCAGAAGAAGTTCTTCGGTTCGTATAACACCCGCCTCGGTGTGTTCTACGAAGCACGTTCGGGCAAGCCTTACAGCTGGACCTACAAGAACGACCTGAACGGCGACGGCGTCTCGGGCAACGACCTGATGTACATCCCGAAAGCCTTCGGTTCGGGTGAAGTGGTCTTCCTGGGCGATACCGAAACCAGCCACACCAACGAGCAGCGCTTCTGGGACATCGTCAACGGCAACAAGGCCCTGCGTGACGCAGCCGGCGGTGTCGTAGGCCGTAACAAGAGCTTCTCGGACTGGACCAACGTCGTCGACATGCGCATCAGCCAGGAAATCCCGGGCATCTTCGCTCGCAACAAGGCCGTGTTCACCCTGGACTTCTTCAACGTCGGCAACCTGCTGAACAAGAAGTGGGGCCACACCCAGGAGCCATCGTTCGCATCGGGCGGCGGCACCACCCGCGGCTTCGTGGACTATGCCGGCATGGACGCGCAAGGCCGTTACGTCTACTTCGTCCGCAACAAGGCCGACGACCTGACCGTCAAGCAGTCGAAGAACGAGTCGCAGTGGGCCATCCAGGCGACCGTCAAGTACGAATTCTAAGTTCCTGAATTTGTCTTGATCTCCAAAAACGGCCGGTGGCGACACCGGCCGTTTTTTCGTTTACGTGAGTGGGTAGGAGGCCTTGTAAGGATGGCCTCGCGCTGGCCTACGTGCAATAATTCGGGTCGCCCGAGGAGGGCGCCCGTCTTCATCAACAAAGGTAATCCATGATCGTTTCCCCGCGCGCCCGCGCCGTTCTTTCCACCCTGGTCCTGGCGCTCGCCGCGGCCGGCTGCGCTACAGCACCGCGTGAGCCGATCACCCTCAACCTGGTCGCGATCAACGATTTCCACGGCAACCTCGAACCGAGCAAGTACACCTATACCGACGCAGCCACCGGCAAGAGCGAAACCCTGCGCGCCGGCGGCATCGAAGCCCTGAGCGGGGCCCTGGCCGCCTGGCGCAAGGAAGACAAGGACCTGCTGTTCATCGGCGCCGGCGACCTGATCGGCGCCAGCCCGGCGCTGTCCTCGATGTGGGCCGACGAGCCGAGCATCGAGGCGATGAACCTGATGGGCCTGCGCATGAGCTCGGTGGGCAACCACGAATTCGACCAGGGCCGCAAGGAACTGCTGCGCCAGCAGCACGGCGGCTGCGATTCGCCGCGCCCGAAAAAGGCCTGCAAGCTGGCCCCGGAATTCAAGGGCGCGCGCTTTACCTACCTTGCCGCGAACGTCCTCGACAAGGCCACCGGCAAGCCCTTCATGCCGGCCTACCGCATCGAGACCGTCAAGGGCGTCAAGGTCGGCGTCGTCGGCGTCGTGCTGCAGGACACCGCCTCGGTCGCGGTCAGCTCGGCCATCGCCGGCCTGGACTTCATCGGCGAGGCCGAGGCCATCAACCGCACCCTGCCGCAGATGCGCGCCGACGGCGCCCAGGTGATCGTCGCCCTGGTGCACGAGGGCGGGCGCACCGACGAAGCGCCGCAGCAGCCGGCGTGCAAGGGCCTGACCGGCGCCGTGGTCGACATCGTCAAGCAGCTCGATCCGGCGATCCGCCTGGTCATCACCGGTCACTCGCACCAGGGCTACCTGTGCCAGGTCGACGGCCGAGTCGTCACCCAGGCCGACGCCGCCGGCCACCTGCTGTCGCGCATCGCCCTGAAGGTCGATCCGCAGAGCGGCGCCTTGCACGACATCGACGTGAAGAACGTCGTCATGGACCCGGGCAAATTCAGCGCCGACCCCAAAGTGGCGGCCTACCTGGCCAGCGTCAAGGAACGCAGCCGCGCGGCGCTGGCGCGCCCGCTGGGCAAGCTCGGCGTGGCGACCGTGGCGAGGAAGAGCAGCGAAGCCGGCGAATCGCCCCTGGGCGACCTGATCGCCGACGCCATCGTGGCCGCGACCCGCAGCCACGGCGTGCAGATCGGCTTCATGAATACGGGCGGCATCCGCAAAGACCTGGACACGGGGGAGGGCATGGTCGCCACCTTCGGCCACGCCCAGGCCGTGCTCCCCTTCGGTAACACCCTGGTGGTGATGGACCTCACCGGCGCCCAGCTGCGCCGCGTGCTGGAACAGCAGTGGGACCGTCCGGCCGCATCAAGCCCGACCATCCTGCAGGTGTCGCAAGGCCTGTCCTACCAGTGGGACGAAAAGCGTCCGGTCGGCAGCCGCCTGGTGCCAGGCAGCCTGAAGTTCAACGGCGTACCGGTGGACGATGCGAAGACCTACCGGATTGTCGCCAACAACTTCCTGGCCGAAGGCGGCGACAATATTCCTGAATTTGCCAAGGGCACGAACCGCGTCGATACCCAACTGGTCGACCTCGATGCGCTGAGCGAGTACATTGCGAAGAATCCGGGCGCCGGCGCGCCGCAGACCGGCATGGTTTCCTCGACCCGCATCGAGAAAGTACGCTGAGCATCCACCACAGGACCCGAACATGGACCAGAACACGATCGTCATCCTCGCGGCCTGCGCGCTGGCCGTGATCGGCATCACCGTCGTCAAGCGCCTGATGCTGAAGTCGTCCCGGCCCGCGGGGCAGCGCTTCCTGCTGCTGGGCGCGCTGGCGGCGGGCATCATGGCCGTCATGTCGCTGCTGCTGTCGCAGCTCCAGTAAGGCAGCCGGCGCCGAAACAAGAAGCAACAACCAAGGAACCCTCATGAAAAAACTAGCTTGTGTACTCGCGCTCACCAGCGCCTTCGTCTCGGTCGACGCGGCCGCCTGGGGTGGCGACGGCCACCGTGCCGTGGGCGCGATCGCCGACCGCCTGCTCAAGGGCACGAACGCCGAGAAGCAGATCGCCGCGCTGCTGCTGCCGGGCGAATCGCTGCAGTCGATCGCCAGCTGGCCGGACTGCGTGAAGGGCACCTGGTGCGGCCCGCAGACGCCGGAAATGGTCGAGTACACCACCGCCAACCCGAAGCACGACGAGTACCACTACACCAACGTGCCGTTCCAGCTCGAGCACTACCATGAGCACGGCGTCGGCACCAGCGAACACGACATCGTGCAGACCCTGAAGCAGGCCATCGCCGTCCTGCAGGGTAAAACCGATCCGGCGCTGAACCCGCACAAGTTCACCAAGCGCCAGGCCCTGATCCTGCTGACCCACATGGTCGGCGACATCCACCAGCCGCTGCACGTCGGCGCCGCTTTCGTCAGCAAGGACGGCAAGTTCGTCGTGCCGAAGACCAAGGTCGAGGTCGACGAGACCGCGATCTTCGCCTCACGCGGCGGCAACAACCTGCTGCTGGACGACGAGAAGCTGACCCAGCTGAGCCAGGGCCTGATCCCGCCGGGCGACCCGAAGCCGGTCAAGGAAGGCGTGCCGAAGGCGCTGACCAAGCCTTTCCACTCCTACTGGGACAGCACCACGGTCGACTACGCCTTCCGTCGCATCCGCACCAAGACCCCGGACCAGTTCGCCGAGGCCGTGATTGCTTCGAAGCCGGCCATCAAGGCCAACACCGGCGACCTGGCAACCTGGCCCTACCAGTGGGCCGACGACAGCCTGGTCGGCGCCAAGGTCGCGCATGAGGGCGTCACCCCGGGCAAGCTGGCGCCGCAGGTGAGCAAGAAGGGCGAGACCTATTACACCTTCACCCTGGAAGTGCCGCAAAACTACCCGGTACCGAGCTCGCAGCTGGCCAAGGAACAGCTGATCAAGGGTGGCTACAAGCTGGCCGAGGTGCTCAAGGCGATCTACGGCTGAACGCCCGCGTTGCCGGCATGAAAGAGAAGGGCTGCGCTGCGGCCCTTTTTTATTGAGGCCTAGGGTGGGCGGCTATACCCGGCCGGAGGCAATCCCGCGCCCGGTGCGCCACCCACGCGTTCAAGCGGCTTCGTGAAACACTGCGACGTTTCAAGCGTCGCTTGAACGCGTGGGCGGCGCCCGCGACGTCGCCATTCACCTACCCGGGTGCAGCCGCCCACCCGACGGATGTCGCTGCTAAAATGGCAAGATCGGCGCAGCGCGCTTCCTATCCTTGTCCCCATGAATAAATCCCTCTCCGTCCTTGCCGGCCTCGCCTGCCTGCTGAATATCCCTGCGCACGCCGATTCGGCGGTGGCGCCAGCCGAACCGCCCGGCCGCCCCTTGTGGGAACTGGGCCTCGGCGCGGGCGTCATCAGCACGCCGGCCTATCCGGGCGCGGACGACCGCGAAACGCGGGTGCTGGCGATCCCGGCCATCATCTACCGCGGCAAGATCCTTCGTGCGGACCAGTCCGGCATCGGCGCGCGCCTGTTTCGCAGCGATGCCGCCGAGCTCGATGTCGGCCTGGCGGCCTCGCTGCCGGCCCGTTCCGACGACGTGGCCGCGCGCACGGGCATGCCCGACCTCGGCGCCCTGGGCGAATTCGGTCCGCGCCTGAAGCTGCGCCTGGCCCGGCTCGACGCCTACCGCGCCGTGCGCGCCGAGCTGCCCCTGCGCGCCGTGTTCGAAGTGCGCAGCGGCGTGCGCCACCAGGGCTATACCTTCGAGCCGCGCCTGGTCTACGAACAGCGCAGCATGGACGGCAAATGGCTGTTCGACGCCCAGCTGGCGGCGGTGGTGGGCGACGGCAAGATCAACCGTTATTTCTACGAGGTGGCGCCGCAGTACGCCACGGCCGAGCGCCCGGCCTACGCCGCCCGGTCCGGCCTGATCCTGGTGCGCGTCGGGATGTTCGCGGCGCGCCAGGTCAACCCCGACCTGCGCGTGTTCGGCTTCGTGCGCGGCGAGAACTACGGCGTCGGCGCCAACGACGACAGCCCCTTGCTGCGGCGAAACAACGGTGTCTCCGCCGGCTTCGGCTTGTCGTGGACGCTCTGGCGCTCAAAATCCCTGGCTCGCGACTGAGCGTTTTACTTAAACAGGAACAATTGTCCGGTCACAAATCACAGGCGTACATGCGCGGAAGAATGAGCTGTTCTCTCCACAAAGGAAACGACCATGCTCATTCGACATGCCTGCCTGTGCCTTGCCGGCGCCTTGTTCACGCTGTCCGCGCTGGGCGCCGCGGTCAACCCGTATGCCGACCACAACGGCAAGCTGCCCGCGGCCGGGGAATACAGCGGACCGCTGTTCAGGCTCAGCTATAACTACCCCTCGGGATTGCCGGCGCCCTACATGGGCTGGCGCACGGCGATCGGCAACGGCTTGATCACGACGGCGAATGCCGCCGCCTACACCCAGGCGCTGAAGGACGCCGTCGCACGCGACATGCACACGCTGCTGGCGGATTACGAGGACTGGAACGCGGCGCGCCGCGGCTGGTACAACGATCCCTGGCTGGGCGCCCAGCGCGAGCCCATCCACGGCATGCTGGTCGGCATCGAGAAGGTCGACAACAGCCTGTTCCCGAAGAGCGGCCTGGCGAAACCCTTCACCACCTACGTCATCACCTATTACAACCGCACGGCCGCGCAAACCATCGGGAAGATCTGGGGCCGCGACCCGAACGCACCCGTGCTCACCGGCGGCGCCACCCAGTACGCCGAGGGCTCGATCACGGTGAAGCTGGCATTCACCACGGCCGATCCGGCGACCTGGCCGGCGATGGAGGGCGCACTCAGCTGGCCGATGATGATGACGGCGAACGCCACCACCGGCCACTTCGACCGGCCCAGGCTGGAAAAGGGCTACCTGATGCAGGTCGATATCGTGGTGAAGGACAGCCAGTCGGCGCCGCAGACCGGCTGGGTGTTCACGACGCTCGTGTACGACAAGGATACGCGCCCCGGCAGCCAGGGCATCTGGGACCAGATGGTGCCGCTCGGCGCGCAATGGGGCAACGATCCGCAGGTGAACAGCGCGGCCACGCCGGGTGCGCCCCTGCAGGAAACCTGGATCAATCCGCAGGCGCCCCTGTACGCGACCGAAACCCTGGGCTGGGGTGGGCGGCTGTCCGGGCCGAACGACCATGCGCTGAACGACATTTCGGTGGCGGGCGAGGGCGGGCGGGTCCTGACCCGGAATGCCGCCAATTCCTCCTGCCTGAGCTGCCACGGCGCCTCGCAGTGGAATGCGGCCAACCCGGGGCAGGGGATGGCCTCCTTCATGATGCCCTTGATTGCGCCCGCGGCGGGGGCGGCGCCGAATGCCGGCGCGCCCTACATGAATTCGCCTGCACCGGGCTCCGGCGAATGGCTGCGCTGGTTCCAGAACCGGCTTGGTGACGTGCCGATGGATGCCGGCAGCATCGCCGGCGACTACGACCTGGCCTTGACTTTCCGCGTGTTGCCGGCCTGGCACGAGGCGATGACGGGGAAGGCGCATGCGCTGCGCAAGCTGGATGCGGCCGGGACTAACGTAAGGGAAACGGCCAAACCCTAGGGAGGCGCGAAAAAAAAGCCCCGGCGCGATGCCGGGGCTTTGCTGTGCCGTCCTGCCAAGGCCGGGACGTGCTTACTGGACTTCGTAGGCGCCGATGTCGATCTTGCCGCCCAGGGTAGGACGCGCGGCGTAGGATGCGGTGTGCTTGTAGCTCACGGTGGCTTTCAGCGACAGGCCGCCGGCCGAGACGCCCGGGTTCGAGCCGGCGTTGACGATCTGCGGAGCCGAATCCAGGCGCAGGTCGTAGGCCGCGCGGTTGACGAAGGCCGGCGCCAGCGACTGGTAGTTGGTCTTCAGGATTGCATCCGTCTGGCGGGTGACGGTGCCGGTGCCGCTGAAGATGTTGTTGATCAGCTTGGCCGGGGTAGTGACTTCCTTACCGATCATCACGAAGGTGCCGCGGCCGCTGTCTTCGTTCAGGAAGGTATTGTTGATCACGTAGAGGTCGGTCTTGCGATCGCCCACGCCTTCTTCGCCATAGGCCACCAGGGCCGGGTTGTTGTGCGAGGCCGGCTGCATGATCACGTTGCCGATGATGTAGGTGGTGCCGCCGTTCGGCACGTCGATTTCGTAGCTCGGCTTGCCGGCCGCAGTGCTGCCTTTTTCGCCCGCGCGCAGGCTCGAGAAGCGGTTGTACGTGATCATGTTGTACAGGGCGCGCGACTTCAGGTTGTGGCCGACGTTGGCGTCGTGCGAGAAGTTGTAGCGGAAGTAGAGCTTGGCGACCTTGCCGATGTAGATGTTGTGGCTGTAGCCGTCGCCGTAGCCGTTGCGGCCGAATTCGTTGCGCTCGATGGTCACGGTGCTGGCAGTGTTCACGCCGCTCAGGATGCCGTTCTCGTTGTCGTGCAGGAAGGAGTTACGCAGCGTGAAGTTGGTGCCTTCCAGGCGCAGGGCGGCGCCATTGCGGTCGGCCACTTTGGCGCCGTACATTTCGACGTTGTCGATGGTGATGTCGTTGCCGCGCACGACCCAGATCCCCTTGCCGCCGTAGTTCTTGCCGGCGGCGTTGATCTGCGGGCGGCCGTTGACGCCACGGATCGTGAGCTTGCTGGCGCTGATGGCGCAGACATCGCCGCTATAGGTGGCGGCCTGGATTTCAATGAGATCGCCATTCTTGGCGGCGGCGAACGCTTTGCACGGCGTTGCATAGGTCTTGCCTGCACCGACGCTGAGGGTGGCGGCCGAGGCGGGGGCTGCAAAGGCAGCGCCCACGACCATGGCGGAAACGGCGAAAGCGATACGGCGAGTGGCGCTGAAACGGGTCGATTGCATGGTATTCCTCGGGAATGGCGCTGCGAGCAGGGCGTCGGTGAGATTCGGAACACGCAGAATACCGTGAGGAATTAATTCCGTGTGGATACATTTTGTGTCGCGGAGACCATACTGCAGAGCTCGAAAAGACACATTCCCCTAGGAAAAATCGTGCTTTGAGGCATGAAAATCCGCGACGAAAAAAACTTGAACAACGTCGTGCCGACGCCACATCCTGTGTTGACTTTTTGCGACAGCAAGTCTTATTTCATGCCGGGTCGGCAAGATTTTTTTTCCATACGGAAAATCCCGGAACATAAAAAAAGCCGGGAAACCGCTTTGGCAGCGGCTTTCCGGCTTGTGTGGCAACGCCGGAGCGTTACCTGCGGGCGCGGAGCCCGCTCAGCGCGACTTCACGAACGGCTTGCCCACCGCCTTCGGCGCCACCGACTTGGCCATCAGGCCGGCCAGTACGACGACGGTGACGACATACGGGATCATCTGGATCAGCGAACCCGGGATGCGGCCCACGACCGGCAGGTCGACGCCTTCGATCTGGATCTGCACGGCCGAGAAGAAGCCGAACATCAGGCAGCCCAGCACGGTCTGCAGCGGACGCCAGTTGCCGAACACCAGGGCCGTCAGCGCCAGGTAGCCGGCGCCGGCCGACATGTCGCGCAGGAAGAAGCCGCTCTGGACGATCGACAGGTAGGCGCCCGAGAACGAGCACAGCACGCCGGCAGTGAGCATCGCCAGGTAGCGGGTGCGCTCGACCGAGACGCCGGCGGCGTCGGCCGCGTGCGGGTTTTCTCCGCAGGCGCGCAGGCGCAGGCCGAAACGGCTGTGGTAGACCACCCAGTGCACCACCGGCAGCAGCAGGAAGGCCAGATAGACCAGCGGCGAGTGGCCGCCGATCAGGCTGTTCCAGACCCAGCCCAGGACCGGCACGTTGGCCACCGCTTCGGCGCCCGGCAGCACCACGCTGGACAGGCGCGCCGCGCCCAGGTCCGGCGTACGGCCGCCCTGCTGGAAGATGTACTGGGCGACGACAAACGTCAGGCCGCTCATCGCGATGTTGATCGCGATGCCGGCCACCAGCTGGTTGCCCTTCTGGGTGATCGACACGAACGCCTGCACCATCGCCAGCGCCACCGAGACGGCGATGCCGGCGGCGATGCCCAGCCAGGGGTTCTGGGTCGTGTAGCCGACCGCGGCCGAGACGAAGGCCGAGGCGAGGATCTTGCCCTCGAGGCCAATGTCGACCACGCCGCTGCGCTCGGCGAACAGGCCCGCCAGCGCGGCGAACATCAGCACCGGCGCGTTGCGGACCGTCGAGACGATGATGTTGAGGATATCGAAGCCTTCCATGATTAACCCTTGCGTGTTGCGTTGATCAGTTTCAGGAGCGCCGGGCCGTACAGGTTTTCCATGGCGCCGCAGAACAGGATGATCAGGCCCTGGATGAAGACGAAGGTCTCGACCGGGATGTTCGGTTTTTCCAGCGACAGATCAAAACCGCCCTGGATCAGCGCGCCGAACAGCACCGAGGACAGGAAGATGCCGACCGGGTGCTGGCGCCCCATCAGCGCGATGGCGATGCCGACGAAGCCGGCGCCGGCCGGGAAGTTCAGGCTCAGGTAGTGGGTCGAGCCCATGATCGAGTTGACCGATGCCAGGCCGGCCAGGGCGCCCGAGATCAGCATGGCGACAATGATCATGCGGCTGATGCGCACGCCGGCGTAGTGGGCGGCGTGCTGGTTCAGGCCGGTGGCGCGCAACTGGTAGCCCCAGGTCGAGCGCGACACCATCACGCCGTAGATGACCAGGGCGACGATCGCGATCGGGAAACCGATGTTGAGCGGCGTGTCGCCGAAGAAGGGGAACCAGGTGTTCAGGGTCGGCAGCATGGCCGAGTCCGCGAAGACGCGGCTGGCCGGGTTCTGCTCGCCCTCGGGGATGAGGTACTTCACGATGATGAAGTTCATCAGGCTGGCGGCGATGAAGTTGAACATGATGGTCGTGACCACCACGTGGCTGCCGCGCTTGGCCTGCAGGTAGCCCGGCAGGAAAGCCCACAGGGCGCCGAACACGGCGGCCCCGATCATCGCCAGCGGGATCAGCAGCCAGGGCGAGAGGCTCGCATCGAAAGCCAGGATGGCCAGGGTCAGGCCCAGGCCGCCGAAGTACATCTGGCCTTCGGCGCCGATGTTGAACAGGCCCGCCTTCATGGCGATCGACACGGCCAGGCCCGTGAAGATGAAGGTGCTGGCGTAGAACAGGGTGTAGGCCAGGCCTTCCGGATTGATGACGGCCGAGTCGATCAGGATCTTCATCGATTCGACCGGGCTCTCGCCCAGCAGGTGGATCACCAGCGCCGCGACCAGCAGCGCCGACAGCAGGTTCAGGACAGGCAGGACGACGCCCGTGGCCCAGCGTGGAAGTTCGGTTGTTTTCATGATTTGTGCATCCCGCCCATCAGCAGGCCGATGCGGGTGGTGTCGAATTCGTCAATGTTCAGTTCGCCGGTGATGCGGCCGCCCGAGACGACCACGATGCGGTCGGCCAGGGCGCGCACTTCTTCGAGTTCGGTCGACACCAGCAGGATGGCGACACCCTCGTCGCGCAGGCGCAGCAGCTGGGTGTGGATCGATTCGATGGTGCCGATGTCGACGCCGCGGGTCGGCTGGCCGACCAGCATCAGTTTCGGTGCGGCCGAGACTTCGCGCGCGATCACGACCTTCTGCTGGTTGCCGCCCGAGAGCAGGCCGATGCGCAGGTCCGGATTGTTCGGGCGCACGTCGAAAGCCTGCAGCAGGTGGGCGCAGCGCTTGCCGATCGCCTCGAAGTCGAACAGGCCCCAGCGGTTCCTGACCCGGTCTTCATAGCCGAAGACGGTGTTCTGCACGACCGAGAAATCCTTGATCACGCCGTCGCGCAGGCGGTCTTCCGGCACGTGGCCGATGCCGAGCTTGCGGAAGGTGGCGGGCAGGCCGTCGGCGTTGGCGCGGCCGGCATAGGGCAGGGCCTTGCCTTCGAGTTCGACCGTGCCGGAGGTCGGCAGGCGCATGCCGGCCAGGATTTCCATCAGTTCGCTCTGACCATTGCCCGACACGCCGGCGATGGCGACGATCTCGCCCGCGCGCACGTTCAGGTTGATGTCGGCCAGCAGTTGCACCTTGTTGGCGTCCTGCAGTTGCAGGTTCGACACCTTCAGCACCGGCGCGCCCGGCTTGAAAGGCTTGCGCGGCAGATTGCCCTCGATCGGGCGGCCGACCATCATGTTGGCCAGCTGCTCCTTCGAGGTGTCGCGGGTGGCCACGGCGCCCGACACGCGGCCGGCGCGCATCACCGTCACCTGGTCGGTGATGTCCATGATCTCCTGCAGCTTGTGGGTGATCAGGATGATGGTCTTGCCCTGTTCCTTGAACAGCCGCAGGATGTCGAACAGCGAAGCGATTTCCTGGGTGGTCAGCACCGCGGTGGGTTCATCCAGGATCAGGATGTTGGCGCTGCGGTAGATCTGTTTCAGGATCTCGACGCGCTGCTGGGCGCCCACCGACAGATCGTGGATGGTGGCCAGCGGGTCGACGTCGAGGCGGTACTTGGCGCAGATCTCGCGCAGTGTCGCCTCGACCGCGGCGCGGTTCTTGTTGAGCTTGAAACCGCCTTCGGCGCCCAGCATCACGTTGTCGAGCACGGTCATGTTCTCGACCAGCATGAAGTGCTGGTGGACCATGCCGATGCCCAGGCCGATGGCTTCCTGGCTGGTGCGGATGTTGCGCTCCTGGCCGTCGATCAGGAGCTGGCCGCTGTCGGCGTGGTAATAGCCGTACAGGATGCTCATCAGGGTGGATTTGCCGGCGCCGTTCTCCCCGATGACGCCATGGATCGAGCCCTTGGCGATCGTGAAGCTGACGTCAGCGTTCGCTTGCACCGGCCCGAAGGCCTTGCTTATATTGCGAAATTCTACGGCTGGCTGCATAGCGATCAGTAGTAAAAATGTGAATGCTTGAGGGGGCAATGCATTGAGCGTTCAATACATTTAAAAGCGCGCCGGACCGGATATCCGGCGCGGCGCGCTCTTGAAGAAAATGACAGAATCAGACCGGGCAGCTGCTGCCGGCGCGGTAGTCGATGACCTTGATCTTGCCGTTGATGATGTCGGCCTTCACGCCATTGACGCGCTTTTCCATTTCCGGGGTGACGACCTTGCGGTTGTCCTTGTCCAGCACCCAGTCCACGCCGCCTTCCTTCAGGCCCTTGTAGGTGACGCCGCCCTTCCAGGTGCCGTTCTTGACCTGCATGAAGGAGTCATAGATCGCGACGTCGACGCGCTTGACCATCGAGGTCAGCATGTTGCCCGGGTGGAGGTAGTTCTGGTTCGAATCGACGCCGATGGCCAGCTTGCCTTTTTCCTTGGCCATCTGCAGCGCGCCCATGCCCGAGCCGCCGGCGACGGCGAACACGACGTCGGCGCCGCGGTCGAATTGCTGGCGCGCCAGCTCGCCGCCCTTGGCCGGGTCGTTCCAGGCCGCGGCGGTGGTGCCGACCATGTTCGACATGATGTCGATCTTCGGCTGCTGGGCCTTGGCGCCCTGGCTGTAGCCGCAGGCGAAGGCGCGGATCAGCGGGATGTCCATGCCGCCGACGAAGCCGATCTTCTTCGACTTCGATGCCATGGCGGCGGCCACGCCGACCAGGTAGGAGCCTTCCTGTTCCTTGAACATGATCGAGTTGACGTTCGCGCCCGGCGCGATCGAGTCGATCAGGACGAATTTGACCTTCGGGAATTCCTTGGCAACCTTGGCCACGGCCTGGGTCTGCGAGAAGCCGATCGCGGCGATCATGTCGAGCTTCTTGCGCGCGAGGCCGCGCATCACCTGCTCGGCCTGGGTATCGCTGTTGGCCTGCACTTCGATGTAGGGGATGTTGGTCTCTTTCTTGAAGCGCTCAGCGCCTTCGAAAGCGGACTGGTTGAACGACTTGTCGAACTTGCCGCCGGCATCATAGACGATGCCCAGTTTCGGATTGGCTGCGCTTGCCGTGCCGGCGATGCACAGTGCTGCAATCGTCATGCTGAGTTGCTTGAATTTCATGAATGGCTCCTGGAATTTCGATATTGTACCCGGCGCAACGGCTGCGTTGGGAGGGGCGGCCCAAAGGCAAGGCATCCTGCGGATGGCACTGTTTGTGCTGGCGCAGTCTGATGCCGTGCGGATTGTGTCAGCCCCGAACGTTTCATGGGGTGTCGATTTGTATCGCGGCCTTTACTCCCAGCTTTTGCGCGTGCGAATGTCGCACCATCGCAACAACAAGGGGAAGCCCGGGCCGGCCATGCGCTGCGTGGCGCCGGGTAGCGGGAACCGTCGCAGCTCAACCTGTCAAATATGCATCAGTCCATAGATGCATGACAAATACGATTTTACTTGGCAATTTATTCGAGGGAAATATAAATGCCGACAAGATTCGGCATTTTTTTCCTTCACGCCACAGTTTCGATGATCTGCGGGGCCGGCAGGGGCTGGCTGAAGCGCTCGGTCAGGAAGCCGGCGATGCGCGCCTGCGTCGCTTCGAGGTAGGGAATATTCAGGTGATCGGAACCGGGGACGATGTCGTCGGCGATCAGGTTGGCCAGCTTCTGGCACAACTGGTCGGTATGCGAGTGGGGCACGATGTCGTCGCTCTCCGCGCGCAGCACATAGGTCGGCACCTTGAGCGAGGGCGCATGCTTGATCGACTCGAAGCGGTGGCGCAGCATGTACTCGATCGGCATGGCGCGGAACTTGCGCTTGGCGATCGCCAGGATCGAATCGTAGGGCGTGATCAGGACCACGGAGTGGGCGGCGCGTTCCTTGGCCACCTGCACCGCGACGCCCGAGCCCAGGCTGCGGCCGACCACGGCGATGCGGCGCGCATCGACCTGGCCGAGGGCGGCCAGCCAGTCGAACAGGGTGCAGCCATCTTCGACCATGTGGGTTTCGGCCGGGTCGCCGTGGGAATTGCCGTAGCCGCGGTAGTTCATGGCCAGCACGGTCATGTTCGGGAACAGGTTGCCGGCGTCGCGCACCACCCAGGACACTTCCTCGGAACGGCCGCCGAAGTACAGCACGGCGGGGCGCGGACCGGGCACGCGCGGCGTCATCAGCCAGCCGCACAGGCGGGTGCCGTCTTTCGCGCGCAGGACGATGGGGCGGGTGCGATGGCCGCTGCTGCGCGGGCTGTTGACCTCGGGGATGATGGTGGGATTGAACACCAGCCGGCGCTGGTTTGCCGCCACCGCGGCGGTCAGCCCCAGCCACAACACGCTGGCGAAACCCGCCATCCCTGCCGCCATTTTCTTGGAAGTGTTCATGGTGCCAGTCTACCTCGACGGTCGGAACTGGTCTGTGCGCCATATCGCAATGCATCGCAGCATATGGCTGAGTTGGCGGGGAAGTGTGTTCTGCGCAACAGTATGACGCAGGCGCGGACGGAGACGACAGGCCCTGTCTTGTCCGCCGCGCCCGGTAAGCGCCGGCGTTGCGCAAGTGTTTTTATCGCATCACCGGACCTGCCGCCGGAATGTATTTCTCGGCCGCGCTCATCGCGTGTTCCATCACCTCGTCGCCCGGCGCCTTCAGCTCGGGCACGTCCTGCACCGGGCTCACGCCTTTCACGCGCATGCCCTGTTCATAGACCAGCTTGCCGCCGAACCAGCCGGACAGCAGCACACCGGCCGCCGCCAGGGCCGACATGGCCAGCGAGCCGCCGCGGTGGTGGCGGGTGTCCTTGCGCGCGATGACGTTGGCGGCGGTGAGCGCCAGCGCGCCGGTGTTCAGGAGGGCGTGCACGTTCGCCGTACGCTTGACCTCGGTCTCGCGCTCGATCGCCATGTAATCCATGGCCCCGGCGACGCCCGCCGCCAGGCCGCCGATCAGGCCACCCGCCAGGCTGTAATAGGAAGCGGTGGCGTAGTCGTCGTTGTCTGTGGCGCGGTGCATCGCGTCGAGGATGAAGCCGAAGGGAATCAGGGCGGCGGGCGCGACGATCAGCATCGGGTGCAGCGGATGGCCGGCGAGCGTGGACTTGGGCATGACGGATCTCCTGGGTTGTCGGGAACGAAGGACAGTCTGACACAAGCGTCGCCACCGTCACGCACGCTAGGGGGCTTACCGCGGCACCAGGCGCAGGACCATGTTCTGCGAGGTCGCGGCCAGGCTGCCGGCCGCCAGCACCGTGATGCCGCGCGGCGCGTTCAGGCTGCCCGGCAGGGGGCCGAGCACCACGTTCTGGGCGCCGGCCACGCCGATCACGGTATTCACTTCGCCCGAGATGCCGATGCGGCGGATGGTGCCGTTGCCGGTATCGGCCACGAACAGGTTGCCGGCGCCGTCGATCGTCAATCCGGCCTGGCGGCAGAAGCGTGCCGTGGTTCCCTGGCCGTCGACGCTGCCGCACTGGCCGGCGGCGCCGGCGATGGTGCGCACGTCGCCCGACGGCGAGATTTCGCGGATGGTCGAGTTGGCGGTGTCGGCCACGTACAGGTAGCCGTCGTCGTCGACCTTGATGTCCTGCGGTTCGCAGAAGCGCGCCTGGGCCCCGCGCCCGTCGGCGCTGCCGCAGGCGCCGGCCGCGCCGGCGATGGTGGTGACGTTGTTGGCGCGGTCGATGCGGCGGATCGTGTGGTTCGCCGTGTCGGCGACATACAGGTTGCCGTTGCGGTCGAGCGTGATGCCCTGCGGCTTGCAGAAGCGCGCATTGCCGGCGTTGCCGTCGGCGCTGCCGCATTCGCCGGCCGTGCCGGCGAGGGTGGTGACGGCGCCGCTGGCGCTCACTTGCCGGATCGTCGAGTTGCCGGTGTCGGTGACGTAGAGGTTGCCGTCGATGTCGGCTTCGAGCCGGGTCGGCTCGTTGAAGCGCGCCGCGCCGCCGGCGCCGTCGGCGCTGCCCGGCGCGCCCGCGCTGCCCGCCAGGGTGACGGCCACGCCCTGCTGCGACACCTTGCGGATGGTGCCGCTGTTACGCTCGGCCACATACAGGTTGCCGTCGGGGCCGAGCACGATGCCGTCGGGCCCGTCGAAACGGGCGGCGGAGCCGGAACCGTCGAGCGAGCCGCCGCAGGTCGGACACAGGCCGCCGGCGATCAGGAAAATGCCGGGGTCGGAGGGAGGGCCGCCATGGCCCGGCCAGTCCGGCTTGTCGGGGTAGTCGTCGTCGTAGTCGACGTAGCCGAATCCCAGCGAGACGCCGCCGCCGCAGCCGGCCAGCGTGGCCGAGAGCAGGAGCGCGCCGAGGCGCAGCGCGGGGTGGCGCAGCAGCGGAGAGCGCAGAAGCAGGGAGAAGAAAGTCGGGGTCATGGCATCTCCTGGGCATTCGTGACCGCATCGAGATTAATGGCCGGGATCACGGCGGCCATGAGCACGATCAAGCGTGCGCAGGTGCACGCCAGCCGGGCCCGCGGCGCGCATCGCGCTGCGCCTGAGGTACTATCGCATATCCATCCGTCCGCACCAACAGGAGTCCACGTGCATTACCTGCTCACCTACGATCTTGCTCCCGATTACCTCGAACGCCGCGCCGAATTCCGCAACGAACACCTGCGCCTGGCCTGGGAAGCCCAGGAGCGCGGCGAGCTGGTGCTGGCCGGCGCGCTCGACGAGCCGGCCGACCGCGCGCTGCTGCTGTTCCAGTGCGACAGCCCGCAGGTGCCGCAGCTGTTCGCGGCAAAAGATCCCTACGTGACCCACGGCCTGGTGCGCGCCTTCCACGTGCGGCGCTGGAATACCGTGGTCGGCGACCTGGCCGTCAATCCGGTGCGGCCGGCGTGACGCGGTCCTGAGCCTTCGCTGCGCCGCTCGCCGCCGTCAGGCGCGCCGCGGCGAGCGAAGCCGCGTTGCCTGGGTCAGGCCGACGGCGTGCGCGCCCTGAACAGAGCCAGTTCGGTGTCGATGGCCTCGACGATCGCGGCCTCCTGGCCGTTCCAGGAAAACCCGACATCGGGCCCGTTGCGCGAACTCTGGGCCTGCTTGACCTGTACGGCGCCGCCGGGCCGGCCCTGCTTCGCACGAAGGATGCGCTGCTTGTCCAGGTACAGCGAGTAACGCCCGCTTCCCGGACGCGCCTCGAACAGGCCCGGGAAATGTTCTTCGACGACGTCGAGGAAGTCATCGAGATCGGGACGGGCGCCGGCGTCCGACGCCTGGGTGGGCAGGGCGGGCGGGGCCTCGCTGCGGACTGCCTGCCGGTGGCCGGCGAGGGGGCCGTTCAGGCCGATGCCGTCCTGGGCGTCGCTGCGATATTCCCGGATGTGCTGGCGTTCGACCTCGAAGATGTCCTGGTCTTCGCGCACATTGCACAGGTAGCTCAGGGAGATGGCGTGCCCGGACCGCACGGCGGCGGCCAGCGCGAGATGGACGCGGCGGTAATGCTTCCCGTTCCTGTACGGCTTACCTTCCAGATAGCGCTCGACGTTGCGTGCGTAATGCCGGGTCGGGCGCTTGTCGCCGCCATTGGCCTTGCCGATGTAGCGGCCGATGAGCACGCCGCCGGTATCGTGGATCTGCCACATGTAGATCAGTGGCGCGGCGACATCGACGTTCGATGGCATGACGGAAAATTTCATGGGTTCGCGGAAGAATAGGGGTGATATTCGGATAGCGCCTGGCGCCATCTCGCCTGATGGGCGATCCTAGCAGTTTTCTCCGGTCCCGATTCTCATCAAAACCCACATTTCCGCGCCTGGACGCGGCGCGCGAAGGTGCGGCGGCGCGATCCCGCCGGGCTACGCTCAGTTCTTGCCTTCGGTTAAACTTGTCCGGCTAACCATTCGAAGCCGGAGACCGTATTGCAAACCGCTGTCAATCTGTGGCCGCTGCTGGGCGTGGCCGTCATCGCCGCCGGCTTCCTGCTGCGCGCCAACCCCGTCCTGGTCGTGGTGGCCGCCTGCGGCGTGACCGGGGCGGCTGCCGCCATGCCCTTCATGCACGTGCTCGAGTCGCTCGGCACGGCCTTCGTCAAGACGCGCAACCTGCCCCTCGTCCTGCTGCTGCCGCTGGCGGCGGTCGGCCTGCTCGAGCGCTTCGGCCTGAAGGAGCACGCGATGGCCAGCATCGCGAAGATCCGTTCGGCCACCGCCGGGCGCCTCCTGATCGTCTACCTGTTCCTGCGCGAGACCTCGGCCGCCGCCGGCCTCACCAGCCTGGGCGGCCAGCCCTCGATGGTGCGGCCGCTGGTCGCTCCCCTGGCCGAGGGCGCGGCCGAGGCGCGTAACGGCAAGCTGTCCGACAAGCTGCGCTACCGCATCCGCGCCATGGCGGCGGCCACCGATAACGTCGGCCTGTTCTTCGGCGAGGACATCTTCGTCGCCTTCGGCGCCATCGTGCTGATGCAGACCATCCTGCGCGCCGAGGGCATCGAGGTCGACCCGCTGCGCATGGCGCTGTGGGGCATCCCGACGGCGGTCTGCGCCTTCGTCATTCACAGCTGGAACCTGCGCCGCCTCGACGCCGCCATCTTGCGCGAAGGGGAGGGCAAGTGATCTTCTCGCTCGACTTCCTGTATGTGCTGGTCGGCCTGCTGCTGGGCGTGGTCGCGCTCCTGACCCTGCTCGATGCCGACCATCCGCGACGCTTCACGAGCGCGCTGTTCTGGGGCCTGTACGCCTTCGTCTACCTGGCCGGCGACCACATTCCCGCCGCCCTGGCCGGCGCGGTCATGCTTGCGATGGCGCTGCTGGCCGGCTGCGGCCTGGTGCGCCAGGGTCGCCACGGCACGCTGCCCGAAGCCGAGCGCCGCGCCAGCGCCGCGCGCCTGGGCAATAAACTGTTCCTGCCGGCGCTGGTGATCCCGGTCGTCACCGTGCTCGGCGCAACGGTCCTGAAGGATGCGCGCATCGGCGATTATGTACTGTTCGACAAGGCCCACCTGACCCTGGCCAGTCTCGGCTGCGGCGCGCTGCTGGCGGTGGCGGCGGCCTGCTGGCTCACGCGTTCCAGCCCGGTGCAGGGCGTGCGCGAGGCGCGGCGCCTGGTCGACGCCATGAGCTGGGCGGTCACGCTGCCGCACATGCTGGCCGTACTGGGATTGCTGTTCACGGAAGCGGGCGTGGGCAAGGCGGTGGCGCAGGTGAGCACGAGCTGGTTCGACGTCGACTCGCGCCTGGCCGCCGTGGCTCTCTACTGTATCGGCATGGCGCTGTTCACCGTTATCATGGGCAATGGTTTTGCGGCCTTCCCGGTGATTGCCGGCGGCATCGGCGTGCCGGTGCTGGTGAACGTCTACGGCGCCGATCCGGCGGTGATGGCTGCCATTGGCATGTTCAGCGCGTATTGCGGCACATTAATGACGCCGATGGCTGCGAACTTTAATATCGTGCCGGCGGCCCTGCTCGAGCTGCCCGACAAGAATGCGGTGATCAAGGCGCAAATACCGACGGCGCTGCCGCTGCTGGCGGCGAACATCGTCCTCCTCTACTTCCTGATGAATCGATAGCGATGAAAAAGACTGTCCTGCTGACCGGCTTCGAGCCATTCAACGGAGCGAGCATCAACCCGGCCTGGGAAGCGGTGCGCGCCCTCAAGGGCTGGAGCGGCGACGACTTCCTGGTCGAAGTGCTGCAACTGCCTTGCGTGTTCGGCTTCGCCAACCGGGTGCTCGCAGGCGCGATCGACGAGATCAAGCCGGACGTGGTCATCGCCGTCGGCCAGGCCGGCGGGCGCGCCGACCTCACCGTCGAGCGCGTGGCGATCAACGTCGACGACGCGCCCATCCTCGACAACGACCGCCAGCAGCCGCTCGACGCGCCCATCGTCGCCGGCGGCCCGGCGGCCTACTTCGCGACCCTGCCGATCAAGGCCATCGTCGGCGCGATGCGCGAGCGCGGCCTGAAGGCCTCGGTGTCGCAGACCGCCGGCACCTTCGTGTGCAACCACGTGTTCTACGGCCTGATGCACCACATCGACGGCACGGCCGTGCGCGGCGGCTTCATCCACGTGCCCTACCTGCCCGAGCAGGCCGTGGCCTTCCCCGGCGCGCCTTCGATGGCGCTCGATGAGATCGTCGAGGGATTGCGGGTGGCGGTCGAGGTGGCGGTGCGTGGTGGCGAGGGTGCGGGAAATGGCGCGGGAAATGGCGCGGGCGTGGGCGTCGCCATCGCCGGCGCCACTCACTAGAATTCGTCTGACGGCGCTGGCCAGACCCGGCCGCGTCCGGCCTTTTTCGCCTCGTACATCGCGCTGTCGGCTTCCTTGATCAGCTCTTCCGCGCTGCGACCGCTGCCCGGCGTGTAGAGCGCGATGCCGATGCTGACGCCGACGTGGGCGTTGGCCTTGCCGACCGGGATAGGCTCCGAGATATTCTTCAGCAGTTTCGCGGCCACGCACTGGGCGCCGGCGGCCGTGCCGTCCAGGTCCTCGAGCACCAGGGTGAACTCGTCGCCGGCCAGCCGGAACACGCTGTCGTTCACCCGCACCGATGCCAGCAGGCGCTGCGCGACCACGCGCAGCAGCTCGTCGCCCGCATCGTGGCCGAAACTGTCGTTGACCGCCTTGAAACCGTCGAGATCGAGGAAGAGCAGGGCCAGCGTCGACTGGCGCCGCGCCGCGCGCGCCTGGGCCCGCGGCAGCATCTCCATCAGGGCGCGGCGGTTGAGCAGGTTGGTCAGCGGGTCGTGCCGGTTCTCGTACTCGCGCTGGGCCTCGGCGCGCTTGCGCTCCGAGATATCGTGGAGGAAGGCGCTGAACAGGGTTTCCCCGTTGACCTCCAGCGCGCGGATGCGGATCTCGATCATCAGGCGGCTGCCGTCCTTGCGCATGGCGGGCACTTCGAGCCGGTTGTCGATCAACTTGGCGTCGCCGGTGTGCAGGTAGCGTGCCATGCTGGCAGCGTGTTGCGCCGCCATCTCGGGCGGAATGATCAGGCGGTCGAGCGTGGCGCCGGCGGCTTCCTGCGCGCTCCAGCCGAAGGTCTCCTCGGCCGCACGGTTCCAGGCGGTGACGCGCCCGGCTGCGTCGAGCGCGATATAGGCGTCGTTGGCGTTCGCTATCACGCTGCTCAGTTGCGCCTCGCGTGCCTTCAGGGCCTGCTCGGCAGCCTGCTGGCGCGCCAGCGCCGCCGAGAGGCGGGCGTTCGCTTCCTGCAGCTCGCGCGTGCGCTCGGCCACCCGCGCTTCCAGGTTCGCATGCAGGACGTTCAGCTCCTGTTCAACCGCCTTCTGGGCGCTGATGTCGTTGATGAAGCCGATGAAGTATTCGATCTCGCCGGCGGCGTCGGTCTTGCGGCTCACGTGCAGGCTGACCCAGACCGTGGCGCCGTCCTTGCGCAGGTAGCGCTTGTCCATCGCGTACTCTTCGATCTCGCCGTCGCGCAGGCGCTGGAACCAGGCCGCGCTGGCCGCCATGTCGTCCGGATGGGTGACGTCGCGCACCGTCAGCCGCTCCAGCTCCTCGATGCTGTAGCCGAGGATGCGCGTGATCGCGGGGTTGACGCCGAGGAAGCGGAAATCGCGGTCGATCAGGCCGATGCCGACGCTGGCCAGCTCGAAGATCGAGTGCAGGCGCGCCTCGGTGGCCTGCAGGGCGTCGGTCGACGCCACCACGTGGTGGCCGGCCAGCGCCAGGCGCTCGCGGTAGTGCACTTCGCGCGCGATGACTTCGGCCAGCTCGATCAGGGTCAGGAGCTGATCGGCGCCGAGCGTACGCGGGCGGGTGTCGACCGCGCACAGGGTGCCGAGCGGAAGACCTTCCAGGCTGCGGATCGGCACCCCGGCGTAAAAGCGCACCTGGGCCGGCCCGGTGACGAAGGGATTGTCGCGGAAACGCTCGTCCACCGAGGCGTCGGGGACCACCATCGGGTCGCTCTGCAGCAGGGCGTGCGCGCAGAACGATTGCGTGCGCGGCGTCTCGGCCAGGGGCAGGCCGACGCGCGACTTGAACCATTGGCGGTCGCGGTCGATCAGCGTGAACAGGGTGATGGGAAAGCCGAGCAGGCGGCTGGCCAGGCGGGTGATCTGGTCGAACACGGGCTCGGGCGCGGTGTCGAGCAGGCCGAGCGAATCGAGCAGGGCCTGGCGTCGGGCCTCATCGGGCGGCAGGGGTGCTGCGGGCATGAAACGGCATTCCTGTTGGCTGGCGGGCCGCAGCCGACAACCGGCTGGTCAGGCGCCCGTCCCGCCACTGTAGCAGAAGCGCCAGCCGGCGCTCCCGGCCCCTGGGCAGGCGTGCGCGCTTGCCGATCCCTCTCGCTTATTCCGTGTCGCGTTCCAGGATCTTCAGGAAGGCCCGCACCACCGGCGCGTCGTCCTGGCTGGTGGTGGTGATGTACAGGTTGGCCGACGGGGCATTGGTGCGGATCGGCAGGAAGGCCACGCCCGGCCAGCCGATGCGGCTGGTGGTCTGCGGCATCAGGGCCACGCCGAGCCTGGCGCCGACCATCGCCAGCAGGGTCTGGGGCTCGGCCGCTTCCTGGAAGATGGCCGGCTGGAAGCCCGCGTTCACGCAGCACTGGATCAGGTAGCGCGGCTCGGCCGACTGGTTCAGGTGCAGGGTCAGCATCGGCTCGTTGGCGATGTCTGTCAGCTCGATCGCTTCCTGGCGCGCCAGCGGGTGCTCCTTGTGCACGGCGACGCAGAAATTCTCGCGGAAGCACAGGTCCTGGCGCAGGTTGGCCTGCTTGAGCTCCTCCTCGTCCAGGCGCGGTTCGCGCCAGAAGCCGACGTCGATCTGCTTCGAGCGCAGCGCCTCCAGCTGCTGGTCCGGGCCCAGCTCGTGCAGGGTCCAGGTCACGCGCGGGAACTCGGTCTGGAAACGCTCCAGCAGGCTGGGGATCGGGCCCCACATCGCCGAGCCGACGATGCCCACGCGCAGGCGGCCGACCTCGCCGCGGTCGATCTGGCGGATGGTGTCGATCGTCATGCGCATCCGGCCGAGCAGCTCGGTCGCTTCCTGCATCAGCGCCTTGCCGGCCATGGTCAGCTCGAAGCTGCGCGTGGTGCGCGCGAACAGGCGCACCCCGAGTTCCGATTCGAGCTTCATGATCTGCTGGGACAGCGGCGGCTGCGAGATGTGCAGGCGCTCGGCGGCGCGGCTGAAGCTCTTCTCCTCGGCCACGGCGAGGAAGTACTTCAGCTGTTTCAGGTCGATCGACATGGCGGCTTTCGGATCAGGCGTTGCCGTTCAGGGCGACGGCCAGGCGCGCGCCGACGAGGGCGTTGTGCTTGACCAGCGCGATATTGGTGGCCAGGCTGCGCCCCTCGGTCAGCTCCTTGATGCGCGCCAGGAGGAAAGGCGTGACCGCCTTGCCGGTCACGCCCTGGGCGTCGGCCTCCTGCAATGCCTGCTCGGTGATGCGGTCGATTTCTTCCTTCGGCATGGCGGATTCCGCCGGCACCGGGTTGCTGACCACCACGCCGCCCTGCAGGCCGAGCTGCCACTTGGTGCGGATGAATGCCGCCTGCTCTTCCGAGGAGTCGAGCTGGAAGTCGGCCTTGAAGCCCGATTCGCGCGTGAAGAAGGCCGGGAAGCCCGGCTGGCCGACGCTCACCACCGGCACGCCGTGGGTTTCCAGGTATTCCAGGGTCAGGCCGATGTCGAGGATGGACTTCACGCCGGCGCAGACCACGGCGACGTTGGTGGCGGCCAGTTCCTGCAGGTCGGCCGAGATGTCGAAGCTGGTCTCGGCGCCGCGGTGCACGCCGCCGATGCCGCCGGTGACGAACACCTCGATGCCGGCCAGTTCGGCGCAGATCATGGTCGCGGCAACGGTGGTGGCGCCCAGCAGCTTCTGCGACAGCACGTAGGCCAGGTCGCGGCGGCTGACCTTGATCGCGTCCTGGGCGGTGCCGAGGCGTTCGAGCTGCTCGTCGTTCAGGCCGACGCAGATCTTGCCGTCGATGATGGCGATGGTGGCCGGCACGGCGCCGGCGTCGCGGATGATCTGCTCGACCTCACGCGCAGTCTGCACGTTCTGCGGGTAGGGCATGCCGTGCGAGATGATGGTCGACTCGAGGGCGACGACGGGGCGGCCGGCGCTCTTTGCAGCGGCGACTTCGGGGGAGAACAGCAGGAAGGATTGCATGGTTTTACTACCTTATTCTATTTATAGCGCTTAACAAAGCTTCCAGGGCAAGGCGCAGAGTCGAAGACAGTACGAACGTACGGCGAGACGATGCAACGCAGCCATGGAGGCTTTGTTATGCGCTAGGAATCAGGGCGCCGAAGGTATCGGGCGCAAGTTGCGGGCAGACGGTCTGGCGGCATTCGACCGTCATGGCCGACAGTTGCAGGCCGCGGCGGCAGGCCAGGGCCAGGTCGGCGCCGCCGCTGTGCAGCGAGAGCACGACCGCGGCGGCAAAGGCGTCGCCGGCGCCGGTGACGTCGACCACCTCGGCCGGCGGCGCGTCGAGGCGTTCGGCGCCGCCGCCCGGCACGGTGAACAGCACGCCGCGCGCGCCCAGCGTCACCACGACGTCCTCCGCTCCCTGCTCCTGCAGTTCGCGGCAGGCGGCCGCCAGTTCGGCGTCACCTTGCAGGGTGCGGCCCACGCGCGCGGCCAGTTCGCCTTCGTTCAGGATCAGCAGGCGCACGCCGACCAGGGACGCCGGCAGGCGGTTCATCTTCGGCTCCGACACTGCCACCAGGATCAGCGAGACGCTGTCGCGCGCGGCATCGCGCTGCAGCGCGGCGATGGCGTCCATGCTCAGGTTCAGGTCGGCCACGATCAGCGAGGCGCCGGCGCGCTGCTGCTGGCGGGTGTCGAGGAAAGCGGGGGTGATGCGGTCGTACAGGGCCATGTCGGCCAGGGCGACCACCATCTGGCCTTCGCCGTCGAGCACCGCGGTGTAGGTGCCGCTGCCGGCGTCGTCGAGCTTGAGGGCGCCGCGGGTGTCGATGCCGACGCTCTCGGCGTGGGCGAGCAGGGCGCGTCCCGAAGAATCGTTGCCGACCGCCGTGATCAGGGACACGGCCGCGCCCATGCGCGCCAGGTTCTCGGCGATGTTGCGGGCCACGCCGCCGAAGGACTCGACGCCGCTGGCCGGATTCGAGGTGCCCATGACGAGCGCGCCCTCGGCGCGCAGCTTGCGGTCGAGGTTGGCGGCGCCCACGCAGACGATCGGGCGGTTGTCGGGCAATACATAGGCGCGCCCGAGCAGGCGGCGCTCGCGCACCAGGGTGGCGATGTAGCCGGCCACGGCCGAGCGCGACAGGCCAAGTTCGGCGGCGAGGTCCTGCTGCGCAATGAAGGGATTGGCGCGGATCAGCTCGTACAACTGTTCTTTCTTCGAGAGTTCAGTCACGGTCGGCACTTATAAACAAATGTTGATCGATACTAGACAATTGTTTTGACGCAGTCAATGTCGCATTCAGTTCATATTGTCGTGTTAATCAAATTGTATCTCCAAGCCAACACTTCTCGATCGTCTTTACGAAGATTTATTTTCGCCTCATATAAATGCCTAACAAAAATGGTATTTGCCATACATATCCGGGATAATGCATAGTTAGAACAATTTTGGCTTCATCGCGCCCTCGCCGCAGCGGCGCCGGGCCGCTTCCCCGCATACCAGGTCCGCACGACAGCCTCTCCCCGATTTCAGTTTCATACGAAGGAATACCATGTCCAGCAATACCCCATTCGAAGCCGCCGACGTCATCCGCGCCCGTAAGCCGGGCTTCGAACCGCGCGTCGCGATGATCCTCGGTTCCGGCCTCGGCGTGCTGGCCGAACAGATGACGGACGCCGTCTCGATCAGCTATGCCGACCTGCCGGGCTTCCCGATCAGCACCGTGCACGGCCACGCGGGCGAACTGGTGCTGGGCACCCTGGCCGGCGTGCCGGTTGTCTGCATGAAGGGCCGCGGCCACTTCTACGAAGGCTATGGCGCCGCCGTGATGACCTCGGCCGTGCGCACCTTCAAGCTGCTCGGCTGCGAGATGCTGCTGGTGACGAATGCCGCCGGTTCTCTGCGCGCCGAAGTGGATGCCGGCAGCGTCGTGGTCCTGACCGACCACATCAACCTGCTGCCGGGCAGCCCGATGGCCGGTCCGAACGACGAGCGTTTCGGCCCGCGTTTCTTCAGCATGGCCAACGCCTACGACGCCGACCTGCGCAACCTGGTCAAGGAAACCGCGCTTGCGAAGGGCATCACCCTGGCGGAGGGCGTCTACCTGGCGGCCCCGGGTCCGAACTTCGAGACCGCCGCCGAAATCCGCGCCTTCAAGACCCTCGGCGCCGACGTCGTCGGCATGTCGGTGGTGCCGGAAGTGATCTCGGCGCGCCACTGCGGCCTGAAAGTGGTCGGCGTCTCCGCCATCACCAACCTGGCCGAAGGCCTGACCCCGTTCCCGCTGTCGCACGAGCAGACCCTGAAGTACGCGGCCGTCGCCGCCAAGGACCTGGTCACCCTGATCCACTCCTTCGTCGAGCGCCTGGCCTCGGTGCCGCGCGCAGCCAACTAAACAAACACGAGCGATCATATGTCACGCGCATTCATCCTCCTGCTTGACTCCTTCGGCCTGGGCGCGCTGCCCGACGCCGACAAATACGGCGACACGGGCGCCAACACCTTCGGCCATATTGCCGCCTGGGCCGCGAAAGAGGGCAAGCCGATGTCGCTGCCGAACCTCGAGCGCCTGGGCCTGGCCGCCGCCGCGCACAAGGCCAGCGGCGAATGGGCCGCCGGCTTCGGCCAGCGCGAAGGGTTTACCGGCGCCTGGGGCGTCGCGCGCGAGCAGTCGACCGGCAAGGACACGCAGAGCGGCCACTGGGAGATCGCCGGCGTGCCGGTGCTGTTCGACTGGGGCTACTTCCCGAAGACCGTGCCGTCTTTCCCGCAAGAGCTGACCGACAAGCTGCAAGAGATCACGGGCGTCGCCGGCTGGCTGGGCAACTGCCACGCCTCGGGCACCACCATCATCAACGAGCTGGGCGACGAGCATGTCGCCAGCGGCAAACCGATCCTCTACACCTCGGCCGACTCGGTGCTGCAGATCGCCGCGCACGAAGAGCATTTCGGCCTGGAGCGCCTGTACGAGGTCTGCGAAGCGGCCTACGAGCTGGTCAAGCCCTACAACATCGGCCGCGTGATCGCCCGTCCTTTCACCGGCGCGAACGGTGATTACAAGCGCACTGCGAACCGCCACGACTACGCCGTGCCGCCCACAAGCCCGACGCTGCTCGACCACGTCAAGGACGCGGGCGGCGAAGTCATCGCCCTCGGCAAGATCAGCGACATCTTCGCTGGCCAGGGCGTGACCCGCCTGGTCAAGGGCCCGGACAACATGGCCCTGTTCGACCGCCTGCTCGAAGTGGCCATCGATGCGCCGGAAAAGTCGCTGACGTTCGTGAACTTCGTCGACTTCGACATGCACTTCGGCCACCGCCGCGACGTCGCCGGTTATTCGAACGCGCTGCACGAGCTGGACGCGCGCCTGCCGGAATTCATGAGCAAGCTGAAGGATGGCGACCTGGTCGTGATCACCGCCGACCACGGCTGCGACCCGACCGCGCCCGGCTCGGACCACACCCGCGAACACATCCCGATGATCTTCTTCGGCCCGAACGTGAAGGCGCAGGAATTGCCGACGGCATCGACCTTCTCCGATATCGGCGCCACCCTGGCGAAACACCTCGGCGTCAAACCCCTCTCGAACGGAACCGCACTGCTATGACCCAGAACCTGGACTTCAAACGTAATACCGCCGTCGGGCTGGACCTGGGCTGGGTCAACAGCCTGAAGGTGAACCGCAACGCGGCCGACCGCCGCGCCGCCAGCCTGGCGAACCGCCGCACGGTGAAGAAGGAATACCAGGCCGCCTGGCTGATCCGCGCCATCGAGTGCATGGACCTGACCACGCTGTCGGGCGACGACACCCCTGGCCGCGTCGAGCGCCTGTGCCGCAAGGCGATGCGCCCGCTGCGCGCCGACCTGATGGAAGCGCTGGGCCTGGAATCGCTGCAGACCGGCGCCGTCTGCGTGTACCACGAGATGATCCAGCCGGCCGCGAAGATCCTGCAGGGCCGCCTGCCGATCGCCGCCGTGTCGACCGCTTTCCCGGCCGGCCTGTCGAGCATGGAAACCAAGGTGCGCGAGATCGAACTGTCGGTTGCCGCCGGCGCCACCGAGATCGACATCGTCATCACGCGCCAGCATGTGTTGACCGGTAACTGGCAGGCCCTGTACGACGAGATGGTCGCCTACCGCCAGGCCTGCGGCGACGCCCACGTCAAGGCGATTCTCGCCACCGGCGACCTGGTCACCCTGGACAACGTGGCGAAGGCCTCGTGGGTCTGCATGATGGCCGGCGCCGACTTCATCAAGACCTCGACCGGCAAGGAAGGCGTGAACGCGACCATCCCCGTGTCGCTGGTGATGGTGCGCGCAATCCGCGAATACTACGAGCAGACCGGTTTCATGGTCGGCTACAAGCCGGCCGGCGGCGTCTCGACCGCCAAGTCGGCACTGCAATACCTGACCGTGATGAAGGAAGAGCTGGGCAACGAGTGGCTGCAGCCGCACCTGTTCCGCATCGGCGCGTCGAGCCTGCTGACCGACATCGAGCGCCAGCTCGAGCACTACGTCACCGGCGCCTACTCGGCAGCCCACCGCCACGCGCAACCTTAAACACCGAACGGATTCGTCATGCCAACAATTAAAGAGATTCTGCAAACTATGGATTACGGCCCCGCACCCGAGAGCACCAAAGAAGCACACGCGTGGCTGGACCAGCATGGACGCCGTTTCGGCCTCTTCATCGACAACGCCTGGACCGAGGCTGCCGATACCTTCGCCTCGAACAATCCGGCCGACGGCTCGGAACTGGCGCAAGTGACGCAAGCCACCGCCGACGACGTCGAGCGCGCCGTCGCGGCCGCACGCCGCGCCCAGCCGGGCTGGGTCGCCCTCGGCGGCCACGGCCGCGCAAAAGTCATGTACGCGCTGGCGCGCCTGCTGCAGAAGCACGCCCGCCTGTTCGCGGTGCTGGAAACCCTGGACAACGGCAAGACCATCCGCGAAACGCGCGATGCCGACCTGCCGCTGGCCGCACGCCACTTCTACTACCATGCCGGCTGGGCCGCGCTGCAGGCCGAAGAATTCGCCGACTACCGCGCCGTCGGCGTGGTCGGCCAGATCGTGCCCTGGAACTTCCCGCTCCTGATGCTGGCGTGGAAAATCGCCCCGGCCCTGGCCGCCGGTAATACCGTCGTCTTCAAGCCGGCCGAGTTCACCTCGCTCACCGCGCTGCTGTTCGCCGAGATCTGCCAGCAGGCTGGCGTCCCGAGCGGCGTGGTCAACATCGTCACCGGCGACGGCCGCGTGGGCGAAGCCATCGTCAACCACCCTGGCATCGACAAGCTGGCCTTCACCGGTTCCACGGAAGTGGGCCGCATCATCCGTAAAGCCACCGCCGGCAGCGGCAAGAAGCTGTCGCTGGAACTGGGCGGCAAGTCGCCCTTCATCGTGTTCGACGACGCGGACCTGGACGCGGCCGTCGAAGGCCTGGTCGACTCGATCTGGTTCAACCAGGGGCAAGTGTGCTGCGCGGGCTCGCGCCTGCTGGTGCAGGAATCGGTCTACGACCGCTTCATCGCCAAGGTCAAGGCGCGCATGCAGAACCTGCGCGTCGGCTCGCCGCTCGACAAATCGAACGACATCGGCGCCCTGGTCGATCCGGTGCAGCAGCAGCGCATCCACGGCCTGGTGGAAGCCGCCCGCGCGGAAGGCTGCGAGATCTGGCAGCCGAACTGCGAAGCGCCGGCCGCCGGCTCCTGGTACCTGCCGACCCTGATCACCGGCGCCTCGACCTCGGCTTCGGTCGCCCAGACCGAGATCTTCGGCCCGGTGCTGGTCGCGATGAGCTTCCGCACCCCGGGCGAAGCGGTCCAGCTGGCCAACAACACCGTCTACGGCCTGGCCGCCTGCGTGTGGTCGGAATCGATTTCGCTGGCCCTGGACGTGGCGCCGCAGATCAAGGCCGGCGTGGTCTGGATCAACACCGCCAACCAGTTCGACGCGGCCTGCGGCTTCGGCGGCTACCGCGAATCGGGCTTCGGCCGCGAAGGCGGCAAGGAGGGCATGTACGAATACCTGACCCACCGCAGCGAAGACGCGCGCCCAGCCGCACCGGTCGTGGCGGAGAAGGGCAAGGTCAAGCCTGCCGAAGCTGACAGCCCGTTCGCGATCGACCGCACCGCCAAGCTCTACATCGGCGGCAAGCAGGCCCGCCCGGACGGCGCCTACAGCCGCGCCATCGTCGGCGCGAACGGCGCCTTCCTGGCCGAGGTGGGCGAAGGCAGCCGCAAGGACATCCGCAATGCCGTGGAAGCGGCGCACAAGGCGGCCGGCTGGACCAAGGCCACCGCGCACAACCGCGCCCAGGTGCTGTACTACATCGCCGAGAACCTGGCGATCCGCGCCGACGAATTCGCCCAGCGCATCGCCGCACAGACCGGCGCCAAGGACGCCGCCCGCGAAGTGCAGGCCTCGATCGAGCGCCTGTTCTACTGGGCGGCCTGGGCCGACAAGTACGACGGCCTGGCGCACCAGCCGCCGATGCACGGCATCACCGTGGCCCTGAACGAGCCGGTCGGCGTGATCGGCGTGATCTGCCCGAACGAGAACCCGCTGCTGGGCTTCATCTCGCTGGTCGCCCCGGCCCTGGCGCTGGGCAACCGCGTCGTCGCCGTGCCGTCGGAAGCCTACCCGCTGTCCGCCACCGACCTGTACCAGGTGCTGGACACCTCGGACCTGCCTGGCGGCGCGCTGAACATCGTCACCGGCTCGGCCGACGAGCTGGCGCGCACCCTGGCGACCCACGGCGACGTGGACGCGGTGTGGCGTCACGACGGTTCGGCCGAAGGTTGCGCCGAAGTCGAGCGTTTATCAAGCGAGACCCTGAAGCGCACCTGGGTCGGCGGCGGCAAGGGCCGCGACTGGTTCGATGCGAAGCAGGCCTGCGGCCGCAGCGTGCTGCAGCACGCGAGCCAAGTGAAAAATGTCTGGATTCCGTACGGCGTCTGAGGTTGATATGAATGACCGTCACGTTAACGCGTGACGGGTAGGGTGGGCGCCCCGTGTCCACGCGGTGATAGCTGACGGCTGCGATGTCGTGGTCGGGCTGGTATGGGTAATGGCTTCGATCGCGTGATCGACTCGCATACGCTACCTATCACCGCGTGGGCACAGGGGCGTCCACCCTACGTCGTTTTCGACGTGGCCGACACGGTTGCGTCCATTTGAATTATTTGAATCAGAGAGGTGAACATCGCATGTTCCTCCCCCAAGAAATCGTCCGCAAGAAGCGCGACGGCGGCATCCTGACCGCTGAAGAAATCCGCTTCTTTGTGCGCGGCATCCCTGACGGCAGCGTCACCGAAGGCCAGATCGCGGCCCTCGCGATGGCCGTCTACTTCAACGACATGACCATGGACGAACGCGTCGCCTTCACGCTGGCGATGCGCGATTCCGGCCAGGTCCTGGAATGGAAATCGCTGAACCTGCCGGGCCCGGTGGTCGACAAGCACTCGACCGGCGGCGTCGGCGATGTGGTCTCGCTCATGCTCGGCCCGATGATCGCCGCCTGCGGCGGCTTCGTGCCGATGATCTCGGGCCGCGGCCTGGGCCACACCGGCGGCACGCTCGACAAGTTCGATTCGATCCCCGGCTACAGCACCGTGCCGGATCCCGAGCTGTTCCGCAAGGTCGTGAAGGACGTGGGCGTGGCCATCATCGGCCAGACCGCCCAGCTGGCGCCGGCCGACAAGCGCTTCTACAGCATCCGCGACACCACGGCGACCGTGGAGTCGGTGGCGATGATCACCGGCTCGATCCTGTCGAAGAAGCTGTCGGCGGGCCTCGATGCGCTGGTGATGGACGTGAAAGTGGGCAGCGGCGCCTTCATGCCGACCTACGAGAAGTCGGTCGAACTGGCCGAGAGCATCGTCAGCGTCGGCAACGGCGCGGGAACGCGCACCTCGGCCATCCTGACCGGCATGAACGAGTCGCTGTGCCACGCCGCCGGCAACGCGGTCGAAGTGCGCGTCGCGATCGACTACCTGAGCGGCAAGTCGCGCCCGCGCCGCCTGCACGAAGTGACGATGGCGCTGTGCGCCGAGATGCTGGTCATCTCGGGCCTGGCGACAACCGACGAGGAAGCGCGCGCAAAACTGCAGGCCGCGCTCGACTCGGGCGAAGCCGCCGAGCGTTTCGCGCGCATGGTCGCCGCCCTGGGCGGCCCGGCCGACCTGATGGACAAGCCCGACGCCTACCTGGAAACCGCGCCGGTCATCGTGCCGGTGCCGGCTGTGCAAAGCGGCTACGCGACCTCGGTCGACACCCGCGGCCTGGGCCTGGCTGTGGTCGCGCTGGGCGGCGGCCGCGTGCGTCCCCAGGATGCGATCGACTTCGCCGTCGGCCTGACCGGCCTGGTCGAACTGGGCGACCGCATCGAGGTCGGCCAGCCGCTGGGCACGGTCCACGCGCGTACCCAGGAGGCAGCCGAGCAGGCCGTGCGCCAGGTGCAGGCGGCCTACCGGATCGGCGCCGACAAGCCGGCCGCCGAGCCAATGATCCACCGTGTCATCCGTCCGGAATAAGGTACATTCGTGAAATACGCAAAACTCATCGATGAAGCCCGCGCCGCGCGCGAACTGGCTTACACGCCTTACTCGAAGTTCCAGGTCGGCGCCGCCCTGGAGTGCAAGGACGGCCGCATCTTCCGCGGCTGTAACGTCGAGAACGCCTCTTACGGCCTGTGCAACTGCGCCGAGCGCACCGCCTTCTTCTCGGCGATCGCCCACGGCTACAAGCCGGGCGACTTCGCCGCGCTGGCCGTGATCGGCCAGACCGACGGCCCGATCGCCCCTTGCGGCGCCTGCCGCCAGGTGATCCTGGAGCTGGGCGGCAACGAGCTGCCGGTCGTGCTGACCAACCTGAAGGGCGACATCCACGAGACCACGGCGGCCGGCCAATTGCCGAACGCCTTTGGTGGCTGGGACCTGAACAAAGTCATGCCCGGCGCGGACTGACGACGCGGCCCGGCGTGCGCAATGCACGCGGGCAGCATCGCTTGATGCCGAAGCTTGATGCCTGAGCTTGATACCTGAGCTTGATACCTAAGCTTGATACCTGAGCGCTGCACGCGAAAGCGGAGCAGCGCTTTTATTTTGTCTGTCGCTCTCTGTGGCGAGCAATGTCGCAGCGGCAAAAGCTCTGATTTCCCGCAAGAATCCGGACACGATCTCGCAGTGTAATCGCTGGGTTCAGGCTGCTTTGCGCACACCTTCCGTGCCTCATGCGGCCTGCATGCCATGGGAGGTCGACAATGCCGCAGCACGTCCACGCTGGTCTTCTCGCGTCGTTCAGCCGCTACACGCAGGACACGCGCCTGCTCAGGCTGACGACACCGCTGGGCGACGCACTGCTGGCGGAATGCGTGCGCGGCGAGGAAGGCATCAGCCATGGGTATGCCTTCGCCATCGACGCCTTGAGCGAGGACGCGCATCTCCAGCTGAAAACCCTGGCCGGCCAGCCGGCCCTGCTGCAATTGTTGACCGCCACCAGCCGCGACGCGCTGCGACCCTTCCATGGTCACATCACGGCCGTGCGGATGAGCGGCGCCAACGGCGGACTGGCCCGCTATCACCTCAGGCTCCAGCCCTGGAGTGCCTTCCTCGGGTACGGCCGGGACAGCCGCGTCTTCCAGGACATGACGGTGTTCGACATCCTCGACGCCGTCTTCGCCGCCTACCAGGGCAGGGGCAGGCTGATGCCGGAATGGCGCTATGAGATCGCCGACCGCAGCGGGTATTCGAAGCGCAGCCTGTGCACGCAATACCAGGAAAGCGACCTGGCCTTCGTGGAACGCCTGATGCACGAGGAAGGCCTGTTCTACTTCTTCGAGCACAGCGGCGATCCGCACAACCCTTCGCTCGGCAGCCATACGATGGTCATCGCCGACCACAACGGCGCGTTCAAGCCGAACGCACAGGCGGCGGTGCGGTTCACCCGCCCTGGCGCCGTCATGCGGGCCGACAGCATCGACCGCTGGCGCACCGAGTCGCGCCTGCGCACCAATGGGATCGAGATCGGCAGCTGGGATTACCGCACGCTGCGCCAGCGCCAGGCGGGCGCCGCCAGCGTGGGCGAGCAGGCGGCTTCGCTGACAAGCCGGGATGCTCCCGGAGCGTATGCCTGGCCGGACCGCGAACAGGGGCAGCGCATCGCCACCAGGCAGATCGAGGCGCTGGAGGCTGCGCGCCAGGTCCACATCGCCGCCGGCACCGTCCGCAGCTTCGCGCCGGGGACGACCTTCTCGCTCTATGGCCACGCCCGCTTCGACGAGGCGAGGACGGAGGCCGACCGCAGCTTCACGATCGCACGCGTGGTCCACCTGATGCACAACAACCTGTCCGCCGAAGTGCTGGGCAGCGTGCATCAAATGCTGGGAAAAGGTGAGCTTGCGGTGGCCGTGGACGCGGAGCCCGGCCTGCATGCTGTCGGCGAGGGCGCCGGCGAACGCCCGCTCTACCGCAACCGGATCGACGCCTTGCCCGCCAGTGTCGCTTACCGCCGCAGCGGCCGCGATGCGCACGGCCAGCTGCTGCATCCGCGTCCGACCGTGCAGGGCCAGCAGACCGCGATCGTCGTCGGACCGTCCGGCGCCGTGATCCACACCGACCGCGATCACCGCATCAAGGTCCAGTTCCACTGGCAGCGCGGTGTGAACAGCCATAGCCGGATGAGCCACCCGCACCCCGACGGACACACCGGCGCGCCCGGCAACGACGTCGCCGGCACCTGGGTGCGCGTGGCGACACCGGTCGCCGGCGCGAACTGGGGCAGCAACATGGTGCCGCGCGTGGGCCAGGAAGTGCTGGTCGATTTCCTGGAGGGCGACATCGACCGCCCGGTGGTGATCGGTTGCCTGCACAACGGACGCGGACAGCCCGATGCGCAGCACAACCAGGTCGCGCAGGGGCCGGGCGCGGCAACAGGCAACGCCTCTCCCTGGTTTCCGGGCGAAAGCGGCGCAAATGCGCATCCGGCCGTGCTGTCGGGCTTCAAGTCGCAGGCGATGCGCGACAGCCAGACCGGCGCGGGGGCCTATAGCCAGCTGGTGTTCGACGACACCGCAGGCCAGTCGCGCGTGGTCCTGCAGCGGCATGGCAAAGCGCACGATGGATCGGCGGAGCTGAACCTGGGGCATCTGCGGCACCAGAGCGACAACGCTCGCCTGGGACCGGCGGGTTTTGGCGCGGAGTTGAAGACGGCGCACAGCGCGGCCGTGCGGGCGGGGCAGGGCATGCTGCTGTCGTCGGATGCGCGTCGGGGCGGTAGCGGGAGCCAGCTCGATTCGCGCGAGGCGCAGGGGCAGATCGAGGAGAGCAGTCAGCTGCAGCTTGGCCTGGCGACGCAGGCGCAGAAGCACAACGCGAAGCTCAAGGAGGAGCCGGAGCCGGCCGAGCTGGCGGCCTTGAAGGAGATGGGGCGCAGCCTTGAGGTGGTCTCGGCGCTGGCCGCTGGCGCGGACGGACAGGGCAAGGCGAACGCGTATGACCAGCCGCACCTGCAGTTGTCGAGCCCCGCGGGGATCGTTGCGGGGACGCCGGCCAGCGCCGTGCTTGCGGCCGGGACGACGGGGAGCGTGAGCGCCGGGCAGGATATCGATGTTGTGGCGCAGGGGAATGCGTTGACGACCGTCTCTGCGGGTATCTCGCTCTTCACTTATGGCAAAGCAGGGAACAAGGCGAAGCCGAACCAGGAGGTGGGACTCAGGCTGCATGCGGCTAGTGGGAAGCTGAGTAGTCAGAGCCAGTCGGGGATGACTTCCTTTGTTGCGGATAAAGCGGTCACATTTGCCAGCGTTACCAGGACGGTTGCGATCAGTGCGCCGAAGAAGCATGTGCTACTGACGGCGCAGGGAGCGTATATCAAGCTCGATGGAGGAAATATTGAAGTGCATGCACCGGGCAAGGTGGATTTTAAAGCAACAAAGAAGGAGCTGGCTGGTCCTAAAGCCGCTGTAATAGAGACACCACGATTACCTAAACCCGAGAGTTTTTTCTCTCCCGCGAAATCTGTATTTAGTCAGCAGCTCGATCTCTCACATTTGGTGTTTAATCATTCTTTAGGTTTTTCATCCGAAAACTTGCCTTATGAGGTTTTTGATAAAAACGGCAATTTCATAACAAGTGGAACAATTGATCAGGACGGTCTGACTCAAAGGATTTTTACGAACGAACCAACCGAGCTGATCGTATACATTGGTGAAGGCGCATGGACAGTAGAAGAACACTTTGCTGAATAAGACGTGTTATGTCGGCTTGCATAGTTGAGTTTGGAAGGAGAGTTGAATGGGTGCGGAAGACTTGAACGACAAGAAAATGTTGCAGAGGAGGCCTGGCGACAAGTCAGTCGAGCCCAAGCAGGGAGACCCGCTCGGGTTTCAGGTGTTGATGCTGGATGCTGATCGAAACCCCATTGAATGCCAAAAGTATAGGCTCTACTGTGCCGGACGTTCGATCCAAGGAGAGACCGGTGCAAACGGGTTGACAAAGAAGATAAAAACGAGGAGTTCGACTGAGGAGGTGCAAATAGCAGTTGAGCGACTTGATGCGTCATTAAAAATAGTGGCGAGAGTGTTGTCCGGTTACGGCGATAAACTTGTTACCATCGTAAGTCCAAAAGTTCGCGTTAGTTCGACGACGCTGGCACATCCGGTGACAAAAAATGGAGCGTCATTAAACAAGACAGAAAAGACCGTCCCGATATACGAACCGACGATGGTTCAAAAGTCGACTATGGGGAAGCAAGAGCTCGGTCTTAAGGTCGAGTTGACGGCAACAAAGGATGGGTGTCCAATCACAAAGGTTGAGGGGGATATTCCATCTTTCGACTTTCTGAGCGACTATACGGATGAGGCATTGACGGAAGAAGATTATGTATGGGCTTCCAGGGAGCTTGATGTTGAGAAGGCGGCTGTCAAAGCGTTTGTTATAGTTGAATCAGGAGGGGAGGGATTTTTTGAACTTGGGAAAAGAATAGTTCCGAAGATATTATATGAGCGACACAAGTTTGCTAATTTTACAAATAATAAATTTAGTGAAAAATACCCTGATATATCGTTGCCTGTGCCGTATTACAATGCAAAAGCCCTTTATGTCGCTGCTGATGATGAAGACAAAAAGAAGAAGGGGATATCAAGTGAGATTCAGTACTACAGACGGGTACGCAAGGATGATAGTAGGGAGCTGAAGGAACAAGCCGCTTCCCTGAAAGATCTGCTAGCAGCCGGAAAGGTTAAAGTGGAAGTGGATAAATATCTCGACGGAGCTGGTAGCTATCGGAGGCTGATGAAAGCATATCAGCTAGACCCTATTGCCGCATTGAAAAGTTGCTCTTGGGGAGCGTTTCAAATTCTAGGTGAGTTCTGGGAGGGTATGAAATTCCGGAGTGTACATGAGTTTACCGAATTTGTTTCGCGCTCTCCGAAAAATCAGGTTAGGGCGTTTGTTTTATATGTCAAGTATATTAGCCCCGGCATTGTTGTGGATCTTCGGAAGCGTGATTGGGGTAATGTTGCTCGCGCCTACAATGGGCCCAGCTATAAAGAATTTGAGTATGATATTAAGCTTGAGCGCGAGTACAAAAGGATCAGGAGCGAAGAATGAATCTTCTAGTAAAATTAGAATTGATGATTTTCCTGGGCTTGACTCTTGTAGGTAATGCAGCATCTGCTTTTGATTGGCCAACGTCCGGACGGTCCGAAGGAATCCGGAATCCATTTGTTGCACTAGGATTCGATCCGGCTACAAATAACTTATCCGGTTACGTATCAGCAACAAGAATCGCGCCAGGCAATACCGATGAATGCGCCTTCGTATTTTTTGGAAATATTTCGCGCTTTAATAAGCTCACGATCGCTTATTTAAATGGCGGCGATGCGGGCGAGAGCGATTCATATTCCATGGGGCACGCTGATATCACGGCAGATAGAGATCAGTTAATTTTGCGTGTTAATAAATCAACAATCCAAGGGGATTGCGAATGGATATTGCCGTTTGTCGGCGAGCCGGGAATTCACGAGTCCGCTCAAGAATTGCTGATTACCTTGGGGGGCTTGAGCGCTGGTAATTGGGTCGGTATTTATGCGATTAAAACACCGCGGGCTCATTTTCATAGGTTGCCTAATGAGTCGTCGGTGCAACGTTCTTTTGTAGTTAAGGGGGACATAGTTTATGTGTATAAGCGGAATGCTGACTGGAGCTATGTAAAATATGAAAAACGGGGGCGGACAACCGAGGGATGGCTTAGGACGTCCGATCTCCTGTTTGGAATAGGTAAATGAGCAAATGGTGACCGCCTGATCACAGGTTGAGTTCACTAAGAATGGCGGAGACTCGACGGTGGTTCCTGCTCCGAGTATCGGTCTATGCACTGAGCAAGATCAATTTTAGCGGCGATAAAATAGAGGATGGGCGATGGCGTTTTTTGGGGTTGATCAAGTCCTATCCGGCTGGACGCCGACTCATGGAGGCTGAATTGTCGCGAGGGCTCGATCAAAGAAATATGCAAGTTCAAAGCCGCATTATCAACTATGTTTCGATTTGTCCAGCGCTTCCCTAAAGATGGCTATGATTGGGCCGCATCTCTAATAACTAGCGCCGTCAAATGAACGTTCGCAGCAGCGATAGCCGAAGCTATTGTAGCGTGCGTCGTATTTCTTCTTATGTGTGTGTTGCAAGTGCGCGTATCTGTTCTCGCTACCGGCGTGTCGGCGATAGAAGTAGGTTTAGTGGAGGCAATGCTGTCGATGTGCCGATAAGAAGATGGGGGGCGCGAGATATGCGAATCAAGATGAACTTGCAACCGTCTGGCGGAGCGCATGAGACAAAGTGTCATGTATCACTGGGGGCTTGAAGAAAAAGCTATTCTGGGATTATGAGGAGTCTGTATTTTGAGGGATCTCGACACTATCAACCCGGACTTGCTGAAACCGTCCAGGTTTGCAACTATCAGCGCTGGCATCCTGTTTCTGTTTGTTTTGGTGAGTGTTCCGTTAGCCTATGGCGCTGCTCCAGAAGTCCCGCTCTTCGAAAATCTCATAGTTTTGTTTATCGGCGCAGCCCTGGCGATATCATTGGTTTTGGCTTTCATTTCGGTAATATTTCGGTGGGGGTGGAAGGCTGAATACTATGGGGTGTTCTCGCTTTCTGTTGCAAGCATTTCGTTCATGGCTGTCGTGCCGTGCCTGGGAGTGGTGCTCTACGGACGAGCGCCCTTTTGGCTGAGGATACTTGTCGTGTTCATTTATGGATTTAGCCATTTTTTCTGGTGTCGACAATTTTATGTGTTGTACCAAAATGTCTTCGGTGATGAAGCTTTGCGAAGAGTTATGTTCGAAGAGGAGATGGATGCGATTTACTACATGCGGCGCGGAGATAATTTTCTTCTTGAGAAGTATTTTAACTTTTCACAAATGCCACGGGATTTATATTTCGTGATATTTGTCGCTCTTGCATGTTTTATGGTTCCTGTCATGGATGTTGCGAGCGCTTTCGTTGGTGTCCCGTTCGTGCATATCTTTTTGATTGTTGCAATGTTGCCGGTAAGTTGGATGAGTATTGGGCTGGCGTTTCGAGCCTATCTAATTTTTTATTTTTATCCCTCTCGGATAAGGAAGGATACTGGCAAGGATGTTTATGTGGATTTGGCTAGTAAGCATCGGTCGCTGGAAAAGAGGCTGCGCAGGAAAAGTTCATAAATCTCATTGGGGTTAAGCTTGTTTCTATTAACTGATTATACCCAACTCAACATTGCGACCTATTGTGATAGGCGGTGGATGAGGATGTCACCTAAAAAATAGTTGGAGGCCCAATGGTGGAGCCAAAAACGCTCTTGATCTGCTCCTTTATATTGATGTGTGTAGGAACAGGTTTTGGTTATATTGTCATCGAAAAACTGGCAGGGCAACAATCGGCTCACGAATTCCTGGCGCTAGGCGCTTCGTTTGTTCTAAGTATCCTTTCTTTGCAAATCCTGCTCTTCTTCATGGCAAGGGCAAGGTTGGTCTATCTGCTTGTCTTTACTTCGGTCTACGGGTTGGCGATGGTTTGGTACATGATGTGTTTCGCTACTCCTATTTACTGGTTGCCGAAAGTTAGTGGCACTGCGAAACTGATGGTGTTTGCAGTCTCGGCTTTTTTGATTATAGGCAACGGATTCGAAGGGCTGCGCGAATTTAAGCGTCAATGGCAGAAAAATGAACCCGATGTAATGAAGCATTTCGATAAGCGCCTGTCTGTTCTTGACTGGCATAAGGTAGCGAAGTCGCTACATCTTTCTGCTAGTATTTATGTGCCTGGCGTGTCCAAGGATATCGCAGTGTTGCTTTCATTGCCGTTATTCTTGTCGATGATGTTCGGGTTCAGTTTTATAAAGGTGTATCCGGTCGCTAGCGTGTTTGCTTGGGGTATTCCTTTCATTATGATGGCAGCGTGTTTTACTCAGTTTGTAACAATGGCTATCGCACAAGTGTTCAAAGTCATTGAAATCGAAAAAAAGCTTGGGGTGAGAATTTCGCCCAAACTGGGTTAGCTTCTCCACGGGTCTTCTGTTTTCACACTCCATACCGCTGCCCGAGATGCGTCGAGCTTGCTGGGCCGGTCAGATGGCGCTCGGACCTCACGTCGGGACGGACAGGCGAGGACGCACGCAAACGTACGCCTCAACATCACGGTGGGCGTGGGTGCGCGCTGAAGTAGATAGACTTGGTTCACATCTGCTGAAACAAATGCGAGTGATTCCTGCTCACCTCCAGCTCACCCGGGTAATTCCTCACCCTCAGCATCTGCCGCCCGCGCATATCGCGCGACACCTCGGCAATCGCATCCACGCGCACCAGGGTCGAACGGTGGATGCGCCAGAACTCGTCCGGATCGAGCTCGTCGGCCAGCTCCTTGAGCGTCTTGCGGATCAGGAGCTCGGCAGTGGCCGTCTGCACCCGCGTGTACTTTTCGTCGGACTGGAAGAACAGGATCTCGCGCGTGCTGATCATGCGTAGGTTGCCGCCGACCTGGGCCTGGATCCAGCGCAGGTAGTTGCGCTTGGGCGCGGCGCCTTGCTGTTGCAGCAGGCTGCTCAGCTGCGCCAATTGCGAACCGATATCCTGGGGCGCCTGCGGCAAGCGCTTGCGCAGGCGTTCGCAGGTGGTCGACAGCCGTTCGGACGTGACGGGTTTCAGCAGGTAGTCGATGGCGCCGTGCTCGAATGCGTCGACTGCGTACTGGTCGTAGGCGGTGGCGAAGACGATGTGGCAGCGGTTGTAGAGCTGGCGCGCCGCTTCGATGCCGCCCATGCCGGGCATGCGGATGTCGAGGAAGGCGATTTGCGGTTTGAAGCGCGTGGCGAGCTCGACGGCTTCAACGCCATTGGCCGCCTCGGCCACGATCTGCAGCCCCGGCCAGGCTTCCTGCAGGCGCGCGCGCAGCTGTTCGCGCATCGGCGCTTCGTCGTCGGCAATCAGGGCGGTGGGGGCAGTGAGCATAGAAGAAGCGATCATGCGTCCTCCATCATCTTGTACGGTATGCGCACCGAGGCGCAGGCGCCGCCGCCGGGCGGCGCCTCGATCACGAGTTCGGCCTGGGCGCCATACAGCAGCTGCAGGCGCTCGCGGATATTGGCCAGGCCCACGCCTTCGTCCGCATGCAGGTTGATGCCGACACCGTCGTCGCACACGTCCACCATCAGGGTGGCGCCCTCGACCCGGGCGCGGACCAGGATGGTGCCGCCTTCGATCTTCGGCTCCAGGCCGTGCTTGATGGCGTTTTCGATCAGGGTCTGCAGCATCATCGGCGGGAAGGGGGCGCTGCCGAGGAAGTCGGGCACCTCGAAGCGCACGGCCAGGCGTTCCTTCATGCGCGCCTGCATGATGGCGAGATAGGCCTTCGAGAGTTCCAGCTGCTTGCCGAGCGTGGCGCCGCCGGAGGAGCGCATCTGGGGCAGGGCCGAGCGGAGGTAGGCGATCAGGTGGGCATGGACCTTCGCCGCCTCGGGCGGGTCGGTCTCGATCAGGCGGCCGATCAGGGCCAGGGTGTTGAACAGGAAGTGGGGTTCGACCTGGGCCTGCAGCGCGGCCATCTGCGCTTCGGTCAGGCGCCGCTCGAGGGTGGCGACGTCGGCCTTCAAGGTGGCGTCACGCGCCACCAGCTCGGCGCGGCGCTTGCCGCCGGCCAGGACCTTGACGCCGAAGGAGATGAAGACATACCAGAACGCGGGCTCGGGCGTGTTCACGATGATGAAGAACACGATCGCGAGGAACCAGGTGAGGTAGAGCTGGCGCCATTCGACGACGGCCAGCCAGTCGAAGAACGCCCACCAGAGCTTGCTCGCTTCGGCAAAGGCTTCGCGCATGAGGTCGAGCGCCCGGTTGATCTGGCTTGCCTGCACGTTTTTAATCCTCGATCGGCGTCTTCTTGTCGCTGTTGATGGCCAGTACCGCGTATTTCACCGCCAGGAAAATCGCGAACAGGGTCAAGGCCAGCGGGATGACGGTGACCGCGCAGGCTACCAGCACGGCGGCCAGCAGCAGGGCCGGCCATGGCAGGGCCGAGAAGGTGCGCAGGCCGCCGCGGACGGTGCGCAGGCAGGCCTCGGCGGCGTCTTCGAGTTCGGCGGCAAAGCTGCGGAAGGTGGTGGTTTTCATGCGACTGCTCCTGTCAAAAGAAGTTCGGATAGACGCACTCTAAGTCCACCGTCGTGTCCGGGCGAGCCTCTCGCGACGAACTGTGGAATTCATGGCTTAATTGGTAGCGTGGGCGGACGAACGGGAGCGCTCGCGCTCGTCCCAATAGCGCCTGAGCAGGCCATAAAAGGCCGTGTCCGCCTTTTCTCCGTGCACGATCCAGCGCTCGGGCATATAGCCCTCGCGGCGAAAGCCGAGCTTTTCGAGCAGGCGTGCCGAGGCGTCGTTGCGCGGGTCGATGTCGGCCTCGATCCGGTTGATGTCGAGCTCGTGGAAGGCATGGTCGAGCAGGGCTTCGAGCGCCTCGGCCGCGTAGCCGCGGCCCCAGTGGTCCCGCGCCAGTGCGTAGCCGAGCTCGCAGCGCCGGTTCTGCTCGAAAAAGCCGCGCAGGTTGCAGACGCCGATCAGCTGGTCCGTGTCGAGCAGGGCGATGGCGTAGCGGTACAGGCCGCCATCCCGGTAAGCCTGCCGGGCCTCCGTGATCATCGCTTCTGCCTGGGCGATGTCGGTCCAGGCGCCGGTCGACCAGTAGCGCACTACCTTGGGATCGCCAAAGATGCGCAGCAGGTCGCCGGCGTCGGCGTCGGCGAAAGGCCGCAGGGCCAGGCGGGCGGTGCGCAGCACAGGGGGCAATGCGTCGCTCATCACGTTCTCCGTTTCTTGTTAGGTTTGCGTTGAATCAAACGTCTTGGCATTTTGGCACTAGCGAGCAGTCAAGTGCTTTAGCATGTAGAGTTTCTGCTGTTGACTTCGGCTATATGCCATTTCATATGACGATTTCGCAACGCGCGTTTATATTAACGGATCGTCAGCTTGTTTTTGCATTTTTGCAACGCACTATCCTGTGCAAGCTGAGGGGTCTGGCGCCTGCCGGCTTTACTTTCGCGGCGCGGACGCGCACATTGCTATGATTGCCTCGTCGTTTTGCCATCCGGTCCTTGATTAGACCGCAAACAAAGGGAGAGCCTGCATGAACGAGTCCAGACCCAAGTCGATGTCCGCATTCTGGATGCCCTTCACGAACAACCGCGACTTCAAGGTCGATCCGCGCCTGCTGGTCTCGGCCGAAGGCATGTATTACAAGGATGTCGACGGCAACCGGATCCTCGACGGCACCGCGGGCCTGTGGTGCGTTCCCTGCGGCCATGCCCAGCCCCGCATCGTGAACGCCGTGCGCGAGATGATCGGCCAGCTCGATTTCGCGCCGACCTTCCAGATGGGACACCCGGCCGCCTTCGACCTGGCCGAGCAGCTGATGGACTACACCGGCCACAAGTTCGGCCACGTCTTCTACACCAATTCCGGCTCCGAGGCGGTCGACACCGCACTGAAGATCGCGCTGGCCTACCACAAGGCCCGCGGCGAGGGCGGGCGCACCCGCCTGATCGGGCGCGAGCGCGGCTACCACGGCGTCGGCTTCGGCGGCCTGTCGGTGGGCGGCATCGGCCCGAACCGCAAGAGCTTCGGCCCGCTGCTGCCGGGCGTGGACCACCTGCCGCACACCCACAACCTGCTGAAGAACGCGTTCTCGCGCGACGAACCGGACTTCGGCGCCGAGCTGGCCGACGAACTCGAACGCCTGGTCACCCTGCACGACGCCTCGACCATCGCCGCCGTCATCGTCGAACCGGTGTCCGGCTCGACCGGCGTGCTGGTGCCGCCGAAAGGCTACCTCAAGAAGCTGCGCCAGATCTGCGACAAGCACGGCATCCTGCTGATCTTCGACGAAGTCATCACCGGTTTCGGGCGCCTGACCACGCCCTTCGCCGCCGACTACTTCGATGTCGAGCCGGACATGATGACCACCGCAAAAGGCCTGACCAACGGCGTGATCCCGATGGGCGCGGTCTTCACCAAGCGCCACATCCACGACGCCTTCATGGAGGCGCCGGCCGGCATCGAGCTGTTCCACGGCTACACCTATTCCGGCCACCCGGTAGCCTGCGCCGCCGCGCTGGCCACGCTCGAGGTGTTCCGCGAGCAGCAGATCCTCGAGCACGCGCGGGAGATCCAGCCCTACTGGGAAGACGCGGTCCACGCGCTCAAGGGCCTGCCCCACGTGATCGACCTGCGCACCATCGGCCTGATCGCCGGCATCGAGCTCGAACCGATTCCCGGCAAGCCCGGCGCACGCGCCTACCAGGCCCTGAAGCGGGCATTCGCCGACGGCATCCTGATCCGCACCACAGGCGACATCATCGCGCTGTCGCCGCCCCTCATCCTCGACAAGCAGCATATCGACGAATTGTTCGGCAAGCTGGCCAACGTACTGAAGAACCTGGACTAGAAGAAGAGAAGAGACATGAATCACAACGAAATCATCGGCCACTTCATCGGCGGCCATGTGGTCGACACGGCGGGCGAGCGCTATGCCGACGTCTTCAACCCGGCCCTGGGCGAGCCCTGCGCCCGCGTCACCCTGGCAAGCGTCGACGAAGTCAACGCCGCCGTGTTCGCAGCCTCGGCGGCGTTTCCGGCCTGGGCGGCCACGCCGCCGCTGGCCAGGGCCCGCATCCTGTTCAAGTACCTGCAGCTGTGCCAGCAGCATACCGACGAATTCGCGGCGATGATCACGCGCGAGCACGGCAAGACCTTCAGTGACGCCCAAGGCGAAGTGGCGCGCGGCATCGAGGTGGTCGAGTTCGCATGCGGCATCCCGCAGATGCTCAAGGGCGAATTCACCGACCAGATCGCGCGCGGCATCGACGCCTGGTCGATGCGCCAGCCGCTGGGCGTGGTGGCCGGCATCACGCCCTTCAACTTTCCGGTGATGGTGCCGATGTGGATGTTCCCGGTGGCGCTCGCCTGCGGCAACACCTTCGTGCTGAAGCCGTCGGAGCGCGATCCCTCGCCTTCGCTGCTGCATGCGCGCCTGCTGAAGGAAGCCGGGCTGCCGGACGGCGTGTTCAACGTGGTGCAAGGCGACAAGGTCGCGGTCGACGCGCTGCTCGACCACCGCGACGTGCAGGCGATCAGCTTTGTCGGCTCGACACCGATCGCCGAATACATCTATGCGCGCGGCAGCGCGGCGGGCAAGCGGGTGCAGGCGCTGGGCGGCGCCAAGAACCACATGGTCGTCATGCCGGACGCCGACATGGACATGGCGGTCGACGCCCTGATCGGCGCGGCCTACGGTTCGGCGGGCGAGCGCTGCATGGCGATCTCGGTGGCGGTGGCCATCGGCGACGCCGGCGACAAACTGGTTGCCGCGCTGGCCGAGCGCACTGCAAAACTGAAGATCGGCGACGGCATGAGCGAGGGCGCGGAAATGGGCCCGGTCGTCACCCAGGCGGCGCGCCAGCGCATCGAACGCCTGATCGGCGAGGGCGTGGAGCAGGGCGCGACGCTGGTCGTCGACGGCCGCGGCTACAAGGTCGAGGGCCGCGAGAACGGCTTCTTTGTCGGCGGCACCCTGTTCGACCACGTCAAGCCCGAGATGAGCATCTACCAGGAAGAGATCTTCGGTCCGGTGCTGTGCGTGGTGCGCCTGCCCGACGTGGGCAGCGCGGTGGAACTGATCAACGCCAACGAGTACGGCAACGGCGTGGCCGTGTTTACGCGCGACGGCGGCGTGGCGCGCGAGTTCGTGCGCCAGATCCAGGTCGGCATGGTGGGCGTGAACGTGCCGCTGCCGGTGCCGATGGCCTTCAACAGTTTTGGCGGCTGGAAGCGCAGCATGTTCGGCGACCATCACGCGTATGGACCGGAAGGCGTGCGCTTCTACACGCGGCACAAGGCGGTGATGCAGCGCTGGCCGAATACGGCGAGTGCCGGCGTGGAGTTCGCGTTCCCGCAGATGAAGTGATTGAAATGCGCGCGGTTGCATCCGCGCGGGTTTCGTAGGGTGGACACCTGTGTCCACGCGGTGCGGCGTTGGAGGATCGAAATATGTGGGCTTGCCAAGACGCGAGATGCGGACGGGTGGGCCATGATCAGCCGTGCGGTATGCATGAGCACGACCGCGTGGACACAGGTGCCACACTACGCCCTTCGATAAACGAACCAGGTAAGCAAGCAGACAGATTTCAGTACATGTAGTCGCACCACCCGCAGCAGAAGTTCGAGCACCAGCATTTCACTCTACAACAAGAAGGGATGCACATGATCGAGACGCTCCAGCACCTGCCGCCGGCAGCCGATTCCCACGGCGCGCTCGCGGCCCAGTTCACCGACCTGGCGCCCGCGCTCACCGCGCGCCAGGCCGCCATCGAAGCGGCCCGCTGCCTGTACTGTTACGACGCGCCCTGTACGCGCGCCTGCCCGACCGGCATCGACGTGGCCAGCTTCATCCGCAACATCCACGACCAGAACCTCACCGGAGCGGCGGTCGGCATCCTGAAGCAGAACATCTTCGGCGGCAGCTGCGCGCGCGTCTGCCCGACCGAGATCCTGTGCGAGGACGCCTGCGTGCGCAACAACGCCGCCGAACGCGATCCGGTCAAGATCGGCCTGCTGCAGCGCCACGCCATCGACAACGCCGGCTTCACCCAGCATCCTTTCATGCGCGCTCCTTCCACCGGCAAGACCGTCGCCGTGGTGGGCGCCGGCCCGGCCGGCCTGTCCTGTGCGCACCGCCTTGCCATGCTGGGCCACGACGTGGTGGTGTTCGAGGCGCGCCCGAAAGCGGGCGGCCTGAACGAATACGGCATCGCCAAGTACAAGCTGCCCGGCGACTTCGCCCAGCAGGAAGTCGACTTCCTGCTCTCGGTCGGCGGCATCGACATCCAGTACGGGCAGGCGCTCGGCGACGAGCTGCAGCTGCGCGACCTGCACACCCGCTTCGACGCCGTCTTCCTGGGCCTGGGCCTGGGCGCCAGCCGCCGCCTGGGGCTGGTAGGCGAAGACGCGCCCGGCCTGATGGCGGCCACCGACTACATCGCCGCGCTGCGCCAGGCCGATGACTTGTCGCGCCTGCCGGTGCCGCGCCGCGCCATCGTGGTCGGCGCCGGCAACACGGCGATCGACATGGCGGTGCAGCTCAAGCGCCTGGGCGCCGACGAGGTGACCCTGGTCTACCGCCGCGGCTTCGAGGCGATGAGCGCGACCGGCCACGAGATCGAGATCGCGAAGATCAACGGGGTGCGCATCCGCACCTGGGCTTCGCCGCTGGAGGTGCTGCTCGACGACGCGGGCCGCGTGACCGGCATGCGCTTCGAGGAGACGCGCCTGGACGAGGGCCGCCTGGCCCGTACCGGCGCCTTCATCGACATCGCCGCCGACGCCGTGTTCAAGGCGATCGGCCAGGCCATCGCGGCGCCGCCCGAGTCCGACACGCTCGCCCAGGGCCTGTGGCGCGACGGCGAACGCATCCGTGTCGACGCGGCCCTGCGCACCGCGGTGCCCGGCATCTATGCCGGCGGCGACTGCGTGGCCCTCGGCCAGGACCTGACGGTGCAGGCGGTCCAGCACGGCAAGCTGGCCGCGCTGGCGATCCACAACGATATCCAAGCGGAGGCAGCATGGCCGACCTGAGCATCGAGTTCTGCGGAATCAAGGCGCCGAATCCCTTCTGGCTGGCCTCCGCGCCGCCGACCGACAAGGCCTACAACGTGGTGCGCGCTTTCGAGGCGGGCTGGGGCGGGGTGGTGTGGAAGACGCTGGGCGAAGATCCGCCGGCGGTCAACGTGTCCTCGCGCTATTCCGCCCACTACGGCAAGAACCGCGAAGTCATCGGCTTCAACAACATCGAGCTGATCACCGACCGCAGCCTGGAGATCAATCTGCGCGAGATCACCGCCGTGAAGCAGGCCTGGCCCGACCGCGCCATGATCGTCTCCCTGATGCTGCCTTGCGAGGAAGCGCCCTGGGCCACGATCCTGCCGCTGGTGGAAGCCACCGGCGCCGACGGCATCGAGCTGAACTTCGGCTGCCCCCACGGCATGCCCGAGCGCGGCATGGGCGCGGCGGTGGGGCAGGTGCCCGAGTACGTCGAGATGGTCACGCGCTGGTGCAAGAAGCACACCCGCCTGCCCGTCATCGTCAAGCTGACGCCGAACATCACCGACGTGCGCGCGCCGGCACGCGCCGCGCTCGCCGGCGGGGCCGACGCGGTCTCGCTGATCAACACGGTCAACTCGATCACCCACCTGGACCTGGACCGCATGGTGGCGTATCCGATCGTCGGCGGCGCCAGCACCCATGGCGGCTATTGCGGGTCGGCGGTCAAGCCGATCGCGCTGAACATGGTGGCCGAGATCGCGCGCGATCCGGTCACCGCCGGCTTGCCGATCTCCGGCATCGGCGGCATCGGCAACTGGGTCGACGCCGCCGAGTTCATCGCGCTGGGCGCCGGCTGCGTGCAGGTGTGCACGGCTGCGATGCTGCATGGTTTCCGCATTGTCGAGGAGATGAAGGACGGCCTGTCGCGCTGGATGGACAGCAAGGGCTACGCCAACGTCGCCGCGTTCTCGCGCAAGGCGGTGCCGAACACCACGGACTGGAAGTACCTGGACATGAACTACCAGGTGATTGCGCACATCGACCAGGACAAGTGTATCCAGTGCGGCAAGTGCTTCATCGCCTGCGAGGACACCTCGCACCAGGCCATCGCGCGCCAGGTGCTGGAAACGGGTGCGCGCCGCTACGAGGTGATCGAGGCCGAGTGCGTCGGCTGCAACCTGTGCGAGATCACCTGTCCGGTCGAGTCCTGCATCACGATGGTGCCGCAACAGACCGGCAAGCCTTACATGAACTGGACACAGGACCCGCGCAATCCGCGCGCCGAAACGCCGCCGCTTCCGGAGGCAGCGGCGGCGCCGGTGGCGGCCGGGACGCAGGCGCCGCTGGTGGCCGAGTTGCCCGCCTGACGGGCTTGCGGACCTGCGGGCGCGGGCTTTGCCACTCGCGCCCGTACGTACGTTTGCGCTACACTGGGTTGCAACAGCAACCTATTGGAGAAACACACTGTGACCGCACCACAAGACGCCAGCCAAGACCTCTGGAACCACGACCTCGCCCCCACGGGCGTCGCACAGCGCACCTGGCGCTGGTATCACTTCGCCGCGCTCTGGGTCGGGATGGTGATCAGCATTCCCGCCTACATGCTTGCATCCAGCCTGATCGAAAGCGGGATGTCGGCCTGGCAGGCGGTGGTGACGGTGTTCCTGGCGAACGTGATCGTGCTGGTGCCGATGCTGCTGATCGGCCACGCCGGCACCAAGTACGGCATTCCCTACGCCGTGCTGGCGCGCGCTTCCTTCGGCACCCGCGGCGCCCGGCTTCCCGCCTTCCTGCGCGCGGTCGTCGCCTGCGGCTGGTACGGCATCCAGACCTGGTTTGGCGGCAGCATGATCTACACCCTGCTGGGCGTCCTCCTCGGCAGCCCGATCGGCGGCGCCAACCTGCCGGGCCTGGGCATCAACGGCGGCCAGCTGGCCTGCTTCCTGGGCTTCTGGGCGATCCAGATGTACTTCATCGTGCACGGCATGGAATCGATCAGGAAGCTCGAGACCTATACCGCGCCCCTGAAGATCGCGATCTGCTTCCTGCTGCTGTGGTGGGTGTACGACAAGGTCGGCGGCTTCGGCCCGCTGCTGGCCCAGCCCTCGCACTTCGTCGAAGGCGGCCCCAAGGCCGGCCTGTTCTGGTCCGTGTTCTGGCCTTCGCTGACCGCCATGATCGGCTACTGGGCGACGCTGGCGCTGAACATCCCCGACTTCACCCGCTTCGCGAAAACGCAGCGCGACCAGGTGGTCGGCCAGACCCTCGGCCTGCCGCTGCCCATGGGCCTGCTGGCCGCACTCGCCGTCACCGTCACCTCGGCCACCATCGTCCTCTACGGCAAAGCCCTGTGGGACCCGGTCGACGTCGCCAGCCGCATGACCGGCGTGGCGGTGCTCGTCGCCCTGCTGATCCTGCTGATCGACACCGCCAGCGTCAACCTGGCCGCCAACCTGGTGGGCCCGGCCTATGACTTCTCGGCGCTGTCGCCGAAACGCATCTCCTACCGCGTCGGCGGCTACATCACGGCGGGCATCGCGCTGGCCATGATGCCCTGGAAGATCCTCGAGTCGACCCAGAACTACATCTTCATCTGGCTGACGGGCTACTCGGCGCTGCTCGGGCCGATCGCCGGCATCATGATCATCGACTACTATTTTGTCCGCAAGACCACGCTCGAGGTCGACCAGCTGTACCGCGAAGGCGGGGCCTATTCGTACAAGGGCGGCTGGAACATCGCCGCCATCGTTGCCTTCGCCGCCGGCGTGCTGCCGAACATCCCGGGCTTTCTGAACGCGGCGCTGCCGGCCTCGTTCCCGGACGTGAGCGACACGTTCAAGACCATCTATACCTATGCCTGGTTCGTCGGCGTGGTGATCGCGGCGATCGTGTACGGCCTGATGATGAAGGGCCGTACCGCGCCGGTGACCGTGAACGGCAGGGCCAACGGCAGGGCGAACAACTATCCAACCTGAAGGGAGTGTCCATGACGACGATTATCCGTGGCGGCACCATCGTGAACGCCGACCGCGCCTTCCGCGGCGACGTGCTCTGTTACGGCGACAAGATCGTGGCCGTCGGCGAGAGTATCGACGCGCCGGCCAATGCCACGGTGATCGATGCGGGCGGCCTGTACGTGATGCCGGGCGGGATCGACACCCACACCCACATGCAGCTGCCCTTCATGGGCACGGTGACGGCCGACGATTTCTTCACCGGCACCGCGGCGGGCCTGGCGGGCGGCACCACGACCATCATGGACTTCGTCATTCCCGATCCGAAGCAGTCCCTGCTCGACGCCTACCGCACCTGGCGCGGCTGGGCGCGCAAGGCGGCGGCCGACTACACCTTCCACGTGGCCGTGACCTGGTGGGACGACTCGGTGCACGCCGAGATGGGCGCCCTGGTGCGCGAGCACGGCGTGAACAGCTTCAAGCACTTCATGGCGTACAAGAACGCCATCATGGCCGACGACGAGACGCTGGTGAAGAGCTTCCGCCGCGCGCTCGAACTGGGCGCCATCCCGACCGTGCACGCCGAGAACGGCGAGCTGGTGTTCCAGCTGCAGCAGGAACTGCTGGCCAAGGGCATCCGTGGCGCGCAAGCGCATCCGCTTTCGCGCCCGCCCGAGGTGGAGGCGGAAGCGGCCAACCGCGCCATCGCCATCGCCAACGTGCTCGGCACCCCCATCTACATCGTGCACGTGTCCTGCGCCGAGTCGCTGGAAGCCATCGTGCGCGCCCGCGCCAAGGGGCAGCGCGTCTACGGCGAAGCGCTGGCCGGCCACCTGGTCATCGACGACAGCGTCTACCAGAGCGAGGACGAGGACTTCGCGCGCGGCCACGTCATGAGTCCGCCGTTTCGCGGCCGCCACCACCAGGACGCGCTCTGGCAGGGCCTGCAGGGAGGGAACCTGCACACCACCGCGACCGACCACTGCACCTTCTGCGCCGAGCAGAAGGCAGCCGGCAAGGATGACTTCACGCGCATCCCGAACGGCTGCGGCGGCGTCGAGGAGCGCATGGCGGTGGTGTGGGACGCCGGCGTGAACACCGGACGCCTGACGCCCTCCGAATTCGTACGCGTGACCTCGACCAACGCGGCCCAGATCTTCAACATGTACCCGCGCAAGGGCGTGATCGCGGTCGGGGCGGACGCCGACATCGTGGTCTGGGACCCCAACGGCTCGCGCACGATCTCCAGCAAGACCCAGTTCGCCAAGGGCGGCTTCAACGTCTTCGAGGGCCGCACCGTGCGCGGCGTCCCGACCCACACGGTCGCCGCCGGAAAGCTGGTCTTCGAGCGCGGCGAGCTGCGCGCCGAAGAAGGCGCCGGCCGCCACGTCGACCGCCCGGCGTTCGCCTGACTCGTAGGGGGGGCGGCTTCGCCGCCCACGCGTTCAACCGCCGCCCGCATACCGCAACGCGATCGCATGTCGCCAATGCGGGCACGTGATTCATGGCATCACCTCAACGTGGAGAACACCATGCCCGACACCCTGCGCATCAACGGCCAACGCCTGTGGCACTCCCTGATGGAACTGGCCCGCATCGGCGCCACCGACAAGGGCGGCGTCAAGCGCCTCGCCCTGACCGACCTCGACCGCCAGGGGCGCGACCTCGTGGTCCAATGGGCGCGCGAAGCCGGCATGTCCATCACCATCGACAAGATCGGCAACGTCTTCATGCGCCGCGAAGGCCGCAATCCCGGCCTCGCCCCCATCGTCACCGGCAGCCACGTCGACACCCAGCCCACCGGCGGCAAGTTCGACGGCAACTACGGCGTGCTGGCCGGCCTCGAAGTCGTGCGCACTCTCAACGACAACGACATCGTCACCGAAACGCCGATCGAGGTCGCCTTCTGGACCAACGAGGAAGGCTCGCGCTTCGTGCCGGTGATGATGGGCTCGGGCGTATTCTGCGGCGCCTTCAGCCTGGAGACCGCCTACGCCGCGCAGGACGTCGACGGAAAAACCGTGCGCGAGGAGCTCGAGCGCATCGGCTACCTGGGCGAGGAGGAGCCCGGCCGCCACCCGATCGGCGCCTACTTCGAGACCCACATCGAGCAGGGGCCGGTGCTGGAGGATGCCGACAAGGTGATCGGCGTGGTGCCGGCCGTGATGGGCCTGTCGTGGTACGACTGCACGGTCAGCGGCATGGAAGCGCACGCAGGGCCGACGCCGATGGGCCTGCGCCGCGACGCGCTGCAGGTGGCGACGACCATCATGCAGGAGACCGTGGCGATTGCGAACCGCTATCCACCCTACGGCCGCGGGACGGTCGGCATGGTGCAGGTGTTCCCGAACAGCCGCAACGTGATTCCCGGCCAGGTGAAGTTCAGCATCGACCTGCGCAACGTGAACGACGAACTGCTGAACACCATGCACGAGGAGATGCTCGCGTTTGTTGCGAAGACGCGCGCGGAAACCGGCCTGTCCATCGAGATCGAGCGCGTTTCCTATTATCCGCCTTGCCCCTTCCACCCGGATTGCGTCAACGCCGTGCGCGCCGCCACCGACAAGCTGGGGTATTCGACCATGGACGTGGTCTCCGGCGCCGGGCACGACGCCATCTACGCCGCCCGCGTTGCCCCGTCCGGCATGATTTTCGTGCCGTGCAAGGACGGCATCAGCCACAACGAGATCGAGGACGCCAAGCCCGAGCATCTGGAAGCGGGCTGCAACGTGCTACTGCACGCGATGCTCGAGCGCGCGCAGGTGGTGGACTGAGCGGCGGCTGCCCATCGGCAAACGCGGCTAGAATGCCCGCATGCCGAGCAAACTTCCTACCTTTCCCGGTCCGCTGACCGCGCGCGGCGCGGTGCTGGCGGTCCTGCTGTCGAACGAAGACCAGACGGGCGCCGAACCGCTGCAGGGCCGCGTGACCCTGGCCGCCATCGTGCGGACCCTGAAGCGCAAGTACGGTTGGCCGATCGAGACGCACAGTTTTCCGGCGAACGCCGCCGACGGCCGCGCCACCTGGGCCACGGTCTACAGCCTGCCCCAGGGCGTGATCGATGCCGCGCTGGAGCGGGGCGGGCGCGACTGGCTGCGGTCGAGGAAACTGGCGCGGCGCGGTCTGGCCCGGCTCGAGGAGTAGGCGGCGCTTTGATATAGCTCATACCCGCCGCAGCTTGCCGCGCTTGTCTTGGCCTTGTCCGGCGTCCTAATTTGTAAGGATGCAGGCCGATCGAGCCCGGCGTGACGCCGGCATCCAACCGGGCGCATCCGGACATCGCGCGCGCCGCAACCGGGGGCAGGTCTGCGCATGTGCCGCCGGCAGCCAAAACGAAGGGGGGAGGTTGTCATGAGCTATCGTCTCGAAGGCCGTCTGTTGGAGGTCTGCAACTGCAAGGTGCTGTGCCCGTGCTGGATCGGCGAGGACCCCGACTACGGCACCTGCCACGCGATCGTCGCCTGGCACATCGACAAGGGCGCCATCGACGGCGTCGACGTCAGCGGCCACACCCTGGCCTCGGTTTCCTACCTGCCAGGCAACGTCTTGCAGGGCAACTGGCGCGTGGCATTCTTCATCGACGACGAAGCCAGCGACGCGCAGATGGACGCCTTGCTGAAGGTGTACAGCGGCAAGGCGGGCGGGGCGATTGCCGAGATGTCCAAGCTGATCGGCGAAGTGGTGTCGATCGAGCGTGCGCCGATCCGCTTCACCGTCAACGAGGGCAAGGGCGAGCTCGCCATCGGCGAGAACTACTATGCCGAGCTCGAACCCTACCGCGGACCAAGCGGCGCGACGACCACCTTGACCGAGACCATTTTCACCACCGTCCCGGGCGCGCCTGCCTTCGTGGGCAAGGCGCCGGTCTACCGCTCGCACAACGACACGCTGGGCATCCACCTGGACTTGCGCGACCATAACGCGCTGCAAAGCACTTTCGTGTTCGAGGCATGAGGAGCGCGTCGACCGCGCGCGCCCCTCGCCTGGCGCGCCACTACCGCGTGTTCGCGCCGCTGCTGCTGGGCCTGAGCGGGTTCGCCTGGTTGACCCTGTGGGCCTGGGCGCGCACGCCCTACGGCCGCTATCTCGAGCACGGCGACTGGACGGCATCCGGCCCGGCCGCCGCCCTGTGCCGCGTCCTGCCCGGCGGCGAGATCCTGGTGCCGCTGCTGCTCTACGCCGCGGCCTGGATCCTGATGACGGCGGCCATGATGCTGCCCACCACGCTGCCTCTGTTCGACGTGTTCGACCGCCTGAGCGAGGGACGGCCAGACCATGGCCGGCTGATGACGCTGCTCGGCCTGGGCTACATGGCCGCCTGGGGCGGCTTCGGCGTGCTGGCGCATGGCCTGCACGAAGGCCTGCTGGCGCTGGTCGCCGGTTCCCCGTGGCTGGCCTGGAACGGCTGGATCATCGGCGCGGCCGTCATCGCGCTCGCCGGCGCCTTCCAGTTCAGCCGCCTGAAGTACGCCTGCCTGGACCGCTGCCGCTCGCCGCTCGGCTTCGTGATCTCGCACTGGCGCGGCCGCGATCATGCCCGTCAGGCCTTCCTGCTCGGCCTGCACCATGGCGCGTATTGCGTCGGCTGCTGCTGGGCGCTGATGATCCTGATGTTCGCCGTCGGCGCCGGCAGCCTGGGCTGGATGCTGGCGCTGGCCGCCGTGATGGCGGTCGAGAAGAACACGCCCTGGGGCCGGCGCCTCGCGAAACCGCTCGGGGCCGCGCTGCTGGCCTGGGCGGCGCTGCTGGCGGCAAGCCATGCGTGACCTCGCAACCGGCCGCCCGCGCCTGGCGACGCTGGCCTTCACGGCGGCGGCCATGCTCGCCTTTGCCGCCAACTCGCTGCTGTGCCGCCTGGCGCTGCAATCGGGCGGGATCGATCCGGCTAGCTTCGGCGCCGTCCGCATCGCTTCCGGGGCGCTCGCATTGCTGCTGATCGTGCGCTGGCGCTCAGGCAAGGCTACGGCGGCGCGCGGCGACTGGATGTCGGCGGCGATGCTGTTCGCCTATGTCGCCTTCTTCTCGTTCGCCTATGTCAGCCTGGCGGCCGGCACCGGCGCGCTGATCCTGTTCGGCGCCGTCCAGTTGACCATGTTCGGCGCCGCCTTGCGCGCCGGCGAAGGTTTCGCGCCCCAAGCCTGGGGCGGCCTGGGCATGGCGGCGGCGGGGCTGGTCTACCTGGTGCTGCCGGGCGTGAGCGCGCCGCCCGTCCTCGGCGCCGCGCTGATGGCGCTGGCCGGGGCGGCCTGGGGCGTGTATTCGCTGCGTGGCCGCGGCTCGCCCGATCCGCTCGGCGCGACCGCCGGCAACTTCCTGCGCGCGATGCCGCTGGCGCTCCTGCTCTGGCTGCCGTTCGTGGGGGTGGCGCATGCAAGCCCGACCGGCATCGTGCTGGCCGTCGTGTCGGGCGCCATCACTTCCGGTGTCGGCTACGCCCTCTGGTACACGGCCCTGCGCGAGCTGAGCGCGATGCGCGCGGCGACGGTGCAGTTGTCGGTGCCCCTGATCACGGCCATCGGCGCGGTCGTCTTCCTGGCCGAGCCGGTGACGCTGCGCCTGGCGCTGGCCTCGGTGGCGATCCTGGGCGGGATTGCGCTGGTGCTGGCGGCGCGCACGAAAAAGTAGGGCGTGCAGTAGGCATCAGGCGATCTGCTTTTCCATGTAGACCGAGGCGATCGCGATGCCCGAGCGGTGCGGGTATAGTTCTTTGCGCACCGCCTGAAACCCCGCGCGCCGGTAGAAGGGGACGGCGTTGAGCGAGGCCGACAGGAACAGGCGCTCGCGGCCGGCCCGCAGCGCCATCTCTTCCAGCGCCTCGATCAGCAAGGCGCCGACCCCGCGTCCCTGCGCGTCCGGCTCGACGAAGACCGCATCGACTTCGCCGCTGGCGGCGTCCAGCACCGCATAGCCGAGCACCCGTCCGGCTTCCAGGGCCGCCACGCCGCCGCCCGCCGAGAGCAGGCGGGGCAGGGACTCCGGCGCCGGCGTGGCAAGCCAGGTGGCCAGCACCGATTCGGGGTAATGCGCCGCGCAGCCATGCGCGACCGCGCGTGTCCTCAACTCCCAGAGGACGGGGAGATCGTCAGGGCTTGCGGCCCGCAGGGTGATCGCGTGCGTCGCTGTCATCTTCAACTCTCCATGGTCGGGTGCAGATGGCGTTGTTCGGCAAGCGCGCTGTCTTCGCCAGCTAGTTCTGCACCAGCGCGCGCGCCGCCTGGCTGACCTGGTCGCGCAGCCACTTGTGTTCCGGCGACTGGTGCACGCGCTGGTGCCACAGCTGGTAGAAGCGCATCGGCGGGAATTTGATCGGCATGGTGAAGGTCTTCAGCGACAACGTCTTTTCATAGAAGCGCATGAACTGGCGGCCGGTGGTCAGCACCAGGTCGGTTTGGGTCAGCATGTAGGGAATCAGGCCGAAGTAGGGCGATTCGACCGCGATCTTGCGGTGATGGCCCTGGCGCGCCAGGAAGGAATCGATCACGCCGTGGTAGCCCGGCAGCATCTGCGAGGGCGCCACGTGCGGCAGGTTCAGGTAGTCCTCGATCGTCATCGCGTCGACGGCGGTGCGCCTGGCATAGGGGCTGTCGGCGCGCATGGTGCAGACGATCGGGTCCTCGAACAGCTTGGAGATGTGCAGGTGCGCCGGCGGTTCGTCCCAGTTGGCGATCACCAGGTCCATTTCGCCATCGGACAGCATGCGCAGGTAGTCGGTGCCCGGCGCCAGGCTGTGGATCGCCACCCGGCTGTTGGGCGCGACGCGCCGGATCGACGCCACCACGTTCGGCAGGAACTGGGTGTCGAGGTAGTCGGGCGCGGCGATGTGGAAGGTGCGCGCCGCCTCTTCGGGCACGAAGGGCGACTTCTTGACGAACAGGCTCTCGGTCTCGTCGAGGATGCGCTTGGCGGGTTTCAGCAGGCTCTCGCCGTGCTGGGTCGGCACCATGCCGCGCGCGCCGCGCACCAGCAGCGGGTCGCCGGTCAGCTCGCGCAACTTGCGCAGCGAGGCCGAGATCGAGGGCTGGGGCTGGTTCAGTTTCAGCGCCACGCGCGAGACGTTCTTTTCCACCAGCAGCAGGTAAAGGATGCGGATCAGGTGCAGGTCGAGATGCTGGGGCAGGCTGGACATGGTAGTGTAATGCGTATATCGGTTCGATTATGTCGAATATACGGCATATTTCATGTTGTAGAAAATGAAAACGGTTTATCTTCGTTGAAAAGATGAGGGACTGTGCATGGACGTGTTCGGATACCTGGCTCCCTACGGCCTCGAATGGCTCAACCTGCTCGTGCGGTGGCTGCACATCATCACCGGCATCGCCTGGATCGGCGCTTCCTTCTACTTCGTCTGGCTCGACAACACCATCAAGCCGCCGCCGCCGGGCTCCGAGCTGGCGAAGAAGGGCGTGGCCGGCGAGCTCTGGGCCGTGCACGGCGGCGGTTTCTACCACCCGCAAAAATACCTCGTGGCTCCGCCCGAGCTGCCGAAGGAACTGCACTGGTTCAAGTGGGAAGCCTATTCGACCTGGCTGTCCGGCTTCGCGCTGCTGTTCATCGTCTACTACCTGAACGCCCAGGCCATGATGGTCGACCGCAGCGTGGCCGACCTGTCCACCTGGCAGGCGGTCGGCATCGGCCTGGGCAGCCTGGTGGTGGGCTGGCTGGTGTACGACCTGCTGTGCAAGTCGCCGCTCGGCAAGCACGACCTGGCTTTCGGCCTCGTCATCTTCGCCTTCCTGGTCGGCAGCGGCTATGTGCTCACCCACCTGCTCAGCGGCCGCGCGGCCTACCTGCACATCGGCGCGATGATCGGCACCATCATGGTCGCCAACGTCGCCCACGTGATCATTCCCGGCCAGCGCAAGATGGTCAAGGCCATGATGGCGGGCCAGAAGCCGGACCCCAGCTACGGCATCAAGGCCAAGCAGCGCTCGGTGCACAACAATTATTTCACGCTGCCGGTGCTCTTCCTCATGATCAGCAACCACTACGCGATGACTTACCGCCACCCCTACGCCTGGGCCGTGCTGGGCGTGATCATGGCGGCCGGTGTCTTGATCCGCCACTTCTTCAACCTGCGCCACAAGGGCCGCATCGAATGGAAATACCCGGCCGCGGGCGTGGCCCTGCTGGCCGTGCTGGCGGTGCTGATCGCGCCGCCGGCGCCGAGCGTGCGGCAGCCCGGCGTCGACACCACGGCCCAGTTCACCCAGGTGAAGCACATCGTCGACCAGCGCTGCGTGAGCTGTCATGCGGCCAAGCCCACCCAGCCCGGCTTCGCCACGGCGCCGGCCGGCGTGATGCTGGAGTCGCCCGAGCTGATCGAGCAGAACGCGGCGCGCATCTACCAGCAGACCGTGCAACTGAAGGCCATGCCGCTGGCGAACCTCACCAACATGACCGAGGCCGAGCGGGCGCAAGTGAAGGCATGGTTCGAATCCGGCGCCGGGACCGGCAAGAACTGAGTAGGCTTGCGGACAGGGACCACGGCGGAGCAAGGGATGGCAACGATCGACTTATCGACTTACAACCTGGGCGAATTGAAGGGCCTCCAGTTCGACATCGAGCAGGAGCTCAGGAAGCGCGAGCGGCAGGAAATTCTGAAGGCGCGCGAGCAGATCCTGGCGATTGCCCAGGATGCGGGTGTGGCGGTCGACGCGCTGGTGGAAGACGGCAGCGAGAAGAAGGACAAGGAGGGCAAGGCTCCCGCCAGGACGCGGCGGCGCTGAGCAGGCGCCGCGGCCCCATCTTTCCAATGAGACTGACGGGCCTGTCGTTGGCGCACCATTTGTCCGCCATATCGTATGATAGGGTTCATCAACAAAGCTGACCCTGTTTCTATGAATGCGGATACGACACGCACCGACGTGACATTCGACGAGGTTGCGGCCGCGGCCGACAACCTGGCAAACGACGGCAAGCCCGTCACCCTGGAAGCCGTGCGCGACGCGCTCGGCGCCGTTTCCCCCAACATCATCGGACGCCACCTGAGCGCCTGGCGCGCCGCGCGGCTTGAAACCGCCGAGCCGCCGAGCGCGGCGATGCCGGAATCGCTCGTCGCCGAGCTGGCCCGCTGGGCGCAGCAGTTCGCGGAGGAAGCCGGCGCCGGCACGCGCGACGCGCTGGCCCAGGCGCGGCGCGACATGGAAGACGTGCTCGCGGCGGGCGAGGCGCTCGAGGCCGAGCGCGACTCCCTGGTCGACGAGGTCGCCAGCGCCGCCGCCGCGCGCGACCAGGCTGCGGCAGCCGCGGCCGAGCGCAACGAAGAGATCGAACGCCTGAACGCCGAGCTGCGCAACGCGCGCCAGGTCGCGATGGACGCCCTCGTCGGCAAAGCCAAGGACCAGCTGGCGATCGAAGGCAAGGACGCCCAGCTGGCCGACCTGCGCGCCCAGATCGAGCGCAACGTCGCCGCCTCGGCGGCCGAATCCGACGCCCGCCTGCGCGCCGAAATGGAACTGATCGGGGCGACGACCGTGCGCGACAGCCTGGCGGCCGAAGTCAAGGACCTGCAGGCCCAGCTTGCCTCGGTCCAGGCCGAGCGCAGCGCGCTGCGCGCCGAGGTCGAGACGCTGCGCGCACGCGCGAAGTAAGCCCGGCGCCGCGGGGCCGGGAAGCCGGCCCCGGACGTCATCCTCCTGGCTTGGCGCCCGCGCCGTTCTGGCGAAAAAACGCTTCAGCGCTCCCGGTAGGCGCGCTCGATCTTCTTGTCGGTGTTGTACTGGCTGAGCGCATACACCGCCCAGATGGCGGCCGGCAGCCAGCCGATCAGCGTCACCTGCAGGATCAGGCAGATGATGCCGGCAATCGGCCGGCCGATGGTGAAGAAGGTGAGCCAGGGGAGGATGAGGGCGATGAGCAGGCGCATGCTGTTCCTGATGAGTGGATGCCGGTTTGCGTCAGGCGGCCGGCGTTGTTCGTCCGACCACTATAACCCACCCCCGGCGCCCGCGCCGCCGCCCTCGGCAGGGCTCAGCGGCGCTTGCCCCCGCGCGCGGGGACATCGTGATCGCGCCCGCCATCGTCATCGAGCGTGCGCGGCACGATCGCGAACTGCGGCGCCGGACCATAGTCCGGCTTGACGCTGCGCGACATGAAGCGTTCCCATGCCTTCCTGCCGGCCTCGCCGCCGACGTCGGCCGCATAGGCCAGCGCCGGCTGCATGTTCGACGGGAAGCCCATCGCGGTGCTCGAGTAGCCGCCCATGTCGCCCGGCTTGCGCTTGGTGGCGGCGGCCAGCTCCTCGCCGGCGCAGGGCAGGGCGGCCAGCTCCGGCCCGACGGTGCGCGCATAGGCCTTCGCCATCGTGTCGTAGGTGGGGGCGGTGGGCGAGTCGCGCACGGTGATGGTGTAGTTGGCGGCGTCGACCCAGCAGGCGCCGTCGCCGACCATGCGCGCGATCGGGAACTTCGCCTTCCATTTCAGGAGCGGCTGGGCTTCCTTGAAACCGAGTTCGGCGACGTGGCCGACCGCCTGGGTGAAAAAGTCGTCCTGCCAGGGGGCGACCGCGGTCTTGCTCTTGTAGATCACGGCCGGCTTGTTGTCGATGACGCCCAGCCCGTTGGCGGAAGGGTTGTCGCTGTAAGTGTCGTTGTACCACGCCAGGTTGCTCTTCAGGAGCGTGGTGAAATCGTTCTTCAGCGGGTGCCGGTCGGGCGTGATGTAGGCCGCCTCGCCCAGCGTGCGCAGGCTCCAGGCCTGGCCCCGCACCTGGTGCGCCGACACCAGGCCCTGGATGTTCTTGCGGTAGCCCGGATTCGGGGCGAACACGTTCCACATCGCCCAGAACTGCAGCTCTTCCAGGTAATAGTGGTCGCCCGTGACGAGGTAGGGCAGGTAGGCGAAGGCCGGCTGGTGGGCGCTGTCGACCTTGTAGGGCGTCTTGCAGACGTCGCGCGGGCAGCGCGGGAAGGCTTCCTGCTTGCCGGTCTTCGGGTTGCGCGTGTCGCTCGGATTGCCGAGCAGGGTCATGTAGGGATAGTCCATCAGGCTCACCGGCAGGCCGGTGCGCTTGTCGCGGTAGTGCGCGGACCAGCTGCCGGCGCGGTCGGCGGTGCCCAAGGTGACCTCCTTGGCGCGCGCGTCCATGCTCAGCAAGTACATCGCCGCCCATCCCGGCAGCAGGCCGATGTCGTTGCGCCCGCCGGTATTCGGCATGGCCGGCGCGGCCACGCCGACGCCCATTGGTTCGCTGCGCGGGCCCTCCCATTTCGCGGCCAGCGCCGCCAGCGCGCGATCCGGCACCACCACCGAGCGGTCGTAGTTCGGCAGGGCGCGCGAGGCGATCAGGTAATCGGTGTCGTGGCGCAGGTGCACCGCGGGCGCGTTGCCGGTCCAGGCCAGCGTGCGCCAGCGCGCATGGTGCAGGTGGGTCAGGCCCTTCTTCGCGTACACGGTTTCGCCGCCGGCCTCGATCTCGACGTCGTAGGTGAAGTTGCGCGGCGCCGGCTCGTAGGCCCAGTTGTTCTCGATGACGACATCGATACGCGCGCTTTTCGCGCCGGGGTAGGAGCGGATCGCAAAGCGCGCCGCCAGGTGCGGATGTTCGTCGCCCCTGGCGTTGCGCAGCGGCGCGGCCACCTGCACTTCGGTGACCACCGGGCCTTCCAGCCACAGCTGGGGTTTCTGGTCCTTGAGCAGGCGCTCGCTGGACGCCGTATAGCGTTCGCCGTCGAGCGTGATCGCCACCGTCGCGCCGGCGCCGGCATCGGGCCTGACCGCGTCGTCGTCGCTGCCGCGCGCGGCCGTCCTGGCCAGTGCGATGCCGAGCTGCTGGCCCTTGGCCAGGCGGGGCAGCAGCGCCGAGATCACCGCATGGCGCACCGAGCCGTCGCCGTGGGTCGCTTTCACGTCCATCTGCAGCGGCAGCGTGCCGCCGTCGGCGAGCTTGCCGATCAGGCCCGCTCCGCGCGGCAGGTCGCCCGGCGCGAACACCTGGCCGAAGGTGAGCGGGACCCTGGTCTGCTCGCCGCCCGTGTTCTCGACCACCACGCCGGTGATGCCGCCGGCGGGAATGGCGGCCTTGCGCGAGGCGCCCGGCACGGCCCGCGGTGCGGCGGCGCCATGGCGGGTCGCGACCACCTGGCTGGCGTCGATCGTGCCGGTGTTCGGCAGGCCGACGAAGCCGGGATCCTGGTCCCGCTTTCCCTCCTGCGCATGCAGAAGGGGAGACACGAGCGGCACGGCGAGGGCGAGGCAGACGGCAAGGCGGGTAGGGGAAGCGGCGAAGACAGGCATCATGATCGTGGAAGTGAGAGGCTGGCGCGAAGGCCCATGCCGGCCGGCGCTGCCGGCCTGGGCCATACCGAACAGTAAAACAAAAAGCGCCCCGCAGGGCGCTCGCTTCGTTACTGAACGTTACTGTTTCAGCGTACGTTCGAACAACTTGAAGATGCGGCGGTACTGGTCGAACCAGCTTTCCGGCTGGGTGTAGGCGTGGCGTTCCAGTGGGTAGCTGGCCAGCTCCCAGTTATCCTTGCGCAGTTCGATCAGGCGCTGGGCCATGCGCACCGAGTCCTGGTAGAACACGTTGTCGTCGACCATGCCGTGGCCGATCAGCAGGTTGCCGCGCAGGTTCTCGGCGTACTCGATCGGCGAGGAGACCTTGTAGGCCTGCGGGTCGAGGTCGGGCGTGTTCAGGATGTTGGCGGTGTACTCGTGGTTGTAGCTGGTCCAGTCGGTCACCGGACGCAGGGCGGCGCCGGACTTGAACATCTCTGGAGCGCGCATCAGCGCCATGAAGGTCATGAAGCCGCCGTAGCTGCCGCCATAGATGCCGACGTTCTGCGGGTCGCCCTGCAGGTTCTGCACCATCCAGTTCACGCCGTCCTTGTAGTCGGTCAGTTCCGGATGGCCCATCTGGCGGTAGATCGCGGTGCGCCAGTTGCGGCCATAGCCTTTCGACGCGCGGTAGTCCATGTCCAGCACGATGTAGCCGCGCTCGACCAGCAGGTTGTGGAACATCTGCTCGCGGAAGTAGGTCGGGAAGCGCTTGGTGGTGTTCTGCAGGTAGCCTGCGCCGTGCACGAACATCACGATCGGGTATTTTTTGCCAGGCTCCAGCTTCGCGGGGCGGTAGAGCTTGGACCACACCGGGTCGCCGCCGTCGCTCGAGGGCACGGCCACGTACTCGGGCTGGATCCACTCGCGCGTCTTGTATTCGGCGGTGCGGGTGTCGGTGAGCTTGACCGCCGCGCCACCGGAGACAGGCACAGTGGCCAGCTGGGTCGGCACGTAGCTCGAGGAGTAGTGGACCAGCAGCTTGCGGTTGTCCGGTGACAGCGCGAAGCGCTCCACGCCTTCCAGGCCGGTCACCTCGCTCGTGGCGCCATTCTTCGCGTTCACCGCGCAGACCTCGTAGGTGCCCGGATTCTTGCGGTTGCAGGTCATGTAGGCGGTCGTGCCTTCATAGTTCCACTGGACGTCGCCGGCTTCCCACTTGCCGTTGGTGAGCGCGCGCGCCTGGCCGTCGCTGCCCATGGTGTACAGGTGCGAGTAACCGCTTTCCTCGGACAGGTACCACAGCGTGCGGTTGTCCGGCAGCCAGCCGAAGTCGCTGTTGTCGTAGTTGACCCAGGCCTCGTCCGTCAGGCGGTGCATGGGCTTCAGCTTGGCGGCCGACAGGTCGATGGTGGCGATCCAGCGGTCCTTGTTGTCGACCGCGCGCAGCATCACGGCTGCCTGCTTGCCGTCCGCGGTCCAGCGCACGGCGTCGGCGCGGTCGGCGATGCGCAGCGGGCGGTTGCCCTTGAGCGGATCGAGCTTGGCGGCGGCGCGCAACTGGGCCAGCGGGTCGGTGGCGATGCCGGGCAGGTTGTCGAAGGGGATGTCCTGGACCTTGCCGCTGGCGAGGTCGATCAGCTTCAGCGCATGCGGCGCCGGGTTGTTGCGGCCGACGCGGGTGCGCTCGTCGTCGGTTTCCTCGTAGCCCGATTCGGTCACGTAGCGCGGCATCTTGCCGACGCGGCCCTTGTCGCCGCCTTTCGGCGCGGTGACCACCACCAGCCAGCGTCCATCCGGGGACAGGGCGCTGCCTTCGATGGTGACCTTGTCGCCCAGGTAGATCGGGCCCGGCGCGCGGGTCGGATCGGCGCGGCGCTCTTCTTCAGTGCGCGCGCGGGCCGCGTCGCGGTCGTCCTTGGCGCGCTTGAGGGTGGCGATCAGGCGCAGCTGCATGTCGCGCAGCGCATCCGGATCCGTGGCTGCCGGGTCCTTTGCGGCGCGCGGCAGCGCCACCGGGCCCTGCACACGGCTGGCGCGGTCCCAGCTGAACCACTCGTGGCCGACGCGGAACTGCACCGCGCGCTCGTCGCTGGAAAACTGCGGGTCTTCGGCCTTCACACCCTTCGTGAGCTGCACCAGGGCGCCGTTTTTCAGGTCGCGCTCGAACAGGTCGCCGTTGCGCACCAGGACGGCGCGGGTATGGGCGCGGTTGTAGACCACGTTCGGGCTGTCGAGCTTCGCCAGCTCGGCATCGAGCACGCGGCGCGGCTGGCCGCCCTGGACCGCCTCGAAGGTGTCGCGCAATTGGGAGCCGCTGCGCTTCTGCTTGAAGTAGACCTGCTTGCCGTCCCAGCTCCACCATGCCTGTTCGGCGGGGTTGCCGATCCAGTCGGGGTGGGCCATGGCCTGGTCGAGGGTGACGGGCGTCGGCGCTGCCGCGGCGGCGGCGGACAGGGCGGCGGCGAACGCGGCAAAGATCGTAAGAGCAGGAAGTCGCATCGTGAATAGGTGGTGGGTGAACGAAATAGCTTTCTGGCTAGAAAAATGCGCATGCATTCTAGCTCAGCCACCATGCGACGGGGGAGATTCGCGGAGGATTTATCCGCGCTAAAAAATGCTGACGGCGCAAGTACTTACATCGCGCTGATGCATGTACTGACGCCGCCAGGGAGGGAGATGCGGCTGCTGCGCCGCAATGTTCAGGCTGCGTGACGGGCGCCTTTCGACTGGCGCGGCAGGAACAGGGTGATGCGCGCCACGACGGCGACGATGGCGATGGCGACCGGCAGGTATTCGAATGCATCCATGGTTCATTCCTCTCAATTGGTGTGATGTTGCGTTGCAGTATAGGATGGTCCGTGTCATAAATAAACTTTCTGTTCGTGATGCCAGCGATAGGTTTTGTGAATAGTTTTGTTGCTTTGGCTCCAACAGATATTTAACTCAGGAATATCCCGACTGCGACCGTAGCGTATGTACGGGGCATGGCCCGCTTCTTGCATCGCAACAGGCATGACCTCCACCGACAAGCCAGCGAAGTTGCGCATCGTCGTCGTCACGGCCGACCCCGGCGCGGGCGACGATCAGGCCTGCGCCGCGCGTGCGCAGCGCAACACGGCCTTGCGCATCGGGCTGCTCGAATCGGGCTACGACATCGTCGCCTCGCTGCCGCCGGATATCTTCCTGCCCGAGCGCATCGCCCAGCTGCAGCCCGACCTGATCATCGCCGACAGCGAATCGGACGCGCGCGACGTGCTCGAACACATTGTGATCGCCACCCGCGATGCGCGCCGCGCCATCGTCCTGTTCACCGAGGACGACAGCGCCCAGGCGATGGAGGCGGCTGTGGAGGCCGGCGTCTCGGCCTATATCGTGTCCGGCCTGCAGGCCGAGCGCGTGCGTCCCGTGCTCGACGTGGCGCTGGCGCGCTTCCGGCGCGAGCAGAAGCTGCTCGGCGAATTGGCCGACACGCGCCAGAAGCTGGCCGAGCGCAAGGTGGTGGAGCGCGCGAAAGGCCTGCTGATGACGCGCCACCGGCTTGGCGAAGAGGAAGCCTACGGACGCCTGCGCAGCATGGCGATGAACAAGAACATGAGACTGGCCGAGATCGCACAGCGGATCCTGGACGTCGAGGACTTGCTGGGCTAGCTCCGGCAGCGAAGGAAGCTTATGACAGGCTTGGCTGGACAGGGCGCATACGCGGGCGGATCGGACCGGCCCGAGAAGGAGACGCTGCGGGTCGGCTTCATGCCGCTGGCCGACTGCGCGCCGCTGGTGATGGCATCGGTGCTGGGCTTCGACGAGAAGTACGGGATCAAGCTGGCGCTCGAGCGCCAGCACTCGTGGTCGGCGATGCGCGACCGCCTGACGGGCGGGACACTGGACGCCGCCCAGGCCCTCTACGGCCTGCTGTATGGCCTGCAGATGGGCGTGGGCTCGGCGCCCTGCGACATGGCCGTCCTGATGAACCTGAACCAGAACGGCCAGGCCATCGTGCTGGGACGTGCACTGGCCGAAGAGGGCGCCCGGAACGGCGCCGGCCTCGCCACGCTGATGCGCCGCGCGCCGCGCCGCTATACCTTCGCCCATACCTTCCCGACCGGGAACCACGCGATGTGGCTGTGCTACTGGCTGGCCGCGGCCGGCATCGATCCCATGCGCGAGACGACCCTGGTCACGGTGCCGCCGGCGCAGATGGCGCCGAACCTCGAGGCCGGCCACATGGACGGCTTCTGCGCGGGCGAACCCTGGAGCCGGCGCGCGCTGCTGGACGGCGCCGGCTTCCTGGCCGCCCCCAGCAGCCAGGTCTGGCCCGACCATCCCGGCAAGGCGCTGGGCGCACGTCTTGATTTCGTCGCGCGCCACCCGAACGCCTGCCGCGCCCTGGTGGCGGCCCTGCTCGACACCGCGCGCTGGCTCGACGCCTCGCCCGTCAACCGTGAGGCGGCCGCCGAAGTGCTGGCCGGGGCCGCCTACGTCAACGCCGATGCCCGGCTGCTGCGCGAATGCCTGCTGCCGCGCCGCGGCGACTGGCCCCTGCTGCGCTTCTTCGGCGGCGGCGAGGCGGTCTTTCCCTGGCTCTCGGACGGCATGTGGTTCCTGACCCAGCAGCGGCGCTGGGGACTGCTGCGCGCGGATCCCGACTACCTCGCCGTGGCCGGGGCGGTCAACCAGGTCGGCCTGTACCGGGAGGCGGCGCTGCTGGCCGGCGTCGAGACTCCGGCTTCCATGCTGCGCAGCGCCACGCTGATCGACGGCAAGGTCTGGGATGGCAGCGATCCAGTCAGCTATTCACATTCCTTCCCGATTCACGACCTCCGGTAAATCGTAGGGTGGGCACTCCGTGCCCACGCGCTACGGACGTGCCCTTTCTGCGTTGGCCGGAACATGTCGCCCGCTAACGTCGACCCTGGCCCGGCTTGTGTCCATCGCATACTGTGCGGGCGACACGTCGGGGCCATTGACTAGCAGCTACGTGCGTAACGCGTGGGCACGGGGTGCCCACCCTACAAACTTATGCCAGGTCATTCGCGATCCACGCCATGTAGTCAGGCGCGCTCCCGGTGCGCCTGACTGCATCATTTTCGCGCATGGTGCACTGCAACAGGGCACCTCCGACATGGACGGCGCAACACCGCCCCGCGCCGCCGCTGGCACGTGTCTTGCAATCACCTGGAACAGGATCAACGACGATCCCTTCCATATTCCGCCGGCCCAACGATGGGCCGGCACCCGGACAACGGCGTCCGCCTCCCGCGCTGCAAGCGATGGGACGCGGACGCCTTTTTGTTTTCAGACGAGGGACGACATGGCCAGCAAAGCAAGCAGCATCCAGCTCTTTTCCTTCAACACGCCCCAGATGCGTGCCTTCCACCTGACCTGGGTGGCCTTTTTCGTGTGCTTCTTCGCCTGGTTCGCCTGCGCGCCGCTGATGCCGGTGATCAAGGGCGAATTCGGGCTCTCGGTCGAGCAGGTCGCCAACATCAATATCGCGGCGGTGGCGATCACGATCCTGGTTCGCCTGGTCGTCGGTCCCCTGTGCGACCGCTACGGCCCGCGCAAGACCTATACCGGCCTGCTCGTGCTCGGCGCGATTCCCGTGCTCGGCGTGGCCATGGCCCAGAGCTACGAAAGCTTCCTGCTGTTCCGGCTCGGTATCGGCGCGGTCGGCGCCAGCTTCGTCATCACCCAGTACCACACCTCGGTGATGTTCGCGCCGAAGGTGGTCGGCACCGCCAACGCCACCGCGGCCGGCTGGGGCAACAGCGGCGGCGGCGCGGCCCAGGCCCTGATGCCGCTGCTGCTGGGCGCCCTGGTCATGGCCGGCGTCAGCGAAACCCTGGGTTGGCGCATCGCGCTGGTGGTGCCCGGCCTGGCGATGCTGGTCATGGCTTTCGTCTACTGGCGCTATACCCAGGACTGCCCGGCCGGTAACTACAGTGAACTGCGTGCGGCCGGGCTGCAGGTCGAAGGCGGCGGGAAGGGCGGCTGGGCGAGCTTTCGCGCCGCCTGCCGCAACCACCGCGCCTGGCTGCTCTTCGTCACCTACGGCGCCTGCTTCGGCATCGAGATCTTCATCCACAACATCGCCGCCATCTATTACGTCGAGCATTTCGGCCTCTCGCTCGGCGCGGCCGGGCTGGCCGCCGGCAGCTTCGGCCTGCTGGCGCTGTTCGCCCGCGCCCTGGGCGGCTGGGTGTCGGACCGCAGCGCGGCGCGCGGCAGCCTGAACAGCCGCGTCACCGTGCTCTTCGTCCTGATGATCGGCGAGGGCGTCGGCCTGCTGTGGTTCGCAAACGCCGACGGCGTGGCCTGGGCGCTGGTCGCCATGCTCTGCTTCGGCCTGTTCACCCACATGGCCTGCGGCGCCACCTATGCCCTGGTGCCGTTCGTGGCGCCACAGGCGCTGGGCGGCGTGGCCGGCATCGTCGGCGCCGGAGGGAACGTCGGCGCGGTGCTGGCGGGTTTCCTGATGAAGGGCACCGGCGACCTGCGCCAGACCCTGATGATTCTCGGCGTCCTGGTGGTGGCGTCGAGCCTGTGCGCGATCGGGGCCCGCTTCGGCAGCGCGGCAGCGACGGCCCCGGCCCTGAACCGGGCTTGAGCAAGACAGTAAGGAGAACAGCATGAAGATCATCGTCATCGGCCACGGCATGGTGGGCCACAAATTCGTCGAGACCCTGGCTGCTGCGGCGCCGCACCTGCGGATCACGGTCCTGGGCGAAGAACCGCGCCCGGCCTACGACCGCGTGCACCTGTCCGACTTCTTCGCCGGGAAGACGGCGGACGACCTGTCGCTGGTCGCGTCCGGCTTCTTCGCGCGGCCGAACCTCGAACTGAAACTGAACGCGAAAGTGGCCGGCATCGATCGGGCGGCGCGCACCGTAAGCCTTGCGGGCGGCGAGGTGCTCGCCTACGACAAGCTGATCCTGGCGACCGGTTCGGCGCCGTTCGTGCCGCCGGTGCCGGGACGCGAGCGCCGCGACTGCTTCGTCTACCGCACCATCGAGGACCTGGAAGCGCTGCAGGCCTGCGGCAAACGCGCCCGCAGCGGCGTGGTCGTCGGCGGCGGCCTGCTGGGACTGGAATGCGCCAAGGCGCTGCGCGACCTCGGGCTCGAGACCCACGTGGTCGAGTTCGCGCCGCGCCTGATGGCGGCCCAGGTCGACGAGCCGGGCGCGCGCGTGCTGCGCGGCCGGATCGAGGAGCTCGGCGTGCATGTCCACACCGGGAAAAGCACGCTCGCCATCGTCGACGGCGAGGGCGCCACCCACCGCATGGAGTTCGCCGACGGCAGCGCGCTGGAGACGGACCTGATCGTGTTCTCGGCCGGCATCCGCCCGCGCGACGAGCTGGCGCGCGGCGCTGGCCTTGCGCTGGGGCCGCGCGGCGGCGTCGCCATCGATGGCGACTGCATGAGTTCCGACCCGCACATCTATGCCATCGGCGAATGCGCGGCCTGGAACGGTCAACTGTTTGGCCTGGTGGCGCCGGGCTATGACATGGCGCGCACCGCGGCGCGCCACCTGCTGGGTGCGCCCGGCGGCTTTGCCGGCGCCGACCTGAGCACCAAGCTGAAACTGATGGGCGTGGATGTGGCCAGCATCGGCGACGCCCACGGCGCCAGCGAAGGCAGCCGCAGTTACCAGTTCCTGGATGAGCGCAAGCAGACCTACAAGAAGATCGTCGTGTCCGGCTGCGGCAAGCGCCTGCTGGGCGCCGTGCTGGTCGGCGACGCGGCCCAGTACGGCACGCTGCTGCAGATGGCGCTGAACGGCATCGAACTGCCGGCCGCGCCCGAATTCCTGATCCTGCCCCAGCTTGACGGCGCGCCGCAGCGCGGCCTCGGCGTCGAGGCGCTCCCGGCCAGCGCCCAGGTCTGTTCCTGCAACGACGTCTCGAAAGGCGCCCTGTGCGAAGCGGTGGCGGGCGGCGCCGCCAGCATCGGCGCGCTGAAGAAATGCACCGGCGCCGGCACCGCCTGCGGCGGCTGCGTGCCGCTGGTGACCCAGGTGCTCAATGCCGAGCTGGCCAAGCAGGGCGTGGCGGTGAACCGCTCGCTGTGCGAGCACTTCGCCTACACGCGCCAGGAGCTGCACCACCTGGTGCGCGTCGAACGCATCCGCAGCTTCGGCGAACTGCTGGAGCGTCATGGCTCGGGCCTCGGCTGCGACGTCTGCAAGCCGGTGGCGGCCAACATCCTGGCCTCGACCTGGAACGACTTCGTGCTGAAACCCGAGCATGCGAGCCTGCAGGATTCGAACGACTACTTCCTCGGGAATATCCAGAAGGACGGGACCTACTCCGTGGTGCCGCGCATGCCGGGCGGCGAAGTGACGGCCGACGGCCTGATCGCGGTCGGCCAGGTGGCCAAGAAGTACGGCTTATACACCAAGATCACGGGCGGCCAGCGGGTCGACCTGTTCGGCGCGCGTGTCGAGCAGTTGCCGCTGATCTGGGAAGAACTGATCGCCGCCGGCTTCGAGTCGGGTCACGCCTACGGCAAGGCGCTGCGCACCGTGAAATCCTGTGTCGGCTCGACCTGGTGCCGCTACGGCGTGGGTGACAGCGCCGGCTTCGCCATCGCGCTCGAGCACCGCTACAAGGGCCTGCGCACGCCGCACAAGGTGAAGTTCGGCGTCTCCGGCTGCACCCGCGAATGCGCCGAGGCCCAGGGCAAGGACGTCGGCCTGATCGCCACCGAGAAGGGCTGGAATCTCTACGTCTGCGGCAACGGCGGCATGAAGCCGCGCCACGCCGAGCTGCTGGCCAGCGGCCTGGACGAGGCGGCAGTGGTCAGGCTGGTCGACCGCTTCCTGATGTTCTACGTGCGCACGGCCGACCGCCTGCAGCGCACCAGCACCTGGCGCGAGAACCTGGAGGGCGGCCTGGACTACCTGAAGCAGGTGGTGGTGGGCGACAGCCTGGGCATCGGCGCCGAGCTCGAGGCGGACATGCAGCGCGTGGTCGACACCTATGCCTGCGAGTGGAAGAACGCGGTCGAGGACCCGGCGGTGCGCAAGCGCTTCCGCCATTTCGTCAACAGCGACGCGCTCGATGCGAACGTCGTGTTCATGCCCGAGCGCGGCCAGATCCGCCCGGCCACGATCGAAGAACGCCGCCGCACGATCCCTATCGTGCAATCGGCCTGAAGGGAGTAGACCATGCATCGCGATATCGAACTGCAGAACTGGAGCGCCGTCTGCGCGCTCGACGACATCCTGCCCGACACCGGCGTGTGCGCGCTGCTGGGAGGGCGCCAGGTCGCCGTGTTCCGGGTCGGCGCCGACCGCCTGTTCGCCATCGACAATGTCGACCCGAATGCCGGCGCGGCCGTGCTGGCGCGCGGGCTGGTCGGCAGCCTGGGCGACAGGGTGGTCGTCGCCTCGCCCATCTACAAGCACCACTTCGACCTGCATACCGGCGAATGCCTGGAAGCGCCGGCGCACTCGGTGGCCAGCTATCCGGTGCGCCTGCAGGACGGCGCCGTATGGGTGGCCGCATGATGGCCGGCTCGGGGAAAGCGCGCCTGGTCGTGGTCGGCAACGGCATGGCTGGCATGCGCACGGTCGAGGAGCTGCTCAAGCTAGCGCCGGACCTGTACGAGATCACCGTGTTCGGCGCCGAGCCGCACGGGAACTACAACCGGGTGCTGCTCTCGCCGGTGCTGGCCGGCGACAAGGCGGTCGACGAGATCATGATCCACACGCGCGCCTGGTACGAGGAACGCGGCATCGTCCTGCACGCGGGCGACCCGGTCGTGGCCATCGACCGTACCCGGCGCGTCGTGACGGCGCGCTCGGGACGCCAGGCCCCGTACGACCGCCTGCTGCTGGCCACCGGCTCGATTCCTTTCATCCTGCCGGTGCCGGGCAGCGAGCTCGATGGCGTGGTCGGCTTTCGCGACCTGCACGACGTCGACACCATGCTGGCGGCGGCGCGCCGCGGCGGACATGCGGTGGTCATCGGCGGCGGCCTGCTGGGGCTGGAAGCCGCGCACGCGCTCAAGCGGCGCGGGATGGAGGTCACCGTCGTGCACCTGGCGTCAGGCTTGATGAACCAGCAGCTCGACTCCGAAGCCGGCCGACTGCTGAAGGAATCGCTCGAGCGCGCCGGCCTGCGCATCCTGCTCGGCGCCGAGACGCGCGACATCGCGGGCGAGGGCAGGGTGCGCGCGGTGCGCCTGAAGGACGGCAGCGAACTGCCCGCCGACCTGGTGGTGATGGCGGCCGGCGTGCGTCCGAACGTGGCGCTGGCGCGCGCGGCGGGCCTCTATTGCGAGCGCGCGATCGTGGTCGACGACACCCTGCAGAGCTACGACCCGCGCATCTACGCCGTCGGCGAATGCGTGCAGCACCGCCGCGCCACCTTCGGGCTGGTGGCGCCGGTGTGGGAGCAGGCGCGCGTGTGCGCGGCCCACCTGGCCGGCAGCGGCCACCGCCGCTATGTGCAGGCCGCCACCGCGACACGCCTGAAAGTGAGCGGGATCGACCTGTATTCGGCCGGCGACATCGGCGGCGGCGAAGGCAGCGAGGAACTGGTGCTGCGCGACGGGGCGGGCGGGGTGTACAAGCGCCTGGTGCTCGACGGCGCGCGCGTGACCGGGGCCGTGCTCTACGGCGATGTCGGCGACGGCCCCTGGTACTTCGACCTGATCCAGCGCGGCGCCGACATCTCGGCGATCCGCGACCGCCTGCTGTTCGGCCGCGCGCTCTGCGAGCCGGCCTGAAAGGAAAGACGATGGACATGACACTGCCGACAGCGACGGTACGCACCACCTGCCCCTACTGCGGCGTGGGCTGCGGCGTCACCGCGACGCTCAAGCCCGGGACGATCCCGGTCATCGCCGGCGACGGCCAGCATGCCGCCAACCGCGGCCGCCTCTGCGTGAAGGGCGCGGCGCTGGGCGAAACCCTGGGACTGGAGGGCCGCCTGCTGCATCCGCAGCTGCGCGAGAATGGGCAGTTGCGCCAGGCCAGCTGGGACGAGGCCCTCGGCCGTGTCGCCGGCGGGCTGGCGGACATCGTCGCCGAGCACGGACCGGACGCGGTCGCGCTCTACGTCTCGGGCCAGCTGCTGACCGAAGATTATTATGTCGCCAACAAGCTGATGAAAGGCTGGATCGGCAGCGCCAACATCGACACCAATTCGCGCCTGTGCATGGCGTCCAGCGTGGCCGGCCACAAGCGCGCCTTCGGCGAGGACATCGTGCCCGGCTGCTATGAAGACGTCGAGCTGGCCGACATGATCGTGCTGGTCGGCTCGAACGCGGCCTGGTGCCACCCGACCCTGTTCCAGCGCATCCTGCGCGCAAAGGAGGCGCGGCCGTCGCTGCGCATTGTCGTCATCGATCCGCGCCGTACCGCGACCTGCGAGCTGGCCGACCTGCACCTGCCGGTGAAGCCGGGCGCCGACGTCTGGCTGTTCAATGGCCTGCTCAGCTACCTGGCGCGCCACGGCGCCCGGGATGCGGATTTCGTGGCCGCGCACACCGAAGGCCTGGACGCCGCGCTGGCCGCGGCCGAGGTGGACTGCGCCGATCCGGCCAGCGTGGCGCGCGCCTGCCGCGTCGACGTGCATGCGCTGCTGTCCTTCTACGAGAGCTTCGCCGCCACGCGCAAGGTGGTCACCGCCTATTCCCAGGGCGTGAACCAGTCCTCGAGCGGCACCGACAAGGTCAACAGCATCATCAACTGCCACCTGCTCACCGGCCGCATCGGCCAGCCCGGCATGGGACCGTTCTCGCTGACCGGCCAGCCGAATGCGATGGGCGGGCGCGAGGTCGGTGCCATGGCCAACATGCTGGCCGCGCACCTGGAGCTGGACAATGCCGGGCACCGGGCGATGCTGCGCGAATTCTGGGACGCGCCGCGCATGGCGGAGAAGCCCGGCCTGAAGGCCGTCGAGCTGTTCCGCGCGGTGGAAGAGGGCAAGGTGAAAGCGGTGTGGATCATGGCGACCAATCCCTTGGTCAGCCTGCCGGACGCCGACCAGGTGCGCCGCGCGCTGGAGAAGTGTGAGCTGGTCGTCGTCAGCGACATCGCCGGCGCGACCGACACCAATGCCTTTGCCGACGTGCTGCTGCCGGCCCTGGGCTGGGGCGAGAAGGACGGCACCGTCACCAATTCCGAGCGCTGCATCTCGCGCCAGCGCGCCTTCCTGCCGGCGCCGGGCGAGGCGAGAGCGGACTGGCGCATCGTCTGCGAGGTGGCGCGGCGCATGGGCTTCCAGGGCTTCGACTACGCATCCGCGCACGCCATCTTCGACGAACACGCGCGCCTGTCGGGCTGGCGCAACGCGGGCGAGCATGCCCGGCTGTTCGACGTGTCGGCGCTGGCCGGTCTCGATGCGCAGGGCTACGACAGCCTGGAGCCGGTGCAGTGGCCGGTGACGCGCGCCGCACCCGGCGGCACCCGGCGCCTGTTCGGCGATGGCCGCTTCAGCCATGCCGGCGGCCGCGCGCGCTTTGTCGCGACCGTGCCGCGCGGCCCGGTGCACGCGCCGGATGCCGGGTATCCGCTGGCATTGAACACCGGCCGCGTGCGCGACCAGTGGCACACCATGACGCGCACCGGCAAGTCGCCGCGCCTGGCCGGCCACGTGCCCGAGCCCTTCGTGGACCTGCACCCCCACGACGCCCTGCTGTGCGGCGTGCGCGAGGGCGAGCTGGCGCGGGTGACGAGTCGCTGGGGCGAGATGGTCGGCCGCGTCGTGCACGGCGGCGGCATCGCGCGCGGCGAGGTGTTCGTGCCGATTCACTGGAGCGGATCGAACGCCTCCGACGCGCGCGTCGGCGCGCTGGTGAATCCGGTGGTCGACCCAGTCTCGGGGGAGCCGGAATTCAAGCATACCCCGGTGCGGGTGGCGCCTTTCGTCGTCGAATGGCATGCCTTTGTTCTGAGCCGCGCGCCGCTGGCGCTGGATGCGGTCGCTTACTGGACCCGGGTGCAGGGCGATGGCTACCTCCGCCATGAACTGGGCGGGCGCGGGAAGGTGGATGGCGCGTGGGCGCGTGCGCTGCTGGGCGCGGACGCCGACGCCGACTGGATCGAATACGAGGACCGCGGCGCCGGCGTCTACCGCGCGGCGTATCTCGTCGATGGCCGCCTGCAGGCCTGCGTGCTGGTCGGGCGGCAGAGCGCGCTGCCGCCGCGCGACTGGCTGGGCAGTCTGTTCGCCGGGGAGGGATTGACGGCGGTGGAGCGTGCGGTGCTGCTCGCGGGACGTGCGCCGCGCCAAGGGGCGGACCCCGGGCCGACCGTGTGCGCCTGCTTTGGGGTAGGGCGCAACACGATCTGTGCGGCGATCCGGGAGCGGGGCTTGAAGACGAGGGCGGAGGTGAGCGCCTGTCTCAAGGCGGGGAGCAATTGCGGGTCGTGTTTGCCGGAGATCGGCAGTTTGCTGGCGGTGGAGGGGGAATAGCGGGCGCTGCTGGTATCGCTGCGAAGGACTTTGGTAGCCCGTAACAGGACGACAGCGTGAGGACAAGTCCCCACACTACGAGACTTTGGTGGTTTTCAGAAGTAGGACCGCGTGGACACAGGTGTCCACCCTACAAAAGCGGGGTTCGTAGGGTGGACACCTGTGTCCACGCGGTATGGTACGCATGCACAGCCGCGGCCTTGCCGCAGCCGGGTACTGCTTAGCGGTTGGCCAGGTGGCGCAGTTCAGCGGCCAGGTTCGGCGAATACGCTTCCGATTGCGCTGCCAGCGACAGCAGTTCGCGGCGGGCGATCATGGCTTGCTTGGCGGCGTCCTTGTGCGCGCCGAAGAGCCAGCCGCCGTGGGCGACGTAGAGCTGTTCGCAGAAGCTGCGGATGGTGGCGAACAGGCCGGATTGGTGGCGCAGTCCCTTGCTCTGCGCCTGGGTGATCGTTGCTGCGGTCATGGTTAGCTCCGTCAATACTGTTTAATGTTGCGGTGCAGTATAAATTCCTCGGAGCCATAAATAAACTTTCGGTTTGTGATACCAGCGATACGATTTGCGAATGATTTGCAGGCCGATATCACCCTGGCGGTAAGGTGCACATCACCCCGGCGCCCGCCGGCCCATCCGCGCCAGCACGCTGGCGACGAGGTAGCGCAGCGTCGCCAGCGGATGGCGCTTGTCGTAGCCGTTCTTGGCCATGCGCTGCGGCAGGAAGAAGCGGCTGAAGCTCGACGCGGCGCCCGGCTGGCCGACCCGGAAGCGGCCGTTCACCATGGTGGTGTCGAAGCCGTACTCGTTCTTGAACAGGAAAATGGCGTTCCCCGAGCTCATGGACACGTGCCAGGGCGCGTTGCCGTCGAGCCTGGTGAGGCCTTTGCGATACGAGCACTTCACCGTTTGCTGCAGGTCGGACAAGTGGATCACGAGCGGTACGACGCGGCCCGTCATTTCGAGCAGGCCCGGCAGCCCGTGCAGGCTGGCCGCGAGCGTCTCACGGTACTTCAGGAACGCCGCCTCGACCTCGTCCAGCGCCGCGACCGGCGGGGCGGGCAACAGCGTCAGGCCTTTTTCCTTCAGCGCCATCCAGTGCGCCAGCGCGCGTTCGTGTTCGCCGGCGAGGCTGGCGGGCGTGTCGCTGTCGAGGTCGACCACGCTGCCCGGCCGCAGGAAGCGTATCAGCGAGGCGTGGCGCGCCAGGCGCGGCGCGTCGGCGATGGCGCGCGGCGAATTCTGCCCCTCGTTCAGGTAGGCGTTCTCGGGGTGGCTGAAATACACGAAGGAGGCGAAGGGCACCACCAGGGCCGGCTGCAGATGGTCGATCTGCAGCGCGATGCGTTCGATCTTGTCGGCGGCGGCGGCCTGGTGCAGCGCCAGCTCGTCGGGGTTGCCGACCCAGCTGGCGTAGCCGAATTGCGTCAGCATCAGGTCCACGCGCGACGAGACCGTGTCGAGTTTGGCCTTGACCGCCTGGCAGCGGGCCGCCGTATTGACGACGCAGTCGTTGAGGTTGAGGATGGTGCGCCCGCCCGACTCGATCACGCACCAGGAATCGCCCTCGCTGTAGGGGAAGACGGTGATGTGCATGTCGTTCCCGAGCGCCACCGGCCTGCCTTCCTCGCACTCCTTCACCTCGAGCCCGTTGCGGCGCAGGAAGTCGACCACGCGCTTGTCGAGCGTGTGCCGGTACAGGAAGGTGGCGACGCCGTGGAAGGCTTCCTTGAACTTCTTGATGAAGGAAATCGAAAAATGGTCCGGGTGCTCGTGCGAGAACCAGATGTAGACGGGCACGCCGGCACGGTTGAGCTGCTCGACCATCGCCGCATTGCTGGTCGACTGGTCGACCAGGCTCCAGCCGTTGTTGAAGACGGGGCCTTCCAGCCAGGGATCGACCAGCAGCAGCGCGCTGTCGTTGCGCACCTGGAAACATGCGTGGTTCACGAACGTCAGGGTAGTGCTCATAGTGGCTCCCCGGGTTGGATGGCAAGGAAACGGCCGCCAAGAAAGCCGAGCATGCGGCTCGGTTTCATCTGGCAACGCTCGACCTGGCCGACAAAGATGACGTGGTCGCCTTCCTGGTAGCGGCTGCGGTTCTGGCACTCGAACCAGGCGGCGGCGCCGTCCAGGATGGGCAGGCCGGTGCGCGAGGTTTCGAATTCGAGCGCCTCGAAACGGTTCTCGACCTGGCGCGAGAAGCGCAGGGCCAATTCGACCTGGTGTTCGGCCAGCACGTTGATGATGTAATGCGAGCATTGCTGGAAGGCCGGCATGCTGCGCGCCTTGTTGGCCAGGCTCCACAGCACGAGGGGCGGCTCCAGCGAGACCGAGCTGAACGAATTGACCGTCAGGCCGTGGAAGGCGCCGTCCGCGCCACGGGTGATGACGACCGTGACGCCGGTGGCGAATTGCGAGAGTGCGCTGCGGAAATAGGTGGAGTCGAAATCCGGGGGAAGGGCGCAGAGTGCGGACATAGGCGTGGCCAGCTTGGTGGACTTGACGACCAGCGTAGCCCATCCGCTCAGGCCAGCGCTGATTCGCCACAAGCGGACGAGGGATATGAACTGCTGCCGAAGCAGGCGCTGGGCGCCGCGCCCGTGGCCCGGGTACAAACAAAAACAGCGGACAATTGTCCGCTGTTCATGGTGTTGTGTAACACGAATTCTGTGGTCGGGGTGAGAGGATTCGAACCTCCGGCCTCTACGTCCCGAACGTAGCGCTCTACCGGGCTAAGCTACACCCCGACGGGTTTGAGATCTCGTGATCCGAAATCTCGGGAAGGCATTACTATAGTTGCCTTAATGGTTCCTGTCAACAGCAAAGCTGCACAATTGCAGCAGGCTCTGCTTGTAGGCGCTTTCCGGCAGGTCGCTGATCGCTTCGGCGGCGCGGCGAGCGGCCGTTTCCGCTTCGCGGCGGGTATAGTCCAGCGCGCCGCTCGAGGTGACGGCGGCCAGCACGGCGTCGAAATGCTGCTCGTCGCCCTGTTCGATGCAGCTGCGCACCAGTTCGCGCTGTTCCGCGGTGCCGTGTTCCATCAGGTAGATCAGCGGCAGGGTAGGCTTGCCCTCGCGCAGGTCGTCGCCGACGTTCTTGCCAATCTCGGCGGCGTCGCCGGCGTAGTCGAGCACATCGTCGATCAGCTGGAACGCCGTGCCCAGCGAGCGGCCGTATTCGCCGGCGGCTTCGATCTGGGCGTCGTTGGCGCCGGCGATCAGGGCGCCCAGCTCGGCGGCGGCCTCGAACAGCTTGGCGGTCTTCGAGCGGATCACGGTGAGATAGCTCTCGTGGGTCACGTCCGGGTCGTGCATGTTCAGCAGCTGCAGCACTTCGCCTTCGGCGATGACGGTGGTGGCGCGCGACAGGATCTGCATCACGCGCATGTTGTCCAGGCTGGTCATCATCTCGAACGAGCGCGAGTACAGGTAGTCGCCGACCAGCACCGAGGCGGCATTGCCGAACAGCGCGTTGGCGGTCTGGCGGCCGCGGCGCATCGAGGATTCGTCGACGACGTCGTCGTGCAGCAGGGTGGCGGTGTGGATGAATTCGACCACCGCCGCCAGTTCGTGGTGCGCTGCGCCGCGATAACCGTAGGCGTTCGCCAGCAGCAGCACCAGCACGGGGCGGATGCGCTTGCCGCCGGCGCTGATGATGTATTCGGCGATCTGGTTGACCAGGCTGACTTCGGATTGCAGGCGCTGGCGGATCACCGTGTTCACCGCCGCCATGTCGTCGGCGATCGTCTGGGTAATGTTGTTCTGTTGGGCGTGTTGGGTAGCGGCGGACAAGGCGAACCTGCGATAAGTGTGCGTTGAGTGCGGCGATTATACGACAAGCATGCATGAGCCGTGCCATTTGCCCAACTGTACCGGAAAGCCATCGTTTTCCCCGGTTCAACAGGCGTCGTTGCCGGGGTGCCACACTCATCAGGGACCGATCCCGGCTTTTGACGCGTCCTGGCGATCCATGTATAATCCTCTGTTCCCCGGCATCAGACCAGCCCAGCGCAAGTCGCCGGCGGGAATTCTTTAAACATTTGATGAGGTTTCAATCATGTACGCGGTCATAAAAACCGGTGGCAAGCAATACAAAGTTGTCGCTGGCGAAAAACTCAAAGTAGAACAGATACCGGCAGACATTGGTTCCGAACTCACGATCGATCAGGTCCTCGCCGTTGGCGCGGGCGAAAGCATCAAGTTTGGTGCTCCGCTGGTCGAAGGTGCTACGGTTCTGGTGAAGGTCGTTTCCCACGGTCGCCACGACAAGGTTCGTATCTTCAAGATGCGCCGTCGTAAGCACTACCAGAAGCGTCAAGGCCACCGCCAGAACTTCACCGAAATCCAAGTGGTTTCGATCAACGGCTAATTGCCCGGTCTAATTTTCAAAGTCATCAAGGAGTACATCCATGGCACACAAAAAAGGCGGCGGCACTACCCGTAACGGCCGTGATTCAGAAAGCAAACGCCTCGGCGTGAAAGTGTACGGCGGCCAGGCGATCAACGCCGGCGGCATCATCGTGCGTCAGCGTGGCACCCAGGTTCGTCCGGGCGTCAACGTCGGCCTCGGCAAGGACCACACCCTGTTCGCCCTGGTGAACGGCACGGTCAAGTTCGTCAAGCAAGGCGTCGGTTCGAAGCAGTACGTCACCGTCGTCGCGAACGAAGCAGTCGCAGCTTAATCAAGCATGCAAGCGCCGCCCCGAGCGGCGCATCTTGTAAGGCGCAAGCCTTCCATCAAGAGGCTCTGCCCACGGTAGGGCCTTTTTAGCGCCTAACAAAGCACTCATGGCGGCGGCGCATAGTCTCGCCGCAGCGTACTGTCTTCGACAATGCGCCTTGTCCTGAGCGTTTTGTTAGGCGCTATCGTTTTTTGGCGGTCATCATGAAGTTTATCGACGAAGCAAGAATTGAAGTCATCGCCGGCGACGGCGGCAACGGGTGCGCCTCGTTCCGTCGCGAGAAGTTCCGTCCCTTCGGCGGACCCGACGGCGGCGACGGCGGCAAGGGCGGCTCGATCTGGGCCGTTGCCGACCGCAACATCAACACCCTGGTCGACTTTCGTTATTCGAAAGTGCACACCGCGCGCAACGGCGAAGCCGGCCGCGGCTCGGACTGCTATGGCAAGGGCGCGGAAGATGTGGTCCTGCGCATGCCGGTCGGTACGCTGATCGTCGATAACGTGAACGGCGAGATCATTGCCGACCTGACCGAACACGGCCAGACCGAACTGCTCGCCAAGGGCGGCGAGGGCGGCTGGGGCAACATCCACTTCAAGACCTCGACCAACCGCGCGCCGCGCCAGAAGACCGACGGTAAACCAGGCGAACGCCGCGAGCTGCGCCTGGAACTGAAGGTGCTGGCCGACGTCGGCCTGCTGGGCATGCCGAACGCCGGCAAGTCGACCTTCATCACGGCCGTCTCGAACGCCAGGCCGAAGATCGCCGACTATCCGTTCACGACCCTGCATCCGAACCTTGGCGTGGTGCGCGTCTCGCACGCGAAGAGTTTTGTCATCGCCGACATCCCGGGCCTGATCGAGGGCGCGGCCGAAGGCGCGGGCCTGGGCCACCAGTTCCTGCGCCACCTGTCGCGCACCGGCCTGCTGCTGCACATCGTCGACCTGGCGCCGTTCGAGGCGACGGTCGATCCGGTGAAGGAAGCCAAGGCCCTGATCAAGGAGCTGGAAAAGTACGACGAAGAGCTGCTGAACAAGCCGCGCTGGCTCGTGCTGAACAAGCTCGACATGCTGCCGGAAGAAGAGCGCAAGAAGAAGGTCAAGGACTTCCTGAAGAAGCTGGCCTGGAAGGGGCCGGTCTTCGAGATCTCGGCGTTGAACCGCGAAGGCTGCCAGGAGCTGATTAACGCGATCTACCTGCACCTGGAAGAGAAGCGCGCAACTGAAGTACGCGTGGACGAAACGACCCAGATGACCGAGGAAGCGCGCGGCATCAACTCGATCGATCCGGACGATCCCCGCTTCAAGATCCTTGAAGACTAAGGATTCCATCATCAGGCAGCGCCAGGGTTTCACGCGCGCCTGGGCGCGCACCCAGCTGCTGCAGCTGGTGGCTACCGCCAGTTCGCTGGCGGCGCTCGTGGCCATGCTCGACCCCGACCGGGTCGCGACCGCCATGGGCCTGTTTCTCGTTGGCGTGAACGGCTACAGCCAGTTCTACGCCATCTATGTCGGAGTGCGCCTCGCCACCGCGTGGCTGGCTCTGCTGGCGGCAAGGCGGGGCGACCAGCCCATCCTCGGCGACCTCGTTGCATTGTTCCTGCTGGCCCAACCGGCCGGGCGCCTGGTCGCGGCATTCGCGATCGGCCTGCCGCGCGGGTTCCTGTTCGTCGTTTGCGGGATCGAGTTGCTGGCGGGCCTGGCCCTGCTGGCCTTGCGCCCGCGGGAAAAAAGAACCTAGCCATGAATTCCGTCATCCAGAACGCCGGCCGCATCATCGTCAAGGTCGGCTCCTCCCTCGTCACCAACGAAGGCCGCGGCCTCGACCACGGCGCGATCGCACGCTGGGCCGCGCAGATCGCCGCCCTGCGCAGCCTCGGCAAGGAAGTCGTCCTGGTCAGCTCCGGCGCGATCGCCGAAGGCATGCTGCGTCTGGGCATGGCGGCGCGTCCGCACGACATCCACGAACTGCAGGCCTGCGCGGCCGTCGGCCAGATGGGCCTGGCCCAGATCTACGAAACCAGCTTCGCCGCCCACGGCGTGAAGACCGCCCAGGTGCTGCTGACCCACGCCGACCTGGCCGACCGCGAACGCTACCTGAACGCCCGCGCCACCCTCACGACCCTGCTGCGCCTGGGCGTGGTCCCGATCATCAACGAGAACGACACCGTCGTCACCGACGAGATCAAGTTCGGCGACAACGATACCCTGGGCGCCCTGGTCGCCAACCTGATCGAGGCCGACGCCCTCGTCATCCTCACCGACCAGCGCGGCCTGTATTCCGCCGACCCGCGCAAGGACCCTGCCGCGACCCTGATCCAGCAGGCCCCGGCCGGCGACCCCGCGCTCGAAGCCATGGCCGGCGGCGCCGGCAGCAGCATCGGCCGCGGCGGCATGCTGACCAAGGTGCTGGCCGCCCGCCGCGCCGCGCGCTCGGGCGCCCACACCGTGATCGCCTGGGGCCGCGAGCCCGACGTGCTGACGCGCCTGGCTTCCGGCGAGGCGATCGGCACCCAGCTCGAAGCGGCGACCACGCGCCTGACCGCGCGCCGCCAGTGGATGGTCGACCACCTGCACACGTCCGGCGAGGTGGTGCTGGACGCCGGCGCCGTGCAGAAGCTCACGCAGGAGGGCAAGTCGCTGCTGCCGATCGGCGTGGTCGCCGTGCGCGGCGAATTCGGGCGCGGCCAGGTGATCACCTGCGTGAGTGAAGACGGCGTGCCGGTGGCGCGCGGCCTGACCAGCTATACCGCCAGCGAAGTGCGCCGCATCATGCGCCACTCGTCCAACGAGATCGAGGCCATCCTCGGCTACATCGAGGGACCGGAACTGGTCCACCGCGACAACCTTGTTCTTCTCTGACGAAAGCCCGCATGAATCCGCGTGACCCCGCCGCCGTCGTCCAGGCCCAGCTCGACGCCTACAACGCGAAAGACATCGACGCCCTGATGCGCATCTACGCGCCGGATGCCCAGCAGTTCGCCCTGCACGGGGCGCCGCTGGCGGAGGGCCATGCGCAGATCCGCCCGCGTTACGAGGCGCGCTTCCTCGAGCCGGACCTGCACGCGCAGCTGCTCACGCGCAGCGTGGTCGGCAACTTCGTCACCGACCTCGAACTCGTCTTCCGCAATTTCCCGGAAGGACGGGGCAGCGTCGAGATGCTGTGCGTGTACGAGGTGGTCGACGGGCGCATCCAGCGCGCCTCGTTCGCCACCGGCGCGACCACGATGCACGCCGCCTGAGCCGGCGCACCAGGGCTGCCGTGCTTGCGGCAGCCGATCATTTCCCGGACTTCTTCGCCTGACATGTTGCGGCAAGCATACAGATGACGCACGCTGCAACTAAACAATCCCCTTTTTCATTGCCGTACGGATACGAGCTCACTTAGACTCCTATGCGTCGTTCATATTTACACAACCGGCGCCGTCGTATCCAAGGACCCGCATGAAACTGAGCCGCAAACTCCCACTTTGCTTTGCCGCCGTCGCACTGGTAGTCGCCTGTGCCGGCTTCTTCGGCCTGTTCGAGCTGAACCGCTCGCTCGCTACCTATGGCGGCGCCGTCACCAGCTACAGCTACGCGCAAGGCGCGGAGACCCTGCTGTCGACCTTCAAGACCCAGATCCAGGAATGGAAGAATACCCTCCTGCGCGGCAAGGACGAGGCCCAACGCGCCAGGTACTGGCAGGCTTTCCAGGACAGCGAACGCCAGGTTACCGAACAGTTGAAGAAGCTGACCGCGGCCATGGCGCCCGGCAAGGAACGCGAGCTGCTCGAGCAGTTCGGCCGCGCGCACGAACAGATGGGCCAGGATTACCGCAAGGGTTACGAACAGTTCGTGGCGGCAGGCTTCGACCCCGCCGCCGGCGATGCAGCGGTCAAGGGCAAGGACCGCGCACCGTCGGAACTGCTGATGCAGGCGCGCGAGCAGATCGTTGCCGCGACCGGGAAAAGCGTCGAGGAAGCACAGGCCGGCAGCGAGCGCGCCACCTCGCTGAGCCTGCTGGCGATGCTGCTCGGCGCCGGCGCGGCGATCGTCGCCGGCGTGTTCGTGTCGCGTTCGATCGTCCGCCCGCTCGAGCGCGCCGTCGAAGTGGCGAAGACCGTGGCCGCCGGCGACCTGCGCGAGCGCATCGAGGTCACGTCGAACGACGAAACCGGCCAGCTGCTGCAGGCCCTGAAGGAGATGAACGCGAGCCTGAAGCAGATCGTCGGCAAGGTGCGCAGCGGCGCCGAGACGATCGGCGTGGCGGCAACCGAGATCGCCCAAGGGAACATGGACCTGTCCGCGCGCACCGAGCAGCAGGCCAGCGGGCTCGAAGAAACCGCCTCCTCGATGGAAGAGCTGACCTCGACCGTGAAGCAGAACGCCGACAACGCGCGCCAGGCCAGCCAGCTGGCGATCAGCGCCTGCGACGTGGCGGCCAGGGGCGGCGACGTGGTCGAGCGTGCGGTCGGCACCATGGCTTCGATCAGCGAGTCCTCGAAGCAGATCGTCGACATCATCGGCGTCATCGACAGCATCGCCTTCCAGACCAACATCCTGGCGCTGAACGCCGCAGTCGAGGCGGCGCGCGCGGGCGAGCAGGGCCGGGGCTTCGCCGTGGTCGCTTCCGAAGTGCGCAGCCTGGCCCAGCGCTCGGCCACCGCGGCGAAAGAAATCAAGGCCCTGATCGGCGATTCGGTCGAGCGCATCGACGCCGGCAGCACGCTGGTCAACGAAGCGGGCGCCACGATGAACGAGATCGTGGCCAGCGTCCGCCGCGTGATGGACATCATGGGCGAGATCAGCGCCGCCAGCGCCGAGCAGGGCGCGGGCATCGAGCAGATCAACATTGCCGTCACCGAGATGGACACCACGACCCAGCAGAACGCCGCGCTGGTCGAGGAAGCGGCCGCCGCCGCGCAGGCCCTGCGCGAGCAGACCGCGGCGCTGAACGAGGTCGTCGGCGTATTCAGGCTCGATGGCGATGCGGTTGTTGCCAAGGCCGCGCCGGCGTCGGTGCGCGCGGCCGCGGCGCCGCCAAGTGGGGCCAGGCCTGCCCTGCCGGCAGCGGGCAAGCCGGTCGTCGTGCGCCGAGCGCCTGCCGCCCCCGCGGCGTCGGGCGACGGCTGGGAAGAGTTCTGATCTTCACGGCTGACCGCAGGCGCAATGAACAAAGCCCACGAGACCCCGGTCTCGTGGGCTTTTGATTTTTCTGCCCGCTATCGCGGTTCAGGCCGGCGGCAGCGACACCGTATCGGCCGCTTCCGGCGCGATCACTCCGTCCGGCGTCGGCGTCTTGTCGCGGAACTCGCATAAATCGTTGATGATGCAGTTCCAGCACTTCGGGCGGCGCGCCACGCAGGTGTAGCGCCCATGCAGGATCAGCCAGTGGTGGGCATCCTGCAGGAAGTCCTTGGGCACGAACTTCAATAGCTTGCGCTCCACCTCGTCGACGTTCTTGCCCGGCGCGATTTTCGTGCGGTTCGAGACGCGGAAGATATGGGTGTCGACCGCCATGGTCGGCTCGCCGAAGGCCGTGTTCAGCACCACGTTCGCGGTCTTGCGGCCCACGCCCGGCAGGGCCTCGAGCGCCTCGCGCGAACGCGGCACTTCGCCGCCATACTGCTCGACCAGGATCTGGCAGGTCGCCATCACGTTCTTGGCCTTGGTGTTGTACAGGCCGATGGTCGAGATGTACGTCTTCAGTTCGTCCAGGCCCAGGTCGAGGATGGCCTGCGGCGTGTTCGCCACCGGATACAGGCGTCGCGTGGCCTTGTTCACGCCGACGTCGGTCGACTGGGCCGACAGCAGCACCGCGATCAGCAGTTCGAAGGGTGTCGTGTATTCGAGTTCGGTGGTCGGCTTCGGGTTGGCGTCGCGAAAGCGGGTGAAGATCTCGAGGCGTTTGGCTGGATTCATTTTTTCTCGTCAGGCGGCGTGGTGCCGGCCGCGCGCTGGCGTGCGCGTTCCATCGCGGCGGCGATGATGGCGCGTTTGCGTTCCTTCTCGGCCAGTTCGTCCGGCGTGTTCGTGGCTTCGGCGGTGACCGCGCGCATCTTCTCCACGGCCTTGGCGGCGAGGCGGGCATCGTTTTCCTCGCGCTCGCGCTTCAGGCGTTCGGTGCGGAAGTCGTGGCGCGCGCGGGCGGCGTCGGCCGCTTCCTGCGACCAGGCCGCCCAGCCGGTCGCTTCCCCGGTCACCGGAATCATGCTGATGCAGTCGACCGGGCAGGGCGCCACGCACAGGTCGCAGCCGGTGCACAGGCTCGGCAGGATGGTGTGCATCTGCTTGGCCGCGCCCGTGATGGCGTCGACCGGGCAGGCCTGGATGCACAGGGTGCAGCCGATGCACAGGTTCTCGTCGATGAAGGCGACCGGGCGCGGACGTTCGACGCCGTTGGCGGGATTGATCGGGATGACGGGACGCCCGGTGACCGAGGCGAGACGGCGCACTCCTTCCAGGCCGCCGGGCGGGCACTGGTTGATCTCGGCTTCCCCGCTGGCTATCGCTTCCGCGTAGGGACGACAGGCCGGATAGCCGCACTTGGTGCACTGGGTCTGCGGCAGCAGGTCTTCGATTTGATCGGCGAGGGTCTTGGTCACGGTGGCGCGGCGGGTAAAGCCGTCATTATCCAATAAATGCGCGACAAAAGCCCGGATGGCGCGACCCGGCTTGTTGTTTCGCCTAGTAAGTGGCGCAACGAACAGATTTTCAACCGCGGTCTTGGTCTACTAGGGAGATCGGCCATGCGTCTGCGCGCAGCCATCTTTCACGGAGGAAGAACATGAACAAACGCCTCATCGCCAACACCCTGATTGCGGTCTTGCTGGCCGCCAATGCGCCGGCTTTCGCCCAGCACGGCCACGACCGCGCCCAGGAGCGCAAGGAAGAGCGACGCGAAGACCGCCGCGACTACCGCGACGAACGGCGCGAAGAGCGCCGCGACTACCGGGACGAACGCCGCGAAGACCGGCGTGAATATCGGGACGAGCGCCGCGACGACCGCAGGGAGGCCCGCCGCGGCGCCGGTCCGCGCCACGACCTCTACCGCGGCCAGCGCCTTCCGGCGAACTACCACCACAAGCAATACGTGGTCGACAACTGGCGCGCGCATCGCCTGAGCGCCCCGCCGCGGGGCTATCATTGGGTGCAAGTGGGCAACGACTACGTGCTGGCGGCGATTGCCACCGGCATCATTGCGAGCGTTTTGCTCGGCAATTAAGACAAGCAAGGAGAACAGCATGCAGGAATGGATCATTGCCCCGCTGCTGGCGACCGACCCGACGGGGGCGCCGGTCCGCCAACCGGGCAAGGATGGCGCCGGCGAGGATGCCGGCAAGACGGAAGAGCAGGCCGGCGATCGCCGCGGCGGCGACCGCCGCGACACGCACAAGGACGACAGCGATGCCGAGTTCGGCCGCGGCGAGGACAGGCGCGACGAGCCTTGAGGCCTGGCCCGGCGCAGTAGCCGGGCAAGGCCCGGGATGAGCAAATAAAAAATGCCGCAGGAAACTGCGGCATTTTTCTGGGCGGGAGCGGATCAGCGGAATTCGCGGATGAATTCGCCGATCTTCGGGCAGATGATCTCGCGCCAGCGGCGGCCCGAGAAGATGCCGTAATGGCCGGCCTTTTCGGCCACGTAGTCGCGGTGCATGTTCTCGGGGATGCCGCTGCACAGCTCGTGGGCGGCCTGGGTCTGGCCGGCGCCGGAGATGTCGTCGAGCTCGCCTTCGATGGTGAACAGGGCGACCGTCTTGATGTCCTGCGGACGCACCAGCTTGCCGCCGACTTCCCAGGTGCCTTTCGGCAGGCGGTGCTCCTGGAACACGGTCTTGATGGTCTCGAGGTAGTACTCGGCCGGCATGTCGAGCACGGCGTTGTACTCGTCGTAGAACTTGCGGTGGCTCTCGGCCGATTCCTCGTCGCCGCGCACCAGGTGCTGGTAGAACTCGCGGTGGCTCTGGGCGTGGCGGCCCGGGTTCATGGCGATGAAGCCGGCGTGCTGCAGGAAGCCCGGATAGACCTTGCGCCCGAAGCCGGGATAGTTGCCCGGCACCGAGTAGATCACGGTGTTCTCGAACCACGAGAAGGGCTTTTCGGTGGCCAGGTCGTTCACGGCGGTGGGCGACTTGCGCGGGTCGATCGGGCCGCCCATCATCGTCATCGTCTTCGGCAGTTTCGGATCGTTGTCGCTGGCCATCAGCGAGATCGCGGCCAGCACCGGCACGGTCGGCTGGCACACGGAAATCACGTGCACGTCGGGGCCGAGCGTGCGGATGAAGTCCTGCACGTAGTAGATGTAATCGTCGAGATGGAAGGGGCCGTCGGACAGCGGCACCATGCGCGCATCGACCCAGTCGGTGATGAACACGTCGTGGTCGGTCAGCAGGGCGCGAACGGTGTCGCGCAGCAGCGTGGCATGGTGGCCCGAGAGCGGGGCGACCAGCAGCACGGTCGGCTGGTCGAGCGCCTCGAATGCCGCGTCAGGCAGGTCCTTCTTGAAGTGCAGCAGCTTGCAGAACGGCTTGTTGACGGCAACACGCTCGATGATGTTGACGGTCTCGCCCTTGATCGTGGTGGTGTCGATGCCGAACGCCGGCTTTTCGTAGTCCTTGCCCAATCGGTACATCAGCTCGTAGCCGGCGGCGATACGCTGGGAGAATGGGGTGTGGGCGAAAGGGGAAACCGGGTTCGAGAACAGCTTCGACGACGCATCCGCCCATTGCATCAGCGGGGTCAGGAAGGAGCGTTGCATCTCGTGCAGTTGGTAGAGCATATAAATCCTTCTTTGGTGAAGCGCTTCGCGCCTGTGCGCGATTTTTAATCAAATCATTATAGGCCTAAATCATTTACGGATGGAAATTTGTGTTCCGCCCGGCCAGCGTTTGATCCGCGCTTGGAAGGTTTATAGCACCGTTTTTGATAGGGCGTCCGTGATGCGACACACATAAAAACAAATGCCCCGGCGGGCCGGGGCATTGTCTCTTTTCAGTAACTGAACGGCCGAGAGCCCGATAAAAGGCTTCATGACAGCGTTGCAGCGTCTCGCCGTACTCACGTACTGTCTTCGACGCTGCGCCTTGCCCTGAGGTCTTTCTCAGGCTCTCGTAAAGATCAGTCGAAGACCGGGGTTTCGACGCCGAGGATCTTGTGCAGTTTCGGCGAGGTCGTCGTGTACTGCATGTGGATCTTCTTGTCCGGGAAGATGTACGGGGCGGCGCCGAAGGCGGCCAACGCGGCTTCGTGGAAGCCCGACAGGATCAGCTTCTTCTTGCCCGGGTAGGTGTTGATGTCGCCCACGGCGAAGATGCCCGGCACGTTGGTCTCGAACTTCTCGGTGTCCATCACCTTGAGCTGCTTGCGCTCGATGTCCAGGCCCCACTCGGCGATCGGGCCGAGCTTCGGCGACAGGCCGAAGAAGACCATCAGCATGTCCAGCGGCACGCGGCGGGTCACGCCGTCGGCGCCGGTGACCTTCACTTCGGACAGCTGGCCGTCCTTTTCGTCGAAGCCGGTGACCTGGCCGGTGATCAGCTGCATCTCGTATTCCTCGCACAGCTGCTTCATCTTGGCGACCGATGCCGGAGCGGCGCGGAAGTCCTCGCGGCGGTGCACCAGCACGACCGACTCGGCCTTGCCGACGAAGTTCAGGGCCCAGTCCAGGGCGGAGTCGCCGCCGCCGCAGATGACCAGGTTCTTGCCTTCGAACAGCGCCGGGTCCTTGACGCGGTAGAACAGCTGGCTGTTCTCGAACTTCTCGATGCCGTCGACCTTCATGGTGCGCGCCTGGAAGGAACCGACGCCGGCGGCGATGAAGATGGTCTTGGTGATGAACTGGGTGCCGGTCGAGGTCTCGACATTGAAGCGGCCGTCTTCGCGGCGCTGCACGGTGGTGACTTCCTGGCCCAGGTGGAAGGTCGGCTCGAAAGGCTCGATCTGCTTGAGCAGGTTGTCGGTCAGTTCCTGGCCGGTGCACACGGGCACGGCGGGGATGTCGTAGATCGGCTTGTCCGGATACAGTTCCACGCACTGGCCGCCGACGGCCGGCAGCGAGTCGATGACGTGGGCCTTGATCTCGAGCAGGCCGAGTTCGAAGACCTGGAACAGGCCGACCGGGCCCGCGCCGATGATGACCGCGTCGGCGTCGATGGCGCCGGCGAACGAACTGTTAGGGGCGATGCTGCCCGCATCGTGGGTGGCACTGATAGTCATGCACTCAATCCTGTTGATTTTTTAAAAGAGGGGGCGGTGACGCGATGGCCGCTAGTGTGCCATGGATGTCGTGAGCCTGCTGGCGGCGGTTGAAAACCGCGGGCAGCAGGTCACGTGACGTACATTAACTCAGCGGGCCAGCTGGTCCAGCTTGTTCTTGACGTCTTTCCACTCTTCGGCGTCGGGGAGGGCCGGCTTGGTCTTGGTGATCGAAGGCCAGAAGCGCGCCAGGTCGGCATTGAGCTTGATGAATTGCTGCTGGTCGCCCGGCACGTCTTCTTCAGCATAGATCGCATTGACCGGGCACTCGGCCACGCACACGGCGCAGTCGATGCACTCGTCGGGATCAATCGCGAGGAAATTCGGGCCTTCCCGGAAACAATCGACCGGGCATACATCGACGCAGTCGGTATACCGGCAGCGGATGCACGATTCGGTGACAACGTGGGTCATAACAGTCCTATCTATGGTGAGGTGCCGCGGCGTCAGCGCAAGGAAGGGCCGCCAACATGGCAAAGCACCGTATTTTAGGGGATTTCCAGTTTTCCTACAAATTGGGCTTAGACACAATATACATAAGCAAATGTGTTGTCCGAAGTACGATTTGCCGTGGAAACCATGGCGCGAGCGTCCCGTAGGGTGGGCGCCCCGTGCCCACGCGGAACGCAGCGCGGTGCTGGCCTTGCAAGAATGGCTGGCGCCGACTTGTCGAGGCGGCTCGATTGATCATTTGCGAGCGCCACCCTGTTCCATGCTTTGCGGTGCAAAACCAGCGAACACGGCTCAGGCTTCCGGTGGGCACGGGGCGCCCACCCTACGATCTACTGGTGGGCACGGGGCCACCCTACGTCAATGCAGGTGACCTCAGGTTCTGCGCCTTCACGCCGCCCCACGCAAGTGTTCCAGCAGCGCCGGCCACCCCGTCGCTCCCAGGCTCCCGTCGTCCAGCAGCGTCACCGTATGCCGCCGTCCCTCGTCCTCCACCGTGATTTCCCAGCGCGGAATATCGGCCCCGACCGCGCCGGGCGGGGCGGCGCAGAAGAAATCGAGCTGGCGCACCAGCGCCTCGAGCCTGCCGCCGTCGGCGCGGCAGGCGGTGTCGAGCTCGACGCAGCGCTCGCCGCCGGCAAAGCCGCCGCCCTGTTTCGCCGTGATCTTCATGCCGTCGTCGGCGCGCCGCCGTCGAGGACCGGTTCCTCGCCGGCCGGGCCGTTGCGTCCGCGCTCGGCGCACCAGCGCGCCAGCGCCTGGGCCTCGGCGTCGAGCACGCGCTCGATGTTGTAGTACTCGGCCAGGTTCATGGTGCCGCAGCAGGCGCGCCGGTCCTGCTGGGCGCCGGGCGCGTCGCAGACGCCGGCCGCCAGGCGCACGTGGACCCTGCATGGCGGGCTCAGGGTTTTGCCCGGCAGCTCGGCATCGAAGGGCGGCGTTCCCTCGGGCGGTGCGGCGGGCTCGCTGTCCGCGGGCGGCGCATCGTTCGCCGCTTCCGGCCCGCCCACCACCTCGCGCAGCGTGAACTGGGTGCGGATCGACTGGGTATAGCTGTCCGGCTTGCCGTCCTCGAGCACCAGGCGCAGCATCTCGTTGACCACGTCGGCGTAGGTGGCGGCGATGTCGGGCGCGGCCATCAGGGCGCGCAGCACCAGGCCGCGCAGGTAGGCGGCGACCCGGTGCAGCACGGCGGCGTCGTCTTCCAGCGCCGGGTTGCGCTCGTAGGCGAACAGGTCGGCCAGGATGTCGTAGACGGCGCCGGTGAACACCTGGGAGATGGCGTGCACCTGGGTGCCGGCCTGGGACAGGGTCAGGTCGTTGTCGGCGTTGCGCAGGCCCGTGGTGCTGCCGAGCGCCAGGCCGAACTGCTCGGCGATATCGGCGAGAAAAGTCTTGTCGTGCAGGCGCGCCTTGGTCTGGGCCACCACCGCCTCGCACTGGTCGAGCTGGGACAGCGCCAGGAAGATGGCCGTCAGGTCGCCGAAGGACTCGTGCAGGCCGCCGGTCTGGGGCGGCGCGTCGGCCAGCAGCCAGTGCGGTTTCAGCCCGTCGAGCACGGCGTGGCCGGTCTCGTGGGCGACGATGTCGAAGGAGCGGCAGGTGAAGACACGCTCGCTCTGGCCGCTGGGGACGAAGTCGCCGAACTTCAGGCAGTTCTGGGTGCGGCTGTAGAACGCATTCATGACGTTCGGCAGGCCGTAGGGAAAGATCTGCAGCGGCGCGGTGTCGATGCTGCTGTTCCACTGCCAGGGCAGGGGCATCTCGGCGCCGCTCGAGGACAGCGAGCGCTGGTACATGGTGAGCGTCTGCCGCACCACGGCGAAGGTGTGGACGGCGTCGAACTGCGGGGTGTCGGGCATGGTGACGAAGTCGCCGAAGGCGTTCGGCTCGACCGGGCTGATGCTGGGATCGCTCGAGGCGATGCGTGCGTCGCGCGGGCCGGCCAGCACGATGCCGGGCAGGAAAGCCTTGCGCGTGCCCATGTCCGTCACCGAGGGATCCTGCTTCCACATCAGCACGCGGGCGCCGAAGGCATAGGGCAGGGGCACGTCTGACGCCTGCTCATCCGCGCCGCGCGGCGCGCCTGGCTGGTCGAGCAGCTGCGCGGCCTTGCGGTGCTGACGGTAGGCGGCGCTGGGGGTGGGGACAAAGGCGACCGGCGGCTGGTCGCGTTCGCTGGGGTTGGGGTCATCCGGCAACAATGCTCGTTCCATGGCGCATCCTCGTGTGATTGCGATACCTCAGCAGATAGTCGTCCCCTGAACGGAATTGGTCTTGATGAGAATCAATTGCAACGCGCACTGGCACGGCGGCGGCGCAACTGGCATCATGGCGGCCTCTTGCGTTTTGAAGAAGAAGGAAGGAAACAGATGGCCGACATTCACATCGTCCAGGAACACAGCCTGAGCCCGGAGCGGGCGCGCGCGGCGGCGCAGCAGGTGGCGGACAAGGTTGCCGCGGAATTTGGCATGCAGTGCCGCTGGGACGGCGACGTGTTGCGCTTCGAGCGCAGCGGGGTGGAGGGCTTTCTCACCCTGGAAGAGCAGCGCGCGGCGCTGCGGATCAAGCTGGGCTTCCTGATGAGCGCCTTCGGTCCGGCCATCGAGGCCAAGGTGACCGACAAGATGCGCAGGGTGTTCGCGGCCGCCTGATCAGGCGCGAATGAACCATGCGGCGGCCTGCGCGGCCGCCACGGTGTTGCCTGGCTTAGCCCTTCAGTTCCTCGATCAGGTCGATGTACTGCTGCATCGCGTCTTCCTGCGAGGTGCCTTTCAGCTGTTCCCATGCGTCGTACTTGGCGCGGCCGACCATGTCGGTGAAGCCCGGGCGCTCGCCGGTCACGTCGCCTGCCGAGCCTTGCTTGAACAGCGCGTAGATCTTCAGCAAGGTCATGTTGTCCGGACGCTCCGGCAGGTTCTTCGAATCGGCCTGGGCCTGGGTGAACTGGTCTTGCAAGCTCATAAAAACTCCTGTTGGCAAAATTGTTGGATGGTGCATTGACTGAACGGCAATGCGCGCGGCCATCTTAGCCTAACAGGTAGCGAAATACCTGCTTCTGGCGGGAATTTTAGAGGGGATGCTCGGGGGGCTTGTAGGGTGGACACCTGTGTCCACGCGGTGCGGCGTTTGATGGTCGAGCCATACGGTCTTGCCTTTCCATATGCAGAAACTTGGCGAGATCAGCCGCCAGGGTAGGCAAGAGTACGACCGCGTGGGCTCAGGAGCCCACCCTACGAAAGCCTTATACAGCCAGCAGCTCGACGTCGAAGATCAGCGTCGCGTTCGGCGGAATCACGCCGCCGGCGCCGCGCGCGCCGTAGCCCAGGCTGGCCGGGATGATCAGGCGGCGGGCGCCGCCGACCTTCATGCCCTGCACGCCTTCGTCCCAGCCGCGGATCACGTGGCCGGCGCCCAGCGGGAACTGGAACGGGTCGTTGCGGTCCTTGCTCGAATCGAACTTGGCGCCGGTGCTGCCGTCGTCGTTGCGCAGCCAGCCGGTGTAGTGGACGGTGACGTAGGCACCGGCTTTCGCCTCGGCGCCTTCGCCGACGACGGTGTCTTCGTATTGCAGGCCGGAAGCGGTGGTGGTAGTGGACATGATTTTCCTTCAAGGTTCAGATTGAGCGGCGATTGTAGTGCATGCCCCTTCAAAGCGCCATCGAGCGCCCGCTTGCCGCGACGGACCCAGCCTGCCGTTTCTGTCTACAATAAGCTTTTGACATCGGGAGCCGCATGACCATGCCTGCACACTTTCTCCTGCTCACTAAGTGGCTCACCAAGCGGCTCACCAAGCGAGGCCGGCGATGAGTGGCGTCGCCACCGCCTGGGGCCGCGCCCTGCGCGCCCAGTTCTCGGGCCGGATGCTGCTGCTGTCCCTGGTGCCGCTGCTGCTGTCGCTGGTGGTCTGGGGCGCGCTGCTGTGGCTCGGGCTGCAGCCCTTCCTCGACTGGCTGCACGCGGTCTTCGCCGACTACGGCTGGTTCCAGACGAGCGGCAGCATGCTGTCCACGCTGGGCCTGGGCGTGCTGCAGGTGATGGTGGTGCCCCTGATGGCCATCATCCTGCTGCTGCCGCTGATGATCGCGAGCTCCCTGCTGTTCATGGGCATCTTCGCCATGCCCGCGATCGAGCGCTACGTCGGCCGGCGCCAGTTCCCCCAGCTCGAGCAGAAGGAGGGCGGCAGCTTCGCCGGCAGCGTCTGGATGAACCTGACCAGCGTGCTCGTGTTCGCCGGCCTGTGGCTGATGACGGTGCCGCTGTATGCGGTCCCGCCGGTGGCGGTGCTGGTGCAGGCCGCGCTTTGGGGCTGGGTGACCTCGCGTGTGATGAGCTACGACGCGCTCGCCGCCCACGCCAGCGCCGCCGAGCGCAAGACCCTGATGCAGGCGCGGCGCTGGCCGCTGCTGACGATCGGCATGGTCTCGGGCGTGCTGGGCGCCATGCCCGGCATCGCCTGGATGGGCGGCGCCGTGCTGTCGGTGGTGCTGTTCCCCTTCCTGGCCATCCTGTCGGCCTGGCTCTACGTGATGATCTTCCTGTTCACCGGCTTGTGGTTCCAGTACTACTGCCTGCAGGCGCTGCAGGATCTGCGCGCCGCGAACGCGACCGCCCCGGTGGCATCTTGACAAGGAGAAGTGCATGGCATTCGGCCTGATCGTCGTCGGCGACGAAATCCTGTCCGGCAAGCGCCAGGACAAACACTTTTCGAAAGTGGTGGCGCTGCTGGCCGAACGCGGCCTGCAATTGTCCTGGGCCGAATTCGTCGGCGACGAGCGCGAGCGCATCGCGGCCACCCTGCGCCGCACCTTCGCCGGCGCGGACATCGTGTTTTCCTGCGGCGGCATCGGCGCCACGCCCGACGACCACACGCGCCAGGCGGCAGCGGCCGCGCTCGACCTGCCCCTGGTGCTGCATCCGGAAGGGCGGCGCCTGGTCGAGGAGCGCATCGTGCAGACCGCGCGCGAGGCGGGCAGGGAAGCGGTTCTTTCCGCGCCCGAGAACCAGCAGCGCCTGAAGATGGCCGAGTTCCCGGCGGGGGCGACGCTGATCCCGAATCCCTACAACGGCATCCCCGGCTTCACGGTAGCGCGCCACCATTTCGTGCCGGGCTTTCCGGTGATGGCCTGGCCGATGATCGAGTGGGTGCTCGACACCTGTTACGCCGACCTGTTCCACAAGCGGGCGCACGCGGAACAGGCCATGCTGGTGTATGGCCAGGCCGAGGCCGTGCTCACGCCGCTGATGGAGGCGATCGAGGCGCGCTACCCCGGCGTACGCGTGTTCAGCCTGCCGAGCGTGGGCGAGGACGGCAGCCGCCGCCATATCGAACTCGGGGTCAAGGGCGAGCCCGGAGAAGTGGCCCCGGCCTTCGCCGCGATGCGTGCCGAACTCGACCGTGTAGGCGCCGAGTACCAATGCTTGTAGGCATCAATGCCGTCTTAATAACTCTGCCGTTGTTTTTTTGCGAAAATAAACAGGGCAGGTCAAATTTGTTGAACAGGGCTACGTGGAACACGTGTTGATGTGGTGGAATGATGGCTGTGGCGCGCCCGGATTTCGGGTGAGATTCGCGCGCCAACACGTGAACTAACGACGACCTCGATCACTCGAACAGACCGGCAGCAAGATGGCGAGCAGGTTGGCAGGGATTGCAGGCACAATGATTCAAACCAGTTGAGCCATCATGGAAAGTACACGCCGTTTCAAACGGCCACGTAACGTATTTCGCGCCGTGCGCATCCTGCGCGGGCGCACCGACGGCGGCAGCGCCGCGCCTGCCCTGGCGGCAGCCGGGCAGGATGCGCCGCTGTACGAAAGCTATCCGCACCTCTCGCTCGTCACCGACACCGGCAAGGAAGAGCTCCCCGCGGACCCGAACGAACCGGAAAGCGAAGGCGAGCCGCCGAAAGGCAGCGGCCGCGCCCGGCGTATCCTGTTCGGCCTGGTGCTGGTGATGGTCGCCGCCGGTTCCGCCTATGCCGTCTACGAAACCCGCACGTCCACGCTGCAGGCGAAGATCTTCGCCGGCATGATGAAGGACGTCCACTTCCGCATGGAGAAGGGGCCGAGCGACGCCATCCGCTTCCCGGCCGACAGCCCCTACGACGCGCGCCTCGGTTACTCGCACCTGCCCGCTTTCCTGGGCAAGCTGCACACGCGCGACTACGTCGTCGACGCCCAGGCGCGCATGTCGCCGAAGATGCTGGAACTGGCCGACCACGGCCTGTTCGCGACCTACCGCGAGAAGACCCGCGCCGGTCTCGAGATCCTCGACTGCCGCAGCCAGCCGCTGTTCGGCTCGCGCTTCCCCGAGCGCCAATACGAACGCTTCGACGCCGCGCCGCAACTGCTGGTGCAAAGCCTGCTGTTCATCGAGAACCGCGAACTGCTCGACCCGGCCTACCCGAAGCGCAACCCGGCCATCGAATGGGACCGCTTCTCGAAAGCGGTGTTCGACAAGACCCTGCATGCGGTCGGCATCGGCAGCGGCGGACGCGTGGCCGGCGGCTCGACGCTCGCCACCCAGATCGAGAAATACCGCCACTCGCCGGAAGGGCGCACCGCCTCGCTGCAGGACAAGCTGATCCAGATGGCCTCGGCCACGCTGCGCGCCTACCAGGACGGCGAGGACACCACCGGCGCGCGGCGCCAGATCGTGCTCGACTACCTGAACACGGTGCCGCTGTCGGCCAAGGTCGGCTACGGCGAAGTGAACGGCATCGGCGACGGCATGTGGGTCTGGTACGGCCGCGACTTCGCGAAGGTCAGCGCAGCCCTGAAGGGCGACATGCAGAACCCGGACGACGTGCTGGCCTACAAGGAAGCGCTGTCGCTGATGATCGCGCAGCGCCGCCCGGCCTACTACCTGGGCGCCGGCAAGGAAGACCTGGAAACGCTGACCAACAGCCACCTGCGCGTGCTGGCGCAGGCCGGCGTGATCACGCCGCAACTGCGCGACGCCGCGCTGGCGGTGAAGCTCAAGCCCGCGCTGGGTTCGGGCGTCGCAGCGCCGGAGCCGAACGCCTTCGTCTCGCGCAAGGCCTCGAACGCGGTGCGCAACCACCTCGGCTACCTGCTGGGCGAGCCGCGCCTGTACAACCTCGACCGCCTGGATTTGTCGGTGGTCTCGACCCTGGACGGCGAAGCGCAGCAGGCGGTCACCGCGGCGCTGCGCCAGCTCACCAGCGCCGAGGCGGCCGAAGCCGCCGGCCTGACCGGCAAGGGCCTGCTCGGCAACGGCGACCCGGCCGAAGTGGTCTACAGCTTCACGCTGATGGAGCGCGGCGAGAACGTCAACTACCTGCGCGTGCAGACCGATAACTACGACCAGCCGCTCGACATCAACGAGCAGGCCAAGCTCGACCTCGGCTCCACGGCCAAGCTGCGCACGCTCGTGACCTACCTCGACATCGTCGACCAGCTGCACCGCCGCTACGAAGCGATGGATCCGAAGGCGCTGCGCGAGACGCGCATCGACCCGAAGGACCGCATGAGCCAGTGGGCGGTCGACTACTTCCTGGCGCTGCCGGCCGACGGCGACCGCGGCCTGAAGCCGATGCTGGCCGCCGCAATGGCGCGCAAGTATTCGGCCAATCCGGGCGAAGGCTTCTTCACCGGCGGCGGCCTGCATTACTTCGGCAACTTCAGCAAGCTCGACAACAGCAAGATCATGACCGTGCAGGAAGCCCTGCAGCAGTCGACCAACCTGGTGTTCGTGCGCATGATGCGCGACATCGTGCGCTACTACATGTTCCAGCTGCCGGGTTCCTCGGCGGCGCTGCTGGCCGACGCCAACGATCCGCGCCGCGCCCAGTACCTGGCGCGCTTCGCCGACAACGAAGGCAAGACCTTCCTCGCCAAGTTCTGGAACAAGTACAAGGGCAAGACCCCGGACCAGGCCGAAGCCCTGCTGTTCACGGGCGTGCGTCCGCTGGCCTCGAAGCTGGCCGCCGCGCACCGCACCATCGCCCCGAATGCGACGCTGCAGCAGTTCGGCGCCTTCATCAACGACACGCTGCCGAGCAACGAGGTCGACCAGGAACGCATCGAGAAGATGTACGAGCAGTACGCGCCGCAGAACATGTCGCTGGCTGACCGCGGCTACGTCGCCTCGGTGCACCCGCTCGAGCTGTGGCTGGTCGGCTACCTGCGCACCCATCCGAAGGCCGGTTGGAGCGAAGTGGTGGGCGCCAGCGTGAAGGAGCGCCAGGAGGTCTATTCCTGGCTGTTCAAGACCAGCCGCAAGAACGCCCAGGACAAGCGCATCGCCGGCCTGATCGAGGTCGAGGCCTTCCTGAAGATCCACGCCCAGTGGAAGAAGATGGGCTACCCCTTCGATTCGCTGGTGCCGTCCTACGCGACCACGCTGGGCGCCTCGGCCGATCGTCCGGCCGCCCTGGCCGAGCTGATGGGCATCATCATCAATGGCGGCGTGCGTAAACCCGTCGAGCGCATCGACTCGCTGCACTTTGCCAAGGACACGCCTTACGAGACGCTGGTGAAGCGCGCGCCGAAGGTCGAGCAGGAAGTGGTGTTGGCGCCGGAAGTGGCGCGCGCCGTGGCCGACGCGATCCGCGGCGTGGTCTCGGACGGCACCGCGAAACGCGTCAAGACCGCGTTCGCCACGCATGACGGCAACGTGATCGCCCTGGGCGGCAAGACCGGCACCGGCGACCAGCGCTTCGACGTCTATGCCCGCGGCGGACGCCTGATCGAGTCGCGTTACGTGAACCGCTCGGCCACCTTCGTCTTCAACATCGGCGAGCGCTTCTTCGGCTCCATGACCGCCTACGTGCACGGTCCGCAGTCCGAGAACTACGACTTCACCAGCGCGCTGCCGGCGCAGTTGCTGGTGACGCTGGCGCCGAGCCTGATGCCGATGATCGAACCGCCTGCGGGCAGCGTGGCCGCGCAGCGGCAGTGCGTGCGTTGACGGGTAGAGTAAAAGCAGCCGAACGGGCGCGCCGGGCCAGCCGGCGCGCCGTCTCGACCATCCGCGGCTTTTCCCTGATCTCCCTGCGCGACCTGCTGGTCGCATCCGGTCCGACCATCGTGCTGGTGGCCGTGGCCTGCTTCATCGCCTACCTGGTTGTCGACCCGGCGCCGCCGCGCCAAGTGCGCCTGGCCACCGGCCAGGAAAACAGCGCCTACGAAACCTTCGGCCAGCGCTACGCGAAGGAACTCAAGCGCGACGACATCCAGGTGAGCGTCCAGCGCACGCTCGGCTCGCAAGAGAACCTGGAACGCCTGCGGCGCGGCGAGGCCGACATCGCCTTCGTGCAAAGCGGCTCGACCAGCGAGGAGGAGGCCGCGCAACTGGGCCTGGCCTCGCTCGGCAGCCTGTTCACCGAGCCGGTCTGGCTGTTCCTGCGCGAGAACGTCAAGGCGACGAAGCTGACGGCCCTGCGCGGCCTGCGCATCAACCTCGGGCCGGAAGGCACGGGCGTGCCCAACCTGTTCCGCCAGGTGCTGGCCGTGAACGGCGTCGAGCCGTCCGAGCTGAAGATCGGCACGCTCGAGAACACGCCGGCCACGGTCGAACTGCTGGCCGGGCGCATCGATGGCCTGGTGTTCAGCTCGGCGCCGGAAGCGCCGCTGATCCAGATGCTGCTGCAGACGCCCGGCATCCGCCTCTTCAACTTCACCCAGGCCGAAGCCTACACCCGGCGCCTGCCTTTCCTGACCCACGTGGTCCTGCCGCGCGGGATCGTCGACCTCGGGCGCGACATCCCGGCCCAGGACTACCACCTGATCGCGCCCACGGCGACGCTGGTGGCGAGAGACGACCTGCACCCGGCCCTGATCGACCTGTTCGTGAAGGCGGCCGGCGAGATCCACGGCGGGGCGGGCTGGTTCCAGCAGCAGGGCCAGTTCCCTTCGCCGAAGTACACCGAGATCCCGGTGGCGGACGAGGCGGCGAAATACTACCGCGACGGCCCGCCGCTGCTGCAGCGCTACATGAGCTTCTGGCTGGCGAACCTGTTCGACCGCCTCTGGGTCGTGGTGGTGGCGCTGGCGGCCCTGGTGATTCCGCTGTCGAAGATCGTGCCGCCGCTGTACGTGTGGCGCGTGCGCTCGCGCGTCTACCGCTGGTACGGCGAATTGCGCGCGGTCGAGCAGGCGGTCGAGAACGTGCCAGCGGAGCAAAGACGCTTCGTACGCGAGGACCTGGTGCACCGCCTCGACGACATCGAGACGCGCGTGAACCACATCTCGATTCCGCTGGCCTATGCGGACGAGTTGTACCGGCTGCGCAGCCACATCGACTTCGTACGCGAAAGGGTGCGCGCAACGCTCGATGGCGACCTCAAGCCGGACCTGCTGGCAAAGTAACAAGAGGGCGGCGAATCGGATTACACTGGCGGACTTTGACTCTTTCGCAACAGTTAACCATGCTTCGCCGCCCGCTCACCATCCTCACCACCAGCCTGCTGCTGGCGTTCGCCGCTGGCGCCTTCCTTCCTGCCCACGCCGACGAGCCGGACGCACCGGCTGCCAAGGGCAGCCTGCGCAACGGCTACACAAAGTACGAGTACCGTATTCCGATGCGCGATGGCGTCAGGCTGTTCACGGTCGTCTACGTCCCGAAAGACAGCTCGCGCAGCTACCCGTTCCTGATGCAACGTACGCCCTACGGCGCCGGGGTCTATGCCCAGGATGCGATGCGCTATGGCGTCGACTGGTACCCGGAAGCCATCGGTCCTTCGCGCGAATTCATGGACAGCGGCTACATCTTCGTGAAGCAGGACGTGCGCGGGCGCTACATGTCGGAAGGGAAGTGGCAGGAGATGACGCCGCACGTCAATCCCAGGCGCGCGGCGGGCGAAGGCGTCGAGAGCGAGGACATGCACGACACCGTGGCCTGGCTGCTCAAGAATATCCCGAACAACAACGGCAAGGTCGGCATCTACGGCATCAGCTACCCGGGCTTCTACACGGCCGCCAGCATCATCGATTCGCACCCGGCGATCAAGGCCGCCTCGCCCCAGGCGCCGGTGACCGACCTGTACATGGGCGACGATTCCTATCATGGCGGCGCCTTCATGCTGGCCGCGAACTTCGACTTCTACGCCTCCTTCACCGAAGCACCGAACCCGGCGCCGCCATCGAAGAGCGAGGCCGAATTCGACTACGGCACGACCGACGGCTACGACTTTTTCCTGAAGCACCTGACGCTGACCGAGATCGCGGCCACCATGAGTCCGGCGCAGCGCGGATACTTCATGCCGAATATCGAGCACGACACGTACGACCAGTTCTGGCAATCGCGCGCCATCGCGCCGCACCTGAAGAACGTCAAGGCGGCGGTGCTGACGGTCGGCGGCTGGTTCGACGCCGAGGACCTGGAAGGGCCCTTCATCACCTACCGCGCCATCGAGAAGCAGAACCCCGGGATCGAGAATCGCCTGGTGATCGGCCCCTGGGTCCACGGCGGCTGGGCACGCGGCGACGGCGCACGCCTGGGTCACGTGAATTTCGATAGCAAGACGAGCGACTACTACCGCCGTCAAATCGAGTTTCCCTTTTTCGAGCAGCACCTGAAGGGCGTGAAGCCGGCGCGCACGCTGCCGGAAGTGACGGCCTTCGAGACCGGCTCGAACGTCTGGCGACAGTACGCGGCCTGGCCGCCGGTGCAGGCGAAGGCGCGCACGCTCTACTTTGGCGCCGACGGCAAGCTGGACTGGAAGGCGCCCGTGGCCAGCGGCGCCGGCTACGACGAATACGTGGCGGACCCGAGAAAGCCCGTGCCTTTCATCGGCTACCCGGCCACTGGCGTGCCGCGCGAATACATGGTCTCGGACCAGCGCTTCGCCGCCAGGCGCCCCGACGTGCTGGTCTACCAGAGCGAGGTGCTGGAAGAGGACGTGACGATCGCCGGCCCGGTGGCGCCGAAACTGTTCGTGTCGACCACCGGGACCGACGCCGACTGGGTGGTCAAGCTGATCGACGTCTACCCGGCCGACTATCCCCAGCCCGAGGCCGAGCGCAAGGGAAGCGATGTCGCGGCCCCTGCGCTGGCGCTGGGCGGCTACCAGCAACTGGTGCGCGGCAATCCCCTGCGCGGCAAGTTCCGCCACTCGTTCGAGAAGCCCGCGCCTTTCGTGCCCGGCAAGATGGAAGCGCTCAGTTTCGAGCTCGGCCAGGTGAACCACACCTTCCGGCGCGGCCATCGCATCATGGTGCAGGTGCAGAGTTCCTGGTTCCCGCTGGTCGACCTGAACCCCCAGACCTTCACGCGCATTCCGACGGCCAGGCCCGAGGATTTCGTGAAGGCGACCCAGCGCGTCTACCGCACACCGGACGCGGCGTCGGGCGTGCAGGTGATGGTGCTGCCGAAGTAAGCGCGATGGCATGGTGGGCACGGGGCGCCCACCCTACGGGTCAAGCAAGCCAGCCGGCCCCGACCAGCTGTAGGGTGGGCGCCCCGTGCCCACCTTATGCGTGCACACCGCAACCTGCATCAGGGGAGGGTGGGCGGCTCCATCAGGATCGATGCAGGTACGCGGCCTGAGCGCCGCCCACCCTACGGGTCAAGCGATCCGCATCAGGCCCCGATCCAGGGCAAGCCCGCCTTGCACCAACCGCCCACCGTCTTGCGGTGGCCTTCCTGGTCGCGGTCGCCCTCGAAGCCTTCCAGGATGTCGAAGGAGTTGGCGTAGCCCAGTTCGGTCGCCACGCGCGCGCTGTGGCGCGAGCGCACGCCCGAGCGGCACAGGAAGAGCAGGACCTCGTCCTTGGCGGCCACCTGTTCGAGTTGCGGGCCGAACGCGGGATTCGGCTGGCCGCCGGGGTAGGTGGCCCATTGCACCGCGACGTGCTGGGATTCGGGAATGGCGACGCGGCCGACCCAATCGCGCTCGGCGTTGGTGCGGACGTCGACGATCTTCACTTTCGGATTGCTTCTTACCAGTGCGAATGCTTCCTGGGGGGTGACGGCGCCGGCGTAGGGCTGGCCAGCGGCGCGCTGGCGGGCGGCGTCGAGAATGTCTTCGGTCGTGCTCATGTGGACTCCTGGTTCAGTGGCGGCGCACCGGTGTGGCGCGGACTTGCCGAAACGGTGCGCGAAGCATCAAAATGGTGCGCTTCACCTACTTTGCACCATTATGGTGCAACAGCCGGGTTGGGCTGCACCATTGGGGAAAACGGTGTCGCCGAGGATTTTATGGTTAAACTCACGGGTTTCCAAAGAACGATTGCGTATTTGTTCATGACGAGCTGCTGGCATGGTTCCTGCATGTGTTTCGTATGAGTATGTCGCACGTTGGCTGGACCGGTGAATACCCCGCCGCCCGTGGGCACCACCCTTTTCATTCAGGAGAAACGCATGGCAAAGACCGCAGCAGATGTGATGCAGATGGTGAAGGACAACGAAGTCAAGTTCGTCGATTTCCGCTTCGCCGATACCCGTGGCAAAGAGCAGCACGTCACCGTCCCTGTGTCGCACTTCGATCTGGACAAATTCGAGTCGGGCCACGCCTTCGACGGCTCGTCGATCGCCGGCTGGAAGGGCATCGAAGCATCGGACATGATCCTGATGCCGGACCCGGGCACCGCCAACATCGACCCGTTCATGGAAGAAACCACCCTGTTCATGCAGTGCGACGTGATCGAACCGTCGGACGGCAAGGGCTATGACCGCGACCCGCGCTCGATCGCCAAGCGCGCCGAAGCCTACCTGAAGTCCTCGGGCGTGGGCGACACCGCCTTCTTCGGTCCGGAACCGGAATTCTTCATCTTCGACTCGATCCGCTGGAAGAGCGACATGTCGGGCTGCTCGGTGCAGATCGACTCGGAAGAAGCCTCGTGGTCGACCAACAAGAAGATCGAAGGCGGCAACAGCGGCCACCGTCCGACCGTCAAGGGCGGCTACTTCCCGGTTCCGCCGGTCGACAGCTTCCAGGACATGCGCTCGGAAATGTGCCTGATCCTCGAATCGCTCGGCATCCCGGTCGAAGTGCACCACCACGAAGTGGCCGGCGCCGGCCAGAACGAAATCGGCACCAAGTTCTCGACCCTGGTCGAGCGCGCCGACTGGACCCAGAACCTGAAGTACGTGGTCTGGAACGTCGCCCACAGCTACGGCAAGACCGCGACCTTCATGCCGAAGCCGATGAACGGCGACAACGGCTCGGGCATGCACGTGCACCAGTCGATCTGGAAGGACGGCAAGAACCTGTTCGCAGGCGACGGCTATGCCGGCCTGTCGGAAACCGCGCTGTACTACATCGGCGGCATCATCAAGCACGCCAAGGCCCTGAACGCGATCACCAATCCGGGCACCAACTCGTACAAGCGCCTGGTGCCGGGCTATGAAGCCCCGGTCAAGCTGGCCTACTCGGCCCGCAACCGCTCGGCCTCGATCCGCATCCCGCACGTGGCGAACCCGAAAGGCCGCCGCATCGAGGTGCGCTTCCCGGACCCGCTGGCCAACGTCTACCTGTGCTTCGCCGCGCTGCTGATGGCGGGCCTGGACGGCATCCAGAACAAGATCCACCCGGGCGAAGCCGCGACCAAGGACCTGTACCACCTGCCGCCGGAAGAAGACAAGCTGATCCCGACCGTGTGCGCCTCGCTGGAAGAAGCGCTGGAAGCCCTGGACAAGGACCGCGAGTTCCTGACCCGCGGCGGCGTGTTCAGCGACAGCATGATCGATGCCTACCTCGAGCTGAAGATGGGTGAAGTGCAGCGCATGCGCATGACCCCGCACCCGGTCGAGTTCGACATGTACTACTCGTCGTAATCACGACAGCAAAAGCGTTGCGCTACGGCATCAAAAGCTGTAAGGCAATGTAACTTGCAGGTCAAAACGCGGGGAAGGCCAATGGCTTTCCCCGCGTTTTTCTTTCCGATGCGGTATATTCGGGCTGACTTCCACTCGCACGCATGCGCGTGCAGCTTCCAACGATGCGAATGACAAGCAGTGTGACCTGGCACGGTGTCCGGCTGGCGCTGGCGGCCGGATTGATGTGCGCCGGCGCGGCCGGGGCCCAGACGGTCGTCTACAAGTGCGTCGATGCGCAGGGCCGCGTCGAGTTCACCGACACCAACAAGCGCGGCTGCAAGGCGCTCGACCTGCCTGGCTACATCCCGGCGCCGCCGCAGCGCAGCGCCCCGCCTGTCGCCGTCCGCCCGGTCAACCCGGCGCCGGCCGCCGCCTCCGGAACCGCCGCCCCGAGCCCGGCCAACTTCCCGCGCGTGGACACCAGCCAGCAGCGCGTGCGCGACGACGACCGCCGCGAGATCCTCAACGAGGAGCTGCGCGCCGAGGAGCAGAAGCTGGCCGAACAGAAGCGCGAATTCAACAATGGCGAACCTGCGCGCAACGGCAACGAGCGCAATTACGCCAAGTACCAGGAGCGCGTCGGCCAGATGCGCGAGGACATCAACCGCACCGAGCGCAACATCGAGGCGTTGCGGCGCGAGATCGCCAATATCCGATGAACGACCCGGACAGCGTACAGCAGCCGGCCCGCTTCGCCGGCCTCGAACTGCTCGCCTCCAGCGTGCTGCTGGTCGACGCGAACGACCGCGTGCGCTACGCCAACCCGGCGGCCGAGAACATGCTCGACGCCTCCTTCAAGTGGCTCGCGCGCCAGGGCCTGACCGCCCTGTTCAGCAATGGCGAGGAGCTGGCCGCCCTGTGCGACCAGACCCGCACCCACCAGTACAGCGATTTGCGCCAGGACCTGGCCCTGGTCCGTCCGGGACGCGAGACCCTGCACGTGCACTCGATCGCGAGCAGCCTGGACAACGGCGAAGTGCTGATCGAGCTGCGCGAGAACGTGCAGCAACTGAAGCTCGACCGCGAGGAACGCTTCCTCGACCAGAGCCAGGCCAACAAGGAGCTGATCCGCAACCTGGCGCACGAGATCAAGAACCCGCTGGGCGGGATCCGCGGCGCGGCCCAGCTGCTCGAGCTGGAACTGCCGCCGCTGCACCTGGGCGAGCTGAAAGAGTACACCCAGGTGATCATCAAGGAAGCCGACCGCCTGCAGACCCTGGTCGACCGCCTGCTGGCGCCGCACAAGAAACCCCACATCGTCGGCGACGTCAACATCCATGAAGTATGCGAGCGCGTGCGCAGCCTGGTGCTGGCCGAGTTCCCGAACGGCTTGAGCATCCGCCGCGACTACGACGCCTCGATTCCCGAATTCCGCGGCGACAAGGAGCAGCTGATCCAGGCCGTGCTCAACATCGTCCACAACGCGGCGCAAGCCTTGAAAAGCCGCATCGAGGCGGGCGACGCCGAGATCGTTTTGCGCACCCGGGTGGCGCGCCAGGTCACCCTGGCCAAGGTCCGCTACGGGCTGGCATTAGACTTGCATATCATTGACAATGGACCGGGCATCGCACCCGAGATCCGCGACCGTATCTTCTATCCGCTGGTGTCGGGACGGGAGGGCGGCAGCGGCCTGGGATTGACGCTGGCGCAGACTTTCGTGCAGCAGCACCAGGGCATGATCGAGTGCGAGAGCCGGCCCGGACTGACGGATTTCCGGATCCTGCTGCCATTGCCCTAGCCAGACGTGCAGTGGTGCGGCGGGATGCCGTGTCCGCTTTTGATCCACATTGCGGAAAGCCACGAACTACATGAAACCAATCTGGATTGTCGACGACGACGCATCGATCCGCTGGGTGCTGGAAAAAGCCCTGGCGCGCGAAAATCTCGAGACGCGCAGCTTCGCCAACGCGCGCGACGCGCTGACGGCCTTCGAGACGGAGACGCCGCAGGTGCTGGTGTCGGACATCCGCATGCCCGGCGAATCGGGCATCGAGCTGCTGCAGGCCGTGAAGGCCAGGCATCCCGGCCTGCCGGTCATCATCATCACCGCCTTTTCCGACCTCGACTCGGCGGTCGCCGCGTTCCAGGGCGGGGCCTTCGACTACCTGGCCAAGCCCTTCGACATCGACAAGGCGGTGGCCCTGATCCGCCGCGCCCTCGAGGAAAGCCTGCGCGAAGCCAGCGTGGAGGCGGCTCCGGCCGAGACGCCCGAGATCCTCGGCCTGGCGCCGGCCATGCAGGAAGTGTTCCGCGCCATCGGCCGCCTGTCGCAGTCGAACGTGACGGTCCTGATCACCGGCGAATCGGGCACCGGCAAGGAGCTCGTCGCCCGCGCGCTGCACAAGCACAGCCCGCGTTCGAACGAACCCTTCATCGCGCTGAACACGGCGGCGATTCCGAAGGACCTGCTGGAATCCGAACTGTTCGGCCACGAGCGCGGCGCCTTCACCGGCGCGCAGGCGATGCGGCGCGGGCGCTTCGAGCAGGCCGAGAACGGCACCCTGTTCCTCGACGAGATCGGCGACATGCCCTTCGACCTGCAGACGCGTCTTCTGCGCGTGCTGTCGGACGGCCACTTCTACCGCGTCGGCGGCCACCAGCCCGTGAAGGCCAATGTGCGCGTGATCGCGGCCACCCACCAGAACCTGGAGCAGCGCGTGCGCGACGGGCTGTTCCGCGAAGACCTGTTCCACCGCCTGAACGTGATCCGCCTGCGCCTGCCCAGCCTGCGCGAGCGGCGCGAGGACATCCCGCTGCTGGCGCGCCACTTTCTGGTGCAGAGTGCACACCAATTGGGCGTCGAGCCGAAGCGCATGAGCGACAGCGCGATGCGTTTCCTGAGCGGCCTGGAGTTGCCGGGCAACGTACGCCAGCTGGAAAACCTGTGCAACTGGATCACCGTGATGGCGCCGGGCCAGACCGTCGAGATCAAGGACCTGCCGCGCGACCTGACCCAGGCGCAGCCGGCCGGCACATCGTCCGCTCCGATGGCGGCCGCGGAACCGGGGGCCGCTGCGCCTGCCGCCCTGTCGACCCCGCCTTCGCCGGACGGCTGGATCGGCCTGCTCGAACTGCAGGCGGCCAGCATGCTCAGCGCCGGCCAGTTCGAAGTCATGGACACGCTCGGCAAGCAGTTCGAGTCGGCCCTGATCAAGACGGCCCTGAAGCACACGCACGGGCGCAAGAACGACGCGGCGATGCGGCTGGGAATAGGGCGCAATACGATCACGCGCAAGATCGTCGAGCTCGGGATCGACGGCGCGCGCGAGGAGTAAGCGGGTTTGTCGTTGTAGGGTGGGCACCTGTGCCCACGCGGTCTCACCGCCAGCAATGAGCCGGCTCGACCGGGCACGCCCGTTCGCCGGAATCCATGCATGCCGATGCACCTGCCGGATACGCTGCGGCACTCACCTGTACGACCGCGTGGGCACAGGTGCCCACCCTACGGAACTCGGGATCGACGGGGCCAGGGAAGAGTAGACGGTGCACCGTAGGGTGGGCGCGCCCACCCTACATGACACGCCGCGAGGCTCATCGGCGGTGTAAGCTATGGCCTTGGCCATCTTGCTTCACCGTCGAATAATTCATGCTGATCAACTGCGTCGCCTACCAGGAAGGCAAGAAACTGTCCGATATCCCGGTCGAGGATATCAGCGAATACCTGAAACAACCCGACTGCTTCGTCTGGGTCGCCCTGCGCGACCCGGACCCCGAGGAGCTCGCCGTCATGCAGGAAGAATTCAGCCTGCACGAGCTGGCGGTGGAAGACGCTTCGCGCGGCCACCAGCGGCCCAAGCTCGAGGAATACGGCGACTCGCTGTTCGTCGTCGTGCGCACCGTCTATCTCGACAAGGAAGAGCTGTGCTCGGGCGAGGTGGCGATCTTCGCCGGCCCCAACTACGTGCTGTCGGTGCGGCGCGACTCGGCCCAGGGCTTCCTCGGCGTGCGCGCACGCGCCGAACGCGAGCCGCACCTGCTGAAAAAGGGTTCGGGCTTCGTGCTGTACGCGCTGATGGACGCCGTGGTCGACCGCTATTTCCCGATCATCGACAAGCTCGAATCCGACCTCGAATCGATCGAGGACCGCATCTTCGGCGGCCACGGCGCCCAGCGCGACAACATCGAGCGCCTGTATGACCTCAAGCGCAACACCCTGGTGCTGCGCCACGCCGTGATTCCCCTGATGGACGCGGTCGGGCGCCTGCACGGCGGCCGGGTGCCGGCGCTGGCCTACGAAACCCAGGATTATTTCCGCGACATCCACGACCACCTGCTGCGCATTGCCGGCCGCCTCGACACCATCCGCGACACCATCGCCACCGCGATCCAGGTCACGCTGTCGATGGTCGCGATCGACGAGAACGAAATCAACAAGCAGCTCGCCGCCTACGCCGCCATCTTCGCCGTGTTCACCGCCTTTGCCGGCATCTGGGGCATGAACTTCGAGTTCATGCCCGAGCTGAAGTGGAAATACGGTTATCCGTTGGCGATCGCGGTCATGGTGGGCGTCAGCTACTACATGTATCGCCGCTTCAAGAAGGCGGGCTGGCTGTAGCGCACCTGATAAAACCGCATGGCGGCGTTGAACCGCCTCGCCGTACCAGCGTACTGTCTTCGGCGGTCCGTCGGGTGGCCGCATCCCTTGCCCTGCGGCTTTTGCAGGCGCGCCGGTAAGTCAGCTGCGGTTAGCGGTCGCCGCGCTGCCGCCGGTGGCCAGCACGATCAGGCCGATCGCCATCCACTGCACGGTGGTGAGCACTTCGCCCAGCACGAAGAAGCCGGCCAGCGCGCCCACAGCGGGACCGGCGCTGACCAGGATGCCGAACACCCGGCGCGGCAGGCGCGACAGGGCCATCATCTCGAGCGAGTAGGGCAGGATGCTCGACAGTACCGCCACCACCAGGCCGCCGAGCAGGACGGGCGCGCTGAACAGGGCGCCGCCGGCCTGGGCCAGGCCGAAGGGCACCGTGCACAGCGCCGCCACCAGCATGCCCCAGGAGACGACGTGGCCGCCCTTGAGCGTGGAGACGCGCTTGCCGAACACGATGTACATGGCCCAGCAGAAGGCCGCCGCCAGCGCGCAAGCGACGCCGACCGGGTCGAGCGCGACCGCGTTCTTCGTGGTCGGCGCCAGCAGCCATAAACCACCCGCGGCGCAGGCCACCCAGGCGAAGTCGCGCAGGTGGCGCGAGGACAGCACCACCACCGCCAGCGGACCGATGACCTCGATCGCGATCGCCACCCCGATCGGGATGCGCGCGAAGGCCGCGTAGATCAGCAGGTTCATCATCCCCAGCATCAGGCCGTAGATCGCGACGTTGATCGCATCAACCCGCGACAGCGGTGCGCGCCATGGGCGCCAGAAAGCGAGCAGCAGGATGCTGGCCAGGCCGACGCGCACGGCGGTGATGCCGGCGCTGCCGACCAGCGGGAACAGGCCCTTGGCATAGGCCGCGCCGACGTTCACCGAGACCAGGGAGCCGACCACGCCCAGCAGGGGTGCGAGTGCGCCGGCGGGTGTCGCCGCCGAGGTTTCCGATCCTGCGGAGGTGGCGCCCATTGCAGCCTCAGTCCTGCAGCGCGGGCACGGGGGCGCCCATGGACAGCGCCACCGCCTCGGCGACGCGGATGCCGTCCACGGCCGCCGACATGATGCCGCCGGCGTAGCCCGCGCCTTCGCCGGCCGGGAACAGGCCGCGCGTGTTCAGGCTTTGCAGGTCGTCGTCGCGGCGCTTGATGCGGATCGGCGAGGAGGTGCGGGTCTCGACGCCGGTCAGCACCGCGTCGTGCTTGTAGTAGCCCTTGATTTGTTTGTCGAAGGCGACGAAGGCTTCGCGCAGCGCCGTGATCGCGTACTCCGGCAGCGAAGGCGCCAGGTCGGTCAGGTGCACGGCCGGCTTGAACGACGGGATCACCGAGCCGAATGCTTTTGACGCGACGCCCTTCACGAAGTCGCCCATCAACTGGCCGGGCGCGTCGTAGTTGCTGCCGCCCAGGACATAGGCGCGCGACTCGAGTTCACGCTGGAAGGCAATCCCCGCCAGCGGATGCCCCGGATAGTCTTCCGGCGTGATGCCGACCACGATGGCGCTGTTGGCGTTGCGTTCGGCGCGCGAGTACTGGCTCATGCCGTTGGTGACGACGCGGCCTTCCTCGCTCGATGCGGCCACCACGGTGCCGCCCGGGCACATGCAGAAGCTGTAGACCGAGCGCCCGTTCGAGGCGTGGTGCACGATCTTGTAGTCGGCGGCGCCGAGGATCTTGTTGCCGGCGTTCGGACCGAAGCGGCAGACGTCGATCAGGGACTGCGGGTGCTCGACGCGGAAGCCGATCGAGAAGGGCTTCGCCTCGATGTAGACGCCGCGGTCGTAGAGCATCTGGAAGGTGTCGCGCGCGCTGTGGCCGATCGCCATCACCAGGTGGTTCGTCGCGATCTCTTCGCCGGAAGCCAGGCGCACGCCGCGCACCTGGCGCACGCCGCTCTTCTCCTCGATCAGCACGTCCTCGACCTTGGTCTGGAAGCGGATCTCGCCGCCCAGCGAGATGATCTCGGCGCGCATCTGCTCGACCATCTTCACCAGGCGGAAGGTGCCGATGTGCGGCTTGCTGACGTACATGATCTCTTCCGGCGCGCCCGACTTGACGAACTCGGTGAGGACCTTGCGGCCGTAGTGCTTCGGGTCCTTGATCTGGCTGTACAGCTTGCCGTCCGAGAAGGTGCCGGCGCCGCCTTCGCCGAACTGCACGTTCGACTCGGTGTTGAGCTTGCGCTTGCGCCAGAAGCCGAAGGTGTCGACGGTGCGCTCGCGCACGATCTTCCCGCGCTCGAGCACCAGCGGGTTCAGGCCCATCTGGGCCAGGATCAGGGCCACGAACAGGCCGCAGGGGCCGGTGCCGACCACGATGGGGCGCGGCGTGCCGGCCGGCGGGCGGTTCGCGGGCACGAATTTATAGCCGGTGTCGGGCGAGGGAACGATGTACTGGTCGTTCTTCATGCGCGCCAGCACCGCCGCCTCGTTCTGCACTTCGACGTCGATCGCATAGATGAGCACGATCGCCGCCTTCTTGCGCGCGTCGTAGCTGCGCTTGAAGACGGTGAAGTCGACCAGGTCGGCAACCTGGATGCCGAGGCGGGCGACGATGGCGTCGCGCAGGGCGTGGTCGGGGTGGTCGAGAGGGAGCTTGAGTTCGTTAATTCGGAGCATGGTTCCAGATGAGGCAAAAGGCGCTGCGGCGCGGCCCGGATGCGTGGGGCGTCAGCAAACGCGTATTTTAACCCGGGCTTGTGCGTGCGCAGGGGTGCTCTGCGGTTTTTCGGAAGCCGGATCGGCTGCATGCGACGGGGACCAACGCACTCCGTCGGCTGCGGGACAGCGGTCTTGATGCTGTCATTACGGTAAATACGTCGTGCAAATTAAATTTAGTAGAAATATATATTATCGAAATAAGATTTGCAGCTACAAGGCAATAAGTATTGACGATTGCTGGAAAGTGTCGCAAATATGCGTATTTCATTTGGTTTCACATTGACATTGAAAGTTTTGCCATGCTCTTATATGCATACAAATAACGTTTTGTTCGTTCTAAGCGTCGTTTGAGGTCAATCGTTCTCACGGCCTGTGGGGAGAGCGAGAAGTGATTCAATAAAAAACTGACTACAAGCGTATAAGTATTTACGCGGTAAAACCTAGGAAATCACAATGTTGAAAAAAACTGTTTTGGTTCGGGCATTGCAGATCGCGTTCGCGACCGCTGCGGTCTCGGCGGCTGTCGCGCCAAGCGCCATGGCCCAGTCGAATGCCGCCGGTTCGGTGTACGGCAAGGTCGCAGGCGGCAGCGGCGACGCGATCGTCCTGAAAAACCTGGAAACGAACCTGACCCGCTCCGGCACCATCGACGCCGGCGGCAGCTTCCGCGTTACCAACCTGCCGGCCGGCACCTATAGCGCAACCCTGATGAAGGGCGGCGCGGCGGTCGGCACGACCCAACTGGAGGTGCTGGCAGGGCAGGGCGCGGAAGCGCAGTTTGCAAGCGCCGCAACGGCCGCGACGGGCATGCAATCGGTCCAGGTGACCGGCCGCCGCTCGCGCATCGACGTCTCGAGCGCGACCAACGGCGCGGTCTTCACGGCGCGTGAACTGGCCAAGCTGCCGGTCCAGCAGAACCTGGCATCGATCGTCCTGCTGGCCCCGAACACGACCAAGGGCGACTCCGCTTTCGGCAACACGACCTCGATCGGCGGCGGCGGCGCGTCGGAGAACTCGTTCTACCTGAACGGCTTCCCGATCACCAACCCGCTGAGCCAGCTCGGCGGCATGGAACTGCCGTTCGGCGCGATCCGCCAGGCATCGGTCCTGACCGGCGGCTTCGGCGCCGAGTTCGGCCGCTCCATCGGCGGCGTGATGGACGTGACCTCGAAGAGCGGCACCAACACCTGGGAAGCCGGCGCGACCTACAGCATCACCCCGAACAGCCTGCGCGCTTCGCAAAAGAACATCTACTATCCGGTCACGGGCGATCCGAACAACGCCGAAACCGACGGCAAGATGGACCTGCGCCGCGACAACCGCGAGCTGAGCAGCCGCCAGTACGGCGGCTACTTCGGCGGCCCGCTGATCGAGGACAAGCTGTTCATGTTCTTCGCGGCCGACCGCACCGTCACCGATGACGGCTATGTGGCGTCCTATACCGTCACCAACCCGGCGACGATCAACCAGCAGGGCTGGAACCAGAACCGTTCGGGCGAAAACCGCTGGCTCGCCAAGTTCGACTGGAACATCACCGACGAACACCGCCTGGAATTCACCAGCGCCGGCGACGACTTCAAGACGAACTACCGGAAGTACGGGTACACGCTGAACCCGAACAATCCGAACGCCGCCGCGACCCTCGACGGCAACCGCAACAACAACCTCTACACCTCGGCGCTGGCGCACAACCTCGGCCCGACCGACCCGGCTTATCCGGGCACGCCTGGCGCCAAGCTGAACAGCCTGCGCTACATCGGCAACCTGACGGACGACCTGACGGTCACCGCCCTGTACGGCCAGATGAAGACCAAGCGCGGCACCACCTACGATGCGCTCGGCGCGAACACCATCGGCGGCGCCGCGCTGCCGCCGACGATCGGCACCACGCTGCCGCAGAACCAGTGGTCGGCGATCGATTCCTCGCTCTACCGCAACTACAACGTGTTCCCGGGCAGCCGCAGCAATCCGGGCGACGACACCGTCAAGGCCGGCCGCCTGGACATCGAGTACAAGATCGGCAAGCACACGCTGCGCGCCGGTATCGACCAGAGCAAGCTCGACAGCAGCACCGCCGGCTACGCCAGCAGCGGCGGCAGCTCGTGGACCTACCGCTACGTCGGCGAGGGCAACGCCACCGTGCCGACCCCGCTGTCGATCAGCCGTCCGGCCATCGTCGCCAACTACGGCGGCTCGGGCCTGGACGGCTACTACGCCCGCCAGGTGGTCTTCAGCTCGGTCACCTCGGCATCGTCGGAACAGTCGGCCCAATACATCGAAGACCGCTACCAGGCCACCAAGGACCTGCTGGTCACGGTCGGCGTGCGTAACGATGCCTACAGCAACTCGAACGGCGACGGCGAGAAGTTCATCGACATGAAGGACCAGATCGCACCGCGCCTGTCCTTCGCCTGGGACGTGAACGGTGACGCTTCGTTCAAGGTCTACGGTAGCCTCGGCCGCTACTACCTGCAGCTGCCGACCCAGGTGGCGGCGCGCGCAGCCTCGCGCTCGACCTACACCCAGCAGGACTTCACCTATACGGGTATCGATCCGAATACCGGCGCGCCGCTGGGCCTGGTGCCGATCAACGTGCCGTACTCGGCCAACGGCGAATACGGCCAGGCGAAGAACGTCGCCGCCGTCGTCGACCGCGACCTGAAGCCGAACTACCAGGACGAGTTCACCCTGGGCTTCGAGCGCGCCTGGAGCCGCGACCTGAACTTCGGCGGCCGCTTCACCTATCGCCGTCTGGGCGCCGGTATCGACGATACCTGCGACTGGCGCCTCCTGTACGACTACGCCACGAAGAACGGCATCGACGTGCAGAACCCGGGCGCATTGGGCTGCCAGATCTACAATCCGGGCCGCGACATGACGGTCTGGCTGGACGGCAACGACGCTGCCGGCAATGCGGTCGCGACCGGCAATGGCCGCTACGTGACCTTCACGGCCGAACAGATCGGCCAGCCGAAAGCCAAGCGTAACTACGCCGCGCTGGACCTGTTCCTGGAGCACCCGCTGCGTAACGGCTGGTACGGCCGCGTGAACTACACGATCTCGCGCAGCAAGGGCAACATGGAAGGCCAGACCCGTTCGGACACCGGCCAGACCGACGTCGGCACCTCGGCGGCATGGGACTTCCCGGAGTTCTCGGTCGGCGCCGACGGCCTGCTGCCTAACGATCGCCTGCACGCCCTGAAGGCCTTCGGCTTCTACCAGCTGACCCCGGAACTGACCATCGGCGGCAACATCCTGGTGCAGTCCGGCCGTCCGCGCCTGTGCTACGGCACCAACAACGCGGTCGACGCGGGTGAAGATCCGTCGTGGCCGCTGGGCTACGAGTACGGCGGCCCGGGCTACGGCTACGAGTATTACTACTGCGGCGGCAAGGCCAGCCCGCGTGGTTCGCAGGGCCGCCTGCCCTGGGAGAAGCGCCTGGACATGAACCTGACCTATGCGCCGAACCTGCTCAAGGGCCTGGCGATGAAGGTCGACGTGTTCAACGTCTTCAACTCGCAGCGCCCGCTGGCCGAGGACTCGCAGTACGACACGGGTGACGAGAGCGTCATCTCGCCGACCTACCGCGAAGTGCGCTACTACCAGGCGCCGCGTTCGGTGCGCCTGACGGTGGAGTACAACCACAAGTTCTGATCGCCGGACTTTTCGGCCGAGCCCGCCGCAGCGCGGCGGGCATCAAGAACCCACGCTGCGGCGTGGGTTTTTTTATGGGTCACGACCGCGCCCCCCAGTGCGCAAGCGGATCGGAGGCCTGCGCCATGTTGCTGAGGCCGCCCGCAATACATCCCCCGGACGACAGACTGTCGCGCAGGCTCGCGCGCAGTGCGCAAGTCGCATGATGTTATGCGGAATATGAATATTCGATGCGCATACATTTGTGTCGCATCGACAGTGCGGATATTCTCCGTGTTCTGCTGTAGTGCACCTTTCCTATTACTTCAGCGAAAGCGCCCATATCTTGCACTGGTCCGGTGCGAAACGTCGTTAATTCGATTTATTTCGGTGAATTGCCCTCTTTTTCCACGAATTCCGCTGTTGCGATGCAATATTTTGCTTTTTTCGCCCAGTGACGAGTCTGTTTGTTGTTCTGTTGTTTATATGCACATGTTTTTCTAAACACTGTTGACGTAGAAACTTTCCATGTGTTTGCATGTATGTATTCAACCGCGCCCGTTATTGGCAAGGTGAATATTGCGTTGTAGACGGAGAGAAAAAACAAGTTCGAACAGCTGTAGAAGTGATTTGTACCTCGATACCATCACCGGCCTTCCGCGTGAAGGCCAATAACAACAGGAAATCACATGCTGAAGAAGACAGTACTCGTTCACGCCCTGACCCTTGCGTTCGGCGGCGCCGTATTGACCGTTGGTCTTGTCGAGCCGGCCATGGCTCAGTCAAATGCAACCGGTAACATCCTTGGCACCGTCGACGCGCCCTCCGGCGCCACCGTCGTGGTGCAGAACGTCGATACCGGCCTGCGCCGCACCCTCACGCCCGACGCCAGCGGACGCTACCAGGCCACCTCGCTCCCCGTGGGCCGCTACAAGGTGGACCTGGTGCGTAACGGCAGCGTGGTCGACAGCAGGGAAGTCGAGGTCAATCTCGGCCAGGGCGCCAATGCGTCGTTCGCCAGCATGCAGTCGGTCCAGGTGACCGGCCGCCGCAACCGTATCGATGTCACCAGCACCAGCAACGTCACCACCTTCACCGCGCGCGAGCTGAGCAAGCTGCCGGTCGGGCGCAATGTCGAGGCTATCATCCAGCTGGCGCCGAACACCACCCGCGCCGACGAACGCTTCGCCGGCGGCGCCAGCTTCGGCGGCGGCGCGGCTTCCGAAAACTCGTACTACATCAACGGCTTCCCGGTCGTGAACCCGCTGACCGGCCTGGGCGCATCCCAGTTGCCTTTCGGCGCCATTGCCCAGGCCCAGGTCCTGACCGGCGGTTTCGGCGCGGAATTCGGCCGCTCGATCGGCGGCGTGGTCAACCTCACCACCAAGAGCGGCACCAACCGCTGGGAAGCCGGCGGCATGGTCAGCTGGGAACCGAAGAAGCTGCGCGCCGACCAGAAGGACCTGTACTACAGCAACACCGGCGCCCCGGAAAACGCCGCCACCGACGGCACGCTACGACGTCGCCTATCGGATACCGAACGCGACGAGAAAATTTATGGCGCCTACATCGGCGGCCCGATCATCAAGGACAAGCTGTTCATGTTCATCGCGGCGGAAAAGACCGACCGCGAGGTCACCGGCGTCACGCCGACCACCGCCGGCGAACGTCTCTCGACTTCGTTGTCGCGCAATGGCTGGCGCGAAACCGACACCAAGATCGAGCGCTACCTGGCCAAGGTCGACTGGAACATCACGGATGAGCACCGGCTCGAGTTCATGGCCCTGGGCGATACGCCCGAGCGCACCCAGCGCGAGTCCGGCTACGATTACGCACGCCCGGGCTCGGGCAACGGCGTCGTGACCTCGACGGCCAAGTACACCAACGTCGATTCGAACGGCGGCAAGACCAACATGCTGCGCTATATCGGCAACCTGACCCAGGACCTGACCCTGACCGCCCTGTACGGACGTACCAAGTCGGTGCACGAGAACGAGTTCGCGGGCTTCGATCCGACCAGGGAACTGTATTCCGTCGTTGCGCCGAGCAATGCCCAGGCGCCAGGGCTGGTCTACCGCGACATGCAGCCGATTACCGGCAATATCCTGGCGCCGGGATCGGCCGACATCGTCAAGTCCTATCGCCTCGACCTCGAATACAAGCTGGGCAAGCACACGATCCGCGGCGGCGTCGACAAGATCAACGTCGAATCGATCAATGCCGGCGAATTCAAGGCCGGTGGCGGCACCTGGACCTATGCCCGCACCGATAACCCGAATGTGTCCATGCCCGGCACCGGTGGCGAGATTCCGCCGGTCGCTTCCGGCGGTGGCCTGGGCCTGCAGGGCTACTATGTCTCGAAAGGCCTGTTCAGCACGGTGACCTCGTCCTACGGCATCCAGGATGCGCAGTACCTGGAAGACCGCTACCAGGCGACCAAGGACGTGCTGCTGACCTTCGGCCTGCGCCGCGAATCGTTCACCAACCAGAACGGCGACCGCAAGACCTTCCTGGAGATGAAGAACCAGTACAACCCGCGTTTCGCCGCTTCCTGGGACGTGTATGGCGACTCCTCGCTGAAGGTGTTCGGTAGCGCCGGCCGCTATTCGGTGCCGATCCCGACCCACATCACGGTGCGCGGGGCAGGGCGCTCGACCTATACCGACCAGTACTTCACCTACACCGGCGTGGACGAGAACGGCGCCCCGACCGGCCTGGTCCAGCTGACCGAACCGCAATCGGGCAACAACGAATTCGGCCAGGAGAAAGACCTGAAAACGCTCGCCGCGCTCGACATGAAGCCGAGCTACCAGGACGAGATCACGATCGGCTTCGAACGCGCCTGGTCGCCGGAATTCAACTTCGGCGCCCGTGCAACCTACCGCAAGCTGAAATCGACCATCGACGACTTCTGCGACGTGCGTCCGTTCGCGCGCTGGGCCGAAGCCAACGGCGTCGAGATCACCAATCCGCTCTGGGGCAATACCTGCCAGACCTTCAACCCGGGCGAGAACAACAGCTTCTATGTCGACTTCGTCGGCGGCGGCCAGAACGACACCCTGGTCCACCTGACCGCGGAAGAGCAGGGCTTCGGCAAGCCGAAGCGTACCTATGCCGCCCTGGATATGTTCGTCGAGCACCCGCTGCGCAACGGCTGGTACGGCCGCATCAACTACACCCTCAGCCGCAATGCCGGCAACACCGAGGGCCAGGTGCGCTCCGACAACGGCCAGGCCGACGTCGCGGTGACCTCGACCTGGGACTATCCTGAGCTGATGCAGGGCGCCTATGGCCGCCTGCCGAACGACCGCCGCCACCAGATCAAGGCCTATGGTTTCTATGAAATCACGCCGGAATGGGGCATCGGCGCCAACCTGCTGCTGGCGTCCGGCCGGCCGCGCAGCTGCATCGGCAGCGAGCCGAATCCGGGAGCGACGGGTTCGCCGGGCTACACCAACCAGACCTTCTACTGCGGCGGCGCCACCCGGAACGAGAACGTGATCGTCCCGCGCGGCACCCTCGGCGACCTGCCCTGGGACAAGCGCCTGGACCTGAGCCTGGAATACCGTCCGCAAGTGGTCAAGGGGCTGTCGTTGAAGATGGACGTGTTCAACGTGACCGACACCCAGGTGGTCACCAGCGTCAGCGAAGCACGCAACGTGCGCGGCAATACGCGGATCGCCTCGACCTACGAGTCGCCGCTGAGCTACTCCACGCCGCGTTCGGTTCGCTTTACCGCGGCCTACGACTACAAGTTCTGAGGTCGTCGACCAGGGCGCCGGCGGTTTGGCGCCCCACCGATACGAGACCGCCGGCTTGCCGGCGGTTTTTTTTTTACATCCCGCCCCAGATCCCCGCCAGCATCGCCATCGCCGCCAGCGCGGCGGTCTCGGTGCGCAGCACGCGCGGGCCCATGCTCAAGGGCAGGGCGCCCGCCGCCAGCGCCGCGTCCTCTTCCTCGCGCGTGAAACCGCCTTCCGGGCCGACAAGCAGGGTCAGCGCCTGCGGCGGATTGGCCTGGGCCCAGCCGGCCAGCGACTGCGTGGCGCGCGGGCTGAGCAGGATGCGTTGACCACCGGACTCCTGCGGGCCGCCCACCCAGCGGCCGAACTCGGCCACCGGCGCCAGCCGCGCCAGCCGGTTGCGCCCGCACTGCTCGGAAGCCGACACGATCACGCCCTGCCAGTGGGCGTGGCGCTTCTCCGCGCGCTCGCCCGACAGGCGCACCACGCTGCGCTGGGCTGCCAGCGGTTGTATTGCCGCCACACCCAGCTCGACCGCCTTCTCGACGATCCAGTCCATCTTGGCGCCTTCCGGCAGGCCCTGGGCCAGGGTCACCTCGTAGGGCAGCTCGACCTCGCGCGGCTCGAAGACATCGAGCTGGGCGCTGGCCCGCTTCTTGCCGATCTCGAGCAGCGTCGCGCTGTACTGCCCGCCGCTGCCGTCGAACAGCGTCAGCGCGGCGCCCGGTTGCATGCGCACCACATGCAGGTGGTGGGCGACGGATTCGGGCAGGTCGACGGTGGCGCCGGCGCGCAAGGGCTGCGGACAATAGAAGCGGGGCATGCGGTTCCTAATATATGTACAAACAAAAATGCGGCAAAACCTGCATTTTAATTCGGCAGAGTGTCGGTCTGGTAAAATACCGGGCTACGGCCCGCCGCAGGCCACCGCTTTCCAATCCAGACCCCCTGCATCCGATGAAATCTACGCAAACCACCACCTTGATGGCCAACGCGATCCGCGCGCTGGCGATGGACGCTGTTCAAAAAGCCAACTCCGGCCACCCGGGCATGCCGATGGGCATGGCCGAGATCGGTGTCGCGCTGTGGGACAAGCACTACCGCCACAACCCGGCCAATCCGGGCTGGTTCAACCGCGACCGCTTCCTGCTGTCGAACGGCCACGGCTCGATGCTGCACTATGCGATGCTGCACCTGGCCGGCTACGACCTGTCGATGGACGACCTGCGCAACTTCCGCCAGCTGCACTCGAAGACCGCGGGCCACCCGGAAGTCGGCATCACCCCGGGCGTGGAAACGACCACCGGTCCGCTGGGCCAGGGCATCGCCAACTCGGTCGGCATGGCGCTGGCCGAATGGCTGCTGGGCTATGAATTCAACCGTCCAGGCTACGACGTGGTCGACCACTACACCTACGCCTTCCTGGGCGACGGCTGCCTGATGGAAGGCATCTCGCACGAAGTGGCGTCGCTGGCCGGCACCCTGCGCCTGAACAAGCTGATCTGGCTGTACGACGACAACGGCATCTCGATCGACGGCAAGGTCGAGGGCTGGTTCACCGACGACACCCGCAAGCGCTTCGAAGCCTACGGCTGGAACGTGATCGGCCAGATCGACGGCCACAGCGTCGCCGACGTCTCCGCCGCCATCGAGCAGGCGAAGCAGTCGGACCGTCCGACCCTGATCATGTGCAAGACCATCATCGGCAAGGGCGCCCCGAACCTGGAAGGCGGAGATAAAGTCCACGGCGCCCCGCTGGGCGACAAGGAAATCGCGGCGGTGCGCCAGCACCTGCTGTGGGACCCGATCCCGTTCGACATCCCGGGCGAGATCTACGAAGCCTGGGACGCGAAGGAGCGCGGCGCGCAGTTCGAGGCCGAGTGGAACGCCAAGTTCGCCGAATACCGCGCCGCCCACCCGCAGCTGGCCGCCGAATTCGAGCGCCGCATGAAGGGCGAGCTGCCGGGCAACTTCAATGAAGTGCTGGACGCCGCGATCGCCACCTGCATCGACAAGAAGGAAACCATCGCCACCCGCAAGGCCTCGCAGAACGCGATCCAGGCGCTGGCCCCGATCCTGCCGGAGTTCCTGGGCGGCTCGGCCGACCTGACCGGCTCGAACCTGACCAACTGGAAGGAATCGGTCGCCGTGCGCTCGGGCATCCCGGGCAACCACGTCAACTACGGCGTGCGCGAATTCGGCATGGCCGCGATCCAGAACGGCGTCGCCCTGCACGGCGGCTTCATCCCGTTCGGCGCGACCTTCCTGACCTTCTCGGACTACAGCCGCAACGCCCTGCGCATGGCCGCGCTGATGAAGATCCGTTCGCTGTTCGTGTTCACGCACGACTCGATCGGCCTGGGCGAAGACGGCCCGACCCACCAGTCGATCGAGCACGTCTCGTCGCTGCGCCTGATCCCGAACCTGGACAACTGGCGTCCGTGCGACACCGTCGAATCCCAGGTCGCCTGGGGCGCGGCGGTGCAGCGCAAGGATGGCCCGTCGACCCTGATCTTCTCGCGCCAGAACCTGCCGTTCATGGAGCGTGACGCCGCCGCCGTGGCGAACATCGCGAAGGGCGGCTACGTGCTGCGCGACGCCGCGGACGCCAAAGTGATCCTGATCGCGACCGGTTCGGAAGTCGAGCTGGCGATGAAGGCCGCCGACGCGCTGGCGGGCGAGGGCGTCGCCGCCCGCGTGGTCTCGATGCCGTCGACCGACGTGTTCGAGCGCCAGGACGCGGGCTACAAAGCGTCGGTCTTGACCCGTGGCGTTCCGCGCGTTGCCATCGAGGCAGGCGTGACCGATTTCTGGTACAAGTACGTTGGCCTGGAAGGCGCGGTCGTGGGCATCGACACCTTCGGCGAATCGGCGCCGGCGCCGGTGCTGTTCAAGCACTTCGGCTTCACCGTCGAGAACGTTGTAGCGAAAGCCAAAGCGGTCATCGCGGCGTAATCAGTTTCTGCGGGCTGCCTTCGGGCGGCCCGTTTCGCATGTGCAGCACATGTGTCATATGAAAAAAGTTTTTTTCTAATCAGGAGCAAAGCATGACGATCAAAGTTGCAATCAACGGTTATGGCCGCATCGGCCGCAACATCCTGCGCGCCTTCTACGAAGGCGGCAAAAAGCAAGACATCCAGATCGTGGCGATCAACGACCTCGGCAATGCCGAATCGAACGCCCACCTGACCCGCTACGACACCGCGCACGGCAAGTTCCCGGGCACCGTCACGGTCGAAGGCGACAACATGATCGTCAACGGCGACAAGATCCGCGTGTTCGCCCAGCGTAACCCGGCCGAGATCCCATGGGGCGAGCTGGGCGTGGACGTCGTGCTGGAGTGCACCGGCTTCTTCACCACCAAGGAAAAGGCGTCAAGCCACCTGAAGGGCGGCGCCAAGAAGGTCATCATCTCGGCTCCGGGCGGCAAGGATGTCGACGCGACCATCGTCTACGGCGTCAACCAGGACGTGCTGAAGTCGACCGACACCGTGATTTCGAACGCATCGTGCACCACCAACTGCCTGGCCCCGCTGGTCAAGCCGCTGCACGACGCCATCGGCCTGGAAACCGGCCTGATGACCACCGTGCACGCCTACACCAACGACCAGGTCCTGACCGACGTGATGCACGAAGACCTGCGCCGCGCCCGTTCGGCCACCCAGTCGATGATCCCGACCAAGACCGGCGCCGCCGCGGCGGTCGGCCTGGTGCTGCCCGAGCTGAACGGCAAGCTGGACGGCTTCGCGATCCGCGTGCCGACCATCAACGTCTCGATCGTCGACCTGTCCTTCATCGCCAAGCGCGACACCACGGTCGATGAAGTCAACCAGATCATGAAGTCGGCTTCGGAAGGCGCCCTGAAAGGCATCCTGACCTACAACACCGACCCGCTGGTCTCGGTGGACTTCAACCACAACCCGGCATCGTCGAACTTCGACGCCACCCTGACGAAAGTCTCGGGACGCCTGGTGAAGGTGTCGTCGTGGTACGACAACGAGTGGGGCTTCTCGAACCGCATGCTCGACACCACCGTCGCGCTGATGAACGCCAAGTAATCCTGCTGCTTCCAGCATGAGCCCCTGTGCCGGCTACCGGCACAGGGGTTTTTTATTGCCTGTCGCGGCGCCGGCCAGGTTTTGGTGTGCCGGCGCGGCGTGATATTTGGTGAGAATTTTCAGCAAAATATTGCGAAGGAATATGCTTATACAAAATTTATCTACTTCTAATGCGGCTTTATTGGCATAAACGTGTGGGGATTTGCGTAAAAACAACATCTTTACACATCTTGCTTCGTAAATATTGCTCAGCTTATTCCATTGCTCCCCGTCCTCTGCCACACTCATTCTGCTCTTGCATAAGAGTAATTAAAATTAAACAAGAACGAACGGAGAGAAATTTGAACAAGCAACTCGTGTTGAAGCGCAGCGTCGTCGCTGTCGCCGTGGCGCTGGCCACCGCCCAGGCAGCCTACGCCCAGCAGGGTCCGGCCAGTGCGCCGGAAGCGGGCGTCCAGAAGGTCTACGTTACCGGCTCGAACATCAAGCGCGCGGTCGACACCGAAACCTCGTCGCCTGTCCAGGTCGTGACCGCGGCCGAGATCGCGACGATCGGCGCCAGCACCGTCAAGGACGTGCTGGACACCCTGACCGCCAACACCGGCGCGCTGTCCGACCTGGCCGGCGGCAACTCGTTCGCCAGCGGCGCCTCGGGTGTTTCGCTGCGCAACCTGGGCAAGAGCTCGACCCTGACCCTGCTCAATGGCCGCCGCGTGTCGAACTACGGCATGGCCGACGGCGGCCAGGAAACCTTCGTGAACATCGACGCGCTGCCGTCGGAAATCATCGAGCGCGTCGAGATCCTGCTGGACGGCGCGTCCGCGGTGTACGGTTCGGACGCCGTTGCCGGCGTGATCAACGTCATCACCAAGAAGGACTTCCAGGGCACGACCGTGCGCGCCAGCGCGCGCCAGTCGCTGCTCAACAGCGCGCTCGACAAGGACCAGACCGCGTCGATCACCAGCGGCTTCGGCGACCTGGCCCGCGATGGCTACAATGTGTTCGGCCACCTCGAGGCCTATCACCGTGACCCGTACACCGACCGCGAGATCGAGAACACGGTCGCCCCGTGGTACCTCAAGCACGTGAACCCGAGCTTCGGCGTCACCTCGACCTACTCCTATCCGGGCAACTTCGTCGACCGCTACCCGACCAACTACGCCGACCCGGCGCTGGCAGGCAAGTCCTTCACCGTGGCGCGCCCTGGCTGCGAAACCATCGTGGACGGCACCTGCCGCTTCGACCAGTACGACCGCCTCGGCATCCACGCCGAAGCCGACCGCGTCAACTTCTACGGCGGCGCGCGCATGAACCTGGACGGCGGCCGCACCCTGTACTCGGAAGTCACCCTGGCCCAGACCAAGACCACCTACTACAACCCGCCGCCGATCATGCAGTACACCGGCACCCCGTCGACCTGGTACAGCTCCAGGGAAGGCAGGCTGAAGTCCTTCACCGAGCCGAAGCTGCCGGTGGGCCATCCGGACAACCCGTATTCCTTCCCGGTGTCGCTGCGTTACCGCTACGCCGACGACGTCGAGATGTTCAAGAGCGTCGCCAAGGCCAACCAGTACCGCGTGCTGGTGGGCATGGAAGGCAGCGACTTCGGCTGGGACTGGAACACCGCCGTGGGCATCATGGGTTCGAAGGCCGACAACGACCTGCGCAGCGCCAAGCATGCGGCCAACTACCTGGCCGCCATCAATAGCGGCGAATACCGCTTCGGCGGCACCAACAGCCCCGAGCTGCTCGACCGCATGTTCCCGACCATCACTTTTGCCGGCGAGTCGAAGCAGATCTTTGCCGACATCAAGGCCTCGCGCGAGCTGATGCAGCTGGCGGGCGGCGGCCTGGGCCTGGCGGTCGGCGCCGATGTGCGCCGCGAAGAGTTCGACTCCTGGACCAGCGAGAACGTGGCCAATGCCGAGATCGTCGGCTACGGCTCGATCGCCGTCACCGGTGCGCGCAACATCGCCGCAGCCTTCGCCGAACTGAACGCCCCGCTGACCAAGAAGCTGGAGCTCAACGGCGCCGTGCGCGTCGACAAGGTCGGCGATACCGACGCCTCGGTGGTGCCGAAACTGAGCGCCCGCTACGAAGTGAGCAAGAGCTTCATGCTGCGCGCCACCTATGCCCATGGCTTCCGCGCACCGAACGTGGCCGAAACCGGCAAGGTCGCGCTGTCGGCCTTCAACAACGGCGTGCAGGATCCGAAGCGCTGCGCCGTGGCGAACCAGATCTATGACGTACTGAAGAACGGCAACACCCTGGACAAGGCGGACAGCACCCGTGCCCGCGACCTGGGCTGCCGCGTCAGCTTCGCTTCCGCGGTGCAGGGCAATCCGGACCTGGAGCCGGAAAAGTCGCGCAGCATCAACGCCGGCTTCGTGCTCGAGCCGTTCAAGGACCTGAGCCTGACGATGGACTACTACCGCATCGAGCGCCGCAACGAGATCGGCACCCGGGCCACCGCCGAAGTGCTGGCGACCGAAGACCAGATGCCGGGCACCGTCCTGCGTTCGGACGTGACCGAGGATGACCTGCGCCTGGCTGCCCGTGCAGCGGAACTGTCGGGCGGCACCTTCGTCTGGCCGGCCGGTCCGGTGACCGCGCTGTACCGCCGCTACGAGAACCTGCACAAGACCCGCGTCTCGGGCGTGGACATGGAGATTAACCACCGCCTGAACCTGGGCACGGCAGGTCGCCTGGCCACCAACATCAAGGCCAACTACCAGATCGACTACCGCGGCTGGGACGGCGCCGAGAACGACTACACCGAGAACCTGGTGGGCAACTACCAGAACTATCGCTACAACGTCCGTGCGGCCACCACCTGGGCGCGTGGCGACTGGAAAGTCGGCGGCGTCGTGACCTATGTGCCGGAAACCAAGCTGATCGACTGGAAGTACTCGACCAACTGGACGCCGGAAGGTTGCGAAAACCAGGGCATTCCGTCGGAATACTGCCGCCTGAAGGAAGACGTGCTGGTGAACCTGAACCTGAGCTACTCGGGCATCAAGAACACCGTCATCTCGGCCTACCTGAACAACGTGTTCAACCGTGAGGAGCGCGTCAACATGCGCGCCGGCGATCCGGCGCCGCGCGGCCGCACCCTGCGCGTGGCGCTGCAGTACACGTTCTAAATCCGGGACGCGGGCCCGGCCTCGCTGCCGGGCATGTCGTTCAGTCGAATGCCGTCCAGCATGCGCTGGGCGGCATTTTTTGTATCCGCCTCGTCGGAACAGCCAGGCTGCGGGCGAAATGCGGTCCTGGTGGGGAAGGGCGGACGCGGGCAGCCGCCGCGCCCGCGCGGCACACCCGGGAGGAATCGCGGGTACAAAAAAAACCGGCGTCGTTGGCGCCGGTTTTTTCTTTCCTGCTTCTGTTCCTACTTCGTCGGCCAGGGCGTCAGGATCTCGAAGCCGTGCGCGGTCACGGCGATCATGTGTTCCCACTGCGCCGACAGCGAACCGTCGGCCGTCACCACGGTCCAGCCGTCGTCGAGCTGGCTCACTTCCTCGCCGCCGATGTTGATCATCGGTTCGACCGTGAAGGTCATGCCTTCCTTGAGCAGCAGGCCCGTGTTCGGACGGCCGTAGTGCAGCACCTGCGGATCCTCGTGGTAGACGCGGCCGATGCCGTGGCCGCAATAGTCGCGCACCACCGAATAGCCGGCGTTCTCGGCCATCTTCTGGATCGCGTGGCCGACGTCGCCCAGGCGCGAACCCGGACGCACGGTGCGGATACCCGCCATCATGCACTCGAAGGTCGTGTCGACCAGGTGCCTGGCTTGCGCGCTCGGGGTGCCGGCGTAGTACATGCGGCTGGTGTCGCCGTGCCAGCCGTCCTTGATGACGGTGACGTCGATGTTGATGATGTCGCCGTCCTTCAGGATTTCCGTCTCGCTCGGGATGCCGTGGCAGACCACGCCATTGACCGAAGTGCACAGGGTTTTCGGAAAGCCGTGGTAGCCGACGTTGGCCGGCGTGGCCTTCTGCACCTTGCGGATGTATTCGTTGCAGCGCCGGTCGAGCTCCTCGGTGGAGACGCCGGGGACGACGTACTCGCCGATCATGTCCAGCACTTCGGCCGCGAGGCGGCCGGCGACGCGCATTTTCGCGATGTCCTTGTCGTTCTTGAGTTTGATTGCCATTGTCGATTGAATGTGATGGCGGCCATGCCGCGCGAATCCTCCATGATACTCGCTGCGCCGCCGGAACGCCCGGCGCTCTGCCCGCTGGCGTGGCAGACGATGCCAATATGTATGTTTTGTTGTTGACCTGTAATCAACAGCGGGTGATACTGAACGGCAGCATCTTGTTGTTCGTCTTTGAAGTCTTCGTTTCAGTTCACCTTGCTTCACCAGGTAAAGGGCGGTAAATGGAAATTCAGGTTGACGTGCGCAAGGCCGTGTGGAGCCGCTACTGGTCCCACGGCGTGGCGCATTCTTGCGGCGGCACTTATGGGAACCGTTACGAAGGTGCCCTCGCGCAATTTTGGCGCACGGCCTGCAATGGGCTGCGTCCCGGCGCCCGCATGCTGGACATCGCGACTGGCAATGGCGCCGTGCCCCAGCTGCTGCTTGCCAGCACGGCGAACAGCATCAGCTGCGACGCCATCGACCTGGCCCGTCCCGAACCGCAATGGATCGCCGCCCTGCCGCGACACAAACGCGGACGCATCCGTTTCCACGGCGAGCAGGCCGCCGAAACGCTTCCCTTTGCCGACGGCCATTTTGATTTGGTCAGCAGCCAGTACGGTCTCGAATACACGGATCTCGCGCGCAGCGTGCCCGAGATCCTGCGCGTGCTGCGTCCCGGCGGCAGGGTTTGCCTGATCACCCACCATGCCGACGCGCGCCCGGTGCGGCTGGCCGCTGCCGAACTGCGCCACCTCGACTGGCTGCAGGCGAGCGAGGGACTGCTCGAGACGGCCGGCGCCATGATCGAGCCCATGGCGCGCGCCGCCAGCGAGGCCGGCCGCGCTTCCCTCGTCGGCGACGCTGCGGCGAACGCGGTGCGGGCGCGCTTCAATACCTTGCAACAAGAGGCGACCGCCCAGGCCGCCGACAGCGAGTGTCCCGATGTGCTGGCCGAAACGCGGGTGGCGCTGGGCCAGATCCTGGGCCTGGCGGCCGGGCAGGGCGCCGAGGCGGCGCGCGAGGCGCTCGCCATGCTGACGCAAGAGCTGATGGATTCGCGTGTGCGCCTGCAGGAGTTGTGCGATTTCGCGCTGGACGAAAACGGGGCCGCCGCGCTCGCGACGGCGCTGGGCGGGAGCGCGAACGACGTCCGTCCACTGCGCGACAACGGCGTGTTGATGGGTTGGGGAATACAGGTGCGCCCCGGCTGAAGCAGGTTTCCGCAGTTCCGGATAATACTGCACTGCAATGGTGCATATCTGCCGGAATTGTGACTTTCTGGATTGTCAAGCACTATGATGAAGGCGTTCTGCAATGCACAAAAAAGGTGCATGGTGGCAACGTCTTCATGCCACGCGCATCTTTCTGGTGCGCATCATTCTCCGCAATTTACAGCACGTATCCCTCGCCCGACCAAAATTTTGTGCGGCGCACAAGTCCATTTTCTTTCGATTTACTGCGCTGCAGCAAAAGTAATTCTGTCAGTACGCCAACTCAAATTGGCTTGATTGTCAAGACTTTCCGGCACGATTTTTTATGCGTTTTATCAACAAAAACGCAACAGTTGGTCGGCATTTTTTCTTGCGATATGTCAATGCATCATGCAATACTGCCCCGTCGTTTTGTTAGCTTTTTCCAATTATCTGTAGAAAAGCAGACATTTCGCTTGGCCTGAGGCTTGGCGTAAGAATGTATTTTCTGCAAACAAGGGAGTCGCTGCAGGACGCGAGTTATCTGGAGGTACCCCGTCGCGCTTGCGCGGCAGGTTTTCCGGGCGAAGACCCTATCAACAAGGAGATCTATGTTTAAGAAGTCCAAAGTCTGCACCGCCGTCGCTCTGGCGATGGGCGGCAGCGTCGGCCTGATCGCAATGCCAGCATTCGCTCAAGAAGCGGCACCTGTTGCGCAAAAAATCGAACGCGTCGAAGTGACCGGTACCCGCATCAAGCGTGCTGACGCTGAAGGCGCACTGCCAGTTACCGTGATCAAGCGCGAAGAGCTGGAAGCTTCCGGTTCGACCACCGTCGCTGAATTCATGCGTACGTCGACCTTCTCGTCGGCTGGTAACTTCCGTCCGCAGTCGGGCAGCTCCGCCCAGTCCTTCGCCGGCATCGACCTGCGTGGCCTCGGTTCGCAGCGTACCCTGGTCCTGCTGGATGGCCGTCGCCTGCCGAAGGCACCGAACGTCGGCGACTCCGCTGACCTGAACACCGTGCCGATGGCAGCGGTCGAGCGCATTGAGATCCTGACCGACGGCGCGTCGGCAGTCTACGGCTCGGACGCAATCGGCGGCGTGGTCAACATCATCACCCGTAAAGACTTCGAAGGCGTTGCAGCCACCATCGGCTACACCAAGCCGGAAGAAGAAGGCGGCGCACGTAAGGAAGCGTCGGCCATCCTGGGTGTGCAGGGTGAAAAAGGCCGCCTGATCATGGGCGCGTCGAAGACCGGCCGTGGCATGGTCTACACCCGTGACCGCGCCTGGGGCCAGACCCGCGGCGTGACCTCGTACGGCAACAACTACGAGACCCCGGAAGGCACCTTGGCATCGGTCGGCAATCTGCGCGGCGATCCAAGCATCGGTTGTACCGACCCGAACTTCTACCTGGCCGCCAACGGCACCTGCTCGTACAACTTCAACGCTGTTGCAGCCGATGAAGCACAGATCGACAGCCAGGCCTTCTTCGCCCGCGGCGAGTCCCAGATCAACGACAACTGGAAGACCTACTTCAACGCGTCGGCGACCAATACCCGCAGCTTCGGCCGCTACGCGCCGACCCCGGCCGCGTTCACCATCGCCGCTAACACCCTGAACAACCCGACCTCGGAAGACATCACTGTCTACCACCGTACGGCTGCCGCAGGTAACCGCGATACCAACACCGACGCATGGCTCTCCGCCGTGTCGGCCGGCTTCCAGGGCAAACTGGCGCAGAACATCGACCTCGATGTCGGCGCTTCGTACAGCCGTTCGTCGTACAAGGAACTGGGCCGTAACTACATCGTTCGCCCGATCCTGGAGCAGTATGCAAACGCAACTGATCCGGACCAGCCGCGTTATGACATCTACAACCCGAACGCGAACTCGGAAGAAGTGCTGAGCGCAATCAAGGCCACCACCAGCCGCGATAGTATCTTCAAGCAGACCGACTTCTACGCGGTCACCACCTTCTACGACCTGTTCCAGCTCCCTGGCGGCGGCGTTTCGCTGCTGGCTTCGGCTGAAACCCGCGAAGAAGTCTTCGGCGACATCTACGACTCGCTGTCGGAAGCCGGCGTGATCGAAGGTTCGGCAGGTAACTCGTCGTCGGGCAAGCGTCGCGTCAGCGGCGCCGCCCTGGAGATGGTGTTCCCGATCACCAAGACCCTGGAAGCCAGCGCTGCTGGTCGCTTCGATAAGTACAGCGACTACGGCAACGACTTCTCGCCGAAAGTCTCGCTGCGTTGGCAGCCACTGAAGACCCTGACCCTGCGCTCGTCGTTCGGCGAAGGCTTCCGTGCTCCTAGCCTGCCACAGCTGAACCAGAAGGAAACCTTCTCGGCTGAGTCGGTGTTCGATCCGGCAAGCTGCCTGGCATTCGGCGGCGGCACCGGCGGCGGTCTGGCTGACGAAGACGACTGCAACATCGGTAAGACCGTCCAGGTCAACACCTATACCGGCGCCAACTCGGCACTGAAGTCGGAACAGTCGAAACAGTTCTCGGTCGGTGCGGTCTGGGACGTCATTCCGGCCGTCAGCATCAAGGCTGACTACGCACGCATCAAGATCGACGACAAGCTGACCCTGATCGGCGCACAGGACCTGATCGACCGTTCGAACGGCGACGATCCACGCGCCATCCCGGCTGGTCTGTACGTTCAGCGCGCTGCCAACGGCCGCATCACCCGCGTCCAGCAGGGCTATGCGAACGAAGGCACGCTGAAGGGCGAATACCTGGACGTGAGCGTCACCGGCCGTTGGCGCAACGCCACGATCGGTAACTTCGATCACGAACTGCGTTATTCGAACACGCTGAGCTACGACGACGACGGCAACGAAATGCGCGGCACCCTGGGCCTGCCACACTACAAAGCCGGCCTGAACAACAACTGGAAGCGTGGCCCGTTCGGCGTGTCGTACAACATCAACGTGACCGGCAAGAACGGCGTCACCGCAGCTCGTTCGGTTGGCACCTATGTCACCCACGACCTGCAAGGCACCTACACCACCCCATGGGGCACCAAGATCATCGCTGGTGTCGTCAACCTGGGTGGCAAGATGCCGGAACTGGTGTCGTATGACGGCCGTAACTTCAACTTCTACCTCTACGACGGCTACGGCCGCCAGGCATACGTTCGTCTGGAGCAGAAGTTCTAATTCAGTCGCTTCATAGCTGAATGACAAGGAGGGGGTCTCGTACCCCCTCCTTTTTTTTGATCAAGCGCAACATGCATATATGAATGCGCAAGGTATGCTCGACGCTATTTCCGTTCGTAAAGGTACTTCGAAATCTATGAAGATCACTTCCCCCCTCGCCAGCAAGCTGGCCGTGCTGTTGATCGCAGCCGGCATCGGATTGAATGCATCGGCAGCAGGCGTGCCGGCGCCGGCAAGCGCGGCCAAGCCGCTCCCGACCGAAGCATTTTTCAAGAAGCCGGCCATCGGCGCGCCGTCTTTGTCGCCGTCTGGAAAGAAAATTGCGATGCTGGTGTCGACCGAATCGGGCCGTATCGGCCTGGCCGTAGCCGACATCGCCACGCCAACAAAATTCAAGGGCATCGCCCAGTTCCCCGATGCCGACCTCCGTAGCGTCAGCTGGGTCAATGACGAGCGTCTGGTGTTCGATGTCACTGACCGCCAGGCGGTTCTGGGTGAGCAACTGGGCACCGGCTTGTATGCTGTCAATGCGGACGGCAGCGATTTCATCTGGCTGATCGAGCGTACGGGCAACTACCGCGTCGCCGGCGCTTCGATGCGCCGTCCGCTGCCTTCGCGCTACCAATACCGTAGCCCTATCCATGACGGCTCCGACGATGTGCTGATCGAGCGCTGGGTGCCGACGGGCCAGGGCCGGCCCGCCGAGAACACCGTGATGCGCCTGAACACGCGTACGATGGCAACGCGCAGCCTGTTTACCGAATCGGTACCGGATGGCGTGCAGGGATGGGTGCTGGATCGCAATCGTCAGCCGCGCGTGGCAATGACGACCGATGGCAAGAAGCAGGGCGCCGTCTACTGGCGGGAGCCGGGTGTTTCCGGTTGGACCGAGCTCTATCATTTTGATGCGACCGACGCCGAGCACGCCATCGTGCCGGTCGCCATCGACCGCGACGGCCAGCTCTATGTGCGCGCGCCGAACAGCGCAAGCCAGGACGGCACCACGGCCCTGTACCGCTACGACGTCAAGACCCGCAAGATCGAAGACAAGCCCTTGCTCAGCCTGCCGGGCTTCGATTTCAGCGGTGGCATGGTATTCGACACCGAAACCAAGGCCTTGCTGGGCGTCGCGTATATGCAGGAGGCCGAAGGCGTGACCTGGTTCGATCCGGGCATGCGCGCCGTGCAGGAAGCCGTCGACAAGCTGCTGCCGGCGACCAATAACGAGATTTCGTGCAGTCGCTGCGTCAGTGCGCGCCATGTGGTCGTCACTGCATCCTCGGATATCCAGGCGCCGGTGCACTTCCTGTTCGAGCGCGAAACCGGCAAGCTGACCCTGCTGGGCGCCTCCCGTCCCTGGCTCGATTCAACCGCCATGGCCGGCACCCAGGACTTCCAGCGCATCAAGGCGCGCGACGGCATGAGCATTCCCGTCTACATCACCAAACCGCGCGGCAAGGGGCCGTTCCCGACCGTCGTCATGGTACATGGCGGTCCGTACGTGCGCGGCGTCGAGTGGGGCTTCAATCCAAGGACCCAATTCCTGGCCTCGCGCGGCTATGTCGTGATCGAGCCCGAATTCCGCGGCAGCACCGGCTACGGCAGCAAGCTGTTCAGGGCGGGGTGGAAGCAGTGGGGCCTGGCGATGCAGGACGACATCACCGATGCGACGCGCTGGGCGATCGACCAGGGCCTGGCCGATCCGAAGCGCATTGCCATCCTCGGCGGCAGCTACGGTGGCTACGCGACGATGATGGGGCTGGTCAAGGAGCCGGCGTTGTACAAGGCGGGCGTGAACATCGTGGGTGTAACCGATATCGAGTTAATGTACACGATCGGCTGGAGCGACTTCATGGATGCCGACAACCCGTGGGTCCGCTACGGCATGCCGAAGATGATCGGCGATCCGGCCAAGGATGCGGCTCAGCTGGCCGCTACCTCGCCGCTGAAGCAGGCAGCCCGCATCAAGCAGCCTGTGCTGATGGCCTACGGCGAGGAAGACTACCGCGTTCCGCTGCCGCACGGCACCAAGATGCGTGATGCCCTGATCGCGGCCGGCAACAAGAACGTCGAGTGGATACAGTACGCGGGCGAAGGTCACGGCTTCAACTTGGAGAAGAACGAGGTCGACTTCTGGAACCGCGTCGAACGTTTCCTCGACAAGAACCTGAAGTAAGCCGCGCCTGCGCAGCATGAAGAAAACGCCCTGCGGGGCGTTTTCTTTTATGGGTTAATGATATGGGCCAGGGATCGCGGCCGGCTCAGGCGCCGAACAACGCCCCCCACAGCCGCGCCACCGCGTCCGCATGCCCGGCCACCAGGCCATGCTCGACCCGCGCCTCCTGGCCCTGCAGGCGCAACTGGTGCTGCAGCTTGCGCATCGCGCGGTAGGCGCTGCCGACCTCGGCCGCCAGGCCGGCGTCGATCAGTCCCAGTTCCCCCGCAATGCGCAGCAGCGCGATGTTGCCGAGATTGGCCGTGAGCTGCGGATAGGCCGCCGCATGGCGCAGCACCAGGTACTGATTGATGAACTCGATGTCGATCATGCCGCCCGCGTCCTGCTTCAGGTCGAACAGCGCCGTGCGGTTCGGGTAGGCCTCGTGCATGCGCTGGCGCATCTTCAGCACTTCTTCCTTCAGCTGGGTTTCGCGCCCGCTGCGGTCCTGGCGCAGCACGCTTTCCCGGATCGCCTCGAAGCGCGCGCCGATGCCTGCATCGCCGGCGCAAAAGCGCGCGCGCGTCAGGGCCTGGTGCTCCCAGACCCAGGCCGACTGCTGCTGGTAGCGCTCGAAGGCGGCGAGCGAGCTGACCAGCATGCCGCTGGCGCCGTCCGGGCGCAGGGCGGTGTCGATGTCGAACAGGATGCCGGCCGGCGTATGGGCCGTCATCCAGGTAATGAAGCGCTGGGCCAGCTTGGCGTAGTTCGAGGGCGCCATGTCGTCCGCGTCGTCGAACAGGAAGATGACGTCGAGGTCGGAGACATAGCCCAGCTCCTTGCCGCCCAGCTTGCCGTAGGCGATCACGGCGAAACGCGGCTCCTCGACGTGGCGCGTGGCCACCGTCTTCCAGGCCCAGCGCACCGTCGCGGCCACCATCACGTCGGCCAGCGCCGACAGGTGGTCGGCCAGGCGCTCGACCGACAGTTCGCCCGCCAGGTCCAGCGCCAGCAGGCGGAACTGCTGGGCGTGATGGGTCTCGCGCAGGATGTCGAGCTGGCGCTCGGTGTCGCCCTCGGCCTCCTGCAATTTCGCGTCCAGGCTGCTTGCCAGCTGCGCCGGCTCGTCGATGCCGCCGCGGTCGTCCAGCAGCTCGTCGAGCAGGATGGGGTGCTGGGTCAGGAAAGTGGCGGCCCAGCCGCTCGCATGCATCATGCGGATCACGCGCTCGAGCGTGTGCGGGTATTCGGTCAGCAGCGACAGGTAGGCGGAGCGGCGCGCCACCGCTTCCAGGAAATCGAGCAGGCGGCCCAGCGTCGCGCCGTGGCTGCCGACGCCGGCGTCCTTCACGGTGGCGGCCACCTGGGGCAGGGCCAGGTTGACCAGGGCCAGCAGGCGCGCCCGGCTCGCATCCGGCAGGCTCTGCAGGCGCGGCGCCTGCCAGGTCGCCACCAGGCGGCGCGCCCCGTCCGTCGGGTCGCCGTAGCCGAGCGAGCGCAGGTGATCCTCGATGGCGGCCAGGTTCTCGGGATCGGCCGCGATCGCTTCCAGTTCGGCGCGCTCCTCGTCGGGCGGCGCGCTCTTGTCGGCGAACATGTCGTCGAACTCGGCGGCGACAAAGGCGCGCTGCTCCTCGAGCCGGGCGAGCAGGGTGGGCACGTCCGGCAGGCCCATCATGTTGGCGATGACCAGGCGCTCGGCCTCGTTCGGCGGCAGGGTGTGGGTCTGGGCGTCGTCCAGGTATTGCAGGCGGTGTTCCAGGTTGCGCAGGAAGGTGTAGGCGCCCAGCAGGCGCTCCACGGTGGCCGGGGCCATCAGCTCCCGTTCGGCCAGCAGGCGCAGGGTCTGGCGCGTGGAGCGCTCGCGCAGCGCCGGATCGCGCCCGCCGCGGATCAACTGGAACACCTGGGCCAGGAACTCGATCTCGCGGATGCCGCCGCGCCCCAGCTTGACGTTGTTGCTGCGGTCCGGGTGCAGGCGTTCCTGGCGGTTCACTTCGGCGCGGATCTGGGCGTGCATGTTGCGGATCGCATCGATCACGCCGAAGTCGAGGTAGCGCCGGAACACGAAGGGACGCACGATGGCGTCCAGGGCGGCGATATCTTCTTCGTTGCCGGTCACCGCGCGCGCCTTGACCCAGGCATAGCGCTCCCACTCGCGGCCCTGGACGATCAGGTATTCCTCGACCATGTTCAGGCTGGCCGCCAGCGGGCCCGACTTGCCGTTCGGACGCAGGGCCATGTCGACCCGGAAGGTAAAGCCGTCCTCGATGACTTCGGACAGGGCGCCGATCAGGCGCCGTCCCAGGCGCACGAAGAATTCGTGGTTCGAGAGGCCGCGCTGATGCGGCTGGGCGTCGGTTTCGCCGTCTTCCGGATAGACGAAGATCAGGTCGATGTCGGACGAGACGTTGAGCTCGCCGCCGCCCTGCTTGCCCATGGCCAGCACCATCATTTCCTGGGGACGGCCGGACTCGGCGCCGACCGGCGTGCCGTGGGCGGCGACCATCTCGGCCATCAGGTCCGCCAGGTGGGTGCGGATGGCGAAATCGGCCAGGCCGGTCATGGCGGTGACGACTTCGTCGAGATCGGCCTGGCCTTCCAGGTCGCGCCGGATCAGGCCGGCCAGCAGCAGGTTGCGCAGGCGACGCATGGCGCGCGACAGGGGGATGCCGGCGGCCAGTTCGGTGCCCAATAACGCGCCGAAATCCGGCCGGGCCAGCGATAATCGGGTCAACTCGGCGACGCGCTCGAGGCGTCCGGGCACGGCATCGACCCAGCGTTGGTACCAGCGCGAGGCGCTGGCGGCGGAAACAGGTGTCATCGGGCAATCCTGCACAAGAGTAAAAGCGTTCCGGGAGGCGTGCTTGCGGTAGAATTGCCCGCCGTGCTGCCTGGGTCAGCATGATGGTAAGGTAGACGCCGCGATCGTAGCAAGCGCTCTCTTATTAAAGAAACAATTTACGGCGAGCCTTTTATTAGCACTTTGATGCACAACCCGGAGCCTCAGGCGCCCCAGGCGCATGTTCCGCTGGCCGAGCGCTGGCGGCGGCTGCGTGCCGCCTATCGCTATGCCAACCTGGCGTCGCATCATGTGCTCGGCTTCACGATCAAGCTCGTCCTGCTGGTCTACTTCGCGCTGGCACTGCTGTTCCTGGCGCTGCGCTACGCGATCTTGCCTAATATAGATATGTACAAGGGCGACATCGAGCGCCTGGCCAGCCGCGCGGTCGGCAACCAGGTCGCCATCGCCCGCATCTACGCCTCCTGGAGCGGCCTGCATCCTTCCCTGTTCCTGGGCGACGTCACGCTGAAGGACGCACAGGGTCGCCAGGTGCTGGCGCTGCCCTCGGTGTCGGCGACGTTCTCCTGGTGGAGCGTGTTCGCGGCCGAGCCGCGCTTCGAGACCCTGGAGCTGATCCGCCCCCAGCTCGACGTGCGGCGCGGGCTTGACGGTGTCTTCCACGTGGCCGGCGTGCGCATCGACCCGAAGGACGAGGCGGGCGGCGGGGCGGGCGGCGACTGGGTGTTCCGCCAGCGCCAGATCGTGATCCGCGAAGGACGGGTCGACTGGACCGACGCCCTGCGCGGCGCGGCGCCGCTGGCGCTGCGCGACGTGTCGCTGGTGCTGCAGAACCGCTGGCGGACGCACCGCGTTGCCTTCAAGGCCACGCCGCCGGCCAGCCTGGCCCAGCCGCTGGACGTGCGTGCGCGCTTCTCCCATCCGCGTTTCGGCGGGCGCGCTTCCGACATCTCGCGTTGGAAGGGCGAGCTCTACGCCGACCTGCGCAACGCCGACCTGGCGGCCTGGAAGCAGTATCTCGACTACCCGTTCGAACTCAGCCAGGGCAGGGGCTCGCTGCGCGCCTGGATCACGCTGGATCACGCGCGCCTGGCCGGCTTCACCGCCGACCTGGCGCTGGCCGGCGTCCATGCCCGCATGCAGCCGGACCTGCCGCCGCTGACCCTGGCGCGGGTCTCGGGTCGCCTCTCGGCGCGCGAAGAACTCGCGCCCGGCGTCGAAGACGGCAAGCCGACCTTCGGCGCCAACGGCCATACGGTCGGCGTCAGCGACTTCACCGTGGTCACCAGCGACGGCCGCGCGCTGCCCCCGGCCACCGTCAGCGAAACCTTCACCCCGGCGCGGGGCGGCAAGCCGCAGCGGGTCGAGGTCGAGGCGCGCCAGGTCGACCTGGCGGCGCTGGCCGAGCTGGCCGCGCAGTTGCCGCTCTCGCCCACGCAGCGCCAGTTGCTCGCCGACTTCGCCCCGCGCGGGCAACTGCTCGATTTCGCCGCGTCCTGGGACGGCAAGGCCCCGCAACTGGCGGGCTACCGCGTCAAGGGCCGCGTCGCCGGCCTGAGCCTGCAGCCGCAGGCGGCGCGCCCGGCCATTGCCGCCGCCCCTGGTATTGCGGCCCAGCCGGCGCGTCCGGCCCTGCCGGGCGTGGACAACCTGTCCGGCAGCATCGACGCCACCCAGGACGGCGGCAGCGTCAGCCTCGATTCGGAAAACCTGGCCTTGTACATGCCGGCCTGGTTCGCGCAAGCCTCCACGCCGCTCGACCGCCTGGCGCTGCAGGCGCGCTGGCGCTACGAGCCCCAGGAGCAGTTGCTGGTCGAAGTGGACAGGCTCGCGTTCGCGCAGGGCAGCCTGCAAGGCAGCCTGTCCGGCAGCCACCTGCTGCCGCTGGGCGAGGGGCAGGGGCCGGGTGTGGCCGACATCACGGGCACCCTCGACGGTTTCAACATCGCCGAGGTCGGACGCTTCCTGCCGAACGTAACCCCGGAACACCTGCGTGACTGGCTGAGTACGGCCCTGCAGGGCGGCACCCTGAACGACGTGCGCCTGCGCCTGCGCGGCGACCTGGCCCATTTCCCGTTCCGGGCCGACAACCCGGCCGCGCGCGGCCGCGGCGAGTTCCGCGTCGCCGGGCGCCTGAACAATGCCGTGCTCGAATACGCGCCGGGCCACCGCACGCTTGAGAACAAACCCCAGTGGCCGCTGGCCGAGGCCATCAACGGCAGCATCGTGTTTGACCGCGCGCGCATGGAAATCCATGGCGAGACCCTGCGCAGCATGGGCCTGAACCTGTCGAACGTGCGCGCCGTCATCCCCAACCTCGGTTCGCACGAGGCCGTGCTCGACATCGACGGGGCGGCGAGCGGGCCGCTGCAGGACTTCCTGGGCTATGTGGCGGCCAGCCCGGTGCTGGGCTGGATCGGCCACTTCACCGAGGACACGCGCGGCAGCGGCAATGCGCGCCTCGGCCTCAAGTTGCAGATGCCCCTGGCCGACCTGCACCAGACGAAGGTGCAGGGCGCGCTGCAGCTGCAGAACAACGACGTGTCCCTGTTCCCCGACCTGCCGCCGCTGCAGGCGGCCCTGGGCAAGGTCGAATTCACCGAACACGGCGTCAACCTGAACGGCGTCGGCGCCAGCTTCCTCGGCGGGCCGCTGTCGCTGTCGGGCGGCACCCAGCGCGACGGTGCGATCGCGATCCGCCTGGCCGGCACGCTGTCGGCCGAGGGCATGCGCCGCAGCGCGCCGGCGCCGGCGATGGCGCGCCTGGCCACCCGCCTGTCCGGCAGCACCCGCTACAGCGGGGTGGTGGCGGTGCGCGACCACGCGCTCACCGTCACGCTGGACTCGAACCTGGCCGGCCTCGGCCTGGAATTCCCGGCGCCGCTGAACAAGGCCCAGGACGTCGTCATGCCGCTGCGCTTCGTGCTCAATGGCGCGCCGACCGTCGACGGCGTCGGCCGCGACGAATTGCGCCTGTCGCTGGGCGAGGGCGTCGCCGCGCGCTACGTGCGCAGCCGCCAGCCGCACGGGCCCTGGGTGGTCGAGCGCGGCGGCATCGGCGTGAACGTGCCGGCGCCGGCGCCCGACGACGGCATGATGATCAACGTCGACATGAAGTCGGTGAACGTCGACGCCTGGCTGGCGGCGGCGCGCGCGATCGCCGGCGAAGACGCGCCCGGGGCTGAGGGGGCTTCCGGCGCTGCCGGACCGAATTTCTCCCAGTACGTGGTGCCCACCACCATCGCCGCGCGGGCGGGCGAATTGTTCATCGCCGACCGCCGCGTGGTCGACGTCGTGGTCGGCGCCACCCACCGCGGCAGCACCTGGCAGGCCAACCTGCAGTCGCGCCAGGCCTCCGGCCACGTCAGCTGGAGCGAGCAGCCGGGGCAGGGCGTCGGCAAGGTCACGGCGCGCCTGGCCTCGCTGATCATCCCCGAATCCTCGGCGGCCGAGGTCAAGGACCTGCTCGAATCGAACCGCGGCGCGGCCAGCATCCCTGCGCTCGACATCGTGGCCGAGCGCTTCGAACTGTTCAACAAGCAGTTCGGTCGCCTCGACCTGCAGGCGAGCAATGTGCAGGCGTTGGCCGGCAAGGAGTGGCGCATCGACCGCCTGAGCCTGTCGAACCCGGACGGCCAGTTGCGTGCAACCGGGCGCTGGCTGACGAAAGACGGCAAGAGCAATACCAGCATGAACTTCAATCTCGACATCCTCGACGCCGGACGCCTGCTCGACCGCCTGGGCTTCCCCGAGACCCTGCGCCGCGGCAAGGGCAAGCTCTCGGGCGACCTGTCCTGGAGCGGGCTGCCGTACGCGCTGGATATTCCTTCGCTGTCGGGCCAGATCGAACTGAACGTGGGCGGCGGCCAGTTCCTCAAGCAGGACCCGGGCGCGGCCAAGCTGCTCGGCGTGCTCAGCCTGCAGGCCCTGCCGCGCCTGCTCAAGCTCGACTTCCACGACGTGTTCTCGGAAGGCCTGGCTTTCGACGGCATCACGGCCAATGCGATGATTTCGCGCGGCGTGGTCAGGACCGAGAACCTCAAGATGCACGGCGTGGCGGCCACGGTGCTGATGGACGGCACCGCCGACATCGCCAACGAATCGACCAACCTGCACGTGGTGGTGATCCCGGAATTCAACCTCGGCACCGGGCCGCTGGTGTATGGCCTGGCGGTCAATCCGGTAATCGGCATCGGCTCCTACCTGGCGCAACTGTTCCTGCGCGCGCCGGTGATGAAGGCGCTGACCTACCAGATGCAGATCACGGGTCCATGGAAGTCGCCGACGATCATCAAACTCGACAACCCGCCGGACACGCCGCCGGCAGCCAAAGCGAAGAAGGAGTGACATGACCAGCGTAGCCGCAGTCCAGATGGTGTCCACGCCCGACGTGGCGCACAACATTGCCACCGCCCGCCGCCTGGTCGGCGAAGCCGCCGCCGGCGCCACCCTCGTGACCCTGCCCGAGTACTGGCCCATCATGGGGATGAGCGACGCCGATAAAGTGGCGCACGCCGAGCAGGCCGGCGCGGGACCGATCCAGGAAGCCATGGCCGGGCTGGCGCGCGAGCACGGCATCTGGCTGATCGGCGGCACGCTGCCGCTGGTGTCCCCGGATGCCGGCAAGGTCCTCAACACCACGCTGGTCTACGACCCGCAAGGCCGGAACGTCAGCCGCTACGACAAGATCCACCTGTTCGGCTTCACCAAGGGCAGCGAGTCCTACGACGAGGCGCGCACCATCGTGCCGGGGCAGGCGGTGGGCAGCTTCGAGGCGCCGTTCGGACGCGTCGGCCTGTCGGTCTGCTACGACCTGCGTTTCCCGGAGCTCTACCGGGCGATGGGCGAGTGCGCGCTGATCGTGGTGCCGGCCGCCTTCACCCACACCACCGGCAGTGCGCACTGGGAAGTCTTGCTGCGCGCCCGCGCCATCGAGAACCAGTGCTACGTGCTGGCCTCGGCCCAGGGCGGCACCCACCAGAACGGGCGCCGCACCTTCGGCCACAGCATGCTGGTCGACCCCTGGGGCGAGGTCAAGGCGGTGCTGCGCGAAGGCGAAGGCGTGGTCACGGGCGAGCTCGACCCTGCTTTCCTGGCCGGGGTGCGCGAAAGCCTGCCGGCATTGCGCCACCGCAAGCTATAAGAGGCTTGTCATCGGGGCTGTTGCGCCGCCGTTGACGGTGCCGATGCGCGCCGATACGATCGGGGCGGATATGGCACAATGCCCCAATCCATACGAGAAACAGACGCAAAATGACTCCATTCGAACCGAATCTTTCCTCCCTGGCCGTCGCGCGCGACGTGCTGCTGACGCCTTTCGGCCTGGACGAAGGCAAGCTGCTGCGCACGCTGGGAACGATGTTCACCCACAAGGTCGACTACGCCGACCTGTATTTCCAGTTCACCAAGAGCGAGGGCTGGAGCCTGGAAGAGGGCATCGTCAAGACCGGCAGCTTCTCGATCGACCAGGGCGTGGGCGTGCGCGCCATCTCCGGCGAGAAGACGGCCTTCTCCTATTCCGACGAGATTTCCGAAGCAGCCCTGCTGGACGCGGCGGCGGCCACGCGCACCATCGCGCGCGCGGGCGCCGGCCGCGTGAAGGTGGCGACCAGCACCCAGCCGACCGGCGGACGCTCGCTCTACCTGCCGCATGATCCGCTGGCCTCGCTCGACGCCACCGCCAAGGTGCGCCTGCTCGAGCGTGTCGAGAAGATGGCGCGCGCGAAAGACCCGCGCGTGGTGCAGGTGATGGCCGGCCTGGCCGGCGAATACGACGTGGTGCTGGTGGTGCGCAGCGATGGCGTGCTGGCGGCCGACATCCGTCCGCTGGTGCGCGTCTCCGTCACCGTCATCGCCGAACAGAACGGACGGCGCGAGATGGGTTCCTCGGGCGGCGGCGGCCGCTACGACTACGGCTACTTCGACGACGCCATCCTCGAGCGCTACACCGACGAGGCGGTCAAGGCGGCGGTGGTCAACCTGGACGCGCGTCCGGCGCCGGCAGGCCCGATGACCATCGTCCTCGGACCGGGCTGGCCCGGCGTCCTGCTGCACGAAGCGGTCGGCCACGGCCTGGAAGGGGACTTCAACCGCAAGGGCTCCTCGGCCTATGCGGGCCGCATCGGCGAGCGCGTCGCAGCCAAGGGCGTGACCGTGGTCGACGACGGCACCCTGAAGGACCGCCGCGGTTCGCTCAACATGGACGACGAGGGTAATCCTACCCAGTGCACCACGTTGATCGAGGACGGCATCCTGAAGGGCTACATCCAGGACACCATGAACGCGCGCCTGATGAAGATGCCGGTGACCGGCAATGCGCGCCGCGAGTCCTTCGCCCACCTGCCGATGCCGCGCATGACCAACACCTACATGCTGGCTGGAGACAAGGACCCGGCCGAGATCCTGGCATCGGTCAAGAATGGCCTGTACGCGGTGAACTTCGGCGGCGGCCAGGTCGACATCACCAACGGCAAGTTCGTGTTCTCGGCCAGCGAAGCCTACATGATCGAGGACGGCAAGATCACCTATCCGGTGAAGGGCGCGACCCTGATCGGCAACGGCCCGGACGTGATGAACCGCATCTCGATGATCGGCAACGACATGAGCCTGGACTCGGGCGTGGGCGTCTGCGGCAAGGAAGGCCAGAGTGTGCCGGTCGGCGTTGGTCAGCCGACCCTGCGTATCGATGGCGTGACGGTGGGCGGAACGGGCTGATCGTTTCGCCTGCTTCGATCATGAAAATGCCCGGCTCGTGCCGGGCATTTTTTATTGATGGATGAACCGTAGGGTGGGCGCCCCGTGCCCACCTGAGTGTTCGCGTAATGTTGACACTCGATCCCGAAGGTAATACCCAGTTGAAGAGCTAACTCGGCGCGAGCTCGCGGTGGGCACGGGGCGCCCACCCTACGTGTTCATGCATCGTCAGAATTTATACGTCAGGCGCATATAGGGCGTGATCCCCAGCGGATCGGTATAACGCGGATCGTAGCCCAGCTGGAAATTGGTGACCTGGTTGGTAAATGGCGGCTCCTCGTCGAACAGGTTCTTGATCCCGGCCGTCAGCTCGAAATGCTTGTTGCCGGTATAGGTGGCCGAGATCGACCAGGTCGAGTAGTGCCCGACGTTGTTGAAGAACTCGGGCGCGACCGCCGTGTTCTGGTCCTCGTAGTGCGACATGTAGCGGTTCGAGAGATTGAACGTGTAGTCGCCGCGGATCAGGGTCATCAGGAGGTTGTGGCGCCAGCGGAATACCGGCGTGGCGTCGGCGTAGCGCCCGGCATTCTGGGTGAAGGGCCCGCCGCGCTCGTTCTGGTATTCGTACTTGTTGACGTAGGTGCCGTCGATGCTGATGCTGAAGTTGCCGATCGGGCTGCGCGGCATGCGGTACAGCAGGGACAGATCCAGGCCGCGCGTCTTCACCTCGCCCAGGTTGCTGGTGATGTCGAGCACGTAGTTCAGGCGCGTGCCGCTCGGGTCATAGACGAAGAGGTTCTGGTACTTCGGGAAGTTGCTGAAGATGGTCTGCTCGGCCAGCGCGCTGATCTGGTCCTTCAGCTTGATCTGCCAGTAGTCGGCCGACAGGGTCAGCCGCGGTATGGGCTCGAACACGATGCCGGCGCTGAAGGTGCGCGACTTTTCCGGGCTCAGGTCGGGGTTGCCGCCCTGGCGGATGTTCTGCTGCTGGCCGCAGACGATGTTCGGGTTGGCGCCCGGCACCGGCGTCCCGTTCGGGCACAGCACCGGGTCGTTGTAGGTGTCGGAGCTGTTGGTGGTCGACTGCGGCCCATACAGGTCGAACAGGGTCGGCGCGCGGAAGCCCTTGTTGAACGAACCGCGCAGCAGCATCTGGCGGGTCGGCTGGTAGCGCACGGAGACCTTCGGGTTGAAACTGCTGCCGACGTCGTTGTAGTGGTCGTAGCGGCCGGCGAAGTTCAGTTCCAGGTCCTTGATCAGCGGGACGTTGAACTCGGTGAACACGGCGGCGATGCTGCGCTGGCCCGAGGCGTCCTGGGCGTCGGCATAGCCCGAGCTCGAGGCCTGGCCGGCGAGAGTGCGGTTGACGAAGTACTTGGCGCGGTCGCGCCGGAACTCGGCGCCGATCGCGAAGCCGAGCGCGCCGCCGGGCAGGGTCATCAGCTCGCGGCTGGCGCGCGCGTCGATGGCGCTGCTGTTGATGCGCGCGTGGACGTACTCGCCGAGCAGGAGCGAATCGCGCAGGAAGTCGGCGCCGGCCGGGCTCTGCGGGCCGAAGGGATTCAGGATGCCGGCGCCCACGCCGTCGACGATGCGCTGGTCGACCAGGTAGCCACCGCGGAACACGCTGCGTGCGCGTCCCATCGAGTGCGAGATCCCGGCGTTGTAGTCCCAGCCGGCGATGGTGCCTTCGAGGCTGGCCAGGATGCGGGCGGTGGAGCTGCTGTCGTAGTTCTCGCGCGGGCCGGATTCGACCGGACGCCAGCTGATGTCGAGATTTTCGCCGGTCAGGCCGGGAAAGGCCGGCACGGTGCCGTTGCCGGGATAGTAGGGGCTGGCCGCGGTCATGATGATGCCGATGTTCGACATCGGCGGCGGCGCCACACGCGATTCGTTGGTGCTGCGGCCCCAGACGAATTCCAGGCTGCCCAGGTGGTCCGGCGTGAACTGGCGGTTGATCTTGCCCATCGCGCTGTACTGGCGCGTCTTCGGGATGTTGTCGACATACTGGGTGTAGTCGAATTCGCAGACCGGGTCGTCGGCCGCGGGGGCGGTGTCGGGCGGGCGGCAGCCGGTCGTGTAATACGGATTGCCGGCCACCCCGAGGTCGGAGAAGAAGTTGGCCGGGAAGGTCGTGCGGCTCACTTCGTTCATGCCGCGTTCGGGCCGCACGCCGGTGCGGGAAAAAGCGCGGTCGGTGGCGCGCAGGGCGCTTTGCTGGTGGTAGTCGAGCACGCCGAACATGCTGATCCCGTCGCGCTGGAGGTTGCCCCAGCCGCCGGACAGGTTGATGCGCTGCTCGTTGCCGCCGCCGCTGCGCCACGGCTCGTAGCCCTCGAAGCTCACGGCCCCGCCCTCGACCGAGCGCTTGGTGATGAAGTTGATCACGCCGCCGATGGCGTCGGTGCCGTAGATGGCCGAGGCGCCGTCGCGCAGCACCTCGACCCGCTCGAGCGCGGCCACCGGGATGATGTTCAGGTCCACCGTGTCGGCGAAATAGGGGTGGTTGGCCAGGCGCCGGCCATTGAGCAGCACCAGGGTCTTGTCGCCGCCCAGGCCGCGCAGGTCGGCCACCGCGCGCCCGCCGGTCCCGGAGCCGACCGCCGAGGAGCTGACCTGCGAGGTCTGGTTCATCGGGATCGTGTTCAGTACTTCCTGCACCGTGGTCAGGCCCTGCTTGGCGAAGTCGTCGGCGCGGATCGTGGTGATCGGCAGCGAGCTCTCGGCCGCGATCCGCCGGATCGAGGAGCCGGTGACTTCGACGCGCTGGATCGGCGTGGCGGGCGATTGCTGGGCCGTCTGCGTTTCCTGCGCCGGGGATTCCGGGGGACGCTGGGCCTCCTGCGCCAAGGCGGGTAGGCTGGCGAGCAGACTGAGGCCGGCGCCCAATCCGGCGACGCCGAACAGCCGGCGCAGCGACCGGGACAAGATGGTTTCGTTCATGTTTGGCTCCTGAGCGTGTTGATCGACGCCCGTTTGCGCGAGATCAAGCTATGCCCGCTAAGAAATTGATCAGGAGCATGGACAGGGAGCGCAGATGCGGGCTTTCGAAACGAGTCTTGCATCGCACTGTGAGCCGCAGGTGATTTCGATCAAACTGCACGGGCTTCGGCTTCCGCTTCGCCAGTCGAGCCCGTAGAACCGGGGCGCGCTTGTGACATGCGCGCCACAGGCGCCGGCGACACCGGCTTGGCGGCATGCCGCCAGGCCGATGCCGCCGGTGTTTTTTACACCGCTGCTTCCCGGCTCAGAAGGTATAGCGCGCGCCGAGGCTGTAGGTGCGCCCCACCGCGCCCAGGTAGTCGAGCGGGTTGTAGGCCTGGGCGCCGTAGGTCAGCGGGTCCAGCGGCGCGACCTTGTCGAACAGGTTCTCGACGGTGCCGAACACTTCCCAGCCCGGCCGCGGCTTCCAGCGCACCACCAGGTCGAAGGTGGTGAACGAGGCCAGTTCGCAGCCGCGCGGCGCCGGTTCGCCGTTGGCGTAGTGGCTGGCGCAGCCGTCCGGATCGTTCTTGAACAGCACGTTGTCGATCGGCGCACGGTAGTTGGCGTTGAGCGAGACGCGCCAGTCGCCGCGGTCCCAGGCCGCGCGCAGGTTGACGCGGTAGTCCGGGGTGCCGACGCAGTTGGTGACGTCGCAGTTGCCGTGGGTGCCGGCGAAGTCGCGCGAGCTGCCGTCCTGTTCGGTGCGGATCCACTCGTCGATGTAGGTCACCTTGCCGTCGAGGAGCACGTTGCCCCAGCCGTTGGGCAGGCGCAGCGTATGGCGGGCGTCGAGGTCGATGCCCTGCACCTTGGTCTGGGCCGAGTTGACGTAGCTCGCCAGCACCGCGGTGATGGCGCCGGGGTCGCCCGGGATGCCCGGCTCGGCGGTCGAGGGGTCGCGCGCGACCCGGCCGGCGGCGATCGCGGCGTCGGTCAGTTCCTGGTTGATCTCGTTCTTGCGCTTGATCCTCCAGAAGTCGACCGAGATGCTGGTGCGCGGCAGCGGATCCCAGATCACGCCGATGTTGTAGCTGCGCGAGCGCTCCGGGCTCAGGTCGGGGTTGGGCGAGGTGATCACCGCGATCGAGGCCGGGTTGCAGGCGGCCTCCACGCCCAGGCCGCAGCGCAGCGGGTCTTCGGCGGTGGAGAAGGCGGCCAGTCCGCCGACGCCGTTCTCGGCCGCGCTGGGGGCGCGGAAGCCCTTGGCGAAGGTGCCGCGCAGGGCCAGCTGGCGCGAGGGCGTCCACTTGACCCCGACCTTCGGCGTCCAGGAGCGGCCGACGTCGGTGAAGTCGTCGAAGCGCAGCGCGCCGGTCACTTCCAGCCCCGGCAGCACCGGGGCCAGCGCCTCGCCGTAGACCGCGAACACGTTGCGGGCGCCGCGGTAGGCCGAGTAGCCCAGGCCGATGACGTTGCCGCGTTCGGTGCCGGTGCTCGGGTTCAGCTCGGTTTCCTCGCGCCGCCATTCGACCCCGGCCGCCACCCCGATCGGCCCGCCGGCCAGGCGTCCGAACTCGCGCGTGGCCTTGAAGTCGCCCTGGATGATCTTGGTCTCGGCGTCGTTCGAGATCAGGGGCGAGAGCGCCGCGTAGACGGCCGGGTCGTTCAGGCCGGCGTTCTCGGCGATGCGCCAGAAGGTGCCCGGCGGCAGCGCCGCATAGGCCGGGCTGGTGGCCAGCGCCGAGCCGACGTTGACCAGGTCGGTCGGATCGAGCAGGGCGAAGGCGACGTCGCGCTGCAGGAAGCCGGTGCGCTCGTTCTTCACGGTGCTGCGCGAGAACAGCAGCGAGGTGTCGTAGTCCCAGCCGGCGAACGAGCCCTTGACGCCGGCCAGCAGGCGCGAGAAGAAACCGTCGATGTTCGACACGCGCGGGCCGACGTCGCCGGCCAGGTAGCGCAGGCGCGCCGGGCCCGCGCCGAAATAGGGGTTGTCGGGGTGGTTGATGCCGAGCTGTACGCCGGCGTTGCTGACCGGGCCGCCCGGGTAGCCGACGTTGGCGTTCACGCCCGAGGGAGTGCTCGAGGACGAGGTCTTGCTGCTGTACAGGTTGACCTCGCCGTAGGCCTCCAGCCCCTCGGTGATGCGGTAGGTGCCGCGTCCGAACAGGCTGTAGTTTTCCTGCTCCGGCTGGATCTGGTTGTACTCCAGGGTCGAGTCGATCAGGCAGCCGCCGCCCGGGTCGCCCTGGGGATGGCTGGTGAAGTTGCCGCACGCCGCGCCGGGGAAGAAGCGGGTGAATCCGCTTGCGGGGTCCAGGCTGCCGCGGTTGTAGTAGTTGTTCGTGAACGGGTTGCGCACGTTGCCGTTGATCGCACTGCCGGCGGCGTTGGGCCCGGTGATGGCGCCGGTCCCGCCCAGCGCTTCCTGGGCCGAATAACCCCAGCGGCGCAGGTCGATGCGGCCGATGTGGTCGCGGCCGGCGCGCTCGCGCAGCGGGATGTCGTTCAGGCGCTTGAACTCGAAGTTCAGCAGCACGTTGTAGCGGTCCTTGTCGGGGTCGCCGAAGCCGTGGGTGATGGCCAGGTTCTGCTCCTCGCCGTCCCATTCCTCGGTGATGCCGAGCAGGCCGCGCACGGTGGTGCCGGTGAAGTTGCGGCGCAGGATGATGTTGACCACGCCGGCGATGGCGTCGGAGCCGTAGATGGCCGAGGCGCCGTCCTTCAGGATCTCGATGCGGTCGACGGCATCGGTCGGAATGACGTTCAGGTCGGTGAAGATCTTCTGGCCGTCGTCGGCCAGGCCGTAGGGCGCGAGACGGCGGCCGTTGAGCAGCACCAGGGTCGAGGCGGTGCCCAGGCCGCGCAGCGAAATGCCGGCGGCGCCGGCCGCGAAACCGTTGCCGAAGGTGGTCGGCACCGAGCCCTGGTTGTCCACCGCCAGCGTCTGCAGCAGTTCGGAGACGGTGCTCTTGCCCGAGCGCTCGATGTCGGCGCGGTTCACGGTGATCACCGACGAGGCGGTTTCGGCTTCGGCGCGGCGGATGTTACTGCCGGTGATTTCGACGCGCGCGATCGGCCGCTGCGCCGCTTCCTGCGCCTGCGCGCCGGGTAGCGCGAGCAGGGCCAGACCGATCGCTCCGCCGCCGGCGAACAGGCGGCGCACCGATCGGGATATCAGGGTTTCAGTCATGTCCGGACTCCAATGGTCGAGTGGAAATCCCGGTCTGCTTGAGCCTGTTTGTTTTACCTCAGGCGTCCCAGAAGCAGGGGTTGACCCGGCGTAAAGACAAACCCAGCTGGACCAGGGCTTGTCCTGACTTTTGCATCGTTGACAATGACAAGTCTGATATCTCTCAAACGTCATCTTTGCGCTCGCGCGGCTGTAGGTTTGTCGCAACCGCTTGCCAAGTAGCCCATGTTTACGCTACGGATAAAAGGCTTGCCAACGCTCACGAATTGGCGTTATAGTCGTTTCGACCATTTACGGACCCCGATCCATGCGCAACGCTGCCTTCTTTACCCGCTGGTTTTATTTTGGCCATTCCAGCCTTCAGGCGGTGGAGTAGCGGCGGGTACACGCAACAGCAGAGACCAGTCCGACAACCATGAAACCGCCAGCGATGGCGGTTTTTTTATTTCCAGACCAGATAACGGAGTACAGCATGCCTCGCACCGACGACCTACGCATCCGCGAAATGAAGGAACTGACGCCGCCCTCGCACCTGATCCGCGAGTTTCCGGTAACGCCGGAGGCGGAGCAGACCGCGGCCGGCGCGCGGGTGGCGCTGCACCGCATCCTGCACGGCCAGGACGATCGCCTGATGGTGGTGATCGGCCCGTGCTCGATCCATGACCCGAAGGCCGCGATCGAGTATGCGCGCCGCCTCGTCGAGCAGCGCCGGCGCTTCATCGGCGACCTCGAGATCGTGATGCGCGTCTATTTCGAGAAGCCGCGCACCACGGTGGGCTGGAAGGGCATGATCAACGACCCCTACATGGACAACAGCTTCCGCATCAACGACGGCCTGCGCATGGCGCGCGAGCTGCTGCGCGACGTCAACGAGATGGGCCTGCCGGCCGGCACCGAGTTCCTCGACGTGATCAGCCCGCAGTACATCGCCGACCTGATCAGCTGGGGGGCGATCGGCGCGCGCACCACCGAGTCGCAGGTGCACCGCGAGCTCGCCTCGGGCCTGTCCTGTCCGGTGGGCTTCAAAAACGGCACCGACGGCAACATCAAGATCGCGGTGGAAGCGATCAAGGCCGCCTCGCAGCCGCACCACTTCCTGTCCGTGACCAAGGGCGGCCACTCGGCGATCGTCTCGACCTCGGGCAACGAGGACTGCCACATCATCCTGCGCGGCGGCAAGGCGCCGAACTACGACGCCGCCAGCGTCGACGAGGCCTGCCGCCAGATCGCCGCCCTCGGCCTGGCCTCGCGCCTGATGATCGACGCTTCGCACGCGAACAGCTCGAAGAAGCCCGAGAACCAGGTGCCGGTGTGCGCCGACATCGCCGGCCAGATCGCGGCCGGCGACGAGCGCATCGTCGGCGTGATGATCGAATCGCACCTGGTGGCCGGACGCCAGGACCTGGTGCCGGGCAAGGAGCTGACCTACGGGCAGTCGGTCACCGACGGCTGCATTGACTGGGAAACCAGCGTGCAGGTGCTCGAAGGGCTGGCCGCGGCGGTGCGCCAGCGCCGGCTGCGCGAGGATAGCTGACCCCGGTTGGCGTTGACACTGGCGGGCGGCATGCTTCGCCGGCTATTGTAGGGTGGGCACCTGTGCCCACGCGGTCTCACCAGCTGCTCATATGCGGCGGAACCGGGATACCGACGGGCGAACGCCTGGCGGATGCATTGCAGGACACTACTGTTCAACCGCGTGGACACAGGTGTCCACCCTACGAAACCCGGGCTGCGTTCAGGCGCAGGGCGCGCAGCCGCGGTGTTTCACCCGTCCGTTGAACGCGTGGGCGGCGCACATGCCGCGTGAATGCAAACCGTGGGGTATAGCCGCCCACCCTACGGGTTATCGCCGGCCCAAATAAGTTCATGGCCCGCCCGCGCCGATTTGCGCTATCGTTAGCGTTTTTCATACGGCTGGGCACAGGAAGTCTCGATGGCAGCTTACATACTCCGGCGGCTGTGGCAGATGCTGCCGACAATGGCGGGCGTGATCGTGCTCGTGTTCGTGCTGTTCAACTGGGTCGGCGGCGATCCGGCCTATCTCCTCGCGGGCAAGATGGCCGACGAGGCGGCGATCGCGAATATCCGCGCCCAGCTCGGCATCGACCAGCCGGTCTGGGTCCAGCTCGGCATCTTCCTGAAGCAGATCCTGACCTTCGACTTCGGCAATGCCTGGAGCACGGGCGAGCCGGTCTCGCACATCATCGCCAGCCGCCTCGGGCCTTCGCTCACCGTGCTGGTGCCGCTCACCGTGCTGGAAACCTTCTTCGGCATCGCGCTGGCGCTCGCCATCGCTTTCGTGCGCGGCTCGCTGACCGACCGCGCCGTGATGGTGGCCTGCACGGTCGGCATGTCGATCTCGATCCTGGTCTACATCATCGTCTTCCAGTACTTCTTCGCCTACAAGCTCGGGCTCTTCCCGGTGCAGGGCTGGGGCGCGAGCCTGGGCGAGAACCTGCTGCGCTATGCGCTGCTGCCCATCATCATCGGCCTGGCGGTCTCGATCGCGCCCACCCTGCGCCTGTACCGCAGTTTTGTCCTCGACGAGGTAAACCAGGACTACGTGCGCACCGCGCGCGCGAAGGGATTGAAGGAGCGCCGCATCGTCTGGGTCCACGTGCTGAGGAATGCCGCGATCCCGATCATCACCCACGTGATGGCGAACCTGCCGGCCCTCCTGATCGGCGCCTTCCTGCTGGAGCGCTTCTTCGGCATTCCCGGCATCGGGCGCGAAGTGATCCTGGCCGTGGAGCGCAGCGATTTCCCGGTCATCAAGGCGATCACCGTGTACGTCGCCGCCGCGACCATGGTGTTCAACCTGCTGGCCGACCTGCTGTACCAGGCGGTCGACCCGCGCGTTCAATTGAAGTGAAGAGTGCGAAGTGAAGACCGTAAAGTGACGAGCATAACGAACGACGCTGATTCCCCCGGCCTGTGGGCGCTCGCCTGGCGCCGCCTGCGCGCCGACCGCGTCGCGATGGCGGCCCTGGCCGTCGTCGGCCTTTTCCTCCTGATGCTGGCGCTGTCCTCCCTCGGGCTGGTCGCGGCCGACTGGGAAGAGGAGGTGGCCGTCAACTATGCGCCGCCGACCTTCGTCGGGGCGGACCCGGCCACCGCCGCGCTGGCCCGGCCGCAGGCCCCCAGCCCGCCGAACGCCTTCGATCCGCTGGCCGAGGAGCTCGAAGCCCTCAAGCGCGAGGTGCAGCGCAGCCACCCGCCGGTGGCCAAGGCGCTGACGCTTCCCTTCGGGGCCGACAAGTGGGGCCACGACATCCTGAAGAAGACCGTCAAGGGCGGCGAGACGTCGATCGTGGTCGGCCTCGTCGCCGCTTTCGTGGCGGTGGCGCTGGGCACCCTGTTCGGCGCCATCTCCGGCTTTTATGGCGGGATCGTCGACGACTTCTTCAACTGGTTCTACAGCATCTTCACCTCGATTCCTTCGATCCTGATGATCCTGACCGTGGCCGCCGTGCTGCAGCAGAAAGGCGTGGCGACCATCGTGCTGATCCTGGGCCTGACCGGCTGGACAGGACCCTATCGCCTGATCCGCGCCGAGTACATCAAGCACAAGGCGCGCGAATACGTGATGGCGGCCGACGCCATCGGCGCCTCGAACTGGCGCAAGATGTTCTCGCACATCTTCCCCAACGTCTCGCACGTGGCCCTGGTGCAGGTCTCGATCCTGGTGGTGGGCTTCATCAAGGCCGAGGTCATTCTTTCCTTCCTGGGCTTCGGGGTGCCGGTCGGCACCGTGTCCTGGGGCAGCATGCTGAACGAGGCGCAGAATGAGCTCATCCTCGGCAAGTGGTGGCAACTGGCCGCCGCGGCCGGCGCGATGGCGCTGCTGGTGACGGCGTTCTCCCTGTTCACCGATGCGCTGCGCGATGCGCTCGATCCGAAGCTGAAATGAGGCGGCCATGACGAACGACGACAACATGCTGCTGAGGGTGCGCGACCTGCGCATCTCCTTCCGCGTCGACAGGAAGAACACGGTCGAGGCGATCAAGGGCATCTCCTTCGACGTGCCGCGGGACGCCACGGTGGCCCTGGTGGGCGAATCGGGCAGCGGCAAGTCGGTCAGTTCGCTGGCCGTGATGGGATTGCTGCCGCCGGACACGACCATCGTGCACGACGGCGCGAGCGTGCGCTTCGACGGCCGCGAGCTGCTCGACCTGCCGCTGGCCGAACGCCGGCGCCTGTGCGGCAAGGACATCGCGATGATCTTCCAGGAGCCGATGTCCTCGCTCAATCCGGTGTTCACGGTCGGCTTCCAGATCGGCGAAGTCCTGCGCCTGCACATGGGCATGAACAACAAGCAAGCCCGTGCGCGCACGCTCGAACTGCTGGCCGAAGTCGGCATTCCCGATCCGGCGGCGAAGATCGACGCCTACCCGAGCCAGATGTCGGGCGGCCAGCAGCAGCGCGTGATGATCGCGATGGCGATCGCCTGCGAGCCCAAGCTCCTGATCGCCGACGAGCCGACCACGGCGCTCGACGTGACCATCCAGAAGCAGATCATGGAGCTGATCGCGCGCCTGCAGAAAAAGCATCGCATGGCGGTGCTGTTCATCACCCACGACCTTGGCCTGGTCGGGGAAATCGCCGACCGCGTGATCGTGATGCGCCACGGCGTGGTGCGCGAGGAGGGCACGGCTTCCCAGGTGTTCGGCGCGCCGCGCGACCTGTACACGCGCGCGCTGCTGCATTGCCGCCCGAAGCTCGACGAGCGTCCCGTGCGCCTGCCGGTGATCGACGACTTCATGAACGGGGAGGGCGCGCCGCCGGCCGCGCTGCCGCAGCGCACGCGCGGATACACGGCGGACGACGAGAACGTGCTGGTGGTGAAGAACCTGCGCAAGAGCTTCTGGCTGCGCGAGGGCCTGTTCGGCAAGCGCGAGTTCCGCGCCGTGAAGGACGTCTCGTTCACTCTCCCGCGCGGCAAGACCCTGGGCGTGGTCGGCGAATCCGGTTCGGGCAAGACCACGGTCGGCCTGACCCTGCTGCGCCTGCACCGCGCCAGCGGCGGCAGCGCCATGTTCGAAGGCAGGGACCTGATCGGCATGCCGGACCGCGAGTACCAGGCCTACAAGCGGCGCATCCAGATCATCTTCCAGAATCCCTACGCCTCGCTCAATCCGCGCTTCACGGTCGGCCAGATCCTGCTCGAGCCGATGCGCATCCACGGCATCGGCGCGACCGATCACGAGCGCACCAAAATGGTGCAAGCCCTGCTCGGGCGGGTCGGCCTGCCGCCTGCGGCCTTTCACCGCTATCCGCACGAGTTCTCCGGCGGCCAGCGCCAGCGCATCGCGATCGCGCGCTGCCTGACCATGAAGCCCGAGATCCTGGTCTGCGACGAGTCGGTCTCGGCGCTGGACGTGTCGGTGCAGGCCCAGGTGCTGAACCTGCTGCAGGACCTGCAGGACGAGTACAGGATGAGCTATATCTTCATCTCGCACGACCTGTCGGTGGTGCGCTACATCGCCGACCAGGTGATGGTGATGCACCACGGCAGCGTGGTCGAGATGGGCGACTCGGACGAGCTCTACCGCAATCCCCGGCACGACTATACGAAGACATTACTTGCCGCCATTCCGCGCAGCGCGTAAGCGCCTGATAAAACCCTCATGGCGGCGTTGCATCGTCTCGCCGTACTATCGTACTGTCTTCGCCGATGCGTCGGGTGGCCGCATCCCTTGCCCTGAGGGCTTTCTCGGACGCTCCAACTGCTGGTCACTGTTGTGTAAACCCGGCAGCCGCCAGCCGGGAAGGGCGATTTCCGCTACCATGTCGGGATGTCCCAGCTCTCGCTCCTGATTCAGAACTACGGCGTCCTGCTCGTCTTCGGCACGGTGCTGCTGGAGCAGTTCGGCCTGCCGATTCCGGCCTTTCCGGTATTGGTCGTGGCGGGCGCGATGGCGATGGAAGGCGGCGCCAGCTGGCAGCTCTGCCTGCTTGCCGTGCTGCTGGCCTGCCTGATCTGCGATTATTTCTGGTTCCGCGCCGGCCGCTACTATGGCAAGCGCGTGCTGCGCCTCCTGTGCCGCATCTCGCTGTCGCCGGATTCCTGCGTCAACCAGACCGAGGACCGCTTCCGCCGCTATGGGCCGAAGTCGCTGCTGGTATCGAAGTTCATCCCCGGCTTCAACGCCATCGCCGCACCGATGTCCGGCGCGCTCGGCACGCGCACGCGACCCTTCCTCGGCTTCGCTTCCACCGGCGCGCTGCTCTGGGGCGGCACCGGCATCGCCGTCGGCGCCATCTTCCACGACAGCGTCGACCGGGTGCTGGCAGGCCTGGAAACGATGGGCAGCACCGCGCTCATGGTGCTGGGCTCCCTGCTGGCGCTGTTCGTCGCCTATAAATACATTGAGCGGCGCCGTCACCGCGCCAGCATGGCCGTGCCGCGTATCGGCATGGCGGAATTGATGGCGCTGATCGAGGGCGGCCACGATCCGCTCATCGTCGACGCCAGGAGCAGCACGGCCCATGCGCTCGAAGCGGCGATTCCCGGCGCACTGCTGTACAAGGATTGCGAACCCGGGCAGCTCATGGCCGGACTCGACCGCGACCGCCACATCGTCGTCTACTGCAGTTGCCCGAACGACGTCACCGCGGCCCAGGTGGCCAAGGAATTCCTCGCCAACGGCTTTCACCGCGCCCGTCCGCTGCAGGGCGGGCTCGACGCGTGGAATGCCCATCACTTGCCTCCGGCCGAGCCGCAACCGGCGTAGGGTGGGCGGCTTCACCCTGCCGGGTGCAAGCCTGCGGCACGAATGCCGCCCACGCGTTCAACGACCGGCCGAAGTGTCGCGCTGCTTGCTTAAGGAAGCACTGCTTTATTCATAACGGCGGTCTTGACCGGGAGAAAAAAACGTCCTGCTGCGTTGCAAATCCTTGCCATACCACGCGGTATGGCTGCGGTTTGCGCCTTGCCGGCCGCTTTTTTCCACGGCCAATCCCATTCGTCAGAATAAATCAGTGCTTCTTTAAAAAGAAAATACGGGAAAACAAGGGCGCGTCCAATCGGCCACGGTTTGAACGCGTGGGCGGCATCGAGCGCAGCAGGTGCATCCACCCGCCCAGTCCAGCCGCCCACCCTACGCCGCACGGCATGGGCCGCCAGCCGGTCAGGGGCGTGCTTCCGTAGTTGTACTACTCGGCTTGATGACAACGGTCTCATGAGAAGCTCGGTTGCTTTGTACCTAAACTACAAAATTTGCTTGTAATCGCGCCAAGAAATCCAGTAAGCTTGGATGTCCCCCGTATCCTGTGCTGCAATGACTGCTTCCCTGCCCGACACCATCGTTTCCACCGCCGGCTTCGACACCGCCCGCCTGCTGGCCGACATCGGCGGCACCAACGCCCGCTTCGCCATCGAAACGGCGCCGGGCCGCTTCGAGGCCGTGCAGGTGCTGGGCTGCGGCGACCACGCCACGCTGGCCGACGCCATCCGCACCTATCTGGCGGCGCCCGCGGTCGCCGCTTTCGGCAAGGTGAAGCACGCCGCGATCGCGATCGCCAATCCGGTCGACGGCGACCAGATCCGCATGACCAACCATCACTGGCAGTTCTCGATCGAGGCGCTGCGCCAGGAAGTCGGCTTCGACACCCTGCTGGTGGTAAACGATTTCACCGCGCTGGCGCGCTCGCTGCCCCACCTGGCCGATGGCGACAAGGTCCAGGTCGGCGGCGGGACGGCGCGCGCGGGTGCGCCGCTGGGCCTGCTGGGTGCGGGCACCGGCCTGGGCGTGTCGGGCCTGATCCCGGCCGGCGCAAGCTGGACCGCGTTGTGCAGCGAAGGCGGCCACGTCAGCTTTTCGCCGGTGAACGAACTGGAAGTCGCGATCCTGCAGTACGCCTGGCGCGAGTTCGAACACGTCTCCTGCGAGCGCTTCCTGTCGGGCGCAGGCGTCGAGCTGATCCATCGCGCGCTGGCGCACCACCGCGGCCAGGAGGCGCAATCCCTCGGCGCGCCCGAGATCTCGCGCCGCGCCCTGTCGGGCGAGTGCGCCTTGTCCAGGGAAGTGCTGGACGTCTTCTGCGGCATGCTCGGCACCGTGGCCGGCAACCTGGCCGTGACCCTGGGCGCCCAGGGCGGCGTCTACATAGGCGGGGGCATCGTCCCGCGCCTTGGCGAGCGTTTCGCCGCCTCGCCCTTCCGCAGCCGCTTCGAGCAGAAGGGCAGGTTCTCGTCCTACCTGGCCCAGGTGCCGACCTATGTGATCACGGCGCAATATCCCGCTTTTCTTGGCGTGTCGGCGATTCTGTCGGAAAAACTGTCGGCCTGACGCCAATCCGCAGGCGCGCACCCTTGCGCAAGTGACCGTTCCTGTGTTTTATCGGTTACAATGGCCCGCAGTTGGAAGAAACGCGCAGTTGGAAATGATGACACGCACGCCCCGAGCGTGCGCCCGCGGCGCCCCGAGCCTGAGCTGCCCGACGCGCCCGCGTTTCGCTGAAATATACCAACCGGCCGCCCGCCTGGCACGCTGGCAGCCCTCTGGCCGGGTCCTGGTCCGTTCCATGCCCGCCACTGAAAACGCCCGCCGCGTCCAAGCGCGGGCCCACGAATTCCAGTTTCGACGAGTAGTACCTGTGAGCCGCTGCGTTCCGTGACGCCGCCGGCATGTGCAAGCCGATATCGGCTTGCGGCATCCGTTCAGGCGGGCCGCGCCGATACCGGTGGCGGCGTTTTTGCTATCCGGCAGGCCGTGCCGCCGGACCGGCTTGCCGGCACTTGCTGAGCGGTTTTATTTGATAGATAGTTTCTTGGCATTCGAGCCTGACGACATCGAGAATGAAGACTGATGAGGCCAAGCGGGTCCTCGAGACCGCCTTGCTGTGCGCGCGCGAACCGATGTCGATCCATGGCATGAAAAAGCTGTTCGCCGACGTCGACGCGAACGGCAGGCAGATCGGCATCGGCGTCGGTTCCGACACGATCAAGCTGCTGCTCGAGGAACTGCGCCACGACTGGCGCGACCGCGGCATCGAGATCGTCAGCCTGGCCTCCGGCTGGCGCTTTCAGAGCCGGCCCGAGATGAAACCTTATCTCGACCGCATCTCGCCGGAAAAGCCGCCGAAGTATTCGCGGGCGACGCTGGAAACACTGGCCATCATCGCCTACCGCCAGCCGGTCACGCGCGGCGACATCGAGGAAATCCGCGGCGTCGCGGTGAACTCGCAGACCATCAAGATGCTCGAAGACCGGGGCTGGATCGACGTGGTGGGCCATCGCGAGGTGGTCGGACGCCCGGCGCTGCTCGGTACGACGAAGCAATTCCTCGACGATCTGGGCCTGGCCTCGCTGGCCCAGCTGCCGCCCCTCGATGCCATCGCCGACGCCTCCGACGGGCGCAGCCTCGAGGCGCTGGAAGCGGCGCTGAACGCAAATTTTGACAAGGCGGAGGCCGACGCTGATGCGGCCGCCGCCGACGAACAAGTTACTTCACCCGTTGAAGTCCCGATTCATGACCCCCAACCGGCCGCCGGCGCGGTGCCAGGTCAGCACAACAACGAAACGAATGATGAATCCAACTGACACCACCGAGACCAATCCCGCCCAGGGCGGTAAGGACGACGCGGCCAAACCGAAACGCCGCACTAAGGCCGCCGCGCCTGCCGCGCCCGCCACGGGCGATGCCCTGCCGGCGGAAAAGCCGAAGCGCCGCACCAAGGCCGCTGCCGCCGCCTCCGCCGCCGAAGGCGAGGCCAGCGTAGCCGCCGAGGCCGCGCCCAAGGCTCCGGCAGCACGCAAGCCGCGTGCGACCAAGGCCAAGGCGACCGAGGCAGCGGCCGAGCCGGCAGCACAAGCGGCACCGGCCGCCGCTCCCGCTCCGGTAGCTGCCGCGCCTGTCGCCGAAGCAGCACCGGCGCAAGCCGAGTCGCCGCGCCAGGAACAGGGCCAGCGCAAGCCGCGCGGTCCGCGCCAGATGCGCGAGCAGCGCGGCCAGCGCGAAGCGCGCCAGGCCGTTGCCGGCTCCGAAGCCGAAGCCGCGCCCCTGGAGGCCGCCGGCGAGCAGCCGGCCGCCACCGTGGCGAGCCGCGAGCAGCGTCAGGGCAAGGGCAAGC
>JBFLZJ010000002.1:0-72717 GCA_040755875.1 Pseudomonadota bacterium | reverse complement strand
TTCTGGTTCTTCTGCTTGCCCTTAGGGCAAGCAGAAGAACCAGAAGGGCGCGCAGAAGAGTGCCCAGCAAGCGCCCCAGCAGAACAGCCAGCAGGGCAGGAACGCCCAGCAGGGCAAGCATGCCCACCAGGGCAAGGGCGGCAAGCAGAAGGGCGGCCGCGGCAACGATGCCGACGCCGTGTTCTCCTTCGTCACCTCGGACGCCTTCGACGCCAACGACGGCGGCCAGGGCCAGCAGAAGGCCAAGCCGGTGCGCCGCGACCTGACCGCCGACGACGATGCGCCGAAGCTGCACAAGGTGCTGGCCGAAGCGGGCCTGGGTTCGCGCCGCGACATGGAAGAGCTGATCATCGCCGGGCGCGTCTCGGTGAACGGCGAGCCGGCCCACATCGGCCAGCGCATCCTGCCGACCGATGCGGTGCGCATCAATGGCAAGCTGATCCAGCGTAAGTTGAACAACAACAAGCCGCCGCGCGTGCTGGTGTACCACAAGCCGGCCGGCGAGATCGTCAGCCATGACGATCCGGAAGGCCGTCCGTCGGTGTTCGACCGCCTGCCGACCATGAAGACCGGCAAATGGCTGGCCGTGGGCCGCCTCGACTTCAATACCGAGGGCCTGCTGCTGTTCACCACCTCGGGCGACCTGGCGAACCGCCTGATGCACCCGCGTTACAACATCGACCGCGAATACGCCGTGCGTACGCTGGGCGAACTGGAAGAGGGCATGCGCCAGAAGCTGCTCGCCGGCGTCGACCTCGACGACGGCAAGGCGGCCTTCACCAAGATCATCGACGGTGGCGGCGAAGGCATCAACAAGTGGTACCGCGTGGTCATCGGCGAAGGCCGCAACCGCGAGGTGCGCCGCATGTTCGAAGCCGTTGGCCTGACCGTCTCGCGCCTGATCCGTACCCGCTACGGCGCGATGACCCTGCCTTCGGGCCTGAAGCGCGGCCGCTGGGAAGAGCTGGAAGAAAACGACGTGCGCAACTTCATGGCCGCCTTCGGCATCGAGAAGAAGGGCGGCGCAGCCGCGGCCGGCGGCAAGGGGCAGGGCAAGAACCAGTCCGATCCGCGCCGCGCCGACGGCAACCGCATCGACCGCGCCGACGCCAATCGCAATGTCGACCCCTTCGGCCCACCGGTGGTGCGCGCAGGCGCCCAGCGCAACGGCGCCGCGGCGGTTGGCGGCCTGCCGGGCCCGGTGCGCGGCAAGGGTGGCCGCAGCGGCAATGCGGGCAACGCCGGCGGCTTCGGCGGCTCGGGACGCCCGGGCAGCGGCGGCAGCAGCCGTCCGCGCCAGCCGGACCCGCTGCAGACCACCTTCGGCTTTGCCGGCACCGGTGGCGGCCGCCGCGGCGGCCAGGGTCCGCGCGGATCCGAGCACGGCCTGCCGCGCCGCGGGCGCCGCGGGTAAGCGCTAACCTTTCGGGGTTGTTTTTTGTAGGGTGGACTCCCGAGTCCACGCGGTGCGGCGGTTGCAACCAGGTTGTGCTTGCGGCGTGCGGCTCATATGCATGCTGAGTGGTGCGTAGCGGTAACGCTGCATTCGATCGACCGGTCAGACCGCGTGGGCACAAGTGCCCACCCTACAAAATCCGGCCCGCGCACGTTTGCCGTGCGCATCCGTTGTTCCGTCCTCAATATAATGGTATGGCGATTGCAGCATGCCCCGGAACAGGTTATAATTTGCAGCCTAATCAAAGTTCTTCCCAGCGTTTATTTGGTGCAAGTGCTTTCATCTGGTTGGGTAGTGAATACAAAAAGATGGGCAGATGCCCATTTTTTTTTTGGTAAAACGTTTTAACGCCCTGGAGAAGTGTCGTGCAGCAGTTTGATTTGATCGCCAAGACAGTCAGTGGCCTGGGCTACGAGCTCGTTGATGTCGAACGAGGCGAGCGTGGGATCCTGCGCGTGTTTATCGATTTCCCGGCTGCCGTCGCTGACGAGAAGGGGCCGATCACGGTCGAGGATTGCGCAACGGTGAGCCACCAGTTGTCGCACGTACTGACCGTCGAGAACGTCGATTACGAGCGTTTGGAAATTTCGTCGCCCGGGCTGGATCGCCCGGTGCGCACCCTGGCCGATTTCGAGCGCTTCGCCGGCCACGAATGCACGGTGAAGCTGCGCGTCGCCATGCCGGGCACCGCGAACCGGAAGACCTATACGGGCATCCTGGTCGCGCCGGAAGGCGACAAGATCGGTCTGGAATTTGAAAGTAAAGATGGGCCGGCGTTGTTGGAATTTACGCTGGCCGAATTGGACAAGGCACGCCTGGTGCCGCAGGTGGATTTTAGGAGTCGCAAAGCATGAGTCGCGAAATTTTGTTACTGGTTGATGCGCTTGCGCGCGAAAAAAACGTCGATAAGGAAGTGGTCTTCGGGGCGCTCGAGTTCGCCCTGGCCCAGGCCACCAAAAAACGCTATGAAGGCGAGGTCGACATTCGCGTGAGCATTGATCGCGACAACGGCGAATTCGAAACCTTCCGCCGCTGGCACGTCGTGCCGGACGAAGCGGGCCTGCAGCTGCCGGACCAGGAAATCCTGCACTTCGAAGCCAAGGAACAGATTCCGGACATCGAAGTCGACGAATACATCGAAGAGCCGGTGGAGTCGGTCGAGTTCGGCCGCCGCTTCGCCCAGGACACCAAGCAGGTCGTGCTGCAGCGCGTGCGCGATGCCGAGCGCGAGCAGATCCTGCAGGACTTCCTCGAGCGCGGCGATTCGCTGGTCACCGGCACCATCAAGCGCATGGAGCGCGGCGACGCCATCGTCGAGTCGGGCAAGATCGAAGCGCGCCTGCCGCGCGACCAGATGATTCCGAAGGAAAACCTGCGCATCGGCGACCGCGTCCGTGCCTACATCCTGCGCGTGGACCGCAACATGCGCGGCCCGCAGGTAATCCTGTCGCGCACCGCGCCGGAATTCATCATGAAGCTGTTCGAACTCGAAGTGCCCGAGATCGAGCAGGGCCTGCTGGAAATCAAATCGGCTGCCCGTGACGCCGGCGTGCGCGCCAAGATCGCCGTCTACACGGCCGACAAGCGCATCGACCCGATCGGCACCTGCGTCGGCATGCGCGGTTCGCGCGTGCAGGCCGTGACCGGCGAGCTCGGCGGCGAGCGCGTGGACATCGTGCTGTGGTCGGACGATCCGGCCCAGTTCGTGATCGGCGCGCTGGCCCCGGCCAACGTGTCGTCGATCATGGTGGACGAAGAGAAGCACGCGATGGACGTCGTGGTCGATGAAGAAAACCTGGCGATCGCGATCGGCCGTTCGGGCCAGAACGTGCGCCTGGCGTCGGAACTGACTGGCTGGAAGATCAACATCATGACGGCCGAGGAATCGGCCAACAAGGTGGCCCAGGAAACGGCGGCAATCCGTGCGCTGTTCATGGAAAAGCTCGATGTTGACCAGGAAGTGGCCGACATCCTCGTGGAAGAAGGCTTCTCGAGCCTTGAAGAAATCGCGTATGTACCAATTTCGGAGATGCTCGAGATCGAATCCTTCGACGAGGAAACCGTCAACGAACTGCGTACCCGCGCCCGTGACGCGCTGGTGACCGAAGCCATTGCTTCCGAAGAAGGTCTGGAAGGCATGGAAGAGGCGCTGGTGAACCTTGAGGGCATGGACCGCACGACCGCAGGCAAGCTCGGCCTGGCTGGGATCAAGACGGTGGAAGCATTCGCGGGTCTCGCTTACGACGAATTCGGCGCCATCCTGGCGCTCTCGTCGGACCGCGCCCGTGAACTGATCAAGAATGAATTTAATGATGTGACCGACGATGAGATGAAGCTGGTCGACGCGAAATACGACGACCGCGCGAAGGCATTGCAGGCGAAAGCCTGGAGCCAGGTCGAAACGGCCAAGGCTTAATTGCTGCTGCCGGAACGACAAAAAATCTTTATCATCTCCGCGACACATAGAAAAGAGGACTGAATGGCGAGTAACAACGTAGCCCAATTTGCCACCGAACTGAAGATGCCTGCAGATTTGCTGCTGACGCAGCTGCGTTCTGCCGGCGTCGAGAAAAGTTCGACGTCAGATCCCTTGTCAAAGGATGATAAGGACAAGCTGCTGAACCACCTGCGCCGTACCCACGGCGCGGGCGAACAGACCGAGAAGAAAAAGATCACGGTCACCCGCAAGGAAACGAGCGAGATCAAGCAGGCTGACGCGTCGGGTAAATCGCGCACGATCCAGGTTGAAGTACGCAAGAAGCGCACCTTCGTGCAGCGCGACGACGTTGCGCCGGCGCCCGCAGCGGCCCCGGCCGCCCCGGTCGTCGACGCTGCTGAAATCGCACGCCGCGAGGAAGAAGCGCGCCGTCACGCAGAACTGGTCGCGCGCCAGGAAGCCGACCTGCGCGAGAAGCAGGAACGCCTGGCCAAGCTCGAATCGGAACGCGCCGAACAGGCCCGTGCCGCCGAAGAGCAGGCCAAGCGCGACGCCGAAGAAAAAGCCAAGCGCGAAGCCGCCGCCGCCGCAGCCGCCAACTCGGCCGCCAGCGAGCAGGCCAAGCAGGCCGCTGCCGACGACGCCAAGCGCAAGGCCGACGAAGCCGCCAAGGAAGCCGCCGAACGCGCTGCCGCCACCGAGCGCGCACGCAAGGCCGTGGCCGACGAAGTGGCGCAGATCAAGGCCATGATGGCCCAGCCGCGCCGCGTCATCAAGGCGCCCGAGCCAGCTCCGGCGCCGGTCGCCGCCAAGCCGGCAGCGCCGGCGGGCACCCTGCACAAGCCGGCGGACAAGAAGCCGGCCGAAGCGAAACCGGGCGACAAGAAGCCGGGCGACAAGAAGTCGATCAAGTCGGCCAACGTGTCCTCGACCTGGTCGGACGACAAGAAGCGCGGCGCGCCTGGCGGCGCCAAGACCCGCGGCGGCGCAGGCGCGCCGAGCGGCCGCGACGGCTGGCGCAGTGGCGGCAAGGGCCGCCGCAATTCGCACGGCGACGAGCGCGAATCGAACTTCCAGGCCCCGACCGAGGCGATCGTGCGCGAAGTGCACGTGCCTGAAACCATCACCGTGGCCGAACTGGCGCACAAGATGGCGGTGAAGGCGTCGGAAGTCATCAAGCAGCTGATGAAGCTGGGCCAGATGTGCACCATCAACCAGGTGCTGGACCAGGAAACCGCGATGATCGTGGTGGAAGAGATGGGCCACAAGGCCTTCGCCGCCGCCGTCGACGATCCGGAAGCGCTGCTGGCCGACCAGGGCGAACACACCGAGTTCGAGTCGAAGCCGCGTGCGCCGGTCGTGACCGTCATGGGCCACGTCGACCACGGCAAGACCTCGCTGCTGGACTACATCCGTCGTGCGAAGGTGGCTGCTGGCGAAGCCGGCGGCATTACCCAGCACATCGGTGCTTACCACGTGGACACCCCGCGCGGCATGGTCACCTTCCTGGATACCCCGGGTCACGAGGCGTTCACCGCCATGCGTGCCCGCGGCGCCAAGGCGACCGACATCGTCATCCTGGTGGTGGCGGCCGACGACGGCGTGATGCCGCAGACCAAAGAGGCGATTGCCCACGCGAAAGCCGCCGGCGTGCCGCTGGTGGTGGCGATCAACAAGATCGACAAGCAGGGCGCCAACACCGACCGCGTGACCCAGGAACTGGTCGCCGAAGGCGTGGTGCCGGAAGAATACGGCGGCGATTCGCCGTTCGTCCCGGTGTCGGCCAAGGTCGGTACGGGTATCGACGACCTGCTGGAACAGGTGCTGCTGCAGGCCGAAGTGCTGGAACTGAAGGCGCCGGTCGAGTCGCCGGCGCGTGGCCTGGTGGTCGAAGCCCGCCTGGACAAGGGCCGCGGCCCGGTTGCCACCATCCTGGTGCAGTCGGGTACGCTGCGCCGCGGCGACGTCGTGCTGGCCGGTTCCTCGTTCGGCCGCGTCCGTGCGATGCTCGACGAGAACGGCAAGCCGGTCACCGAAGCCGGTCCGTCGATCCCGGTCGAGATCCAGGGCCTGACCGAAGTGCCGAGCGCCGGTGAAGAAGCGATGGTCATGGCCGATGAGCGCAAGGCGCGCGAAATCGCGCTGTTCCGTCAAGGTAAGTTCCGCGACGTGAAGCTGGCCAAGCAGCAAGCGGCGAAGCTGGAAAACATGTTCGACCAGATGGCCGAAGGCGAAGTCAAGAACCTGCCGCTCATCATCAAGACGGACGTGCAGGGTTCGCAGGAAGCGCTGGTCGGTTCGCTGCAGAAGCTGTCGACCTCGGAAGTGCGCGTGCAGATCGTCCATGCGGCGGTCGGCGGCATCAGCGAGTCGGACGTCAACCTGGCGGTGGCCTCGAAAGCGGTCATCATCGGCTTCAACGCCCGTGCCGATGCGTCGGCGCGCAAGGTGGCCGAAGCGAACGGCGTCGATATCCGTTACTACAGCATCATTTACGATGCGATCGACGAGATCAAGACGGCACTGTCGGGCATGCTGGCGCCGGAGAAGCGCGAGACCATCACCGGCCAGGTCGAGATCCGCCAGGTCATCCTGGTGTCGAAAGTCGGCGCGATCGCGGGCTGCCTGGTCACCGATGGCGTGGTCAAGCGTACTTCCTCGGTCCGCCTGCTGCGCAACAACATCGTGGTCTGGACCGGCGAGATCGACTCGCTCAAGCGCTTCAAGGACGACGCGAAGGAAGTCCGCGCCGGTCTCGAGTGCGGCCTGTCGCTGAAGAACTACAACGACATCCAGGTCGGCGACGTTCTGGAAGTGTTCGAAGTGCAGGAAGTGGCCCGTACGCTGTAATCGCAGCGCGGACCCAGAAAGCGCCATCGCCGGGCTCGCGCCCGCCCGATGGCGTTTTTTTTCGGGCTTTCGCAGGGCGGGGTCGGGCCGCGCAGGCTTCTGAACCCGCCGCTCGGCGGTCCCGAGCACCCGCCCCGTACACGGGCGACGCGCCCCCTCGCATCCGATCGATGTACCATTGTCACAAAACCCCCAACAACGAAACATGGCAAAACACAGCAAAAACATTCCCCAGCGCGGCTTGCGCGTTGCCGACCAGATCCAGAAGGACCTGTCGGAACTGATCGCATTCGAACTGAAGGACCCGCGCGTGGGCATGGTCACGCTGACCGAAGTGCAGCTCACCCCCGACTACGCACACGCGAAGGTCTACTTCACGCTGCTCAAGGACAGCAAGGAAGAGGTCAAGCAGACCCTGGAAGGCCTCTCTAAAGCGGCCGGCTACCTGCGCAACCAGCTCGGCAAGCGCCTGCACATCCACACGCTGCCGCAGCTGCACTTCCTGCACGACACCTCGACCACGCGCGGCCTGCAGATGTCGGCGCTGATCGACCAGGCCAACGCCGTCCGCGCCGCCGACTTCGGCGAAGACGAGGCAGACTCGGAGTGAACGCGCGTCCGCAAAAGAAGCCGCGCGACCTGGTCGACGGCGTGCTCCTGCTCGACAAGCCGGTCGGCCTGTCCTCGAACGACGCCCTGATCAAGGCCAAGCGCGTGATGAACGCGAAGAAGGCCGGCCACACCGGCACCCTCGATCCCTTCGCCACCGGCCTGCTGCCGCTGTGCTTCGGCGAAGCCACCAAGTTCTCGCAGGACCTGCTGGAAGCCGACAAGACCTATGATGCGACCGTGCACCTCGGCATCATGACCACCACCGGCGACACCGAAGGCGAGACGCTCGAGACGCGCGAGGTCGACGTCACGCTCGAACAGATCGACGCGGCGCTGGCGCGTTTTCGCGGCCCCATCCTGCAGGTGCCGCCGATGTACTCGGCCCTCAAGCGCGACGGCAAGGCGCTCTACGAATACGCGCGCGAAGGCATCACGCTCGAGCGCGAGGCGCGGCCAGTGACGATCCACGGCCTGGAGCTGATCGAGTACGCGGCGCCGATGCTGAAAATCCGCGTCACCTGCAGCAAGGGCACCTATGTGCGCGTGCTGGGCGAGGACATCGGCGCGGCCCTGGGCTGCGGCGCGCACCTGAACGCGCTGCGCCGCATCCAGGTCGGGTCGCTGACAAGCGCGAAGATGATTACCCTGGAGGAACTGCAGGCGCACCCGGATCCCCGTTCCCTGCTGGCCCCGGTCGATGCGCTGCTGTCGAGCTTTCCTTCGGTCGAACTGTCGGACGAGCTGGCCAAGCGCTTCCTGAACGGCCAGCGCCTGGCGCTCGGGAAAGAGTCGGTCATGGTGCCGCAGGAGCTGGGCAGGGTGCGTGTCTACCACGGGCAGAAATTGCTCGGCACCGCCAACCTGCAGGAGTATTCCATTCTGGCGCCTGAGCGCCTGATCGCGGCGTCGTAGGGTGGGCGGCTCCACCCTGGTGGTGGTTCGACCCGCTGCCGTACTGCCGCCCACGCGTTCACCCGGCGAGCGCAGCCTGATCGGCGTGCCGCCGCCGCTCGAACGCGTGGGCGGCGCACCCGCCGCGTATTCGCCAGCTCACGGGTGGAGCCGTCCACCCTACGGCCGCATGCACCACGGCAATATCCAAAAATGCCAGAAAACCCTTGAAATCCCGGCAAGCCGTTGAAATTGCGGACCTTTTCCCTGGAAAGCTCACATTCGCGTGCTATACTAGTCGGTTTCCGAAATTGGCAGCACCGTACACATCCGTACACCACGCAAATCCACGCTGAAATCACATGTCAAATACCAAACGCGCAATTCGTAATATTGCAATCATCGCCCACGTTGACCACGGCAAGACCACCCTGGTCGACCAGCTGCTGCGCCAGTCCGGCACCTTCCGTGAGAACCAGGCCGTGGACACCCGCGTGATGGACTCGAACGACCTCGAAAAAGAACGCGGCATTACCATTCTGTCGAAGAATTGCGCGGTCGAGTACGAAGGCACCCACATCAACATCGTCGACACCCCGGGCCACGCCGACTTCGGCGGCGAGGTCGAGCGCGTGCTGTCGATGGTCGACTCGGTGCTGCTGCTGGTCGATGCGCAGGAAGGCCCGATGCCGCAGACCCGCTTCGTGACCCGCAAGGCGCTGGCCCTGGGCCTGAAGCCTATCGTCGTCGTCAACAAGATCGACCGTCCGGGCGCGCGCGCCGACTGGGCGATCAACCAGACTTTCGAACTGTTCGACAAGCTGGGCGCGACCGACGAGCAGCTCGACTTCCCGATCGTCTATGCCTCGGGCCTGAACGGCTACGCCGGCCTGGACGAAAGCGTGCGCGGCGGCGACATGAAGCCGCTGTTCGACGCCATCCTGAAATACGTTCCTGTGCGTGACGACAACCCGGACGGCCCGCTGCAGCTGCAGATCACCTCGCTGGACTACTCGTCCTACGTCGGCAAGATCGGTATCGGCCGCGTCAACCGTGGCCGCGTCAAGCCGGGCATGGACGTGCTGGTCGTGAACGGCCAGGACGACAAGAACCCGATCAAGGGCCGCATCAACCAGGTGCTGAACTTCAAGGGCCTGGAGCGCGTGCTGGTCGACGAAGCCGTCGCCGGCGACATCGTCCTGATCAACGGTATCGAAGACATCGGCATCGGCGTGACCGTGACCGCCGTGGACACCCCGGAAGCGCTGCCGATGCTGACCGTCGACGAGCCGACCCTGACCATGAACTTCATGGTCAACAACTCGCCGCTGGCCGGCCGCGAAGGCAAGTTCGTCACCAGCCGCCAGCTGCGTGACCGTCTCGAGCGCGAACTGAAGTCGAACGTCGCGCTGCGCGTGCTGCCGACCGACGACGACACCGTGTTCGAAGTGTCGGGCCGCGGCGAACTGCACCTGACCATCCTGCTGGAAAACATGCGTCGCGAAGGCTTCGAGCTGGCCGTGTCGCGTCCGCGCGTGGTGTTCAAGGAAATCGACGGCGTGAAGTGCGAGCCGTACGAAAACCTGACCGTCGACGTCGAAGAAGTCAACCAGGGCGGCGTGATGGAAGAGCTGGGCCGCCGCCGTGGCGACCTGCAGAACATGGAATCGGACGGCAAGGGCCGTGTCCGTCTGGAATACCGCATCCCGGCCCGTGGCCTGATCGGCTTCCAGGGCGACTTCATGACCCTGACCCGCGGCACCGGCCTGATGAGCCACGTGTTCGACGCCTACGCTCCGGTCGACAACGGCAAGGGCGAACTGGCCGGCCGTCGCAACGGCGTGCTGATCTCGCAGGATGACGGCGCCGCCGTCGCCTACGCACTGTGGAAGCTGCAGGACCGCGGCCGCATGTTCGTCGAGCACAACACCCCGGTGTACGAAGGCATGATCATCGGTATCCACTCGCGCGACAACGACCTGGTCGTCAACCCGATCAAGGGCAAGCAGCTGACCAACGTCCGCGCCTCGGGCACCGACGAAGCCGTGCGCCTGGTTCCGCCGATCCAGATGTCGCTGGAATACGCCGTCGAGTTCATCGAGGACGACGAACTGGTCGAGATCACGCCGAAGTCGATCCGCCTGCGCAAGCGCTACCTGAAAGAGCACGAGCGCAAGAAGGCGTCGCGCGAAGGCGCGTAATTCCCGCTGCGGACGACTCGTTCGCGCTGGAGGAAAAAACCCGCTGCTTGCAGCGGGTTTTTTTATGTCCCCGCCCCGGCGGACCTGCCAGAAGTGAGGGGTAGCGACCGGTCCGTCGTTCCCATATAGTTGTGTTGCATTTTATGCAAAAATAACAACCAGACTGGGGAAATCGAATGGATCAGAACCTGCATGTCATCCACAGCAAGAAGGGCTTGCTGGGGAAGGGCGTCTCGACCGGGCGCAGCGATATCGCCGCCATGGTGGCGGCGCTCAAGGCGGACAAGCGCAAGCACCTGGTGCTGCATTTTCATGGGGGCCTGGTACCGGAACAGGACGGGTTCGAGGTGGCCAGGCAGCTGCACCAGACCTACTCTCCTTCGGCGGACAAGGGCGGCTACCCGATCTTCTTTGTCTGGGAGTCCGGATTCCTCGAGACGATGCGCGACAGCCTGGGAGACCTGGTCCGGGAAGCCGCCTTCGCCGCCTTGCGCGACAAGCTCCTGGGGCACCTCCAGAGGAAGCTCGGCATCGCCGCCTTCAACAAGAGCCTTGCCGGGACGGAGGCGATGCTCGAGGTCGACTCGGTGCTGGCGACGATGCCCGAAGCGGAACGGCATGCGCTTGCGGACCTCGCCCTGCCCCAGATCGATGCGGCCGAGCTGGAGGCCGAACTCGAGGCCGATCCCCAGCTCCGGTTCATCCTGGCGGGCTTGCCGCATGCGCCCGACGGCCTCGCCGGCCCCGAAAAAAACATGCCGGATCGGCGCGAGAACTGGGTTGCCGAGGCGCTGGCGCGCGAGTTTCTCGCTGAACGCGAGCCCGGCCCCGAGAAGGCGCACGACGGGTGGTTCTGGACCCTCGTCGAGGTGGCCTGGTTCCTGGCCAAGCTGGCGCGCGCCGTCTTGCTGCGCATGCGCAGCGGCAGGGACCACGGCCTGTACGCGACCTGTGTCGAAGAGCTGATGCGCGCGCTGAAGCTGGGCGGCCAGGGGATCAACGAATGGGGCAAGAAGCTCCAGTGGGACCAGATGAAGGAAACGGTGGAGAACGCCTTCGGCGACGGACCCGAGTGCGCGGGCACGGCGCTGCTGCGCGAACTGGCTGCCGCCATGCAGGACGGCGAATCGAAACTCGAACTCGAACGGATCACCCTGGTGGGCCACAGCACCGGCGCCATCTACATCCGGCATTGGCTGGCCCACAGCGCCGTTCTGGGCACGATCAAGCAGGACGTGGTCTTCCTGGCGCCGGCCATCACCCACCTCGAGTTCGCCGCGCTGCTGGATACCCAGGGCGAGCGCATCGGGAGCTTCCGCCTGTTCGGCATGCGCGACGAACATGAGCGCAAGGACCAGCTCTGGGGCCAGGACAACGGCGAATTGGGGAAGCTGGGCGACCAGGACTGGCGCCGCTTCCTGTATCCGGCATCCCTGCTGTATCTGGTGTCGGGATTGCTCGAATCCCAGGCCGGCAAGGGAGGCGTCAGGGTCGATGCCCCGGACATGCCCTTGCTCGGCCTTCATCGCTACCTGGAGAACAGGCAGGTGTATCCGGCGTCGGCCTTCCCCTCGGTCGAGAAGGTGCGCGTCTGGCTGGGTGAGCCGGGGCGCCATGTCGTATGGTCGAAAGCGGTGGACGGCAAACCGGGCTTCCAGTGCGATACGGTCGACCACGGGGCGTTCGACGACGACACGCTGATGCTGGACAGCCTGCGGCACATCGTGACCATGGGATTCTGAAGGCTGCGCGCCGGAAGGCCGGACACGGCAAGCGCACGCCGGGCGGCGTCCGGTAGCGACGGACTCATCGGTGCGCGCGCCTTGCGCCATGCTGGTTAAGATGGGGCCATGCGCATCCTCTGGACTTACCTGCAACCGCACTGGCGCCTGGGCCTGCTGGCCCTGCTGCTGGCAGGGATCGCCCAGGTGCTCGCCCTGGTCGATCCCATCATCTTCGGCCGCATCATCGACCTCGTCACCCAGCGTCGTCCAGGCGGGGCCGACCCGATGCCCCATGTGCTGCGCCTGCTCGGCCTGGCGGTGCTGGTCGCGCTGCTGTCGCGCCTGGCCAAGGCGCTGCAGGAATACGTGACCCGGCTGGTGGTGCAAAAGCTCGGGGTGGCGATCTTCAACGACGGCCTGCGGCACCTGTTAAGGCTGAAGTTCCAGGAGTTCGAGGACCTGCGCAGCGGCGAGATGCTGGCCCTGCTGCAGAAGGTGCGCGCCGACAGCGAACGCTTCATCAATACCTCGATCAATACGGTCTTTGCGTCCCTGGTCGGCGTCAGCTTTTTGGTCTGGTACGCGGTGACGCGGCACTGGCTGCTGGTGCCGGTGTTCCTGGTCGGCGTGCTGGTGCTGGGCGGCCTGACGGGACTGCTCAGCCGCGAGATCAAGACCCAGCAGCGTTCGATCGTGCGCGAGACCAACCGCAATTCCGGCTTCATCACCGAGTCGCTGCGCAACATCGAACTGATCAAGAGCCTGGGCCTGACCTTCCCCGAGATCCGCAGGCTGCGCGGCCAGACCGACGCCATCTTTGCGCTCGAGATGGAGAAGGTCAAGCGGATCCGCCTGCTGTCGTTCCTGCAGGGCTCGACGCTGAGCCTCCTGAAGCTGGCCATCCTGTTCGCCCTCCTGTGGCTGATCTTCCGCGACGTGCTGTCCACGGGCGAGCTGATCGCGATGCAGTTCATTTCGGTGGCGATCTTCGCGCCGCTCCAGGAACTCGGCAACATCATCCTCGCGCACCGCGAAGCCGAGGCCTCGCTGCTGAACTTCAGGAACCTGATCGACAAGCCGGTCGAGCGCCGCCCGCCGGATCCGGTCGAGATCGGGCTCCTGAGCGAGCTGCGTTTTGCGGACGTGCGCTATCGGCACAAGGGAGCGCAGGACGACGCCGTCGCCGGCGTGTCGTTCGATGCCAGGCTGGGGCAGACCATCGCCTTCGTCGGTCCGTCCGGCTCGGGCAAGTCGACCCTGGTGAAGCTGCTGGTCGGCCTGTACACGCCGGCCGCCGGCGAAGTGTTCTACAACGGCGTGGCGACCACCAGGCTGCGCTACAACCGCGTGCGCCGCCAGATCGGTTTCGTGACCCAGGAAACCTATTTGTTCGCCGGGACCATCCGCGACAACATCCGCTTCGTGCAGCCCGATGCGAGCGACGAGGAGATCGTCGCGGCGATGCGCCAGGCTTCCTGCGCCTACCTGCTGGAGCGCTCGCCCGAAGGGCTGGACGCCATGATCGGCGAGCGCGGCATGAAGCTCTCGGGCGGGGAGAAGCAGCGCCTGTCGATCGCGCGCGCCCTGGTGCGCCGGCCGGCGCTGCTGATTTTCGACGAGGCCACGTCGGCGCTCGATTCGCTGACCGAGGAGCAGATCACGAATACGGTGCGCGAGATTTCCGCGCGGGCGACCCAGATCACGATCCTGATCGCGCACCGGCTGTCGACGGTGATGCACGCCGATACGATCCATGTGCTGGAAAAGGGAAGGGTGGTGGAAAGCGGCTCGCATGCCGCCCTGCTCGAAGCGAAGGGATTGTATTACGCGATGTGGCGCCAGCAGATCGGAGAACGGGCGAAACCGCCCGGCGCCGGATGACCGGAGTCAGGCGCGGCGGGGCGGGGTGCTTCTTGAAGAGAGATCAGCGCAGGCCGAGCAGGGCCAGCACGCGTTCGCGGCTGACGCCCACCAGCGCCGAGGTGATCGCCAGCAGCGACTCGTAGTCGTGGTTGACGGCGGTGGAAGCGAAGTCCTTGGCCGTGACGGCCAGCTCTTCGGGCGACATCTCCGGCTCGACCGCGCGCTGGGTGGCGGCGCTCAGGGCGGCGCTGGCGGCGGCCTGGGAGCGGCGCACGCGCTCGAGCGCCTGCACCACTTCGCGCAGGCTCTGGCGCAGGGCGTCGGCGTTGCCGGTTTGGAGGTCGTCGAGTTTCGCTTGGGGGCCGATGGCCTCGGTGTTCGCGCGACCGCGCCCCGAGATCGCGATGCTGTCGCGCACCGCCGGCCAGTTCGCTTCCTCGGTCGAGAATTCGAGCCGGCCGCGGTCGTCCAGGTTGGCGCGCAGCTTCATCGGCGCCAGCGTGCGGTCCAGGCGCGCGGCGATCTGCTCCGGGGTCATGCCGGGCTCGATGTTCGCGGCGATCTGCGGACCGCCGACGCCGCCGACCGAGAAGGCCAGGCTCAGGGGAGCGGCGGCCTGCAGGGTCTCGAGGTCCAGGCCGCCGATGCGAAAGCGCTGGCGCGCCGGTTCGCCATTCGAAAAGCGCAGCTCGGCGTCGACGGCGCCGCCGGCCTGGCTGCTGCGCGCGGCGATCGTCGCGCTCAGCTGGCGCGCGCGGGCTTCGAGGTCGCGTGCGCCGCTTTTGAGGTTGGCGAGCTTGGCCGACAGCGCCGCCTTCACCGATTCGAGCTGGCCGGAGACGCGCTCCAGGTAGTCGAGCGCCTGCTGGGCGCTGGCGACGTCGCCCTGCAGGCGGGTGTCCCAGTTGGCCAGGCCGCGGCGTGCGGGCGCGGGAGCGTTGCGCGGCTGGGCGGCCTGACGGGCGGCGAGCGCGTCGTCGCGCAGGGCTTCGATGCGCTCCGCCGCGCTGGCGCGGCCGGCGGCGGCGCTCGACGGCGCCGCGACGGCGTTGCCGGACGTGGAGACGCCGGCGACGGCCGGCTTGGCAAGGGTAGGACGAAGGGTGGTTTCCATCGATTACAGCGCGGAGAACAGGGACAGCGATCCGATGCGGCTATATGCCTTGTAGGTGGCCTGGAGGGCCGTCGAGTAACCGTTCAGCTCGGTGGCGGCGACGCCCATGTCGAGCTGGCCGATGTCGGTGATCGCCATCTGGTTCGACAGGCTGATGTTGCCGTGGTTGGCGTCCAGGGTGTCGAGGATGTTCTGCTTGCCGCCCAGGACCGCGATCTTGCCGGAGACGAGGTCGAGGGCCTCGTCGAAGCCGTCGAGGTTCGCTTCCAGGACCGCGCGGGTGGCCGGGGCGTTGACGTCGAGGTTGGCGCCGTTCAGGGTCGAGATGGTGGCGTCGATGCGGTTCAGCAGCTCTTCCATGCCGTTCAGGTTGTCGTTGGCCACCTGGGTCAGGCCATTGCCGACCACCACGCGCTGCTCGTTGGTGTTGCCGCTGAAGCTGTAGCGTGCGCCCGGGGCGGCATTCGCGTCGAAAGAGATCGCCGCGGTTGAGGTCATGGTGCCGGAGAAGACGTAGCGCCCTTCCTGGTCGACGGTGTTCGCGCTGAAGAACAGGCTGTCGCGCAGGGCTTCGAGCGGGTTGATCATGGCCTTCAGGTCGTCGGGCGTGTTGCCGCCGTCGAGGGCCCAGACGATCTGGTCGCGGCCGGCCGTGATGTCGTTGACCATGTTGCCGAGGTAGCCTTCGGTCCTGGTCAGGCGGATCTTGATCGAGGCGATGTTGTCGCGGTACTGGCCGATGGCCGCTTCCTCGCGCTGCAGGCGCGACAGGCGCACGCTGTCGACCGGGTCGTCCGATGGCACCAGGATGCGCTTGCCGGTAGCCATCTGCTGGGTGAGCGTGCTGATGCGCTCCTGGTTCAGCTGGAGCGAGCCGTTCATGTTCGACTGGTATTGGGCGGTGGCGATACGCATTGCTGACTCCTTAGCCCATCATCGCCAGGGTGGCGTCGAACAGGGCGTTTGCGACCGTCATGACTTTCATGTTGGCCTGGTACATGTTCTGGTATTCGACGAGCTTGATCGCTTCCTCGTCCTGGTTGACGCCGCTGGTCGACTGCCAGTCTTCCTCGGCGTGCTTGCGCATGGTCTCGGCGGTCTTCAGGTCGGCCTGGTTGCCCTGGCTGATCACGCCGAGCTTGCCGACGAGCTGGGTGTCGGCGTCGCTCAGCAGCACCGTGCCCAGGCCGGTGACGGTGATCGGCTGGCTGTTGATGGCGACCAGCTTCTGCAGGTTGCCGGTGTCGCCCTGGCTGCCGTCGCTCGAGAACGCGAGGTCGGTCGGCTCGAAGCCGACTGCCACGTCCAGCATGTTGGTGGCGCCCGCATTGAACACGAACAGCGGCTTGCCCTGGCTGCCGTCCATCGCGTAGCCGCTCGTGAGCTGGGCGTTGACCTTGTCCGCGAGCTGGCGCGCGATGTCGGCCGTGCCCTGCTGCATCGGGCGCAGGGTGTCCTGTTCATAGGTCGTCAGGCCGCCGAGCTGGCCGCCGAGCTTGGCCGCGTCGAGGGAGAAGGTGGTGTTGGCGAAGTCCAGCGTGAAGCGCTGGTCGCCGATGCCGCCGACCGCGTTCAGTTTGCCGGCGACGCCGCCGATCACCAGCGCCTGGCCGGTCTTGAGCGAGATGTCGCGCACGCCGCCCGGCTGGTCCGACACTTCCACCGCCATCTGGCTGGCCAGTGCGTCGATCGCCAGGTCGCGCTCGTCGATCAGGCTCGAGGCCGAGGCGCCGACGGCGTTGGCTTCGGAGATGCGGGTGTTGAGCGCGGCGATCCGGCTGATGTTGGCGTTGGCCGAGTCGACGATGGCGCTGCGCTGCTGGCTGACCGATTGCAGCTGGGCGTTGTAGACGTTGTTCAGGCTGTTGATGCGCTGGGCCAGCAGGTTCGAGGCGGTCAGCACTTGCTGGCGCAGCGGGGTCGAGGTGGCGTTGTCGCCGGCGACCGCGTTGAGCGAAGCGAAGAAGCCGTCGATCGCGGTCGACAGGCTGGCGGTGTCGTCGCCCATCACGCGTTCGAGCTGGGTCAGGTAGGGCTGGGTCTGGGAAAACGCGCCGGTTTCCGAGGCCGCGCGCCACATCTGCTGGCTCTTGTAGCCGTCCGAGAAGCGCAGCAGGGCGCCGACCTGGACGCCGTTGCCGACGGTGCGGCCGCTGGCGTCGGGCCCGACGGCCGACAGCAGCGCGGCCTGGCGGGTATAGCCCTTGGTCTGGAGGTTGGCGATGTTCTGGCTGGTTGCCGACAGCGCCAGCTGCGATGCGAGCGCGCCCGACAGCGCGTTGGTCATGATGGTCATGGCGGGGTTTTCTTCTTGAGCAGGTCCTACCTGTAACTAGGCGACCAGTTACTTGGGAACATTAAGTGTTGCCGGCAATAATTGTCTAAGGATGGCGTCGGCGACGCCGAAAGCGCGCTGGCCGGCCATCTGCTTGGCGAGGATGCCGTCGGCCATGTCCTGCATGTCCTGGTTGACGCGGTCCTTGAAGACACTGTCCTCGTCGGCCATCTCGCGCGTGGTGGCGCGCATTTCCTTGAGCATGTGCGAGATGAAGAAGCTCTCGAACTCGACCGCGGCCTTGGTTGCCTGGGCAACGTAGGCCGGATCCGGCGCCGAGCCGTCGGCGGCGGGAGCGATATTCTCACCGGACACGCCGGCGCGCGCCAGCAGGGGATTCAGGTTGTTGTTTGCTTGCATCAGATCACCACCAGTTCGCCTTCGATCGCGCCGGCCTGGTCCAGCGCCTGCAGGATTGCCATGATGTCGTCCGGGGAAGCGCCCAGGCTGTTGACGACGTCGATAATGGTTTGCAGCTTGGCGCCGGCCGGCCACTTGAACATCTGGCCCGAACCCTGGTCGACCGAGAGCTGCGACTGCGGCGTCACCGCGGTCTGGCCGCGCGACAGGGGACCGGGCTGGCTGACGCGCGCGCTTTCCGAAATCACCACCTTCAGCGAACCGTGGGTAACGGCGGCCGCCTTCACGCGCAGTCCGTCGGCGATCACCACCGTGCCGGTGCGCGAGTTGAACACCACCTTCGGCACTTCGGTGCCGGCTTCGACCTGAAGGGCATTGAGCTTGGCGACGAAGGCCACGCGCTCGGTCGGATCGGAAGGCGCCAGGACTTCGACGCTGGTGCCGTCGGCGGTGGTGGCGACCTGGCCGAAACGGCGGTTGATCGCGTTCACGACGTTGGTCGCGGTCTCGAAATGCGGATGGCGCAGGCGCAGCAGCACCTGCGGGCGGGTGGAGAAGTCGGTGGCGATCTCGCGCTCGATCATGGCGCCGTTCGGGATGCGGCCGGTGGTCGGGGTGTTCACCGTCACCGAGGAGCCGCTCTTGCCCGAGGCGTTCAGGCCGCCGACCACCAGGTTGCCCTGGGCCAGCGCATAGACTTCGTTGTCGGCCGCGCGCAGCTGGGTCAGCAGCAGGGTGCCGCCGCGCAGGCTCTTGGCGTCGCCCAGCGACGAGACCGTGACGTCGATCGCCTGGCCGCGGCGGTAGCCCGGCGGGAAGACGGCCGACACCATCACGGCGGCGACGTTCTTGTTCTTCGCGTCCTGGCCTTCCGGCAGCTTGACGCCGAACTGCTTGAGCATGTTGAGCACCGACTGGCTGGCGAACTTCACCTGGGTCGAGTCGCCCGAGCCGTTCAGGCCGACGACGAGGCCGTAGCCGACCAGCGGGTTTTCGCGCACGCCCTCGACGCTGACCAAGTTGCGCAGCGCCTGCGCGGCGCTGGCGGGCGCGGCCGCGCCAAGGGCGAGCGCGGCGGCGAAAATGATACGGAAAACGATGGTCATGCTGCGAAACTGAATCATGTTGTGTTCCCTGGAGCGCCTGACGTCAGGTCAGGGCAAGGCGCATCGTCGAAGACAGGACACCCTCGGTCGGCGCGACGATGCGGCGCCGCCTCGGGGTTGGTTTGCTTGGCTTAGAACGGCATCAAGGGGCCGGTGAAGAAGCGGGTCAGCCAGCCGGCCGAATTCGCATCCGCGAGCACGCCCTTGGCCGAGTAGGCGATGCGGGCATTGGCCACGCGCAGCGACGACACCTGGTTGTCGCTGTCGATGTCGGCGGCGCGCACATAGCCCTTCAGGCGCAGGAATTCCTCGCCCTGGTTCAGGGTCATGTTCTTTTCGCCGGCCACGCGCAGCAGGCCGTTCGGCAGCACTTCCTGCACGATCACGGTCAGCGCGCCGGACAGGGCGTTCTGCTGGGTGCTGGTCGAGTCGCCGGCGAAGCTGCGGTCGGCGGTGATGTCGACGCCGGTCTTGCCGAAGGTTTTGCCAAGGAGGCCGAGCGGGGCGACGCCCACCGACGAACCCTTGTTGAAGCTGGTCCCGGCGCGCTTGCTGGCCTGGGTGGTCTCCTGCAGGATCACGGTGACGACGTCGCCGACGCGGTAGGCGCGGGCGTCCGAGGTCAGCGAGACCGACTCGGCGCTGAACACGCCGCCCGAGACGCCGCGCTGCACGGTCGGCGCGGCCGGCAGCGGCTCGTCGTCCACGGTGGGCGCGAGCGGCGCGCGCGAGGCGCAGCCGGTCAGGAGCAGGGCCGCGGCAAGCGCGGCGATGCTGAACGGTTTCATTATCGCGCCGCCTGTGCCAGGTACTGCAGCATGTTGTCGGCCGCCGACAGCACCTTGGTGTTCATCTCGTAGGTGCGCTGGGCCGCGATCATGTCGACCATCTCTTCGACCACCTGCACGTTCGAGCCTTCGAGCGCGCCCTGCTTCAGTTTGCCGAGGGCGCCGTCGCCCGGACGGCCTTCGGTCGGCGCGCCGCTGGCGGCCGTTTCCGAGAACAGGTTCTCGCCCAGGGCCAGCAGGCCCGCCGGGTTGACGAACGAAGTCAGGGTCAGGGCGCCGATTTCGGTCGGGGCGGCCTGGCCGGGAACGGTGGCCGAGACGGTGCCGTTTTCGGCGATGGTGATCGCGGTGGCGTTGTTCGGCACGGTGATCTGCGGCACCAGCGGCAGGCCCTGGGCATTGACCAGGGTGCCGTTGGCGTCGATCTGCAGCTGGCCGGCGCGGGTGAAGGCCGGTTCGCCGTTCGGACGGCGCACCTGCAGGAAGCCGGCGCCGGAAATGGCGACGTCGAGCTGCTGGCTGGTGGTCTGGAGCGAGCCGTTGGTGAACACCTTCTGGGTGCCGACCAGGCGCGTGCCGTTACCGAGCTGCACGCCGTTCGAGACGGTATTGTCCGCGCTCTGGGCGCCCGGCTGGGCGTCGACCTGGTAGAACAGGTCTTCGAACACGACGCGGTCGCGCTTGAAGCCGACGGTGTTCACGTTCGCCAGGTTGTTGGCGATGGCCTGCAGCTTCGCATCCTGTGCCTGCACGCCGGTCTTGCTGATCCACATTGCTGGATTCATGTATTTCTCCTTGAGTCTCGACTACTGCTTGAGCACCGATCAGGCGCCGAGTAAGCGGTTGCCCGCCTCGTTCATCTTGTCGCCGGCCTGGAACAGCTTCATCTGCAGCTCGAAGCTGCGGTTCAGGGCCATGGTCGCGACCATCTCTTCGATGGCCGACACGTTGCTGCCTTCCAGGGCGCGCGAGCGCACGCTGATGTTCGGGTCGGCCTGCAACTGGTCGCCGTTGCGCGAGACGATCAGGCCGGCCTCGTTCTTGGTCAGTTCCGGGCCTTCGGCCGTCACCAGGCGCAGCTTGTCGATCACCTGCATGGTGGTCGCGCCTTCGGCCATCACGGAAATGGTGCCGTCGGTGCCGATCTCGACCGCCGAGTGGGGCGGCAGCACGATGGGACCGCCTTCGCCCAGCAGCGGACGGCCGTTCACCGACAGCGCGCCATTGGCGTCGATGTCGATCGCGCCGGCGCGGGTATAGGCCTCGTTGCCGCCGAATTCGACCGCGAAGTAACCGTTGCCGTTGATCGCCACGTCGAGCGGGCGGCCGGTCTCGCGCACCGTGCCCGGCTTGGTCGAGATGGCGTCGGCCTGGGTGCGGGCCATGTGCACGTCGTCGTAGCCGTAGCCGCCGAGCTGCTGGCTGGTCACCAGTTCCAGGTTGGCGCGAAAGCCCGGCGTGTCCATGTTGGCCAGGTTGTTCGCGTGCACCTGCTGGGCGCGCAGCGTGTGCTCGGCGCCGGAGACGGCCGTGAAGATCAGTTTATCCATGCCCGGTCAGCCCTTAGTTCAGCGCCTGCATCAGCGTCTGCATCATCTGGTTCTCGGTCGTGATCACTTTCGAGTTCGCCTGGTAGTTGCGCTGCGAGGTCATCAGGCCCACCAGCTCCGACGTGATGTCGACGTTCGAGCCTTCCAGCGCGCCGGTGCTCAGCTTGCCCGCCAGGCCCGTGCCCGGGGTGCCGTACAGCGCCAGGCCGGAAGCGGCGTTGGCGGTCCAGCTGGTGTCGCTGGTCGGGGTCAGGGCGCCTTCGTTGGCGAAGGTCGCCAGGGCGACGGTGCCGACGACCTGCTTCTGGTCGTTGCTGTAGCGCGCCACGACCGAACCGTCATCGGCCAGTTCCACGCCGACGTAGGTGCCCGAAGCGTAGCCGTCGGTGCTGTTGGTGGTGGTGGTCGCTTCGCCGGCGAACTGGGTGGTGCCGCTGTAGTCGACCGTGAAGTTGATCGGGGCCGCGCCGTTGGCCGGCGTCAGGGTCAGCGCGCCGCTCTTCGCCACCGGCGGCAGCTGGCCGGTGCCCGAGAACGACAGGGTGGTCGAGGTCGTGGTGTCCGGAGCGGCGCCGTCGAAGCCGTAGTACACGGTCACGGTGTTGGCCGGGGCCGCGTTCTTCACGAAGTACTGCGACACGGTGTGCTGGGTGCCGAGCGAATCGTAGAGGACCGACTGCTTGACCATGTTGTAGCTGGTGGCGTCGGTGCTGTTGAAGGTGGCGGTGGTCGGCGGCGTCCAGTCGGCCGACAGGTTGCCGACGAAAGTGACGCCGGTCGAGGCCGAGGCGGCGATCTGGCCGGTCGGGATCTTGATGTCGCCCATCACGCCCAGGTTGCCGCCCACGGCCGGGCCGTAGCCCTGGACCTTGCGGCCGGCGGCGTCCACCAGGTTGCCGGCGTTGTCGGCTGCGAAGATGCCGACGCGGCTGTACGAGATCACGCCCTGCGAATCGCGGCTGACGAAGAAGCCGCGGCCCGAGATGGCGGCGTCGAGCGAGCGGCCGGTCGACTCGACCGAGCCGTTCTGGCCGATGTTCTGGGTCAGCGAACCGACGGTGACGCCGTTGGCCTGCTCGCCGGCGTAGAGCGAGGCGAAGTTGGCGCGGCTGCTCTTGAAGCCGTAGGTGCTGGAGTTGGCGATGTTGTTCGAAACGGCTTCCAGCTGCTCGTTGATGGCCTGGATACCGGAAAGGGCGATGTTGAAGCTCATGTCTGAATCCTTGAATTAGTTGGAGGCGACCTGGGTGGCGGTCTTGCCGTTGAAACCAGTGATGGCGGACGGGTCGACTTCGCCGACGCCTGCCACCTGCAATACGACGGAGCCGGTGCCCGACAGACGCACGCTGTCGACGCGGCCGGTGACCTCGACCGGCACGCGGGTGCCGTCGGCGGCCTGGGCCGAGATCGCATAGTTACCCGGCGCCAGGCCCAGGGCGCTTGGGTCGATGGTGAATGCCTGCGAGCCCGCCGCATGGAAGGGCAGGGAGACCGTGTGCGCCTTGCCGTCGGTGCTGGTCAGGACCAGGTTGGTCGCGCTGCTGGCGGCCGGCAGGTTGACGCTGCCCTGGATGACGCTGTCGTCCACGCGCACGCGGTCGGTCGCGACCGATACGCTGGAGCCGACCTGGCCGCCCATGGCCAGCACCTGCAGGCTTTGCAGCACGCTGGCGCTGGCGCTGGTGGTCTTCGACAGGCTCTGCAGGGCCTCGGTCTGCGACAGCTGCGAGAGCTGGTTCACGAACTGGCTCGGGTCCGACGGCGACAGCGGGTCCTGGTTGCGGATCTGCGCGACCAGCAGCTTGGTGAACATGTCCTTGTTGGCGCTCACGTCCGCGCTGGTCGAGACCGCATCGAGACCGGCGCCGTTCGTGGCGTTGTTCGAGGAAGCGAGGGAATTGGTCAGCATGATCAGCCCTCGCCCAGTTTCAGCAGCGAAGCCTGCATCGACTTGATACGGCCCAGCACTTCGACGTTGGTCTCGAAGGCGCGCGAGGCCGACATCATGTCGGCCATCTCGGCGACCGAGTTGACGTTGCTGTAGACGACCATGCCGTCGGCGTCGGCCAGCGGGTTGCCCGGCTCGTAGACCTTGCGCACCGGATCGGCGCTTTCGACCACGTCGAGCACCTGCACGCGCGCGCCGTTGTCGCTTTCCATGACGGCGGCGAAGACGGGCTTGCGCGCGCGGTAGGCGTCGGCTTCGGAAGCGGCCGCGGTGTCGGCGTTGGCCAGGTTGGAAGCGATCGTGTTCAGGCGCACCGACTGGGCCGCCATCGCCGATCCTGCGATATTCGAGATGTCCTTGAAGCTCATGCTTATTGTCCGTTGATGGCTTTGGCCAGGCCGCGCAGCTTCATGTTGATGAAGGTGAGGCTGGTCTGGAAGTCGGAGGCGTTCTGCGAGAACGCGGCCTGCTCGACGCCGATTTCGACGGTATTGCCGTCGGCGCTGGGGTGGAAGGGCACGCGGTAGAGCGCGTCGCCGTCCGAGAACGAGGGCAGGCCCACGCCGGCTTCGCCGGCTTCCGCGTCGATACGCTCCTGCAGCACCGCGCCGAAGTCGAGGTCGCGCGCCGTGAAGCCCGGCGTGCTTTCGTTGGCGATGTTCGCGGCCAGCACCTTGGTGCGCTCGGCGCGCACGTGCAGCGCGTCGGCGTGCACACCCAGTGCTTCCTTAAAGTTGATCGTCATTCGCTTGTCCTCCGTCGTGAACTGCAGTGTGTTTCGTTAGAATGGTTAAATCTTTGATTGCCAAGGTCTGTCGCAATGATTCTTCGTACCGCCCGCCGCGTTTTACTTCCGCTCGTGTCCTTGCCCCTGCTGGCGCTTGCGCCGGCCTTTGCCGCTCCCACCGCCGCCAGCCAGGTCGAGGCGGCCGCCCGCGCCGAGCTCGAGAAGCAGGCCGAGGCTTCCGGCCTCACCGACGCCCGCTTCGATCTCACCGTGGTGCCGCCGCGCGCGGCGCCGGCCTGTTCGGGCCCGGTCGAGGTCGACGTTCTCGACACCCGCCAGCCCACCCGCATGCGCTTCGCGGTGCGCTGCCCGGGCGCCGGCGCCAGCCGTCAGGAATACATCGTGCGGGCCCGCATCACCGCGTCGGTCGTTGTCGCCGCCACCCCGATCGCAGCCAATGAAGTGCTTACCGACTCGCATGTTACCGTAGGGCAACGGGACATTACCAGCATTACTGACCCTGTAATCAGTCCAATTGATGCGGTAGGCCAAACGAGCCGCAGATTGTTGCGCGCCGGCGACGTTTTACGTAACAGTTCGCTAAGCGCACCCGTCCTGGTCAAACGCGGCGACGCTGTCGTCATGATTGCGCGCCAGGACGGCATCGAGGTCAGCACCGCCGGCGAAGCGCTCGACACCGGCGCCAAAGGCGCGCTGGTGCGGGTCCGTAACGCTTCCAGCGGACAGGTCGTGCGCATGCGCGTGACCGCCCCCGGCATGGTCGAACCTGCCGACCGGCTGCCCATCAGCCGCTGATTCCCTGCAGCTTTCCGGCCAGGCGCGCCAGCTTGGCGGCATAGGCCGGATCGGTCGCGTAACCGCCCCTGGCCAGGCCCTGGGCGAAGGCGTTGGCGTCGTTGCCGGCGCCGATCGCGCCTTTGTAGCGCGGGTTATCGAGCAGCATCTGGGCATAGTCGCGGAAGGCGCTGGCCGGGTCCGGATAGGCACGGAAGCGCGCGTTCGTCTTGACCGCGGCGCCGCCGACATATTCGGTGGTTGCCGTTTCGGCCACGGCGCCGCTCCAGTTGCCGCTGGCCTTGATCCCGAACAGGTTGTGGCTGCTCCCGCCTTTCGCGCCGGGGATGGGACGCTGGCCCCAGCCCGATTCGAGCGCCGCGTGCGCCGCCACCAGCTCGGGCGCGACGCCCAGCTTCGCGGCCGCTTCGCGCGCCCATGGGGCGATGCTGTCCAGGAAAGCCTGCTGCTCTTCGCTGGCCGTTCCGTTCTCCGCTTCTTCCGGCGCCAGCACTTCGGCTGCGCTGCGCTGATGCCACATCGCGCCTTCCGGCGTCAGGTCGGTGGCGGTCGCGCCGCCGCCGTTCTGGATGAAGTCGACGACTTCGCCCTGCACCTGGGCGAAGGTGCGGCCGAAACCGCTGCCGCCGCCGATGGCGGCGGTGGGGCGGGTCGACGCGGTCGGCAGCGTGGCCGACAGCGGCGTGGTCGAAAACTCAGCGTGGCGCATAGGTCTGGTCCTCGCCGTGCAGCACGCGCTGCATGGTGGTGAACTGGTCGGCCAGCAGGTTGCCGTTGCGCGTGGTCGCGGCCTTGCACGCGACCACCAGGCGCTCCAGCTCGGTCCAGGCGGCGGCCAGGCGCGCGCGGCCCGGCTCCGGCTGGGCGGCGATGAACTGGGTCATCGTGCCGTCGGGACCATGCAGGGCGCGCACCAGGGCCACGCGCTGGCGGCGGCGCGCGTCCATCGCGTCGAGCGCAGGGGTGAGCTCCTCGGCCAGCGCGGTCAGCTCGCTGCCCTTGTGGCGCAGCGCGGCCTGGAACTGGCGCTCGAGCAGGGCCAGGATGGCCTTCGCGGCTTCCAGGTCGAGCTGCACGCCGTCCGCGAGGGCCTGGACGGCCTGCTGGCGCGTCATGCGGGTCATCAGCGGCCTCCGTGGAAGCGCTGGATCATGCCGGCCAGGCGCGCCGGATCGAAAGGCAGTTCGCCCTTGGCCAGCGCGTCGCGCAGTTCGGCCACGCGGGCCGCGTCGAAGTCGGGCATCGCGCGCAGGGCCTGGGTCGCCGGCTGCAGCACTTCCGATTCCAAGGCGGCCGGGGCGGCGGCGCTGGCGGGGGCTGCAGGAGCGGCGGCAGGAGCAGGGCCGCCGATGGCAGGCGTCATGACCGGTGCGCCGGTTCCAGTGATTTTCATGCGGGTACCTCGGGTTTTCGATTGAATCGTCATGGTTACTTCACCAGTTGGCCGTCCAGCGCTTGCACGTCGCCGGCTTGGGCCGCGTTCTCGTCCTTGCCGGCGGCGCTGACGGATACGCCGTCCACCAGTTCGCGGGTGGCGCCGGGGGCGCCGAACATGGCGGCCACCGAACGCGATTGCGCGCGCGTCAGGATCATGATCTCGATGCGCCGGTTGACGTCGGCGTCCGTTTGTTTTGGGTTGAGCGGGGCGCGGTCGGCCATGCCCACCACCTGCAGCACGCTGTCGCTGCGCATGCCGCCCGTGAGCAGCTGGGCGCGCGCGGCCATCGCGCGGTTCGAGGACAGCGACCAGTTCGACATGCCGGTCTTCTCGGCGAAGGTGTACTGCACCGAGTCGGTGTGGCCGACGATCAGCATCTGGTTTTCCATCTGCGCGAACAGCGGGCCCATTTTCTGCAGCAGGCGCGCGAAGCGGCCGGTCGGCAGGGCGCTGCCGCGCATGAACATGCCCTGCTTGTCGGTGTCGTGCAGCATCACGCGCAGGCCGAAGGGCGTCACCGTCGCTTCCAGGTTCGACGCCAGGCCGGCTTCCTCGCTCATCTTTTCCAGCTTTTTCGACAGCGCAGCCAGGTCGCTCGGGGAGTCATAGGAGACGCGGGTGGCGCTGTCGGCGCCGGCGGCGTTCGCCGGACCGGTGCCGTCATGCATGGTCGGGAAGCGTTCGATCAGGCTGCCGCTCGGCTTGTCGGCGATCTGCGGACGGCTGCCCGGGCCTTCGAGCTGGCCGACCGCCGCGTCCTTCATCATGCTCTCGACGGCTTCCTTCTCGCGCGCGGCCATCAGCCACAGCACCAGGAACAGCGACAGCAGGGCCAGGCAAAAGTCGGCGAACGCGACCTTCCAGGCGCCGCCGTGCTCGTCGTGGTCGTGCTTGCCGCCGCCGCGCTTGACGATGGTCTCGCCGTGATGCTTGTCGTTCAGCTTGGACACCGCTTACCCCGTCATCCGGTCGCTCGAACGGCGGCGCTTGTTCTGCGACTCGTCATCGCCACCCATTGCGTTGATCCACTGCTCGAGCTGGGCGAAGCTCGGCTTGGTGTTCAGCTGGATCAGGCGGCGCCCGGCGTCGATCGCCAGCAGCGCCGGCTTGCCGGCCACGTGGGTGCACAGCACCACCTTCACGGTTTCCATGGTCGACGCTTCCGAATTCACCAGCTGCTTCATCATGTTCGACAGCGGGTCGAGCAGGCCGTAGCAGAAGAAGATGCCGATGAAGGTGCCGACCATCGCCGCGCCGACCTTCTCGGCGATCAGGCCCGAGTCGGCGCCGCCGGAGACCGAGTACATCGCCATCACGATGCCGAGCACCGCGGCCAGGATGCCGAAGCCCGGCATGCCTTCGGCGATCTTGTGCAGCGACTTCGAGGGCTGGGTCAGCTCCTCGTGGATCGCGTCCAGTTCCTGCTCCAGCACGCCTTCGAGTTCGTGGGCGTTGATCTTGCCCATGGCCATCAGGCGGAAGTTGTCGACGATGAAGGCGAGCAGCTTCGGCTCGTCCAGGATGCGCGGGTAGCGCTGGAAGATCGCGCTCTCGCGCGGCGCCTCGACGTGGGCATCGAGCGCCTTCAGGCCGCCGGCGGCCAGTTGCAGCAGTTCGTACATCAGCAGCAGGAGCTGGCGCTGGAATTCAGAGTCGTGCTTCTTGCGCGAGGCGATCTTCTTGAGCTGGTGCGCCATTTCGCCGAGCACGTGCTTCTCGTTGCCGATCACGAGCGCGCCGAAGGCGGCGCCGACGATGATCAGGATCTCGACGGGGTGCCAGATGGCGGTGACGGTCCCGCCCATCAGCGCGAAGCCGCCGAAGACGCAGCCGAGCACAATAAGGATACCGATTAACTGCTGCATGACGGGCCTTTCAGGATGGTTTGCATGGTTTTCTCTTGTTGCTCTTGTTGGATCAGCGCGCCCCGAGGGCGGCCTTCATCTTGGCCAGCGCGCTCTTGTTGAGCTGGCAGACGCGGGCGTCGGACAGGTCGAGCACGGCGGCGATTTCCTTGTAGCTGAGCTCGAACTCGTAGATCATCTGGATCACGCGCTGCTCGCGCTCGCTCAATGCCGCCAGCGCCTGCTCCAGGCTGCGGCGCACCAGCAGCGACTCTTCCGGGCCGGGCGCGCTGTGCGCCTGCTCGGTCGCTTCCTGCAGCACTTCGTCGAAGCTGAGCATCTCTTCGGCGCCGTCGTCGAGCAGGTGCTGCCAGTAGGCTTCCTGGGTGATGCCCAGCGCCTCGGCCGCCTCCTGCGGTGTCGGCTCGCGACCCAGGGAGCGGGTCAGCGCGCGCAGGCCGTCGCGCAGGCGGTGCGCGTCCTGGCGCACCGCGCGCGGACGCCAGTCCTGGCGGCGCAGCTCGTCGAGGATGGCGCCGCGGATGCGCAGCGAGGCGAAGCTGCCGAAGCCGGTGTCGGGCGTGCCGTAGCGGCGCAGCGCTTCGAGCAGGCCCATCAGGCCAATCTGCTCCATGTCCTCGCGCGACATCGCACCCGAGACTTGCGAATTGAGCTGGCGCACGATGCGCTTGACCAGCGGCGCGTACGCCACCAGGTGGCGCTGTTCCTCGCGCGGGCTCATGCTCGAAGCACTGGCGGCTTCGTGGTATTCGCTGGCGCAGGAAGTATCGGCGTAGTCGGCTAAGTAGGCCACGTTATCCCCGAAGGCGTTATTCGATGATCAGCTTGCCGATCATGACTTCGTCGAACGGCTTGTCCCGTTCTTCGCTCGCATAATTGGCGTCGAAAGTCTTGTTCAGCTGTTCGGCGTATTGCTCGACCGTCATGGCCTGGGCTTCGGCCAGCGAGTGCGCCGACAGGGCGCGCACGGCCACCGCGCGCAGCAGCGGCAGGTGTTCCTTGGTCTGCTTCTCGCCTTCCTCATTGGTGGCCAGCACCAGGTCGGTCGACAGGTAATGGGCCTGTGCTTCGTTCGGCGCGCGGCGCAGCATCACGATCACCTTGTCGAGGGTGACGTACTTGACCGGCTTGTCCGATTTTTCCTTTTTCTTCGGTGCTTCGGCGGCATGCGCCGCGCCGGCCGCTTCGGCCGCCTGCGGCTTCATCCACCACATGGCGCCGCCGGCCGCGGCGGCGCTGAGCACCGCGACGGCGACAACGCCAATGATCATTTTCAGCTTGTTGTTCATCGTTCCTGAATCAATTCGTAAAGCGCAGTTCGTTAAGCGCGTGCGTTCAGCGAGAACGCCGACGCGCCGTCATTGGCCTCGGCAAGGGCGTTGCCGGGCAGTTGTTCCTGTTGCTGGCCTTCCTGCTGGCGGCCACGGCCACCGCCGTCGCCGGCGAACAGCGGCGCCGCATTCGCGCCGCGCGCCGCCTGGGTGATGTTGACCGCCACGTCCGTGAACTGGCGCTGGGCCAGGTCGTTGCGCAGGTTTTCGCTGACGGTCTGCAGCTGGCGCAGCACCTCGCCGTGGGTGGCCGAGATGTGCACTTCGAGCGAACCGGCGCTGTGACGGATCGCGATCTCGACACGGCCCAGCATCGGCGGCTCGAGGCGGATCACCGCCTGCTCGGCGTTCTTGCCGAGCTGGAGCTGCAGGCGCTCGCCGAGCGCCTCGTGCAGGGTCTGGCGCCAGGCGGTCGGCGGGCCCGAGAGCGTCACCGTGTCGGCGCCGCGCTGTGCGGCGCCGCTTGCCGGGGCGGCCACGCCGAAGGCCTGGGCCACGCCGCGTTCGCCGGTCTGCGCCGCGACCTGGTCCTGGCCTGCGTCGAGGCCGGCGAAGGCATCGGCAGGCAAGGCGGCTGCGGCGTTGTTCTGCTGGCCGGCCGGCGTTGCCGCCGGCGCGGCGGCAGGCCTGGCCGGCACGGCCTGCATGGCCGATTCGGCAAGCGCCGGCGCGGCGACAGGTACGGCTGCGGCGCGGGCATCGATGCGCGCGCCGCCGGCTTCAGGCGCCGGCGAAACCTCGGTATCGGCAGCGGGCGCCGATTCTTTAGGGGCCGGCACGCCCGGCAGCGCGGCGACGACGGCGGCCAGGGTGGCTTGCGCCACCGGCATCAGCGGCATCGCCATTGCGCCGCCCAGCAGGGCAGTGTCGGCCGGCTGCTGTTCGTCCGCGGGCAGCTCGGCTGCCGGCGCGTTTGCGCCGGCGGCGGCATCCTCGGCCGCGGCTTGCGCGGCCGGCTGCTCCAGCCCCAGCCACTGGGCGAAGGCAAGGGCCGGCTGCACCGGCGCCTGCGCCGCATCGCCCGGCTGCTGCGCGACGGCGCCGGCGGCGGCCACGTCCCGGACGGTCGCCGCGTCGGCCGTGCCGGTGGCGCCGGCGGCAACCGGATCGGCCGGCTTTGCGCCCTTGCCCGCAGCGGACAGGTTCAGGTTGGTCAGGTTCAGATTCATCATGTCGTCAGGCTGATTCGGTCTCGCTGGCCAGCGCGTACGCGATCCAGCCATCTTTGTTGTTGCGCATCTCGGCCAGGCGCTGGCCCAGGTCGTCCAGGGCCGCGGCGCAGGCCGCGGCGGCGCCGTCGTGGGCCGCGCGCAGGCGCGCCAGCGCCGCGCGTTCGGCCGCTGTCCAGGGGCCGCGCGCGGCCAGCGCCGACAGCTGCGGCGCCAGCGACTTGGCCAGCGCGCCCAGGCGTTCCCAGTCGTGCGCGGCGCCGGCATCGGTCAGCGCGGCGGCGAGCATGCCGATCGCCGCGGTCCTAGCCATTGCGAGCCTGCACGCCCTGCCAGCCCTGGCGGATCGTGGTGAGAATGGTCACCACTTCGTCGACCATCGCCGGGTCCATCTTGATGCCGGCGTTCTGCAGGCGTGCGGCGCAGAAGTCGTACAGGCGCGCCAGGTTGGCCACCACTTCGCCGCCCTGTTCGAAGTCGAGGGAGCTCGACAGGCCGTTGATGATTTCGCAGCACTTGTCGATGCTGTTGGCTTTCAGTTCGTAGCGCTTGCCGACGATATGGCCGCGGGCGCGCGCCAGTTCGTCGAGCAGGCCATCGGTGAGCAACAGCACCAGCTCCACCGGGGATGCGCGCGAGGTCTGCGCATCCAGGTTGGCAGCGTGATAGCTGCCGTAGGCTTCTTGATAGGACATGGGTGTACTTTAATCTTTGTCGCTGCTGAACAAAGCGTCGAACAGCGAGGTGTTATAGGACATATTGCTTTGAACGGTCTGCAGCTGCGTGAACTGCGCCAGGTAGCGCGCATAGGCGCTGTCGTACTGCTTGTCGAGCGCGGTCTGGCGTTCGGTCAGGGTGCTCTGCAGCTTGCCGACCGCATCCTGGCGGCTCGGAATCTGGCCCTTGGCGCCGGTCCACAATTCCAGGTAGGTCTTGAGCTGGCCGGCGATCCCGCTGGTGCTGCCCGCCACCGTGCTGCCGATCAGGGTGTCGAGACCGGTTGGGTTGGCGGCCAGCGCCTTGGTCAGGCGGGTGTTGTCGATGCCCAGGGTGCCGTCGCGGTTGGCGATGATGCCGAAGCTCGCCAGCGTGGTGCCGCTGGTATTGCGCACGATGCTGACCAGGCGGTCGCGCAGGGCGCGCACGCCGCTGTCGCCGGCAAAGGCGCCGGCTGCCGAGCCGCCCGTCGGATCGCCCGGGCTGACCAGGGAGTCGACCGCGGATTTCAGCTTGTTGTAGGCATCCACGAAAGCCTGGGCGTTGGCGGTCGTCTTCGACGCGTCGGAAGCGACCGTCAGGGTGACCGGGCTGCTGCCGGCGGCTTGCGCTTTCGTCAGCGTCATCGTCACGCCGTCGATCACGCTGAAGGTATTGCTGGCCTGCGTGATGGCGGTGCCGGTGTCCGAACCGACGCGCACGATGGCGTCGAGCGCCTTCGTCAGCTGGTTCGGGGCGGCGCCCAGTTTCGCCGCCAGGTTGGCATCGATGCCGCTGCCGGCGCCGCTCGGGGTGACCGTGATGGCGTTGGCAGCGCCCGTGGCTTTCGAGGTCAGCACCAGTTCCGACACGCCGGTGCTGGTGGTGACGACCGAGGCCGAGATGCTGGTGTTCTTGGCATCGCCATTGATGGCGGCGGCCAGGTCGCGCGGGGTCCAGGTGGCCTTGGCGCCCAGGTCGAGCGTGAACGAGTTGCTGCCGCTGCCCAGCGTGAGCGAGCCGCCGCCGGCGAAGTCGGTCAGGCCGCTGTAGGAAATCTTGTGCGCGCTGGCGACCTGCTGGACGAAGAAGGTGTAGGTGCCGGGCGCCGCGGTGGCGCTCGCGCTGGCGCTTGCGATCGTGGTGTCGCTGAAGACGGCGCTATTCGCGGTAATGGTCTGGTTGGCGCCCGTCAGGCTCAGCAGGCTGGTCTGGAAAGTGCGCAGCGCCGAGTCGAGCGCGTTCAGGCCCTTTTCGGTCGCCGTCGCGGCATCGGCCTGGCGCGTCAGCAGCGACTGGCGCCCGGCCGTGAACGCCTGCGCCAGTGCCTGTGCCGTGGTGGCCGGATCGTAAGTGGTATTGATCGCCATTGAATTCTCCTTATTGGGGCTTCACGCCCGTCCTGCCAGCCACGATTGGGTGGCGATTTCGTCTTCGCGCTTCTTTGCCGCGCGTTCCTGTTCGCGCGCCAGCGCGTCCTGCTGCTGCTCGAGCACCTTGCCGAGCAGTTCGCGGCGCGTCCACGCCGCGGTCAAGTTGCGCTGCGCGACCGCCATGTTGGCTTCGTGCAGCTGCAGGTCGGTGCGATGGCTGTCGGCCAGCGCGAACACGGCCTGCTTGTACTGGCCGCAGTTCAGCGCCAGGGCAGGGGCCAGCCGGCCCGAGGCGCCGCTGCCCTCGGCCAGTGCATGCAGGCGTTCCAGGTTGGCCTGGTAACGCGCGCGCGTGGCTTGCTGCCGCGCCAGTTCGGTCTGCAGGCGGTCGACTTCCGAGCTGCGCAGTTGCACCAGGGTGTCGAGGCTGTGGATCGCGTCGCGGCGGTTCATGTCGTCACCTTCATGCCATCATCCCTTGCAGTTGGGTGACGCAGGTGTCGAGCGGCGCGCCTTCGCGCGTGCCCTGGCACAGGAAGGCCTCGATGTGCGGCTGCAGGCGCACCGCGCGGTCGGTTTCCGGATCGGCGCCGGGCGTGTAGGCGCCCAGCGGAATCAGGTCGCGCACGCGCGCATGGCGCGCCAGCGCCGCTTTCAGCTTGCGGGCCGCGTTCGCGTGGTCAGGCGTCACGACCTGCGCCATGCAGCGGCTGATCGATTGCGCCACGTCGATGGCGGGGTAGTGGCCGCGCTCGGCCAGTTCGCGCGTGAGCACGATGTGGCCGTCCAGGATCGCGCGCGCGGTGTCGACCACCGGGTCCTGCTGGTCGTCGCCTTCGGCCAGCACGGTGTAGATCGCGCTCATGCTGCCTTTCGGGTTCTCGCCGTTGCCGGCCGATTCGACCAGCTGCGGCAGGTTCGAGAACACCGACGGCGGATAGCCGCGCGTGGCCGGCGGCTCGCCCAGCGACAGCGCGACTTCGCGCAGCGCCATCGCGTAGCGGGTGAGCGAGTCGACCAGCAGCAGCACGTTCTGGCCGCGGTCGCGGAAGTGGGCGGCGACCGAATGGCACAGTTCGGTGGCCATCACCCGCATCATGGGCGATTCGTCGGCCGGGGCCACGACCAGCACCGCGCGCTTCAGGCCATCCGGGCCGAGCGACTTCTCGACGAATTCGCGCACCTCGCGGTTACGCTCGCCGATCAGGCCGACGACGATGACGTCGGCCACGGTCTGGCGCGTGATCAGGCCCAGCAGCACCGATTTGCCGACGCCGGAGCCCGCCATCAGGCCCACGCGCTGGCCCTTGCCGAGCGTGAGCATGGAATTGATGGCGCGCACGCCCACGTCGAGCGGCTCGTCGACCGGGGTCTTGCGCAGCGGGTTGACCTTGGGCGGCGTGGTCTCGAGCGGCTGGTCGCCGCCGAGGCGGCCCAGGCCGTCGATTTCTTCGCCCAGGCCGTTGACCATGCGCCCCAGCCAGGACGGGCCGATCATCAGCTTGCTCGTGTTCTTTTCGGGCAGCACGCGCGCGCCGGTCGCCAGGCCATGGGCCTTCTTGAACGGCATCAGGTAGGACACCTTGTCGCGAAAACCCACGACCTGGGCGTCGAGCCAGCCGCCGTCGACCAGTTCGATGCGGGCGCGCTGGCCCGTGTGCAGCTTGCAGCCGACGCTTTCCAGCAGCAGGCCTTGCGCGCCGACCAGGCGGCCGGTGGGCGTGGCGACCGGCACCGCGCCGATGTCGAGCGAGCGCAGGGTATCGACAAGCGCCGTCATGCTTCCTCTCCTTCGACTTCAAGGGCTTCGCGCACCTGGTCCATGCAGGCCGCCAGGCGGCCCTGGCAGCCGGCGTCGACCTCGTGGTCGCCCGACTTGACGCGGCATTCGCCCGGCTCCAGCGAAGGATCCGGCAACAGGTTCCATTTCTTAGCGCGCTTCGGATCGAGTTCCGTGACGCGGCGCAGCTCTTCCGGATTCATCAGCACTTCGACGGTGTCGCGCGAAGGCGGCATCGCGGCTAGGGCCTCGTCGACCAGGGCCAGAAGCTGGGTCGGCTGCAGCGCCAGTTCGGCGCGGATCACCTGGCGGGCGATCTTGCCGACCAGGTCCACGACTTCCTTGCGCTGGGCGGCGCGGAAGTCGGCCTTGAGCTGCTCGAGCGACTTCAGGGCGGCGTCGATCGGCTTGGCGAGCTCCTCGAAACCGGCCAGCGCCTGCTCGAGACCTTCGGCATGGCCGGTTTCCAGGCCTTGCCTGCGGCCTTCGGCCTGGCCTGCCTCGAAACCTTCGGCGCGCGCCTGCTCGAAGCCGGCGTCGTAGCCGTCCTGCTGGCCCTGGCGATAACCCGCCGCCAGCGCGCCGTCCCAGTCGTCCTGGTTCGGCGCGTCATGGCCTGCGTCGGCCGCGGCGCGCGCGGCGGCGCGCACCTGGGCCAGGGGCGGGAAGTGGAATGGCCGGAACTGCTTCATTCGGCAGTAGCCTCGGCGAACAGCTGCACGTCGATCTCGCCGGCGTCGGCCAGCGCCTTGACGGCCGCCATGATGTCCTTGCGCGTCTGCTCGATGCGCGACATCGGCACCGGGCCCGAGCGGCGCATCAGGTCCTCGAAGGACTGCGCCTGGCGCTTCGGCATGGCGGAGAGGATGGCGTCGCGCAGGGCCGGTTCGGCGCCCTTGAGCGCGATCGCCCACTGCTCGAGCGGCACTTCGTCGAGCAGGCGGGTGATGACCTGCTCGGTCTGGCGCGACAGGATGAAGAAGTCGTACATCGACATCTCGATCTGCGACACCACGTCCGGATCGTGGGCGCGCAGCAGTTCGACCATGCCGGCGCGGTTGTTCGGCAGGCGGTTCAGGATCTCGGCGACCTGGCGCACGCCTTCGACGCTCGCGCTCTGGGTGTCGAGCGCCGACAGGCAGCGCGCCACCAGTTCTTCCAGCTCGCGCAGCAGGTCGCGGTCGATCTCGTCCAGGCGCGCCAGGTTCAGCAGCACCAGGTCGCGGCCTTCTTCCGGCAGCGATTCGATGATCTGGCCGGCCAGCGCGGGCGGCAGGAAGGCCAGGAACACGGCCTGCATCTGCACGTGCTCGTGCGCGACGAATTCGGCCAGCCACTTCGGCGAGGCGTACTGCAGGCGCGCCATCATCGGACGGATCGCGTCGCCGTAGATCGTGTTCAGCACGCTGTTGGCGATGTCGCTGCCCAGCGCCAGGTCGAGCGAGCGCTTCAGGTAGCTGCGCGAAGCGCCGTGCAGGCCGCTTTGCTGGCGGTAGTCGTCAAAGAAATTCTGGACGGCGTACTTCACCGAGTCGACCTTGATGCCGCTCATGCGCGACATCACCTGGGTCAGCTCGATCAGTTCTTCGCGCTCGAGGCAGCGCAGCACCGCGGCGGCGGGTTCTTCGCCGATCGACAGCAGGACGATGGCGGCCTGCTCGACCGGGCTCAGGACGGCTTCGCCGTCGTTATTGTTCAGTTCGGCCATGTTTCTTCTGCACCCATTGTTTGACCACTTCGGCGACGCGTTCCGGCTCTTTGCCGGCCAGTACCTTCAGGTGGTCGACCATCACGTCCACGGCCGAGCCGGCCGGAGGCAAATCGTAGTTTTCGAGCAGCGGCACCACCGGCATCACGCCGGCGCCGGCGACGAGCGGCTCGGCGACCGTTGCGCCAGCCAGGGCCGGCACCGCGTTCGGCGCGGCCACGGCCGCGGCGCCCACGGCGCCGTTGGCCAGGGCCGGGGCGGCGGCGGGAGCCGGCAATTGCGGCGCCAGGCGCTGGGTGATCGTGCGCAGCAGCGGACGGGCCAGCAGCAGGTAGCCGAGCAGGGCGCCGACGATCCAGATGCCGTAGCCGGTCGCGTCGACGACGGTGTCGCGCTCCTGCCACCACGGCTCCACAGGCGCCGGGGCCGGGAAGTTCAGGCTCGACACGGCCAGCACGTCGCCGCGCGCGGTGTCGATGCCCAGGCCGCCGCGCAGGATCTTCTCGATGTTCGCCAGTTCGGCCTGGTTGAATCCGGTCTTGGCGTTGGCCGCGCTGGCGTTGTTCAGCACCACCGCCACCGACAGCTTGCGCAGGCGGCCGCGCGAGCGCTTGATCTGGGTGATCGCACGGTCGTAGGCGTACTGGCGGGTGGTCGCGTTCTTGCGCGAGTTGTTGTTGTCGCCGGCCTTCTCCGCATCGGCGGCGGCGTTGGCGTCGGCAGGCGCGTTCGGATCGGCCGGCACCGGTGGACGGTTCGACAGGGTGCCCGGCACGCCCAGCGCGAGACGGCTCTTCTCCAGTTCCTCGCGCATCGCTTCGCTGGTGACCTTCGGGGCTTCGCCGTACTTTTCCTGGGTTTCCTCGATCTTGTCGTTGTCGATGTCGGCGGTGACGCTGACCTTGAAGTTGTTCGCGCCCAGCACCGGGCCGAGCAGCTCGGCCACGTTCGCACGCACTTCCTGCGCCACGCGCTGTGCCGCCGCGTCGCCCTGGGCGGAGCCGTCGAAGCCTTCGCTGAGGTCGACGCGCGAGGACAGGTAGTTGCCGGCCTGGTCGACCAGCGACACGCGCGCCGGCGACAGCGAGGCGACGCTGCCCGACACCATGTTGACGATCGCGGCGATCTGCTCGTTGCCCAGGGTGCGGCCCGGCTTGACCGCGACCACGACCGAGGCCGAGGACTGGTCGGCCGTGCCGGCGACAAACGAGCTGCTCTTGGCGATGGCCAGGTGCACGCGCGCCGACGCGATGGCGTCCAGCGTCAGGATGCTCTGCGCCAGCTCGCCTTCCAGGCCGCGGCGGAAGCGCACGTCCTGCACGAACTGCGACACGCCCAGCGGGTCGTTCTTGTCCATCAGTTCCAGGCCGGCCGGCAGTTGGGCGGTCACGCCCTTGGCGGCGAGCAGCATGCGCGCCTTGCCCAGCTGGCCGGACGGCACCATGACCTGGCCGCTGTCCGGATGGATGCGGTAGGGGATCTGCTCGGCGTCGAGCACGTTCATCATGTCGCTGACGGCGACTTTTTCGCGCGCGCCGAAGACCGGCTTGTAGCTGGCCTGGTCCTGCCACATGAACATCATCACGGCGGACGTGATGACGATGGCGAGCACCAGCAGCGGAGTCAGGTTGTTGCGCAACAGGGTAGGGAAGGCGGGCAGGCTTTTCAGGCCGCCTTCGCCGAAGGCATTCTTTAGCTTCGAGATCATTATGGTTTGCTGTTAATCAGACCGGCAGCTTGATCAGTTCGTCGACCGCGCCCATCACTTTGTTACGGACTTGCATCAACATCGAGAAGGAAAGGCTGGCTTGCTGGCTGGCCAGCATGGCGCCGACCAGGTCATCGCTCTTGCCGCTGTCGACGTCGGCCATCTTGGCGGCGGCCGCCTGGTCCTGGTCGTCGACGCTGCGGATGGCGTCCTTCATGGTTTGGGCAAAGGAGAAGCCGGAAGGGTTGCTTTCCGCTGTTTGCACCGATGGCGCAATGGCAAGGCGTTGTGCTTCGTTTGTCAGTGCAGCAAGATCAGCTTTGATCAGACCGGCAAGTTCAGTTCCCATTTGTTAAATCCTATGCGTTCTGTGTTGCGTGTCGGTGACACAGCCAGTGGTGTTTATGCGACAGATCGAACCTGATTAACTGTCGTTTTAACGCCAATTGTTAAATATTGCGCATTTCAAACTTGCACAAAAATGTGTGTCGAACGCGCCTGAAATTTCACGTTTTCCCTCGTAAGCTGGGGTAAATCCCCTAGGAAGCCGCGTAAATCAAGATACGATCTTACCGTACGGCAATGAGGAATTCAAAGAGGAATATCAAATGATCTGAAACAATTTAGGCGGTATAATTGTTGCCCTAGGGAATGAAATAAAAACACCTCCCGATAGCCATAATCAATTCGACATTCATGCCGATTAACAATTCTCCCGAACAGACGCGTCCGCACCAGGTGCTCGATCCCTGCCTGCTCGGGCGCCCCGTGCATTTACTGCCGGCCTTTGCCGCCACGTTTGCCGACGACCTCGCCTTATTACTGGCGGCGCCGGCCTCGCGCCGCTACTGGGGCGGCTTCGCGGTCGCCCAGGTGGAATTCGCACGTGCGCCGGAAGGCGCCGCGCTGCGCTGGCTGGGCGTGGCCGGTCCCTGCGGCCAGGCCTCGGTCGCCTTCGAACGCCCCCTGCTGGTCGGGCTGCTCGAAGCGCGCTACGGCGGCAAGGGCGCCGCCGCGCCGCTGCGCGATCCCGCCGGCGAGCGCGTCAGCGCAACCGAGGAGCGCCTGGGCCAAACCCTGAGCGCGCAACTGGCCGAACTGCTCGCACGCTGCGTGCGCGGTATGGCCACGCGTGCGGGTATCGAATTGCCGGCCGCCGCGGCCAGCGCCGGCGGCGCCGGCGCACCGGGCAAGAATGCCTGGGCGATCGCGGTCACCCTGCGCGAGCCGCACGGTGGCGGCAGCGCGCGCTGCTGGATCGCCCCGGACCAGAAAATGATGGGCCTGATCCTGCAGGCGCTGCAGCCGGAACGTCCGGTCCTGCGCGCCCAGCGCCCGGCCGACCCGCTGGCGGCCAACCTGAAAGTGAAACTCGAAGGACGGCTGGTCAGCCACGAAATCACGCTCGAGAAGCTGTTTGCCCTGCAGGTGGGCGAGGTGATTCCGGTGAGCGTAGGCCGCGCCGACGTCCTGCTCGACGAATCGCGCCTGTTCACGGCCGCTGTCGCCGAGCACAAGGGCAAGCTCTGTTTAACCTCTTTTGAAGACGCCGAATAATGGACATGAACCTCAATGAGCAACTGGCTGTCGACGTTCTCCTCGACGAGGAAGCGCAAGCGACCGCCGGACCCGCGCCACGCAACCCGCGCCTGCCGCAGATGATGCGCCGTATCCCGGTCACCCTGACCCTGGAAGTGGGCGCGGCCCGCATCTCGCTGCAGGACCTGATGGACCTGGGCCCGGCCAGCGTGCTGCCCCTCGACACGATCGCCGGCGAACCGCTGGTCATCAAGGTCAACGGCGCCCCGATCGGCCGCGCCGAAGTGGTGGTGGCGGGCGAGCAGTACGGCCTGAAAGTGATCGACCTCGACGGCTTGAACCTGGACCTGATCGCACAATGACGATTCGAACGAGCGGCGCCGCATTGCGCCGTACCGCGCTTGCAGTCGCAGGCGCTACGCTGATGATGAGTGCCGCTCCCGCGGGAGCTGCCGATGTCCTGGCCGGGGTGATCCCCGGCGCGAATTCCGGCCTGTCCGTGAAGTCGCAGATCCTGGTCCTCATGACCCTGCTGGGGCTGCTGCCCGTGCTGGTCATGATGATGACGAGCTTCACGCGCTTCGTGATCGTGCTCTCGCTGCTGCGCCAGGCCCTCGGCCTGCAGCAGGGCCTGCCGAGCCGGGTCATCACCGGCATCGCCCTGATCCTCACGCTGCTGGTGATGCGCCCGATCGGGGTGCAGGTCTGGAACGAAGCCTTCGTTCCCTACGACCGCGACCAGATCGGCCTGGAGCAGGCGCTGAAGACCGCCGAGAAGCCGCTGTCGCGCTTCATGCTGGCCCAGACCAGCAAGAGCGCGCTGGCCCAGGTCGCGCACCTGGCCGGCGAACCGGCGGCCATGAAGCCGGAAGACCGCTCCTTCACCGTCAAGCTGGCCGCGTTCGTGCTGTCCGAGCTGAAGACCGCCTTCCAGATCGGCGCCATGCTCTTCATCCCCTTCCTCATCATCGACCTGGTGGTGTCGTCGGTGCTGATGGCGATGGGCATGATGATGCTCTCGCCGCTGGTGATCTCGCTGCCGTTCAAGCTGCTGCTGTTCGTGCTGGTCGACGGCTGGACCCTGACCGTCAACACCCTCGTGGGCAGTATCCACGGCTACTAGCAATCGGAGTTACTGATGAATCCTGATGTCGCTGTCGACCTGGTGGCCGAAGCGCTGCGCGTGGTCATGCTGCTGGTGATGGTGCTGGTCGTGCCTGGCCTGATCGTCGGCCTGCTGGTCGCGCTGGTGCAGGCCGCCACCCAGATCAACGAACAGACCCTGAGCTTCCTGCCGCGCCTCCTGGTGACGCTGGTGGCGCTGATCCTGGCCGGTCACTGGATGACCGGCTACCTGATGGACTATTGCGTGTCCGTGTTCCAACGCGCGGCCACGCTCGCCACCTGACGATGGAGCTGGTCAGCTTCCTGCTGCCTCTGATCACCGCGCTGTGGTGGCCGTTCTGCCGCATCATGGCCTTGTTATCAAGCGCGCCGGTGATCGGGGAGGGCTTGGTGCCGATTCCCGTGCGTGCGCTGCTGTCGCTGGTGCTGGCCTTCCTGATGCTGCCGGTGACGAAGAACATGCCCATGCCCGACCCGTTCTCGCTGCACGGCGTGGTCGCGATGTTCGAGCAGGCGGTGATCGGCGGCGTGCTCGGCTTCGCGCTGCAGTTCGCCACCTCGGCCATCGCCATGCTCGGCTACCTGGCGTCGAGCCAGATCGGTTTCGCGATGGCGCAGATGAACGACCCGGTCAACGGCCAGCAGTCCGACGTGATCTCGAGCCTGCTGGCGCTGGTGGCGATCTTCGTGTTCTTCGCCATCGACGGCCACCTGGTGCTCGCCAGCGTGCTGGGGCAGAGTTTCCGCGCCTGGCCGGTGGGGCAGGGCCTGGGTCCGATGATGCTGCAGGCGGTGGCGCTGAACGTCGGCTGGGTGTTTGCCGCGGCGGTGCTGCTGGCCCTGCCGATCGTGTTCTCCACCATGGTGGTGCAGATCGGCTTCGGTTTCCTGAACCGCGTTGCGCCCTCGCTGAACCTGTTTTCGCTGGGCTTCTCGCTGGTGACGATTTTTGGATTGCTGATGCTGGTGCAGCTGGTGCGCTTCATCCCCGAGCACTACATCCAGCTGACCAACCAGGTGCTCGAGATGATCGGGCAGCAGATGAAGGTGGCCCATGGCGGATAACGGCACCGGCGGCGACAAGACCGAAAAGCCCTCAGCGCAAAAGCTGCGGAAGGCGCGCGAAGAGGGCCAGGTCGTCCGTTCGCGCGACCTGGCGACCGCGATCGGCATCCTGGCCAGCCTGAAGCTGTTCGCGCTGATGCTGCCGACCTACCTGGAGTCCTTCCGCTCGCTGTTCCGGCTGGTGTATGTGCCGCTGGGCGAGGCCGGCGCGATCGAGAACGCGATGTCGGTGGTCTTCATGGCGGCCTTGCTGCTCCTGATCAAGATGGTGCTGCCGCTGCTGGTGGTGCCGGCCGCGATCGTGATCGGCGGCCTGGTGCCGGGCGGCTGGGTGGTCTCGACCAAGAACATGGCGCCGCAGTTCAATCGCCTGAGCCCGATGAAGAACCTGGGGAACCTGTTCACCCAGAAGCACGCGGTCGGGTTCGCGACCTCGCTGGCCAAGGCGACCGTGCTGGGCTTCGTGCTGGTGCACGTGACCCGCTCGGGCATCGATGCCTACGTCGACTTGCAGCACCTGCCGCTGGGCGACGCGATGGTGCGCGGCGCCTCGATGATGTTCGATGCGCTGATGGCGCTGGTGGCCGTGTTCGTCGTGTTCGCGCTGATCGACGTGCCGGTGCAGTCCTTCCTGTTCATGCGTAACCAGCGCATGAGCAAGCAGGAGATCAAGGAAGAACACAAGACCAGCGAGGGCAAGCCCGAGGTGAAGGCGCGCATCCGCCAGCTCCAGCACCAGCTGGCGCGGCGCAGCGTGAACAAGACCGTGCCGACGGCCGACGTGGTGATCGTCAACCCCGAGCACTACGCGGTCGCCCTGAAGTACGACACCGACCGTGCCGAGGCCCCGTTTGTCGTGGCCAAGGGCGTGGACGAGATGGCGCTGTACATCAAGCGCGTGGCGCGCGAGCACCAGGTCGAGACGCTCGAGCTGCCGCCGCTGGCGCGCGCCATCTACAACACCAGCCAGGTGCAGCAGCAGATTCCGGCCCAGCTCTACCAGGCCGTGTCGCAGGTGCTGAACTATGTGCTGCAATTGAATGCTTTCCGTGCAGGCCGGCGCCAGGCGCCCCCACGGTTTCCGACTGATGTGGCGGTGCCACACCATTTGAGCGAGGTAACACCTTCATGAATTCGCTGAACGCCTTCGTCGCCGAGCTGCGGCGCCAGAAATACGCCGCTCCGGCTTTCCTCCTGATGCTGCTCGGGATGATCATGCTCCCGCTGCCGCCGGTGCTGCTGGACGTCCTGTTCACCTTCAACATCGTGCTGGCGGTGATCGTGATCCTGGTGTCGGTGTCGGCCAAGCGGCCGCTCGACTTCTCGGTCTTCCCGACGGTCATCCTCGGCACCACCCTGATGCGCCTGGCGCTGAACGTGGCCTCGACCCGCGTGGTCCTGCTGCACGGCCACGAGGGCACCCACGCGGCCGGTAACGTCATCGAGTCCTTCGGTAACGTCGTCATCGGCGGTAACTTCGTGGTCGGCCTGGTGGTGTTCGTGATCCTCATGATCATCAACTTCGTGGTCGTGACCAAGGGTTCCGAGCGCATCTCGGAAGTGTCGGCGCGCTTCACCCTGGATGCGCTGCCGGGCAAGCAGATGGCGATCGACGCCGACCTGAACGCCGGCCTGATCAACCAGGAAAAGGCAACCCAGCGCCGCAAGGACGTGGCCGCCGAAGCCGACTTCTACGGCGCGATGGACGGCGCCTCGAAGTTCGTGCGCGGCGACGCCATCGCCTCGATCCTGATCCTGATCATCAACCTGATCGGCGGCGTGGCGATCGGCGCCCTGATGTACGACCTGCCGCTGGGCGACGCCTTCCGCGTCTACGCGCTGCTGACCATCGGCGACGGCCTGGTCGCCCAGATCCCGGCGCTGCTGCTGTCCGCCGCCGCCGCGATCCTGGTGACCCGCATCGGCGAGTCGGGCGACCTGGACAAGCAGGTCGGCAACCAGCTGCTGGCCCAGCCGACGACGCTGTTCGCGGCCGCCGGCGTGATGGTGATCCTGGCCCTGATCCCGGGCATGCCCTTCCTCGTCTTCATGGTCTTCGCGGTCGCGCTCGGCTATGCCGGCTGGCGCCTGCATACCCGCGTGCAGCCGGCCGATACCGCCGGCGTGGCGGCGATCGAGGCGGCGCTGCGCGACGAGCGCGCGCCCGACCTGGACTGGCAGCAGCTGCCGGTGGTGCAGCCGATCTCGGTGGCGGTCGGCTACAAGCTGGTCGGCCTGGTCGACAAGGCCCAGGGCGAGCAGCTCAGCAAGCGCGTCAAGGGCATCCGCCAGAGCCTGTCCGAGTCGATGGGCGTGGTGCTGCCCGCGATCGGCGTGCGCGACGACCTGGCCCTGCGCCCGGCCCAGTATGCGGTCAGCCTGTCGGGCGTGGTGGTGGCCGAGGGCGAGGTCCATCCCGACCACCTGATGGCGATTCCCTCGCCGAACGTCTACGGCGAGATCGACGGCATCCCGGGCCTGGAGCCGGCCTTCGGCATGGCCGTGACCTGGATCGAGCCGCAGCAGAAAGGCGAGGCGCTGGGCCTGGGCTACCAGGTGGTCGAGGTGCCGAGCGTGATTGCGACCCACGTCTCGAAGGTGATCCGCGACCACCTGCACGAGCTGTTCCGCCACGAGGATGTGCCGGCGCTGATGGAACGCCTGACGGCCCTGTCGCCGAAGCTGGCCGACGCGCTGGCGAAGGCGCTGAACCACACCCAGCTGCTGCGCGTGTTCCGCGTGCTGCTGGCCGAAGGCGTGTCGCTGAAGGACATCGTCGTCATCGGCACCACGCTGCTCGACGCCTCCGAGACCACCAAGGACCCGATCCTGCTGGCGGCCGAGGTACGCTGCGCGCTGCGCCGCCAGATCGTGTCCGGCCTGTTCGGCAAGAGGAAGGACATGCCGGCCTTTAACCTGTCGGCCGAACTGGAAAACATGCTGCTCGGTTCCCTGAACCAGGCGCGCCAGAACGGCGGCGGCAAGGTCGCCCTCGACAACTACCCGATCGACCCGCAGCTGCTGTCGCAACTGCAGATCAACATGCCGGTCGCGCGCGAGCAGATGAAGCAGCAGCACACGCCGCCGCTCCTGCTGGTGCTGCCGCAGGTGCGCCCGCTGCTGGCGCGCTACGCCAAGCTGTTCGCGCCGGGCTTGAACGTGCTGTCCTATAACGAGATTCCCGAGAACCGGGAAGTGTCGATCGTCGGCACGGTGGGGTAAACAAAACGGCGCTTCGGCGCCGTTTTCGATTGTTCGGAAGTTGTGCAGCGTGGACACCCGTTTCCACCCTACGAAAACCGCCTTTGTAGGGTGGACACCCGTGTCCACGCTGTGCGGCATGTGAAATCAGACGACCTCGCACCCGACCCGCTGCCGGCGCGAACCGGTTTTCGTAGGGTGGGCTCTCGAGCCCACGCGGTACGGCATATGAAATTCGGCTGCCCCACGCCTGGCAAACACGGCCCGCGAAACGAGGCCGCACCAACAAGATCAGCAGCGCTGAAATATCCTTTCATTCAGCGCTACTGGGTGAAATTTTATTTCAACCCTGTCCCGGCAACACCAGCGCCAGCTCCGCCACCGCCCTGAACACCGGCAAGGTCAACACCTCCCCGACATCCTCGGCCGCCAGCGCCGCGTGCGCCGCGCCGGCCGGCGCCAGCTGGCCCCGGAAACTCCAGCGCACCACGCGCAGGCCCGCCCGCTGCACCGCTTCGTCCAGCATCGGCTGCAAGCCGCGCAGCCGCTCGATCGCCAGGGCGTCAGGCGCGGCCAGCTCGAGCGCCACGCCGCCCGGCACCGGCTCCACCTGCACCGCGACGAAGGTGCCGTCGAGCAGCTCCAGCTCCAGCCGCAGGGCCGCGCGCGTACGGCGGCGCCGTCCCGGCGGCTGGTCGGCGCCCTTGCGCACCACTTCCAGGTGCTGGGCCTGGGCGCTGCCCGCGTGCACGGTGAAACGCCAGGCGTCGGCCGGCAGCACCGGCGCATCAAGGCGGGCGGGCGGGCGGCCGTCCTGGCCGGCCAGCAGCAGCGCGGGCGCGAGCGCGCCGCCCTGGGCGCGCAGCTGGCGTTCGATCAGGGCCGAGGCGTAGCCGCCGACCATCGTGCGCCAGGTCGTGGCGAGCGCGCGGGGATCGGCCTGCGGGAACACCAGTTGGCGCGACATGAAGACCTGGTCCGGACGCATCGCCGCGCCGTCGGTCTGGGCATCGGCGGCGGCGGGCGCCGCGGGATTGGCCGCCAGCGGCTGCGATTGCGGCAACGGCAGCTGGGACTCGGCGGCGGCGAAGGCGGCTGGGGTCACCGCGGCGACGGCGACGGCCTGCAGCGGCGGCGTGACCGGGGGAGGGAGGGGAGGGACGGAAGAGATGCTGGCCATGGCGCACGCTCAAAAGAAAAAGGCCAGCCGTGGAAGCGGCTGGCCCTGGACAACCTGGCCGATCAGCCAGGGCGAGTCGGTATTACTGCAGGAGCGACATGACCATCGAGGACATGCTGTTGGTCTGCTTCAGCATCGCGGTGCCGGCTTGCATCAGCATCTGGTTCGAGGTCATCTTCGCGCTTTCCGATGCGAAGTCCACGTCCATGATACGGCCGGTGGCGTTCTGGGTGTTGGTGCTGATGTTCGACAGGTTGTTGTAGACGTGGTCCAGACGGTTCGACACGGCACCGATCTTCGAGCGCAGGCTGCTGACGCCGTTGATGGCATCGCTCAGCTTGTTGATGCTGGCGTTGGCGTTGGTGGCGTTGATTTCGGTGCCGGCTGCTGCAGCGGCGCCCGATGCGCCGGTGAAGCCAGCGGCAGCGGTGGTGATCTTGCCGATGACGTCGGTGTTCAGCGCGGTCTGGAAGTCAGCAACCATCTTTTCCGAGGTGTCCGAACCGATCTGGAAGGTCAGGGTGCCGGTGGCCAGCTTGCCGGTGGTCGACAGCAGGGCGGTGCCGCCGAACTTGGTGTTGCCGAAGATGTTGTTCAGTTCGTCGGTCAGCGAGTCGTACTCAGCCTGCATTGCGGTCTGGTCGGCGGTCGACGACGAGGCGTCGGCCGACTGGGTTGCCAGGTCCTTCATGCGGGTCAGGATGTTGGTGACTTCGTCGAGCGCGCCTTCGGCGGTCTGCAGCATCGAGATCGAATTCTGGGTGTTGCGCATTGCGACAGCCATGCCGCTGGTCTGTGCTTTCAGGCGGGTGGCGATCTGCAGGCCAGCTGCGTCGTCCATTGCCGAGTTGATGCGGAAGCCGGTCGACAGGCGGGTCATCGAGGTCGACAGCTTGTTCTGGGTCGACGACAGCGAATTTTGTGCGGACAGCGAGGCGGCGTTGGTGTGAAGGCTCAGCATGTTAGGCTCCAGTAAGTTGGGGTTCAAGGAGCAGTTCATCTGCTCTCATAGGTACAAGACGACCGTGCTCAGCAATTCATTAAGTGCCGTACGGAAATTTTTTTAAATTATTTTTTTGGCGTTGTCCGGCGCTTGCATGTTGGCTCGGCGAGCAAAGCGTGTCGCTGTTCTTGCTGCTCGTAAATAGGTCAACCTATAATGAAGTGCGCCGTTCATCACAGTACCTTGCACGGCTGCAGGCGTCGTGCGAATCCGCCAGGCCGACAGTGCGACTTGCCGGCGGCCGGTGGCTTGCCGGATAACCTCATCCGAAGATTGGAACTTCATGAACCATACAGTCAAAGTCATCAGCCTGGCCCGTTCGGCCGACCGCCGGGCTGCCTTCGCGCACAATAACGCGCACGTCGCGTTCTCGTTTTTCGACGCGATCGACGGTAGCCAGATCTACGGTGAGCTGGGGAGAACGCCCGACCTGTACGATCCCGACCTGCGCTACAACCCCGGCGCGCTCGGCTGCGCCACTTCGCATTTGCTGCTGTGGCAGGAAGCGGCGGCGTCCGGCAAGGCCATCACCATCCTCGAGGACGACGCGATCCTGCGCCACGACTTCGAGGAAGAGTCGGCGAAGATCCTGGCCGGCCTCGATCCGGACTGGGACATGGTGGTGTGGGGCTGGAATTTCGACTCGATCCTGTCGCTGAACGTGATGCCTGGCGTGTCGCCGGTCGTCGCGCTGTTCGACCAGCAACAGCTGCGCAGTGCGAACGCCGAGTTCCAGCGTATGCGCGGCACCCCTGCCGTTCTGAGGCTTGACAAGTGCTTCGGCACGCCGGCGTACACGATCAGCCCGGCCGGCGCACGTAAATTCCTCGGCAACTGCCTGCCCCTGAAGAATTTCGAGGTTTTCTTCCCTGTGCTGAATCGAAGGATCCCGAACAGCGGCATCGACGTGGCGATGAACCGCATCTACAGCGAAACGGCTACCTATTGCAGCCTGCCGCCCCTGGCCGTTACCAACAACGATCATGCGGCCTCGCTGATACAACAGCGCCGCTGAAACGGCGGGGCCGGCCGCGATGGCATAGGCCTGTCTGCCATGCGGCGTGTCGACGCCGGCGTGGACGATACAACAGGATGCAGGCGCAGCAGTGTCGGAAAACGGTGACAGACCCTGGCAGGAACAGTTTTGCGAGCCCTGGTATTGTCTTGGCGAAAGGCGTACCCTCTATAATCTGATCGAGCATCCCTGCGGTCGCTCCCTGCAAGACTGACTGCAGGACCGATGAAGGAAGTCGGTCCGGCAGCATGCCGCGGCGGCGACTTTATTTTCTTGAGAGAGCATATGCAGAACAATCACAGCGCTGGTAATGGTCCTACGATCCCTCGGGTAGTGCATCGGATCTGGTTTGGCGACAAGACGATACCGGCAGAATACGAGAGCTACTGGCAAGCCTGGCAACGCCAGCTACCCGATTTCGAGTTCCGTACCTGGCGCGACGCGGATGTGCTCGATTTCCGTACGAGCGAGCTCATCGCAAAGGCGGACGGCATGGCGCGCAAAGCGGATATCGCCCGGCTGGAGCTGCTGCTGACCCATGGCGGCATCTACCTGGACTGCGATATCTTTCCGCTGCATCGGTTGCCGACGAGCCTGTTGAACAACGAACTGGTCGTATGCAACGAAACCGGAAGCGACGATATCTGCACCAATAGCTTCATCGCCGCAGCTCCTGGGGCGCGTGCGCTGGCATGGGCCGTCGATGCATTGTTCAAGATCGAGCTCAATCGCCTCCCGCCGAACGAGGAAACCGGGCCGTGGTTCCTCCGGAAAGCGATCGACCATGGCCCTTACTTCCGGCTGCCGACCCAGAGTTTCTTCCCCTATTTGTTTAACGAGCCGTTTTCCAGGATTTTCGAGCGCGATCTATCCCAGACCTACGGCATCCACGTCTGGGGCGGCTCCTGGTTCAATGACAAGCAAAAAATCGGGAAGCTGGCGGAGCGGCTTTACCACGGCGACCTCGAGGAGGCGGCCCAGTTGGCGTCGCAGATCGAGAGCGTCGATCCGTCGGGAACGATCGAGTTCTGCGACATGGCCAAGGCGGCGCGCCTGAAGGCGGTCGAGGCGGCCCGGCACCAGCTGGCGGAGTCGTACATGAACATCGACAACCGGGCTCCGCTGGATCTCGTCAAGGCCGGCATGTTCCTGCTCACGCAGGTGCCGACCACTCTTGTCTGGCAGATCGGTGCGGCGGACGGCATTCTCGTTGACCCCTTGCGTGCGCTGCTCGTCAACTACGACCCGCCGGCGGTGCTGGTCGAACCGAATCCCTATCTGTTCGAGATGCTCAAGGGTAATTACCAGAATAACCAGCAGATCAAGTTCGTGAACGCAGCCCTGACGGAAACGGGTGAGAAACTGACCCTGAACGCCGTCAATCCGCACAAACTGCGCGAGCGCCCCTTGCCGGACTGGGTACTCGGGATTTCTTCCGCATTTACCGACAAGAACCCGATCGGCGGACACGGCATCGATGCCGAAACAACCAGACTGATCGGTGAATGCCTGGAAACCGTCGAGGCCGATGGTGTCGATATCGAGCACCTGCTCAGCCTGAATGACGGGCGCCATCCTGCGATCGTCGTGATTGACGCGGAAGGCATGGATGCGCCGCTTCTCAAGCTGATCCTGTCGAAGGGAATCAAGCCGTTCATCATTCATTTCGAACGTCAGTGGTTGACCGCCGAGGAATCGAACATGGTGGCCGACCTGCTGGAGAGGGACTACATTACCGTTCCGATTGGCAATGATATCGTTGCCTTCCGCACCGATTTCTTCTCGGCCTACTGCGAGCACCTCTACGTGGAAAACGGTATTCACACGATTTACCGTAACGCGATCCAGTTCATCCTGAACCTTTCCTGATCCTCGAACCAGACGAAGGTCATCTCGCGCCCGCCCTTCGTTGCACAAGTCGCCGCGCAGCAGGCTGTCCGCTTGCTGCGCGCGGGACGGGATTGCCCCGGCTTTGCCGGGTCAGGTCAGCGCGCCGCCGTCTGTGTGCCCGGCTGCGCAGTCTCGTATAATGCACCCTTCGTTTTTTGTTCGCGTACCTGCGCGCGCACCGTTGCGGCGCAAGCGGCCGGTCCGGCCGGCGCCGCACGCTCACCGGCGTGTTCAACCGTCAACGGATCCAACGCGGTAACCTGGCCGCTGCCAGGACTGGCTGCACCACATCCTGCTTCGTTCCTGGCTCGGGTCTTGGAAAAGCCAGTTGACCGGTCGTCAGCCTGCCTTGCCCAATGTCCTGGCAGTTCCTGCTGTCATGGGATTGAACGCATTAACCAACCTTATCAGAATGAATAAAGACCAGCACCAGAGCGCGCGACACCTCGATATGGCCCCGTCTACCCACTCCCCCATCGCCTCGCGCCGCCTGTCGGTGGCCCCGATGATGGACTGGACCGACCGCCACTGCCGCGTTTTCCACCGCCAGATCACCCGCCATACCTGGCTGTATACCGAGATGGTCACCACCGGCGCCCTGGTCTATGGCGACGTCGAGCGCCACCTGCGCTACGACGAGATCGAGCATCCGATCGCCCTGCAGCTGGGCGGCAGCGAGCCGGCCGACCTGGCGAAAAGCGCGAAGCTGGGGCAGGAGTGGGGCTACGACGAGATCAACCTGAACTGCGGCTGCCCGTCCGAGCGCGTGCAGAAGGGCGCCTTCGGCGCCTGCCTGATGAACGAGCCGCAACTGGTGGCCGACTGCGTGAAGGCGATGCGCGACGCGGTGACGATCGACGTCACCGTCAAGCACCGCATCGGCATCGACCACAACGAGAGCTACGATTTCGTGCGCGATTTCGTCGGCACCATCGCCGACGCCGGCTGCCGCACCTTCATCGTCCACGCCCGCAACGCCATCCTGAAAGGGCTCTCGCCGAAGGAAAACCGCGAAATCCCGCCGCTGCGCTACGAAGTGGCCTACCAGCTCAAACGCGATTTTCCTGAACTGGAAATCATCATCAACGGCGGCGTGAAGACCGACGACGAGATCGCCGCCCACCTGGCGCACGTGGACGGCGTCATGCTGGGGCGCGAGGCCTATCACAACCCCTGGGTGATGGCGAACTGGGATGCGCGCTTCTATGGCGACGAGGCCGCCACCAGGGCCCGCGCCGAAGTGCTGGCCGCGATGGTGCCCTACATCGCCGACCAGCTGGCGCGCTACGGCGGCTACGGGCTCAAGCTCAACAGCATCACCCGTCACATGCTGGGCCTGACCGCCGGCCTGCCGGGCGCCCGCGCCTTCCGCCAGATGCTGTCCGACCCGAAGAAGCTCGCCGGCGGCGACCCGCGCCTGCTGCTCGAGGCGGCCGCCCACATCCGCGATCTCTGATCGCTTCCCCGTTTCCTTCCTCTTTCTCCCGATCCACGGTGGTGCGCCATGCACCACCGGCGTGCATCCGCGCCCTGTAACTAATATTCCTGTAGGAAATTTACTACAGGGTAATCAGAATTTGTGTAGACAGATTCGACCGTGCTTGCTCTGCAGCAAGTACCCATCCATAATTTCGTTCGCAACAATGAAGATTTGCTGAAGAAACGTTCCTGTCCCGTGAGGCGTTTCCTTCCAAATGCAGATTTTTCCTGACTAGACAGTCAACTTTTGATTTATCCTTTCGGAAATAGAATTTCCGTGGAGGAAGTCATTGTCGAACAGGACTTCACGCGGACATGCAATTCAAAAGCAAATCTGACAACAGAAGAGGGAAGGGCGAGATGAATTTATCGAACATGAAGGTCGGGATGCGCCTGGGGCTGGGTTTCGCCCTGGTGCTGGTACTGCTGGTCGCTGTGACCGTGGTCGGCGTGCTGCGCATGGCCCAGATCCAGGACCGTCTCGATCACGTGGTGAGCGTGAACAATGTGTCGAGCCGCATGGTCATCGACATGCGCAACAACGTGCATGACCGCCTGGCTTCGCTGCGCGTGCTGACCCTGATGTCGGACCCCGCCGACATGGAGCCCGAGCTCAAGAAGTTCAAGGAACAGACCGCCAAGTACAACGAGGCGCAGACCAAGCTGAGCCAGATCTTCGCCGCCGAAGGCAGCGCGGACGAGAAGGCCCTGCTGGCCGAGATCAAGCAGCATGAAGCCGCCGCCATTCCGGCCATCGCCAAGGCCTCGGAACTCTACCTGGCCAACAATGCCATGGACGCGACCCGCGTGATGGTCAAGGAAGTGCGTCCGGTCCAGAAGAAGTGGACCGAAGCGCTGGACAAGCTGGTTGCGCTGGAAGACAAGCAGAGCGCCCAGAGCCAGCAGGACGCCGCCGACGCGTTCGTGAACGCACGTAATTTCATGGTCATCATGCTGGTCGTCGCCGTCGTCATGGGCGTGGCCGCCGCCTGGGTCATCACCCGCGGCCTGATCAAGCAACTGGGCGGCGAGCCCGACTACACCACGAAGATCGCCGGCAGCATCGCCCACGGCAACCTGGCGATCGCGATCGACACCAGCACCGCCGAGCGCGGCAGCCTGCTGGCCGAGATGAACGAAATGCGCAACAGCCTGGTCAAGATCGTCGGCCAGGTGCGCCGCGGCACCGAAACCATCGGCACCGCGTCGCGTGAAATCGCCGCCGGCAACATCGACCTGTCCTCGCGCACCGAACTGCAGGCCAGCTCGCTGGAAAAGACCGCTTCGGCCATGGAAACCCTGACCACCACCGTCAAGCAGAACGCCGATCACGCCCGTGAAGCCAACCAGCTGGCCGCGACCGCGTCCGACGTGGCGCGCAAGGGCGGCGACGTGGTGTCGCAGGTCGTCGGCACGATGGGCGAGATCAACAGCTCGGCCAGCAAGATCGCCGACATCATCGGCGTCATCGACGGCATCGCCTTCCAGACCAACATCCTGGCGCTGAACGCCGCCGTCGAAGCGGCCCGCGCCGGCGAACAGGGCCGCGGCTTCGCGGTCGTGGCGTCCGAGGTGCGCAACCTTGCCCAGCGTTCGGCTGCGGCGGCAAAGGAAATCAAGACCCTGATCGGCGACTCCGTCGAGAAGGTCGAGCGCGGCAGCAAGCTGGTCGGCCAGGCCGGCGTGACGATGGACGAGGTGGTGGCGAGCGTCAAGCGCGTGACCGACATCATGGGCGAGATCGCCAACGCCAGCGCCGAGCAGAGCGCCGGCATCGAGCAGGTGAACATGTCCATCATCGAGATGGACAGCATGACCCAGCAGAACGCCGCGCTGGTCGAGGAAGCCGCCGCCGCCGCCCAGAGCCTGCAGGACCAGGCCGGCGAACTGGCGCGCGTGGTCAGCATCTTCAAGCTGATCGAAGGCGAGGAGACCCTGGCCGAGCCGGTCCTGGCCCCGGCCCCGGCCGCCGCGCCAGCGGCGAGCGTGCCCGCGGTGCGCGCTCCGGCCGCCCGTCCGGCGCGTCCGGCACTGAAGAAGCCGGCCGCAGGGACCGCGCCGGCCAAGCCGAAGAAGGCAAGCGTTGCCGCAGGCAACGACGAATGGGAAGAATTTTAATTTACGGCAAAGCTGCCGGGCACACTGAAAGACCGCAAGCAGTCAGCGGCACATTAACCACTTTAGGGATCAGAACTATTATGAAAAAGCCTTACCTGAGCGCCATTGCTACCCTCGTTTTCGCCTCCTTCGCCGGCTCGGCATTCGCCGCCGAAGTCCCAGCCTCCTTCGATCCGTCGAAGTGCAAAGTCGAATACCCGAAAGCTTCGCTGATGAACGAAGAGCAGGGCGTCACCTCGATGTCCTTCGTCGTCGGCGCCGACGGCAGCGTCGTCGACTCGAAGCTGGAAAAGTCGAGCGGTTTCAAAGGCCTCGATAGGGCAGCCCTGAAGGGCCTGTCGGCTTGCAAGTTCAAGCCGGGCACCAAGGATGGCTCGCCGGCCCAGACCACGACCCGCGTCGACTACGCCTGGAAGCTGGACTGATCTGTCCGTTTCACCTGATTACCAAGAGCAGCCGGCCCAGTGCCGGCTGTTTTGTTTTCCGGGGGAGTTGTTACAAATTGGCGGTGGTGTAAATGCTTCGGTACCGAGGATGCGAGCAAATGTTTCCGGTGTAAGAACTTGCATCAGTACTACTGAGTACGGGCACGTTTGACTATAGTGATCTCACACCGAACCAAAAGGAGCACTACCATGAAACGAATCCTCTTTACTGCCGCCGCCGTCCTGATCAGCACCGCCGCCTTCAGCCCGGTCCAGGCGCAGACCCGCACGGAAGTCATCATCGTGAAGAAGGCGCCGCCCGCGCCGCGCCACGAAGTGATCCCGGCCGCGCGCCGTGGTTTCGAATGGGTGCCGGGTTACTGGAACTGGACGGGCCATCGTTACACCTGGGTCAAGGGCCACTACGAAAAAGTGCGTCCGGGCTATATCTACCAGCGTGCCGAATGGCGCCGCGACCGTAACGGCTGGTACCTGGAGCAGGGCGGCTGGCGTCACGGCGACCGCGTCGCTCCGCGCCGTGACAACGACCGCGATGGCGTGCCGAACCGCTACGACCGCGACCGCGACAATGACGGCGTGCCGAACCGGGTCGACAACCGCCCGAACAATCCGAACCGTTATTGATCGGGAAGGGCTGGCGCAAGCCGGCCTGGAAATGGAAAGGCCACCCCAGGGTGGCCTTTTTTCTTTCCGGTCCCGTCTCCATCCCGGCGGCATCGAGAGCGGAAGAGCGGGGCGCACAAAGCAAAAAGCCCGGTCGCGATGACCGGGCTTTCGCCGAATTCTTGGGGTGGCTGATGGGACTCGAACCCACGACAACAGGAATCACAATCCTGGACTCTACCAACTGAGCTACAGCCACCATTGTCTTGCTTTTTGTCTTCAGTGCTGCGAAGACAGAACAAGATTATACAAACTCCGAAGCAAACTGGCAAATCTAATTGTTCGGTCTGATCAACAACGTTCCGCCGGGTCCCGATTCGACCTCGTGCACCGGCGGGTCAAGCCCGAGCAGGCTGGCGAACGCCGCCGTCAAGGCGGTCGCGCTGGCGCTGGTGTAGCCGTCGAGGCAGGCGGCCTCGCCGGTTGCTGCGCGCGTCAGGCCGGCGGCCGTCAGCAGGCGCGAGAGCTGGCGCGCCACGGCGTCGCCGGTGTCGATCAGCGTGACCGCGCGGTTCGTGGCGCGGGCGATGATCTTCTCGATCGAGGCCTGCACCAGCGGATAGTGGGTGCAGCCGAGCACGAGGGTGTCGGCGCCGCCGTCGAGCAGCGGCAGGATGTAGCGCGACAGCAGGGCGTCGGTCTCGTTCGATTCGAGTTCGCCGAACTCGATCTGGTCCGCCAGGCCGTGGCAGGGCTGCAAGAGGAAGCGCGCGCCGGTCGCCGCGCTGATCTGGTCGCGCAATTGCAGAAACTTCGCGCCGGACAGGGTGCGCTCGGTGGCCAGCACGCCGACGGCGCCGCTGCGCGTGGCGGCCGCGGCCGGCTTCAGTCCGGGCTCGACGCCGACGATGGGCATGCCCGGGAAGCGCTCGCGCAGGCGGGCGATCGCGGCGACCGTCGCGGTATTGCAGGCGACGACGATGGCCTTGGTATTCCGTTCGACCAGGAAGCTGCCGATCGCGAGCACGCGCTCGACCACGACGGCTTCCGGCTTGTCGCCGTAGGGGGCGAAGCCGGAGTCGGCGAAATACATCAGGTGTTCTTGCGGCAGCTGCGCGCGGATATGGCGCAGGACCGACAGGCCGCCAACGCCCGAGTCGAAGATGCCGATCGGGGCGTCGGGGGAGGGGACAGATAATGTCATTTTGCGTAAGAGGGCGGCGATGTGCCCACGCGAACGTGCGTTGAACGCGTGGGCGGGAAACCCGCCCACCCTACATCAGGCGACGGTGACGGGAATGTTCTTCAGCGATTCGATCTTCGCTGCCCATTCCTTCGGACCGGTCTGGTGCACCGAGGTGCCGGTCGAATCGACGGCCACGGTGACGGGCATGTCCTGCACCTCGAACTCGTAGATCGCTTCCATGCCCAGGTCCTCGAAGCCCAGCACCTTGGCCGACTTGATCGCCTTCGAGACCAGGTAGGCCGAGCCGCCGACCGCCATCAGGTAGGCCGACTTGTGCTTCTGGATCGACTCGATCGCCACCGGGCCGCGCTCGGCCTTGCCGATCATCGCGATTAGGCCGGTCTGTTCCAGCATCATGTCGGTGAACTTGTCCATGCGGGTCGCGGTCGTCGGGCCGGCCGGGCCGACCACTTCCTCGCGCACCGGATCGACCGGGCCGACGTAGTAGATCACGCGGTTGGTGAAGTCCACCGGCAGCTTCTCGCCCTTGGCCAGCATGTCCTGGATGCGCTTGTGGGCGGCATCGCGGCCGGTCAGCATTTTGCCGTTCAGGAGCAGGGTCTGGCCCGGCTTCCACGACGCGACTTCTTCCTTGGTCAGGGTGTTCAGGTCGACGCGCTTGGACTTCTCGGTGTCCGGGGTCCACTGCACGTCAGGCCAGGTCGACAGCGCCGGCGGTTCGATGTAGGCCGGGCCCGAGCCGTCCAGCACGAAGTGGGCGTGGCGGGTGGCGGCGCAGTTCGGGATCATCGCCACCGGCTTGGATGCCGCGTGGGTCGGGTACATGTTGATCTTCACGTCCAACACCGTGGTCAGGCCGCCCAGGCCCTGGGCGCCGATGCCCAGCGCGTTGATCTTGTCGCACAGTTCGATACGCAGCTCTTCCAGCTTGTTCTGCGGACCGCGCTGCTTGAGCTCGTACATGTCGATGTCTTCCATCAGCGACTCTTTCGCCATCAGCATCGCCTTCTCGGCCGAGCCGCCGATACCGATGCCCAGCATGCCCGGCGGGCACCAGCCGGCGCCCATCAGCGGCACGGTCTTGAGCACCCAGTCGACCAGCGAGTCCGACGGGTTGAGCATGACGAACTTGGTCTTGTTCTCCGAGCCGCCGCCCTTGGCAGCGACCTTCACGTCGACGGTGTCGCCCGGCACCAGTTCCATGTGCACGACGGCCGGGGTGTTGTCCTTGGTGTTCTTGCGCTCGAAGTGCGGATCGGCCACGATCGATGCGCGCAGCTTGTTGTCCGGGAAGTTGTACGCGCGGCGCACGCCTTCGTTGACGGCGTCGGTGATCGAGCCGCTGCCGAAGCCCTCGAAGCGCACGTTCATGCCGACCTTCAGGAACACGTTGACGATGCCGGTGTCCTGGCAGATCGGACGCTTGCCTTCGGCGCACATGCGCGAGTTGGTCAGGATCTGCGCGATCGCATCCTTCGCGGCCGGGCTCTGTTCGGCCTCGTAGGCGCGCGCCAGGTGCTGGATGTAGTCAGCCGGGTGGTAATAGCTGATGTACTGGAGCGCAGCGGCGACCGATTCGATCAGGTCTTCCTGTTTGATGACTGTCATGACAATTCTCTTGTGATGTTAGTGATGCTTGGGCTGGTGGTGCGTGGAAGTGGTGATGCGATCGGTCCAGGAAATCGCCAGGGCCGAGAGCAGGAATGCAATATGGATGACCGTTTGGGCGATCAGGACCTTTTCGGTGTAGCTGCCCGCGTTGATGAAGGTCTTCAGCAGGTGGATCGACGAAATACCGATGATGGCCATCGCCAGCTTGGTCTTCAGGACCGAGGCGTTCACGTGGGACAGCCACTCCGGCTGGTCGGGGTGGCCTTCCAGGTGCATGCGCGAGACGAAGGTCTCGTAGCCGCCGACGATCACCATGATCAGGAGGTTCGAGATCATGACCACGTCGATCAGGCCGAGCACGACCAGCATGATGGTCGTTTCCGTCAGCTTCTTCGGTCCGTTCGTCATGCCGACGGCCTCGAGGATGTGCTGCAGCGAATCGGCATTGCCGAAGGCGGCGCCGATCAGGTCCTTCAGTTCGACCCAGAAATGGAATACATAGACGCACTGCGCCAGGATCAGGCCCAGGTAGAGCGGCAGCTGCAGCCAGCGGCTGGCAAAGATCAGGCTATTGAGAGGGGTGAGCTTGCGGTGTTCGAGTGTGGGCGGGTTTTGCGACATCGGGTGCGGCTCCAGGATTCCGACAAAATACAGCCCATCATTTTACACCTCCTTTGTCGCGTTGCAGCAGGCCGCCTCGTTTGCGCTATGGTTGGTAAAATCGCACTCCATATAGGGATGGTGCGTTGTAAGCGCTGGGTAAGCGAGCGCGCCTATGGTATCTGGCAAAACTACTACTATGGAGACTAGCATGGCCGAGAACGAGAGCAATCAGGAAAACCATGGCTTGCAGGAAAACCGCGTGTTTCCGCCGCCGGCCGGGTTCGTAGCCAATGCCGCGATTTCCGGCATGGATGCCTACAACAAGCTCTGCGCCGAAGCGGAGTCCGACTACGAAGGCTTCTGGGCGCGCCTGGCGCGCGAGAACCTCGACTGGCACAAGCCTTTCACCAGCACGCTCGACGAATCGAACGCGCCATTCTATAAATGGTTCGGCGATGGCCAGCTGAACGCGTCGTACAACTGCCTCGACCGCAACCTGCAGAACGGCAACGCCGAGAAGACCGCCATCATCTTCGAAGCCGACGACGGCACCGTCACCCGCGCCACCTACCGCGAACTGCACGAACGCGTCTGCAAGTTCGCCAACGGCCTGAAGTCGCGCGGCATCAAGAAGGGCGACCGCGTCGTCATCTACATGTCGATGTCGATCGAAGGCGTGACCGCGATGCAGGCCTGCGCCCGCATCGGCGCCACCCACTCGGTGGTCTTCGGCGGCTTCTCGGCGAAGTCGCTGCAGGAGCGCATCATCGACGCCGGCGCCGTCGCCATCATCACCGCCGACGAGCAGCAGCGCGGCGGCAAGTCGCTGCCCCTGAAAGCCATCGTCGACGAGGCGCTGGCCCTGGGCGGCTGCGACTCGGTGAAGGACGTCATCGTCTACAAGCGCACCGGCGGCAAGATCGACTGGAAGGAAGGCCGCGACATGTGGCTCTCCGACCTGGTCGACAAGCAGTCTGCCTCCTGCGAGCCGGAATGGGTGGACGCCGAGCATCCGCTCTTCATCCTCTACACCTCGGGCTCGACCGGCACGCCGAAGGGCGTGCAGCACTCGACCGGCGGCTACCTGCTGTGGGCCGCGCTGACGATGAAGTGGACCTTCGACATCAAGCCCGACGACGTGTTCTGGTGCACCGCCGACATCGGCTGGGTCACCGGCCACACCTACATCGCCTACGGTCCGCTGGCCGTGGGCGGCACCCAGATCGTGTTCGAAGGCGTACCGACCTACCCGAACGCCGGCCGCTTCTGGGAAACCATCGCCAAGCACAAGGTCTCGATCTTCTACACCGCCCCGACCGCGATCCGCTCGCTGATCAAGGCCTCGGACGTGGACGAGAAGGTGCATCCGAAGAACTACGACCTGTCGAGCCTGCGCCTGCTGGGCTCGGTGGGCGAACCGATCAATCCGGAAGCCTGGATGTGGTACTACAAGAACGTCGGCCAGGAACGCTGCCCGATCGTCGACACTTTCTGGCAGACCGAGACCGGCGGCCACATGATCACGCCGCTGCCGGGCGCGACCCCGATGGTGCCGGGCTCGTGCACGCTGCCGCTGCCGGGCATCATGGCCGCGATCGTCGACGAAGCCGGCGCCGACGTGGCGAACGGGCAGGGCGGCATCCTGGTGGTGAAGCGTCCATGGCCGTCGATGATCCGCACCATCTGGAACAATCCTGAGCGCTTCAAGACGAGCTACTTCCCTGAAGAACTCGGCGGCAAGTACTACCTGGCCGGCGACGGCGCCATCCGCAACAAGGACACCGCCTACTTCACCATCACCGGCCGCATCGACGACGTGCTGAACGTCTCGGGCCACCGCATGGGCACGATGGAGATCGAGTCGGCCCTGGTGGCGAACCCGCACGTGGCCGAGGCCGCGGTGGTCGGCAAGCCCGACGAGACCACGGGTGAGGCGATCTGCGCCTTCGTGGTGCTGAAGGGCCCGCGCCCGACCGGCGAGGAGGCGAAGAAGCTGGCGACCGAGCTGCGCAACTGGGTCGGCAAGGAGATCGGCCCGATCGCCAAGCCGAAGGAAATCCGCTTCGGCGACAACCTGCCGAAGACCCGCTCCGGCAAGATCATGCGCCGCCTGCTGCGCGTGCTGGCCAAGGGCGAGACCATCACCCAGGACGTGTCGACGCTGGAAAATCCGGCGATCCTGGAGCAGTTGAAGGAAAAGGCCTGATGGCCGGGGCGCCCGGCTGAGTGCGGGGCGTCCTCTTCATCCCAGTGCTGACGCCGCCCGTTTCGACAGGGCGGCGTTTTCTTATGTGGTGCCGTCCGGCTCGCCGCCGAAGGCTTTCATCAGGGCTTCGCGGTCGATGGTCTTCTTTCCAGCATCGACGCCGGCACGCCCGCGGCGGCCGGTGAATTCTTCCTCGATGTTGTCGCGGTAATAGCTCCAGGGCGAGGCCGAGGTGGAGAGCTTGCGCCAGGTTTCGGCGCCGACGGTGCTGTAGTCGATTGCGCTGCCGTCGTCGAACTCCACGCGCAGGGTGCGCTCGCGCGCGTCGTAGCCGATGGCGCGCAGCTTGCCGGCGTTGATTCTCTTCATGTCCATCGTGGGCTCCTGTCGGGTGATGCGTGTCGCGCAGATGATCGCATGATACGAACGGCAGTGCAGCCGGGGGAAGGGAGTCAGAGGCAGGAAAAGGGGATGCGGGCCTACTGATTGCCAGGATGCTCTTGTACAGTCGAGAAACCTTGTTATAATGGGCGGCTTCGCGACATAGCGCGCGAAAAACCCATCAGGAGAGATGGATGAGTGGTTTAAGTCGCACGCCTGGAAAGCGTGTATAGGTTAATAGCCTATCGGGGGTTCGAATCCCCCTCTCTCCGCCAGGACAACAATGGAAAAAGGCTACCCCGGGTAGCCTTTTTTTATTGTTTCGTGGCGGAGAGAAGCAAGGCGCCTGCGCGCGTTGCGTGGGGGATTCGAAAGCCGTCGCCTTGCAAGGCGCGGCGGGCCCGCGGGACGTGGGCGAATCCCCCTCTCTCCGCCAGGAATCTAGACATTAAGCGGCCTACGGGCCGCTTTTTTATTTCTACCCCCAATTTAACCCATAACTCGAAGTCCAGCGGCTGCCTTAGGCTCTACTTGTTCTGATGAGCGGGTCGTTTGTTATACTTGAACAATTGTCTCTCAATACTTGGGTTCATATGGCTCTCCTCGATCTTTTCTCAAAGCGGCAAAAGCGCGTACGCGGCGAAGTGCGTGACGTCTTAACCTATGACGAGTTACCTAACGCGTTCCGCGTTCAGATGGTGCATATCTTGTCGGAAGTTCTAGGGTCTCACGAGGAGGCTGGGAATGGTTATTCATCTGTAGCTCAAGTAGGTTTGGCGTACCAGCGTATTGTGTCGGCGCTGCGCCGCGAATACGGCGTATTTGAATTGGGAAAGCGGCCCGCTCATGAACGACATAACTTCGCCATAGAGCTGTTCAATTTCATTTTGCAAGAGCAGTCTGTCGAACGTGTGCTTGACGCCGTAGAACTTGCCTGCCGCTATATTGATCAGGAAACAAGAAACTATTCATACAGAAGCATCTACGACGCAAGTTCAGTTGCGGACGGCGCATTAACGGAAATCAATAGCCGGTTTCTTGAGAACGGGGTAGGGTTCCGCTATGAAGCCGATCAGATCATCCGTGTTGATTCAGAAGTCGTACATGCTGAAGTAGTTAAGCCGGCGTTAGCGCTACTACACGACGCGAAATTCAAGGGGGCGGAGGCCGAGTTTCATTCGGCATTTGAGCATTACAGGCATGGCAGGGCCAAGGAGGCGCTGACGGATTGTTTGAAGTCGCTTGAAAGCACGATGAAATCGATCGCCGCCGCGCGGAAGTGGAAACATTCAGCCAATGCGACTGCACAGCCGCTGATTGCCCTTATGTTCGAGAAGGCGCTGATTCCCGGGTTCTGGGCCACTCACTTTTCCGGGCTCCGCGCAATGCTAGAGGGTGGGGTGCCTACTGTGCGCAACCGTCAAGCTGGCCACGGACAAGGCGTCGAAGTAGTTGAAGTGCCGCCGCATCTTGTTGCGTTCGCGTTGCACCAAACTGCCGCTGCGATTGTGTTTTTGGTGGCCGCGGAGCAGAACTTGCCGTAGTGCGCGAGACATGAGGTAGCCTGAGATTTTCGGACACTCCTGTTTGGTAAACTGACCAAAGGGAGTCATCATGAGCAGATCAGAAAAACACACGTACACGAAGGAGTTCCGCGCCGAGGCGGTCAAGCTGGTGCTGGAGCAAGGGATGTCGCTGGAAGAAGCTGGCGCGAGCCTGGCTCTGCCGAAGGGCACGCTAGCAAACTGGGCGGCCGCAGCCAGACGAGGCGACGGCGCGGCGGCGGTCCCAGGCGGCAGAAGCGTGGCCGAGCTGGAGGCGGAAGTAACGCGGCTGCGCAAGGAGTTGGCTAACGCCAATGTCGAGGTGGAAATCTTAAAAAAAAGCCACCGCGTACTTTGCACGGGAGTCGCTGCCCAGTACGCGCAAGTGAAGGCAATGCGACCCGACTTTCCCGTTGAGCGGCTGTGCCGCGCGTTTGACGTTTCGCGTAGCGGCTTCTACGCCTCGCTGCGTGCGCCGTCTGCCCCGCGAGCCCAGCAGGATGCGGTGCTGAAGGTGGCAATCTAGGCCGTGCACCGGCAGCGCCGCGAGACCTACGGCACGCGGCGCGTACAGCCCGAACTGCGAGAGCAAGGCTTCATCGCGGGCCGAGACCGAATCGCACGCTTGCGGCGTCGATTCGGGAATACGTCGAGATCTTCTATAACCGCCAGCGGCGCTACTCGCGCCTCGGCCACATCGCCCCTGCCAGGTTTGATGAAAACTTCAGCAAAATAGCGCGGGCTGCTTGAAACGAGAGTGTCCGCTACTGACAGTACACCTCACGGCTCACGCCCAGCAGGCGACAAGTTTGTGCGACAGGTACGGCATTCGTTTGCAGCTCGTCGATGAGTCGGTAGCTCACTTGAGTTCGCGGGCAAAGAAGGCCGATGCCTTTTTTAAGACGTCCACATCACTACGAAGCTGACGGTTTTCCTGCTCCAGCTGGCGGATACGCTGCTGCTCGGGCGTCAGCGGCTTGCCAATGCCGGGCTGGCCTTTTTGCTCGGTCTCGTACTGCTCCATCCAACGTCGGATCGCGGTCACACCGATATCCATCGTCTGGCTCACGTGCGAGATGCTGAGCCCTTGTTCTTTGATCATGCGGACGACCTCAAGCTTGAAGCTTGGGGGCAAAACTGCGGCGTTGCCTGGTCATGTAAACTCCTCTGAAGGTGAATTATCCACCTATCGAGGTGTCCGGGGACATTAGACCACTACACACATGTCATTTGCACACCAATTTGGCGTCCATCGGATCACGGCCGACCTTGTTCCGAACCTCGATCTTGCAGCTCTTCACCTTGGCACTGGTCAGCTTCAGCTCTTCCCACCAAGCGACGGCGCCGCCGCCATACCAGCAGACGAACCATTTAGCAAACGATGGCACTTGGATGTCCAGGCCACCTTCGACTTTGGTGACCCCACCGACCATTTCACCGAAGGTGTCATTGAAGTCGCCGCCCATCCAGCTTGCACCTGACAGCTCCTGCTTCTTGATGACACCCTTTCCAGTGTGCTGATACGGCACCTCGGCCAGAACTGTATCCTGCCATGGGTAGAACTTGGGACAAGAGATCTCCTTCGCCTGCGCGGTCGATGCGAAGAGTAAGCCAACAAGTAAAATTTTTTTCATGGCACCACCACGACATAGAATTCGGATGCATCGTTGGAAGGCGTGCCATATCTCGGGTTCGTCTTCTTCCATTCAGGCGTGAGTATCGCTACGCCTCTTCGGCCAGCAGGTTTGCCGTCATACTGGTCGAACATAGAAAACTCGCATGGCAGGCCGTTAACCATTCTCGCTCCGCGCCAGAACCTGTCGAACAAGCCGACGTGCCAGCCATTTTGGTTCGGAAACTTGGACTTCCCATCGACGGTCTTAAAATTGGCGATTACCGTGCCAGGGAGAAGAAAAGCCAAGTCGATCACCCGCGGTCCGGGATGCCATCGGCCGGTATAGCCAACGTCGGTAAGGAACTGAGGAAGGGCCACGCACTCATGGTTTCGGCCGAGGTATTGCGCACTACCCCTCTGCCGTAGTTCGTCGAAATGGTCGGCAAGCGCCTCGAAGTCGAGCCCTTGAAATGTACCTTGATAAATGACACTGCGCTTTGGAAGCTCGTCTATTACCCCCATGTTGGCCCCGCCTTACGCGCACTTGTGGGTGGCGCAGTCCCAACCGCCCGAACTGTTGCCTTCAGCACCTCCCCTAATGCCCTGCTTGATGTACTTCCACTTCATCTTTGAATAGGCCAAGAAAACGTGCTCGGTGATGAGCCCACCTTCGCCGCTCGTCGGATTGACGCCGGAGATCATCACGTTCTCGAGCTCCACAATGTAGTAGCAGATCGCCTTGCCGTCGCCGTCGGCGCGCATGAACTCGAACTTGGCCTTGGGAATCGTCTTACCCATGGCACAATGTTGCTGTAATAGCGGGGAGGACAGATCAGCCAGCTTTTTGAACGAGAGATCGGACAGTGAGGCTCTGCCCACTGTCATGCCGCCGGCTGTGGAGACGCTCGTGGCCCGCGGTTGATGGACGCTCCAGCTGACGTGCGAAATTTCGATCCAGTCCTTGTGCCCAGTGTCGGCTGACTCGCCCTTGATGCCCTCGATTTGCAGGTATGCGTCGACTGCCATGATGCCTCCTTTGTCAGTAATGGGGCATCCTCGCAGACTTGATCACAGGCCAAATTGGTAACAGTCAACCTCGCGGCAGAGCGTGAGCAAACAGTTGCTGCACAAGCGTCGTCGCCATATGAAAATGAAGCAGCTACTGCGCCGAGTAATGCGCATGTAATTATCCCTTTTCACGCCCCCTGCGCTTTATGCAGAGGCGTACCAGACGTGAGACCTGCTTCAGCTCTGCCTCAATCATCGCCAGCTCCTGCGGCATGAGTTCGGAGTGCGACCATTACGGCTCGAAATCGCATTCCCGTCAGAGGTCCGGGGGCCGGTCGACTTGCTCCACGGCGCCCACCGACGGATTGCCGCCGCCTGTTCGGTCCTACGTTCAGCGGTCCAGCCGTTCGAATTCTTCATGACGCACCCATTAGTTCGACGCACAAAATTTGCGGATACCGCGTCACTTGCCTGGTTGAGCCAGGTCTCGAGATTTCCTGCTCTTGCCGTCAACTGGACTACGCGCTTTTTGAGTGTCGATTGTGTCGATGCATGTTGCTGGTCAGGTTGACCGTACACCAAGTTGAGCGGGGCTTTGGCAGTCACAGGCAGCCAAGAACATGGACTCCCCCACCGCGCCTTCCCTGTCGCCGGGCAGCCGGCAGCAAGGTTAACGTCATTCATCCTCAAGAAGCAGCACGCACACATCGTCCTCTGGCGTCAGTATGGTTGTCTGACGCTTTCCTCTCGTGACGCTGACACGAAAATTTTGGCGGGCCTGATCATTAATTTGGTCCTTGGAGTTGAACCGTACAATACGGTCAAGGTTAGCGACTATTTCTCGGTTCGCCCGTCTAGGCCACCCCTCAAAGATGATAACCTCGTCGAATTGCTTCCCCTTTGCCTTGTGCATGTTCATCACAACGACGCCCGTCTCTGGTTTTGTGCCTGTAGAGAAGTGCTCTTCGACAAAGGCTTGCCGCGTTATGGTCAACGCGTTGCGATACTTGTTATCTCGCCAGTCTTGAGAAAGGTTCTGACGAAGCTGTGTGCCGCGGTCCAGCAGGCGGATATTCTTAACCTCTTCCGCAATCCCTTTTAAGCGCTTGCATACACCGTCTTCCAACGCCTGTCGCACGGCTCGCCAATCCTTGTCTGGGTCGCCTGTCAAGACAAGAGCTCGTACCTGATCGTATACCGCCAACACGTTGACAAGAAGGCTATTCTTGCGAAGAGGTTTGCTTGTCGCTCGGGCCGCTAACAACTCCCCATAAGCCGCCCGGATACTAGCGGCTTCTTTGAGTGAACCCTGCGTCGGCTCATTTCCATCTTTGCCCTGAAAGTAATTGCACAGCAATTCGACAAACTGCGCAAGGTGGCGCTGATCTTCGGAGGGTTGCATCAAGAAAGCGATCACTTCTGCCCCGAGAATCGCGGCCCCCATCTCAATCGTGGCGGTGTGTGGCACCTCCGTCATTCCTGCAGGAGGATTGCGCAACGCATCGGATACCAAACGCGTCATTTTCTTCGTTGGCACAAGAATGGCTAACGACCAGTTTTCGACTCCATTTTCGATTAGGCGTTGACGAGTAGCATAGACCGTTGTCACCAGTTTTGTCATCGCTGCTTCAGGGTATGAGGCGAACGTATCGACCGCAATGCCCTTGTAGTCCTCTTGACCGAATTTACCGGTAAGGATGTCATTGCCAAACACGGCGATATCTGTCCCGGCACTTCGATGGTTGTCAGTGCTTAGATCGACCTCAGTTGGGTTGAAAGCCTCTCTGAAATGATCGAGGCGAGCGGGGTCGGCACCGATCCAGTCGTAAATTCGTTGCTCTGGATCTGCAAGAGCGATGAGTCTGCAAAACTTACCTAAGGTGCGAACCGCATGCCATTGCGGACCGTTAGTATCTTGAAACTCATCGAGAATGATGACCGGGTACATCGTCGCCAAGAGACGGCAGACGCGTTCGCTACCATGCAGAATATCCCCAACATAAGAAGCGAACAGATCAAAGCATATCCGTCCGTCTTCCTGTGCCAGTCGGATACGTTCTTCTGCTTCAGCTGTCTTCTTGGCTGCCTTCCGTTCATCCGAAAGATTTCTGCCCGAGAACCCTGATCTAAGCACAGAGAGAGCAATGGCCTCGGCAGATGGGGTGAGAATATCCAGTCGACGAGGCAGACCTATCAGATAGCCATGTGTTTTTAGAACGCGCCAAAAAAATGCATGGTAAGTATCGGCCTCGATAAGGCGTTTCGCAGCAACCGAGATGTTCTGTTCATATTCGATTGCCTCCACTACACGAGAAACAGTCGCGCGAGCGAAGCTAAGAAACAAGATTTTTTGACCGGGGCGGATAACTTGCTCGACGATTTGGGCCGCCTTAATAATGGAGACCGTCGTCTTGCCCGAGCCCGGCCCCCCTGTGACAAGCAGGTGACCGTCTGCCTTCATCACATCCCGCTGGCCCTCAGTTAGTTCCATCAGCATCGGCCTTCGGATGAGGTTCAACTTCGGCATTAACAGCAACTTCGCCAGTATTTGAACGAACAGGTATGCAGGCAGCCTTCAATGCCTGAGCAGCGTCACGAAGCCACATCGGGATCTCTGCTTCGCTGCACTGAGCAAGAAAGTCGGCAATACCCCAGTTGCCCTTAGACCAAGAAAAGTAATCTCTCAGAGAGGCTTGAGCCTCTGCTTCTGGATCCGGGTACTTATGCGCCAAATGCTGTGGCCAATCCAACTGCCCTGCAAATCGCTTCAGGGCCTCTTCGGTTGTACCTTTTAAGACCAAGTCTTCAAAACCATGCTCCTCGTGCATTAGAAGCAGTTCGACCTGCGCTTCGATTAGCTCCTTGTTCGCGTCCCCTTGCTTGTCGCAGACCGCGAAGGTCCGCTTTCCCAACGCCTTGTAGAGCTGTGCCATACCGGGAACATTTTTCTCCCCATCTGCGTCAACTGTGCATATTCCGAGGGCTTCCAACGACAGATAGCTTTCGGGGTTGAGTTCCGCAAGGCGGCGGCACACTACCGGAAATGCTGAATATTCAGTCGGTCCTTCTGCAACAAGAATACGGCGAGCAAGTAACCCCTCACAGAAACGAGTGCGAAATTCCTGTCTGTATCGTTTCGGCTTGACGTTTTCAGGTAGCGAAATCGTCATCTGTCGCAACTGGCCCTCTGCATCACGTGCGAGCACAACTGTTTCCTCAGTGGCAAACTCCTCTAGAACGTACGGGGAATGAGATGTAAAAAGAGCCTGTGCCGCCAAGGTGCGTACTTCGTGGATGATTCGTTTTTGTGCGTACGGGGGTATAGCTGTTTCCGGCTCCTCCATAGCAAATATGACGTTTTGCTTGCTCTCCGCAATTTGAGACAGCATTGCCAGGACGAGCATATTGATTGTGCCTGTACCTTGACGGTAGAACGGTGCTGCATGCATGCCATCACCCGTCGCGATAAATGCTGTAATCACCTTGCGTAGATGTTCGCGGGTCAGTGACGATATCTTAAGATGAGGATCAACGCCCCATTCCTTTGGGACGTACTTCTTCAGTGCGGAGTTGATGCTCTCCAAAATAGGGGAAATACCCAACGAAGGATCGCTGGCAACCGTGATACCGGAAATGGTGTCGAGGGTGTCCTCCCACATCTGCGGCCTAACGTCCTTCAAGCGCAGGATGATGTCGAGCAAGCTGCCACGTTCTAGGCTCAGGGCGCGTGAACCGGTACGGACGGTCCGTAGGTATAAGAAGCCGCACAGCTGCTTATGCTTTCGAGAAAACTGTTCTGGTTTATCGCCTTCACTGAGACTACGTGTGAAATAAGTCGCACCTTCGAAGTCGTCCTCTTCTTCGTCGTACCATCCGTGGAAAGTAACCCGGAGCGCCTCCGTAATCGTGGCGGCATCAACGCCAGCAGGATCGGGAGCGTCGTAAAACGTGTCTGCTACTGAGTCCCAGAATTCGATGTAGTCACCGAATTTCCCTTTTTGCTCCTCGCTTAGGTCAACAATTGTCACTTCTATGACGATTTTTGGCGCCGTGACCTCTGCAGCCTCTACCCCTAACTCGGCCGGAGCGTTTCCGTCCACGTTAGCCTCGGCTTCAGCCACTTCCATAGCGACACTAGGTATCCTGTAAATGCCACCGAAAAAGTCGTGCTCGTCAATTACGGGTTGTCGACTTAGCCGATCAGGGCCAAGAACAAGATCCAGAGCCTCCAAAATCGTTGTCTTGCCGGTGTTATTGTCCCCGATAAAAACACCATGTGCAGGAAGCAACAAGCGTGCTCGTTTTATACCCCTGAAATTTTCAATTCTTATACACGTGACGCGCATGTTTGCCTCCTTCGCTCGGGCGGTAATTTTTTGCATAAAGCATCATACCGATATGGCAACATTTATGGTTAAAATTTCACTGAATCGCGACATGCCCGCAGGCCAGACGTTGCAAATGAAAAGGCCGCCGTCCTCTGGCAGCCTTTTCCTGTCCTCTCTTGGCGCCGAGCAGCCGCTTCCCCTACCATGTCTACAATCTCCCCGTCAGCGAGCGCCCCGGCTGATAGACCACCCGGCCGATGACGCTGATGTCGCCGCTACGGGCATTGATCGGTCCAAAATCCGGATTGATCGAATGGAGATACCACTCTCCATTACGCTTGATCATTTGTTTTACGCAGCAATCGCCGTCGAAGTTCAGCGCGTACAACTCCCTGTGGACGAGCGTCTTGTCGGTAGGGTCGATGACGATCACGTCGTCTTCGAACATGAGCGGCTCCATGCTCTGGCCTCTTACCTGGATTGCAATCAGGGTATCCGGGTTGAGTTTGCTTCGGACGATGTCGTTTTTCGGGACCTTCAAGCTTCCGCCATCTTCCACAAGCGGTTCGGTTTCGAACCGGGAAACACCGGCGCGCAACTTGAGCTTGACGAGCTTGATGTCGACCGTGTCCGGGTCCTCTCCGGCGACGACGCGCCTTGCGCCCGACAAGGGGCCATGCCTTCCGTCTGCCGCGTTCGCATCGGCCAGGAGAGCGGAAACGTATTCGCTCAATTGCGCCTGCAGGCGGGGGCTGAAGTCGGCAACAGGGCAGCCCAGGATCGATGCGAAGCGTGTGGCCGCGTCGACGTTCAGCGGAATGCGGCCGTTCAGATACTGGCTCAGGGCGCTTTGATTGAAGCCCAGCATTTCGCCGGCCGCTTCCTGGGAAGCAGGCCGGCCAGCTTCCTTCTGACGCTTCTGCCATTGGGCAAAACGCAGCTTCAGGCGAGCGGCATCGTCGAGTTGCTCTTGGGTAAGGGGAAGGGCAGGCATACTCGCAGGGTGTAAGGAAAACTACATTGTACAATTAGTCTGACTGTTGACCAAGCTCATTAGTCAGACTAATATACTTCTTACGAGACGAAAAAACTACATGTTCCGTAGCAGGCCAGCTCACGTCATGGTGACGAGCCCTCGGAGCCGCGTAACCCGCTTTATCTCGCGCAGGCCTGCGAGCGCAGAACCGTCATCTTCGTGAGGTGCGCGTCCTGACGAGACATTTTGCCCAGATCGAAAGGCAGCAACATGACGAAAACAACAGTACCGGAGTTGACCAGCTACGCCGGCGCCATCAGCGCAATCGGTGCCTCGCTGACCTTGACCGAGATCGGCGTGATCGTCGGCATCGTGACGGCCATCCTGACCTTCTGCCTGAACGCCATCTACATGCACCGCAAGGACGCACGCGAGCAGCGGCAGGCCGAACTCGCCGTGCGCGAAAGCGAAGCGCGCCTGGCTGCGCTCGGGGTGAAGCGATGAACCGCGCCCGCCTTCGCCGGAGTCCCGAGCTCGGAAGGGGAGATGGCCAGCGGGTTCGCTACCTCAATGGCCAGAACCATATTTCCGCCGCGCTGAAGTAGCAGCTCCGCGCACATTGATAGAACCCGCCGGCTGCTGGCCAGAGCAGGTCGATATGTCCACCGCCGCCCAGCTCGGCACCGTGGATCCTGAAAAATGAAACGACGCCGCTCCGGGTGCCGATGCTCGCCTGTGCACTTTGGGCGTTCATGAACACTTCAGGATTGCCCCAGATTCGCTTGAGGATGTCCGATAGCCGGGCCTGGCCCGGTTCGATCCGTTTCCCCTTCAGCGTTCCGTCATTCGCCACCATGCGAGCGCCTGGTAATGTCACGCCGGCGCCCAGGAGGGCCATGCTCATGCGAATCGCGCAGGTATCGAGAAACGCCGGATGATTGGTCAGGTCAGTCCAGCCGATCAGCGGGTACAGCTCCTCACGCTTTCCGACCTTCGGATAGTTCTGATAAACCACCTGAAACGATGGCTTCATGGTTTGACTCCCTTGGTCGGTGGGCAGGGATAGGCGCGACCGAGCAGGGTCAGGAGCAGCACCGAAGCATTCTTCTTCCGTTCGGCCGCTGGAAGCTTGGCGATCTGGCCGGCCAGCTCGTAGGCCAGGTCGGGCGTCTTCAGCTGATTCACATCGCACCAGATGCGCCCCTCGGCCGTGTCCCTGGCGCCGTCGAGATAGCTGTACGCCTTTTCCCGCTGCAGGTGTTCGTAGCTGTTCGCCGGCACGGGCTTGCTCAGCATTTGCACGAAGCCGTCACCACTGAGAGTGGGGGACGATGGCGCTGCCTGGGCAAGAGCCAGCGCCGCCAGCCCGAGAGGAACGGCCAGCATGTGCAGCGCGCGCATTACGCCACCCTGTTTGTCGACAGGTCCCAGCCTCCAGCCGTATTGCCGGCAGTACCGCCACCTACTTTTTGTCGGGTATAACGCCACTTCACCTTGGAAAACTTGAGTGAGACCGCCTCGCTCATCGTGCTCCCCGGTGTGACAGACGGCGCGATGTAGCCGATCAGTACGTTCTCGATCTCAATTTCGTAGTATTTGACGCGGGCGCCGTCGCCATCGGCCCGCATGAATTCAAATTTCGCTTTTGGAATCGTCTTGCCCATTGCGCAGTGCTGCGACAGGATGGGCGAGGCCAGGTCGGCCAGCTTGTGGAAACTGATGTCCGATAACTCGACTCGCTCGGCGGTATGCCCGCCAGCGGTAGATGCGGTGGCAGACTTCGGTTGGCGAAGGTTCCAGTCGACCGACAGACATTCGATCCAATCCTTGTGAGTGTCATCCGTCGATTCGCCCTTGATACCGTCTATCTGCAGGTACACGTCGATTGCCATATTGCCTCCCGTATGTGAGGAGGCAATTGTGCGACTGTTATTTTTTTCGGCAATTATTTTGTGTCAACAGATGGGCTGCTGACGATCAGGCACCTGCCGATAGTCCGGCTGGGGCAGCACGCGGAACACTCTCTCGAAAGGGGTTCCGCGGTCGAGCAGGAGATGCGGTTTCTTGAAGCCGCACGTGAAACCAATCGTGCATGTGGCGTTGACGATGTGTAGTTATGCGGCCGGTTCGAGGGCTCATCGAGGACTCGCGATCACGCCACCTTCACGCCCTCTCACTTGGCCGTGTCGACTCCCGCCGCCGCTTCCGCCACTTTGGCCGCACTCGCCGCCGCACTAAAATCAAGAAACGCCTTCGCGCGCTCATCCTGCTGCGCCACCCGTTCGATCCGCGCCAGCACCTGGGGCAGCCACTTCGGCCGGTGCTCTTCCCGCATCCCGCCCAGATCGCTTGCGGCAAAGTGATGCTTCTCGAGCAGCTTGCCATTGTTACGCCATTTGTCCGCCACGCGGAAGATCGCTTCGTCGGGTTTGCCGGGGCAGGACTTGCGGTTGATGATGAAAGCCTGGCCGGCGGTTTTATCCGGTTCGGGCGGGTTGACGTGCTCGAATTCGCCGAGCTTCGTGGTCTCCGGCCAGTCGCGCACGAAAGGCACCATGAGGCCGGTGAACTTGCATTTGCTGTCGTCGCGCCACCACTCCCTGAATCGCCACGGCTTTTCTAGACACTCAAGAGCCGCTGAAAATACTGCTTTTCATACTCGACCGGCGACATGTCATTGCTGAAGCTGTGCCGGCGCTTCGGATTGTAGAACATCTCGATATAGTCA
>JBFLZJ010000001.1:30435-683795 GCA_040755875.1 Pseudomonadota bacterium | reverse complement strand
ACTATATCGAGATGTTCTACAATCCGAAGCGCCGGCACAGCTTCAGCAATGACATGTCGCCGGTCGAGTATGAAAAGCAGTATTTTCAGCGGCTCTTGAGTGTCTAGAAAAGCCGTGGCGATTCAAGATGCTTCTGGTGGACAATGGAGGCATTAGCCAGCGCCATGCCGAAGCAATCATCAAACACCTGACCTTCGGCTCGACCTCAAACGACTTGCTCGACTGCCCTTTGATTCCTTCCGGCCCTCGACTGTTGATGCTGCCGGCAGTCACGGCCATTCTGGACCCGGCACATTCGCTTGAATCGATGCTGCATTCCATCCGTTCCGGAAAGAGCCATGAATTACAGTTTATTGGGCCGGGTCTCGAATCAAGCGTCCGTGCGAGCTTGCGAGATGCTGGCGTTCCTGCACATAACATCAGTCACGGTAAATACGAATGCGATGTAGCGTTTGTCCTGGACGACATCCTGTTCCTATGTGAATGCAAATGCAAGTTCGTTGCTGCGGACTTCAGCACGTATGCCAAATGGGAGCATCAACTGTGTACGGATGTCGTCGAACAGCACAAGCGCACCTGTGATTTCTTTGCCGGTCATCTCAACCTGATCAGGCAAAAACTCAGGTTGAGCCCCCAGTGGCAGCCCAAGGCCATCGAGCGGGTCATCATCACGTCCGCAAAGCTCGGGCGTTCGTTCCAGGTAAACGGGTACTGGATCGTCGACCATCACACACTGCACGCCTATTTCACCCGGCAGCCACCGACGGTGGTCATCGGCTCGAATGAAAAGTTTCAGTTGGCCGATGAGCGCCTGGAGGGTCCGCCCACCGCAGCAGGATTGCTGAGCTACCTGAGCTCTCCTCAAGTCATCGCGATACACGAGAGCTTCCTCGCGGACCGTACCATACCGCTCAAAGCAGGAGAGCTGAAGTTGACGCTCAACGACTGCGAGACATATGGCGAAGTCCAGTACGAGGATTAGAACCAACAGGTCGCGGTGCCCGCCGTTGACCGATGAAACGTCAGTTCGGGCAGGCTCCCTCCTACCCCGGCTCCTCACGCAACTGCTTCGCGGCGCGCAGCCGCCCGATCGCTTCCACGACAAGGCAACGCAGCCGCGGAGTGTTGGCAGGCGCGGCTAGTCGTTCTTGATCGGACCAGGCCCGGCCGGCCAGGCCTGCTGGATCAGCTCGACATAGCGGCGTGCGCCCAGGCCCATGGGGCGCTCGCGCGACCAGACGATGTCGACCAGCAGGCGCACCTCGTTGCTGGCGTTCTGGAACCCGATCTCGACCAGGACGCCGGCCGCGATCAGGGGCTGCACCAGGCTCCGGGGCAGCAGCGCCCAGCCCAGGCCGGCCTGCACCAGGCCCAGTGTCGCCAGCTGGCTGTCGGTATGCCAGACCTGGCGCGCCAGGATGAAGCGCGAGTCCGAACGGTCGCTGTGACGCCCGGTCATGGCGATCTGGCGCAGGTCGACCATGTCTTCCAGGCGCAGTTCGTGCGCCTGCCTGCCGGGCGGCAGCAAAGCGGGCGCCAGCACGGCGATCATGGTGTCGCTGCCCACTTCCTCGAATCCCTCGCGTTCGTCCACGCGCTCGCGCTCGAAAATCAGGGCCAGGTCGGCGCGGCCCGCGTGCAGCAGACCCAGGGCGTCGGTCTGCGGCGCCGAAATGATCTCCACCTCGAGCGAGGGAAACTCGCGCGCGAGCGCGATCAGCGGCGTCGCCCACAGGCCGGACAGCAACTGCGGCGCGACGACCAGCGTCAGGCGCCGCTCCAGCCCCCGGTGCAGGGCGAGCGCGTCGGCCTCCAGCTGGCGCAGCTGGCTGGCCAGGTGGCGCGCCCGCGGCTCGAGCGCACGCGCCGCGTCGAGCGGCCGGGGCTCGCGGCTGCCGCGGTCGAACAGCGCCACATCGAGTTCGGCCTCGAGTTGCGAGATCACCAGGCTGACCGCCGAGGGCACCCGCCCGAGCGCGCGGGCGGCGGCGGAAAAGGAGCCGTGGTCAAGGACGGCAAGGAAGACCTTGATGTTTTCGCTGGTAAAAGCCATGAACTGTGAGAAAAACTCAAAGGAGCCGACTTTATACCTCAGGAAACACTCATTAGACTAGCAACCCCTGGTTTCCCGATTCGTCAACATGCAAGGTATCAAACGCAAAATCGTCTACGTCGCCCTCTACGAGGCGATCGCCATCGCCAGCATCACCGCCGCCATGACCTGGATGTCGGGCCAGGACGCCGGGCATGCCGGGGTGCTGGCAGTGGCGTCCTCCATCATCGCGATCACCTGGAACCTGGTCTACAACACCCTGTTCGAGGCCTGGGAAGCGCGCCAGCCGACGCGCGGGCGCAGCCTGGGACGGCGCATTGCCCATGCGGTCGGCTTCCAGGGCGTCATGATGCTCATCGGTATTCCTCTGTATGCCTGGTGGCTCGCCGTGTCGCTGGCCCAGGCCTTCATGCTCAACATCGGCATGATCGTGTTCTTCCTGGTCTACAGCTTCTGCTACAACTGGATGTTCGACCTGGTGTTCGGGCTGCCGGCTTCGGCCCAGTCCAGGCGCGAAGACCTGGACCCGGGCGCGGCCGCCTCGGCGTAAATCAGGGCAGTTGCTTGCTGGCGCGCAGGCTGTCGATCGCGCGCACGATGGTCGCCTCGGTCTCGACCGCCTCGGTGAAGCCGGCGCGGCGGATCTTGCCCATGTCCGAGACCATGTCGAACTCGGTATTGAAGACGAAGTCGCCGAACCACCAGCCGACCAGTTTGTCGTAGGGCAGCGTGCGCAGGCCGTGCTGCTCGACCAGGCGCTGCCAGGCCTCGGCCTTGAGCGGCATCTGCTTCGCGAGCGAAAACGGCTGCGGCGGGCCGGCTTCCATGTCGAAGGCGGCGGCCACGCGGCGCCAGACGCGTTCCCAGCGGAAGGGTTCGTTCACCAGGTTGAAGGCTTCGCCGCGCGCGGCGGGGTCGAGCGCGGCCCAGACGCTGGCGCGCGCCATCCAGTCGGCGTCCGTGGTCTGGGCCAGCACGCCGGAATACACCTTGTGGGTGCCCGGGAAGCGCAGCGGCGCGCCGGCGGCGCGGCTCAGCGCAGCGAACACGCCCATCACCATCACGATGTTCATCGGGTTGCCGGCGATGTCGCCGACCACCACGTCCGGACGCAGGATGGACCACTCGAAGTCGCCCCGGGCCGCGCGCTCGCGCAGCAGGTCTTCCTGGACATAATAGAAGTTCGGCGTCATGTGGCGCGGATCGTCTTCGTAGAATGGCGCCTGGGTAGGCCCCAGGTGCACGCCGTAGACCTTGGCGCCCTGGTAGTGCACCACGCGCTGCAGCGGCGCGCGGACCGCCTTCAGGCCGTCGAGCAGGTTGCGCAGCATGCCGCCGTTGATCCGCTCCTCGTCGAGCAGGTCGGTCCCGCCCTTGAGCGCGGCGTAGAACACGTGGGTGGTGTCGCGCGCCGCTTCCAGTGCACGCGCGGTGGCGTCGGCGTCGAGCAGGTCGACCTTGATCGTCTCGACGCCCTCGATGAAGGTGCGCGGCAAGGCGCGCACCCGCCAGTCCGGCCGTCCCTTCAATTCGCGCACGACGGCGTTGCCGATGATGCCGCTGGCGCCGACGACCAGCGCACTGTACCTGGTGCTCATCCATGTCTCCCGATAAAAGATCAGGGCATGAGGATAAACGCCGGACGCGAAGCGCGCCGTCCGCTAGGCCGTCACGCCGCGTACGGGAATGGTCTTGCGCCCTACCCGCGCGCGCAGCTGGCCGCAGCCGCCGTCGACGTCCTGCCCGGCAGAGTCGCGCAACTTGGTCAGCACGCCGCGCGCGTGCAGGTGGGCCGCGATCTCCCTCGCCTTGTCCCAGCTGGGGCGGCGGAAAGCGAGATCGGGGATGGTGTTATAGGGGATCATGTTGAGGATGGCGTACTTGCCCTTCAACAGGGCCACGATGCCGTCCAGCTCGTCCTGGCTGTCGTTCACGCCTTCCAGCAGCGTCCACTGGTACTGGATCGGGTAGCCGGACAGGCGCGCGTAATACTCGCCATACTCGACCAGCTCGGCCGGCGTGAGGCGCGGCGCCCGCGGCAGCAGCTCGGCGCGCAGATCGGCTTTCGTCGTATGCAGCGACAGCGCCAGCGCCGGCTTGACCCGGCCCTGGGGCAGGCGCTCGAAGGCGCGCGGGTCGCCCACGGTGGAAAACACCAGGTTCTTGTGCGGGATATTCGCCTCGACGCCGAGCAGCTCGATCGCTTCGAGCACATTGTCGAGGTTGTGGGCGGGCTCGCCCATGCCCATGAAGACGACCTTCTTCACCGGCCGCATGCTGCGCGCGAGCACCACCTGGGCGACGATCTCGCCGCTGCTGACCTGCCGCAGCAGGCCTTCGCGTCCGGTCATGCAGAACCGGCAGCCGACCGCACAGCCGACCTGGCTCGACACGCAGACGCCGTCGCGCGGCAGCAGCACGGTCTCGACCGCCTGGCCGTCGGCCAGGCCGACCAGCAGGCGCGCCGAGCCATCCTCGGCCGGATGCGTGCTCACCAGGCGCACCAGGCCCGCCAGCTCGGCGTCCAGCCCGGGCAAGGCTGCGCGTACGGTCTCGGGAAGATAATCGGCGGGCCGGCGCCGGCCGCGCTCGTGCGGCGCGCCCTGCACCCAGTCGCGCAGGATGCGCGCCTCGTGCTCTGGAAGCGCGCCGAGCGCCCGAAGGCGCTCGCGGATCGCGGCTATACGCAATGGAAGAAGAACTTAATCGTTCTTGACGACGATGCTCGGGAACTTGCTGCTCATGTCCTTCGCTTTTTCGGCGACCTTGATGGCGACCTTGCGTGCGATCTCCTTGTAGACGGTCGCGACCGGACCGTCCGGATCGGCAACCACCGTCGGCCGGCCGGAATCGGTCTGCTCGCGGATCGACATGGTCAGCGGCAGCGCGCCCAGGAACTCGACGCCGAAGTCCTTGCACATCTTCTCGCCGCCGCCGTGGCCGAAGATTGCTTCGGTGTGACCGCAGTTCGAGCAGATGTGGGTGCTCATGTTTTCCACGACGCCGATGATCGGGATGCCGACCTTCTCGAACATCTTGAGGCCCTTGCGCGCATCCAGCAGGGCGATGTCCTGCGGGGTGGTGACGATCACGGCGCCCGTGACCGGCACTTTCTGCGACAGGGTCAGCTGGATGTCGCCGGTGCCTGGCGGCATGTCGACGATCAGGTAATCCAGGTCGCGCCAGTTGGTCTGCTCGAGCAGCTGCTGCAGGGCCTGGGTGACCATGGGGCCGCGCCAGACCATGGGCTCGTCGGGGTCGATCATGAAGCCGATCGAGGACACCTGCACGCCGTGGTTCTCCAGCGGCTCCATGGACTTGCCGTCCAGGCTCTCGGGACGCGCGTTAATGCCCAGCATCATCGGCTGCGAAGGGCCGTAGATGTCGGCGTCGAGCACGCCGACGCTGGCGCCTTCGGCGGCCAGGGCCAGGGCCAGGTTGACGGCCGTGGTCGACTTGCCGACGCCACCCTTGCCGGAAGCGACGGCAATGATGTTCTTCACGTTCGGCATCACCTTCAGGCCGCGCTGCACGGCGTGCGACAGGATTTTCGTCTGGACGCTGACGCTGACGTTGCCGGCGCCCGGAATCGCCTTCACGCCGTTCACGGCCAGCGTACGCAGGGCTGCAATCTGGCTCTTGGCCGGATAGCCCAGTTCGAGGTCGAACGCGACATCGGCGCCGTCGACCTGGATATTCTTGATCGATCTGGAGGACACGAAGTCCTTGCCAGTATTAGGATCGATGACCTTTGACAATGCCGCTTTGACGTCGTCTGCTGTGATGCTCATGTAAATCTCCGGATGTGATTGCGCGCAGTGTAGCAAAAAACGGCCCATCGCTTCGGGCGGCGCCCGCATTTACGGTCAAATGCGGGCAATACCCCCTGCGCGTTTAGGGCCATCCGCTGGTAAAATGATTTCTTTTATCGTTCCGAGCGTTTCCGACCATGACCCGCAAGCTGTTCGTCACCACCGCCCTGCCCTACGCCAATGCCGCCTTCCATATCGGTCACATGATGGAGTACATCCAGGCCGACATCTGGGTCCGCTTCCAGCGAATGCAGCGCGACGGGGACGCCAAACGCCAGGTCCACTTCGTCTGCGCCGACGACACCCACGGCACGCCGATCATGATCGCCGCCGAGAAGGAAGGCATCACGCCCCAGGAATTCGTTGCCAAGATTGCAGCGGGCCGCGCCCAGTACCTGGACGGCTTCCACATCGGCTTCGACAACTGGTATTCGACCGATTCGCCGGAAAACGTCGAACTCTCGCAGGGCATCTACCGCAAGCTGCGCGACGCCGGCCTGATCGTCACCAAGACCGTCGACCGTTTCTACGACCCGGTCAAGGGCATGTTCCTGGCCGACCGCAACATCAAGGGCGAGTGCCCGACCTGCCACGCCAAGGACCAGTACGGCGACAACTGCGAAGTCTGCGGCGCCGCCTACCAGCCGACCGAACTGATCAACCCGTTCTCGGTGTTCACCGGTTCGACCCCGATCCTGAAGCCCTCGGAACAATACTTCTTCAAGCTGTCCGACCCGCGCTGCTTCACCTTCCTGAAGGAGTGGCTCAACACCCCGGGCCGCCTGCAGCCGGAAATGGTCAACAAGGTTTCGGAATGGCTGGGCGAAGCCGGCGAGAAGCTGGCCGACTGGGATATTTCCCGTGACGCGCCCTATTTCGGCATCCCGATTCCCGATGCGCCGGGCAAGTTCTTCTATGTCTGGCTGGACGCGCCGGTCGGCTACCTGGCTTCGCTGAAGAACTACTTCGAGAAGCAGGGACTCGACTACGAGGCCTTCCTGAACGACCCGGCCGCCGAGCAGGTCCACTTCATCGGCAAGGACATCGTCTCCTTCCACCTGCTGTTCTGGCCGGCGATGCTGAATTTCTCGGGCCACCCGATCATCGACAAGCTGAAGGTCGCCGTCCACGGCCACCTGACCGTCAACAACGAAAAGATGTCGAAGTCGCGCGGCACCGGCATTTCGCCGCTGCGCTACCTGGAACTGGGCATGAACCCGGAGTGGCTGCGCTACTACCTGGCGTTCAAGCTCAACGCCAAGGTCGAGGACCTGGACTTCAACGGCGACGACTTCGTGGCCCGCGTCAACAGCGACCTGATCGGCAAGTACGTCAACATCGCCAGCCGCTGCGCCGGCTTCATCGCCAAGAAGTTCGACGGCAAGCTGGCCAGCGAACTCTCGGCCGGCGCCCGCGAATGGATCGCGAAAGCCCTGACCGTCGATGGCGCCGAGCGCCAAGTGTCGATCGCGGCCGCTTTCGAAGCGCGCGAATACGGCCGCGCCCTGCGCGAGATCATGGAAATCGCCGACGTCACCAACCAGTACGTCGACGAGAACAAGCCCTGGCTGCTGGCCAAGGATGAAACGAAAATCGCCGAACTGCACGAAGTCTGCACGGTCGCCCTGATCCTGTTCCGCCAGCTGACCATCATGCTCTCGCCGGTGCTGCCGCAGGTGGCCGCGCGTGTCTCGGAATTCCTGGGCGACGCGCAGTTCAGCTGGTCCGACACGCAAGGGGCGGCCGTCTACGACGCCATGCTCGGCCGCAGCATCGGCGCCTACAGCCACCTGATGCAGCGCGTGGACGCGAAGATGATCGAAAACCTGTTCGACAAGCCGGCCCCGAACCCGGCCTCCGACGCGCAGCCGGAACCCGCTGCGGCCGCCGCAGTTGTTGAGGCAGCTCCGGCCGGCGGCGCTATCGAGGAACTGGCGCCGGAAATCTCGATCGATGATTTCACCAAGATCGACCTGCGCGTGGCGAAGATCGTCAATTGCGAACACGTCGAAGGCGCGGGCAAGCTGCTGCGCCTGACGCTGGACGTGGGCGAAGGCCGCCACCGCAACGTGTTTTCGGGCATCAAGTCGGCCTACAAGCCGGAAGACCTGATCGGCAAGCTGACCGTGATGGTCGCGAACCTGGCGCCGCGCAAGATGAAGTTCGGCGTCTCGGAAGGCATGGTGCTGTGCGCCTCGGCCGCCGACGAGAAAGCCAATCCGGGCCTGTACCTGCTCGACCCGATGCCGGGCGCGACCCCGGGCATGCGCATCCGCTGAACCGATGCGCCGGTCCTGCCGGGCGCACTGCGCGGCGGGATCCGACCTAACAAGAACCGCCCGCCGACCCGCTTTCAGCGGGCTGCGCAAGGCCGCGACAACCCCTTGTTGCCCCGAAGGAAAGGCCTTCCCGGGGCACGTGGCGGCGTTATAATGCCGTGTTTTTTAAGAAACTTGCGCTCCCAGACGCCCCCTTCAAACTCTTTTGATAGGCAGATAATAAAATGACCGGATTGAATCCCCTCCGCCATATTCCACAAGCCAACGTGTTCCGCAAGGGCGACGTCTTCGTCCTCTTCGGCGAACTGTTCGGTCGCGGCTATGTGAACGGCCTGATCGACGAGGCGCGCAAGGCAGGCATGACCATCGTCGGCATCACCGTCGGCCGTCGCGACGAAACCGGCGCGCTGCGCGCCCTCACCGCCGAGGAGCATGCGGAAGCCGAGGAAAAGCTGGGCGGCCGCATCGTCAACGTGCCGCTGATGGCCGGCTTCGACATGGATGCCCCGGCCGGCGAACAGAATCCGACCGAAATGCTCTCGGGTATCACCCTGAAGAGCTGGCAGGAAGACAAGCTGGACTGGGAAAAGATCGAGCGCTGCCGCGAAGCCGGCGTGCGCCGCTTCACCGAGTCGGCCGCCCAGGTCATGGGCGAGATCGACAAGCTGATCCCGGAAGGCGCCAACGTCTTCTTCGCCCACACCATGGCCGGCGGCATTCCGAAGATCAAGGCCTTCCTGGCCATCGCCAACCGCATCTACAAAGGCCGCGGCGAGCGCTTCATGTCCTCGCGCGCCCTGCTCGACAGCGACCTGGGCAAGCTGATCCTGATGAACTTCGACGAAGTCACCGCCAACACGCTCAAGTACCTGATCGATGCCTCCGCACCGATCCGCGAGCGCGTGACGAAGGCCGGCGGCGAAGTGCGCTACACCGCCTACGGCTACCACGGCACCGAGATCCTGATCGGGGGCGACTACGTCTGGCAGACCTACACCAACTACACCCAGGGCTACGCCAAGATGCGCCTGGAGAGCATCGCCGAAGCCGCCTGGGGCCAGGGCATCGCCGCGACCGTCTTCAACTGCCCGGAAATCCGCACCAATTCCTCGGACATCTTCGTCGGCGTCGAACTGTCGCTGTTCCCGCTGCTGACCGCCCTGAAGAAGGAAGGCGGCGGCGCCTGGGCCGACGAGCAGTGGCGCATCTGCCAGGAACTGCTGGGCGAAGGCATCTCCCTGCAGTCCCTGCTCGACACCATCGAGAAGTACAACAACGACGCCACCAGCGCCCACTTCCGCAACTTCGAAGCCTGGCCGATGGACAACACGCCGGCCCTGGCCGACGTCATGATCGGCACCTCGGAAGAGATCACCGCCCTGCACAAGGACAGGAAGGCCCTGATCACGGACCACCTCTCGTCCCTGGTGCTGGAAGGCGCGGGCCCGCTGATGTTCCACGGCGCCTCCGAACGGATCGCACCGGTGCTGTGGCTGAACCACGACATCATCGCCCGCCAGCTCAACGCGCTGCACCCGTAAACCTTGACGCCGGGGCCGCCGGGCAGAACAATCTGCCTCGCCGCTCCGGCTTTCTTTTTATAAAGCAAGACAATGCCTAAATTCACCGGTTACGTTTCCGACCACACCAAGTTCATCGAAGAACTGAAGTCCAAGACCCCTGGCATGGAAGAGCGCCAGCAGGAAGGCCGCAACCTCCTCTGGGACAAGGCCCCGATCTCGCTGGACGAACAGGCGCGCATCAAGGAATCGCGCCTGCGCCAGCAGGCCTACCCGTACCAGACCAAGCTCTAAGGCGCCGCGGGCATGACGCCGCAGCAGGCCACGCCGGGCGTCGCCACGCCGGGCGTCGCTACGCCGGAGGCGCTGGCCGACCCCGTGCAGGAGATGGGCGCGCCGGGCGTCGCTACGCCGGACGCCGCCGCGCTCGACGACGCGGCCGCCGCCGCCATTGCGCGGCTGTACGGCGAGCCGCTGCTGCGCATGCCCAACGACCTCTACATTCCGCCCGACGCGCTCGAGGTCTTCCTCGATGCCTTCGAAGGTCCGCTCGACCTGCTGCTCTACCTGATCCGCAAGCAGAATTTCAATATCCTCGACATCCCCATGGCGCAGGTGACCCTGCAATACCTGGAGTATGTCGAGCAGATCCGGCAAAGCAACCTGGAACTGGCGGCCGAGTACCTCTTGATGGCGGCCATGCTCATCGAGATCAAGTCGAGAATGTTGCTCCCCAAAAGGCAGGACGACCTGGTCGAGGACGTGGGCGACCCGCGCGCGGAACTGGTGCGCCGCCTGCTCGAATACGAGCAGATCAAGCTGGCCGCCGTGAAGCTCGGCACGATCCCGCAGGAGGGACGCGACTTCCAGCGCCCTTCGCTGCCCGTCGAGCAGGGCCTGGCGCCGCTGCTGCCCCAGGTCGAGCCGCATGACCTGCAGCGCGCCTGGCTCGACGTGCTGCGCCGGGCGAAACTGACCCAGCACCACCGCATCGGGCGCCAGGAACTGTCGGTACGCGAGCACATGTCGGCGATCCTGCGTACACTGCAATCGCAGCGCTTCGTCGAATTCGGCGAGCTGTTCGCCGGGCATGCCTCGGTGCCGATCGTGGTCGTGCACTTCGTCGCCCTGCTCGAGCTGGCCAAGGAAACCCTGGTCGAAATCACCCAGGCCGAACCGTTCGCGCCGATCTACGTGCGCCTGGCCTATTCGCCGGCCTGAGGGCCGCGCCAGGCGCCACACTTAACGCATCCAACCACCATGAAAATCATCTCCACCATTGACGAACTGCGCGACCAGCTGCGCGGCCAACTGCGCACCGCTTTCGTGCCGACGATGGGCAACCTGCACGAAGGCCACCTGTCGCTGATGCGCCTGGCGCGCAAGCACGGCGACCCGGTGGTCGCCTCCATCTTCGTCAACCGCCTGCAGTTCGGCCCGAACGAGGATTTCGACAAGTACCCGCGCACCTTCCAGGCCGACGTCGAGAAGCTGGAAAAGGAAGGCGTCTACGTGCTGTTCGCGCCGACCGAGAAGGACCTGTATCCGGAGCCCCAGGAATACCGCGTCCAGCCGCCGGATACCCTCGGCAATACGCTGGAAGGCGAGTTCCGTCCGGGCTTTTTCAATGGCGTGTGCACGGTGGTGACCAAGCTGTTCTCCTGCGTGCAGCCGCGCGTGGCCGTGTTCGGCAAGAAGGATTACCAGCAGCTGATGATCGTGCGTAACATGGCGCGCCAGTTCGCCTTGCCGACCGAGATCATCGGCGCCGAAACCTACCGCGCGGAAGACGGCCTGGCCCTGTCTTCGCGCAACATGTACCTCTCGCCGGAAGAGCGCGCCGAAGCGCCGGCCCTGTACCAGGCGCTGAACTTCGTCGCGGGCGAGATGCGCGCCGGCCACCTCGACATCTTCTCGGTCGAGCGCGAGGCCATGGCCCAGCTGGCGAATCGCGGCTGGAAGCCGGACTACATCTCGATCCGCAAACGTATCGACCTGCAGCCGCCTTCGGCCGGCGACCTGGCGCAGGGTACGCCGCTGGTGGTGCTCGCCGCCGCCAAGCTCGGCACCACGCGCCTGATCGACAATCTGGAAATCTGATCCGCCCGGTCACCGGCAGCGCTGCATTTTTGCAAATAACTATTTATTTTTTGCAACAATATGCACGGCAGTTTATACTGTCGTGCGCCGGTAACTAGCCGGAGATTTCGCTGCAAGGATTGTCGCCGTGACCGATTCCCCTTCCCGCCCGCCCCGCAAGGGGCCGCCCCGTCCCGTTGACGTGCTGGCACGCATCGCGCCGAATGCTTCGCCGCACGAGATGCGCGACCCCTTCGATATCGGCGAGACCTTCACCACGCTGGCCGAGATCGGCGAGCCGCTGACCATCTACCCCGCCGCCCTGCCCGAGCCCCTGCTGGCGCGCATCGAGTCGGTCGATCCGGAAGAACCCCACTTCGTGCTCGACGTCGCCGGCGACGCCGCGATTCCGCCGGGCCGCGCCACCTTTGTCGCGGCGCTGGCCGGCAACGCCAAGCTGCAGTTCGAGCTGGAAAGCGACTGGACCGCCCAGCCCGGCCAAGGCAACCTGGTGCCGGCCGTGTTCCCGGAATTCTGCCTGGTGCTGAACCGGCGTGCGGCCCAGCGCTGCGACACCCCGCTCAACGGCAATTACGCGGCCACCTTCACCCTGCTGAACAAGCAATACGAACTGCCGCTGTGCGACTACTCGACCGGCGGCGTCGGCCTGCGCGCCACGCCGGACCAGGCGGTGGGACTGCACGTGGGGAAGAAGATCAAGGGGGTGCGCCTGCAACTGGGACCGGCGCTGGCGATCGTCGCCGACCTGGAGATCCGCCTGATGCGGCCCTTCCGCAGCTTCCTGTTGGGCGACCAGGTGCAGATCGGCTGCAGCTTCGACCAGATCGAGATGCAGATGCACCAGCAGTTGCAGCGTCTCGTGACTACGGGGCGGGAGCGCCAGCGGGCTTGACCGGGTTTCGCAGGGTGGGCACCCGTGCCCACGCGGTCTCATCGTACGCACGGATGCGGCCGCAACCATACCCGTGTCGACGCTCCGCGCAGATGGCGCGGCAGCAACTCGCATAGCCGTCCAGGACACTACTGAATTTACCGAGCGAGCCGAATCCAGCGGTACGTCTGAATCAGCGCTCGGACCGCGTGGGCACAAGTGCCCACCCTACGAAAACTGGCGCAGGTTCGCAAGAAAACACACGTGTTAGCGCAGCAAATCCAGATTGGCGCCGCGTCCGAGCCGACCGTGAGACAGCGTGGACACAGGTGTCCACCCTACAAAGACCCCTACCCGCCACGGCGCCGCACGGGCGGAGCCAATCCGCCCACACGCAGCTTACTGCGTCACCGCCTGCGCCCAGGCCAGCGCCGACAGGTGCGCCTTGTTGACTTCCAGCGGGCTGAGGTCGAGCGCCGCGGCGAGCGAGCCCACCAGGTTCGAGCTCAGTTCGCAGGCTTCCGCCAGCGCCAGGTAAGGGCCGTACAGGCCGTCGCGCGCGAGCAGCGCGCGCACGACTTCGGCCGGCAACGGCACGGTGTCGAGCACTTCCTTCATCGGCAGGCCCAGCAGGCGGTCCAGCAGCGAGAACATGCCGGCGACGAACAGGTTCTCGCCCTCTCCCTTCGCCAGGGCCTTCTGGCCGAGCAGCTCGGTCAGGCGGCCGCGCACCACGGCCGTCTCCATCAGCACCGGCGAATAGCCGCTGGTGCTGGCGCTCGCCAGCAGCAGGGTCAGCCAGCGGTAGAGCGGCGCATAGCCCATCAGGGCGATCGCCTGGCGGATCGACTGCACCTCGCGCCCGGCGCCGAAGCCGGCCGAGTTGATGTTGCGCAGCAGCTTGTAGGTCAGCGCCGGATCGCGCTTGAGCACGCCCTCGAGCTTGGGAATGTCCTCGTTGTTCTGGACCATCTGCATCAGCTGCAGGATGATGGTCTGGGTCGGATTCAGGCCCTTGACCGGGTTGCCCGGACGCGGCGTCAGGTGCAGCTTGCCGACGAAGGCTTCCAGGCCGAGCGCCGCGCAGGCGTCGTAATCGATCCAGTTGCTCACCGGCCGGCCGACCATGCGCAGCGCGGACTGCTTGGCCGCGGCATAGGTGCGTGCCTGCTCGGCCACGTTGATGCCGGCAAAGCGCATCTCGACGTGCGAGGCGTACGGCGCCAGGGCCTTGGTGATGTGGCCGACGTCCAGGCCGCGCAGCGAGATGCCGACGCCGCCGGCGCGCACGGCCTGCACGGCGGCGCGGGTGTCCGGATCCACCAGGTGGCGCGCCTGCAGGCTCAGCACGGTGCGCTCGGGCGGCAGCGCAAACAGCGCGTCGGTCGAGAGCATCGCCGGCACGGCGTCGAGGAAGAGGACCTTGTCGCGCAGCAGCCAGCCATGTTCCTCATGCTGGACATGTCCGGCGACGAAACCGACCAGCTCTTCGAGGTCAGCATCGAGGACGGGCTGGCCATTCTGCTGCCACAGCAGCTCGTAGCCGATGACGCGCTGCGCGGGGTCGAGCAGCGGTTCGCGAACGATATAGTTTTTATGGTGCATGGAAAGGGGCGCGAAATAAAACCGTCGGGGCGGCAAGCGCCGCCGCCGTGTTCAGAACCCCAGGCTGTCGAGCAGGTCGTCGACCTGGCCCTGGTCGGCCACGACCTCGGTATTGCCTTCGGGCTTGATCTGCGGGCCGTTCAGCAGGCCGCTGTCCAGCTCGCGCTTGATTTCGCTCGGCGCGAAATCGATCAGCACCTGCACCAGCTGCTTTTCCAGGTCTTGCGCGATCGAGGTGATCTTGCCGATCACCTGGCCGGTCAGGTCCTGGAAGTCCTGGGCCATCATGATGTCCATCAGCTGGCCACGGGTGCCCACCGCCGCGCGCTCGGATTCGGCGAGCGAAGCGATGGTGCGCTCGGCCAGGGCGCGCCAGTCGGCGTCGCCCTCAGCCTTGGCGTCGAGCAGCGCCTGCCACTGGCCGCGCAGCTCGGCGCTGCGCGTTTCGATGCCGTCCTGCAAGGGACCGGCCGCATCGGTGGCGTCCAGCACGCGCTTGGCGGACTGCTCCGACAGGCGCGCCACGTAGTCGAGGCGGTCGCGCGCATCGGGGATGTCGCTGGCGGCCTTCTCGATCAGCTTGTCCAGGCCCAGGCCGCGCAGGCTGTCGTGCAGCGCGCGCGTCATGTGGCCGATCCGGCTCAGCACCTCGTCGGGCGATGCTGCCGCGTCCAGCGTCTGCTCTGACATGTCAGGCCTTTTCCATCTTCTCGAAGATCTTGTTCAGCTTCTCGTCGAGCGTGGCGGCCGTGAACGGCTTGACCACGTAGCCGCTGGCGCCCGCCTGGGCTGCGGCGATGATGTTTTCCTTCTTCGCTTCCGCGGTCACCATCAGCACCGGCAGCTTGGCCAGCGCGGGATCGGCACGGATGTTCTGCAGCATGGTCAGCCCGTCCATGTTGGGCATGTTCCAGTCCGAGACCACGAAGTCGAATTGCTCGCTGCGCAGCTTGGCCAGCGCCATGACGCCGTCTTCGGCTTCGTCGACGTTGGCGTAACCCAGTTCTTTCAACAAGTTCCGGACGATGCGTCGCATCGTCGAGAAATCGTCAACAACCAGGAAACGCATCTTTGGATCAGCCATGAATTACTCCGTTGATTCTTTTACTATGGTTAGTGTGGCTTGAGGCGCTGCAACAAGCAGCCTCAAGGATAGCATTTTTGTTGCCGTACGGCGATAAAACCAGCGCAAAAGCAGGCGATTCGGATCAAACCCGCAACGCTCTTCCGCCCTGCGCCGCAAGGTGGCCCAGCACCAGTCCCGGCAAGGCGCCGAGGGGCGCCACTTCGTGGGCGGCGCCGATGGCGATCGCTTCGCGCGGCATGCCGAACACGACGCAGGAGGCTTCATCCTGGGCGAAATTGTGCGCGCCGGCGTTTTTCATTTCAAGCATACCAGCAGCGCCGTCTTTACCCATGCCCGTCAGGATCACGCCGACGGCGTTCTTGCCCGCCGCCAAGGCCGCGGAGCGGAACAGCACGTCGACCGAAGGACGGTGACGGTTGACCGGATCGGTCTGCTCGATCTTGGTCATGTAGTTGGCGCCCGAACGGGTGAGCAGCAGGTGCGAATGGCCCGGCGCGATGTAGGCGTGGCCCGGCAGGATACGCTCGTTGCCGGCCGCCTCCGAGACGCTGATCCGGCACAGCGAATCCAGGCGCCGCGCGAACGAGCTGGTGAAGCCTTCCGGCATGTGCTGGGCGATCAGGATGCCCGGGCAGTCGGACGGCATCTGCATCAGGAATTCGCGGATCGCCTCGGTGCCGCCGGTGGAGGCGCCGATGATGATCAGCTTTTCCGAGGAGATCAGGGGGCTGCGCAGGGCCTGCAGCGCGCTGGGAGCCGCGCTCTGGTGCACGCTGCGCGCCTTGACGCGGGCGCGCGCGGCGGCGCGGATCTTGTCGGTGATCAGTTCGGTGTACTCGCGCATCCCGGTCTGGATCGAGATCTTCGGCTTGGTGACGAAGTCGACCGCGCCCAGCTCCAGCGCGCGCATCGTGATTTCCGAACCGCGTTCGGTCAGCGAGGAGACCATCAGCACCGGCATCGGGCGCAGGCGCATCAGCTTTTCCAGGAAATCGAGCCCGTCCATCTTCGGCATCTCGACGTCGAGCGTGAGCACGTCGGGGTTGTGCTTCTTGATCAGTTCGCGCGCCACCAGGGGATCGGGCGCGGTGGCCACCACCTCCATGTCGGCCTGCGAGTTGACGATCTCGCTCATCACACTGCGGATCAGGGCCGAGTCGTCGACGATCAGTACCTTGGTTTTCATCGTCCTTCCTTTCGGGGTCAGAACAGGTCGATTTCGCCGCCCACGGGTTCGACCTTGAGACGCTTGGCGTAATCGAGCTCGCGCTTGGCCAGCGTATCGTTCTGGGTTTGCATCAGTTTCTTCACCAATACCTTGCCCGTGCGCGGGAAGAAGTACACCTTGCGCGGGTAGATATCGTTCAGGTCCTCGGCCAGCACCGGGATCCTTTCGGTTTTCAGGAATTGCGTCACGAAGGCCGCATTGCGCTCGCCCACGTTCATCGCGGTGAAACCGCGCAGCACCGCGCCGCCGCCGAACACCTTCGCCTCCAGGTTCTCGCGCCGCGCGCCGGCTTTCAGCAGGTCGTTGATCAGGACCTCCATCGCGTAGGTGCCATAGCGCATCGAAGCCGACACCGGACTGCCTGCGTCGCCGCCGCCGTCGGGCAGCATGAAGTGGTTCATGCCGCCCAGGCCGGTAATGCGGTCGCGGATGCAGGCCGAGACGCAGGAGCCGAGCACGGTCACGATCAGCATGTTCTTGCCGGTGTAGTAGTACTCGCCCGGCAGTATCTTGGCCGCGTCGACGTCGAAGGTGCGGTCGTAATAGACGTTGGTGGCGAAATGGCTATTCGAATGCATGGTGGTTTCCGGTTCGCGCGTACTCAGGAGCGCCTGTCGTTGAGTTCATACACCGTTTTGCCGCGCAGGCGCAGCGATTCGGAAACATAAAGGAAATTCTCGGAGTGGCCCGCGAACAGCAGCGCATGCGGCTTCATCATCGGCACGAAGCGCGCCAGGATCTTGCGCTGGGTGTTCTTGTCGAAATAAATCATGACGTTGCGGCAGAAAATCGCATCGAACTGCCCGTTCACCGGCCAGCTGTCGGACAGCAGGTTGAGCTGGCGGAAGCTCACGAGCTGGCGCAGCTCCGGGCGCACCCGCACCATGCCCTCGTGCCGGCCCTTGCCGCGCAAGAAGAAGCGCTTGAGGCGCTCCTGCGACATCTTTTCCACGCGCTCGAGGCCGTACACGCCCTCGCTGGCCGTGGCCAGCACGTTGGTGTCGATGTCGGTGGCGACGATCTGCACGTTCGGCGTGAGCGTGTTGAAGGCTTCGCACACCGTCATCGCGATCGAGTACGGCTCCTCGCCGGTCGAACTGGCCGAACACCAGATGGTGAGCGGTTCGCCGGCGCGCCCGCGCAGGCCCAGCACGTGCTCGGCCAGCAGCGGAAAATGGTGGGCTTCGCGGAAGAACGAGGTCAGGTTGGTGGTCAGCGCATTGGTGAAGGCTTCCCACTCCTGCTCCATGCGGCCCGCTTCCAGGTCGTCGAGATAGGTCGCGAACGACTGGATGCCGGTCGCGCGCAGGCGCCGCGCCAGGCGGCTGTAGACCATTTCCTGCTTGCTGTCGGCCAGCGAGATGCCGGCCTGGCGGTAGATCAGGGCGCGCACCCGCTCGAAGTCGGCGCGCGTGAAGTCAAATTCCTTGACCGTGTCGGATTTATGTAGCGGCACTTTGCCTTACCTTCGTGTTCGTTGCGGGAGCGGGCCCGCGATTGCTGCTCGGTGCCGTTCCCTGTTTCAGGCTGCCATTCAGGCCGCCAGCTTGTCGACCAGGCCCATCTCGGCCGACGACATCAGGCGGTCGATGTCGACCAGGATCAGCATGCGCTCGTCCACGGTGCCCAGGCCGATCAGGTAGTCGGTGCTGAAGGCGGTGCCCATGTCCGGGGCCGGCTTGATCTGGTCCGGGGTCAGGGTGGTGACGTCGGAGACGCTGTCGACCACCATGCCCATCACGCGGCCGCCGATGTTCAGGATGATCACGACGGTGAACTGGTCATAGGTCGGGGTGCCGAGCTTGAACTTGATGCGCATGTCCACCACCGGGATGATGATGCCGCGCAGGTTGATCACGCCCTTGATGAATTCCGGGGCGTTGGCGATGCGGGTCACGGCTTCGTAGCCGCGGATTTCCTGCACTTTCAGGATATCGATCCCGTATTCTTCCGAGCCCAGGGTGAAGGCCAGGTATTCGAGACCGGCATCGGCGCCCTGCGCCTGGTTGGTCTGGGTGATGGACATGAATTTTCCTTTTGTTTTCAGTTCAATGATGGGGCCAGCGCCTCGTCGGCCAGCTGGCGCGAGGAGCGCACCAGCGCGGCCACGTCGAGGATCAGCGAAACGCCGCCGTCGCCCAGGATGGTCGCGCCCGAGATGCCGGACACCTTGCGGTAGTTCGCCTCGAGATTCTTCACGACCACGTGCTGCTGGCCGACCAGGTCGTCGATCAGGAGCGCGGCGCGCCTGCCCTCGGATTCCAGGATGACCACGATGCCCTCGGCCGGATCCATCGAGCGCGGCGCGATGTCGAACACGCTGTACAGCGGGATCAACGGCAGGTATTCGCCACGGACCTTGAGCACCTGGCCACGGCCGGCGATATCGCGGATGTCCTCGCGGCGCGGCTGCAGCGACTCGACGACGAATCCCAATGGAAGGATATAGATTTCCTCACCGCAACGGATTGTCATGCCATCCAAAATCGCCAAAGTCAGGGGCAATGAGATCGAAATCGTGGTGCCAAAACCACGCGCGGAGCGAATATCGACCGATCCGCCCATGGCCATGATGTTACGTTTGACAACATCCATGCCCACGCCGCGGCCCGAGACGTCGGTCACGATCTCGGCGGTCGAGAAGCCCGGCGCGAAGATCAGCTGCCAGACGTCGGCGTCGCTCATGTTGTCGGACACGGCCAGGCCGTTCTGGGCCGCCTTCGCCAGGATCTTCTCGCGGTTCAGGCCGGCGCCGTCGTCGGCCACCTCGATGACGATGTTGCCGCCCTGGTGGCCGGCCGACAGGAACAGGCGTCCCGCTTCCGACTTGCCGGCGGCTACACGCGTCTCGGGCATCTCGATGCCGTGGTCGATGCTGTTCCTCACCAGGTGGGTCAGCGGGTCGACGATGCGCTCGATCAGGCCCTTGTCCAGCTCGGTCGCGGCGCCGTGGGTGATGAAGTCGACCTTCTTGCCGAGCTTGCCGGCCAGGTCGCGCACCATGCGCGGGAAGCGCGAGAACACGAAGTCCATCGGCATCATGCGGATCGACATCACGGCTTCCTGCAGCTCGCGGGTATTGCGGGTGAGCTGGGACACCGAGGACAGCAGGCGCTCGTGCAGCATCGGGTCCAGCCCGCTGGAGCGCTGCTCGATCATGGCCTGAGTGATGACCAGTTCGCCGATCAGGTTGATCAGCTGGTCGACCTTCTCGACCGAGACGCGGATCGAGGAGGACTCGGCGCCCTTCTCGTCCTTCTTGACCGCTTTCTTTTCCTCGTGCTGCGGGGGTTCGCCCGCCGCGGCCACAGCCGCCTTCGGCGCAGGCGCCTCGGCGCCGGTCATGGCGCGGATCTGCTCGATCGGCTGGAAGAAGCCGTAGCCGCGCTCGTCGTCCGACAGCTCGTCGGCGGCCGCGGGCGCGTCGTCGGCGGGATCGAAGAAGCCATAGCCCTGCTCGTTCTCGATGCGGGCGCGCTCGGCCGCCTCGATCGCGCGCTGCTCGGGCGTGAGCGGCGGCGCCTCGAAGATCTTCAGGTCGTCCGGGTCGAGGACGAACGAGCAGATGGCGATGATGTCGTCCAGGCTCTCGTGGGTGGTGATGATCAGCGCGCTGCGTCCGCCCTCGAGCGGCGTGACCGAGACCCGGCCCATCAGGCCGAGTTCGTCCACCAGCGCGTTGATGTCGCGCTGGGCCACGCTGGGCAGCTCGATCTTGTAACGGTGCGCGCCCTCGCCCGTCTGGGCTTTCGGCTCGGCGTGGAGGAAGGAAGGCGCGACCAGCGACGCGGCCGGCACCAGGCCCTCGGACAGGTCGTGCAGCACCATGCGCACGTTGGCGACCGTGTCCTGGTCGACCTCGGCGCCGTTGCGGTGGCCGTCGAGCTGCATCTTGAGCGTGTCCTTGGCGGCCAGGAAGGCGTCCACGTGCTGCGAGGTGAGCGCCATCTCGCCCTTGCGGATCCGGTCCAGCAGGGACTCCAGCACGTGGGTGACCTCGCTCATGTCCGTGATGCCGAAGGTCGAGGCGCCGCCCTTGACCGAGTGGGCGGTGCGGAAAATCGCATTCAGGTCTTCGGCGTCGGGCGCGGCCACGTCGACGGCCAGCAGCAGCCGCTCCATTTCGGCGAGCAGCTCTTCGGCCTCGTCGAAAAAGACCTGGTAAAACTGGCTGATGTCGATCGTCATGACTGGTTCCGGTGCGGTGGCGGATGCATCCGCATCAGCCGATCACTTTTTTGACGACCTCGATCAGGCGCTGCGGGTCGAACGGCTTGACCAGCCAGCCGTTGGCGCCGGCCGCACGGCCCTTCGATTTCATTTCGTCCGAGGACTCGGTGGTCAGCATCAGGATCGGCACCTTCTGGTACTCGGGCAGGCTGCGCAACTGCTTGATCAGCGACAGGCCGTCCATGCGCGGCATGTTCTGGTCGGTCAGGACCAGGTCGACCACCTGCTGGCGCGCCTTGTCCAGGCCATCCTGGCCGTCGACCGCTTCCACCACTTGGTAGCCGGCCGCCTTCAGGCTGAACGCCACCATCTGGCGCAGCGAGCTTGAATCGTCGACCGCGAGAATTGTTTTTGCCATGTTTTGCTCCTGCTGTTTTCTGTGCCCGGTACACTGCCGGGATGGTTGTTGTGGTGGGCGAACCGTCAGAACAGTTCGATATCCCCGCTTTCGAGATGCCTTTGTTCGACCGACTTGCGCAGCACGCTGCGCAGCTCGAGCGACTGGATGGCCAAGGCCATGCTGACCTTGCCCAGGCGGTCGACGATTTCTTCATTGCCGGTTTCGGCCGCGATGCTTGAACCATGCTCGCCCAGCGTGCCGAGGAATTCGCGCAGGCCGGTGACGCGCTTGAGCGTCCGGTCGATCAGCTGGCTGGTCATGTCCTGGAACTGCATGCTGGTGATCGCCGTGTTCACGTGGCCGCCGATCTCGCCGCTCATCGCGGCCAGCGCGGCGCTGTCCTCCGGCGTCGGGGTGCCGCCCGCGAGCAGGCGGTCGATCGCCTCCTGGCGCGCGCCGACCGCGCTATGGATGGCCATGAAGCTGCTGGTCAGCTTCTCGATCGCCTCCTCCAGCAGCAGCTCGGTCTGCAGCAGGTCGGTCTCGACCTCGCTGAGGTGGCGTCGCCCGTGCGCGGAGACGCCGGAAAGCAGCCGCTTCACATGCGAGCCCAAAATCTTTTTTCTTGTCATTATTGTCCTCCTGTCCTGAAGCGGCAGGTCATTGCGTGGCCGCGGTGACGGCTTTCGCCGCCGCCTCGCCGTCCTGGGCCGGCACGTCGAGCGTGGCGGCGTCGCGCATGACGGCGTCCTCGGTGCGCTTGTTCATCACGATGATGCTGATACGGCGGTTGATCGGATTGAACGGGTCGGCGCGGTCGAGCGGCGCCGCCGCGGCCAGCCCGACCACGCGCAGGATCTTCTCGTCGGAAAGGCCGCCCACGACCATCGCGCGGCGCGAGGCGTTGGCGCGGTCGGCCGAGAGTTCCCAGTTGCTGTAGCCGGCATCGCTGTAATACGGGGTCGAATCGGTGTGCCCGGACAGGCCGATGCGGTTCGGCACGTCGTTCAGCACCATGCCCAGCACTTCCAGGATGTCGCGGGTATAGGGCTGCAGCTGGGCCTTGGCGAGCGCGAACATCGGCCGGTTCTGCTCGTCCACGATCTGGATGCGCAGGCCTTCGCTGGTGATGTCGAGCAGCAGCTGGTTCTTGTATTTCTTGAGGGTCGGATTGGCCTCGATGATGGACTCGATCCTGGTCTTGAGCGTGCGCAGGCGCTCGCCCTCGGCGCGTTCGAGCGCGGCCTTGGCGGCGTTCAGGTCGTAGGTCTTGTTCTCGGGCGGCGTGTCGCCCTTCTTGACCTGGCCGTTGCGGCGCGTCAGGTCGGTGCCGCCGCCCTTGATCACCGAGGAACTGTCGCCCGAACCCGAGCCGCCCGACATCGCCACCTTCAGCGGATTCTTGAAGAAGTCGGAGATGCCCTCGAGGTCGCCCTTGGAGGTCGAACCAAGCAGCCACATCAACAGGAAGAAGGCCATCATCGCCGTCACGAAGTCGGCGTAGGCGATCTTCCAGGCGCCGCCATGATGCCCGCCAGCGGTCTTCTTGATCCGCTTGACGATGATCGGGCGCATTCCTTCGTCGGCCATGGGTGTTCGCTTAAGTCAGTGAATGGTGAGAACAGCGTGGGCCTTACTTGCCCTTGGCCTTCTTGATGTGCTCTTCCAGCTCGGCGAAGCTCGGACGCTCGGTCGAGTACAGCACCTTGCGGCCGAATTCGACCGCCAGCGCCGGCGCATAACCGTTCAGGCTGGCCAGCAGCGTGACCTTCACGCACTGGAACATCTTGCTCGATTCCTCCAGCTTCTGCTCCAGCAGGCTGGCCAGCGGACCGACGAAGCCGTAGGCCAGCAGGATGCCCAGGAAGGTGCCGACCAGCGCCTTCGCGATCAGGATGCCCAGTTCGGCCGGCGGAATGCCCACCGATTCCATGGTGTGCACCACGCCCATCACCGCCGCCACGATACCGAAAGCCGGCAGGCCGTCGCCGAGCTTGGCGATCACGTGGGCCGGCAGCGCGCCCTCGTGGTGGTGGGTCTCGATCTCGTTGTCCATCAGGTTCTCGATCTGGAAGGCGTCCATGTTGCCCGAGACCATGAGGCGCAGGTAGTCGGCCATGAATTCGACGATATGGTGGTCGGCCAGCACCAGCGGGTATTTGGAGAACAGCGGGCTCGCTTCCGGCGCCTCGATATCGCCCTCGATCGACATCAGGCCTTCCTTGCGCACCTTGGAGAGCACGTCGAAGAGCAGCGACATCAGCTCCATGTACATTTCTTTGGTGTACTGCGAGCCCTTGAACACGGTCGGCAGGGCCTTCATCGTGGCCTTGATGGCCTTGTTATTGTTACCGACAAAGAAAGCGCCAACGGCAGCGCCGCCGATCATCAGCAGTTCGATCGGCTGGAACAGCACGGCCGCGTGACCGCCGGCCATGATGAAGCCGCCGAACACCGAGGCGCAGACAATGACGTAACCGATAATAACTAACAAGAGACTGCTCCAGAGGAAAAGCCAGCGGCCGGACGATCCGGATTTTCCGAGATTTGTATCTCAGAAAAAACATTTACGCAGGGAATTACAATAGCTGGAACAATAGCGGGAGAATGGCCTACGGGCAAGTAAAAGAACCCGGAATGTCGCCTAAAAGTGCCATATGTAGAGAGTTCGGCCAGTATCGGGTAGATAGACCGATAAGCCCGGTATGCTTTCGTCAATGGCGAACTCATAACTCATCAGCATGCTGCCGGGCCGCATCTCGCGCCGCGCCTTGCGCCACAGGGCCGACATCGCCGCCGGCGACAGGTAGGCGAACACGGCGTCATAGTCGGCAAAATCGAGTGACTCGTAGTCACCCCGGAGGAAAACCGCCCGGCTTCCCGTGAGCCGTGCGCGCAGCCAGCTGGCCAGCCAGGGCAGCGGCGCCAGTTCGATGCCCGTGGCCCGCAGGTCCGGCCGGCGCCGCGCCAGGTCGAGCACCAGGCCGCCCAGGCCGCTGCCGATGTCGATCACCGATACCGGCCGGTCCGCGGGGAGCTGGGCCGCCACCGCCTCCCAGGCCGCCCGCCCCGAAGGGTAGTACGGCACCTGGGTGCGGAAGGTCGACCAGTAGAGCACCAGCATGAAGAGAAACACGGCCAGGAACACCCAGGGCGCGATATCGAACTGGCTGGCGCCGAGCAGGGCCAGCGGGAACAGGAACTGGATCGCCAGCCACCAGCGCGCCAGCCGGCGCCAGTGCGTGAGGAGCGCGGCGAACAGTCCTTGCGCGAGGGCGGCGCTGAAATAGGACGGGTTGGCGCCGGCGCGCGCAAGCAGGAAAACGGCGAGCAGGGTCAGGGGAAAGGCGGCGAGCTGGCACAGCAGCGCCTGCACGGCCGGCGCGCGCAGCAGACGTGCCGGGCCCGGTCCGGGACTCAGCATGCCTCCGCTGCCCCGACCCGGTTCATCGTGGACGAAAAAAACTCAGGTGTCGGGCTGCGCATCCGCTTGCTGGGCGGCGGCATCCTTGGCCTTGCGCGTCTTGCCGGCGCGCGAAGGCATGTGGCAGAGGCCGCACAGGTAATCGCTGTTGAGATCGAGTGCATCGACGACGAACTTGCCCTTGCACTTGCCGCAGGGCGTCAGCCTGAGCATGCCGCTCTGGAAGAAGCGCACCAGGGTCCAGGCGCGCGTCAGCGAGAGCAGCGGCTCTTCGCCGGGTGCGGCCGGCATCTGTTCGAGGTAAAGCTTGTAGGCCTTCATCACGGCCTGGATGCCGGTGGCGCCGGCATTCTCCACGAGGAAGTTGTGGATATTGATGAACAGCGAGGAGTGGATGTTCGGCTGCCAGGTCAGGAACCAGTCGGTGGAGAAAGGCAGCATGCCTTTCGGCGGCGAGACGCCGCGCAGTTCCTTGTACAGCTTGATGAGGCGCTCGCGTGACAGCGACACCTCGGTCTCGAGCAACTGGAGGCGCGCGCCCAGCTGGATCAACTCGATGGCAAGCTGGATTTCTTGCGCTTCAGATACGACGCTTTTTTTGCTCATCCTGCAACTCCGGCTTCAGTCCAGCTATCCTACACTATCGAACAGAAGCCGAGGCAAGCTTTTAGGCAATTTCTTCGGCCGGCTGGCCAGCCATCAGGATTGCGGCGTGCGACTGGGCCAGGGCGCGGTCCTTGCTGTGGCTGGTGAGCATCGACAGGATCGCGGTGTCGTCGAAGCGGAAGCGGGCCAGCATCATGTTGCCGCCGGCGAGCTTCAGGATCTGGGCGTTGCTCATGCCTTCGATCAGGTCGGCGATGTCGGCCGAGATGCCGAGGCGGAAAATCGCGGTGACCTTGTCGGCGCGGATCATCTGCTGCGCGAGCATCAGGTAGCTCAGGTTCGCGTCGCGGATTTCAGCCATCATGTCGTTTGCAGTCATTTTCCACTCTCCGTTCTTTCGTTTGATCCCGGCGCAGGGTGTGTGCCAGTGATTTGTGTTGCCAGTGAGATAGATTCTGACCGTAGAGAAACATTAGGGGAATCGGACGGACACTGTATTTTGCGTCCGGCAAAGGCGAGAACACCCGTAGGAGTTTGTCTGACAAACCCTTGCGGATGGGAGGTGCGCTCCTATGAAAAAGGAGGCTGGCGATGTGTTGCGAGGCTTGCCGTTTTGCAGCTCCGAGCAAACCCAGCAGAAGGTCTATGTGTTGGTTTACGTCAACCAAACTGGAAACTTTAGGGTGGTTTTGAAATTTTTTTCAGCCCTGCTTCCTGCCCTTCTGCACCTTAACGGCGGCGAGCCGGAGAACTTTAGGGTGTTTGGAAAATATTTTTGAAAATTTTTTCGACCACCTTTGCTGCTCTCCTACCCTTTACGGCGGGCCTGGCGGGAACTTTAGGGTCGTTGGCAAAAAATGTTGAAAAAAAGTTGAAAAAACTTTTCCGGCGCCCGGGAACCAGGCAAGAAGATGACAAAGCGACATCCATCGGCCGTCCCCGGGACCGCTTTTCTTGCTACACTGCCGCCCCAACGGCCATCTGCCTATACAAGCGGCTGAAGGTTTCCAAACAAGCAGGCCATCGAGCCCAAGGGCTCCGTCCTCGAACCGACACATCAATCTATGAGCGAACTGACCATGACCCGCGCCGACTGCCTGGCGCGCGACGCGCAAGACCCGCTGGCCCCGCTGCGCGAGCGCTTCGACCTGCCGGCCGGCGTCATCTATCTCGACGGCAACTCCCTCGGCGCCCGCCCGCGCGCGGCGCTGGCCCGCGCGCAGGAAGTGGTGGCGCGCGAATGGGGCCAGGACCTGATCAAGAGCTGGAACACGGCCGGCTGGTTCGACATGCCCAAGCGCCTGGGCAGCCGCCTCGCGCCCCTGATCGGCGCCGGCGCGGATGAAGTGGTGATCACCGACACCACCTCGCTGAATTTGTTCAAGGCCCTGGCGGCCGCCGTGCGCATCCAGGCGCAGGGCGCCGCCGCGCAGCGCCGCGTCATCGTCACCGAGCGCAGCAACTTCCCTACCGATATCTATATGGCCGAGGGCCTCACGAGCTGGCTCGAACGCGGTTACAGCGTGCGCCTGGTCGATTCCGTGGAGGAGCTGCCGGCGGCGATCGACGCCGACTGCGCCGTCGTCATGCTGACCCATGTGAACTACCGGACCGGCTACCAGCACGACATGGCCGCCCTCACCCGTCACGCGCACCAGAACGGTGCATTGATAGTCTGGGACCTGGCCCACTCGGCCGGCGCGGTGCCGCTCGACCTGCGCGAAGCAAGGGCCGACTTCGCCGTCGGCTGCACCTACAAGTATTTGAACGGCGGCCCCGGCGCGCCGGCCTTCATCTGGGTGCCGCAGCGTCACCAGGCGCAGTTCGCGCATCCGCTGTCGGGCTGGTGGGGTCATGCCCGGCCCTTCGCGATGGCCCACGGCTTCGCTCCTTGCGAGGGGATCGGACGCGCCCTGTGCGGCACCCAGCCGGTGGTCTCGCTGGCGATGGTCGAGTGCGGCCTGGAAGTGTTCGAGGAAACGACGATGGATGCGATCCGCGCCAAGTCGCTGCAATTGACCGATCTCTTCATCGCCCTGGTGGAATCGCGCTGCGCCGCCCACCCGCTTGGCCTCGTGACCCCGCGCGAGCATGCGCGCCGCGGCAGCCAGGTCAGCTTCACCCATCCGCATGGCTATGCGGTGATGCAGGCGCTGATCGCGCGCGGCGTGATCGGCGACTACCGCGAGCCGGAAATCATGCGCTTCGGCTTCACTCCGCTGTACACCAGCTTCGCGGACGTGTGGGACGCCGTCGAGATCCTGAAGGACATCCTCGACCGCGAAGACTACGATGTGGCGGCCGAACGCGGCGCCGTGACCTGAGGCCAGCATGAGCAACATGGAAGACAAGCGACAGAACAAGCCGGCCGAGTGGCACGGCGCGAAGATGGATTTCAAGGAGTCGATGAGCTACGGCGACTACCTGGGCCTGGACCAGATCCTGTCGGCCCAGCACCCGCTCTCGCCCAACCACAACGAGATGCTGTTCATCATCCAGCACCAGACCAGCGAGCTCTGGGTCAAGCTGATGCTGCACGAGCTGCAGGCGGTGCGTGCGCAGCTGCGCGCCGGCGAACTCGACCCGGCCTTCAAGATGCTGGCGCGCGTGGCCCGCATCATGGACCAGCTGGTGCACGCCTGGGACGTGCTGGCGACCATGACGCCGTCCGAATACACGGCGATCCGGCCCTACCTGGGCGCCTCCTCGGGCTTCCAGTCGCACCAGTACCGCGAGCTCGAGTTCATCCTCGGGAACAAGAACGCGAACCTGCTGGCGGTGCACGAGAAGAACCCGCCGGCCCACGCCATCCTCGCGCGCGAGCTGCACACCCCTTCCGTCTACGACGAATCGGTGATGCTGCTCGCGCGCAGCGGTTTTGCGATCGCACCGGAACGCCTGGGGCGCGACTGGACCCTCCCGACCGAGGCCGACGACTCGGTGAAGACGGCCTGGCTGGCGGTGTACCAGGCGCCCGACAAGCACTGGGCGCTGTATGAGCTGGCCGAAAAGCTGGTCGACCTCGAGACGGCCTTCCGCTTCTGGCGCTTCCGCCACGTCACCACGGTCGAGCGCATCATCGGCTTCAAGACCGGCACCGGCGGCACGGCCGGCGTGAGCTACCTGCGCAAGATGCTCGACGTAGTGCTGTTCCCGGAACTGTTCTCGCTGCGCACGGCGCTGTAAATCCAGGGCGCGTAGAATAGCCGGAACGACAACGGAACGGAAATGCGAGACGCCATGAATTGCGATGTCCTGACCCTCGCCGGCCTGTGGAACTCGGGGCCTCAGCACTGGCAGACCCTGTGGGAGGCGCGCCACCCGCGGCTGCGGCGCGTCGAGCACCGCGACTGGAACAATCCGCAGCGCGACGAATGGGTGGCCGAACTCGATGCGGCGGTCGCCGCCTGCCAGGGCGCGCCGCTGCTGGTCGGGCACAGCCTGGGCTGCATGCTGGCGGCGCACTGGGCGGCGTCAGGCTCGCCCCTGCGCGCGGCCGGCGCCCTGCTGGTCGCCCCGGCCGACGTCGAAGCCCCGTCCTACCCGATCGCCACCAACGGCTTCGCGCCCGTGCCGCTGGCGAAACTGCCCTTCCCCTGCATCGTCGCCGCCAGCACGGACGATCCCTTCGTCACCCGCGAGCGGGCGCGCGCCTTTGCCGACGCCTGGGGCGCCCGCTTCGTCGAGATCGGCGCAGCCGGTCACGTCAACGCCGACAGCGGCTACGGCGAGTGGCCGGAAGGCGAACGCCTGCTGCTCGACTTCTGCGCCGAACTGCGCGGCTGACACGCCGCGCCCACCCGGCGCCGTTACACGCATGGCAAGCTGAGGTATGATGACTCACCGCCGCATACAACCGCGCATTCATCCGCGCATTCGACCGACATTCCGATGGCACTTCCGGCCCCAGCGCTCGCGCGCCCGCTGTCGCTCTACCTCGACTGCTGCCGCCTGCTGGCGGCCGTGCTGGTGGTGGCCAGCCACTACGGCCCCTATGGCGTGATCACGCGCCGCGCCGCCGGCTGGGTGCCGAACCTCGGGCGCGAGGCCGTGATCGTGTTCTTCGTCCTGTCCGGTTTCGTCATCGCCTACACCACCGAGCAGAAGAACCATTCGCTGCGCGCCTACAGCATCGCGCGCTGCACGCGCATCTATTCGGTGGCGCTGCCGGTGCTGCTGCTGGCCTTCGCGGCCGCCGGCGCCCTCGTCGCGTTCGGACAGGCGCAGCTGGCGCAGTTCTACCAGCTCGCCCAGCCCTGGCTCTACCTGCCGCTGCACCTGCTGTTCATGGGCGAACTGTGGACCATCTCCGAGCCGCCGCCCCTGCTCGCGCCCTACTGGTCGCTCGGCTACGAGGTCTGGTACTACGCACTGTTCGGCGCCCTGTTCTACCTGCGCGGCGCGAAGCGCGCGATCGCGGCCGGTTCGCTGCTGCTGTTCGTCGGTCCGAAACTCTGGCTGCTGCTGCCGGTCTGGGCCAGCGGCGTGCTGCTCTACCACTGGCAGAAGACCCACGCGATCGCACGCCGCCCGGCGCTGCTGGGCTGGCTGGCCACCCTGCTCCTGCTTGCCGCCTTCAAGCTCGCCGGCCTGGATACCTCGCTGCGCGAACTGGCCCGGGCGAGCTGGCCCTTCCCCGGCCTGCCGCTCAAGAGCGCGGACCGCTACCTGGCCGACTACCTGGTCTGCCTGCTGGTGCTGGCGAACTTCTGGTGCGCCAAGCATGCGGGCTTCACGGCGCTGCTGCGCTTCGAGCGGCCGATCCGGGCGCTGTCCTCCTACACCTTCACCCTCTACCTGGTGCATGCGCTGGTGATGGGACTGTGGCTGGCCTTGTACCAGCACGATCCGGGCAGCGCCGTCGACATCGCGGCGCTCACCGGGCTGATCGTGCTGGCGACCTGGGCCGTCGGGCAGCTGACCGAGCATCGCAAGGGTTGGTTCCAGGCGGGGTTCGAGCGGCTGGCGGCGCGCGTGCGGCCGGTGACGGCGCGCTGATGCGCTAAAAGGCAGGGTGGGCGCCCCGTGCCCACCGATGGCCTGCGCTGCGAACACGCATAAAAAAACCGGGCGCGCGGCCCGGTCTTTGCAAACGGCGATGAAGCTTACTTGGTCGCCAGCAGCATCTCGTTGAGGCGCTTCACGAACGCCGCCGGATCGGTCAGGCTGCCGCCTTCGGCCAGCATGGCTTGGTCGAACAGGATATGCGACCAGTCGGCGAAACGGGTGCTCTCTGCGTCCTCGTACTTCAGGCGCGTGACCAGCGGGTGGTTCGGGTTGATCTCGAGGATGGGCTTGGATTCCGGCGCGTTCTGGCCGGCCGCCTTCAGCATGCGCACCAGGTTGGCCGACAGTTCGTGCTCGTCCGCCACCAGGCAGGCCGGCGAATCGGTCAGGCGGAAGGTGACGCGCACGTCCTTGGCCTTGTCCGCCAGCGCGCCCTTCATCTTCTCGACCAGCTCCTTGTACTGGGTCTCGGTTTCTTCGTGCTCCTTTTTCTCGGCCTCGTCCTCGAGCTTGCCCAGGTCCAGGCCACCCTTGGCCACCGACACCAGCTCCTTGCCGTCGAATTCGTTCAGGAAGGACAGCATCCACTCGTCGACGCGGTCGGTCATGAGCAGCACTTCGACGCCCTTCTTGCGGAAGATTTCCAGGTGCGGGCTGTTCTTCGCGGCGTTGTAGCTGTCGGCCGTGACGTAATAGATCTTGTCCTGGCCTTCCTTCATGCGGCCGACGTAGTCCTCGAACGAGACGGTCTGCTCGCTTGAATCGACATGGGTCGACGCGAAGCGCAGCAGCTTGGCGATGCGGTCCTTGTTGGTCGCGTCTTCGCCGATGCCCTCTTTCAGCACCTGGCCGAACTCCTTCCAGAAGGTCGTGTACTTGTCCTTCAGCTCCTGCTCTTCGGCGTTCGCCAGTTCTTCCAGCATGCCCAGCACGCGCTTGGTCGAGCCTTCGCGGATCACCTTGACGTCGCGCGACTCCTGCAGGATCTCGCGCGAGACGTTCAGCGGCAGGTCGTTCGAGTCGATCACGCCCTTCACGAAGCGCAGGTAGACCGGCATCAGTTGCTCGGCGTCGTCCATGATGAAGACGCGCTTCACGTACAGCTTGATCCCGCCGCGCTTGTTGCGGTCCCACAGGTCGAAGGGAGCGTGGCTCGGCACGTACAGCAGCTGGGTGTACTCGCTGCGTCCCTCGACGCGGTTGTGGGTGTGGGTCAGCGGTTCCTGGAAGTCGTGCGAGACGTGCTTGTAGAACTCGTCGTACTGTTCCTTGGTGATGTCGCTCTTCGAGCGGGCCCACAGGGCGCTGGCCTGGTTCACGGTTTCGAACTCGTCCTTCAGGACGGTCTGCTTCTTCTCTTCGTCCCACTCTTCCTTCTGCATCACGATCGGCAGCGAGATGTGGTCGGAGTACTTGCGGATGATGGATTTCAGCTTCCAGCTCGAGAGCAGCTCTTCCTCGCCTTCGCGCAGGTGCAGGATGACGTCGGTGCCGCGGGTCGGCTTCTCGATGGTCTCGACGCTGTAGTCGCCTTCGCCGGTCGATTCCCAGCGCACGCCGTCGGACACGAAAGCGCCGGCGCGGCGGGTGTTGACGATGATCTTCTCGGCGACGATGAAGCCCGAATAGAAGCCGACGCCGAACTGACCGATCAGGGCCGCGTCCTGCTTCTGGTCGCCCGAGAGCTTGCTGAAGAATTCCTTGGTGCCCGACTTGGCGATCGTGCCCAGGTGCGAGATCACTTCGTCGCGGCTCATGCCGATGCCGTTGTCGGAAATGGTGATCGTCTTCGCGTCCTTGTCGAACGTGACCTTGATCTTCAGCTCGTGGTCGTTGCCGTACAGGGCGTCGTTGTTGATCGCCTCGAAGCGCAGCTTGTCGGCGGCGTCGGACGCGTTGGAGATGAGTTCGCGCAGGAAGATCTCCTTGTTCGAGTACAAGGAGTGGATCATCAGTTGCAGCAGTTGTTTTACTTCTGCCTGGAAGCCAAGGGTCTCTTTTTCGGCGACAGCCATCTTATTCCTCGTTGGTAATACAGGTTGGTTGAACGGATTGCAGCAATATTGGGATTGCGACACGGGTTTCAAGAGGTCTGTTATACAAGAAATCTTGCAAAAGCCTCAACACGGTAGCGGGCCGCGACCGCTCCCGTCCCGGCAGCGCGTGTTTGCGCGACCCGGACTTTCGCCTCGGGCAGGCTTTCAGGCGCCGGCGCCGCGCCGCCGGGCGCTGAAACGCGCAGCCTCGTACCACGTCACCGCAACGATGAACCAGACGCAGAGCAGCCAGATGCAGAGGCCGAACCAGGAATTCGCGCGCACGCCCCGGATCAGGACGGACTGGCCCTGGCCGTCGTGGTACACGGTCACGACGGCGCCTGGCGGGAAGCGCTCCACCATCTTCTCCGCCTGCGCCCGACTGTAGCCGGAACTTGCTTCGATGCGGTACGAAGTCCAGGTCCTGCCGCCGGCGCGGTAACGGTAGCCGATCACGGGCGTATAGGTCTTGCCGCCCTTCCCGCTGCGCTCGCGCAACTGCGCATAACCGATCCGGCCGGGCGCCGTTTGCCAGCCGAGGCTGGCCCGGCCTTGCAGGATCTCGCTCGCGCACATGGCGCTCATCCCGACGCTGAAGCCAAGCACGAACAGCCAGACCAGCAGCCCCAGCGCCAGGACGATCCATTGGCCCAGGCGACGCCAGGGGTTGCGTGTCGGCGAAGGATGCAAGCAGGCACTCCGGTTCTGGATAAGAAAGCCTCCGATTATGTCATAACAGCAACATCGATGGGCGGCGTCAGCGGAGAGATTGTGTCTTTCACAGCTGGCAAGTCGTACAATACCGGTCTCATTCAACGCAACAGGAACCATCCATGTCCGTCTACGACAAGCTCAAGGAACTGAACATCACCCTGCAACCGGCCGCCGCGCCTGCCGCCGCCTACGTCATGTACGTCCAGACCGGCAACCTGGTCTTCATCTCGGGCCACATCGCCAAGAACGCGGACGGTTCGGTCAATGTCGGCCAGCTGGGCAAGGACAAGACCACCCTTGATGGCCAAGCCGCCGCGCGCGCGATCGCGATCGACCTGATGGGCACCCTGCAGGATGCCTGCGGCGGCGACCTGAACCGCGTCAAGCGCATCGTCAAGCTGATGAGCCTGGTGAACTCGACCCCGGACTTCACCGAGCAGCACCTGGTCACCAACGGCGCCTCGGAACTGTTCGGCGAAGTCTTCGGCGACGCCGGCAAGCACGCTAGAAGCGCCTTCGGCGTGGCCCAGATCCCGCGCGGCGCCTGCGTCGAGATCGAGGCGATCGTCGAAATCGCCTGAGCGGCGCCAGAAACGAAGCAAGTTTGATCACGGGCCTGGCCTACCCGGCCGGGTCTTTTTACAGCCGCCTACCCGGCGCGCCTGCAACCACGGCCGCCCACCCGCGGCAGTCCTTCCAGTGAGACAAGCATGAAAATCGAGAATCCCAATCCCATCCAGTGGCAGTTTTCGGAGCGCGCCCAGCAGCTGCAAAGCTCGTTCATCCGCGAGATCCTGAAGATCACCCAGCGCCCGGAGATCATCTCCTTCGCCGGCGGCCTGCCTTCGCCGGCGACCTTCCCGGTCGAGCGCATGAAGGAAGCCTATGACCGCGTGCTGAGCAACGCCGGCAAGGTCGCGCTGCAGTACGGCCCGACCGACGGCTATGGCCCGCTGAAGGAATGGATCGCGAACTCGCTGTCCACGGAAGGCACGAAGATCCTGCCCGAGCAGATCCTGATGGTGTCGGGCTCGCAGCAGGCCCTCGATTTGATCGGCAAGGTCCTGATCGACGAAGGCAGCCGCGTGCTGGTCGAGACCCCGAGCTACCTGGGCGCGCTGCAGGCCTTCTCGGTCTACCGCCCGGAGTTCGGCTCGGTCGCGACCGACGACCACGGCCTGGTGCCGTCCTCGATCGAACCCGTAGCGAAGGGCGCGCGCCTGCTGTACTCGCTGCCGAACTTCCAGAACCCGACCGGCCGCACGCTGTCGATCGAGCGCCGCCGCGAACTGGTCGAAACCTGCGCCCGCCTCGGCCTGCCGCTGATCGAGGACGATCCCTACGGCGCGCTGTCGTACAAGGGCGGCTTGAACCCGAAGATGGTGGCGATGAACCCGGAAGGCGTGATCTACATGGGTTCGTTCTCGAAGGTGCTCACGCCGGGCATCCGCCTCGGCTACGTCTGCGCCCCGCTGCCGCTGGTGCGCCGCCTCGAGCTGGCCAAGCAGGCGGCCGACCTGCACACCGCCCAGCTGACCCAGATGGTGGTCCACGACGTGGTCAAGGACGGCTTCCTCGACCAGCATATCCCGACCATCCGCACCCTGTACGGCAACCAGTGCCAGGCCATGCTGGACGCGATGGACGAGCACTTCCCGGCGGGCGTGTCCTGGACCCGTCCGGAAGGCGGCATGTTCATCTGGGTCACCCTGCCGAAGCACATCGACGCGATGAAGCTGCTGGACCAGGCGATCGCCGCCCGCGTCGCCTTCGTGCCGGGCGCGCCCTTCTACGCCAACGATCCGGAAACCAACACCCTGCGCCTGTCCTTCGTCACCGTGCCGCCGGAGCGTATCCGCGAAGGCATTGCGATCCTCGGCAAGCTGATCGCCGCCGCGATGTAAGTTGTCGCATGTAAGTTGCCGCATCCAAGTTGTCTATAGTTGCAGCAACACCACGAAATGGACGCCACCGGCGTCCATTTTTTTCGTCGATTCGTGGTTACAAAGGATGATTGAACCGCGGTTGGGAGGACGCCACAGCAAAAGCTATCCTAATGGCAACAAAAGTTACCACGGAGGGCAACATCGGGGTATGATTTTGAACGACATCAAAACCCGGCTTTTCAACCTTCGTTCCATGCCTTCTCTAGCCCACGTGTCCGCCGCATCGCCGCGCCCGGCTGCCGTCCTGATCGTCGACGACGCGCCCGCGCACCTCGGCGCGCTGCGCTCGATGATGCTCCAGCAGGGCTACCAGACCTTCGTCGCCAATTCCGGCGAACGGGCGCTGGGCATCGCCCAGCGCACCCTGCCCGACCTGGTCCTGCTCGACATCGTGTTGCCGGGCATGGACGGCATGGAGGTGTGCCGGCGCCTGAAGGCCCACCCGGTCACCTGCAACATCCCCGTCATCTTCATGAGCGCGCGCGGCGAGACCGAGGACATCGTCGCCGCCTTCGACATCGGTGCGGCCGACTACATCACCAAGCCGCTGCGCCTGGCCGAAGTGTGCGCACGGGTGCGCGCCCAGCTGCAGTTCCGCCGCACCAGCCTGTCGCAGCAGGAGCAGGCCGACCGCCTGCGCCTGATCGTCAACAGCATCGACGAAGGCCTGATGATCATCGAGCCCAGCGGGCGCATCCAGTACGCCAACCCGGCCTGCGACCGCTACCTCGGCTATGGTCCGGGCGAGCTGGCCGGCTGCACGCTCGACGGCCTGCTGGCGCCTTCCGTGGCCCAGGAATACCTGAACCTCTTCAGCCGCAGCCGCGGTGGCAGCGACATCGCGGCGAACGCGCCGGACTGCCGCGGCGCGCGCGAGGTGCTGATCCGCCAGCGCGACGGCACCCTGCGCGCGATGGACTTCACGCTCACCCCGATGATCGGTGATCAACCGCTGTTCGTCGCCCTGCTGCACGACATCACCCACCACAAGCAGTCCGAGAACGCGCTGCAGCGCGCGGCGCTGGTGGACCCGCTGACGAAAATCGCCAACCGCCGCCACTTCGACACCTTCCTCGAAAAGGAATGGCAGCGCGCCGTGCGCAGCAGCCAGCCCCTGTCCCTGATCGTCCTCGACGTCGACCACTTCAAGGGCTACAACGACAGCCTGGGCCACGCCGCCGGCGACGCCTGCCTGCAGCAGGTGGCCATGGCGCTGCAGTCGCACGCCCTGCGCGCGACCGACCTGGCCGCGCGCTACGGCGGCGAGGAGTTCGTGCTGCTGTTCGGCGAGACCGGCTTCGAGGCCGCCACCGCGCTGGGCGAAGCGATCCGCGCCCACATCGAGTCGCTCCACATCCCCAACCCGCGCTCGTCCACCTCGGAATGGGTGACGGCCAGCCTGGGCGTGGCCACCATCGTGCCGACCCAGCTCGACGACCTGAAGGATTTTTTCGTGAGCGCCGACCGCGCCATGTACGCGGTCAAGGATGCGGGGCGTAACGGGGTGCGCGCGGTGCGCACCGGCAGCGCCCACCTGGCGGAGCCGGCGCTGTCCTAGGAAGCGCGGACCGGCGGCTGCCGGCGCGCTGGCAAAGGCCAAAAGCAGTCGTTCACATCTCTACAATGTTCACCTAAGGATGACAAATGGGCCTCTTCGGATTTGGCAAGAAGCCACAACCTCTCATTAGCACTGAGGATAAGGTCATCCAGCGGCCGCCCTGCCCATACTGCAACGCGCCACTGCCGAGTCCGCGCGCGCGCCAATGTCTGCGATGCCACACAGATTGGCACAATGCCGCCAACCTACATCAAGTCGATGTTGGCAGCTGGAACGTGCTTGGCCTCGATGCGGACAAAGATTACGTTGTCGAGCTATGCCAGCAGCAGGATGGCCATCGATATATACGGCACCGCCAATACCCTTCGGGATCGACGGACCCGTTTGCAGTCCTTGAAACTACTCCTGCCCCAGCCAAGGCATTCCTTGCATGGGGTGTCAAGGGATATGCTGAACATCTGAAGCTTCGCAACGGACAAGGCTTCGGCTTCGATGCACACGGTGTATGGTTGACTGATTCAGAACAGCAATATATGGCGACGGGGCAAAGTTGGAGCAACCAAAACGCCCCTTGGGTCCGCGGTATCCCACCTAAACTGCCACCAAGGTGAGCGAATACTTTGGACTGAAGGTCCGCTTTGGGGTCGAAAGTGGCCAGGAGTGGACCTTCCACAAATAGAAGGGGGATGCGGTGTCAGACCAGAATCAAAACGACTTACGTCCTCTCCGTCTTGAAGAGGATTCACTCGTGCGCGCTCTACTTCGACACGTGACGGGCGGCGAGCAGCTGCTCCGCCAACTGGAGCGTGTTCAGGTACGTGACATGAACGATGGCGGAATGGGTAGCCTTAAGTTTGCAGGAGGCGAGCGCCGATCTTTAGGCAGCTGTCTTGTAGAAGCTGAGTATCTGGATCGCGATGGCGTCCCAGTGAGTATCGCGCTCAACTCGGACACAAACGGAATGCTCTATGAACTCGACATGTGGAAGGTCGACTTCGCTCCACTCAAGGAATACCCAGATTTTGAACGTGTGACGATCAAGACCTGAAATCGAAGAGTTGCATTTCCGCTTCGGGTCGTAAGCGGACGCTACAATTGGTCTACATTCGGCCAGAAGCGCTCGTCAACGTCGAGGATTTAGGAGCACATGAAGAACATCATCCTCGAAAAGACGGATCAAGTTCGCTGGTACACGAACATGCAAGACGTGTTTGAAGCCGCCAACATTGCGGCGCAAGACTATGACTGGTACGTCAGCGACATCGAAACGAACTGGAGACCACCAGGGTTCTCGCCGGATGATCAATGGTTCACTGGCGACAAGCTTGCAGCTTTCCTGCGTACCTATGAGGTCCAGTTTATTTGGGCAGTATTCAGCGCAGTACCAAAGGGACGTCGTCCGATACCTGCTCAGGCGCCATACGTCGAGGACAACCCGCGGTATTGGGACGGTACAGAACCAGAGCCGCAACTAGAAGGAGCCTTGTTCGAGATCGCGTGTTGGGACAGCAGTGGAACGATTCTGATTAACCTGCCTGAACAGGCCATCCGCTCGTTCTTGATGCGATATCCAGACGCCAAGCCGTTGGAGACGGCGCGTTCCTGAGGAATGTTGAGACGTTCCCTATGGGTCGAAAACTGACGCTACTGAAAGTCTGCAACCGGCCCAGAAGCGGACTTGGCAAACAGGACAATCAGATGTATCAGTCGATCACGCTAGATCTGCCGTATGACCTTTCCGAGTCCGAATGGTAGAAAGTCTCGACCGTCTATCGGTCAATGGATGGGTGGATCGACATGTAGCAAGTACCTTCCCCATCGGTGCCACCCAAGCCCCATCACGACACGCGCGGATAGCCGGTGATCTCCGCAATGTCGCGATACAGCGGCTGCAGCCGCCGGTACATCCCGCGATAGACTTCCTTGTAGAGCCGGTCGTAGACCGCGCGGTTGGCCGCGACCGGTTCGAACACCCTTCCCACCCGCGTCATGCCGGCCACCGCACTGTCGAAATCCGGATACAGCTTCAGACCGACGGCGGCGTCGATCGCCGCGCCCAGGCCCGAGGTCTCATACACGTGCGGACGCGCGGTCGGCAAACCGAAGATGTCGGCGGTGAGCTGCATCGCGGCGTCGCTCTGCGAGCCGCCGCCGGACACGCGCAGCTCAAGGATGCGCACGCCGCTGCGCTTCTCGATGCGCTCCTTCCCTTCGCGCAGCGCATACGCCAGGCCCTCGAGGATCGCGCGGTAGACGTGGGCGCGGGTGTGCACGTCGCCGAAGCCGATGATGGCGCCCTTGGCCTCGCGCCCGGGAACGCGGATGCCCGGCGTCCAGTAGGGCTGCAGCATCAGGCCCATGGAGCCGGGCGGCACCGACTCGGCCAACTGGTCGAACAGGGCTTCGGGCGCCACGTCCTCGAGCAGCGCGCGCATCTGCTCGTGGTGGCCGAACTGCTCCTTGAACCAGTTGACCATCCAGTAGCCGCGAAACACCTGCACTTCCGTGCTGTAGGCGCCGGGAATGGCGGCCGGGTAAGGCGGGACGAAGGGCGTGACCTCGACGTAGCGGCGGCTGGTGGTGTTGATGGTGGCCGTGGTGCCGTAGCTCAGGCAGCCCACGTGCGGCTCGCTGCAGCCGGCGCCCAGCACCTCGCAGGCCTTGTCGGCGGCGGCCGCGAACAGCGGCGTGCCGACGGGGATGCCGGTGGCCTCGGCTGCCGCCCCTTCGATCACGCCGAGTTGCGTGCCCGGCGCGGCCAGCTCGGGCAGCATGCGCGCCTCGACCGCCAGCGCCTGCCATTTCCAGTCGTGCGGCGCGGCCCAGCGGTGGCGCCGGTAGTCGAACGGCAGGTAGGCCACCTGGGAGCCGCTGGAATCGGCGAAGCGGCCGCACAGGCGCCAGTTCAGGTAGCCCGACAGCAGCAGGAATTTGTCGGTCGCTTCCCATATGTCCGGCTGGTGGGCGCGGATCCAGTTGATCTCGGCTTCGCCGCGAAAGTAATCGATGGTGTTGCTGACGCGCGCCAGTTTGAAGGCGGCGCGCCAGAACGGACCGATGGGCGGCACCGCGTCGCTGCGGCGCTGGTCGAGCCAGGTGATGGCCGGGCGCAGCGCGCGGCCGTCACGGCCCAGGTTGACCACCGTGCCGCGCTGGGTCGTCACCGCCACCGCCCGCACTGCCTCGCGCGCCACGCCCGGCTGCGACCACAGGCCCTGGCAGGCGCGGCACACGGCCTGCCAGTAGTCTTCGGGCTCGTGCTCGTGCCAGCCCGGGTGCGCGGAGAAGTAGGCCAGCAAGGGTACCTGGCATTTGGCGACGATGTTCCCGCGCAGGTCGAACAACAGGGCGCGCACGCTCTGGGTGCCGTTGTCGATGGCGAGGATGGTCGGCTCAAGCGTCATGGCCGCTCTCCTTCCCGCCTGCTGACGGCAGGCTGTAGTGGCGCGACCAGAGCACGGAATAAGCGTCGTGCGCGCGCTCCCAGCGTTCGTCGCTCCAGCCCAGCTCGGCCTGGCAGGTGGCGCGGATGCGTGCCATGTGGTCGCTGCCGCCGCCGCGCAGCAGCAGGCCGATGCGGGTGCGGCGCAGCAGCAGGTCGTCCAGGTGCTGCACGCCCTCCGCGCGCGCGGCCCAGCGCAGCTCGGCCCACAGGGTCTCGGTGCCGGGGACGGGTTCGAGCTCGCCTTCGCCCGCCGCGTCGACCAGGGCCTGAGCCTGGGCGCCGTAGCGTCCGGCCAGGCGGCGCAGCAGCGGCGCCGGCATGCGTCGCGGCGCACTCGGCAAGGCGACCTGTTCGTAGACGGGGACCGGCGCCAGCGCATCGCTCCAGCCCGGGAGCTGGGGCCTGGCCTGGCGCAGCACGTCGAGGGCGATGGCGCGGAAGGTGGTCAGCTTGCCGCCGGTGACGCCCACCAGGCCGTCGCCGCACCAGATTGCGTGCTCGCGCCCGGCCTGCGAGGGCGCATCCGGCGCTCCATCGTCGACCACGGGACGCACCCCGGCGTAGGTCGCGATGACGTCCGCTTCGCCCAAGTCCAGCTCCGGAAACTGGGCCCGCAATGCGGCCAGCAGATAGTCGAGCTCGGGCCGCGTGATCGCCGCTTCCCGCGCCAGGTCCTCGCGGTGGTCGACGTCGGTGGTGCCGACCAGGGTCGCCCCCTCCCAGGGGAAAGCGAACACCGGCCGGCCGTCGGCGGGGTGCATCAGGCTGACCGCCTGCGCCAGCGGCAAGCGCCAGGCCGGCAGCACCAAGTGGCTGCCGCGCAGCGGCCGCAGGCGCGGCCCGTTCGTCGAGAGCTGCCCGGCCCAGGCGCCGCTGGCGTCGATCACCAGGCGCGCGCGCACTTCATGCAGGCTGTTCGGCCCTGCGTCGTCCAGCAGGGTCGCACCCGTCACCCTGCCATTGGCCTGGAGGAGCGAACGAACGGCCATGTAATTGACCGCGACGCCGCCATGGCGGCGCGCCTCGGCCAGGGTGCGCAGCACCAGGCGGGCGTCGTCGGTCTTGGCGTCGAGGTAGACCACGCCGCCCGCGAGATCCGCGCGCGCGACGTTCGGCGCCAGCTGCGCGAACGCATGCGCATCGATCCAGTGCCGCTCGCGGCGGCCGGCGAACAGGTCGTAGAGGGCAAGGCCGGCCAGCATGGCGCGGCGTTTGCGCGGGCTCGCGCCATAGTCGGGAAAGGCGAAGCGCTGCGGCTCGACCAGGCCGGGCGCGTCGCGCAGCAGGGCCTCGCGCTCGCGCACCGCCTCGCGCGTGAGCCTGACGCGGCCCTGGGCCAGGTAGCGCAGGCCGCCGTGCACCAGTTTCGAGGAGCGGCTGGACGTGCCCCAGGCGAAGTCGCGCTGCTCGACCAGCAGGGCGCGCAGGCCGCGGCGCGATGCTTCGAGCAGGATGCCGGCGCCGGTGATGCCGCCGCCGATCACGAGCACATCCCATTCGCGTTGCAGGAGTTCGGGCAGCCCGGCGCGCCAGCCCTGGGGCCAGAGCGCGCTCACGGCAGCACCAGTTTGCCGGGGTTCATGCACCCGCTGGGGTCGAACTGGCGGAACAGCGCGCGCATCGCGTCCAGGCCCAGCTCGCCCTTCTCCGCCGCCAGCCAGGGCGCGTGGTCGATCCCCACGCCGTGCTGGTGGCTGATGGTGCCGCCGCCGGCGACGATCGCCTCCGACACCGCGCGCTTCAGGTTGCGCCAGCGTGCGAGGTCGGTCTCGAAGTCCCCGGCCAGGCGGTACACGAAAGTCGAATACACGCTGGCGCCCTGCGGGTAGAGATGCGACAGGTGGGTGTAGGCGTGCACCCTCTCGCCGTGCGCCGCGAAGGCCTCGCTGGCCGCCGTCTCGACCGCGCGCACCATGCCGGCCACGCCCGGCCAGTCGACCGCGGTTTCCACCGTGTCGATCGCATAGCCGTGCCGCCAGGCCGTATTGCGCAGGTAGACGTTGCGGAAGCGCCCGTGGCGCCAGCGTTCGCCAAGGGCGCGGCCGACGTGCACGCCCCGCGCCGCGCGCGCGATGCCGAGCGCCGCGCGCAGCGCCGCTTTCGCCCCGCCGCGGGCGCCGGTGACGCCGATCATGAGCATGCATTTGCCCGCGCCGCAGCCGCGCCAGGCCAGGTAGCGCTCCAACAGCCCGACCTGGCGCGCATGCCCGGCCAGCGCCAGCATGGTCGTGGTCTCCGATGCATTCGACAGGCGCAGCATCGACAACGCCAGCTTCGCCTGCGCCAGCTCGCGCACCGCCCGTTCGGCGCGCTCCCAGTCGGGGAAGAACACGGCGTGGAAGGCTTCGTGCTCGGGCAGGCGCGTCACCCGCACCGTCGCCTCGGCCAGGATGCCGAGGCGCCCTTCCGAGCCGAGCACCATCTCGCGCAGGTCGACGCCGGCGCTCGATGCCGGAAAGGTCGGGATCTCGAGGGTGCCTGCAGGCGTCTCGACCCGCCCGCCCGCGAACAGTTGCTCGATGCGCCCGTAGCGCAGCGACTGCTGCCCCGAGGAGCGCGTCACGACCCAGCCCCCGAGGGTGGAGTATTCGAAGGACTGCGGGAAGTGGCCGAGCGTGTAGCCGTGGGCACGCAACTGAGCTTCCAGGTCGGGGCCGGTGACGCCGGCGCCGAACGTAGCCAGTTGCGCCTCGCGGTCCAGCGCGACCAGGGAACGCATGCGCCGCATGTCCAGGCACAGCGCCGGCCGCGCCGCGTCGGCCACGTTCACGTGCCCCGCCACGCTGGTGCCGCCGCCATAGGGAATCACGGCCGCGTCGCCTTCCCTCGCATAGGCCAGCAGCGCGCGCACCTGCTCGGCGCTTTCCGGGAAGGCGACGCCGTCCGGCGCGGGGCCGAGGCAGCCGTGGCGCAGGCGCAGCCAGTCGGGCAGGCTCTGGCCGAGCGCATGCAGGGCGCGCGTCGCCGCCGAGGTGTCGACGAGGGGATGCGGTGCCAGGCGGCTGGCGGGAAGCGCCGCGCAGGCCTCGTCGAAGCCGGCGTCGCGCGGCGGCATGCCCTTTCCGATGCGCGCGTCCAGGAAGGCCAGCGCCTCCTCGTTCAGCGCCACCTCGACCGTGTCGTCCCCCCAGCCATTCCACCGCCTCATGCAGGTTTCCTTTTATACTTGTTGTTAACACTTCTGCCAGCGTAAGCGGGAACCCCGAGCGTGTATTGCTCCTTTATGACAAAGCCTTGTTCGATCGCGCCAGCGTCGGCGCCAGCCCCGGTTCCGGACCCGCCGCGGCGCGTCACCGGCTCCTACCTGCAGCCCCTGTTCGAGGCCGCCGCCGCCCGTGGCGTGACGGTTGACGCCCTGGCGCGCGGCGCCGGCCTGGCGGCCGCCAGCCTGGACCCGCTGCCCGATTCCCTGGCCGCCACCGACTACGTGAAACTGCTGGACGCCGGCGCGCTGCTGGCGAACGATCCGCATTTCGGCCTGCACGTCGGCGAATGCGTGAAGCTGGGCGCCTACAGCGTCTACGGCCTGGTGCTGCTGGCCTGCCGCGACCTCGGGCAGGCCCTCGAACAGACCATGCGCTACGAGGCGCTGGCGCACGAGCTCGGGCGCTCGCAGGTCCAGGTCGAGGGCGCGCTGGCGCGCTACGAATGGATCAGCCACTTCCCGCATGCCAGCCGCCACCTGGTCGAAAGCGTCTTCGCCGGCATCCAGACCTTCGGCCGCTGGCTCGCGGGCGGCCGGCTGCCGGCGGCGCGGATCGCCTTCATGCACGCGAGCGAGGCCGACATGGGCGAGTACGAGCGGATTTTCGGCAACCGTCCGCGCTTCGGCGCGTCCGCCAATACCGCCGGTTTCGACGCCGCCCTGCTCGCCCTGCCGGTGCCGAACGCCGACGTCGGCATGTACCCGGTGCTGCAGCAGCACGCCGAGCGCCTGCTCGCCCGGCGCGTCCCCAGCAAGCCGACCATCGTCGAGCAGGTGCGCGCGGCCATCGTCCGCAACCTGGCCCAGGACCGCGTGCGCCTGGCCACGATCGCCGAGGAGCTGGCGCTGTCGCCGCGCACCCTGCAGCGCAAACTCGGCGAGGCGGGCGCCAGCTACCAGGGCGTGCTCGACAACGCGCGCTTCGCCCTGGCCCAGGACTACCTGCGCCAGCCGGGACTGTCGCTGGCCGACATCGCCTTCCTGCTCGGCTACCAGGAGCAGAGCGCCTTCACGCACGCGTTCAAGGAATGGTCGGGCCTGAACCCGGGCGCATGGCGCGAGCGCGCCGGCGCGGCCTGGAGCGCCTAGCAAAACCTCCATGGCTGCGTTGCATCGTCTTGCCGTCCATGCGTACGGTCTTCGCGGTCCGCCGTCGCGGCGCTGCGCCGGGTGGCCGTATCCCTTGCCCTGAAGGTTTTGTTAGGCGCTCTTACCGTTTTGCGCGTCCGCTGGACAGCGTCCGGGCCAGGTCGTCGAAGGCCGGCACGATCGCCAGCGCGCACAGCAGCGCCGCCAGCGGCAGCGTCGACAGGTAGCCGACGTGGTTGAACCCCAGCGCCCCGGCCAGGCCGCCGGCCAGGAAGGCGCCCAGCAGCGACGCCAGCAGCGCCAGGCGCCGCCGGTTGGCCAGCACCGGCGCCTGGCCGCGGTCGCGATTCGGATACACCAGCTTGCCCAGTTCGATGCCGAGATCGGTGATGATGCCGGTCATGTGGGTGGTGCGGATCTCGGCGTGCGACAGCTTGGTCACCAGGGCGTTCTGCAAACCCATGATGTAGCACAGCAGCGCGATCGTGAACGGCAGCGCCGGCGCCGCCAGGCGCGCGCCGAGCACGCCGAAGGCCAGCAGCAGGACCGCCTCGACCAGCAGGGGCAGCGCATATTCGCTGTAGAGCCGGCGCCGGCGCGCGAAGTTGACCATCAGCGCGGTGCTGGCCGCGCCCAGGCCGAAGGCCGTCACCGCCGCCAGCGCCGGGAGCAGGAGCGCGTGGCGGCCCAGCACGAGATTGTCGGCCAGCGAGGAGACCATGCCGGTCATGTGCGAGGTGTATTGGCCGACCGCGAGCAGGCCGCCGGCATTGATCGCGCCGGCGACGAAAGCGAGCAGGAGCCCGAGCTGGCGGTTCGCCGCCGCGCTGCGCTGGTGGCCGGCAAGGCGTCGCATGGTGTTGATCGGCACAGGTCTCTCGCTCCTTGGGTCGATAGGCAAATCTTACTGCAAGTGAACATTCTGATGGTGGCAACGGCATCGGCGGGGCGGCGCTATAATCAAAAAATCCATTTCTGCAAAGCGCCTACGGACCCGTTGTGAATCCACATCTCGAAAAACTCCACCCCTACCCGTTCGAAAAGCTGCGCGAACTGTTCGCCGGCGTCACGCCGCACAGCGAGTATGCGCCGATCAGCCTCGGCATCGGCGAGCCCAAGCACCCGACGCCCGCCTTCATCGAGAAGGCGCTGACCCATGCGATCGCCGGCCTGGCCAACTACCCCAGCACCGTCGGCAGCGAGCCGCTGCGCACCGCGATCGCCGGCTGGCTGGAGCGCCGCTACGGCCTGCCCGCCCTCGATCCCGCCACCATGGTGCTGCCGGTGAACGGCTCGCGCGAGGCCCTGTTCGCGATCGCCCATGCCGTGGTCGACGCCAGCCGTCCGGATGCGCTGGTCCTGTGCCCGAATCCCTTCTACCAGATCTATGAAGGCGCGGCCTACCTGGCCGGCGCCACGCCCTACTTCGTGAACTCGGACCCGGGGCGCAACTTCGCCTGCGACTACGGCAGCGTGCCCGACGACGTCTGGCGGCGCGTGCAGCTGCTCTACGTCTGCTCGCCGGGCAACCCGACCGGCGCCGTGCTGACGCTGGAGGACTGGCGCGAACTGTTCGAGCTGGCCGACCGCCACGGTTTCGTGATCGCTGCCGACGAGTGCTACTCCGAGATCTATAGCGGCTCCACGCCGCCGCTGGGCGCGCTGGAGGCGGCGCACCAGCTCGGACGCAGCGGCGGCGAACGTCCCTACCGCAACCTGATCGTGTTCTCCAGCCTGTCGAAGCGCTCGAACGTGCCGGGCATGCGCTCGGGCTTCGTCGCCGGCGACCCGGCGGTGATGAAGAAATTCCTGCTCTACCGCACCTACTGCGGCGGCGCCATGTCGCCGCCGGTGCAGGCGGCGTCGATCGCGGCCTGGAACGACGAGTCGCACGTGCAGGACAACCGCAACCTGTACAAGGAAAAGTTCAACCTGATCACCCCGATGCTGCGCGAGGTGATGGACGTCGAGCTGCCCGACGCCGGTTTCTACCTGTGGGCCGACGTGCGCCAGACCGGCCTTTCCGACACCGAGTTCGCACGCCGTCTCTACGCCGAATATAATGTCACGGTTCTGCCCGGCAGTTATCTCGCGCGCGACGCGCACGGGACCAATCCGGGCCGCAACCGCATCCGCATGGCGCTGGTGGCGGGCGTCGACGAGGGGCTGGAAGCGGCCACGCGCATCGTCCAATTCTGCCAGTCCTTGCGTGCAGCTTCCTGATAAAGAGATTACCCATCATGACCCAACAACTCCAGAACATCATCGACACCGCGTGGGAACAGCGCGCGGACTTCAGCCCATCCTCCGCTCCCGCCGAGGTGCGTGACGCCGTGGCCCACGTCCTCGCGGGCCTGGACGCCGGCACCCTGCGCGTGGCGCAGAAGGAAGGCGGCGAGTGGCTCGTCAACCAGTGGATCAAGAAGGCCGTCCTGCTGTCCTTCCGCCTCGAGAACAACGTGCCTGTCGAAGGCGGCGGTGGCATGCAGTTCTACGACAAGGTCCCGACCAAGTTCGCCGACTACACCGCCGACGACTTCGCCAAGGGCGGCTTCCGCGTGGTGCCGCCGGCCGTCGCGCGCCGCGGCTCCTTCATCGGCAAGAACGTGGTCCTGATGCCGTCCTACGTGAACATCGGCGCCTACGTCGACGAAGGCACCATGGTCGACACCTGGGCCACCGTCGGCTCCTGCGCCCAGATCGGCAAGAACGTCCACCTGTCGGGCGGCGTCGGCATCGGCGGTGTGCTGGAACCGATGCAGGCCAATCCGACCATCATCGAAGACAACTGCTTCATCGGCGCCCGTTCGGAAATCGTCGAAGGCGTGATCGTCGAAGAGAACTCGGTGATCTCGATGGGCGTGTACATCGGCCAGTCGACCAAGATCTACAACCGCGAAACCGGCGAAGTCACCTACGGCCGCGTGCCGGCGGGTTCGGTCGTGGTCTCGGGCTCGCTGCCGTCCGCCGACGGCAAGTACAGCCTGTACTGCGCCGTCATCGTCAAGCAGGTCGACGCCAAGACGCGCGCCAAGACCGGCATCAACGAGCTGCTGCGCGGGATCTAAGCTTCGCGGCTGCCCGGCCGCCGGTTGAACGCGTGGGCGGGAGACCCGCCCACCCTACATCCCATGCACCTGTTATCGGTACAGATGCCGGAACGATCGATCAGACCCGTAGGGTGGGCGGCTTTGCCGCCCACGCGTTCAACCACCACCTGAACCGCCTCACCACTATTGCACCACCGGGAGACACGCCACATGGCCATGGACCGCCTGTTCCAACTCATGAAGGAAAAAAACGCGTCGGACATGTTCTTCGCGGTCAATTCTCCCGTCCACATCAAGATCAACGGGAACCTCATCCCGATCAACCAGAACAAGCTCGATCCGGGCAACATCCTGTCCCTGCTGTCGGAAGTGACCACGCCCGAGCAGCTCGACGAGCTCAACCGCAACAACGAACTGAACATGGGCATCTCGGTGCCCAACCTGGGACGCTTCCGCCTGTCGGCCTTCCGCCAGCGCGGCAGCATCTCGGCGGTCTTCCGCTTCGTGCCGGCGACCATCCCGCCGCTGGGCGAACTGGGCCTGCCGTCGGTGCTGCTTGACCTGATCATGGAAAAGCGCGGCCTGCTGCTGGTCGTCGGCGCCACCGGTTCGGGCAAGTCGACGACGATTGCCTCGATGCTCGACTACCGCAACGAGCACCGCACCGGTCACATCCTGACCCTGGAAGACCCGATCGAATACCTGTTCAAGAACAAGAAGTCGATCGTCAACCAGCGCGAAATCGGCAGCGACGCCCTCGACTTCGAGATCGCCCTGCGCAATTCGCTGCGCCAGGCGCCCGACGTGATCCTGATCGGCGAAATCCGCGACCGCGACACCATGACCGCCGCCTTGGCCTATGCCCAGTCGGGCCACCTGGTGGTGGCCACCCTGCACGCGAACAACAGCTACAACGCGCTGAACCGCATCATCAGCTTCTTCCCGATCGAGAACCGCCCCGCCCTGCTCCAGGACCTGGCCTCGGCCACCAAGGCCATCGTCTCGCAGCGCCTGGTCAAGGCCAGCGCCGGCGGCACGCGCCAGCCCGCGGTCGAGGTCATGCTCAACACCCGCTACATCGCCGACCTGATCGAAAAAGGGGAACTCAGCCAGATCAAGGAAGCGATGGACAAGAGTTTGTCGCCGGGTTCGCAGTCGTTCGAAGCGGCGCTGCTGGCGCTGGTGCAGGCGGGGCTGGTGACGCAGGAGGAAGCGCTGGCGAACGCCGACTCGGCCACCAACCTGCTGTGGCTGCTCAACAACGGGCCGGCGAAAGGCACGGAAGAGGCGCAGAACAAGCCGGACGAACCGCCCGCGCCGACCTTTACCGAGTTCACCCTCAACACCTGAGACTACAAGCCTTCGACGCGCACGTCGGTGCGAAACGGCAAGGCCTCGAAGCTGAGCCTCAGCCTGCCGCCGTCGCCCACGAAGGTCAAGGGCCCGACAGCCCGCAGGGCGATGCGCTCGCCGTCGATCTCGGCCCAGTTGCGCAGGCCCGTGTGGCCCATGCGCAGGACGGCGCCGTTGGACAAGGGATAGGTGCCATAGACCTCCAGCATCTCGTGCGGCGCAATAAAGTACTCGCGCGCCTGCGCGGCTGGCGCCGCAAACCAGCCCAGCGCGGCAAGCAGGGCGGCCAGGTGAGCTCGCATGGTGTCCTCCTCGGTCGATTGGCATGCTCCTCGTCCCGATCGTTCGACCATGGGCCCGGCCCGCAGTTCGGCGCGGGCGCTGTGCGGATTCTCATGGCGCCTGGTGCCTGTGCTATTCTCGCCCCTTCCCGAACCACCGCATGACCGCAAGCTCGTCTTGCCTCGCATTAATTACGCCAATGAAAAAGACCCTCTACGGAATCCCCAACTGCGACACCGTCAAGAAAGCACGCACCTGGCTGGCCGAGCACGGCCACGACTTCGAATTTCACGATTTTAAGAAGCAGGGGCTGAGCCGCGAACTGGCGGCGCGCTGGCTCGAGCAGCTGGACTGGGAGGTGCTGGTCAATCGCAAAGGGATGACCTGGCGGAACCTGTCGGACGAGCGCAAGGCATCGATTACCGACAAGGCCGCCGCCCTGGAGCTGATGCTGGAGAACCCGTCCGTCATCAAGCGCCCGGTCCTGGCGGGCGCCGGTCCCCTGTCGGTCGGCTTCTCCGCCGACCAGTACGCCCGTATCTTCGCGGAGGCCGCATGATCGCCCGGCCGTCGCGCACCCTCGACCTGGCCCAGGAGCTGATCGCGCTCGACTCGATCACGCCCAACGACAAGGGCTGCCAGCAGCGCCTGGCCGAGCTGCTGGCGCCGCTGGGTTTCCGCTGCGAGACCATCGAATCGAACGGCGTGACCAACCTGTGGGCGCGCAAGGGCACGGAATCGCCCGTACTCGTGTTCGCCGGCCACACCGACGTGGTGCCGACCGGCCCGGTCGACCAGTGGTCCTCGAGCCCGTTCGAGCCGACCGTCCGTGACGGCAAGCTCTACGGCCGGGGCGCCGCCGACATGAAGACCTCGATCGCGGCCATGGTCGTCGCCTGCGAGGAGTTCGTCGCTTCCCACCCGGACCACCAGGGCTCGATCGCTTTTCTCATCACCAGCGACGAGGAAGGCCCGGCCGTGGACGGCACCGTGGTCGTCTGCGACATGCTGGAAGAACGCGGCGAGACGCTCGACTACTGCATCGTCGGCGAGCCGACCTCGAGCCACATCCTGGGCGACATGATCAAGAACGGCCGCCGCGGCTCGCTCTCGGGCCACCTCGTCATCAAGGGCGTGCAGGGCCATATCGCCTACCCTCACCTGGCGCGCAACCCGATCCACCAGGCCGCGCCGGCGCTGGCGGAACTGGCGGCCGAGGTCTGGGACGAAGGCAACGAATACTATGCGCCGACCACCTGGCAGATTTCGAACATCCACTCGGGCACCGGCGCGACCAATGTCATCCCGGGCCACATGACGATCGACTTCAACTTCCGCTTCTCGACCGCGTCGACCGCCGAGGGCCTGGAAGCGCGCGTGCACGCCATCCTCGACCGTCACTGTCTCGAGTACCAGCTGGACTGGACGCTGTCGGGCCTGCCCTTCCTGACGCCCAAGGGCACGCTGTCGGACGCTGTCTGCAAGGCGATCCATGACGAGACCGGCGTCGCAACCGAACTGTCGACCACCGGCGGCACCTCGGACGGGCGCTTCATCGCCCGCATCTGCCCCCAGGTGATAGAATTCGGGCCTCCCAACGGCAGCATCCACAAGATCGACGAGCACGTCGAAGTGCGCTTCATCGATCCGTTGAAGAACGTCTACCGCCGCACGCTCGAGGAATTGCTTGCCCCTGGCTTGCTGGCCGCATAAAGAAAGAACACGCCATGAACACGACCACCTTCAGCACCCCGCGCGACCTGCTGCGCTACGCCGTCACCCGCTTCAACGCCGCCAAGCTGTTCTTCGGCCACGGCAGCGCCGAGGCCTTCGACGAAGCCGCCTATCTGGTCCTGCACACCCTCAAGCTGCCGCTCGACCGGCTCGATCCCTTCCTCGACGCCAAGCTGCTGCCGGAGGAAGTGCTGCAGGTGCTCTCCGTCATCGAGCGCCGCGCCACGGAGCGCGTGCCGGCCGCCTACATCACCAACCAGGCCTGGCTCGGCAGCTACGAGTTTTACGTCGACGAGCGCGTGCTGGTGCCGCGCTCCTTCATCGCCGAGCTGATCCCGGACCGCTTCAGCCCCTGGGTCAGCGATTCCGACGCCGTCGAAAACGTGCTCGAACTGTGCACCGGCTCGGGCTGCCTGGCGATCATGATGGCCGACGCCTTCCCGAACGCCGTGGTCGACGCGGTCGACATCTCGAAGGACGCGCTGGCCGTGGCCGAGCGCAACATCCGCGACTACAAGCTGGAAGGCCGCGTGAACCCGATCGAGTCCGACCTCTACGAGAACGTGCCGTTCAAGAAGTACGACCTGATCGTCACGAATCCGCCGTACGTGAACGCCTCGTCGATGGCCAAGCTGCCGCCGGAATACCTGCGCGAGCCGCAGATCGCCCTGCACGGCGGCGAGGACGGCATGGACCTGGTGCGCAAGATCGTGGCCGGCGCCGCCGAACGCCTGACGCCGGAAGGCATCCTGGTGGTCGAGATCGGCAACGAAGTCGAGTTCGCGGAAGCCGCCTTCGGCCACCTCGGCCTGACCTGGCTGACCACGAGCGCCGGCGACGAAGCCGTGTTCCTGCTCACGGCCGAGCAGCTGCAGGCGCAGTAATGGCATGGCATGGGGGACGTTCCGCACCGCGGGCGTCCACCGTGTGTCACCTCTCGCGTTCAAGGCGTATGCGCAACGCAGGCATGATTTGAACGCGTGGGCAGAGGATCTGCCCACCCTACGTACCCCAACGCTTTAACGACAATGATCCGTTTCCAGAACGTCAGCCTGATGCGCGGCACCAAGCCGCTGCTGGAAGGCGCCGACCTTACCCTGAACCCCGGCGACAAGATCGGCCTGATCGGCGCGAACGGCGCCGGCAAATCCAGCCTGTTCGCGATGCTGCGCGGCGAACTGCACCCGGACCAGGGCGAGATCGATTTCCCCGCCAAGTGGCGCATGGCCTACGTGGCGCAGGAGACCCCGGCGCTCGACCGACCGGCGCTGGAGTACGCGATCGACGGCGACGTCAACCTGCGCCGCCTGCAGGCCGAACTCGAACGCCTCGAAGCCCATCCCGACCAGGCCGCGCACGGCATGGCGCTGGGCGAGGTGCACAGCGCGCTGGCCGATGCCGACGCCTACACCGTGCAGTCGCGCGCCGAGCAGCTGCTGCTGGGCCTGGGCTTCTCGCTCGACCAGATGCAGCAGCCGGTGAAGAGCTTCTCGGGCGGCTGGCGCATGCGCCTGAACCTGGCCCAGGCCCTGATGTGCCCGTCCGACCTGCTGCTGCTGGACGAACCGACCAACCACCTGGACCTCGATGCGATCATCTGGCTCGAGGACTGGCTCAAGCGCTACGCCGGCACACTGATCATCATCTCGCACGACCGCGATTTCCTCGACGAGATCGTCAACGTGGTGGTGCATATCGACGAACTGAAGCTCAAGCGCTACTCGGGCAACTACTCCGCCTTCGAGCGCCAGCGCGCCGCCCACCTGGTGCTGGCCGCGGCCGCCTACGAAAAGCAGCAGCGCACGCGCGCCCACCTGCAGTCCTTCGTCGACCGCTTCAAGGCCAAGGCCACCAAGGCGCGCCAGGCGCAGAGCCGCATGAAGGCGCTGGCCAAGATGGAGGAACTGGCCCCGCTGCGCGCGGCCGCCGAGTTCTCCTTCGAGTTCCGCGATCCGGTGTCCGCCCCGAACCCGCTGCTGGTGATGGAAGACGTCGACGCCGGCTACCCCATCCTCGACGCCCACGGCGACAAGATCGACGGCAAGGTGATCGTGCGCCGCGTGAACTTCTCGCTGCAGACCGGCCAGCGCATCGGCCTCCTGGGCGTGAACGGCGCCGGTAAATCCACGCTGATCAAGACGATTGCCAACGAACTGGCGCCGCTCGCCGGCACGGCGACGCTCGGCAAGGGCCTGGTCATCGGCTACTTCGCCCAGCACCAGGTCGAGATGCTGCGCCACGACGAGTCGCCGCTGTGGCACCTGCAAAAGATTGCGCCGACCACGCGCGAGCAGGAACTGCGCAACTTCCTGGGCGGCTTCAACTTCCCGGGCGACATGGTCACCAGCCCGATCCGGCCCTTCTCCGGCGGCGAAAAGGCGCGCCTGGCGCTGGCCCTGATCGTCTGGCAGCGCCCCAACCTGCTGCTGCTGGACGAACCGACCAACCACCTGGACCTGGAGACGCGCGAGGCGCTGACGATGGCGCTGGCGCAGTTCGAGGGCACCCTGGTCGTGGTCTCGCACGACCGCCACCTGCTGCGCGCCACCACCGACCAGTTCATCATCGTCGCCGACGGCAAGCTGCAGCCTTTCGACGGCGACCTGGACGACTACAAGGACTGGCTGTTCCAGACCAAGCTGGGCAAAGGCACGGAAGTGCTGCCGGCGGCGTCGACGAAATCGAATCAGCCAGCCGCCGCCCCCGTGCCGGCCGTCGACCGCAAGGAGCAGAAGCGCCTCGAGGCTGAAGAGCGCCAGCGCCTGGCCGCCCTGAAGAAGCCGATCGAGAACCGCATCAAGCGCCTGGAAGAACAGATGGCCAAGCTGAACGCGAAGAAGGCCGAGATCGACGTGCGTCTGCTGGAGCCGGCGATCTACGAGGCGGACAAGAAGGACGAGCTGAAGAACCTGGTCGCGGACCAGGCCTTCTGCGTGCGCGACCTGGGCGCGCTGGAGAACGAGTGGCTGGAGTTGCAGGAGCAGCTGGAGGGCCTGGCGGCCTGAGTGGCCTGTCGACCTGGTTCCGGGGATTCAAACGCTCTACCGCGTGGGCTCGAGAGCCCACCCTACAACTGCATTTCGTAGGGTGGGCTCTCGGGCCCACGCGGTTTCACCATCCGATCGAAGGCAATGCCAACTTGTAGGGTGGGCAGCTGTGCCCACGCGGTCTCACCGTGCGATCAAAGGCAAAGCCTGGTTCACGCCACCTGCAGCGCCCCACTCCTCACCCCGCGATCGATCGACATCAACCTGTCGATATCCACCAGGATCAGCCGCCGCCCATTCGTGACGCCCAGCCCGATCAGGTAATCGATCGCGCCGCCATCGGCGCCGGGAATCGGCGAAATCTGCTCGGGTCCCAGGGTCACCACATCGGTGATGCCGTCGACCACCATTCCCATCACGCAGGTCGACAATTTGAGGATGATCACGTCGGTCATCGGCGTGGTCGCCACCGGATGGCCGCAGAAGGCGGCGCGCATGTCGACGATGGGCATGATGACGCCGCGCGACACCGCCACGCCGCTGATGATCTCGCCGCCGTCGGCAAAACGCTCGAGCGACTTGAGCACCCGCAGTTCCTGTACCTTGCCGAAATCCAGCCCGTATTCCAGACCGCCGAGGGTGAAGCTCAGGAATTCCTTGCCCGCCGGCTGGGCTGCCATTGTGTCCTTGTGCATGATGGGTCCTTTCACAAACAGACCCCATGCTAAGTTGCAGCGCCGCCCCCGCTCTTGAGAGCAGTCAACATTTCCCTAAGCCATTATTCTGCGGTTGCGCCCTCTCCATTGTTCCAACGATAGCTGCCGATCGCCCCCGCGTGCAGGACCCTGCCCTCGGCGCCGCGCAGGCGCGTGCGGATGTCGCGCGGCGCCAGGTGGTGGACGCAGGGGCCGTCCGGATCGTAGGGCAGCGCGCGCACCTCGGTGTCGCCGGCCAGCTGGGCGATGTCGACCTGGGTGCAGCCGGCGCGCTCAAGCCGCTGGGCCTCGAAACGCGCCAGCAGCGTCTGCCCTTGGGCCAGCTCGGCCTCGAGCGACTTGCGCGCCGTACCCACTTCGCCGATGCGCGTGAGCGCGGGCGCGACCTCCTGGCCCATCTGGCGGAACTGCTGCGCCTGCTGCGGGCTCAGGTTCACCTCCCCGCTGCGCACCCGTCCCGCGATCTCGAGGTACTTGCGCACCTCCGGCTCGGCGCACAGGCGCGCCAGTTCCGATTTGTGCCGGTCGATGCCCTCGCCGAGCTGCGCCAGGCGCACCCGCACCTGGCCGAGCACCTCGTCGATGCGGCCGCAATCGGCGAGCAGCGCATAGACCAGCATGTCGCTGTCGCGCCATGGCGCGGCGAAGTCCATGCGCACCCGGCGCGCCGCGACCGCGCAGCCTTCGGCGCGGCCGATCGAGACCTCGTCGGCGATGATCTCGCAGTTCACCGCCTGCTCGATGCACACCCGGGTGCCCGAGACGACGCAGTTCTCGGCGCGCTGCAGGGTCACCGTGCCGGCGAGCGTCTGGATGCTTGCGCTCGAGGCCACGCCGTCGACCAGGATGTCGCCCTGCTTGTTGTGGGCGCGCCCGCCGACCAGGTTGGCGCGCAGGCGCACCGTGCCGCCGCGCGAGACGATCTCGCCGTAGACATCGGCATGCACGGTGATGTTGGAACCCTCGATCACGCGCTTTTCCTGGACCTCGCCGAACTCCTCGTAGTCGCCGGTCAGCTGCAGGTTGCCGGTGGTCCTGGCGCTCACGCCGTCGCGGCTGACGATCTTGTCGCCGATCGCGATCTGTCCCGTCGTGCTGTCGACATTCAGGAAGCCGGTGCGGATGGCGACCAGGTAGTCGCCGTCACCGCTCTTCTCCACGCTGGTGCCGGCCCCGGCAAAGGCCGCGAAATCGAGGTCGCGCGGCGCGGCCGGTTCGATGCGGATGCCCGAGATCTCGAAGCCGGGCGCGCCGACGCGGGTCGGCAGCTTTTGCAGCAGGCGGGTGCCGGCCTGCACCTGCGGAAAGCGGTTCTGGAAGCTCATCAGGTCGAGCTTGCCGTTGGCGAGCTGGCGCGGCGCATTGCTGCGGTGGATGTCCTCGGACACCTCGATCACGCTGGCGTCGATCCCGGCTTCCGGCTCCAGGCGCCGCGCGACCACGATGCGCCCGGCGTTGCCCAGCGCGATCGCGTCGCGCACCGCGGCGATATCGATGCCGAAGCGGATCCCCTTGAGCCACATGTCGGCCACGAATTCGTCGATGTCCAGGCGCACCGGCACCTCGGGCTCGCCCTCGGGACCGGCCAGGTGCACCGGCTCGAAGTAGTACTCGGCTTCGCCTCCCGTGATCTTCACCGACCGGTAGAGGGCGCGGCGCTGGGCGCTGAAAGGGACGATGTCGTCGGCCAGGCGCACCAAGGGCAGGCCCGCCGGACCGTTCGGGAGCGGCGGGCCGCTGTCGAACAGGGCCTTGATCAGCACCGGATAATCCAGCCCGCTGAAGTACTGGCCCGAGCGCAGCAGGCTGTCGACCGCGGCCAGCAGCGTCGTGCCCAGCACGGCGGGGTCGGCGTAGACGCCGTCCGGGCGGCGGTCGATGCAATGTTCCGGGCCGGACGAGGCAAACCGCGCTACTTTCGCGGCGGGAGGAGTGGCAACAGCAGAATTGGACACGATCGCGCTCCAGGAAGGGCCAGCGCGCCTGGCGAAGACCAGGGGCGGAAGTGGCCAGCCTATCATGTTGTCGCGAATAAATAAATATTGGTCAACAATATTTCGCAAAAAACAAGCGGCCCGACGTCAAGGCCAGGGACGATGCGCGTTGGCCGGCGCCGTTTTCCGGACGGGCGCCAAAGAAAAAGCCGGGCGAACCCGGCTTTTCGTCGACTCGTTCAGGCGCTCAGCGGCGCTGGGCGTTCGGATAGATGTCGATGCCCGCCTCGTTGATCTGGCGGCGCAGGTCGCGCCGCTCGTCGGGCGTCAGGCGGCCGCCGCGGCGGCCTTCGCGCGCGCTCTGGTCATGCTGGATCTGGGCGGCCTGGCGGCGCTGCTGTTCTTCCAGCGCGCGCTGCTGCTGTTCGTACATGCGCTGCTCGCGCGGCTGCTCGATCTGGGGCGCCGGGGCCGGGAAACGCTCGGGGCGGAGTTGCGGCGGCGGAGGCAGTTGCACATCGTCGCGACGGCCATGGCTCTGTGCATGCGCGGCGCCGAGGCCGACGCAGGCGAGCATGCAGACGGCGAGACCACGGCGCGCCAGGCGGGCAAGCCGCTGGCCCGGGGCCATGCTTGCTGCGTAGGTTGGAGTGAGCGCGTCTTTCATGGTGTTCCTCTTCCGCGATGCCGGATAAACAGATAAGCTTTGACTGGATAAGCTGTACTTCATGGGTCCCAGTGTATGTGGAATGCCGACCGGGTATAAGACCAATTGGGTAAAGTTTGTAACACAATGTAATGCCTTACCTATACGGCCCTTATTTAAAGCGAAGAGAAGTTACCATAGCGACATGAATCTGACAAACTGACAGCATATGAATACATCTTCCACCTCGAATTCCGCAGGCGCGCCGGGCAACACCGGCCATAGCGCGAAGATCATGGTCGTCGACGACGACGTCCGCCTGCGCGACCTGCTGCGCCGCTACCTCACGGAACAGGGCTTCCAGGTCGTCACCGCCGAAAGCGCGCCGGCGATGAACAAGCTGTGGCTGCGCGAACGCTACGACCTGCTGGTGCTGGACCTGATGCTGCCGGGCGAAGACGGCCTGTCGATCTGCCGCCGCCTGCGCGGCGCCGGCGACCAGACCCCGATCATCATGCTGACCGCCAAGGGCGAGGACGTGGACCGCATCGTCGGCCTCGAAATGGGCGCCGACGACTACCTGCCGAAACCCTTCAACCCGCGCGAACTGGTGGCGCGCATCGGCGCCGTCCTGCGCCGCAAGGGCCCGGACGAAATCCCGGGCGCGCCGTCGGAAACCCCGCAGACCTTCGAGTTCGGCCAGTTCGTGCTGGACCTCGGCACGCGCACGCTGAAGAAGAACGGCGAGACCGTGCCCCTGACCACCGGCGAATTCTCGGTGCTGAAGGTGTTCGCGCGCCACGCGCGCCAGCCGCTGTCGCGCGAGAAGCTGATGGAACTGGCCAGGGGCCGGGAATACGAAGTGTTCGACCGCTCGCTCGACGTGCAGATCTCGCGCCTGCGCAAGCTGATCGAGCCGGATCCATCGAGCCCGCTCTACATCCAGACCGTCTGGGGCCTGGGCTACGTGTTCATCCCTGAAGGACAGCCGCGCTAGTGTTCGCATCGTTCCTGCCGCCCCGTCCCGGCCGCCTGCTCTGGCTGCGCAGCGGCCTGTTCTGGCGCACCTTCTTCCTGATGTCCCTGCTCACGACGCTGTCGATGGGCTCGTGGATCGGCATGCTGAACGTGTTCCAGCGGCAACCGCAGGTGCAGCAGACGGCCGAGCTGGTGGTGTCGGTGGTGACGCTCACCAAGGCCGCCCTCACCCACTCGGCGCCCGAAGCACGGCTTGAACTCCTGATCGAACTGGTCTCGAACGAAGGCATCCGCATCTTCACCCTCGAGCCCACCGACGAGGTCGCCCCGCCGCCGGACAACGCCCTGATGCCGGACATCGCCGCCGCCGTGCGCGAGAAGCTCGGCCAGCAGACCCGCTTTTCCAGCCGCGTGAACGGCACGGCCGGCTTCTGGATCAGTTTTAACATCGAGGACGACCAGTACTGGCTGATGCTCGAACGCGAGCGCCTGGCCGGCCTGACGCGCGTGCAGTGGCTGGGCTGGGCCAGCCTGGTGGGCGTGCTGTCGCTGCTGGGCGCAGCATTCATCTCGAGCCTGATCAACCTGCCGCTGGCGCGCCTGACCGCGGCCACCCGCGCCTTCGCCAAGGGCGAGCGCCCCGCGCCCCTGCCCGAGAAGGGCCCGCAGGAGATCATCGAAGCCAACCGCAGTTTCAACCAGATGGTCGAGGACCTGGCCCAGGTCGAGAAGGACCGCGCCGTGATCCTGGCCGGCATCTCGCACGACCTGCGCACGCCGCTGGCGCGCATGCAGCTCGAAGTCGAGATGGCCAACCTGCCGGTCGAGGCGCGCGAAGGCATGCAGTCCGATATCGCGCAGATGGACGCGATCATCGGCCAGTTCCTCGACTACGCCAAGCCGACCGAGGCCGCCACCTTCGTGCCGGTGGATCTGTCCGGCCTGATCGCCGACAGCGCCAGCCACGCGGCGCGCATGCCCGACGTGCGCGCCAGCACCGACATCACGGAAGGAATCCGCGTGCTGGGCAACGAGACCGACCTGCGCCGCGTGATCAACAACGTGGTCGAAAACGCGCGCCGCTATGCCAGGACGCCCGGCAAGGATGTGACCGAGATCGATTTTTCCTGCCACGTGCGCACCACGCCCCAGGGGCGGCGCGCCGTCGTCGAGATCGCCGACCACGGCCTCGGCGTGCCGCCCGACCAGATCGCCCAGTTGCTGAAACCCTTCACGCGCCTGGACACGGCGCGCGGCCAGGCCAATGGCGCAGGTCTCGGCCTGGCGATCGTCGAGCGCGTGGTCACCCGCCACAACGCCGAACTCACGGTGCGCAACCGCGAAGGCGGGGGCCTGCTGGTGCAACTGGCGCTGCCGCTGGCTTCCTGAACTCTTCTTCCATCCTGACTGCCATGACTGATACCCTGCAATACAGCGACGTCGAACAGGCCGCCGCACGCCTCGAACGCGCCGCCCACCGCACGCCGGTCCTGCGCTCGACCACCGCCGACGCACGCGCCGGCGCGCAACTGTTTTTCAAGTGCGAGAACTACCAGCGCATGGGCGCCTTCAAGTTCCGCGGCGCCTATAACGCGATCGCGCGCTTCACCGATGCGCAGCGCGCCGCCGGCGTCCTCACCTTCTCCTCCGGGAACCACGCCCAGGCCATCGCCCTGTCGGCGCGCCTGGCGGGCATCCGCGCCACCATCATCATGCCGAAGGACGCGCCGGCCCTGAAGGTCCAGGCGACCAGGGAATATGGCGGCGAAGTGATCTTCTACGACCGCTACACGGAAAACCGCGAGGAAATCGGACGCCGCCTGGCCGAGGAGCGCGGCATGACCCTGATTCCGCCCTATGACCACCCGGACGTGATCTGCGGCCAGGGCACGGCCGCCAAGGAACTGTTCGAAGAGGTCGGCGAACTCGACGTGCTGCTGGTGCCGCTGGGCGGCGGCGGCCTGCTGGCCGGCAGCGCGCTGGCGGCGATGGGCCTGTCGCCCTCGTGCAAGGTGATCGGCGTCGAGCCGGAAGCGGGCAACGACGGCCAGCAATCGCTGCGCAAGGGCGAGATCGTCCACATCGGCGTGCCCGACACGATCGCTGACGGCGCCATGGTGACCCACATCGGCGCGCACAATTTCGAGGTGATCCGCCGCCGTGTCGACGACATCGTCACCGTCAGCGACGCGCAACTGGTCGACACCATGAAGTTCTTCGCCGAGCGCATGAAGATGGTGGTCGAGCCGACCGGCTGCCTGGGCGCCGCGGCCGCCCTGCACGGCGCGTATCCCGTGGCCGGCAAGCGCGTCGGCGTCCTGATCAGCGGCGGCAACGTCGACCTGTCGCGCTTCGCCCAGCTGGTGGGCGCCTGATGGAGTTCATCCAGTCAGGCGAGCTGCCGGCGGCCGCCGGCCACTACTCGCAGGCGGTCGCCGCCGGCGGCCTGGTCTTCCTGTCGGGCATCCTGCCGGCGCGCACGGACCTCCAGCCGGACAGCGATTTCGAGGCCCAGTGCGCCTCGGTCTTCGACCAGTGCGACAAGGTCCTGCGCGCGGCCGGCTGCGGCTTTGCCGACGTGGTCCAGTGCACGGCCTACCTCGCCGGCGTCGAGCACTGGCCGGCCTTCAACACCTTCTACGCCGGGGTGTTCGGCGACCACAGGCCCGCACGCGCGGTGGTGCCGGTGCCGGCCTTGCACTACGGTTTCTTGGTCGAGGTGCAACTGGTGGCGCAGCGGCCGAGCTAGCTCAGGCGTGATTTTTTTGATAATAACCCGCAAAGGGTGAGGCAGCGAACAGAGGCAGCCGGCCTCGGCCGGGAGAATGGCTCCATCGAACAAGGAGCCAACCATGAAACGCCTGGCCTCTCAACTCAGCTTGATGCTTGCGGCCCTCGCGGCCGCCCCCGCCGCACTGGCGGGCACCGAAATCCTGAAATGCGTGGACCGCGCCGGCCACGTGACCCTGACCGACCAGCCCTGCGAAGGCGCCGCGCGCGCGACGCGCATGACGCCCGGATCGGCGTCCGAATCCGCTTCGTACGGCGGCTCCGGCGCCACGTCGGCCACCGGATCGGGGTCCGGCGCGGAGCCCCAGGCGGCGCCGCTGCAGCGCTACGCCGCCACCCCGACCATGCACCGCCAGCAGGACTGGCGCCCGCGCATGCCCGCGCGCGACCGCCCGCTGGCGCGCGACGTCGCCACCCTGAAGGCGGCGCGCGCGCAAATGATGCTGCTCGACGCCGACCGGCAGCAGCCGCAGTTGGCGACGATCCAATAAGGTGGGCCGTGCCGCGCACGGCCCCTTCCCCACCTGGCCGATGAGCAGACGCGACTTCCGGGAAGCCTCAACTGGGCGCATGGTTTCGGTGGGCACGGGGCGCCCACCCTACGAACGCTGACCCGGCCTCAGCCCGTAGGGTGGGCTCTCGAGCCCACGCGGATCCAGGCCGGCGTGGAGTCGATAGGCAGGCAAACACCGTCACGTGCGCCTTGCCGTCGCAGGCAATAGTCAGCGGCAAGATCATCGCGCGCGCCAACCGAGCCGATAGCGATCACCGCGTGGGCGGCAGTGCGGTCGACATGGCGCATGCCGCCGGGCGCAGCCGCCCACCCTGCGGCGGCCTCAATACGAGCGCATGATCCCGCGCAGGTCGAGCGCGCCGACGCTGCCCAGGGTCGGCAGCATGTCCAGCAGCTCCTGGTCCTGGATGAAGCCGGCCGCCGAACTGGCGGCCAGGATCTTGTCCGGCGCCTGGGAGCGCGCGACGGCCCAGCCCTGCACGTAGTCGACGCCGATCTCGGCCAGGGTCTGCACCGTGGCCGCGTCCTCGGCCCATTCGGCGATCGTCTTCATGCCCAGGTTCACCGCCAGGTTGACGATGGCCTCGACGATGGCGACGTTGGCCGGATGGGCGTTGATGTTGACGATGAAGTTGCCGTCGATCTTCAGCACGTCGGCCGGCAGTTCCTTCAGGTAGGAGAAGGAGGTGTAGCCGGCGCCGAAGTCGTCCAGCGCCACCTTCACGCCGAAGTTGCGCACCTGGTCGATGAAGCGGCGCGTGTTGTCGAGGTCGTGCAGGGCCACGCTTTCGGTGATCTCCATGCACAGGCGGCTGGCCACGTGCACGTGGCGCGCCAGGATCTCGAGCGTGTCCTGGACGAAGCGCTCGTCGTTGAGCGAGGCGCCCGACAGGTTCATGCAGACGAAACGGGTATTCGGCAGGCGCCCGGCGTTCTCGGCGATCCAGCCGAGCGTGGTGGCCAGCACCCAGCGGTCGATCACGCCCGCGCGCCCGCACTTCTCGGCCGCGCCGATCAGCGGGCCGGCCGGCATCACCTTCCCGTCGGCGCCGCGCATGCGCAGCAGCACCTCGAAATTCAGGGATTCGTGCGGCGACTTGAGCGACATGATCGGCTGCATCTCGATGAACAGGCCCTCGGTCGCGTTCGCCCCCTGCAGCTTGGCGACCAGGTTCAGCTCGGCCTCGCGCTCATGGAAGGCGCGCGCGTTGCGTTCGTAGACCACCAGGCCGTCGCTGGCCTCCTTGGCTTCGCGGCAGGCGCGGTCGGCGGTCGAGATCGCGTCCTTCATCGGCATCCCGTTCGAGACCTCGATCAGGCCGACCGAGCCGCGCACGTGGAAGGCCTTGTCGCCGACCCGGTAAGGCGTGCTGCCGATGCGCTCGACGATGCCGCGGCAGATCAGCGACGCCAGCGGGATCGCGGTGTCGGGCATCACGATCACGAATTCGTCGCCGCCGACGCGGCCGATCTGCTGGCCGCCGGCCAGCATCATCGCCATGCGTTCGCAGACCTGCTTGAGCACCTCGTCGCCGGCGCCGTGGCCGAACAGGTCGTTGATCAGCTTGAAGCGGTCGAGGTCGATGTAGGCCACCGACAGCGGCTTGCCCGCGGCCAGCGCGACCGCCGCGTTCTCGAAGCTCTTCTCGATGCCGCGGCGGTTGAAGACGCGGGTCAGCGGATCGTTGTTGGCCATGAACGTCAGCTGCTCGGTGGCCTTGGTCTTTTCGGTGATGTCTTCCAGCACGCCCTCGATGCGGCCGTGGGCCAGGGTCGCGCGCACCAGGAAGCGGCGCTCGCCTTCACGGCTGGCGATCTCCATCTCGACATTGGTCGAGACGTGCACCTGCTCGCGCAGCTGGAACCAGGTCGCCTCGTCGAAGAACTGCTGCCACAGCGTGCGCGTGGAGACCGGCGCTTCGCAATCGAGCATGCGGCACAGCGCCGGATTGGCCGACAGGAAGACGCCATGCAGGTCGAGCGTGAACAGGCCGACCGGCATCGCCTCGTAGGCATGCTCGAGCTCGGCCTGGACCGCGATGCGCTTTTGCGTTTCGAGGCGCATTTGCTCGGCCACCGCCAGCGCCGCCAGCAGGCTGGAGGCCAGCGCGGCCGTGACGCTGTTGACCACGCCCAGCATCTCGCGCAGGCCCAGGGCGGCGGAAATGACTTCGGCCAGGGTCGACAGGAAGGTGACGGCGAACGAGGCCGCGAACCACATCGCCACCCTTGCCTGGGTGTGGCGCATGACGCCGAACAGGCCCAGGGTCATGAGCGCCAGGCCCGGCGTTACCAGCAGCCACATCGCCGGCAGGTAGATCCCGAAAGGCATGAAGATCGCCATCGGCAGCAGGCACAGGCACAGCGCCTGCGCCACCCGCAGCGGCGCCGCCAGGCGGGTGCGCGCCAGCTCCGCCCCGAACAGCTTCATGTACAGGGTCATGGTGGCGATGCCGTACAGGGCGGTGGTGACGGCGCGGCTCGGCGCCAGCCAGTCCTGGGGCAGTTCCTGGCCCAGCCACTGGATGTCGTAGCCGGCCGAGATGGCGCCCACGCGCAGGTTCAAAATCAGCCAGACCGCGAACTGCAGGTACAGCAGCTGCCGGTTGATCAGGGCGGTAATCAGGATGAAGAGGCTCAGCACGATCATGCCGCCGTCGAGCAGGCCCGACTTGCGGTGGAACTGCTGGATCGAGAGCGTCATCTCGCCGGCCGGCCATTGCAGCGCGCTGACACGCGCCGGCCCGGTGAAGTGGCCGCGGCATACCACCTCGGCCGGCATGAACTGGGGCCGCAGCAGGAAGCCGGCCTTGGCGGCCGACATGGCGCCGCTCGCGCTCTCGTGCGAGGCGCTGCCCAGCGGCTGCAGGCTGGCCCCGTCCCAGCAGGCGATGTCGACCGCGTGGCGCGAGGGGAATTCGATGACCTGGGGACCGTCGCCCTGGCCATGGGTGCGCACCGCGAACCAGAGCGGCGCTTCCGAAAGATGGGTGTCGTAGCGTTCGACACCCGGCACGCGGGCCAGCGCGCTCAGCGCGGTGTCGGGCGTCAGCGGGGCGTCGCGCTCGGCCAGCACGCGCAGCGGCAGCGTGATGTCGCCACTGGCGACGTAATGGCTATTCCATGAGACCAGCGCCAGCACCGACACCAGGGCCACGCCGATCGGCACCAGGTAGACCGAAAGCAGGCGCATCGCCGCCGTCAACACGCGGTCGAAGAATGCGGAGGTCGGTTGTCGGTCGGGCGCGGACGGCTGGGGCATAGGCTGCTTTACTCAGGCTGACGAACGCCAGCCTGCTGCCAGCGTGATTCAGGCCGTAAGGATACAAGCTGCAGACCATGCCGTCATGCAATTTTTTTCAGGCCGGGGTCAGTTGCCCTACGTGAGCCGGAAACGAGGGGCGAACCGGGGCCGGTGTGGCCTGGATACCACGCTGCGCATCGCCGGCAATGGCGACGCCGACGTCGATGTCCGGGTGATGGGTGTGACGGAAGAACTTCAGCAGCGGATGCTTGGCGGCGCTCCAGCGCGCCTCGCCGGTGGCGATCTCGAAAGCCATCACGCGGTGCGGGATATTGCCGGCGTGGCGCAGCGGCACCATTTCCTTCTCGCCGAACACGTCGGTAAACATCAGTTGCTCGTACTGGCGGTCGACCGGGCTGCGGCCGGCGATCACGGCGTAGTCGATGCCGGCCTTTTCGAAGTATTCGAAGAAGGCCTTTACCAGCGCGACCTTCACGATGTGGCCGACGCGGCCCTCGCCCACGCCCAGGCGCTCGACTTCGCCCAGGCTGCGGCCCTGCAGCCAGTGCGGCAGCACCACCGACTCTTCGATGTGCAGCGGGTGGTGTTCGTTGGTGCGGATGCGCGCGGTGCCCAGCGGCGAACCGTCGAGCTTGGACTCGGCCAGCAGGACCACGGTGTCCTCTTCATAGTCGCAGGCTTCCGGCAGGGCCAGCGAACGGGCGAACTCGGGCACATGGCGCGCATAGGCCGCGTGGCGGATCGCAACCGCCTTCTTCAGGCTGTCCTCGTTCTCGACCCGGCGGATCGTGAACGGCAGGCGCTCGGTAGACATTTCCGGACGCGAAGCGGCGGCGGTGAAGATGGCGGGGTTGGACATTTCCATGACGGACATTCCTTCGTTAAAAGTTGACTAACAGCATTTATGTTGACCATTATCAATCTTTTAAAGGAATGTTAAACGCGGAGGAGACGTGTCTTTTGCCTTCTATTCATCGTTCTGCACGAGCGTGCTAATTTTTTGCACGCCCGTGAAACGCGTTCTTGCGCGCGCTTGCCCGCACTTGCTACATGAAGCGCGCGGTGCCCGAAACCCGGATCGAGCTGCCGGGCGCCGCGTCGATGTCGGCGCGCAGGCGCGAGCGCATGCCCATGTCTTCGCCCTGCACCACCTCGATGTGGCCGCCATGCGGCCAGCCCAGGTCGCGCAAATAGCCCGCCAGCGCAGCCGTGCCGGCGCCGGTGGCCGGGTCCTCGTAGACGCCGCCGGCGGCGAAGGGGTTGCGGGTATGGAAGAGCGTGTCGGACTCGGCCCAGGCCAGCACGACGGTGACGATGCCGAGCGCGCGCATGAAGCGGCGCCCCGCATCGAGTTCGTAGCGCATCGCCGCCAGCAATGCACGGCTCTTGAGCGCCAGCACCAGGTGGTCGGCGCCGCCGTGGGCCAGGGCCGGCGGGATGCGCGGATCGAGGTCTTCCGCGCGATAGCCGAACAGCGCCAGGGCGCGCTCGACCACCTCATGGGGCGCCGGCCTGCTGCGCGTCGGCGGCGACTGCAGCGCGCTCGACACCAGGGGCGCGGCTTCGCTGCCGCCGCGCCGGCCTTCGACGGTGATGCGGGCGTCGTTCAGGCTCAGGGCGTAGACGCCCTCGCCCCGGCTGGCCGCCAGCGCCGCGCCCAGGGCAATGGTCGCGTGGCCGCAGAACGGCACCTCGGCCTCGGGCGAGAAATAGCGCACCCGGTAGCCGCCGTCGGCCAGGGGCGCGGCGAAGGCGGTCTCGGAAAAGCCGATCTCGTGGGCGATGCGCTGCATCTCGGCTTCAGGCGGATGGGCGGCGCCGATCCACACGCCGGCCGGGTTGCCGCCTTCGGCACCGTCGGAGAAAGCGGTGATGCGCTGGACGTCGGCGGCGTTCATGGACGAAGCTCCGCACGCTTGGCGGCCGCGGTCCGGCCGGGTTCTTTGGATTGTTTGGATTGCATGTTTCCGTATGGAAAATAATTGCTTATATGATTAGATGACAGGCGACCCATGCGCAGGCGCCGCCCGGTTGTCAGGGGTAGCGAACCGGCCGCCCCGGCGTCTCGGGCAGCGGGATGAATTCGGTTTCGCCGGGCACCTGGGGGAAGGCGCCGGCGCGCCAGTCCTGCCGCGCCTGCTCGATACGCTCTTCCGAACTGGCGACGAAGTTCCAGGACAGGTAGCGCGGCCCATCCATCGGCTCGCCGCCGAGCAGCATCGCGCGCGTCGGCCCCGGGCCGGGCGCGGACAGGACCACCTCGGCCTTCGGCTTGAGGACGACCAGTTGCCCGGCCTCGAACACGCCGTCGCGGCCCAGGTCGAGCCGGCCTTCGACGATGTACAGCGCCTGCTCGTGGTACTCGGCCGGCATGGCGATGCGCGCGCCGGCCTGCAGCGTCAGGTCGACGTAGAACATGTCCGAATGCGTGGGCACCGGGGCCCGTTTGCCCCAGTAGCTGCCGGCGACCACGCGTGCACTGACGCCGCCGTCCTCGATCAGCGGCAATTCGCCGGCCTCGATATGGGCAAAGCCGGGATCCATTTCCTCCTGGGCGCGCGGCAGGGCCACCCAGCATTGCAGGCCGAACAGGTCGGAGGACCCGGCGCGCCGCTCGGCGGCGGTGCGCTCCGAGTGGACGATGCCGCGGCCGGCCGTCATCCAGTTCACTTCGCCCGGCTTGATCGGCTGCACGCTGCCCAGGCTGTCGCGGTGCAGGATCTCGCCGCTGAACAGGTAGGTGACGGTGGCCAGGCAGACGTGCGGATGCGGCCGCACGTCCAGGCCCTGGCCGGCCTGGAAGACGTGGGGCCCCATCTGGTCGAGGAAGACGAAGGGGCCGACCATGCGGCGCTGGCGGCTGGGCAGCGCGCGGCGCACCTTGAAGCCGTCGCCGAGGTCGTGCGTGGGCGGCACGACGACGATGTCGATGTCGTGCATGCCGCTGTCGTGATCGATGGTATCCAAGCTGGCCTCCTGAAGTTGGCCGGCGCCGGGCCGGCGGGTGAATGGCGCATGCCCGGACACCCGGGCTCCCTGCGCAGTCTACGTGCCCCGCCGCTCTTGTGCAAATGCTCACATTTATGGCTGAGCTGAGGCTACCGCTCTCGGGTATAATGTCGGCACCCATTGGGGAGTAGCCTGCTTCCTCCCAGGAAGTTCCCGTATCAACATACTCGGCCAGCATGTCAGCGCCGTGGTACGGGCAGCCGGCATCGCAGCGTCCGCGTTGCATTCGGTTGGCAAGACCTTTGGCAAGTCCGCGTGCGTGTCCGGGCCGCGCGGGCCTGCCTTTGCGTTCGCCCGGCAACGAGACCCCGATGAATTTCGCCGCAACCGCCTCCCTCGCCTTCGCCATGTCCACCGATGCTTTCGCCGCCGCCGTCGGCAAGGGCGCCGCATTGCAGCGTCCCCACCTGCGCGAGGCCTTGCGGACCGGCCTGATCTTCGGCGTCATCGAGGGCCTCACTCCCCTGCTCGGCTGGGTCCTGGGCCAGGCTGCCGCGCCCTACGTGCAGGCCTGGGACCATTGGATCGCCTTCGTGCTGCTGGCCCTGCTCGGCCTGCGCATGATCCGCGAAGGCTGCAGCGCGCCCGAGGTCGAGGAAGACAGGCCGTCGAGCCACGGGTTCTGGCGTTTGGCGATCACGAGCGTGGCCACCAGCATCGACGCCCTGATCGTCGGCGCCGGCCTGGCCTTCATGGACGCCAACATCTTCGTCACCGCGGCCGCGATCGGCTTCGCCACCTTCCTCATGGTGACGATCGGCGTGATGCTGGGCCGCGGCCTGGGCGCGCTGGCCGGCAAGCGCGCCGAACTGGCCGGCGGCGTGGTGCTGATCATCATCGGCAGCACCATCCTCTACCAGCACCTGAGCGCGGTGCCGGCCTGAAGCCGGGCGGCGGGCGACGATAGAGCAGGCCGGGCGGCGCCAGACGCGGCCCGCCCTCCATGCCTCAGCGGCGCGGCCGGCGCATCACATCACATCACGGCACGGCCGGCGCCTCAGGCGCATTCGCGCTTCATCGCCTCTTCCATCTCTTCCGGCGACACGTCGCGGACATGCTGGGCCAGCGACCAGCGGTGCCCGAAGGGGTCGTCGAGCTGGCCGTAGCGGTCGCCCCAGAACTGGTCGGCCAGTTCCATGCGTACCTTGGCGCCGGCGGCCACGGCCCGCTCCCACAGCGCGTCGACATTCGGCACCGACAGGTGGATGGTAACGGGCGAGCCTTTCAGGGTGAGCGGGCCGAAGGAACCATAGTCGGGAAACTCGTCGGCCAGGAACAGCGGCGAATCGCCGATGCGCAGCATCGCATGGCCGATCTTACCGTCGGGCATGGGCATCGCCATCACTTCCTCGGCGCCGAAGGCCTTCTTGTAGAACTCGATGGCCTCTCGGCAGTTGGCACAGACCAGGTGCGGGGTGATGGTGTGCATGCCCTTTTCGACCGGCTTGACTTCCGAACTCATGATGCGCTCCTTTCAGGATGGGTGACCACTGGCGTGGGTTCTTGTGCTGCTCTATTGAGGGTAGTCCGGGCTTGAAGTTCATGCAACCAATGGTTGTGCTGCGCTGCGCCAAACGGCCGCGGCAGGTACTTCCAGCGTCTTGTTGGGCCTCGGGAACAAACAGCGAAGCCGCTGGCAACGAGTGCTATGTCACAAGCGCTTTAGAACGCCTAACAAAACCCATTACTTGCTCTGACAGCAACAACTTCGTACACTGAGCCGACGTCCGCTATCGGCCTATTGTGTTGAAAAAGTCGAATGGCAACAATTTTGGTGGATCTCCAACATCCAACCGGTTCGAGATCGTTTGATAGCGGCGGTTCTGGTCAGTCGAGCTAGCTAGGTTTTCTATCCAAACGTTAACTTTGCCGAGTTTTTCAACACAATAGGTCGATAGTGGACGTACACGACCTCAGTTCTGGCACTATCCGTCCTTTCGCCGCTTCGGCCGCGCTATGCAGCCTTTGGGTGCGTCGACCTTCACGGCGCGCCGCGACGGCCGGTCCTGGTCCTATCTAATCGCTGCGCTGGCTGCCCGAACCGTAAGGGTGGGTACTCACGGGGCGCGCATCGGGAAATGCGCTCCGGAATCGCGTAGTGTCGCAGCCATTCGCGTCGATCCAAGCACGCGCTTCGGCGACGCGCTGAACGTTCTCGAAGCAATACACGTCGTCGCCGAGTGCGACTTCATTGGTCAATTCCATTCTGCTCTCCTTCTTGTGAGGGCGCACTGTATAGCAAACGGGCGCAACCCGCACGACGGATCGTGGTTGCGCGAGACGGCTCGACAGGCGGATCCGCGACACGCGCAGCTCGATCAGGTCCGGTCATGGTCCCATCCAACGTGCAGGACCGCCTTCATCTCGTCCCAGGTCGCCGGTTTTCCTTCGCGATGACCGCGCTCCCATTCGGCTCGCAGCTCGTCTTGCGCATCCTCCCAGCTTCGCTCCTGGAACACGGCCCGGCCGCGCACGTGATGGCCGTAGCGGTAAACCGGGGCGAGATCGTCGTAGTTCGTGCCGGGATAGGTGCGGGCATGATGAAGACGGTAGTCGGTCTCGTCCATATCGTGACCGATCCTGGTCCTGTTCCAGCCATGCCTGAGGGCATCAATGAAGTTCTCCCAGGCCGTAGGTGCGCCTGGATTTACGCGTAAGGATTCTGTCTGTGGTGCGGCGCTCGCCCCTTTCGAGCCGGTGTCCTTTGCGCTGTTGGGGTAGGCTGTCCGCCAATGATTCCGGTGGTAGCTGTCGTCGTCGATTTCCGGACTCGTGCTGTCCCATCCGAGGCGGACCGCCGGTGCGAACGCATCCCAGGCCGGCCTGGCAGCATCGCCCGCTTCCCACAGCACCTTCAGGTCGGCATCCGACTCATGCCATGAGCGGTTGCGGTAACGAGGGTTCTCATGCATGTCACGGCCAAAGCGGTAGGCTGCAGCGCCCGCGTCGGACAGGCCGGCATGGCCAGTTGGTAATGACAGATCGAACAGCGACAAGCCAGGCCAATGTCCCGCCGGCAGGATTGGTTCCCTGGAGCTCGTGCCTGTGATGCTCGCGGCATTGGTATCATGGGTGCCGAAGTCGTGATTGATGTCGCGTGCGTCGAACTGCAGCGTACCCGGTACCGCAGTGCCCCGGTGGGCGACGTAGGCCAAGCCAGCCGGCGCGCCGGGTTTGCCGGATCCGGCAGCGTCGCCGCGGAGCTGCATGAACCCGGAGACCAGGGAAGCGGCGCGTTCGGCCTCCTCGGCCGACTCGGTCCACAGGGTAAGAATATGACTGTCTGGCACATCCGGGGGCACATCGGCCGCCAACGGCCGGCTGCCCGCCTGGCCGAGAACGCGCGAGAGCAGGCGCGCGGTCGAGGCGCCGGGGCGCTCCCGCCATCGGGGCGCCGGCGTCACGCCAGGACTGCCTGAACGGATTCCTGGCACGGTCACCAGATCGGCATCCGCGCGCGGGTACCCGGAGGCCAGCAATTCGTCCAGCGCCTGCTGGGCCTGGTCGCGATCGTCGAAGACCGCTTTCAGCTTGTGTCGCATGATGCCCTCCTGCTGCCATGAATGAAACGTGATTGCCAGCAGTGCGGGAATGCCCGATGTGTTCGCAAGAACGATGCCGGCGGATCGCGGTGCGTGCGTGGTACGGCCCAGTGCGTGGGCTGTTGCTGGTCGCCAGGGAGGCGCTCGCGCTATGTCGCGACAGGACGGCGACCGGAAGGTCGGGACTGCCGCACGAGGCGGAGTCTGGGTGATAGTGTACTCCGATGTTCGGGCCCGTGCGGGCAGGCAGCCGGTTAGTTTGCGGCCGGGACGGGCATGTGCGCCTTCCCCGTCGTAGCGGCGATGGGGCTGGCGCAAACGCCGGCGCACGCGATCCTGGCGACAGCGCCTGCATGCCGTGCTAGGATCTCCCGTATTGACGCCCGACAGGGCGCAGGGAGCCATCCATGAGGCTGATCGAACCCGAGGAGATGGGGCGCTACGCCGAAGTCCTGCATGCACATTCATGGGATGCGGCGGAGTTCGAACTGCACGAAGTGGAGGAACCCGATCCCGGCAGCGACGAGCTGTTGCCGATCAGGGTCTATGTCGAGATCCGCTGCGGCTCGCCGGTCCACTGCAGGGACTGTCCCACCGGCGACGGGACCGCGTGGGGTCCGGCTTCGAGCGGGACCTGCTTGCCGGGCGGTTCGCATGACTCGGCGCAACGAGCGTCGCCCCGGTGCAGGCAGCGATTTGGCAGGCATTCTGGGAGCCATCATGGCTAACCGGATCCTTATTATCTCGCCCGACCCCGGCGACGTCCGGACCCTGCGCGAGGCACTGGGCAATGCATCCGATGGTCCCTTCGAGGTAGAAGATGCCGCGTCGCTTGCAAGCAGCCTGCAACGCATCAAACAGGGCGGGATCGATGCGATTCTGCTGGACCTGAGCCTGCCAGACAGCCACGGCCTGTCAAGCTTCGACCAGGTCCACGCCGCGGCGCGCCATACACCGATCATGACCCTGTGCTCGCTCGCGCAAGAGCATGAGGCCAGGGAGGCGGTCCAGCGTGGCGCCCAGGGCTGGTTGTCGAAGGGCTACTTCGACAATAACCTGGTGCCGCAATCATTGCGCAACGTTATCGAGCGCCTGAAGGTCGAGCAGAACCTGTTTGCCTTGCAGGCCCGCGCGCAGATCACGCTGAATTCGATCGGCGACGCCGTCGTCTCGGTCGACATGCGTGGCCGCGTCGACTACCTGAACATCGCTGCCGAGGTGATGACCGGCTGGGAGCGCGACGACGCCGAGGGACGGAAGGTAGCCGAAGTGCTGGTCCTGGTCGACAGCGATGGCATTACGCCGGTCGTCAATCCGCTGGAAGCCGTTCTGCAGGTGGAGCAGGCCGCGGGCTTGAGCGGCGAGGTCGTCCTGATAGACCGCCATGGCACATGCAGGAGGATCGAGGATTCGGCCGCGCCGATCTTCGATTGGGACGGACAGCTCGTGGGCGCCGTCATGGTGTTCCGGGACATTTCCGATACTGTCGCGCTGACCACGCAGATGAAGCACCTGGCCCAGCATGACTTCCTCACCAACCTGCCCAACCGTGTCCTCCTGAACGATCGTATCAGCCAGGCCATCGCCTCGGCCAGGCGCAGCAACACCTGTCCGGCCCTGCTGTTCCTCGACCTCGACAAGTTCAAGCATATCAACGATTCGCTCGGCCATGCCGTCGGCGATCGCCTGCTGCAGGCCGTCGCCGGGCGCCTGCTCGACTGCGTTCGCACATCCGACACGGTCAGCCGCCACGGCGGCGACGAGTTCGTGGTCCTGCTGGCGAATGAGCGGCGCGCGCAGGATGCGGCGCTAACGGCCGAAAAGATCCTGATCGCCATGTCGACGCCTTTCCTGATCGACGGACACCAGCTGCATACCTCCACCAGCATCGGCATCAGCGTGTTTCCTCTCGACGGCCTGGATGCCGCCGCCCTGATCAAGAATGCCGATACCGCGATGTACCACGCCAAGGAGCGTGGCCGGAATGGTTACCAGTTCTTTCGCCACGACATGAACGCACGCGCCGTCGAGCGCCAACTCATCGAGAGTAATCTGCGCCGTGCGCTCGAACGCTCCGAGTTCGTCCTGCATTACCAGCCCAAGCTTGACCTGGCTAGCGGAGCGATCACCGGGGCCGAAGCCCTGCTGCGCTGGGAACACCCCGAATGGGGAATGGTCCAGCCCGAGCGCTTCATTCACATTGCCGAGGAGTGTGGCCTGGTCATACCTCTCGGGCGCTGGGTGTTGCGCGAAGCCAGTGAGCAGGCGGTGCGCTGGCGCGACAGCGGAGTGGCGCCGGTGTCGATCGCGGTCAATGTGTCCGCCATGGAGTTCCGCCACCGCGACTTTTTCGACGAGGCGATCGCCATCTTTGAGGCGACCGGCGTCGACCCGTCCTGCCTGCAGCTCGAGTTGACGGAGAGCGTGCTGATGCGCGATGTGGCGGCCAGCGCCGGCCTGCTGGCGAAGTTCAAGGCCATGGGCGTACAGATTGCCGTGGATGACTTCGGGACCGGTTATTCGAGCCTGAGCTACCTGAACGAATTTCCGATCGACGTGCTCAAGATCGACCAGTCCTTCGTTCGGGCGATCGATGGCGGGTGCGACGGCAACGGCGCCATCGTCAGCGCCGTGATCGGCATGGGGAAAAGCCTGCGCCAGCGCGTCATCGCCGAAGGCATCGAGAACGCGACGCAGCTTGCCTTTCTCAGGCTGCATGGCTGCGGCGAGGGACAGGGATATTTTTTCAGCGCGCCTGTCGACGCCGACAGAATGCGGGCGATGCTGCGTACCAATGCATGAGCGCGAAGCCCGTCCAAACGGGCACGCCCTGTTCACGACGAACGAATACTTACACTTTATTCCTCCCCTGCGCAGGCAGTGGAGCGCATAGTGTCATGAGTTCGGGGGGAAGCCACCGTCGATCCGCGCAGGAACAGGCCGATCCCATTCCTGCGCTGGTCCCTGCCTGTTCCGTCGTTGGCACGGATCGCGCGGAACTGCCGACCTATATCAACCACCGGAGCAAGCGATGCACACAGTCCTGGAGTTCCCCGCCAAGGTGTTTGTCCAGTGGGGAGCGATTGCGCAGGAGATCGTTCCCTATCTGGTCCAGCGAGGTGTCAAACGGGACGAGCTCCCCGCCGTCCTCGACCGCCTGAGGACACGATGGGAGCAGCTGGATCCGGCTTTGCGCAATGCTGCGGACACCCCCTTGCGGGATGGGGACGAAGCCGACGAAGCATCCAGGCAGCTGGAGGAGGCCGAACTGTACGTTTCACGGCACTGGAGGTCGCAGTCCGCCAGGATGCTGATCCAATCCGCCATGGCCGATTACCAGCGTCATACCCGCCGCTGATCCTGCCTTGGGCTGAGACCGGCACATGGAACACGGCGAACGCTTCAACAGCATCTCCCATGGTGTGGGAACGGTGCTCGCAGCCATCAGCGGCGCGCTCCTGGTCGCCGTGACTGCGCTTGGCGGTGACCGGTGGAAGATCGTCGCCTGCGGCATCTATGCGGCCACGCTGCTGATCCTGTACCTGACGTCCACCCTGTACCACAGCTTGCGCGGTGCGGCCAAGGAGGTGTTGCGCAAGATGGACCATTGCGCCATTTATCTCCTGATTGCAGGCACCTATACGCCGTTCACGCTCGTCACGCTGCGCGGAACCCTGGGCTGGACGATGTTCGGCGCGGTGTGGACGCTGGCCCTGTTCGGGATCGTCCAGGAGCTTTGCCACGCGAACCGGGCACGTGTCCTGTCGCTCGCCGTCTACCTGGTAATGGGCTGGCTTGCCGTGGTCGCCATCGCCCCCCTGATCGACGCGCTCGGCCGCGCCGGCTTTGCCTGGCTGGCGGCCGGTGGGCTGTTCTACACGGGCGGCATCGTGTTCTACGCTACCGACCACAAGGTGCGCAACGGCCATGGCATCTGGCATCTGTTTGTCCTCGCCGGCAGCGCCTGCCACTATATCGCCGTCCTGTTCCATGTCGCCTGAAACGGGGCATACGCCCCACCGGCATCCGGCAAATACCGCTGGTCTCGCGCCGCCACAGCGCGTATGATGAATCGAGGCCGGGGCGCGACGCTCCATGCGCAACCAGTGACCTACCGTGGCCGTGGCCGCGTTCCAGGCACAAGTGGAGGATGGCCGATGGCACAGCAGATCGAACACGATCCGGGCGTCGAAGTCCGGCAGTTGCGCGCCTTGCTCACCATGGCACGCGAATTGATGCAGGTCGAGAGCCCGAGCGCCGTGCTGGCGTTGACCGGCCGGGCCTTGGCCGAGCTGGCCGAAATCGACAGCGCCTTGTTGCTGGTTCAGGGAGAGGTGACGGAGTCGATCAGCTTCGATCACGAGGGGCAAGCGTGCACGGCGGCTTCCAGCCACGCGTGGCATCGCATGGCGCTCGAACGGCTACGAGACCACGGCGCCCCCACCGCCGACCCGCGGACGATACTGGTGAGCGTACCGAGCCAGCATGCCATGGCCGTGCTGGCCGCCGGCTGGACGGCCGATGCCGCGCCGGAGACCTGGAACGGGCGCCGCCGCCTGCTCGAAACAATTCTCGAACTGTCGGTCGCGGCGCTCGGCAGGATCTCGTCGCGCACTGCGCTCGAGGACCTGGTGACGATCCAGTACCGGCAGTTGGCGGACAGCGCCCTGGCGCATGCGGAGGAACTGGCGCGGCGCGATGCGTCCGAAAGCGCCGTGCGTATCCTTGCCCTGACCGACGTCCTGACCGGCCTGAACAACCGACGCGGTTTCTATGTCCAGGCCGAGCACCTGTTCAGGCTGGCCCGGCGCAAGCATGCCGGTTGTTCCGTCATCTACGCCGATATCGACGGCCTCAAGCTGGTGAACGACCGGCTAGGCCATGCCGCCGGGGACCAGCTGATCAAGGATGCCTCCGCCGTGCTGCGCGAGTCCCTGCGCGACAGCGACGTGCTGGCGCGTTTCGGAGGCGACGAATTCGTCGCCTTCGTTCTCGACGATGCGCATCCGCGTGTGATGCTGGCGAGGCTGCGGGACAACCTGCATGCGTTCAACCTGATGCAGGAGCGCACCTATCATCTCGCAGTGAGCGCCGGTGCGGTGCGATGCGATCCGGCCAGTGGCACGGCGCTGGCCGCCTACGTGCTGCTGGCTGACCAGGAAATGTATCTGCATAAGCGCAGCTGCCTGCACTGAGAATTTCTCCCGGTAGGGGACAGGGCCCAGGCGGGCAGCTGGATCTCCAGGCAATGTATTGCCGCTTGCTATTCCCCAAAAATAGATGTGCGAGTCGGCCGCACAGACGCGAAAAAGAGCGCATAGTGTGCAGGTCAAACGCGATCTTCAGTGATCGTCCCCTCCCAGACGGCATCAGCCGTGCTGCCATTCCCGCCAGACACTTCAACGCATTGCGTCCGGCGCTCGCATGACCACATCATTTCAATCATTTCATAAAGGTACTCCATGTATCCATACCCGCAATCCGTCACCCCCGCCGTGCGTTCGCATATCGATGCACAGACCGCGTTCCTGAACGAAGTGTCGCAAACCATTTCGCGTTCCCTGCAGCAGGTCTTCCAGCTGAACATGCAGTTGGGCCAGACCCTGCTCGAGGAAACCACCAGCACCGCCCAGCGCATGCTGACCACCGAGCACCCCACCGACGCATTGTCGGCGGCGGCCTCGCGCGCCCAGCCCGCCACCGACAAGCTGCGTTCCTACCAGCAGCAGCTCTCGCAGCTGGCCGCCTCCACCCAGGTCGACCTGAGCCGCGTGACCGAGCAGCATGTGCAGGAAACCTCCCGCACCGCGCGCGCACTGGCCGATGAGGTGACGCGCGTCTCCGTCGAAGAAACCGACAAGAGCCTGCGCCAGCAGGAGGAAACCATGAAGACTTCGCGCGAGGCTTTCCAGCAGGAGGCCGAGCGCGGCATCAAGGCCGGAACCCAGTTCCTCGGCAGCCTGCAGAGCAGCGCCGACGGCGCGGGCGCGAAGCCCGACGGCCAGGCACGCCAGCCGGGCAACATGCAAGGCGGCAACGGCCAAGCCGGTAGCAAGGGCGCTGTTCCGACCCGCTGATCATCACAAGCCATCCTGGCCCTGCAGGGCCAGGCACAGCGGCGGCGCTGACCTTGCGGTCTCGCCGCCGTTTCCGTCTCGGGAGATCATCCGTCACGCCATCGAGGAACCCATCCATGTTCAACAGCGTTTTCAATCCCTGGTCCTTCGTGGCCTTTCCCTGGAACTGCATGTCCGTCCAGCCCACCGCCCAAAGCCGGTTCACGTACGGATTCCACGAGGATGAAGAGGGCGCGCTCCACTACCGCCTGTTCATTCCCCGCGCCGGGCGCGAGCAGCCGGTGTCGCTGGTCGTCATGCTGCACGCTTGCGGCCAGGACGCCACCGACTTCGCTGCGGGAACCGGCATGAATGCGCTGGCCGAGGAGCATGGCTACCTGGTCCTGTATCCGGAACAGCCCTGCAGCGCGCACTGGAACAGGTGCTGGAACTGGTATGACCGTGCCCATCACCGGCGCGGCGCGGGCGAACCTGCGCTGCTCGCGGGCCTCACCCGGCGCATCATGGCCGAGCATGCGGTGGATCGCGCGCGCGTCGCGGTCGCGGGCCTGTCCGCAGGCGGCGCCATGGCGGTCATCCTCGGACGAACCTATCCCGAGCTGTTCAGCGCGGTCGGCTGTCATTCCGGACTGGCCCACGGCAGCGCGAGCTCCCGCCTCAGCGCAATGCTGGCGATGCGCAACGGTCCCGATCCGTCCGCGCCAGCGCCGCCTTCGCCGCATGCCACCGTGCCTGTCATCGTCTTCCATGGCGATGCCGACGCCACGGTCCATCGAACCCACAGCTGCGATGTGATACGCCAGTCCCTCGACAGCCATGCGCTGCACAGGCGGGCGGCGGATGCCGAGATCGCCGTGGTGGCGGAAACGGGCTGCGCCGGCGGGCGCCAGTTTACCCGCCACGTGCATCGCGATGCTGCGGGCGGCGTGCTGGCCGAGCAATGGACCGTGCACGGGGCTGGCCATGCCTGGTCGGGCGGAGATCTGCGCGGCAGTCATGCCGATATCCTCGGCCCCAATGCCAGCGAAGAGATGCTGCGCTTTTTCTTCGGCGGCCCGGTCGCGTAAGGAGGGGCGTCGGCGGTGCGGACGACACGCACTGCGGCGTGTGTCCTACGCCGCACGCGGTGCCGGCGCCTATCATGAGGGATTACGATCGACACCGGGAGCGAACGTGGCACGAATACCTGAAACGCGGCGCGCTACGGACCGGTCCGGCGCGGGAACCTTGGACACCTATGGGCGGATGATCGGACAGATCGCCTGTCCGGCCTATTTCTGCAGCCCGAACGGGGCGCTCCGATATTGCAACGGCGCCGCCAGGCGCTTGTGGGGTGTCTGTCCGGCTACGGACGAAAATGGGTCCTGGGACGGATTCACGGCCTTGTACCGGACGGATGGCAGGCCGCTCGACAAATCGTCGTCGCCAGCCGCGCTGGCGGCGCGCACCGGCGTCGACCAGCCGCCTGTCGAAATACTGGCCGAGTCCGCCGATGGACAGCAGCGCCGCGTGGTGATTCATGCGCGACCGGTACGCCAGGGCGACGGCGCCACTGTCGGCGTGCTGTGCTCCCTGACGGACATCAGCGAACAACGACGCCTCGAGGAGGCGTTGAAATTCGCACAAGACGGCCGGGCGGCTTTCCTGCATGTGCTGGCGCATGAACTGCGCAACCCGCTCGCCCCTGTCATGGCCGCCGCCACGCTCCTGCAGCGCCAGGCCGCCGAGCCAGGGATTGCCCGGATGGCCGGCGTCATCGTGCGCCAGACAAGGCAACTGGCGCGCTTCGTCGACGACCTGCTCGACGCTTCCCGCATCGAACAGGCTTACGACACGCCTGTCACGATGCGTGCAGCAAACGTGCATGAGGTGCTGGCGCATGCATGCGACGTGGTCGAGAGCATCGTTCGCGAACGCAATCAGACATTGCATGTGGAGATATGCCCCAGCGGACAGCCAGACAGCGCCGTGCTCTGGTGCGATCCCGCACGGCTGTCCCAAGCGCTCGGCGGCGCCCTTCTCAACGCGAGTCACTTCTCGGACGATGGCGGCGGAATATCGCTGGCGGTCGCGGTCGATGGCGTCTTCCTCGAACTGCAGGTGAGCGACCGGGGCATCGGTGTCGAGACCGCCGACCTCCCGCTCCTGTTCGAGCCCTTTCGGAAGTTCTCCGCGCACCCCGGTCGCGTTGCATCGGGGGCGGGACTTGGTCTCGCGATCGCCCGCAGCGTGACCCGGGCGCACGGGGGCACGGTGTCCGCCGACAGCGCTGGGCGAGGGCATGGCACGCGTGTGAAGTTCGTGCTGCCCGTGGTGATGGATCCCGCGACCGTCTGAGCAGGTTGCGCCAGTCCCGGCCCGGCGCTGGTCACGGCACCCGGGATGCGGCGCGCCCGTGCAGCGGAAATAGGCGTATGCTCGTGGTGCTGCTTCCCATACCTGAGGAGGGATCATGATCACGCCCGAGCCTGCGAATACCTTCCGCGGCCTGCCCCTGAGCGCCGAGCAGGACAGCGAGGTGAGGCACTACATCCACACCAGGGAGCGCAATGGCTTACCCTGGGACACCCCTGAACTGCAGGCGATGCTCGACGACATGCTCGACCCGCCCGAGGCCGACGAGGAAGATCGGCGGTCGCTGTCCGACAGCATGGGCATGGAGCGGGCGGCGGTAGTCCTGGATGGGGGGAAAGACCTCGATAGTGCCGATCCGCAACCCGACTCCTGATGCAGGACCGCATGAACCGCAGGTCTTCAGTTGTCGAGACTGGTATTCTTAATTAGTAGCACTCTTAAACGATTCGTAGACCGTGACAAAATAGTAGTAGCACGGTTGACTATAAGCGCGCATAACAGGCTGTTCAGAGTAAATGTCCGCTTTGGGTCTATTGTGTTGAAAAACTCGGCAAAGTTAACGTTTGGACCGAAAACCTAGCTAGCTCGACTGACCAGAACCGCCGCTATCAAACGATCTCGAACCGGTTGGATGTTGGAGATCCACCAAAATTGTTGCCATTCGACTTTTTCAACACAATAGGTCGATAGCGGACGTACACGGCCGTAGTTCGGCAGCAAGATGGCGGCCGTGTTCTCAGACGGACCGATGCCATGGCCCAAGCACTTCTCCCTGAAGACCTTTGGTCGCTTGTAGCAGCTCATCTCCCGACCCATCGTAGATCGCCGAAAGGCGGACGACCACGTATCAACGATCGGGCGACCCTGACCGGAATCCTGTTCGTGCTCAAGACCGGGATACCATGGGAATACCTGCCGCGCGAACTCGGCTGCGGCAGTGGCATGACTTGTTGGCGCCGGCTCCACGAATGGATGAAAGCTGGCGTTTGGCAGCGCATCCACGAGGCAGTTCTACGACGGCTGCGCGAGCACGACCAGATTATGTGGGATCGAGCTTGCGTTGACGCTGCCAGTGTGCCTGCCCCTGCGGGTGGCGAGCATACGGGCCGAAACCCGACCGATCGTGGCAAGCTCGGCTGCAAACACCATCTGCTCGTAGATCAACGTGGGTTGCCGTTGGTAGCTAAGATCTCGGGCGCCCAAGTGCATGACTCACGTTTCCTTATTCCACTCGTAGAAGCTATCCCGGCGGTTAAAGGGCTTTCCGGTCGTGCGCGCAAGCGTCCAGGTAAGCTGCACGCCGATCGAGCGTACGCTTCACGAGCGCATCGCGCTTGGCTACGCCGGCGAGGCATTGCAGCACGTATCGCGCGATACGGCATTGAGTCGCGTGAACGGCTCGGCCGATGGCGTTGGGTCGTTGAGCGCACCTTAGGATGGCTACACCGCTTTCGCAGATTGCGTATTCGGCACGAGCGACGGGCGGACATCCATCAGGCGTTCCTTTCGCTTGCCTGCTCGATCATCTGTTGGCGGTATGTCGAACGGTTTTGTTAGGCGTACTTACTAATAACATCCAAAAGGCGTTGCTGGTCATTGCGCGCCAACCATTTAGCAAAACGCACTAAAACCAACCCAGCAGACATTACCGCAAGTCCTGCAAAGGGAAGAAACCACGTGTCGACTGGATTGGTCATCGCACTGAATAGGCTAAGCAGTACCCAGATTGCGCCAAATCCGAACCAGAGTGTCATGAACGCTTTCGTGGCCCAATGCATTGTAAAAACACCGCGGAGAACCGTCTGCCCCGACTCTGAGCTAAAACGTCCTATGAAATACGGCTTGAACGAATTTTGCACGAATGGGATCCTTCTTTGAAGGACGACTTTTTGTTTACTCACACTCCCAATTATTGCTTCTTGAGTAAGGGCCGTCAGGACAGGCCTGGATATTACCGAACGCAAAGATGCAACAGCCTGGTCACATGACATCCTGGTGCGGAACTCGTATGGCTCGGTAGAATGAAACAACGCAAGAAGTCCTCGAATCATCATTGGCACGTTTTGATCGGAAAGTTGTCAAGAAACTACCTGCTTGCGGCTTGTCATGCCGTCGGCAGCTGATCTATCCGGATGGCAGCACCAGACCAAACCCGTCACTTGCGACCGTGAAGGCTCTCGCCAGCCTGTCGGCTTAGTCGGGAGCTAACGACTCAGGAGGTCGGCAACGACGTCACCCCGAAGTGGGCCATCTACAAGTTCAGCGAATTCACGCATCCGATTTCGCAGTTCGACCATGCGTGCAGTAGGCTCGGGCCGTGTAGCCCAGAAGAGTTCGGACGGCCACTGGGCATACGCAAAATAGTGGCCATCGGCGCACCGATGCAGACGCGACCCTAGACCGCCGTGCTCATCGCGAATAAGTTCGGTTAGCTCCAGCCAGGCATGCTCAAAGTCTGGTTCACGACCAGAGGCTACTTTCCATCTGAAGTAAATCGCGTGCATGACATTTTGTCGGGTTGTGGCCGATTGCGGACGCCGGAATCCCTCAGTGTACGGCGTTGCTTCTCTAATAACAAGCAAGCGTTTTGCCAGGCGCCCTTACTCGTCCAGCACCGCCGCCAGTTCGCGCGCCAGGAAGTCGACCAGGGCCGCCACCCGCGGCGCCAGCGCGCCCTGCTTGTAGAACACCGCCCACACCGGCTGCGACCAGGGCAGCGCGGCATCCGCCAACACTGGCGCCAGGCGTCCCGCGGCCAGGTCGGCGCGGGTGAGGAAGTCCGACAGCGAGGCGATGCCGGCGCCGGCCAGGGCCAGGTGGCGCACCGTCTCGCCGCTCGAGGCGGTGACGGCCGGCGCGATCGTGTAGCCCTCCGCGCCATCGTGGCGCAGCGGCCAGGTATTGAGCGACGCCGGCGCCGAGAAGCCCAGCAGGCGGTGCTGGGCCAGCTCGGCAACGCTGGCCGGGACGCCGTGGCGTTCCAGGTAGGCGGGTGCGGCCAGCACACGGATGCGGCTGGTGCCGAGGCGCCGCGCGTTGAGCGTCGAATCGGGCAACTGGCCGATGCGGATCGCCAGGTCCGCCCTTTCCTCGATCAGGTCGACGACGGTCTCGCCGCTGGTCAGTTCGAGCTGCACTAGCGGATAGGCGTCGAGGAAGGCCGGCGCCAGGGGCGCGAGCAGATGGTCGAGCGCCGGCGTGGCGGCGTTGACCCGCACCAGGCCCGAGGGCTGGGAACGGCGCGCGGCCGCCTCGGCCTCGGTATTGGCGAGGTCGGCCAGCAGCGCACGGGCGCGCTCCAGCAGCCAGGCGCCCTCGTCGGTGAGCTGGAGGCGGCGCGTGGTCCGGTGCAGGAGCGTCAGGCCCAGGTGTTTTTCCAGGCGCGCGATCGTGCGCGAGACGCCCGAGGGCGTTTGTCCGAGACGCTCGGCCGCTCCGGAGAACGAGCCCGCATCCATGACGGCGGAGAATGCAATCAAGGCTTCCACGTCGATCATTCGTGACTCCCAGTCAAAAGTGTATTGTACGGCAAAGGATTTTTCCCAGACAGCGGCTCGTTCACACTGCAGCCTTTCATTCATACAGAGCGCCTTACCAGAGCCCAGGGCAAGCCATGGGTTTTGGTAAGGCGCTCTACAGGAGAACACCATGCCACTCGCTTTATGGGCGCTTACCTTGAGCGCTTTCGCCATCGGAACGACGGAATTCGTGATCGTCGGCCTGATTCCCGACGTCGCCGCCAGTCTCGGCGTCTCCCTGCCCTCGGCCGGCCTGCTGGTCAGCCTGTATGCATTGGGTGTCGCCGTCGGCGCCCCGGTGCTGACCGCCCTCACCGCACGGGTGCCGCGCAAGCGCCTGCTGATCGGCTTGATGCTGCTGTTCACCGCCGGTAACCTGGTTGCATCAAGCGCGCCCGGTTATGCCGCCCTGATGGCGGCGCGGGTGCTGACTGGTCTCGCGCACGGCGTCTTCTTCTCGATCGGCTCGACCATCGCCACCAGCCTGGTGCCGAAGGAAAAGGCGGCGCGCGCCATCGCCCTGATGTTCACGGGCCTCACCGTCGCGCTGGTTACCGGCGTGCCGCTCGGCACCTGGATCGGCCAGCAGTTCGGCTGGCAGTCGACCTTCCTGGCCGTCGCCCTGCTCGGCGTGATCGCCATGATCGGCAGCGCCATCCTGGTGCCGAGCACCATCGGCGGCGCCAAGCCGGCCAGCCTCGCGGCCCAGTTCGCGGTGCTCAAAAAACCGCGCCTGCTGCTCGTGTATGCCATCACCACGCTCGGCTATGGCGGCTCCTTCGTCGCCTTCACCTATCTGGCGCCGATCCTGCAGGACGTGGCCGGCTTTGCCGCCTCGAGCGTCGGCCTGGTGATGCTGGTGTATGGCGTGTCTGTCGCAGCCGGCAACATCTGGGGTGGGCGCCTGGCCGACCGCAAGGGTCCGATTCGTGCGCTGCAGATCGTGTTCGCCCTGCTCGCCGCCGTGCTCGCCGTACTGACCTTCACCGCGCCGCATCCCGTGCTGGTGGTCGCCACCGTGCTGGCCTGGGGCGCGGTCGCCTTCGGCAACGTGCCCGGCCTGCAGCTCTACGTGGTGCAGCGCGCCGAGAAGGATGCGCCGACGGCGCTGGACATGGCCTCGGGCCTGAACATCGCCGCCTTCAACCTCGGCATCGCCCTCGGCGCCTGGGGTGGCGGCCTCATCGTCGAGAACCTCGGCCTGATGGCTACGCCGCCCATCGGCGCGGCGGTCGTCGCCGGCGCCCTGGCGCTGACCACGCTTGCGGGCCGCCTCGACCGGCGCGACGCTGCCAAGGCTTCCCGGCCGCAGGCGCAGCGCGAAGCCGAACTCGTCTGAACCAACCGTTTAACTCGTCAACAAGGACAACACCATGAACAAGCACATGCCCCGGATCGGCGCAGGCACCTTCCGCCTGCAAGGCCAGCAAGCCATCGACAGCGTCGCCAACGCCCTCGACCTCGGCTACCGCCACATCGACACCGCCCAGATCTACGGCAACGAGGCCGAGGTCGGCCAGGCGCTCCAGGACAGCGGCGTGCCGCGCGGCGAGGTCTTCGTCACGACCAAGATCTGGACCGAGAACCTGTCGAGCGATGCGCTGATCCCCAGCCTGGAAGAAAGCCTGCGCAAGCTGCGCACGGAAACGGTCGACCTGACCCTGATCCACTGGCCGTCCCCAGGCGCCGGCGTGCCGGTTGCCGAGTCGATGCGCGCCCTGCTGGAGGCGCGCGAACGCGGCCTGACGCGGGCCATCGGCATCTCGAACTTCACCATCCCGCTGATGCGTGAAGCCATCGACGCGGTCGGCGCGGACAACATCGCCACCAACCAGGTCGAGCTCCATCCCTACCTGCAGAACCGCGCCGTCGCCGCCTTTGCGCGCGAGCACGGCATCCATGTCACGGCCTACATGCCGCTCGCCTACGGCAAGGTGCTGGCCGACCCGGTCGTCCTCGCCATCGCTACGCGCATCGGCGCGACGCCGGCCCAGGTGACGCTGGCCTGGCTGCTGGAGAAGGGCTACGCCGTGATCCCCTCTTCGACCCGCCGCGCCAACCTCGAAAGCAACCTGGCGTCTAGCCGCATCGCGCTGGATGCGGCCGACCTTGCGGCCATCGACGCGCTCGAGCGCGGCGAGCGCCTGGTCAGCCCGGACTTCGCGCCAGAATGGGATGAATGAGTGGGATTGACCGGACTTAGTTGTCCAGCTCCGGGTAGCGGCGGAAAATCCCGTCCTCGTTGAAGGGAATCCGCCTGCTTGAAGTGAGATAGGCGGCGATGCGCGGCCGGGCGGCCACGCGTTGCCGCAGCGCTTGCAGTTCCGGATGGCGCTTCAGCTCCCGGGCAGTCGCCTTGGGAAACGCATAGTCCAGGCCTTCGAGCGCCTGGAACAGCGACAGGTCGGCGTAGGTACACTGCCCCAACAGGTAATCCTGCTTCCCCAGCACCCGTGCGAAATAGCCGAGGAACTTCGGGATGCGCTGGGCCGTGAATTCCTGGGCGCGGCGCAAGGCCTCGGCTTTCTGGTCTTCGTAGTAGAGCGAGGCGCCGACCGGATGGTGGGTCTCGTGCGCTTCGCCGACCAGGTCGGCAATCGTCAGCTGCAGCTGGTGGGTCCAGATCCGGCCCGCGGTGTCCGTCGGCGCCAGGCCGTGGCGCTCGCCCAGGAACATCAGGATGGCCGCGGTCTGGCCTATCGTCATGCCGTCGATCCGCAGGAAAGGCGGGGCGAAGGCGGGCCGCGCGTCCTCCTTCAGCGCCGCCATCAGCTTCTCCACGCCTTGCGGCCCGCGCGCCACGTCGACATAGTCGACGCCCGCCTCCTCCAGCGCCAGCCGGACGAATTCGCCGCGGCCCTGGATGCCGGGCCAATAGAACAGTTCGCACGCCATGGTGTCCTCCGCCGTGATGAACCAGCAGTATCGGACAAAAATCGGCGGGACCGCGCGCGGCTCGTGCTATTCTGGCAAGAAATTAATTGAAGAAAAGCACACCCGGAGGAGCCATATCGTGGTCGCGAACCGTCGTCATAGCGCCGAAAAGATTGCTTCTAAGAATTTATTTCCATTGAGCAATATCACCGCCAAGGCCGGCCAAGTGGGACACCATAGCGTGAACCACCGCCTTCCACGGAGCGCCACCATGATTTTCGCTCACCTGACCAAGCATTGGCTGGCTGGCCGCCAGCTTCCGCTTACCTCCCGCATGATGTCGGTCCTGCGCAGCGCCCGCGTGCTGCTGTTCTGGCGCGACCATGCCTCGCTGTGCCAGCTCGACGTGGTCCGCAATTATGTCGCCTCGAGCGCGAAGGACGATGTATTCCACCATTTGAGCCATCGCCATTACCTGGTCAAGGGACTGAGCAGCCGCCAGCGCGTGCAATGCGTGCTTTCGCACTACCGTTTCGAGGAAACCAGTTTCGATGCCGTCTACAAGCAGGCCGTCTACCTGAACGGCGGGCTCGCCCTGTGGCAGCACGAGGCCAACGGCAGCCGTTTCCTGATCCGCCTGGAGATGGCCTCGCGCATGAATGCCGAAGGCGATCTCACCATTGCCCTGGTCGCCGACGGCAAGGTGCTGCACCGGCTCTCCTTCTCCTGGGTCGACGGCGCGATCGCCGGTATGCCGGCCGGCCTGCTGCCCTTCATCGCCCGCAACCAGGGCCGCTGGACCGATTCCGGGCCGGCCTTCGAGGCGTTCGAGAACGCCTTCCCGAACAACTCACCGAGCTTCTTCTGCTTCGCGGCCATGCAGGGTGTGGCGCAGGCAGTCGGCGTGGAGCAGGTGGTGGCCGTGAAATGCACCGCCCACATCGCCTACGACCCGCTCGAAGTCAAGCATTTCGCGAATGCCTACGACGGCTTCTGGAAGATCCTCGGCGGAAGCGAGATGGCGGGCGACACCTGGCTCATTCCCCTGCCCTTCTACCTGAAGCCGCTGGCCGACATGCCGTCCAAGCACCGCAAGCGCGCGGCCCAGCGCCGCGAGTACTGGCGCGCGATCGGCGACTCCGCGCGCGCCACCCTGCAGCGCCACCTGCTGCATGCGCGCGCGCACCGGGAGCATGCGGCGCCGCTGCGCGAAGCGGCCGAAGTCTAGCTTTTCGTAGGGTGGGCTCTCGAGCCCACGCGGTCGGGCCTGTGCGTGCCGCGATGGCGACAGGAACTCCCGCTGCTCAAGCACCCCGACTCAGCGCATAGACCGTTTGCTCAACCGGTGAGACCGCGTGGGCTCAAGAGCCCACCCTACGACACCCCGGATGTTCGACGGTATCGGGTTAAGCGCCGACAACCCCGTCCATTGACAGAACCACCACAGCTCCAGAAGCCCGTGGTACACTCGCGCCTTCGCTAGGGGTCCTGGAATTCGCGTTCCGGGTGAGAGATACCCTTCGTACCTGATCTGGATAATGCCAGCGAAGGAAAGCGCAACGCAGTTCATCATCCCAGTTTGCCCTTCCCCCACGTTGGCTCCGGCTTTTTAGCAAAGCGCCGCGCCCGCGCGTCGCTCGAAACCTGAGCAAACCAATGAAACCTGTCTTCAAGCATCCCCTCATCGCCTGCGCCGTGGCGCAGGCGTTCGCCGCATCGGCCTTGGCACAGACCACCCAGGCCGAGCAGCCGATCGCATCGGTGGTCGTCACCGGCAGCAAGTGGACGGTCAGCGATCGCGCCAGCGTCGGCGGCTTCGCCGACATGCCGATCATGGACACCCCGGCCTCGATCAGCGCCTTCGGCCGCGAGCAGATGCAGAACCTGGCCATCCGCAGCGCCACCGACGCGCTCGCCTACGACGCCTCGGTCGGCGACGCCTACAACGCGGTCGGCTATGCCGAGCAGTTCTCGGTGCGCGGCTTCATGCTGAACAATAACTCGGGCTACCGCAAGGACGGCATCGCGATTCCCGCCGACACCCAGATCCCGCTGGAGAACAAGGAGCGCCTGGAACTGCTCAAGGGCGTGGCCGGCATGCAGGCCGGCCTGGCGGCGCCGGGCGGCGTCCTGAATTTCGTGACCAAGCGCCCGACCAACACCGACCTGCGCTCGGCGACGGTCGAAGCGCGCGAGCGCGGCACGCTGTACGGCGCCGTCGACCTGGGCGGGCGCTTCGAGGACAGGCGCTTCGGCTACCGCGTGAACGCCGCCGCCGAGCGCCTGCGCTCCTACGTGAAAGGCGCGGACGGCGAACGCCAGTTCGTGTCCGGCGCCTTCGACTGGCAGATCAGCCCTGACGCGCGGCTGGAGCTCGACGCCGACTTCCAGCACAAGGAGCAGATCACCGCGCCGGGCTACCAGCTCATTCGCGGCGTCGAACTGCCGCACGGCGTGTCGGCCAAGACCCTGCTCAATGCCCAGCCCTGGACCAGGCCGGTCGAGACCGACAGCGCCAATCTTGGTGCGCGCTTCGACTACCGCCTGAACGCCGACTGGCGCGCCACGGTCAGCGCCAACAAGCACTGGTTCAAGCGCGACGACTACACGGCCTTCCCCTACGGCTGCAGCAACGAGGGCGAAGGCTACTACCCGGGCTATTGCTCGAACGGCGACTACGACGTCTACGACTACCAGAGCGTGGGCGAGCGCAAGACCCCGTTCGGGGTGCAGGCCCAGGTCCAGGGCCGCTTCGCCACCGGCGCCCTGCGCCACGTGTTCACCGCCGGCCTCGCTTACGCGGAACGTCACAACAGCTACGGCGACTACGTCTACGACTACGCCGGCTACAGCAACATCTACGACAACCTGATCGTCGACCCGGCGCCGGGCAACCCGACGACCGGCCCGGTCTCGGAACGCTTCACCGAGCGCGAGCGTTCGCTGTTCGTGCAGGACATCGTGACCCTGGCGCCCGACCTGACCGTGCATGCCGGCCTGCGCTACACGAAGATAGCCAGCACCCAGACGCCCGAACTCGAACTGGGCCCGACCTCGAGCAAGGACGACTACCTGCTGCCGAGCGTCTCGCTGGTCTATGGCGTGACGCCGGACTGGAACGTGTACGGCACCGTCGCCCACGGCCTGCAGTCGGGCGGCGTCGCCGAAATGGAAACGACCAACCAGAACCAGGACCTGGGCCCGAACCGCTCCAAGCAGTTCGAACTCGGCGCCAAGGGCAAGGTCGGCGACGTGGCGCTCACCGCGGCGCTGTTCCAGATCAGCACCGGCCTGGAATACGTGAACGAAGCGAACACCTTTGTCCGCAACGGCGACCAGAAGCACCGCGGTTTCGAGCTGGCGGCCCAGCGCACCAGCGGCGACCTGACCTACGGCGCGACCCTGATGGCCCTGCGCGCGAAGCAGGAAGGCACGGGCGACGCACGGTACGACGGCAAGCGCGTCACCAACGTTCCCGAACTGAAGACGACGCTCTGGGCCGACTACGCGGTGCCGGCGGTGCCGGGCCTGAAGGTCAGCGGCCAGTGGCAGTACGCCGGCAAGAAGTCCTTCGATCCGGAGAACACGGTCTACGTGCCGGGCTACCATGTGTTCGGCCTGGGCGCGGCTTATGGCATGAAGATGGGGAGCACGAACGTGACCTTGCGCGCACGCGTCGACAACCTGTTCGACAAGTTCTACTGGCGCGACGTCACCCAGCAACTGGGCGGCTACCTGCTGCCTGGCGCGCCGCGCACCTTCCGCGTGTCCGCGCAGTTCGACTTCTGATTTATCGAGAAGCGAGCGCTTCCCAAGCCTGCTCGACCTGCCGCACGCGCTGCGGCAGGTCTCCTTCGATCAGCACGAAGGGGATGCCCCGCTCGTTCAGCTCGGCCAGCACCATCCGGTGCACCATCTCGCGCACCTCTTCCGACTCGCGCTGCAGCCCGTCCGGCGTCCACGGCGTGTCCGTCGCGGTCACCAGGGTCAGCGCGTAGTCGTGGCTGCGCGCCAGCGCCGCCAGTTGGTCATCCACCCTGCCCCAGTAGACCCGGCTGTACAGAGCCGTCATCAGCGGCGTGGTGTCGCAGAACAGATAATGCTTCGCACGCGCGGCGGCCGCATCCTCGCGCTCGCGCTGGGTGCGTGCGATGCCGAACTGGTCGTCCTCGAACGGCACCCGTCCCATCGTGTCGACGAAGTCGCGCAGGTATTCCGGCACCCAGACCGTGCCGTAGCGCTGGGCCAGGGCTTCGCACAGGGTCGACTTGCCTGAGGATTCCGCGCCGAGAACGGCGATGCGCAGGACCTTACTCATTTCTCCACCCGCGCGATATTGCTCCAGGCGCGCAGCCCGCGCGCCGCCAGCAGCACGAACACCGCGTACAGCACCGCAGTCACATGCAGGTCCTTGAACAGGTAGAGGCCCACGTAGAGCACGTCCACCACGATCCACACGGTCCAGTTCTCGACCTTCTTGCGGGCCAGCAGAAGCTGCCCGACCAGGCTGCCGGCGGTGAGGAAGCCGTCCATGTGCGGCACGTCGGTGTTCGTGTAGTTCTTCAGGAACCAGGACAAGAGGAAGAAGGCCGCGCCCCAGGCCGCGATGGCCCAGGCCCAGCCCATCCGGTCCAGGCGCGTGACCACCAGACGCGTCTCGCCCGCGCCGCGCAGCCACTGGGTCCAGCCCCAGATCGAGGCCGCGATGAACACCAGCTGCAGGCCGCTGTCGCCGTACAGGCGCGCGTCGAAGAACACCACGGCATAGGTGGCGGACGAGGCGATCGAGAACAGCCAGGCCCAGTGGTTCTGGCGGACGTTGAGCAGCACGGTCGTCACCGCCAGGGCAAACGAGATCAGTTCGAGGGGCGTGGTGCTGAAACCGAGGACGGCGAGTGTTTCGTTCATGCGGGCGATTCGATGGGAAGGCGGGGACCGTGCGCGGACGGACCATGGATGCATTCGGTGCTGCATTGCGCGTGCAGGCTGCGCCGCAGGTCAGCAGGCGATTATGCGAGCTGGCGCCCGATTGCGCAAGCCGAACCGTCCGGATCCGGACACCACTGTTCGCAGCCGGGCAGGTCCGGGGCTTTCCCCACCCATCCCACGGGGCAAGGCATGCTGGCACGCCCCTTGCAACAAGGAGAACAAGAACAACCACGCACGCATCATGGACCAGGCTCTCGACCCCGCTTTCCTCCGCCGCCGCCGGCGCATCCGCATCCTTGCCGGCGTTCTCCTGTTCGCCGGTTTCGTGGCCGCCTGCTGGGGCGTCAACCGCATGCTGCGGCCCAGCGTCGACGCTTCCGACATCGTCGTCTCGACGGTGCGCCGCGGCGACGTCGCCAACACCGTCAATGCCGCCGGCATCGTCATCCCCGTGCACGAGGAAGTCGTGGCCAGTCCTGTCGTCAGCCGTGTCGCGAAGGTCCACGCCAAGCCGGGCCAGCAGGTCAAGGCCGGCGAGCTGCTGCTGGAGCTGGACGACCGCGAGATCCGCCTCGCGCTCGACGCCCTGCAGGAGCAGCTGGCGCAGCAGGAGAACCGCATCGCCCTGCTGAAGGTGGAACTGGAACAGAAGCACAAGCAGCTCGCCAGCGCCATCGAGCTGCTCGAACTCGACCTGCTGTCGGCGCGTGCGCGCCAGGAGCGCAACCAGAAGCTGCGCCAGAGCGGCCTGGTGTCGGGCGAGGACCTGCTGGCCTCGGACCTGAACGTGAAGCGCACCGAGATCCAGTTGCGCCAGCAGCGCGAGCAGATCGCCGACAGCCGGCGCGCCACCGCCGGCAGCGTCGACGCCGCCAACCTGCAGAAGGCGATCCTGAAAAAGCAGATCGCCCAGCAGGAGCGCCTGCTGGCCCAGGCCAAGGTCACCGCGCCCTGGGCCGGCATGCTTACCTCGCTGGTGCAGGAGGAAGGCGCCAGCGTGGCGGCCGGCCAGCTGCTGGCGCGCGTGTCGGAACTGAACAACTACCGCGTCGAGGCGACCCTGTCGGACTTCCATGCGCGCCTGCTGGCGCCGGGACAGACTGTGCGGGTCGAGCAGAACGGCGAGCGGCTCGCCGGGCGCGTGCACACCATCCTGCCCGAGATCCAGAACGGCACCGTCAAGCTGCTGGTCGACCTCGACCAGCCCCACCATCCCCTGCTGCGCAACAAGATGCGGGTCGACGTCAACATCGTCACCGACCAGAAGAACGGCGCCCTGGTGCTCGACGCCGGCGAGGCCTTCAACGGCAGCGGGAGCCAGCCGGCCTTCGCCGTGGCCGGCGGCGTGGCGCGCAAGACCACCCTGCGGCTGGGCAGCAGCGACGGCAAGCTGGTCGAGGTGGTGTCGGGCGCGCGGCCTGGGGAGCGCTTCATCGTCTCGAACACCCGTGCCTTCAAGGACCTGGACAGCATCCGCATCGACGACTAACGAATATAACAAGGGGAAACCATGATCAGACTGAACAAGGTCAGCAAGACCTACCGCACCGACAAGGTGGAGACGCTGGCGGTGAAGGACGTGGACCTGCACGTCGCGCGGGGCGAATTCGTCGCCATGATGGGCCCCAGCGGCTGCGGCAAGAGCACCCTGCTCAACCTCATCGGCCTGCTCGACCGGCCGGGCCAGGGCAGCATCGAGGTCGAGGGCATCCCGATCACGCGCTACCGCGACAAGCAGGTGGCGAAGCTGCGCAACTCCACCTTCGGCTTCATCTTCCAGAGCTTCCACCTGATCCCCGACCTGCGCGTGATCGACAACGTCGAGCTGCCCCTGCTCTACCGCAGCATGGCCGCCGGCGAGCGGCGCCGGCTGGCGCGCGAGGCCCTCGAAAAGGTGGGCCTGGGCGCGCGCATGGACCACTTCCCGAACCAGCTCTCGGGCGGCCAGCAGCAGCGCGTCGCGATCGCGCGCGCCATCGTCGGCCAGCCCCAGGTCCTGCTGGCCGACGAACCGACCGGCAACCTCGACAGCAAGATGGGCGCGGAAGTCATGGACATCCTGCTCAAGCTGAACGAGGAAGGCACGACGGTGGTCATGGTGACGCACGACGAGCAGGAGGCGCGCCGCACCAGCCGCATCGTGCGCGTGTTCGATGGCCAGCTGGTCGCGTAAGGAGAGGCCATGCTCCGCAACTATCTTCTCACCGCCTGGAAGGTCTTCATGCGCCGCAAGCTGTTCACGGCGATCAACCTGCTGTGCATCGTGCTCACGCTGGTCGTGCTGATGGTGGTCGCCTCGCTGCTGGAGACCGCCTTCCGTCCGTCCGGCGTCGAGGGCAGGAGCGAGCGCTTCCTGCAGGTCTTCATGATGCGCATGGACCACCACGAGAAAGGCAATGTCAGCACCTCCCCGCTCGGCTACAAGCTGATCGACAAATACCTGAAACCCATGCCCGGCGTCGAGCGCGTCGCCGCGGCCACCCTGCCCACCGGTGTCGCGGTTTACCAGGGCGAGCGCGTGAGCGAGATGCAGATGCGCCGCGTCGACGCCGACTACTGGAAGATTCTCGACTTCCGCCTGCTGGCCGGCCGCCTGCCGAACGCCGCCGACGATGCCGCCGGGCGCATGATCGCCGTGCTCAACGCCAGCACCGCGCGCCGCCTGTTCCCGGGCGAGCCGAAGGCCGCGCTCGGCCAGCGCATCGACGTCAGCGGCCAGTACTTCGAAGTCGTCGGCGTGGTCGAGGACGCGATGCACGTGAATGCCTTTGCCGACATCTGGGCGCCGGTCAGCAGCTTCGCCTCTTCGGACTACCGCAACCAGCTGAGCGGCATGTTCGTGGCCCTGATCCTGGCCGAGCGCAGCGCCGACCTGCCGCGCATCCAGCGCCAGGTCGAGCAGATCGCGAAGACCATGGTCCCCGACGATCCCACGCAATGGAAGCGGATCCGCTTCTGGGCCGACAGCAAGCTCGACATGTTCGCCCGCATGACCGTCGGCAACGACGAAGAACTCGACTCCGGCGCCGGCAGGCTGCTGGCCCTGATCGTCGCCGCCATGCTGCTCTTCATGCTGCTGCCGGCCCTGAACCTGGTCAACCTGAACACCGGCCGCATCATGGAAAGGCGGGTCGAGATCGGCGTGCGCAAGGCCTTCGGCGCCACCAGTTCCCAGCTGGCGATCCAGCTGGTGGTCGAGAACGTGCTGCTCTGCCTGGCCGGCGGCCTGGTCGCGCTGGCCCTGACCGCCGGCGTGCTGGCCTGGCTCGAGCACATCCAGCTGATCAACTACATGAAGTACAGCCTGAACCTCGCCGTCTTCGGCTGGGGCATGCTGATCGCCACCGTCTTCGGCCTCGTCTCCGGCGTACTGCCCGCCTGGAAGATGTCGCGCCTCGATCCTGTCCACGCCCTGAAGGGAGCCGTCTGATGTTGCGCCACCTGTTGAAACTGACCTGGAAGCGCAAGTCCAGGAACCTGATGCTCAGCCTCGAGATCCTGCTCGCCTTTGCCATCGTCTTCGGGGTCGCCGCCTTTGCGCTGCGCTACCTGCAGCTGTACCGGATGCCGCTCGGCTTCGACAGCACGGACGTCTGGTCGGTGACGATCCAGGCGGGGGATAACGGCAGGCAGCGCTTCGACGCCGGCGTCTACGACAACCTGCGGCGTGGCCTGCTCGAGCTGCCGGAGGTAAGCAGCGCCGCCTTTGCCAGCTTCGAGCCGTATGCGATGTCCACCTACTCGGGCGACAAGCGGCGCGACAGCCAGGCCGGGCATGTACGCACCGAAATGATCGAGGCCGATGACGCGCTGGCAGGCGTACTCGGGCTGAACCTGGTCGATGGCCGCTGGTTCTCGGAACGCGACAACGGCAGCGCCGCGCGGCCCGCGGTGATCAACCGCCGCATGGCCGACGCCATGTTCCCCGGCGAGCGCGCGGTCGGCCAGCAATTCATCGACGGCGAAGGCGCGAAAGCGCCGGTCACCTACCGCGTGGTCGGCGTGCTCGACGAGTTCCGCGCAAAGGGCGAACTGGCGGCCCCGGTCAACTTCGCCTTCCTGCGCTTCGAGCCGGGCAAGACCGAGGAGGACGTGCGCACCATCGTGCTGAAGGTGAAACCCGGCACGCAGCGCGAATTCGAAACCCGCCTGAACCGGCGCCTGAGACTGATCCGCAACGACTGGACCTACCGGATCACGCCCCTCTCGACGATGCGCAAGACCATGCTGCACACCGGCGCCATGCCGCTGGTGGTGGTGAGCGTGATCGCCGCCTTCATGCTGGTCATGGTCGCCTTCGGCCTGTTCGGCGCCCTGTGGCAGAACACCACCGCACGCATTCCCGAGATCGGCCTGCGCCGCGCGATCGGCGCCAGCGCCGGCCAGATCTACCGCCAGATCGTGCTCGAACAGTTCATGCTCAGTTCCATCGCCATCGCGCTCGGCCTGGTCCTGCTGGTGCAGCTGCCGCTCACCGGCGTGCTCGGCGAAAGCCTGAACTGGACCGTCTTCGCGCTAGCGGCAGGCCTGTCGATGCTTGTCATCTATCTGCTATCCTTGCTGTGCGCCTTGTACCCGGGCTGGCGCGCCAGCCGCCTGAACCCGACCGAAGCGCTGCACTACGAGTAGCAAGAAAAACGGCAAGAAGAGAGACACATCCACGATGGAAGCATCACGCACCCCGCGCATCCTGGTCGTCGACGACGATGGCGCGGTCCAGGTTTCGCTGGCCCTGCTGCTCAAGCAATCCGGTTTCGACGCCGCCTGCTGCGATGGGCCGCAACAAGCGCTGGCCCTGCTGGCGCGCGAACCGGTCGACCTGGTCATGCAGGACATGAACTTCTCGCTGCAGACCAGCGGCGCCGAGGGCCTGGCGCTGCTGGCGGAGATCCGCCAGCGCCACCCCGCCCTGCCGGTGCTCCTGATGACCGCCTGGGGCTCCATTTCGCTGGCGGTCGCCGGCATCAAGGCCGGCGCGGCGAACTTCTTCACCAAGCCCTGGGACAATGCCCAGCTGGTGGAGCTGGTGCGCGCCACGCTGGATCTGGCCGGGGCGCCAGGCGGCGGCCCGAGCCGCAAGTCGCTCGACAGCCAGTTCGACTTCGCCGGCATCGTCGGCGAGCATCCCAGGCTGCTGCGGGTGCTGGCCACGATAGCCCAGGTTGCGCGCACGCGTGCCCCGGTGCTGATCCTCGGCGAGAGCGGCACCGGCAAGGAGCTCGTCGCCGACGCCATCCACCGCAACAGCCCGCGCGCCGCCGCCCCCATCGTCAAGATCAACATGGGCGCGATCACGCCGACCCTGTTCGAGAGCGAGATGTTCGGCCACGTGCGCGGCGCCTTTACCGACGCGCGCAGCGATCGCAAGGGCCACGTCGCCAGCGCCGACGGCGGCACCCTCTTCCTCGACGAGATCGGGGAGCTGAACCGCGGCGACCAGGTCAAGCTCCTGCGCGTGCTGCAGGACCAGCGCTACCAGCCGGTCGGCGCCAGCCGCAGCGAGCAGGCCGACATCCGCGTGGTCTCGGCCACCAACCGCGAGCTGGCCGAACTGGTGGCCGCCGGCGAATTCCGCGAAGACCTGTTCTACCGACTGAACCTGATCACGATCCGCCTGCCGCCGCTGCGCGAACGGCGCAGCGACATCCCGCTGCTGGCGCGCCACATCGCCGCGAGCGTGGCCGACAGCTATGGGCTGGGCGAGGTCAGCTTGAGCAGCGGCGCGCTCGAATGGCTGTCGGCCCAGCCCTGGCCGGGCAACATCCGTCAGCTCAAGCAGACCCTCGAACGCACCCTGCTCCTGGCCGGCAAGGCCCAGCTGACGCAGACCGACTTCGCCGCCGGCCAGCACGACGAAGCGGGAACAGCCGGCGCGGCGCGCCTGGGCGTGGACGGCATGACGCTCGAGCAGGTCGAGCGCCACATGATCGAGCAGGCGCTCGACCAGCACGGCGGCAACATCACGCGCGTGGCCAGGGCCCTGGGCCTGTCGCGCAGCGCCCTGTACCGCCGCCTGGAACGCCACGGCCTGGCCGAACCCGGCAGCGGCGAGCCCGAATGAACCTGCGCCTGCGCCTGGGCGCCTACCTGCTCGTCCTGCACCTGCTGCTGTTCGGCGCCGCGGCCCTGCTCCTCATCGAGCGACCGGTCCTCTTCGTTGCCGTCGAGGCGCTGCTGCTGGCCAGCCTCGCTGGCGGTTTCCTGCTGCTGCGCCAGGCGCTCGAACCGCTCGGCTACACGCGCCGCTTCCACGACCTGCTGCAGGACCAGCACTACGCCAACCGGCTGGCGGCGCCCAGCTCGCGCGAGCTCGAGGAACTGGTCGCCATGTTCAACACCATGCTGGCCGCCCTGCACCGCGAGCGGCTGGCCGCCGGCGAACAGCAGGGCTTCCTCGACCGCCTGCTGGAAGCCACGCCCAGCGCGGTGCTGGTCTTCGATTTCGACGGCGCGGTCAGCCTGGTCAATGCCAGCGCCCTCGCCCTGCTCGGGATCGACGCGCCCCAGGGCCGGCCCCTGCGCGCCTGGCTCGCGGGCGAAGCGCCGCTGGCACGGGAACTGGACGAGCGCGCGCGCCAGCGCAGCCTCGACCTGATCGCCCAGCTCGACGCCCTGCCCCAGGGCGAGAGCCGGCTGATGACCGACACCGCCGGCCGCCGCTACCGCGCCCAGCGCGGCCGGTTCTACGACCGCGGCTTCGCGCGCCACTTCCTGATGGTGGAAGAACTGACGATGGAGCTCGAGGATTCCGAGCGCGCCACCTACGCCAGGCTGGTGCGCGTGCTGGCCCACGAGGTCAACAACACGGTGGCGGCCACCCGCTCGGTGCTCGATTCCCTGCTGTTCTACCGCGGCCAGCTGGCCGTCCAGGACGGCGCCGACTTCGCCACCGCGATCGAGGCGGTCAAGCGGCGCAACGTCAGCCTGGGCGAATTCATCGACCGCTTCACGCGCGTGGTCAAGATGCCGGCGCCGGAACTGCGCCCGGCGAACATCAAGGACGTGGTCGACGACATCCTCTGGCTCAATCGCGAACAATGCGCCAGCCGCGGCATCCGGCTCGGCTGGCGCCGCGCCGACGCGGCGCCGATGCTGGCGATGGACGTGCAACTGATGGAGCAGGCCCTGCTCAACATCGTCAAGAATGCGATCGAGGCGGTCGTGGCGCGCCAGGCCATGGGCGCGGCGGGCGGGCACGTCGAACTGTCGTTGGAATGCGATGGCGGCGAGGCCGTGCTGGCGGTGCTCGACTCGGCCGACCTGCTGGGCGAGGCGCCGCCGCGCCAGCTCTTCACGCCCTTCTTCAGCACCAAGCAGGGCGGCCAGGGAATCGGCTTGATGTTCGTGCGCGAAGTCTTGATGCGGCACGGCTTTGCCTACTCGCTGGCCTCGACGGGGCAAGGCGAGACGCGGTTCGAGATCCGGTTTCCTATGGCGCAGCTTCGCACTGCCCCGTAGGGTGGGCGGGTCTCCCGCCCACGCGTCGATCGTTGGCCACAAGATCATCGCGCACGAACACGGCGCCGATAACAATCGACGCGTGGGGTCATCCGGTCCAGGGGACCGGGTGACGAGCCGCCCACCTACGGGTTTGCCAGACGCATTCCCGCACTCCCACATAAAAAAACCGCGGCGGGATCTCTCCGGCCGCGGTTTGTCGATCAATCCAAACTGATTATTTTTTCGGATACTTGATCGTCATTTCCTTGAGCAGGTTGTCGGCGCCGTCGACTTCCTTCATCACCCACAGCATGTAGCGGATGTCGACGTGGATGGCGCGCGTGATCGCCGTGTCGAAGTACCAGTCCTTGGTGATCGACTCATAGGTCGAATCGAAGTTCAGGCCGACCAGCTCGCCGCGCTTGTTCATCACGGCCGAACCCGAGTTGCCGCCGGTGGTGTCGGCGCTCGACAGGAAGTTGACCGGCACCGTATTCAGCACCGGGTCCTTGAACACGCCATAGCGCTTTTCCAGCACCGCCTTCTTCAGCGGCGCAGGCACCAGGAAGGGATCCTTGTCGGTTTCCTTCTCGACGATGCCCTCCACGGTGGTGAACGGTCCCTTGACCAGGCCGTCGCGCGGCGAGTACGGCGAGACGGTGCCGTAGGTCACGCGCAGGGTCGAGTTGGCGTCGGGGTAGACCGGCTTGCCCTGCGACTTCTTCCAGGCGATGACGGCGCTCATGTACTGCGGGATGGTGCGGTCCAGGTTGCCGTCGATGTCCTTGCGGCGGTTCTCGAGCGCACCGGCGACCTCGTTCAGGCGCACGGCGAGCTGGATGAAGGGATCGTTCGACTTGCGGAAGGCTTCCACGTCCGCGTTCATCCAGGCCAGGCGCCTGGCGGTATCAGCCAGTTCGGTGCCCTTGTAGAAGGCGTCCAGGCTGGCGGCGTTCGGCACCAGGGCGTCCAGGCCCTGCGGACGCAGCTTCTGGTCGAGCTTCGCATAACGCGTCAATGCGGCGGCCCAGCGGGCCTGGTCGACGGCCGGCACGAAGGACTGCTCGAGGCGGGTCAGGCGCGCCTTGATGAAGGACAGGTCGCGCTCCTGGTAGCCGGCGTCGCGCTGGGCGTCCGGCTTCTGGCGCTCCTGGGCCAGGCGGTACAGGGTGCGCGCGCTCTTGAGCAGGTCGCTGTGGGTTGCCTCGGCGTAGGCGGCTTCCTCGCGCGAGAGCGCCATGTCCGACGCGATCACGGCGTCCAGGTCGGCCAGCAGGCTGCCCGCGCTGCCGTTCTTGCCGTACCAGGCGCGGAACTCGGCGTCCTGCACGTCCTTGATGGCGGCGATGTCCTTGCGTGCGAAACCGTCGAGCAGGCCCTGGGTCTTCTTCAGCACGTTGTTCAGGCTCTTGGCGACGCTGGCGTAGCGTACGTCCCAGGCGGCGTTGCCTTTCGTCGCCGCTGCGATCACGTCCAGGTCGGCGGTAATGGTCGCGACCTTGGCCGGGAAGTCGACGTCGCGCGCGAAGCGGATTTCCGACGGCAGCTTGTAGCGGCTGGTGCGGCCCGGGTAGCCGGCCAGCAGGATCGGGTCGCCGTTCTTCAGGCCTTCGCTTGATACGACCAGGAAGTCCTTCGATTTATACGGTACGTTGTTCGGCGAAGGGTCGGCCGGGCGGCCGTCGGGACCGACGTAGGCGCGGAGAAAACTGTAGTCGCCGGTCTGGCGCGGCCACTCGTAGTTGTCGATGTCGCCGCCGAAGTTGCCGATCTTGTCCGATGGCGCGTACACCAGGCGCACGTCGCGGATCATCAGTTGCTTGATGCGGTAGTACTCGAGGCCGCGGTGGAAGGCCGGCACCGAGCAGCGGTAGGCCTTGTCGCTCTCGCACTCGGCGATCAGGGCCTTGATGCGCGAGGAGATCGCCTCGTTGCGCTCGCGGCCGGTCATGCTGCCGCCCAGGCCCTTGAGCACGCGGTCGGTGACGTTTTCGACCTTCTCGGTCACGTAGACCAGGGTGTTCGGGCCGCCCGGCAGTTCCTCGGCGCGGGTCCTGGCCAGGAAGCCGTCGACGATGTAGTTCTTCTCCGGGGTCGCATTGCGCTGGATCGCGCCGTAGGCGCAGTGGTGGTTGGTGACCACCAGGCCCTCGGGCGAGACGAAGGAGGCCGAGCAGCCGCCCAGCGAGACGATCGCGCTCATCGGATGCTTCGACAGGTCGGCCAGCTTCTCAGCCGGCATCGTGATGCCGATGCGTTTCAGTTCGGATTTCAGTTGCGGCAGCTGGTGCGGTTGCCACTGGCCTTCGTCGGCGACGGCATTGGCCGCGACGCCCAATAAGGCGACCGGCAGGACGATGGATTTGAACAAGATAGGACCCCGGATGAGTTGAAACAAGCGGGGAGTATAGCCCCTCGCCGGGGCCGGAAAAAGGTTTTTTGGCGTCCATACAGGCTGCATGAAGCGTGTTGCCCGGCACGTGGCTCGTGCATTCTGGCTAGAATGGAGGATTGCCCCGCGGGGCCGGGATTTCGAAGGAACGACATGGGACGCTTGAGCACCCTCCTCTCCACCGTCGCGCACAAGCTTGCGCTCGATGCCTACACCGTGGCGCTCATGGGCATGGTGGCGCTGGCGAGCTTGCTGCCCGCCAGCGGCCAGGCCGCCGTCGCGCTGGGTCACGTCACCACGGTCGCCATCGGCCTGCTGTTCTTCCTGCACGGCGCCAAGCTCTCGCGCGAAGCCATCGTCGCCGGCCTGATGCACTGGCGCCTGCACCTGCTGGTGCTGGCCTCGACCTTTGTCATGTTCCCGCTGATGGGGCTGGCCCTGAAACCCCTCGCGCTGGCCGTTCTCACGCCGGAGCTCTACCTCGGCATCCTGTTCCTGTGCGTGCTGCCCTCGACCGTGCAGTCCTCGATCGCCTTCACCGCCATGGCGCGCGGGAACGTGGCGGCGGCCGTGTGCAGCGCCTCTGCCTCGAACTTCCTCGGCATCTTCCTCACGCCTATGCTGGTCGGCGCGCTGATCGTCAGCGATGCCGACGCCTCCGGCGCCGGCTCGGGCTGGTCCCAGGTGCTGACGATTGTCGAACAACTGCTCCTGCCCTTCCTGGCCGGCCAGTTGCTGCGCCCCTGGATCGGCGCCTTCATCGACCGCCACAAGCCGGTGCTGCGCTACGTCGACCAGGGCTCGATCCTGCTGGTGGTCTACACCGCGTTCTCGGAATCGGTGACCGAAGGCCTGTGGCAGCACATCTCGGGCTGGACCCTGGTTGCGCTGATCGCCGTGAGCTGCCTGATGCTGGCCATCGCCCTGGGCCTGGCCACCTGGACCAGCCGCCGCCTGGGCTTTTCGAAAGAGGACGAGATCACCATCGTGTTCTGCGGCTCGAAAAAGAGCCTGGCCACCGGCGTGCCGATGGCCAAGGTGCTGTTCGCGCCCTCGGCGCTGGGGATGATTATCCTGCCGGTGATGCTGTTTCACCAGATTCAGTTGATGGTGTGCGCGGTGCTGGCGCAGAAGTGGGCGCGGCGGGTGGAGCGGGCCGGCGCCGTGCCGGCCGGAGAGAGCCAGCGCGTCTGAACATCGCGCGGCGCCTGGTCATTCAGCTTGCCGCATGCATGGACCTTCACCGACGCACGCTTTCCCGGCAACAGAAAGGCCGGGAGTGGATCGCCCCTTGCTCTATGCGCCGCGCTAATCCAGAAATACGACGCCGCTCCACTCAGCAGGCGGGGTTTTCCCCGGCCATGTCGAATCGATTTTCTGTTTCGCGCCACACAACGAATTAGCAACAAACTTGCCGCTTGGGACTGCCCGGCAATCCCAACGCATGTTCGAACGGTGGGCGATCTCGTCCCACGCAACATCGACATCGCTAGCCAAAGGGAGGCGCGATCGATCGATTTCCAGTCCCGTATACGGTGACAACCGCAGCGGAATCGGCATCAGCGGGGCCGCCGAAACCGCGTCGATCCGGACCGGCTGCTCGGGAGCTGCCTGGCTGGCACAGCCGGCCAATGCCAAGGATGACAGCAATGCCATGCACGCTTTCAAGCTTTTCCCTTTCCATAAAGCGTGATCACGGCGAACCGGCATGGAACGGCCAGTCGGCTGTGACCGAAGCGGCCGGCGCCATGCAAAACGGCGCCGCCACACGTCATGGGGGGTCCTTCGCCGGGCCGGCCCAGCGAACGCACTCCGATTATCCATCAACAATTCTCTGGCGCACCATTCGCCGATGACGACATTGAAGATATGAACGAACGCCGATAAGGCGGGATATCCGATTGACTGGTGTCCCGATCGATACTTACCGTCCGGTTCATTTGTGCGCACGCACATTGGTCTCGACGTACCCGTATGCTTGCACTTGGCAGACGGCGAAAGCGATTAAAGATTAAAGCTGAGGTCGTGTCCGAATGTCAGACCTGACCCCAGCTGTTTCAGTCGATACTGACCTCCTTGCGGTTGTCGCGCGACACCCGGTCGATCATCTTGTTGTAAGGATCGACACCGACCTCGAAAGGCTGCTCCTTGACCGTCACCGTCAGCACCGGATTGTCGGCAGACAGCGCCCGCTTCTCCAGCAGCAGCACCTTTTCATCGGCCTCCTTGGCCCCCTTGGCGCGGGCGAAGACGCCGACTTCCACCGGCTCGTCGTAGGCGCGGGCCGTTTCCTTGCCCTTGCCGTCGGCCTCCCTCTTGGCCAGGTGCAGCTTCATGGTCACGTCCCACTGGCCGTCGCTGCGCTTCTTCGCGCTGGCTTCCAGCACGCGGTTGTCGTAGAAGACGATCTTCTCGAACAGGTCCGTGATCAAGGCCTGCTTGGCCGGCGGGGCTTCGGCGCGGATGTAGTCGACCAGTTCGCTTGAGGTGGCGAACGGCGACTCCTGGTAGCCCTTGTCCTGGAGGAAGCGCTTCAGCGCGCGGTTCAGGGCTTCCTCGCCGATCTCGTCGCGCAGGCGGTAGAAGACCAGGCTGCCCTTGCGGTAGTGGATGTAGTCCTGATTTTCCACGCGCACCAGCGGCAGTTCCTCGATCAGCTCGCCGCCGCGCGAGCTGAGGTAGCGGTCCAGCTCGTAGCGCAGGAAGCGGCGCATGTGGTGGCGGCCGTATTCCTTCTCCATGACCATCAGCGCCGAATACTGCGACAGCGACTCGATCAGCATGCTCGAACCCTGCACGTTCGCGGCGGTCACCTGGTGGCCCCACCATTGGTGGGCCATTTCGTGGGCCGTCACGTAGAACACGTAGTCGAGGGCTTCCTTGTCGCGCAGGTCGGCGATGAAGCCGATAGCCTCCGAGAACGGGATCGTGTTGGCGAAGGACTGGGCGAAGCTCTGGTAGTTCGGGAACTCCAGGATGCGCACCTGCTTGTGCTGGTAAGGCGTGAACTGGGTCGTGAAATAGTCCAGCGCCTTCTGCGTGCCGACGATCATCCGGTCGACGTTATACGCATGCTTCCTGTCGTGGTAGATCTCGATCGGGATGCCTTTCCATTCGGCCTTCTTCACCTGCCAGTCGGCCGACAGATAGGCGAAGAAAGGCATCATCTTCTGGTCCATCTTGTACTGGTAGTAGTTGCGGCCGTTTTCCTTCCACGTCTTCTGCAGGTAGCCCGGCGCCAGCGCAATCTGGTCGCCGCTGGTCGAGACGGTCGTCTCGAAGTTGATCCAGTCCGCATCCTGGCCGAACATGGTGTTGGCGCGGGCCGCCTTGTCTTCCAGCTTGGCCATGCGCTCGGGCTCGCCCAGGCCGCGCTTGCGGCGCTCGTGGCGGTCGCTCAGTTCGAAGCCGGCCTGGTAACCGATCACCGGGAAGAACTCGCGGTTGTTGAAGAAGGTGCCGTTCAGGTTGATGGTATCGGCGGTCCCGCCGTTCGTGAAGCCCGGACGGCGCACGTCGACGGCGAAGTCCAGCGGCAGGCGCCCGCCCGGCGGCAAGGCCTGGGCCAGCTTGATGATCCTGAAGCCGAACGCCTTGTCGTCCAGCTCGACCTTGTGCGCGGGCAGGCCGGACAGGGTGGTCGCGACGTCGGGATTGAGCTGCAGGCGCAGGGTGTCCAGCGGCTGGTTCGTCTTGTTCTCCAGGACGTAATGGCCGCGGATCGCCACGCGGCGCTCTTCCGGATAGATGTCCACGGCGGCGCGGACATCGGTGATCTTCGCGTGCGGCAGGTCCTTGTACTTGCGGTAGGTCTTCTCGTACAGGGCCTGCTTGTCCATCGCCACGTCGCCGGCCTCGTAGCGCGCCAGGGTGTTCGTGTTATGGAAGATCCACGCGCCTACCCCGGCGAAAGCGATGCCGCAGGCCGCCAGCGCCACGCCGGAAAGCCCTTTCAGGCGCTGGCCGGCGGTGCGCACCCGGGTGCGCCAGTCGACCGACAGGCCGCGCACCCAGAACGCCTGGGCCACGATCAACGCGGCCACGGTGAACAGTGCCCAGTACAGCGCAAACCAGGCCCATCCCGTGATGAAGTGGCCGTAGCCGTTCATGTCCGAGTACGGGGCGCGCGGCAGGCCGGCGAAGTTGTACAGGTTGTGGTCGAAGTGCATGACGGCTGCGACGATCTGAGACACCATCAGGACGACCATCAGGGCGTAGCCGATGAACTTGTTGTTGGTGAGCACCTGCAGGACGACGGCGATCAGGCCCATGAGGATGAAAGGAACGCTCGACATCAGCATGCCTTTGAGGTAGACCGCCAGCTCGACCGGCGCCCCGCCCTTGAACAGCTGGATCGCGATCGCGGCCAGGATGCCGGTCAGCAGGAAGGCCAGCACGACGCCCACCAGCGCCAGGCTCTTGGCGACCAGCGGCGCCCAGTTCGGGGCCGGCATGGCGTCGACGACGTCGGCGATCCTGGCCTGGCGCTCCTTGAAGATCAGCTCGCCGGCGTAGAAGGTCACGATCAGGAGCAGCATGAAGTTGAAGCTGCCCTCCAGCATTTCGACCATCAGGTGGGTCATCGGATAGACGTCGGTGCCGAAGATCCGGCCCATCTGGGATGCGCTGCCGACCATGTTCAGCACGCCGAAGAGCAGCATGACGAGGAAAGGCACGCTCTTGAAGACGGCCGTGGCGTCGAAGGCGAAGATATGCCAGCACTGGGTCCAGCGCGTGGCGCGGCCGAAGCGCGGCTCGATGCGCGGCAAGGCAAGATGCGCAGCCACAGGCGCAACTGGCGCAGCCGCCTTCGCTTTGCCGAACAGGCGCTTGCCGGTGCCTGCGCGCTGCGGCTTGAACAGGACCAGGGTCAGGCCGAACAGCGCCACGGCGACGCCGGCCCAGAGCAGGCGGTTGGCCAGGATGTAGCCGGCGAAGTCCGGCAGGCCGGCGTTCGCCTCGGCGGTGGAGAAATAACGGGTGGCGCGGCCCAGCGCACGGATGCCGAAGGGGTCGGTCAGGACCGCGATCCACTCGTTGTCGATGTTCGAGGTGAAGCGGCCGGCGACGATCCACAGCACGAAAAAGGCCAGCACGCCGACGTACACCAGCATGATCGAGCGCGTGGTCGAGGCCAGCAGCATCAGCAGGGCGCCGATGAAGAACAGGTTGGGCACGACGATGACGCCGAGGGCCCACAGGTAGGCGCTGCCCGGGAAGGGACCGACACGCTGGGCGTCGACCCAGGGCATCAGGGGACCGAGCATCATGCCGGCGACGATGAGGGCAAAGATGAACAGGCAGGCCACCAGGCCGGCGGCGAAGCGGCCGACCAGGTAGTCGTGCTTCTTCATCGGCGTGGCGAAGAGCATGTCGGAAATGCCGACGTCGCTGTCGCGCAGCACGGTGCCGGCAATGAAGATGGTGACGACGAACATCGACGTCAGGCTGAAGGAGCCGAGCAGCTGGGCGACGACCAGCGGCGCGTTGCGGTTCACGTTGCCGATGCTGCCGCCCACCTGGATGGCGTCGGTGGTGGTGGCGCCGAAGGCCAGCGCGCCGAAGAGCAGCGCGCATACCCACAGCAGCGGCTGGCGCAGCTGGGTGGCGAGTTCGAACTTGAAGAATTCTCTCAGCATGTCCGCTCCTTACGCCATGGCGGGTGCGGGAGCGGGCGCAGCGGCCGGCGCGCTCGCCTGCGCGGCGCGGCCGGCGTTGCGGATCTGGAGGAAGTAGACATCTTCCAGGTCCGGCTCGACGCTGACGAAACCCTCGTCCGGCTGCGATTCGGCATACACGTTGATCTGCGGCCGCCCCGCCACCAGGCGGGTCGACAGCACGTTGAAGCGCTCCTGGTATTCCACCAGCGCTTCCTGGCTGATCGTGCGGCGCCAGACGCGGTTCTTCAGCGTCTCGATCGCGGCCTGGGGCTCGCCCTGCAGCAGCACCGTGCCCTTGGCGATCATCGCCATGCGCGGGCACAGGTCGGTCACATCCTCGACGATGTGGGTGGACAGGATGACGACCACCTGCTCGCCGATCTTGGCCAGCAGGTTCAGGAAGCGGTTGCGCTCGTCGGGATCGAGGCCGGCGGTCGGCTCGTCGACGATCACCAGGCGCGGCGCGCCGAGCAGGGCCTGGGCGATGCCGAAGCGCTGGCGCATGCCGCCTGAGTAGGTGCCGAGGGCGCGCTTGCGCGCTTCCCACAGGTTGGTCTGGTGCAGCAGGCCCTCGACCGCTTCCTTGCGCTCGCCCTTGCCGGTCAGGCCCTTCAGGACGGCGAAGTGGTTCAGCAGGCGCTCGGCGCTGACTTTCGGGTAGACGCCGAAGTCCTGCGGCAGGTAGCCGAGCTGGCGCAGCAGCCCTTCCTTGTCCTTCAGGACGTCGAGACCGTTGAAATGGATGCTGCCGCTGTCGGGATCCTGCAGCGTCGCGATGGTGCGCATGAGCGAGGACTTGCCGGCGCCGTTCGGCCCGAGCAGCCCGAACATGCCGTTCGGGATCTCGAGACTGACATTGTTGATGGCCTTGACGCCATTGGCATAGGTCTTGTTGAGCTGCTTGATCGATAACATCGCTATTTCTCCCTAGTTATAGATGGTTCGATGCCTCGTCCTGCCGGGGCGGATCGACGGATAGTATTTCCTCCTTGTTAATGTAACTTTGATGAAAAGCAACGTCAGCAGTTTGTGACAGGCTGCAGAAATCCGGGAATGGATGACAGATTTCGGGGAATATGCATTGCGCATGGTGGCGGTGCAGGTTACGGCGACAGCCCAGCCGCACCGCAGGCCTAAGCTCGACGTTTGCCCTCGCCGCCAGGCATGCCGGGGAGCGTTCTATCGGACGGTGTGTCCACTGAGCTCAGCAGGACGGCGTCATCGCCGCCATACACTTTTCGGAACCGCAGATAGCCAGCCGCGCCGACGCCAAACGGCTCGCGCCCCGATGTCATCATCCGCGGGATCTTTCGTGTTCGTGCGTACTCCGCGGCCGCCCGACGCTGGTCTTCAGTCAGGCGATCCGCGGGACTGACGGATTTGTAATCCGCTTTGCCGCCCACCGTGGCAAGGGCGACTCGCGGGGCATTGCACCACTCGCCCCATTTCGCGAGCGTTGCGTGCATTTTTTCCTCGCTGTCCGGCGAACCGTCGAGCTTGAACCAGGCGCGCGAGTCGTGCACATAATTGTCGAAAAACTGCAGGACCTCCTCGCTGGGACGCGGCCCTTTTTGCCACCACGTCGCGATCTCTTCCCATTCCTTCAAATAGTCGTCATCGAATCCCCGTTTCTGGGCGGCCGGCCGGAATCCTGGCCCCTTCTCCTTCAGCCACTTTTCAAAATTCCTGATCTCGTCTTCGAACTCGACAGCCGCGCTGTGCAAATCATTCTGGTCGAAGGTGGTGGCGCGCCCGAAACTGGCGGTCTTTTGAATCGGCGTATTGCCGCCAACGCGCCGCGCAAGCCGCCATTCGATCTGCTTGCGCGCCTGTTCACGCATGATGCGGTGCAGCTCTCCCTTCGTTTCGCGGCACGATGCGATGTACGCGTTGAATGCCTGGATCGCCTCCGGCTTCAGTGCGAATCTCGCCTGGGCCACGGGAGCCGCCAGCTCCAGCTTGAGCGGCACGCCACTCAGGCGCGCCGCTTTGTACATCATGAGCAGCGGGATGCGCGCCAGCATATCGTCCCCGTTCGGATCGGTACCCCGCCCCTGCTCGCGCGGACAATAGCCGCAGCCGATATCCGAGTGGACGCCGGGAACGACGACTTCCTGGGCGCCGGCAGGCAGATTGCCGCCGACCGAGATGGAATCGACAGGAAAGCTGCGGCGCAGCTCGTGCGCCGCGACCAGGTGCAGGCATTTGATGTCGTCGGGGACACGCAGGCTTTCCTCGGTATCGGCCCAGGCGCCATGGCCGTTGAAATAGCCGATCGTATTCGCCACGCCGACCGAGGCGACGGTATCGAATACGCCAAGAAAGTCGAACTGGACAGGAAATCCGCCCAGGGACATGCCGGATTTCCCCCGCAGCTGGGCATCGAGCTTGCATAGCGATTGCAGCCAGTTGACGAAAGCCCTTGCCTGCGTGGCGCCCCGCGAAAATCCGAATACCGAGATGTAGATCGTCTTCACGATGCCGGGATCGATCCTGGCCGGCCGGCCTGACTTCTCGTTCGGCCAATGCTGCGACACTGCCCTGTGGAGACGCTTGAGCAGCGCCTCGAAACGCCGCCGCGCGATACCGTTGATATCGTCGCCGGGGAGCATGCCGCGCCACCAGCCATCATCGACCATACGCCTGCGCGAATGCTTGTTGAGGAACACCCAGCGGTACAGATCGTTCAGTTCTTCCTGGCGGACGAGTGGCTCGGACAGGAAATAACGGTGCACGTTGTTGATGGCTTGCACCAGGGCCCAGATGATGCGGCGTTCGCCAAGGGCGCCGCCGGCGCCGCCGAAACGTTCGTCGTTTCCCTCGCCGGTGTCGCCGACTTGAGGGAAGGGTGAGGACACGCCGGGAATGTAAACTTTGTAGAAGTGGGTGTAGTTCTCTGCCCTATGCGTCCAATCGGTCGATTTTGGCAGCACGCCAGGTGCGCTCTTGCCCGGGTAACAGTCGTAGAGGCGGGCGACATTGGAGTGGTTCTTGCCGGCTTCGGCTTTTATGTAGTTGTTCTTGGTGCCGTCGAAGAAGAAGCCGAAAAACAGGTTCGTAGAGCATGATTCCTTGGGCACGCCGAAAACCGGCCGCTCGCGCTTTTCGAACTCTTTAACGAGTTCACCGTCCTCCTTACCAAAAAGTGCTTTCACATCCAATATTTGGCAGATGTCTTCAGTTAACTGCGAGCAGAGAAGCGCACTCATGGCCGGGTCTCCATCAGACGTGCCAACTCCTCTTTGCTTTCTTGGAGTCCTTGCTCGTAACGCTTCCTTAGCGCCAGATGATAAGCTGGGTCGTCCGGTCCAGAGAATCCTTTCAAAGACGTAGGGCGGTGCACTTTTGCATGTTCCCATGCGTCGTTTGCTTGAGATTGAGGAGCTTTATTTAGGGCTTCCAGTAACGATACATAGATGTCCACAAATCCTTGCTGATGTTTCCTTAATATTTCCCACCTCTCCCGCTGGTACTCCAGTGACGGCACTGGCCACCCTTTCACCTCCCCCGGCCATTTCTCATGGTCCGGCTGAAAGTCGCTCGAAACCACGCTCACGCTGCCGTCCGCCGCCCGCAATACCCAGAGCTCTCCCGGCTTCCCATCCGCATACCGGGGCACCTCGACAAGATGGGTTTCCTTCACCTCCGGCAGGCTGTTATCAGGCCGCTTCGTCAGCCAGTGTGTCGTATCGATCCGCACCTTGATTCCCGGCCGCCACACTTTCGGCAGCGTGAAGCAGCATGTCATGCCCCCCGCCTCGAATGCATTGATCAATTCGCCACCGGCGCCACTTTTTGGTTTCCCCGGATCGATGACGTAATAGCTGAACGCATCGCCCGCGTAATTCACACCATGGATGTTGACGTCGACATCAGACACAGGTTGCTCGCACGCGGTAAGCGCCAGCGCGACAAGCAGGAGAAGACGGCCCAGGTAAGGCCCGGGAAGCAATTGCGGCATGGGGATTCCTTCACAAAGTAGCATTGCACCATTGCGCCTGCGTGGCGCCGCGCGAAAATCCGAACACCGACATGTAGATCGTCTTCACGATGCCGGGATCGATCCTGGCCGGCCGGCCTGTCTTCTCGTTCGGCCAATGCTGCGACACTGCCTTGTGGAGACGCTTGAGCAGCGCCTCGAAACGCCGCCGCGCGATACCGTTGATATCGTCGCCGGGGAGCATGCCGCGCCACCAGCCATCATCGACCATACGCCTGCGCGAATGCTTGTTGAGGAACACCCAGCGGTACAGATCGTTCAGTTCTTCCTGGCGGACGAGTGGCTCGGACAGGAAATAACGGTGCACGTTGTTGATGGCTTGCACCAGGGCCCAGATGATGCGGCGTTCGCCAAGGGCGCCGCCGGCGCCGCCGAAACGTTCGTCGTTTCCCTCGCCGGTGTCGCCGACTTGAGGAAAGGGGGAGGACACGCCGGGAATGTAAACTTTGTAGAAGTGGGTGTAGTTCTCGGCCCTATGCGTCCAATCGGTGGACTTCGGCAGCACGCCAGGGACGCTTTTTCCCGGGTAGCAGTCGTAGAGCCGGGCAACGTTCGAATGGTTCTTGCCGGCTTCGGCTTTTATATAATTGTTTTTGGTGCCGTCGAAGAAGAAGCCGAAAAACAGATTGGTCTTGCATGAGTCGGAGGGTTTTCCAAATATCGGCTTCTCTCGAGGCTCGAATTTCCGACGAATCGATTGCGCTTCATTTGACGCAAAGAATGCATCATACGATGTCGCATTTCCATACGCGGCACCGATCTGAGCCGCTAGTACCGCACTCATGGCTGGGCCTCCATGACATTCTTAAGGCGCTCCCTACTCATTTGGAGCCCTTCCATATAATCCTTCTTGAGCATCATGCGATATTGAGGATCATCGGGACCGGAAAATTTTGTTAGAGAATCAGGTTCATATTGCTTGGCAAACTCCCAAGCATCGCGCGCTTGACGTTGAGGGTCTTTTTCAAGCTCTTCTAACAACGAGAGAAATAAGCGAACTCCGCCTTCTTCATGATTGCGGTATATCTCCCATCGCTGGCGGCGATACTCCAACGACGGCACAGGCCACCCTTTCACCTTGCCCGGCCACTTTTCATGGTCCGGCTGAAAATCGCTTGAAACGACGCTCATGCGGCCATCCTCCGCCCGCAACACCCAGAGTTCTCCCGGCTTCCCGTCCGCATACCGGGGCACTTCAACCAGATGTGTCTCCTTCACCTCAGGCAGGCTGTTGTCGGGCCGCTTGGGCAGCCAGTGCGTCGTATCGATCCGCACCTTGATTCCCGGCCGCCACACTTTCGGCAGCGTGAAACAGCAGGTCATGCCGCCGGCTTCGAAGGCATTGATCAATTCGCCGCCTGCACCACTTTTCGGTTTCGCCGGATCGATGACGTAATAGCTGAACGCATCGCCAGCGTAGTTCACGCCATGGATATTCACCTCGACATCGGCCGCGGGCTTTTGGCATGCGCCAAGCGCCAGCACACCAAGTAAAAGGAAACGGGCCAGGTAACGGGGTGAAAATAGTTGGGACATTGGGGTTCCAATCATGATGTCGTCCTACGCCAAACCGCTAGTGCCTGCTCCGCCGATGCGTCGTCCAGCAATTGGTCATGCATCCAGCACCATTCGCACCAGTCGAGCATCTCGTCGTCGGGAAGCCTGGCATGAGCGGCAATGCGGTATGCCCCGGTCAAGAGCGCATGGCTTTTCGATGGCTGACGGTAGACCGCCTGCCCCCTGCTGCTGAGTAAGCTCAACAGCTCATCGATCCGGCTGTCATCGACCAGCGCCGCAAATTGCCGCGGGTCGAGCACGGGATCGGTCGCGATGTCGCCGGCCGCGGCCTCAATGGACAATTCGGCCCAGCGGCCATCGCGCGCCACATATGACCAGCGCGCCGCAGGCCCCAGCAACTGCGCGCGTTGCGTCGCAGTTAGCGCCTGATAGATGCCAGGCAGCCGCCGCGTGTCGGGAAAGCGGAAGTTGAACCGCTGCCCATCGGCCTCGACAATGCACCAGGCGGCGAGCCGTTTCGATAGCGCGTCCAGCGTCTCCGGCGTGTCGATCAGGCTCACCATTGGCCAGCGCTTGCACCTTTCCAGCAGCCTGCGTACCGGTTTGTCGATGCCACCGACAGGGACCAGGAAGGGCGACACGTCTTTCATCTCCTCCGTGCACGCGGGAAGGGATTCGAACAGGAGCGCCTTGCGTTCGAATGCGCCTTGCCGATGCAGGCCGGGAACGAAGGCACCGTCGATCAGCAGATAGGAAAAGAGGTTCGAGGACAGCTGGTCGGTGCGCGCCTGGATGGCGTCGAACCAGTCGCAGCTGTAAGCGTCGATGTACATGCTATTGCACCATGGTGAATGCCGATCCGGCCGCGAGCGCTTTTTTCAGGCACTCGACACAGATGCCGCTTGGGAGTGCCGGCATCGGATAGGCGAGTTTGTCAGGACCAAGGAAGCTTTTCTTCCCCGCGTGGACGACGATCTTCCCCGGGCATTGGACGGTAATGTTCCCGCCCTCGATCGTGATATTGGCGCCGCCGGCGGTCGACAGACTGATCTTTTTTGCCGCCGCCCAATCGATGTGCGCGTTCGCACTGATGACGTCGATCTCGTCCCGGGCCTGCACCTTCAGCTCGTCGGCTTGCGCCTGGATGTCGATCGCGTCCTTCGCCGCAATTAATTGCAGCCCGAGACCACCCGCGCCCGCCTTGACTGCGCCGCCGAGTACGCCGATGGCCTGGCCCGCATGCACGCGCATCTGTCCGCCTGCGACGAACTGCATGTCCTGGCCGCTCATCAATGTGGCGGTTTCGCCGTTCGCCAGTTGCAGGCTTAGTCCCGCGTTGACGCCCAGGCCGTCCCTGGCCGACATGGCGATGATCGGATCGGTGAAATGCGGCAGCTTCGCAGTGTCTTGACTGGTGTTCCTGTTTGCAGCGTCCGTGTGCGCCGCATCGAGCGACGCCGAGCCGACCATGCCGGATGCCGCGTTAACCATCGCCTTCAGGGGAGCGGCCTTGTCGTCCAGTACGCTCGCGTCGCTGCCGGCGGCGCCAGCGTGCGATGCCAGGCCGACCGTCTGATGAGTCGATGCTGCGGCGTGCAGCGTCCCGGCGAGCCTGGCTGCCTGTGTCAACATGGCGAGGCCGGCTGCATTCTCGCCGATGGGATCGCGCGTGGCAGAACCGTGCTGCAGCGAGTAGCTGGTCACCAAGAGGCCTGCTCCGGCTCTGACCGCGCCATAGGCATCGGTACGCAATTCGGCGCCAAGTCCACGAAAACTTCCCCGGTAATTGTCGGCTGCGTGGATCAGGTGGCCGAGATTGAGTTCGGATGCTTCATGGCTACACTTGAGCTGGACCCGCCCCTGCCCATCGGTATCGTCGAACAATAACTGGTTGTAGCCCGAGCCGCCGAATTCCTTGCTGCGCACACCCCACTGCGCTGCGCCATTGCGATGCCCCGCGCTGTCGCCCGAGGCGCCGTGCCAGACGGGGCTGTTTCCGCCGGCACGGTTGCCTTGCGCGGAGGGCGCATGGTCATGTGCGGACCGGAAGCAGACCACGTCGCGCCCTTCCCGCACCTGTCCACCCGGGGTCGGAACGATTCCGCCTTCTCCCTGCCCGTTGTACATGGCGCCAACAATGATCGGCTGGTCGATGTCATTTTCAAGAAATTGGACAAATACTTCCTGCCCAATTCGAGGCAGGAACTGGTTGCCCATGCCGGTGCCCGCCGAACGCTGCGCGACGCGCACCCAGCAGGATGCGGTGCCGCTGTCCTGCCAGTGGAACCGGATCCGGACCCGGCCCAGCCTGTCGCAGTAGAGCTCGTCGGTGCCGCTCGGGGTATCCCGTCCATTCGGACCGATCACGATCGCGCTTTGGGCGCCGTGTGCGGTCGGCTTCGAGCGGCTGCGTCCATCGCTGCCCGGCAGTTCCGGGCGCCAGGTCAGCTCGGAAGGAATGGCTTCGAAACAGTTCGCGTAGCCGCTTTCCTGAGCTTGCCTGATCGCCGCGGCGAAATCGCCCGGCCAGTTGCCCTGCACGACCTCATCCAGCAGCTCCGGGATAGGGCCGAACAACTCGGCCAGTCCCTGCTGCGCCGGCGGCGGCAGGTTGTTCACGCCCACGCTGCGCACGCGCAGTATCGTGAAGCTGGCCGTCTCGCCCATTTGCCGCAAGGGCAAGCCAGTCAAGTTCAATCTCGTCCCGGCACGCAGCGTGCGCACCGTGCCGCGGCCGTGCCACAACTGGCTGCGCGCTTCCTTCGACTGCATCCACAGGTCGGCATAGCGCCGCGCCTGCTCGCGACTCGCGCATGCGTATCGGCCAGGCAGGTCGAATGCTTCCAGAGGCGGCAGGCTCCTGCCCTGGCAGGCGTACGCAGGCGTCCCAGCCGCGACGATCTGCCGGGACTTGTGGTCGTAACCGAGCACCGTCGCCAGCGAAGCGTGCAGGCGCCGCTGAGCCGTGATTGCCTGGACGGTATCCGATTGCTCGACAGAGCGGGCGCCGTGGTAGCGCACCCCAGGGTTGCATGCGCTGCTCTCGTCTTCCGGCACCGCGCACGGCTGGCTGCTGTCGGCGAACAGCACGGCACACGGCCCGTCGTCGGTCTGCTCGAAGCGCCAGCATAATCCCTCTTCGGACAGCAAGCGCAGCACGAAATCGAGATCGGACTCGCGATACTGGCAACAATAGCTGCGCGGCAGCGCGCTCCCCATGAACGCCCTGGCGTCGTCGCTCCAACGCCACTTGACCAGCGGCAAATACGCCGCAAATACCGAATCGACGATGTCGATGACGCTCTTGTCCTGCCATACGCGGCTGTTACGCACCTCGCCAAGGCGCCACATCCAAGGCACGATGCGCACCCGATACCGCGCCAGCCCGCCATCGCTCCCCAGCAGTGCCACTTGATTGACCTCGCCTGCGAAGCGGGTACGCGTACCGTCCGCAAGGCTGATTTCCAGCGCTGCCTGCCGGCCGAGTAGTTCTTCGCAAGCGATGTGGATGCTGGTCGACAGCACGATCACGTCACGGCCGCCGATCGCCTGGACTTCGTCGTCGGCGCTGAACGCTTCGACGAGCAGTGCTCTCACAAGGCCGTCGCCGCCGGCGTCTTGCACCGTCAGGTCGTAGAGCCGGTTCGTATCGGCGTATTCCGCCACTGCGGTTCTCACCTGTTCCGCCAATCGCATGCCCATTTCGTTGCGCTCCGTGGTGACCTCCCCAACGTATCCCCGCTAATTTAGTTGCCAGCAGGAAGTTGGGAATGTTTGTCACGATACAAGCGGTCACAGGGCTATTGTTTGAGCAGGGTCATGATGCTCATCCAGGAGCATATGCGGCATGCATAGGTAAGGCGCGAACCAAGCGCCCGGCAGTTACGACAATTTCAACTTCTGTCTTGACGAACAGAAATTTTGATCGTAATGTGATATCACTTTTAGATCACTTCGGAGACCAAACATGTCCACGCACAAACGGCAAGAAACCCCGCTCTCGTCGATGAACGGTTACCTGGGCTTCGCCGGCGCCCTGCTGGCGATTGGCGCCGGCGCGCTGCTGCTGCGCTCGGGCGCGGGCGCGGGGCTGGCGGCGGGCATCGTCCTGATCGTCCTCGGCGTCCTGGCCTGCGCGGGCCTGTATATGCTGCAGCCGAACGAAACGGCCGTGTTGACGCTCTTCGGCCGCTACGTGGGAACCGACCGCAGCGAAGGCCTGCGCTGGGCCTTCCCGCTGTACCGCAAGCACAGGCTGAGCGTGCGGGCGCGCAACCAGAACATCCAGACCCTGAAGGTGAACGACAAGCGCGGCAATCCGGTCGAGATCGCGGCGGCTGTCGTCTGGCGCGTGCGCGATACCGCGCAGGCCATGTTCGAGGTCGACAATTTCGAGCGCTATGTGAGCGTGCAGGCCGAAGCGGCCCTGCGTCACCTGGCCGCGCAATATGCCTACGACGAAGGCGAAGACCTGGCGTCGGGCGAACTGACCCTGCGCGGCGGCGCGGCCGAGGTGGCGGCGGCGCTCAGGACCGAGCTCACCGAGCGCTTCGAGGCCGCGGGCGTCGAGACCGTGGACGCCAAGCTGACCCACCTCGCCTACGCTCCCGAAATCGCCCAGGTCATGCTGCGCCGCCAGCAGGCGCAGGCTATCATCAGCGCACGCGCCCAGATCGTGCGCGGGGCCGTCGGCATGGTCGAGGAAGCCTTGCGCGGACTGGCCGAGCGCGAGATCGTCGAACTCGATTCCGAGCGCAAGGCGGCCATGGTCAGCAATTTGTTGGTAGTGCTATGCTCCGACCGCGAAACCCAGCCGATCGTCAACACCGGCACCCTGTACAACTAAGTCAAAGAAAGCACTGAGGCTAGACGGATGGCAAGTCCGGGAAAAAAGTCCTACCCGCTGCGCATCGATCCCGCCTTGTGGGAGCAGTTGCAGCGGCTGGCCGCCAACGACCTGCGCAGCGTGAACGCGGAAATCGAGTTCCTGCTGCGCGAGGCGCTGGCGCGGCGGGGCATACGCATTACGCCGGTAGAGGAGCAGGAGCAGGACGGCCGCTGAAGCGGGCGGGACGCCGCCTGCCGCCGGGTCGCTGTCGAGTCGTGCGACCGGGAACCGCCTAATTGGGGCACCATGCGCTTGCAGGAAGCCAGCCATGGCCTGGAGCACCTGACAAAACCTCCATGGCCGCGTTGCACCGTCTCGCCGCACCGGCGTACGGTCTTCGACGCTGCTTCGGCCGGTCGCATCCCTTGCCCTGAAGGTGTCGTCAGGCGCTCCGATGTGGTCCGGCCGGCTGCACGTCCATGCGGCCGGAAACGACAACCCGAACAAAGGCGAACAAGATGACCCCCACCAGCACCCGCGTCGTCATCACCGGCGCATCGAGCGGCATCGGCGCCGCCACCGCAATCGCTTTCGCCCGCGAGGGCGCCATGCTGGTCCTGGCGGCGCGCGGCAAGGAAGGGCTCGACGACGTCGCCCGCCAATGCCGCGATGCGGGCGGCAGCGCCGAGGTGCGCGTCGTCGACGTGACCGACGCCGAGGCCGTGGCCGCCTTCGCGCGCGAGGCGCGCGAGATCCTGGGCGAGATCGACCTGTGGTTCAGCGACGTCGGCATCGGCGTGGTCGGCAAGTATCCCGAGGTGCCGCTCGAAGACCACCGGCGCGTGATCGAGGCCAACCTCCTCGGCCACATGCACGACGCGCATGCCGTGCTGCCGGTCTTCCTGGAACAGGGCCACGGCATCTGGGTGAACATGATTTCCTTCGGCGGCTTCGTCGCCTCGCCCTACTCCGCCGCCTACGCCGCGAGCAAGTACGGCCTGCGCGGCTTCAGCGAGGCCTTGCGCGCCGAACTGCAGGATCATTCCCACATCCACGTCTGCGACGTCTACCCGACCTTCGTCGACACGCCGGGCTTCCGTCACGCGGGCAATTACACGGGTGCGAAGCTGTCCTACCCGCCCGGCACGCTCACGCCGGAAAAGGTGGCCGACGCCATCGTCCGCCTGGCCGAGCAGCCGCGCAGCACGACCGTGATCGGCGCACCCGCGACGCTGATGAAGCTCAGCGAGCTGGCGGCGCCCCTGCCCGCGATGCTCATGGGCCGCTTCCTGGATGCGTGGTCGAAGCGGGCCGACCGCGCCGCCGACACCGCCGGCGCGCTCTACGCCCCGCAGCGCGGCGCCAGCGGCATCCACAGCGGCCAGCGCCGGCCCGACCAGCAGCGCAACACGGCGCTGATGGTGGGCGCGGGCCTGGCCATCGGGGTGCTCGGCTGGCAGCTCCTGCGCCAGCGCGATGCGGGCGGCGAACAGTTCTAAGGATTTTCCGCGGGCGCTTCCTCGCCGGCCGGGGCCGGCGCTCGCGCCTTCGCGGGCGGCCTGTGCTCGGCCACGAGCACCGGGGTCCGCGCACTGGCGGCCTTCTGCTGCACGACCTGCACCGCAACGGCGCGGCCGTCGACGACAGGCCTGGGGTGGCGAAAGTTGAACATGACGGACCCGGCTTGAATGGATGACAACGCCAGGTGGGAACGAAGGCCGCGCTTTCAAGGCCGGGCGGGCTGCTCCCCCGCGTGCCAGCCGCCGCCCAGCGCCTGGATCAGGGCCACCGCCACGGTCTGGCGGTCGGCCTGCACCTGGACCAGCGCGCGGCGCGCGTTCAGGGCCGTGACCTGGGCCTGCACCACTTCCGTATAACTCACCTGCCCCGCCTTGTACTGGTTCAGGATCTGCTGCTCGACCAGGCTGGCCGCCTCGGAAGCCTGGCGGCGCAGGTCCTGTTGCTGGGCCAGCACGCGCGTGGCGGTCAGCTGGTCCTCGACATCCGCGAAGGCGTTCAGCACCGTCTGGCGGTAGCGCGCGACCGCCGCCTGGTGGCGCGCCTCGGCGGCGGCGACGCTGGCGCGGGTGGCGCCGGCGTTGAAGAGGGACTGGGCCGCCGACAGGCCGAAGGACCAGGCCGCGTTCGATACCGAGAACAGGTCCGACACCCGGCTGCCGACGGTGCCGCCGGAGGCCGACAGCCCGATGTTCGGGAAATACGCCGAGCGCGCAATGCCGATGTCGGCGTTGGCGACGGCGACGTCGCGTTCGGCGGCGGCGATGTCCGGGCGGCGCTGCAGCAGCGTGGACGGCACGCCCACCGGCACCTCGGGCACGGTGACCCGCCATTCGGGCAGGGGCGCCAGCGTGAAGTCGCTCGGCGCCTTGCCGAGCAGGATGGCGATCGCGTGCTCGGCCTGGGCGCGCTGGCGCACCAGGGAAAGTTCGTCGTTGCGGGCGTTGGCCAGCTGGGTCTCGGCCTGCAGCACGTCGGTGCGCGCGACGATGCCGACGTTGAAGCGGTTCCGCGTGATCGTGAGCACGCGCTCGTAGCCGGCGATGGTGTCCGCCAGCAGCGCGCGCGCCGCATCGAGCTGGCGCACCGTGAAGTAGTTCGCGGCCAGCTCGCCTTGCGCCGACAGGCGCGCGCTGGCCAGGTCCGCGGCGGTCGCCTGGGCGCCGGCCTGGGCGCTGGTGACGCCCGCGCGCAGGCGGCCCCACACGTCCGGCTCCCAGCTGCCGCCCAGGTTCAGGCGATAGGCGTTGTCGGCGCCCTGCCCGCGCACGCCGGAACGGTCGCCGCTCAATTGCAGGTTCACCGAAGGGAACAGCGCCGCGCGTTGCTGCTGCACCAGGGCGCGCGCCTGGGCATAGTTGGCGACGGCCGCCGCCACGTTCTGGTTCGAGACCTCGATGCCGTTCGCCAGTTCGTTCAGGATGGGATCGTTGAAGAGCTGCCACCACGGGCCCCGCTCGAGCGCGTCGGCCGGCGCCGCGGGCACCCAGCCGGCGAGCTCCTTGAACGCCGCCGGTTGCGGCGTGCTCGGCACCTGGTAGGCGGGGCCGACGCTGCAGCCGGCAAGGCCGACGACGAGTGCCAGCAGGGTCAGTCGGAATGGCGTCGTTTCATGCATAAGGAATCTCATTTCGATGGGGTCGGGACGGCATCTTCTTCGAGCGGATGCCGGGTCAGCTCGCGTTCCTCGGGGGTGCGGCGGCGCAGCTTGTCCATCAGGACGTAGACCACCGGCGTGGTCAGCAGGGTCAGCAACTGGCTCGCGATCAGGCCGCCGATGATGGCGATGCCCAGCGGCTGGCGCAGCTCCGAACCCTCGCCGAAGCCGATCGCCAGCGGCAGCGCGCCGAGGGCCGCGGCCAGGGTCGTCATCAGGATGGGGCGGAAGCGCAGCAGGCAGGCTTCGCGCACCGCCTCCACGGCGTCCAGCCCGCGCGCCCGCTCCGCTTCCAGCGCGAAGTCGATGATCAGGATCGCGTTCTTCTTGACGATGCCGATCAGGAGGAAGACGCCGATCAGGGCGATGATGGAGAACTCCATGTTGAACAGCAGGAGGGCCAGCACCGCGCCCACGCCGGCCGAGGGCAAGGTGGAGAGCACGGTGATCGGGTGCACCAGGCTTTCGTACAGGATGCCGAGCACGATGTAGATGACGACGATGGCCGCCAGGATCAGCAGCGGCTGCTCCTTGTTCGATTCCTGGGCCGCGCGCGCCGTGCCCTCGAAGCTGCCGCGCACATTGGCCGGCATGGCGATGTCGGCTTCGGCCTGGCGCACCGCGGCCTGGCCGTCGGACAAATTGAAGCCTTCGGCCAGGTTGAAGGACACCGTGGTGGCCAGCTCGCCGTCCTGGTGGTTGACGGAAGTGGGCGTCGAGCTTTCTGCGAAGCTGGCGATGGCCGACAGCGGCACCATGGTCGAAGCGCTGGTCGACAGGGCCGCGCCGCTGGAGGCGTCGCGCGTGGCGGAGAGCGTGGAAGCCGGCGCCGGCGTGCCGTTGCTGGTCATGCCGCCGCTGGTGGCGGCGCTGGTGGCGCCGCCAGTGGCAGCGCCCGAACCGGTGGCGGCCGCCGTCGTCCCACTCGACGACGCCGTGGCGGCGGTCGAAGCGGAGCCGGAAGCGCCGCCGCTGGCGCGCGCCGGCACGTACACGTCCTTCAGCGCCTCCGGCGACTGCGCATAGCGCTGGGCCACGCCCATGATCACGTGGTACTGGTTCAACTCGTCGTAGATATTGGCGACCTGGCGCTGGCCGAAGTTGTTGTACAGCGCATTGTCGACGTCGCGCGTGCTGATCCCGAGGCGGGCGGCGCTCTCCTTGTCGATGGTGACGAACATCTCGACGCCGTTCTCGGCCTGGTCGGTGTCGACGTCGACCAGGGCCGGCTGGCGCTTCATGGCGTCGGCCAGCTTCGAGGCCCACTCCTTCAGGTCCTGGCTGCTGTCGCTCTTCAGCGTGTACTGGTAGGTCGAGTTCGACGAGCGCCCACCCATGCGCAGGTCCTGCACGGGATTGAGGAAGAGCGACACGCCGGTGACCCGCGCCAGTTTGGGGCGCAGGCGCGCGATCACGGCCTGGCCTTTCTCGGTGCGCTCGGAAGCCGGTTTCAGGTTGATGAACATGAAGCCGCCGCCGGCCCGTCCGCCGCCGGTGAAGCCGACCACGGTGTCGACCGCCGGGTCACGCTTGATGATGTTCACGAGCTGGCGCATCTTGGCCTGCATGGCCTGGAAGGAGATGCTCTGGTCGGCCCGGATGCCGCCGCTGATCTGGCCGGTGTCCTGCTGAGGGAAGAAGCCCTTGGGCGCGGCCGAGAACAGGTAGACGTTCAGCCCGATCACGAAGACCAGGATCAGCATCACCAGCGCCCGGCTGGCCAGGGCCCAGTCGAGCGAGCGCTCGTAGACGCGCAGGAGCCAGTTGAAGCCCGATTCCGACCAGCGCGACAGGCGGCCCTGCGGACGCTCGATGGTATGGCCCTTCTTCAGCAGCCAGGCGCACATCATGGGCGTGGTGGTCAGCGAGATCACCAGCGAGATCATCACCGCCGCGGACAGGGTGACCGCGAACTCGCGGAACAGCCGCCCCACCTGCCCGCCCATGAACAGCAGCGGGATGAACACCGCCACCAGCGACAGGCTGATCGACAGCACGGTAAAGCCGACCTCGCGCGCGCCGAGCAGGGCCGCCTGCATGCGGTCCATGCCCTTCTCGACATGGCGCGCGGTGTTCTCCAGCACCACGATCGCGTCGTCGACCACGAAGCCGGTCGCCACCGTCAGCGCCATCAGCGACAGGTTGTTCAGGCTGAAGCCGAGCAGCCACATGACGCCGAAGGTGCCCAGCAGCGAGACCACGGTCGCCACCGCCGGGATCACGGTGGCGCGCACGCTGCGCAAGAAGACGCTCACCACCAGCACCACCAGCAGGATGGAGATGAGCAGCGTGAATTCGATTTCGTGCAGCGAGGCGCGGATGGAATTGGTGCGGTCCGAGGCCACCTGCAGCGTGATGTCGCCCGGAAGCTGGGCTTGCAGGGACGGCAGCAGCGCGCGCACGCCGTCGACCGTCTCGATGACGTTCGCGGCCGGCTGGCGCGTGATCAGGACGATGACGGCCGGCTCGCCGTTGAACAGGCCCAGGGTGTTGATGTTTTCCGGTCCGTCGATCACCTCGGCCACGTCGCGCAGGCGCACCGCCGCCTGGCCGCGCCAGGCCACCACCAGGTCGCGGTAGTCCGCCGCCGTGCGGCCGTTGGTCGGCGTATCGACCTGGGAATAGATCTGCAGGCGGTTGCCGCCGCCTTCGATCGCGCCCTTCGGGCGGTTCGGGTTGCTCGACTGGATGGCGGCGCGCACATCCTCGGCCGACACGCCGAGGCGGTTCAGCGCGTAGGGATTGAGTTCGACCCGCACCGCCGGCAGCGAGCCGCCGCCGATCTCGACCTCGCCGACGCCCGGCACCTGGGCCAGGCGCTGCTGCACGATGTTCGAGACCGCGTCGTAGATCTGGCCGGGCGTGCGCGTTTTCGAGGTCAGCGCCAGGATGATCACGGGCGCGTCCGACGGGTTGACCTTGCGGTAGGTCGGATTGCTGCGCAGCGTGGCCGGCAGGTCGGCGCGCGCGGCATTGATCGCGGCCTGCACTTCGCGCGCGGCCGAGTCGATCTTGCGGTTCAGCTCGAACTGCAGGTTGATGCGGGTCGAGCCGCTGCCCGAGTTCGAGGTCATCTCGTTGACGCCCGCGATCACGCCCAGGCGCCGCTCGAGCGGCGTGGCGACGCTGCTGGCCATGGTCTCGGGGCTGGCGCCGGGCAGCGAGGCCGACACCGAAATGGCCGGGAAGTCGACCTGGGGCAGCGGCGAGACCGGCAGCACGAAGAAGGCGGCAATCCCCGCCAGCGCCAGCCCGAGCGTCAGCAGGACGGTCGCGATCGGGCGCGCAACAAAAGGCTTCGACAGGTTCACGCGCCGACCTCTTTCGGCTTCGCGGGCGCCTTCCCGCTCCAGCGGCGCGCGGTACGATCGAAGGCCAGGTAGATCACCGGCGTCGTGAACAGCGTCAGCAACTGCGAGACGATCAGGCCGCCGAAGATCGCCAGGCCCAGCGGACGCCGCAGCTCGGCGCCCTCGCCCCAGCCGAACATCAGCGGCACGGCGGCGAACAGCGCGGCCAGGGTCGTCATCAGGATCGGGCGGAAGCGCAAGAGCGCCGCCTGGCGGATCGCCTCCAGCGGGGTCTTGCCTTCATCGCGCTCGGCCTCGATGGCGAAGTCGATCATCATGATCGCGTTCTTCTTGACGATGCCGATCAGGAGGATGATGCCGATGATGCCGATCACGCCCAGCCCCTGCCCGGTGATCCACAGCGCCAGCAGTGCGCCCACGCCGGCCGAGGGCAAGGTCGACAGGATGGTCAGCGGGTGGATGTAGCTCTCGTAGAGCACGCCCAGCACGATGTAGACGCAGACCACCGCCGCCAGGATCAGCCACAACTGGTTCGACAGCGAGTTCTCGTAGGCGCCCGAGGCGCCGAGGAAGGTCAGCGTGACCGAGGCCGGCAGCTTGATGTCCTCGGCAGCGGCGCGGATCGCGTCGACCGCCTGGCCGAGCGAGGTGCCTGCCGCGGTATCGAAACCGATGGTGGTGGCCGGATACTGCGCCACGTGGGTCACCTGCAGCGGCGCCTCTTCCTCGCGGATGGTGGCCACGGCCGACAGCGGCGTCGGTTCGCCCGAGCCGGTGCGCAGCTGCAGGCGGCCCAGCGCCGCCAGGGACATCGCTTCGTCCTGCTGGGCTTCCAGGATCACCCGGTACTGGTTGGTCTCCGTGAAAATGGTCGAGACGATGCGCTGGCCGAAGGCGCTGTAGAGGGCGTCGTCGATGCTGGACGCCGTGATGTTCAGGCGCGAGGCGGTGTCGCGGTCGATGTGGACCACGGCGGCCGCGCCGACCGCGCCGGCGTCGGTCGTCACGTTGCGCAGCTGCTCCTGCTGCTGCATGCGCGCCACCAGCTTCTTTGCCCACTCGACCACGGTGGCGTTGTCCGCCCCTTCGAGCGAGACCCGGTACTGGGTCGGGCCGGTCTCGGCGTCGATGGTCAGGTCCTGGGTCGGCTGCAGGTAGAGCGTCACGCCGGCGATGCGCGAGACGCGGTTCCGCAGGCGCTGCATGAGTTCGTCCGGATCGGAGCTGCGGTCGCGCTTCAGGTTGATCAGCATGGTGCCGGTGTGGAGCATGGTGTTGTTGGCGGCATCCACTCCGACATTGGAGGCCAGAGACTCCACTTCCGGATCCTCGAGGATGGCCTTGGCGGCCTGCTGCTGCAGCTCGGCCATCGCCTTGTACGAGATCGCCTGGCGCGTTTCCACGCGCGCCTGCAACTGGCCCGTGTCCTGGGTCGGGAACAGTCCCTTCGGGATCACCACCCACAGCAGGGCCGTGAGCGCCAGCGTGGCCAGGGCGACGAGCAAGGTCAGGCCCTGCCGCGCCAGCACCCAGTCCAGGCCGCGGTCGTACTGGTGGATCACGCGGTCGAAGAACGCCTGGGTCTTGCGCGCCAACCTGCCCGGCTTTTCTTCCTCATGGCTGCGCAGCCAGCGCGCCGACATCATCGGCACCAGGGTCAGCGACACTACGCCAGAGATCAGGATGGTGATGGCAAGCGTCACCGCGAATTCGCGGAACAGGCGGCCCACCACGTCGCCCATGAAGAGCAGCGGGATCAGGACCGCGATCAGCGAAACGGTCAGCGAGATGATGGTGAAGCCGATCTGGGCCGCGCCCTTGATGGCCGCCGCCATCGGCTTTTCGCCCTCCTCGATGTAGCGTGCGATGTTCTCGATCATGACGATGGCGTCGTCGACCACGAAGCCGGTGGCGATGGTCAGCGCCATCAGCGAGAGGTTGTTCAGGCTGTAGCCGAGCAAATACATCACGCCGAAGGAACCGATCAGCGAGATCGGCACCGCCAGGCTGGCGATGACGGTGGCGCGCACGCTGTGCAGGAAAGCGAAGATCACCAGCACCACCAGCACCACGGCCAGCAGCAGCTCGATCTGCACGTGCTCGACCGAGGCGCGGATGCCGGTGGTGCGGTCGCTCAGCACGTCCAGGCGCAGCGAGGCCGGCAGGCTGGCCTGCAGTTCGGGCAGGCGCTCCTTGATGGCGTCGACCGTGGCGATGACGTTGGCGCCCGGCTGGCGCTGCACGTTCAGGATGATCGCGGGCTTCAGGTTGGCCCAGGCGCCCAGGCGCACGTTCTCGGCGCTGTCGACGACCTTTGCCACGTTCTCCAGGCGCACCGGGGCGCCATTGCGGTAGGCGACTATCAGGTTCTTATAGTCCTGGACGGTCACCAACTGGTCGTTGGCGTTGATCGCATAGGCCCGGGTCGGGCCGTCGAAACTGCCCTTGGCGCTGTTGGCGTTGGCGGCCGTGATCGCGGTGCGCAGCGAATCCAGGCCCAGGCCGTAGGACGCGAGCGCCTCGGTATCGGCCTGGATGCGCACGGCGGGACGCTGGCCGCCCGAGAGCGTGACCAGGCCCACGCCCGAGACCTGGCTGATCTTCAGGGCCAGGCGCGTGTTGACCAGGTTCTGGACTTCGGTCAACGGGATGGTATCGGAGGTGATCGCCAGCGTCAGCACCGGCGCGTCGGCCGGATTGACCTTGGCGTAGACGGGCGGCGCCGGCAGGTCGGCCGGCAGCAGCGAACCGCCGGCATTGATCGCGGCCTGCACTTCCTGCTCGGCCACGTCCAGCGTCTGCCCGAGGCCGAACTGCAGGGTGATGACGGACACGCCGGCGGCGCTGGTCGAACTCATGCGCGTAAGGCCGGACATCTGGCCGAACTGGCGCTCGAGCGGCGCGGTCACGGTGCGCGACATGACCTCGGGACTGGCGCCCGGGTAGAGGGTCTGGACCTGGATGGTCGGGAAGTCGACCTGCGGCAGAGCCGAGAGCGGCAGGAAGCGGTAGCCGACCAGGCCGGCCAGCACGATCGCCAGCATCAGGAGCGCCGTGGCGACCGGGCGGCGGATGAATGGGCCGGACGGGCTCATGATTCCCTCCCGGCGTGTTCGACATACCCGTAGGGTGGGCCGGGCCACGAAAGGCGGCTTTGCCGCCCACGCGTCCAACCAGCGTGTAACTGGCCGCGATGCGGGACTGTGCCGATGATCGGCACCCTACCTTTGATGAATACGGCGGGCGCGAATACGCATCCGTTCGTTGAACGCGTGGGCGGCGAAGCCGCCCACCCTACGACGATCCTCATTGCGCATTTCCTTCCCGCTGGCGGCGCTGCCCCTGGGCGCCCTGCTGCCCCTGCGCTCCCTGGCCGCGCGCGCCCTGCGCACCCTGCGGCCGGTCGCCCGGCAGCGTCACCTTCGCCCCATCCTTCAGGCGGTCGGCGCCTTCGGTGATCACGCGCTCGCCCGGCTTCAACCCTTCGGTCACCTGGATCCGGTCCACGGTCGCCTGGCCGCGCTTCACCGGGCGCATGGACACGGTGCGCTCCTGCTCGTTGAGCACGAATACGAAGTCGCCGTCGGCGCCATGGCGCAGCGCGTTGACCGGCACCACGACCGCGTCCTCGATGGTGCGCACCTGCAGGCGCAGGTTCACGAACTGGCTCGGGAAGAGTTTGCTGTCGGCGTTCTCGAAACGCGCCTTGGCGCGCACGGTGCCGGTCTGGACGTCGACCTGGTTGTCCAGGGCCGCGAAACGCCCCTGCGCCAGCTCGGTGGTGCGGGTGCGGTCGAGCGCCGTGGCCGGCAGCGTCGCGTTCTGGGCGATCCGGCGCTGCAGTTCCGGCACCTGGTCCTGGGGCACGGCGAACTCGACGTCGATCGGCGAGAACTGGGTGATGACGGCGATGCCGTTGGCGTCGCCGCTGCCCACCAGGTTGCCGATGTCGACCGTGCGCAGGCCGACGCGGCCGGCGATCGGCGCCTTCACCTGCGTATAGCTGAGGTTCAGGCGCGCCTGGTTCTCGGCCGCGCGGTCGGTCGTCACCGCGCCTTCGAGCTGCTTGACCAGGGCCGCCTGGGTGTCGACTTCCTGGCGTGCGATCGAATCCTGCTCCAGCAGGGTGCGGTAGCGCGACAGGGTCAGGCGCGCGCTCTCCAGCTGGGCTTCGTCGCGCTGGCGCTGGCCGGTCGCCTGCAGCACCGAGATCTCGAAGGTGCGCGGATCGATGGTGGCCAGCACCTGGCCGGCCTTTACCTGCTGGCCTTCGGTGAAGTGGATCTTCTGCAGCACGCCCGAGACCTGGGGCCGCACGGTGGCGATCGCCGCCGGCACCACCGTGCCGAGGGCATCGAGAGTGACCGGGATGTCGGCCTGCTCGGCGGTCGCCACGCCCACCGTGGTCGCCGGCGCCCCGCGTCCGCCGCCCCTGCCTGGTCCGCCCGCCGCCGCTCCCGCGCCCGGCCTGCCGCCCGCGGCGCCGGGACCGCCTGCGCCCTGAGGGGTGCGGTGGGTCAGGTACCAGGCCAGCGCGCCGAGCGCCACCATGGCCAGGACCGCGACGATGCTGCCGATGATGCGGCCGCGCCGGGTGCGCGGCGGGGTGGTGGAAGCCTTGTTGGGGGATACGGGAGAATCCATGCTCATCCTTGGTGACCGAACTGAACTGCTGACAAATACACAAGTAATCAGCTCGGAATGTAGCATGGAGCGAGGCTTGAATATGTTTCGTAACGTACATAGCGCGGGGTCTATAAACAGACCAGCGCCCTGCTGTACGCGCGCCCTTTACACCGATTTACACCGTAGGACGAACATGGGCGCAGATCCAATAAAAACGGGCGCTGGAAACCCAGCGCCCGTCCCGGCGACATGTAACAGCGGTTACAAATTCACACCATCCTCAAGGCTGTCACGGTAATTCGCAGAAGCAATGCGTAATCGCGGCGAAGGGCTTCTTGCCCTCGGTCAGTTCGTTCAGCCAGACCAGGTCCTTGGCCACGCCGGCCACGGCGCCCGAGGGCAGCGCGTCCGGCAGCATGCCCAGCTTGACCTGAATGTTGACGGCGGTCTGGCTTGATGCGCCCATCATTTCCAGGAAGCGCTCGAACTTCGAGCCCGGACGCTCGATGTAGGCGACGCGGAAGTCCTCGCCCAGCTTGGCGCGCTTGGCGGCCGAGCGCAGCGCGTCGCCGTAGCTGCCCAGGGTGTCGACCAGGCCGCGCTCCTTGGCCTGGGCGCCGGTCCAGACGCGGCCCTGCCCCACCTCGTCGATCTTCGCCGCGGTGGTCTTGCGCGCCACGGCCGCCTTGGTGGTGAACTCCTTGTAGACGTTGTTGATGCTGGCCTGGATCAGCTGGCCGAAGCGCGGGTCCATCGGGCGCAGCGGATTGTAGGCGTCGGCCAGCCAGGTGGTGGTGTAGCCGCCGGTGCGCACGCCCATCTTGTCGGCCACCCGGTCGGCGGTCGGCAGGATGGCGAACACGCCGATCGAGCCGGTGATGGTGGCGGGGTCGGCGATGACTTCGTCGGCCGCCATCGACATCCAGTAGCCGCCGGACGCGGCCACGTTGCCCATCGAGACCACGACCGGCTTGCCGGCGGCGCGGGTCAGTTCCAGTTCGCGCCGGATCAGCTCCGAACCGTAGGCGCTGCCGCCGGGCGAATCGACGCGCAGCACCACGGCCTTGATCTGGTCGTCCTCGCGCGCGCGGCGGATCTGGCTGGCGGTCGAGACGCCGCCGATCACGCCCGGGCCGCCCTGGCCGTCGGTGATCTCGCCGGCGGCGACGATGACGCCGACCGCGTCGCCGAAGGGCTTCTGCGGATGGCGCTGCAGGTAGTCGTGGTAGGACACCTGGCGGAAGGACTCGATGTCCTCGTCCCAGGCGCCGCGCTTGATCATCATGGCGCGCACTTCATCCTTGGTCTTGATGCCGTCGACCAGCTTCAGGTTGCGCGCGACCTGGGCGGCGCTGCCGCCGGCCGCTTCCATGAGCTGCGGCAGCTGTTCGATGCCGCGCGCCACGGCGCCGGCTTCGAGCTTGCGGTTCTTCTCGACCATGCTGGTGTAGTTCTGCCACAGCGCGCCGTAGAGGAAGGCGTCGGCTTCCATCGCCGCCTGCGAGGGACCGTTCGCGATGAAGGGCTCGGCCGCGCTCTTGTAGGTGCCGACCTTGATCAGGTTGACGGTCACGCCCAGCTTGTCGAGGGCGTCGCGGTAGTAGTTGCGGTTGCGCCCGAAGCCTTCGATCAGGACCATGCCCATCGGGTGCACGTAGATCTCGTTGGCGTGCGAGGCCAGCAGGTAGCGCTTCTGGTCGTACATGCCGCCCCAGGCCACCACGCGCTTGCCGGCCGCCTTGACGCGGTCGATGGCCGCGCCGATCTCGCGCAGCATGGCCAGGCCACCGCCGTCGAGCTCGTCGAGCAGCAGGACCACGCTGTCGATCTTCTCGTCCTTGGCGGCGGCGTCGAGCACGGTCAGCATGTCGCGCAGCTGGATGGTGCGGCGGGTCTCGCCGCCGACGTTGGCCAGCAGCTGGTCGCCGACGCTGCCGGTGGTCTGTTCGGCCAGGTCGCCGCGCAGTTCCAGCACCAGGGCCGTCTTGTCGGCCAGCGGCTTGGCGCCGCCGCCGAAGAGCGCCACCAGGAAGACGATCAGGATCAGCAGGAACAGCATGTTCAGCATGAAACGGCGTGTGGCGTCGAGGCCGCGCCAGAGCATGCCGAAACCGCGGCGCAGGGAAGACAAAGGCTTGAAGGACATCGGAACTCCGCTAAAAGGGTTGGGACGTGATGCGGTTGGAACGTCAGGCGGTGAAAGGTTCTCGAACCGCCGCCTTGTCCACGCTCTCCTTGCGGGAGATCGCGAACAAACCGGCAAATACGAGTATGCCATTGAGGATCAACAGTTCAAGGCCAAGGCGATAATTGCCCAGTAGATACTGTTGATAGTGCTCAAGCAATGCACAAAGAATCGGCGCGCCGATGGTGACAAAAGGCACCAGCCGATCGGTCAGGGTACGGCGCGTCATCATGCCGAAAGCGAACAGGCCGAGCAGCGGACCATAGGTATAGGCCGCGAGCTTCAGGATGATGACGATCATGCTCGGCTCGTCGATCCACTTGAAGCCCATCACCAGCAGCAAAAACAGGGCGGCAAAGCCCAGGTGGACGTGGCGGCGCAGCTTTTCCTTGGCCGCGTCCGACAGGTCGGTGCGGCGCTGGATGCCGAGGATGTCGATGCAGAAGGTCGAGGTCAGCGCCGTGATCGCGCCGTCAGCGCTCGGAAACAGGGCCGAGACCAGGGCGATCAGGAAGATGATCTGTACCGCAGCGGGCAGATGGCCCATGACGATGGCGGGGAAGATCTTGTCGCCGGTCGCCGTCACGCCGACGCTCGGCGCGTACAGGTAGAGCAGGCCGCCCAGGAACAGGAAGGCCGACAGGACCACCACCAGCACGGCGGTCAGGCTCAGCAGGTTTTTCTGCGAATCCTTCAGGGTCTTCACCGAGATGGTCTTCTGCATCATTTCCTGGTCCATGCCGGTCATGGTCAGGACGATGAAGATGCCGGCGACGATCTGCTTGAGCCAGAAGTTGGGGCTGTCGAAGTCCGTCGTGAAGATGCGTGCCAGGCCCTGGGATTGCATGGCGTTCAGGCTGTCGGCCATCGACATGCCCATCTGGTCGAGCAGGAACCAGACGCAGGCGAACAGGCCGAACAGCATGCAGGAGGTCTGCAGGGTGTCGGTCCAGACGATGGTCTTCACGCCGCCCTGGTAGGTGTACATCAGGATCATGCCGAGGATCACCAGCGTGGTGAGCCAGAACGGGATGCCGAGGCTGTCGAGGATGATCGCCTGCAGGATGTTCACGACCAGATACAGCCGCGCGGTCGAGCCGAGCAGGCGCGAGACGATGAAGAAGCCCGCCCCGCTCTGGTAGGCGCGGCGGCCCAGGCGCACGTTCAGGTAGTGGTAGATCGAGGTGAGTTTCAGGCGGTAGTACAGGGGCAGCAGGATGTAGGCGACGGCGATGTAGCCGATCACGTAGCCGATCAGGATCTGGGCGTAGCCGAAGGCATCGGCGCCGACGTTGCCCGGCACGCTGATGAAGGTCGCGCCCGACAACGTGGTGCCGACCATGCCGAAGGCGACCAGCATCCAGTTGCTGCTTTTGTTACCGATGAAGAAGCTGTCGTTGTTGGCGTTGCGGGAGGTGGCCCAGGCCACGCCGAGCAGAAGCGCGAAGTAGCCGATGAGGATGCAGAACAGGAGAACCGGTGACATGTAAATCCGAAGGTGTTGTCGTTTCGCCCAGCAATATAACTGAGAACGGACGACAGGTCACCAAGGATTGGCCGCTGGGGAGATGCGCTTGTAGGGTGGACACCTGTGTCCACGCGGTCTCACCATATGCATACATACGGCACCAACCTCATCGAAGCGTATGCGTTTCCGGCTTTTCGTAGGGTGGGCTCTCGAGCCCACGCGGTAGAGCGGGCGATCAGTGGCAATGCAAGAGAAAGATAGGTAGATCAACCAATCCGACGAGATCCAATTCGCAGGTTCGCAACCGATGAGACCGCGTGGGCACAGGTGTCCACCCTACAAAGGCGTCAGGCCTCCTCGCCCTCCACCCGCTCGAACGGCCCGATGCAGGCCTCCATCGTCTCGTCGCTGCACATCAGGAACAACTCCCCCGAGGGATGGAAACGCACGAAATTGGTCGCGCGGGTGCCGACCTTCATGATCGCGCCGGAGCAATCCTTCTTGCCGTTGTCCTTGACGATGCGGTCCTCGAGTTTGTAGAAACCCTTGGCGCTGGGCTTGTCGGGAATGCTGTATTCGCTCTCGGACACCTCTTCCGCGCTGGTGACGAGGGTGGTGCCGTCGCCGCGGAAGCGGTAGACCTCGGAGCAGCGCAGGTCCGGCAGCGACAGCTTCCAGATGCCGAGGATGGGATGGTTGGCGGCCGGCGCCGGCGGGGCCGCCGTGGCGAAGGGCGCGGCTGCAAGGAGGGAGATGAGCACACCGGCAAGGAGACGCATGGTTGTCCTTTCACTACGGTTGAGCACTGTCAGTCGCACCGGAGCCGGCGCGGCGCACCGGTCTCCCCACCGCCGCCTTACGAGTTGTCGGCCGCCTTCGGCTTGGCCGGCCGGCGGCTGCGCGTGGCCGGCTTGCGGGCCGGCGCCTTGTGCGCGGGCTTGGCGGACTTCTTGCGCCCGGGCTGGTCGGCGCCGGACACGGCGTCGCCGGCCGTGTTCTCGTCAGCAGCGTTGTCCACATTCTCGCCGATTGGCGGGAAAGCTGCTTCCGGCACCAGTGCGCCCAGTGCTTCGGCGGCCGCGCCCTCGGCAGGCGGCAGCACGGCGGGAGCCGCGCGGTCCTCGAGCGGGACGGCGATCGGCGCCAGCTCGGCCGCCGCGGCGTCGGCCTGGGCGGCGGCCACCTTCTTGGCGGCCGGCTTGCGCGGCGTGCGGCGGCGCTCCTTCAGCGGCGCCGACGGCGCTTCCGCCTGCGCGGCCTCGGCCGCATTCTCTGCGACTGCCGACACGGCATCGGCCGCCACGGCGGCGTCTTCCGGGGCCGCTTCCGGCCATACCTGGGCCGGCGCGGCGGACTCCGTCGCCGCGGTTTCCATCTGGCCGAGTTCGTCCGGGGTCACCGCCACGACCGGCGTGTCGGCGCGCGGCGAACCCTTGCGTCCGCGTCCGCCACGGCGGCGGCCCTCGGCGCGGCCATCCTCGGCCGCGGGCGCGGACACCGCGTCGGCAGCTTCCGGCGCCGATGCTTCCAGCAACGCGGTCTCGAGCGGCGCCGGCTCCGCCAGCATGGCCGGCGCGCCGCTGCGGTAGACATAGGTGCCCGACTTCTCGTCGCGGCCGAACTCGAACAGGCCGCGCGCCTGCGCTTCTTCCAGCAGGTTGCCGAAGGTACGGAAACCGTAATACACCTCGGAGAATTCCGGACGGCGGCGCTTGAGGGTGTCCTTCAGCAGCGACGCCCAGATCTTGCCGGTGTCGCCACGTTCGGACACCAGGGCGTCGAAGGTCTCGACCACCATTTCCAGGGCCTGCGTCTTGCGCGCTTCCAGTTCTTCCTTGCGCTTGTCGTCGCTGCCGCGCTTGGCCTGCGGCTGGGCCTTGCGCTCGTCGCGCTTGGCGGCGGCGCGGCGCACTTCGCGCACCAGGTCGTCGTAGAAGATGAATTCGTCGCAGTTGGCCACCAGCAGGTCCGAGGTGGACTGCTTCACGCCCACGCCGATCACCTGCTTGGCGTTCTCGCGCAGCTTCGAGACCAGGGGCGAAAAGTCGGAATCGCCGCTGATGATCACGAAGGTATTCACGTGCGACTTGGTGTAGCACAGGTCGAGCGCGTCGACGACCAGGCGGATGTCGGCCGAATTCTTGCCGGACTGGCGTACGTGGGGGATCTCGATCAGCTCGAAATTGGCTTCGTGCATGGTCGACTTGAACCCCTTGTAGCGGTCCCAGTCGCAATAGGCTTTCTTGACGACGATGCTGCCCTTGAGCAGGAGCCGCTCGAGGACGGGCTTGATATCGAATTTCTCGTAGTTCGCATCGCGCACGCCGAGTGCGACGTTCTCGAAGTCGCAGAACACCGCCATGCTGATGTTATCGGAAGATGAAGCCATGAATGGTTGGTTTCTTAATGAGTGGACAGATTACCCGCGGATTATACGCACAACATACGAGATGCCTGCACGCATGACAAGCTGGCCATGACCGTAAATTTTTTCCAATCAGAACGTGCATACCGCTCTCAACGGTATACACTTGCCGCCGCGAAGCAATTCTTTGAGCAAAATCAAACACGCTTTCAAACTGTTGAGGTACGAGCCAGCATGAACCTGTCGAAACATGTCGCAGTCCGCTTGAGCCACCCCGCCAGCCGTCCGGCGCCACGCATGCAGGCGCCGGCCTGAGCTGCCGCCTGCCCCGCAGCCGGCCCTTCCGCCCTTCCCCGTTCACAAGCACACCACTCAGGTAATGACCACCTGCGTCGACGACCGCGCCGTGCGCGTCCCCTTCGCGTCGCGCCTTGGCGCGCGCCTGCGGCGGGCGCTGCCCCTGCTGCTGCCCTTCCTGGCCGTGCTGGCCGCCATCAACGCCGGCCATGCCGGCCCGCGCGCCTGGCAGGTGCTGGTGCTCGCCCTGCCCGGCTGGTTCTGGCTGTGGTGGCCGATGCGCACGCCGCGCCGGCGCCGGCTCCAAGGCCTGCTCTGCCTGGCGCTGGGCCTGTCCTTCGTGCTCGACGGCGCGGTGCGCGGTTTCCTGCTCTCGGCCTACGATGCGCTCCCGAACAGCTCCATGGTGCTGAGCGCGGTCGCCAACACGACCCCGGGCGAATCGCGCGAGTTCGTCGCCATGTACTGGCGCGACATCGTCGAGTGGTCGCTGTTCGCCTTCCTGTGCGGCGCCGCCCTGGTGGCCGGCATCCGGCTGTGGTGGCGAGCCCCGCCCCGGCTGCCCGAGCCGCGCGGCTGGCGCATCGCCATCGCGGTGCTGATGCTGGCCCTGATCCTCGGCTCCCTCGTCAGCAAGCCCTGGCGGCGCCACCACCCGGCCCTGTTCTGGCCGCAGTGGGCCCAGGACATCGGCGACCTGCGCCGCCAATGGGGCGAGCTGGGCCAGCAGCGCCAGCGCCTGCTGGCCGCCGCCGCCAGGCTCGCGCCGACCCTGGCCGAGGACAGCCCGGACACCCTGGTGCTGGTGATCAGCGAAAGCATGAACCGCAATAACCTGAGCAGCTACGGCTATGCACGCCCGACCTCGCCGGCCCTGTTCGCGCGCCAGCGCGAGCTGGGCGAGCGGATGGAGGTGTTCCGCCACGCCTGGTCGGTGAACGCCTCGACCGTGCCGGCCCTGCGCAGCCTGTTCTACTTCGGCAAGCCCGAGGACCGCGACCGCGTGCACCTGCTGGCCCTGGCGCGCGCCGCCGGCTACCGCACCTGGTGGATCAGCAACCACAACGACCTGGCCATCGAGCAGGAGCATGCGCGCCTGGCCGACACCGTCGAGGTCCTGAACCGCAAGCCGGGCCGTTCCTCCGGGGCCCTGGACGAGCAACTGCTGCCGGCGATGAAGACCGCGATGGCGGACAAGGCGCCGCGCAAGCTGATCGTGCTCCACATGCTGGGCCTGCATCCGGATTACCGCATGCGCCATCCGGCCGGCATGGCGTTCTTTGCCCAGGCCTCCGACCAGGTCGACGCCCGCCTGCGGCGCGAAGGCCGGCCGGGCTGGCTGCGCGACATGCGCAACGACTACGATTCGGCGGTGCGCTACCACGACAAGACGGTGGCCGCGACGCTCGACCTGAGCCGCCACGCGCCGGGCAAGCAGATGTGGGTATTCCTCTCGGACCATGGCCAGGAAGTCGGCCACACCATCGACCGCGCCGGCCACAGCGCCACCACGCCGGACGGCTACCGCATTCCGCTGATGGTCTGGAGTTCCTACCAGGACACCGCGCCCGGCTCGCGCCTGAGCCTGCCGGTGCGCGGCGACTGGCTGGCCCACAGCCTGACGAACCTGCTCGGCATCGAGTGGAACGGCGACCAGCCGCGCCACGACGTGTTCGATGCGCGCTACCGCTGGCAGCCGCCGCGGATGCCGCTGCGGATCGACTTCAACTCCTGACGGCCTAGAGCCGGGCCATGGTCGCCGGATCGGACTCGCCGTCGAAGAAGGTGTCGAGGCAGGCCTGGAACACCGCCTCGTCCGGCGCGACGTCGGCGAACAGCGTCATCGAGGAGTGGAATTTGCGGTCGTCGGGGCTCTCGAAGATCTGGCCGATCTCCTTGTCGGCGTGGGTCGCGACCAGGCGGGCGCACTCGCGCAGGCGCGGCCCCAGCACCGGGTGGGCCAGGTAGGCGGCGGCCTCGTCGCTCGATCTGATCGCATATTTGCGCGACATCTCGCTGCTCCCCAGTCCTTCGATCTGGGGAAAGACGAACCACATCCAGTGGGTATGCTTGTGGCCGGTGCGCAGTTCGGCCAATACGTCGGAGTACACCGGGTCTTGCGCGGCGACGAAGCGGTCCAGGTCAAAATCCTTGTCCATGGCATTCTCCCAGTAGCGTTTATGCTACCGCGTTCCCCGGATTTGCTAAAGTGGCGTCCACGATGAAACCCGAACACCTGCAACTGCTGCTGACCCGCGAAATGCCCTACGGTAAATATCAGGGCCGCAAGATCGCCGACCTGCCCGGCCACTATCTGGGCTGGTTCGCGCGCGAAGGCTTCCCGCGCGGCGAGCTGGGCGAACTGCTGGCCCTGATGTACGAACTCGACCACAACGCCCTGCGCGGCCTGCTCGACCCGCTGCGCCGGGGCGGACGCTGAGCATCCCGACCGTGCCCCGCCACGGGGCATGCTTCGCTATAATTGCTCCAGTCTTTACGCCCCCATTTTTTCACCTTCGCCACCGCATGCAGAACGCCACGCCAGCCACCGTCCTCGTCGTCGAGGACGACCAACACATCGCCGAGGTCCTGCGCTTCATGCTCGAGCGCCAGGGCTACAAGGTGGTGCACCTGGCCGACGGGCGCGCCGCGGGCGCCCACATCGCCGCCGCCGAGGCGCCGGGCCTGGTGCTGCTCGACGTGATGCTGCCCTATGTCGACGGCTTCGAGATCGTCGGCCTGATCCGCTCGCAGCCGGGCTGGCGCGACGTGCCGGTGCTGATGCTGACGGCCAAGAACACCGAGCGCGACACCGTGCGCGCGCTCGACGCCGGCGCCAACGACTTCGTCATCAAGCCCTTCCAGCCCCAGGAACTGCTGGCCCGCGTACGCCGTTTCCTGAGGCCGGCCGCATGATGGTGGCCATGACCCTGGCGGCCCTGCCCCCGGCGGCCGCAGGCGCCGCGCCGGGCCGCTGACATGCAGGCGGCCTCCTTGACGCCCGCTGCCCATCCCGACGTCTTCATCACCGCCGCGCTCTGGACCGGCTTCGCGGCCCTGGTCCTGACTTCCCTGCTCGGGCTGCAGATCATCGTCATGCGCATGAGCCTGCGCCGGCGCGAGCGCATCGATGCGCGGGCGCTGGCGCGCTGGCGCCCGGTGCTGAACGCCGCCATCGTCGGCGAGATTCCCGCCACCCTGCCGCCGCTGCGGCGCAGCGAGAGACTACCCTTCCTGCGCCTCTGGGCCCACCTGCAGGGCTCGCTGCGCGGCGAAGCGAACGAGGCCCTGAACGAGGTCGCGCGCCGCATCGGCATCGACGCCCATGCGCGCACCCTGCTGGGACGCGGCGCCCGCCCGGCGCGCCTGCTGGCGGCGCTGGTGCTGGGCCACCTGCGCGACCGCCAGGCCTGGCCCGGCCTAATGCGCATGGCCGAACTGCCCGACAACACCATGTCGCTGACCGCCCTGTGGGCGCTGGTGCGGGTCGATCCGCAGGCCGCCAGCGACTACATGGTGCCGCTCTTCATCGCGCGCGAGGACTGGGCGCTGTCCCTCGCGGCCGGCATCCTGCAGCAGGCCCACGAGCCGGCCGGCGCCGCCCTGGCGCGTCACCTGCCCCAGCTCGACGCTGCCCGCCTGCCGCGCGGCCTGCGCATCGCCGAAGCCCTGCACGTGATCCTGCCGGCCAGGCTGCTGGCCGACGCGCTGCGCAGCGATGCTGTGCCGGTGGTGATCGCCGGCCTGCGCGGGGTGCGCACGCCCGAGACCATCGCCGAGGTGCGCGCACTGCTGGCCCACCCGGACTGGCAGGTGCGGGTGCAGGCCGCGCGGGCCCTGGGACGGATCGGCGAGCGCAGCGATGCCGAGCGCCTGATCGCCCTGCTGGGCGACCGCGAGTGGTGGGTGCGCTACCGCGCCGCCCAGGCCCTGCTGGAGCTGCCGGCGCTGCCGCGCGCCGACCTGGAAGCGCTGCGCGCCGGGCTCACCGACCGCTTCGCGGCCGACATGCTGTCGCAGGCGATGGCCGAAAGCGGGACCGCATGAATACCGACAGCCTGCTGGTCGCCTTCGTCACCTGGTTCGTGCTGGCCTTCTTCGTCGCCTTGAACGGCGGCTACCTGCTGCTCAACCTGTTCTCGCTGCGCGCGCTCTACCGCAAGGGGCAGGAAGCCTTCATCGGCGAGCTGCCGCGCGCCTATTCCGGCCTGGAGCCGCCGGTCAGCATCCTGGTCCCGGCGTACAACGAGGAGGCCACGATCGCCGCCTCGATCCGCTCGATGCTGCAGCTGACCTATGCCGAGTTCGAGATCATCGTCATCAACGACGGCTCGAAGGACGGCACGCTCGAGGTGCTCCAGCGCGAATTCGCCCTGCTGCCCTTCCCCGAGGCCTACCGCCGGCAGATCCCGACCAAGGAGGTGCGCCAGATCTACCGCTCGACGCGCTACCCGAACGTGCGCGTGATCGACAAGGTCAACGGCGGCAAGGCCGACTCGCTCAACGCCGGCATCAACGCCTCGCGCTACCCGCTGTTCTGCGGAGTCGACGCCGACTCGGTCCTGCAGCGCGACAGCTTGGTCAAGGTGACGGAACCTTTTCTTCGCGACCCGACCGTGGTCGCCACCGGCGGCACCGTGCGCGTGGCCAACGGCTGCGAGATCAGCGGCGGCTTCCTCACCCGGGTCGGCCTGCCGAAGAGCCTTCTCGCCCTGTTCCAGGTGGTCGAATACCTGCGCGCCTTCCTGTTCGGGCGGCTCGGCTGGTCGGCCCTGAACGGCATGCTGATCATCTCCGGCGCCTTCGGCATCTTCCGCAAGGATGCCGTCGTGCTGGCCGGCGGCTACCGCCCCGACACCATCGGCGAGGACATGGAACTGGTCGTGCGCATGCACCGCATCCTGCGTGCGAAGGGCCAGCCCTACCGCATCGAATTCGTGCCCGACCCGGTGTGCTGGACCGAGGCCCCCGAGGACCTGGCGACTTTGAGAAACCAGCGCGTGCGCTGGCAGCGCGGCCTGGCCGAGAGCCTGAGCGCCAACTGGGGCCTGATGTTCTCGAAGAACGGCGGCGTCCCCGGCTGGGTCGCCTTCCCCTTCATGCTCTTCTTCGAGTGGCTGGGGCCGGTGATCGAGCTGGGCGGCTACATCTTCATGGCCTACGCCTTCCTGACCGGCCTGATTTCCTGGGAAGCCTTCGGCGCCTTCCTGTTCGTCGCGCTGGGCCTGGGCATCCTGCTCTCGGCCTCCGGCCTCATGCTCGAAGAGATGTCCTTCCACCTCTACCCTCGCGGCAAGCAGTTGCTGCTGCTGGGCCTGGCCGTGATCCTGGAAAACTTCGGCTACCGCCAGTTGAACACCTGGTGGCGCCTGGTCGGCCTGTGGCGCTGGCTGGTGCAGAAGGAAGCGAGCTGGGGGGCCATGAAGCGCAAGGGCGTCGGGTATGACGAGCACGCCAAGGCAGTGCCGCCGCCGCCCGCATCGTCGCCTTCCGCGCCTCCGGGCGACACGACCTCGACCCGGCCGCCGGGCAACGCCTCATGAAAATCCTGCTTTTCGCCTCCCTGCTCCTGTCCATGACTTCCACGCATGCGGCTACGCTGCAGGTCTGCCCGGCATCCGCGGCGCCGGCGGACGCCCCGCGCGCCGCCCTGCCCGGCCCCGGCGAGATGGTCGTCGTCGCCAGCAGCCAGCCGGCGCCGCCCGGCTGCCGCGCCGCGCCGCTCGGCGTGGATGCCTCGCAGGTCGACGCCCTGTACCCGCTGCCGGCCGGCGACCGCCCGGCGCGCACCATCCTGCTCTACGGGCCGGCAGGCCAGAAGCGCTTCGTCCCAAGCAGCCACGACCTGCCCCAGCCCGATCCGGCGAACGCCACGCCGCGGCGCGTGACGATGCCCTTGCGGACGAACCTGCTGCCGGACGCGAAGCTGCGCGCCTTCGGGATCGAGGAACGGGTCAGCATCGAACAGGCGGGCGGCAAGCTGCGCCTGCAATGCCGGGCCGGCACGCGCCCTGCCGGGGTGCTGCTGGACGGCCCGTGGACGCTGCCCCTGGGGACGTTCAGCCTGGGCGTCGACTTTTCCGGCAACGGCAAGTTCGCGATCCAGATCGCCGACGCCGCATCGAGCGCGCGCGAGTCTTCTCATGCGGTCGGCGAACTCGCGGCCGCGAAGGCCGCGCGCAGCGTGGCCCTGCCCCTGCCGGCGCGGCTGGACCGTGCGAGCTGGCGCCAGTTCGTGCTGCTCTGCCCTGCGGAAGCGGCCACCTTGAGCCTGGACGCGCTGCGGCTCGAACCTGTCGAGCCCGCCAAGCCGGCGCCGCGTTCGACCTGGATCTGGGACCGCGGCCAATGGATGGACAAGCCCGATGCCCTGCTGGCCTGGGCCAGGAATGAGGGCATCGGCGAACTGTTCATCGTCGTCACGCTCGACGGGCCGAAGGTGCGCGACCCGCAGCTCTTGCGCGCCTTCGTCCGCAAAGCGACGAGCGCAGGCATCACGGTCACCAGCGTCGAGGGCGATCCGCACATGGCCCTGCCGAACCATCGCGCCGCCACGGCCGACCGCGCCCGCGCCTTTGCCGCCTACAACCGCGACGCCGCGCCCGAGGAACGCCTGCGCGCGATGCAGTTCGACGTCGAACCCTACCTGCTCCCGGACGCGGTGCTGCCGCCGAAGGAGCGCGACCGCGAATACCTGGCGATGGCGCGCGCCCTGCGCGAAGCGGCCGGCGCCATGCCGCTCGAGTTCGTCGTGCCTTTCTGGTGGTGGGACAAGACCGAGCTGCTCGACGGCCTGGCGCAGGTCGCCGACGGCCTGGCGGTGATGGACTACCGCACCGCGCCCGACGAGATTGTCCGCTTCGCCGTGCCCTTCCTCGACTGGGCGGCGGTCCACGGCAAGCGCGTGCACATCGCGCTCGAAGCAGGCCGCGTGGACGCCGAGCGCCAGCGCCGCTACGTGCGCGCCGACGCGGGCGAAGCGGGCGAGCTGCTGCTGGCCCAGGCCGGCGAGACGCCGGTGCTGGTGCTGCTGCGCCGGCCTGCGAAAACGGCTGCCGGGCCTTTGTACCGCTTCAGCAGCGAGCGCATCCTGGATGGCAGCGCCACCAGTTTTTATACCGACAAGGACAGGCTGCGCAAGCTGCTGCCGGAACTGGAGCGCGATCTCGGCGCCTGGCCGGGGTTTGCGGGGATTGCGCTGCACGGCTGGCGCTGAGAGCGTGGTGCGGCGGCCACGACAATGCCGGGACAAAGGTCCCGAGCAGGCCTTCTGCTTGCCGCAAGTGCAACACATCCCGTACACTTGCAGTTTGGCAACATCCGTGACCGGCGATACACACGCCACCGCCCAGCCATCGGCGCTGTGCCCATCCTTGCCGGGGCTTGCAGCTCGATCATCTGTCCGGCGCAGGCCCCATAGGGGACCCAGAGGGCGACCGAGCCGGGGCTTTCACGTGTGCTCTGCTGAGAACGCCTCTACAACAACCCTATCGGACACCCCATGAAGAAAATCCTCGTCCTGCTCGCCGCCGCATCCCTCCTGCAGGCCTGCACCTCCGTCAACGTCAGAAAAGTCGATGCATCGGCCCACAAGCTGGACCTGGTTTGCATCGAACAAAATCCGAAAGTCATCGTGAGCGACATGCTGACCGTACTGGAAGACGGCTTCCAGCGCCACGGCATCCGCACCATGATCTACAAGGACAAGGCCCCCGAGCGCTGCGAATACACCCTGTGGTACACGGTCACCCGCGGCTGGGACCTGGCGCCCTTCGTGAACCATGCCGAGCTGCGTCTGCGCCGCCAGGACGAGACGATTGCCCTGGCCACGTATAACCACTCCGGCGGCCTGGCGCTGAACAAGTGGGCCAGCACGTCCACCAAGCTGACGCCTGTCATCGACGAGCTGCTGTCGGGATTTAATGCCAATCCGGCGAAGTAAGGCGCAGGCGTGCTTCTGATCGGACGCGTCCGCGAAGAAGTATGTTGAAAGAAGTTCGCCGTCGCGGCGAACAGGTTGAATGCGGATACCCGGGCGGTTTCGCTTTCGACTGAACCTCTTGTCCGGCGTCTCCATTTGGCGCCAGAAAAAATGGGGGCAGGTCTGACATTCAGACCTGACCCCATTTTCAGACCTTCCTGACTCATCTCTACACGGCGTCAAACCGGAACGAAGGCTGAGGTCGTGTCCACATGTCAGACCTGACCCCATCCCTCAATATTCGGACGAGACGATTGCCCTGGCCACGTATAACCACTCCGGCGGCCTGGCGCTGAACAAGTGGGCCAGCACGTCCACCAAGCTGACGCCTGTCATCGACGAGCTGCTGTCGGGATTTGATGCCAATCCGGCGAAGTAAGGCGCAGGCGTGCTTCTGAACGGACGCGTCCGCGAAGAAGTATGTTGAATGAAGTTCGCCGTCGCGGCGAACAGGCTGAAAGCGGATACCCGGGCGGTTTCGCTTTCGACTGCCCCCTTGTCCGGCGTCTCCATTTGACGCCGGAAAAAATGCAAAAAAATGGGGTCAGGTCTGATATTCAGACCTGCCCCCATTTCAGACGCTCCTGCCCCATCTTCACACGGCGTCAAACCGAGAACGAAGGCTGAGGTCGTGTCCAAATGTCAGACCTGACCCCATCCCTCTGACCCGGCGTCAAACCGGAACGAAGGCTGAGGTCGTGTCCAAATGTCAGACCTGACCCCATCCCTTGACCTGACCCCATCCCTTGACCCATCCCTCCGGCTAGCGGGTTGAAGCAGAACGACGATCAGTCGATCTCGCTCAGGAACTGCCCGAGCGGGCGGCGCACCTTCGGCAGGTCGACCAGCCAGTCCTGCTCGGCCTTGCGGTAGCCCAGCGGCAGCATGACCGCGCTGCGCAGGCCGCGCTCGCCCAGGTTCAGGATGCGGTCGACGGCGGCCGGATCGAAGCCTTCCATCGGCGTGCAATCGACTTCCTCGAAGGCGGCCGCGATGATCGCCGCACCGAAGCCGATATAGGCCTGGCGCGCAGCGTGCTCGAAGTTCACTTGCGCGCCGCGGCCCGGGTAGGTCGACAGCAGTTGCTGGCGGTAGGCTTCCCAGCCTTCGTTGCGGAAACCGCGCACTTCGTTGGTGAGGTCGAACATGTGGTTGATGCGCTCGGGCGTGTAGTCGTCCCAGGCGGCGAACACCAGCAGATGCGAGGCGTCGACCACCTGCGCCTGGTTCCAGGCGACTTCGCGGATCTGGGCGCGCAGCGCCGGATTGTTCACGATCAGGATTTCATAGGGCTGCAGGCCGGACGAGGTCGGCGCCAGGCGCGCGGCTTCGATGATGCGGTCGAGCTTATCCTGCGGCACCTTGCGCGTCGGGTCCATTGCCTTGGTGGCATAGCGCCAATTCAGTTTGTCGAGCAATTCCATGTGATGTTCCTTCAAATTAATGGTGCATGATTATATTTTTTCGCGGCGCATAGATAAACTACGATTCTGGCAAATGATTTGTTCTTGAGGAAGCAAGATGGGGCGGAAATTCGATCACCTGGCCGATGTCGAGGTGTTTCTCAACGTCGTCGAGCACGGTTCGTTCAGCGCGGCGGCGGTCGTTCTGTCGACCACGCCTTCGGTGCTGAGCCGGGCCGTGTCCCGGCTTGAAGCGCGGCTCGGCACACAATTATTGCGCCGGACCACGCGCAGCCTCAGCCTCACCGATGCCGGCCAGCGCTACGCCGACGAGGCACGCGACGCCTTCGCCCGGCTCGAACAGGCTGAGCAGGCAATGCGCAGCACGACGGCGCAACTGAGCGGCAAGGTACGCATGAGCGTGTCCACCGGGTATGGCCTGCAGCGCCTGCCGCTGGTGCTGGCCGCCTACGCGCGAGCCTATCCGCTGGTCGAACTGGACGTCGACATCACCAACCGCAACGTCGACCTGGTGGCCGAGGGCTTCGACCTGGCGATCCGCTCTGGCCCGCTGCCGAGCAGCACCATGGCGTCGCGCCAACTGGAAGCGTCGCCGCTGTGCCTGCTGGCTGCCCCTGCCTACCTGGAGACGGCCGGTCCGCTCGCGACACTGGACGACCTGGCGCGCCAGCACTGCATCGCCTTCGTCCGGCCAAACACCGGACGGGTCTTTCCCTGGCAGCTGCGCGATGGAGATCGCGACATCGATTGGATCCCGCCGGCGTCGGTGACGGTGTCGACCGACGCGATGGGCGTCATCTGGCTGGCCGAGCAGGGCATGGGGATCGCGCTGTGTCCGCGCCTGTTTGCGGAAGCCAGCCTGGCGGCGGGACGGCTGGTGGAGGTGTTGCCGCAGCTGGGGGGACGGACGCGCACGTTCTCGGTCGTCTATCCGGCCCACCGTGGCTTGTCGGCGGCGTCGCGCGCGCTGATCGACATGCTGGTGGCGGCGCGCGACGGTTCATGACGCCGTAACCCGGCCAAGCGAAGGCGAGCGCTCCGACGCAGTTCGGCGCCACGCCCGGCGCGCCGCCCGACAAGGCGATCAGGCGCTTTCGGATCAGCGCTTGCGAAGGTCCGCAATGGGTCGATAGCGCAGGTAGGGGCAGGTCAGCTTCCGCCCCGTCAGCAGACGCTCGGGGCGGTATGCAGAAGGGTCCACTGAAGACCGTCAAAACCGCGCCAACGGCAAATCCACCCTGAACATCGTTCCCTCCCCTGGCGCCGTCTCGAAGCCGATCCTTCCCCCGTGCTCCTCGACCAGGCTCTTGGCAATACTCAGCCCCAGCCCGGTCCCGCCCTGCTGGCGCGTATCCGCCCCATCGGCCTGGGCGAAACGCTGGAACACGCGTGCCTGAAATTCCGGCGGAATGCCGGCGCCCTGGTCACGCACAGACAGCCGCGCACTGCCGTCGTGCTGCTCCAGCACCAGCGTGACCAACCCGCCGCGCGGCGAGAACTTGATCGCGTTCGACAGCAAATTGGTCAGCACCTGCACCAGCCTGTCGCGGTCGATCGCGGCGGCGAGCCGGCGGGCAGGTTCGCGGCATTCGAGGCGCAGCGTCACGCCGAGCTGGTCGGCATAGCCCTGCATGGCATCGAGCGCATGCTCGGCCACCGGCAGCAGGGGCTGGGCGCGGCGCTCGAAGTGCATGACGCCGGCTTCGATCTTCTGCAGGTCGAGCACGTCGTTCACCATACGCACCAGGCGTTCGCTGCTCTCGTGGGCCACGGTCACCAGGCGCGCGACGTCGGCCGGCAGGTCGCCGGCCATGCCCTCGGCCAGCATGGAGAGCGAGGCGCGGATCGAGGTCAGCGGGGTGCGCAGTTCGTGCGAGACGGTGGAGACGAATTCGCTCTTCATGCGCTCGACCTTCTTGCGCTCGGAGATATCGTGCAGGAAGACGGCGAAGAAGATGCCCTCGCCGCCGCTGGCCAGGCTGGCCGTCATCTCGATCGGGAATTCGTCGCCATGGCGGTTGATCACGATGCGCTCGGTGCGGCGCTCGAGCAGGATGCTGTGGCCGGTGGCGCGGAACTGCTCGAAGGCGCGCGCCGTGCTGGGGCGGAAGCGCTGCGGCACCAGGATCTCTCCCATCGGCCAGCCCAGCACCTCGCTGCGCTTCCAGCCGAACATGCGCTCGGCCGCGCTGTTCCAGTCGGTGATCATGCCGCGCAGGTCGACGCCGACGAAGGCGTCCTGGGCCGCCTCGATGACGGCGCCGACGCGCTGCTCGCTGGCCTGGACCGCCGCCAGCGCGCGCTCCAGTTCGGCGGTGCGCGCTTCGACCCGCTGCTCGAGCGTCGCGTTCAGGCCCTGCATCTCGGCGCGGCCCCGCACCAGGTCGGTCACCAGGGCGTTCAGGGTGTCCGACAGGCGCTCGACCTCGACATAGGTGCGCCCTTCCGTGTCGAGCTGCACGCTCTCGCCGCGCCGGATGCGGCCGGCGTCGCGCACCAGCTGGCCCAGCGGCCGGGTGATGCGGCGCGCCACCAGCACGCCGACGACCGAGAACAGCAGCGCCAGCGCGACGCCGCTCCAGATGGCGCGCTGGCGCAGGGCCAGCGCCGGCGCATAGGCGTCGTCGACTGGCTGGCGCACCAGCACGGTCCAGCCCAGGCCCGGATAGCTGTCGTAGCCCTTGCTGCGCGCAAAACCCACGAGGTAGGACTGGCCGTCGGGCCAGCGCTCGACCAGGAAGCCGGCTTCCTGGTCCTGGGCGGCTTGGAAGCTGGGCACATCGAGCGGCTTGCCCTGCAGGCCCTTCGGTCCGAGCAGGACGGTGCCGTTGCTGCCGAGGATGAGGGCGTCGACCCGGCCGCGCTGCGCGATCGGCGCGATCACCGAGCGCTCGACCGCGCGCGCCCACTGCCAGGACAGGTGAATGCCGAGCACGCCGATGGTCTTGCCGGCGCGATCGAGATAGGGGAAGGCGACGTCGACGAAGCGGCGCGGCTCGCCGCCCTGCTGCGGCAGCAGGCGCGCCAGCAGCACGGCCTCGTGCACGTCGCCGACGTTCACGCCGCGCAGGGCGTTGCGGAACCAGGGCCGCTGCGAGACGTCCACGCCTTCCAGCAGGCCGTCACCGGCGACCTGGACCCGGCCGTCGAGGCCGACCATGCCGATCCAGTCGTAGTAGCCGTAGGTGTCCTGGATGCTGTCGAGCACGGCGCGGCGCTCGTCCAGGCTGGCGCCGTCGGGCGCGAGGTCGCGGCGCTGGGCCAGCAGGCGCACCTCGCGGTAGCGCTCGAACATGCCGCGGTCGAGCTTGTCGGCGGTCTGCAGCGCCAGCTCGCGCAGGCCCTGGCCGATGCTGGTCTCGACCTGGCCGGTGGCGGCGATGTCGACCACCTCGACCAGCAGCAGGGTCAGGACGACCGACAGCAGCGAGAACGCCAGCGCCAGCCAGGTCCCCAACGAGCGGCGGCTGCCCTGGCGCGGGCGCACGGATGGGGCTTGCGCCGGTTCCAGGTTCGTTACTTGATCCATACATGGTAATCATTGACTGACACGCAAGCGTAACATGCCGGATTCGCAAGCGCCCAGGCGCCGCCGCGACCGCCAGCCGCACGGGCGGGACCGATTTCTTTTATACTTACCAGTTACAGCCATTTGCCTCAAGACCAGCATGTCCAATACCGCCACGCCCGCCACCGCGCCTGCCACCGAGAATCTGCTCGACTACGTCACGTCCTGCGCCCTGCCCACGCCCTGGGCCCAGTTCACGCTGCACGCCTTCGTCGAACATGCCACCGGCAAGGAACACCTGGCGATGGCGCTGGGCGACATCGGCAACGGCGAGCCGGTGCTGGCGCGCGTGCACTCCGAATGCCTGACCGGCGACGTGCTGTTCTCGCAGCGCTGCGACTGCGGCGCCCAGCTCGAGGGCGCCCTGAAGCGCATCGCCGCCGAGGGCCGCGGCGTGCTGCTCTACCTGCGCCAGGAAGGCCGCGGCATCGGCCTGGTGAACAAGATCCGCGCCTACCGCCTGCAGGAAGCCGGCGCCGACACGGTCGAGGCCAACCTGCAGCTGGGCTTCCATGCCGATGCCCGCAACTACGAGCTGTGCCGCCCGATGCTGGAACAGTTCGGCATCAAGCAGGTCAAGCTGATGACCAACAACCCGCGCAAGATCGACGCCCTGACCCGCCTGGGCATCGACGTGACCGAGCGCGTGCCGCTGCTGGTCAACCGCAACGCCTTCAACAACAGTTACCTGAACACCAAGCAGGCCAAGCTCGGCCACATGATGACGCCCGCCGAAGTCGTGGCGCAAGATGGCGAACTGTAAGGTTCTGCACGTAGGCTGATCTGGTGGCAAGATAATCGCTGTCTGCCACCTTTTCCGATAAGCGCGGGCAGCGGCCCCCGCACGGCGCCGTTGCCCGCGGCGACGAACCATGCGACGAGCCGCCAGCCTTGCCCTGCTGTTCTGCCTGAGCGTATCCGTGGCCGCGACCGGCGACAAGCCGCCCGCGTCCATCAAGCGCACCGCCGCGCCGCCCGCGTCATCGAAGCAAGCGCCGCCGGCCCCGCCCCTCGTCACCCCTCCCGCCACGCCGCCCGCCGCCACGCCGCAGGCGCCCGGCCCCGGCGAAACCGACGAGACCACGACCCTGCCCCCACCCTCTTCGGCCGCCCAGGAACTGTATTCCTCGGCCCAGGCCGACCTGCTGCAGATCCGCATGCTGCTGCGCAACGGCCGCACCCAGTCCACGGTGGGCTCGGGCTTCCTGGTCGGCGACAGCAACCTCGTGCTGACGAATTACCACGTGGTGTCGCAGATGGCGCTCGACCCCGAGGTCTACACCGGCGAATACGTCGATACCGACGGCCAGCGCGGCCCCATCGAGCTGATGGCTGTCGACGTCCTGCACGACCTGGCCGTGGTGCGCGTGAACCGCAAGGGCAGCGGCTTTTTCCTGGTCCCGGAAAAGCCGGTGAAGCTGACCCAGGGCCAGCCGCTGTATTCGCTCGGCAACCCTCTCGACCTCGGCTTCGCCATCTCGGAAGGCGCCTACAACGGCGTGGTCAGCCGCAGCTTCTACGACCAGTTGATCTTCAGCGGGCCGATCAATTCGGGCATGAGCGGCGGCCCCAGCGTGACCGCGGGCGGCACCGTGGCCGGCATCAATGTCTCGAAACGGCGCGACGGCGAGGCGGTCAGCTTCCTGGTGCCGGTCAAGTACGCGCAGGAACTGCTGCGCCAGGTGGAGCTGCAGGGCGCGCCGCCCAAGGACTTCAATCCCCTGATCGCCGCCCAGTTGCTGGCGCACCAGCGCGCGATGGTGGCGCGCCTGCTCGACACGCCGCTGTCGATCAAGAGCATGGGGCCCTACCGGGTGCCGGTGCGCGAGTCCGGCCAGGTGCGCTGCTGGGGCCGCTCGAACGTGAAGGCCGAGACCTCCTACAGCTCGGACACCATGAGTTGCGCGATGGAGTCGGCGATCTACGTGTCCGACACCCAGCAGACCGGGCACGTGTCGATGACCCACCAGTACCTGCGTTCGGCCAGCCTGCACCCCTTGCGCTTCGCGGCGCTGGCCAGCAGCCAGTTCCGCGTCGACCGCCTGGGCAGCACGCGCGACACGCGCCTGACCGGCCCGCTGTGCAGCGAGCGCTTCGTGCACTCGAACACGCTGCCGCTGCGCGCCGTGGTCTGCGTGCGCGCCTACCGCAAGTTCCCGGGCCTGTACAACTTCACCCTGCTCACCGCCAGCACCGACAACCCGCAGGCCAGCCTGCAGAGCCGGCTGGACGTGGCCGGCGTGTCCTACGACAACGGCATGCGCGTCTCGCGCGCTTTCCTGGCCGCGCTCGGGCGCAGCGGACAGTTATGACCGGCCCGTGGTTCATCGAGACCCTGGCGCGCAATGGCGACGTGCTGCACCGCCACCGCGTCGACACGCTGCCGATCCGCATTGGCCGCGGCTACGACAACGACTACGTCCTCGATGACGCCTACGCCGCCCCGCGCCATGCCCAGGTGGAAAGCGACGGCCAGGGCGGCCTGCTGCTGCGCGACCTCGGGACCAGGAACGGCGTGGTCCACGCCGGCAAGCGGGTCCAGGTCCTGCCCCTGGGCGGCAACACGGTCGTGCGCCTCGGCCACACGACACTGCGCGTGCGCGCCGCCGACTTCCCGGTGCCGGCCGAACTGCTGGACCGCACCATGCACGGCTGGGAAGGCGCCCTGCCCGGCCTGGCCGGCGCGGCGCTGATCGCGCTGGTGGCCCTGTTCACCATGTGGCTGGCGGACACCCAGCCGTTCCGCCTGTTTCGTTATTTGCAGGCGCTGGCCTACGGGCTCGGGGCCGGACTGGTGTGGGCCGGCCTCTGGGCCCTGGGCAACCGCCTGTTCGGACGCCACGCCCGCCTCGGGCGCCATCTCTTCATCTTCGGCTGCGGCGTGGCCGTGCTGATGGCTTTCCGGCTGGCGTCGAGCGCGGTCGGCTACGCGTATTCGATCGAAGTCTTCACCCGCTACGGCTCGCACGTGGCCATCGCGCTGGTTGCCGGCATGGTCTACTTCCACCTGATGACGGTGAAGGCCCAGCCGCGCCGGCGCTTCGCGGCGATCTGCGCGGCGCTGGCCCTGCTCGGCTCGGGACTGGTCCTGATCAGCAACGAGCAGCGCAATGGCCGCCTGGCGGACGAACTGTACATGTCGGTGCTGCTGCCTCCCGAGATGCGCGCCACGCCCGACAGCACGGTCGACGCCTTCATGGAGGACGTGGCGGCGATGAAGGCCGAACTCGACCGCGAACGGGCCGACGAGGAGGACCGCAAGGACGAAGCGGACGGCTGATGCTTTGACACCTTGCTAAAAATAAATGATGATCCCGGCATCTCGAAAGGGTTCGTCATGCCTTCCACACCCCACACGCGGGTCGTCAACACGCGGGTCGTCGTCTGCGCCTGGTGCCTGTTCTGGGCGCTGATGACCCTGATCGCCGTCCAGGAATACCGCCGCGGCGGCGGCGAGGCCCTGTGGCGCCCGCTGCTCTGGGAGGGCTCGTCGGCGCTCGTCATCAGCCTGCTGTGGGTGGTCCAGCAGCGGGCCACCGCGCGCCACGCCGGCCTGCTCGACCGGCCCTGGCGCTGGTTTGCCCTGCAGGCGGCATGGCTGCCGATGTACTGGGTCGCCTTCGTGCCGCTGGCCTTCGGCATCCGCCACGGCGTGTACGCGCTGGCGGGCGACGTCTACCGGCACGATCCCTGGCCGCAGTTGTGGGTCTACGAAGCGTCCAAGGTCTCGCTCTTCGTCTGCCTGTTCACCGTGATCGGCTTCGGGCTGATGTCGTATCGCCGCATGCTGGAGGAGAGCCTGCGCCTGGAGCGCGCCACGGCGCTGCTGCGCCAGGCCGAACTGCAGCGCCTGGCGCAGCAGGTGCAGCCGCACTTCCTGTTCAACGCGCTCAACACGATTTCCTCGCTGATGCATACCGACCTCGCCCGTGCGGACGCGACCCTGGTGCGGCTCTCGGAACTGCTGCGGGCGACCCTGCAGGCCGGCGAGCAGGCGCAAGCCTCGCTGGCGGCCGAGCTCGGCCTGGCGCAGGCCTATGCCGAGGTGATGACGGCCCGTTTCGGCGAGCGCGTGGCGCTGGACTGGCAGGTCGGCCAGGAGCTGCTGCCCTTGCGGCTGCCCGCGGTCAGCCTCCAGCCCCTGCTGGAAAACGTCTTCAAGCATACGGTCGAACGGCGCCGGGAAGCGGTCGGCATCGCGGTCTCGGCCCTGCGCGAGGGAGACGATCTGGTGCTGCGGGTGGACGACGACGCCGGCGTCCTGGCCGCCGCGAATCCGGCCGGGGTCGGGCTCAGGAACCTGCGCGAGCGCCTGGCGAACCTGTACGGACCGGACGCCACGCTGACCCTGTCGCCATTGCTGCCCGCCGGCGTGCGGGCCGAGATGCGCCTGCCATGCGCGTCCTGATCGTCGACGACGAGGCGCCGGCGCGCGCGCGGCTGCGGCGCCTGCTGGCGCTGGAGGGCATGGCGGACATCCGCGAGGCGCATGACGCGCGCGATGCGCAGGGCCAGCTCGGCGCCCATGCAGTCGACCTCGTATTCCTCGACGTGCAGATGCCGGGGATGTCGGGCATGGAACTGGCGGCCAGCCTGCCGCAACCGGCGCCGCTGGTGGTGTTCACCACCGCCCACGAGGCCTACGCCGTGCCGGCTTTCGACACCGGCGCGGCCGACTACCTGCTCAAGCCCTTCGACAGTGCCCGCCTCAAGCGGGCGCTGGAACGCGTGCGCATGCGGCTGACGGCGCAGCCCCGGCCGGCGCGGCCGGCGCAGCTGCTGGTGCCCGGCCGCGCCGGCGCCGCGGTCGTGGCGGTGCCCGACATCGCCTGGATCGAGACGGCCGACAACTACGTGGTCCTGCACACCCGGGACGCCCAGCCCCTGCTGCGCACGAGCCTGGGCGCGCTGCTGGCCGAACTCGGGCCCGGCTTCGTGCGCTGCCACCGGCGTGCGGCGGTCCAGGTGGCCTGGATCGAACGCGTGCTGGCGCGCGCGCACGGCGACTGCGAACTGCTGCTGCGGCATGGGGCGAGCGTGCCCTGCAGCCGGCAGTACCGCGCCGCGGTTATGGCCGCGCTGCGCCAGCCACCCGCTTAGCCGGCCGGCTGGCGCGTGTCCGCTTCGCCCCGGCGCGGGAGCGGCTGGCCACATTCCGCTCGCACCAGTCGGCGCGTGGATACAGGATAGGGACTTTTCAAGCCCTTTCCCCTCCATGCACACATCCACAACGACGCCGCGCCTGCTCTTCCTCGACTGGCTGCGCATCATCGCCTTCTTCGTTCTCGTCCTCTACCACGTGGGCATGTACTACGTCAGCTGGGATTGGCACGTGAAGAGCGACCTGGCCGGCCCCGGCCTCGAGCCCTTCATGCTGCTCTCGGCCCCGTGGCGCCTGGGCCTGCTGTTCCTGATCGGCGGCGTGGCCGCCGCCGTGGCGCTGCGCCGCCTGGGCGCCGCGGCCTTCCTGCGCCGGCGCAGCCTGCGCCTGCTGCTGCCGCTCCTGTTCGGGGTGCTGGTCGTGGTGCCGCCCCAGTCGTATTTCGAGGTCGTCGAGGATGTCGGCTTCGACGGCGGCTACCTGCGCTTCATGGCCTTGTACCTGCGTGGCTACGGCGGCTTTTGCGACCATGACGGTTGCCTGCTCATGCCGACCTGGAACCACTTGTGGTTCCTTCCCTACCTGTGGGCCTATTCATGCGTGCTGGTCCTGCTGGCGGCGGGCGCGGGCGAGCGCCTGGGCCGCCTTGCCGGCGCGCTGGCGGCCCAGCTGCAGGGCTGGAAGCTGATCGTCCTGCCGGCCGCCTGCCTGGCGCTGGCGCGCGTGACCCTGCTCAGGGGCTTCGGCGAAACCCATCTGTTCGTCGACGACTGGTTCAACCACGCGACCTACCTCTTCCTCTTCCTGCTCGGCGCGCTGCTCGCCCACGCTCCGCACTGCTGGCCGCGCTTCACGGCCCTGCGCTGGCAGGCCCTGGGACTGGCGGCAAGCGGATGGGCCGCCACCGTCGTCTGGCGATCGCTGCTGCGGGCCGACGCGCCCGGCGTGGATCTCGACAGCCAGTTCGCGCCGATGGCGGCGGTGTATGCGACGGTGGCCTGGAGCGCCATCGTCGCCGCCTGTGGCTTCGCGGCGCGCCATCTCGAACGCGACGGCCCCGCCCGGCGCTACCTGGTCGCCGCCGTCTTCCCGGTGTACATCGTGCACCAGACGCTGATCGTGGTGCTCGCCCACTCGTTCAAGCCGGCCAGGCTCGCCCCCGGCGTCGAGGGCCTGCTGCTGACGGTGCTGACCCTGACGCTCAGTTTCGCGGTCTTCGAGCTTGTCCGCCGCGTGAGGCTGTTGCGCCCGCTGTTCGGCCTGCCATCCACACCGGAGAAAGGGCGCGCGACACCCGTGCCCAGCGGATCGGCGAGCCGGCAGGCGGGGTGACCCGTCCGAATGGCGAACGGGCGCGCCGGGCCGGCCCGCAGCGGCAGCGCAATCAGGCGTGCGTCCCCTTGCCTGCCTGCGCGCCGGCGCCGCCGCCTTGCGCCTGTCCCGCATGGATGCCGGCGCTGGCCGCGCCGTTGCCTTGCGGCTGAGACTGCGGCTGGGCCGCGCCGTTGCCTTGCGACTGAGACTGCGCCTGGGCCTCGCCGTTGCCGGCGGCGCCCGTGCGCACGAAAGGATCGACGAAGCGCTGCACGGTTTCCTGTTGCTTGCGCAGGCCGCGCTCGGTTTCCTCGGTGGCGGTGCGCGCCACCTCGTCGGCCAGGGCGCGCGCGGTGCGGCTGGTGCTCTGCACATGCTGTTCGGTGACGCGGGCCAGTTCGACCTGGGCGTCGGCGGCCAGGCGCGAGATGTGCTGCTGGTAGGCGCGCAGCTTTTCGCTGGTGGGCTGGGCGCGCGCGGCGGCGGCGCTGAGCAGCTCGCTCTGGCGGTCGGCGCTCAGGAGCTGCTGGCTCGCGATCGTGGTTTCCTCGAGCATGGTCTGGACCAGCTGGATGTTCAGGTCGCACATCTGCTGGAAGGACTGGAACAGCGATTTGGACATGTCGTTCATGAAAGCGGTCTGCGCCTCCAGGTGGCTGCGCACCGCAGGGTGGACCGATTGTGAGAATGGGTACATTGCGTCGCCTCGCGAAATGGTTGTGGTTTGTGGTGCAACTGATTCCCGGGCGCAAGGAATGCGGCGCGCGGAAAGCCATGCGGAAGGCCGCGCGGCCGGGACCGCGGGCGCCTCTTCCACACGAGGCTACAAGGCTAGGCCAGGCCGCCGCCTCTCACTTGCGGCCGCTCAAACGTGCACCAGGGCGGTGCGTCACGGCGCGGCAGGGGAATGGGTGGGCAGGGCCGCCCCGCAATCCTTGCAGAAACGCGCGCGCGGATCGTGGCCGACGCTGCCGCAAGACGCGCAGCCGCGCTCGGGCGTGCGTGGGCCGCGCCGGCCCAGGCGCTGCGAGGTCATCTCGGCCGTGACGATGCCGGTCGGCACGGCCAGGATGCCCCAGCCGAGCAGCATCATGCACGAGGCGATGGCCTTGCCGAGATAGGTGTGCGGGGTGATGTCGCCGTAGCCGACGGTGGTCATGGTGACCGTGGCCCAGTACATCGCCATCGGGATGCTGGTGAAACCGTTCTCCGGCCCTTCGACCACGTACATCAGGGTGCCGAGCACGACGATGGCCATCAGCACCACCGACAGGAAGACCATGATCTTGCGCCGGCTGGCGGCCAGCGCCTGCCCCAGGCGGGTGTATTCCTCGAGGTAGAGCGTCAGCTTGAAGATGCGGAACACGCGCAGCAGCCGCAGCACGCGGATGTCCAGCAGCACCCCGCTACCGGGCACGAGCAGCGAAATATAGGTCGGCAGGACGGACACCAGGTCGACCAAACCATAGAAGCTGGACGCGTAGCGGACCGGTCGCCGCACGCACGCCAGGCGGGCGATGTACTCGATCGTGAACAGCAGCGTGAATCCCCATTCGAGCGCATGCATCACGCCAGCATAGCGGGCGCTGATCTGCGGGACGCTCTCGAGCATCACGACGACAATGCTGAGCAGGACGACGCAGACGAGTGCGATGTCGAAATTGCGTCCCGCCGGCGTGTCGATGCCGAAGATCACCTCATGCATGCGCGCGCGCCAGCCCTGGGCGGGCTTGCCGAAGGTGTCGGGCTCGGTAAAGGCGCGGGGTTGCCTGTCCTGCGTCATGGCGCCGGCGGCCCTTTCAGTTCGATCGTGTTGCCCTCGGGATCCTGGAGGTAGATCGAGGGGCCCTCGCCCTCGGCGCCGAAGCGCGATTCGACCGGCCCGGCTTCGACGCCATGCATGGCCAGGTGGGCGCGGATGGCCGCCTCGTCGAAGGGCTCGACGCGAAAGCACACATGATCGACGTTGCGCCCTTCCTTGCCGGGCGCGGCGCCGCCCATGCGGCCGAGCTTGCCGTCGACCGGAACCAGGTCGAGCAAGGCGCTGCCGGCGCGCAGCTGCACCAGGCCGATCCCGTCCTGGCGGCGCGCCAGGGTGCAGCCCAGCACCTCGCCGTAGAAGCGTTCCATGCGCGCCAGGTCGACCACGCGCAGCACCACGTGGTCGATCTCGCGGATCGCGATCGGACGCGCGTGCTGGCTGTCAGCCGGCATGTTTCTCCACCCAGCCGGCGAAGGTGTCGACGAAGGTCTGCAGGAAGCCGCGCAGCGAGTCGTCGGTCAGTTGCTCGCCCTCGAACTTGGCGGCGATGCCGCCGAGATAGGCTTCCGGCGCGGGCATGGCCGGCATGTTCAGGAAAGGCAGCATCTGGCGCAGGTGATGGTTGGCGCCGAAGCCGCCCAGCGCGCCCGGCGACTGGCTGACGATGGCGCAGGGTTTGCCGGTCCAGGCGGCCTTGCCGTAGGGTCGCGAGCCGACGTCGATCGCGTTCTTCAGTGCGGCCGGGACCGAGCGGTTGTACTCGGGCGTGACGAAAAGCACGCCGTCGGCCGCGCGGATGCGGTCACGGAATGCGGTGAAGGCTTGTGGCGGGGTCGCCGTCTCGTCGTCCTCGTTATACAGCGGCAGGTCGCGGATCTCGACGATCTCCATCTCCAGCTTGCCCTGGGCCAGGGCTATCATGGTCTTGGCGATCTTGCGGCTGTACGAATCCTTGCGCAGGCTGCCCACGACGACGGCGATTTTCTTCGTTGCCATATCTTCCCCTTCATGTTCGTTTGTAAAGTTCCGATGTTAACCATTTTTGCGCCAGTGCGTGCGCGGCGTCCTCTTCAGATGCGCCCGCGCCTGAAGGCCGCAAGAAATTTCCTTGCCTGCGCCGCGCTCAGGACCTGCACCGGATCGCCATGCCAGGCATACAGGAAGGGCTCGCCGCCCAGGCGGTCGGTCAGCTTGGCCTGCACCAGGAAGCGCGTGCCCTCGGGGTAGCGCTCGGGGTCGCGCAGGACGCTCGCGCACTGCACCCGCATCGTGGGCGCAAAGGCCTGGCCCGGCATGGGCGCGATGCGCAGCCTGCCGCTGCGCGGATCGCGTACCGAGTGCACGGCCACTTCGCGGTAGGCCCAGGTGTCGCGCGCCATCTGCTTACGCCTTGGCGGTGGGCAGCGCGCCCGCGCGCGCCACCGGCGCCTCGCGGATCGGCAGGTTGACCAGGGCCGCCGCCAGGGCCAGCGCGATGTCGGCGTACCACATCCAGCTGTAGTCGCCGAAGCGCACGAACGCCAGCCCGCCCAGCCAGGCGCCGAAGAAGCCGCCGACCTGGTGCGACAGCAGGGTCAGGCCGAACAGCGTCGCCAGGTAGCGCGTGCCGAAAAGCTTGCCGACCAGGCCGGCGGTCGGCGGCACCGTGGCCAGCCAGGTAAAGCCGAGCGCGGCGGCGAGGATGTAGAAGGTCAGCGCGGTCTTCGGCGCCAGCAGATACAGCACGATGATCAGGGCGCGGCTGGCGTACATCAGGGCCAGCAGGTTCTTCATGCGGTAACGCGTCGACAAGGCCCCCGCGCAGAGACTCCCGGCAATGTTGAACAGGCCGATCAGGCCCAGCGCCGTGCCGGCCACGCCGACCGGCAGGCCGCACAGGGCCACTTCGCCCGGCAGGTGGGTGACCAGGAAGGCGATGTGGAAGCCGCAGGTGAAGAAGCCCGCGTGCAGGCACAGGTAGCTGCGGTCGCGCATGGCCTGGCGCAGTTGCTCGGTCAGCGTCATGCCGATCACCGGAGCGGCGCCGGCGGCCGCAACCGTGCTCGCGGCCGGGTTCGCAGCCGGGCCTTTGCCGCGCATGAACCAGGCCAGCGGGATGGTCAGCAAGGTGGTGGCGGCCATGGTGAGCATGGCGATGATCCAGCCCGGGCCGGCGATCAGGACCTGCATCAGCGGCGAGAACACGAACTGGCCGAAGGATCCGCCGGCATTGATGAAGCCCGAGGCGAAGGGACGGCGTGCGGCCGGCAGGCGCCCTGCTGTGGCGCCGATCAGGATCGAGAAGCTGCCGGCGCCGGCGCCGGCGGCCGAGAGCACGCCCAGGGTGAGGAGCAGGCCCCATTCCGACGTGACGAAAGGCGTGGCCGCCAGGCCGCCGGCCAGCAGCAACGCGCCCAGGACGATGACGCGCGCCGGGCCGTACTTGTCGGCGACTGCGCCGAAGACGGGCTGCGAGGCGCCCCACATGAACTGGCCGACCGCCATCGCGAAACTGATCGTCGCCACGCCCAGGCCGGTCGAGGTGTTCAGGGGCGAGAGAAACAGGCCCGTGGTCAGGCGCGCACCCATCGTGATCATCAGGATGGCGCTGGCGCCCAGGATCAGCAGCCACGCGGCGCGGGGCGACATCTCGTTGTTGGTGTTCATGGCTTTCCCCGTTCGGACGCGTGGGCGTGGATCAGGGATGGGATTTTAGCAACGATGCGGGGCGTTTGCTGGCGGGGGTGGTTTTTGGCCAGGAGACGGGACGCGGACGATCGGGTTGTCATAGGCTTTGCGGCAGCGGCGCTGTACGACCGCGTGGACTCGGGAGTCCACCCTACGAAGACTGTACGACCGCGTGGGCACGAGTGCCCACCCTACGCCCATGCCGACGCCATCGATGGAATCGGCGTACGGGTTTTCGTAGGGTGGGCTCTCGAGCCCACGCGGTACGGCGCGAGCATGCCGAAACATGCCGGCGCAGCCCCTACTCGGCCGACATCTTCATCAGGACCAGCCCGCACACGATCAGCACCGCCGCCACGATCCGCATCGGACTCACCTGCTCGCCCAGAAAGGCAATGCCGACGACGAATGCCCCTACCGCACCGATACCCGTCCAGATCGTATAGGCCGTCCCCAGCGGAATCGAGCGCATCGCGGCCGAGAGCAGAAGGAAGCTCGCCACCATGGTGACCAGCGTGATGACCGATGGAACGAGACGCGTGAAGCCTGCCGACTGCTTCATCGCATACGCCCAGACGACCTCGAAAATACCCGCAACAAACAACATGATCCAAGCCATACGGCTCTCCTTATCAAGAGCCGGGCCGTCCCGGACATGCATACCCATTACGGGGGAGGTCGTCCTCCAAAAAAAATTGATCAAGGCGGCATGACCGCCCTGCGCGCCGGCCGGCTTACGCGGCGGCGCGGATCAGCATCGCCACCGCTTCGGCCGCCATGCCTTCCTCGCGGCCCAGGTAGCCCAGCTTCTCGTTGGTCTTGGCCTTGATGTTGACCTGCTGGGGCGAGACGCCCAGGTCCTCGGCGATGCGCGAGACCATCTGCGGGATGTGCGGGGCCATCTTCGGCTGCTGGGCGATGATGGTGGCGTCGACGTTGCCGATGGTGTAGCCGGTGGCAAGAACACGGGTCGCTGCCTCCCGCAATAAAGTGCGGGAGTCCGCTCCTGCAAACATCGGGTCGGTGTCGGGGAAATGCTTGCCGATGTCGCCCAGCGCCGCGGCGCCGAAGAGCGCATCGATGATCGCGTGCAGCAGTACGTCGGCGTCGGAATGGCCGAACAGGCCGAGGCGGTGCGGAATGGTCACGCCGCCGACGATGAGTTTGCGGCCCTCGACCAGCCGGTGACAGTCGTAGCCGGTACCAATGCGGAACGGCGGGGTCGGGTTGTAGGATGCAAGTGCCATGATTCGATTACAGTAATTCGGGTTGGGTCGTTGCCAGGTACATCTCGGCGATGCGGATATCGCCCGGCAGCGTGACTTTCAGGTTGCGCGGATGGCCTTCGACCAGCTTCGGCGACAGGCCCAGCGCCTCGACGGCGGAAGCGTCGTCGGTGATCTGGTTCGGATCGCGCGCAGGGTCGCTCACATGCGCCAGCGCGTCGCGCAGCAGCTTGTAGCGGAACATCTGCGGCGTCTGCGCCAGCCACATGCCTTCGCGCGAGACGGTGCCGACTTCGCCGGCGATGCAGCGCTTGACGGTGTCGACCACCGGCAGCGCGAGCACGCCGCCCACCGGATGTTCGCCGGTGTTGGTGATCAGCTTTTCGATGAGGCCGTCGTCCAGGCCCGGACGCGCCGCGTCGTGCACCAGCACCCAGTCGTTTTCGCGCAGGGTGCCGTTGAGGGCGGCCAGGCCGTTCTTCACGGATTCCATCCGTGTTGCACCGCCGCATCTGAGCACGGTCACGCCGTGGCTGGGCACGACGCTGTCGATGATCGGATCGTCGGGGCTGACGACGACATAGGTGTGCGCGATCAGTTCGCTGAACAGGAAGGCGTCGATGGCATGGCGCAGCATCGGCTTGCCGCCGATTTTCAGGTACTGCTTGGGTCCGTTCGCGGCCATGCGCGCCCCGACGCCGGCAGCGGGGATCAAGGCGAAATAGCGTGGAGCTTGAGAATTCATGTCGTTTTTTTACGTTTTGCCGGTCTAATAAGAGACTGTACCTCACCTGCACAAACTTTGCCGAGACGTGCGTATTCCTGCGGAGTATCAATTGCTGCCTGCAGTTGCTCGACTTTCGCCATCTCCTTCTTGATGAAGGGCATCCAACCGGTATCGATTTCGCGCTGCAACAAATTACGGGCCTGGCCGCTCGGCGCGTACAGGGGCTTGCCCTCGAAACGCCGCGCCAGGGCCGCGCTCACGGTCTTCTCGGCCTGGGGCAAAAAGTCCCTGTAGACATCGAGGTGGCGCATCTCGTGCGCGAGGATTTCCCTGTAGGCGCAGGTGCCCGGCGCGAACTCGCGTCCGACGTACACAACGATCGGGAGGTAGTAGAGGTTTACTTCGAGGCGCGGCGCGACGCACTCGTAGCCGCTGGCGGGGTCCTGCAGCATGCGGCCGTGCACCGCGATCGCGACCCGGCTTTCGGCGCGGGTCAGCCCGAGCACATAGCTGCCGGGCGCGCGGCTGCCCTTCATGCGCGTCAGGCCGTGGAAGGAATAGGTATTGTCGACGCGGTAGCCGTTCTGGCGTGAGGACAGCACCGAGATGCTCTCGCCGATGGTGTCCTCGCAGCGCGCCTGAAAAGGGGTGCGTTCGTTCGCGCAGGCGGGCGCGCAGCACACCGCCAGGGCCAGCGCGAACGGCAGCTTCATTCTTAGAGCCTATCCCAGCAGCCAGGAGTCGCTCCTGACGCGCCTGGCAAGCGTGGACGGCGTTGCTCGTCGTTGCGTGGCTCGCCACGCGGCCTCCTCGCGCCTTGCCCACGATTGCCATGCATCGCCATGAGCTTCCCCCCGTCTACTGGAATAGACTCTTAAGCCGGCGTCCAGGTCCCGCTGGTGATCTTCTCGAGCCAGAAGGCGCCGATGATGGTCTTCACGTCCGTGACCTGGCCGCTTTTCACCATGTCGAGCAGTTCGGGCACCGTCACGGTGAAGGTTTCCAGGAACTCGCCCTCGTCGAGCTTCGGCGTGCCGGCCGTGAGGCCGCGCGCCAGGAAGAGTTCGAGGTGCTCGTCCGAATACGCGATCGCGTTGTGGATGGTGCAGACGAAACGCCAGTCGGTCGCGGTGTAGCCGGTCTCTTCTTCGAGCTCGCGCCTGGCGCAGGCCAGGTGTTCCTCGCCCGGATCGATCTTCCCGGCCGGGAACTCGACGAAGACGCGGTCGTTCGGGTAGCGGAACTGGCGTTCGAGCAGCACGCGGCCGTCTTCGAACAGGGGCAGGATCACGACGGCGCCGGGATGGCGGATGTATTCGCGGTGGCTGATTTTGCCGTCAGGCAGTTGGATGCGGTCGCGCGAGACTTTCAGGAACTTGCCGTCGTACGCGACTTCGCCATCGAGGCGAACTTCTTTTAAGTGAGAATCCATTGGGCTCCCGGGTTGTGTCTACGTTGTTGATGAAGTGCCCGCCGCGGCACACACCAAGGATCACCGGCGCTTGCGCAGGTAACGTAGAACGAACCCCGGAAACGCCAGCACCAGGAACAGGCAGCCCGTGATCGCGTAGAACTCCCAACCCTGGGCAAACACGTTGCCGATCGAGGATTCCAGCAGCCAGGCCAGTGCGCCGACGATGAAGTATAAGACAAGCAGCTCGAGCAGGCGCGCGAAGAAGGATTTCGTGCGTGCCGGATCGGCTGGAGAGGAAGAGGAAGAAGAGGCATCGGCCACTCCCCTGCCCTTCGGCAGGGGAATGAAGCCGAACAGGCGCTCATTGGCGAACGGCAGGTTGGCGGCCGCGATCGCGACCGCGAGCACCAACCAGCCGGCCAGCGAGACGTCCAAGACTCAGGCCGCCAGGGTTGCGCGGATCGCCTGCAGGCAGGTGCCCAGCAGTGCGCCCGGGATCACGCCCAGCACGACGATGGCGATGCCGTTGAGCGACAGCGCGAAGCGCATGTCGGCCGGGACGGCGATCGGGCTGGTGTCGGCGGCCTCGTCGAACCACATCACCTTCACGACGCGCAGGTAGTAGAACGCGCCGATCAGCGAGAACATCACCGCGATCACGGCCAGCCAGACCATGCCGGTGTTGGCGACGGCCTGCAGCACTGCCCACTTGGCCATGAAGCCCATCATCGGCGGCACGCCGGCCAGCGAGAACATCAGGACGGTCATCACGACGGCGAACCACGGGCTGCGGCGGCCCAGGCCCTTGAAGTCGGCGATCTGCTCGGCCTCGAAGCCCGAACGCGCCAGCATCATGACCAGGCCGAAGCTGCCCAGGGTGGTCAGGACGTAGGTGATCGACGAGTACATCGCGGCGCTGTAGGCGGTCGGCATGTTGGCGGTGTCGTCGCCGACGACGCCGGCGACCATGGCCAGCAGCACATAGCCCATCTGGGCGATCGACGAGTAGGCCAGCATGCGCTTGATGTTGGTCTGGGCGATCGCGGTCAGGTTACCGATGGCCAGCGACAGCACGGCCAGCACCAGCAGCATCTGCTGCCAGTCGTAGGCCATGCCCGGCAGCGCTTCGACCAGGATACGCATCAGCATGGCGAACGCGGCCAGCTTCGGCGCGCCGCCCAGCAGCAGGGTCACCGCGGTCGGCGCGCCCTGGTAGACGTCCGGCGCCCACATGTGGAAAGGCACCGCGCCCAGCTTGAAGGCCATGCCCGCGACCAGGAACACCAGGCCGAACACCAGGATGGTGGTGTTGGCGCCGTCCACGCTGCGGGCGGCGATCTCGTTCACGTCCAGCGAACCGGTGGCGCCGTAGATCATCGAGATACCGTAGAGCATGAAGCCCGAGGCCAGTGCGCCGAGGACGAAGTATTTCATCGCCGCTTCGGTCGACACCGCGTGGTCGCGGCGCAGCGCCACCAGGGCGTACAGCGACAGCGACATCAGTTCCACGCCCAGGTAGATCGACAGCATGCTGTTACCCGAGATCATGATCATCTGGCCCAGCATCGAGAACAGCGCGAGCACGTAGAACTCGCCGCCCAGGTTACCCGAGAGCATGCCGCGCTCGCCCACATACTGGCGCGAGTAGATCAGCGTGATGCCGACGGCCAGGTAGGTGAAGAGCTTGAGCAGGTTCGACATCGGGTCCGACACGTACATGTGGTTGAACGTGTAGACGGTCTGGCCGGCATTGAAGTCGGCCCAGCTGAACACCGCGCAGCCGACCAGGGTCAGCAGCGACAGGTAGTAGGTCACGTTACGGCGCGACCCTTTCAGGTACATGTCGATCAGCAGGATCGAGGAAGCCGCGATCAAGAGGAAGATTTCGGCATAGACCGGCACCAGGTTGGTGTCGACCGCCGGTAGCAAAGTGTTAGTCATCTCGTTCATATCGATTTATTGAGGCAGCTGCGGGAGCTTGCTCACGGACACGTGTTGCAGCAGGTCGGACACCGAGGTCTGCAGGGTGTCGGCGATCGGCGCCGGGTACAGGCCCATGTACAGCGTGGCGATGGCCAGGACCGCCAGGATGGCGAACTCACGCTTGTTCAGGTCGGTCAGTTCGGCCACGTGCTTGTTGCCGATCGGGCCGAAGACCACGCGCTTGACCATCCACAGCGAGTAGGCGGCGCCCAGGATCAGGGCGGTGCCCGCCAGCAGGCCGGTCCAGAAGTTGAACTGCACCGCGGCCAGGATGACCATGAATTCGCCGATGAAGCCCGAGGTGGCCGGGAGACCGGCGTTGGCCATCGAGAACAGCACGGCAAAGGCGGCGAACTTCGGCATCGTGTTGACGACGCCGCCGTAGTCGGCGATTTCACGCGAGTGAACGCGGTCGTACAGCACGCCGATGCAGAGGAACATCGCGCCCGACACGAAGCCGTGCGAGATCGACTGCATGATACCGCCCTGCACGCCCATGTCGTTGAAGATGAAGAAGCCCAGGGTGACGAAGCCCATGTGGGCGATCGACGAGTAGGCCACCAGTTTCTTCATGTCCTTCTGGACCATGGCCACCAGGCCGATGTAGATCACGGCGATCAGCGACAGGACGATGACGACCGGCGCCAGGTAGTGCGAGGCGTCGGGCGCGATCGGCAGCGAGAAACGCAGGAAACCGTAGGCGCCCAGCTTCAGCATGATCGCGGCCAGCACGACCGAGCCGCCGGTCGGCGCTTCGACGTGGGCGTCCGGCAGCCAGGTGTGCACCGGCCACATCGGGACCTTCACGGCGAAGGCCATGAAGAAGGCGATGAAGATCAGGATCTGCTCCTTCATCGACAGCGGCTGTGCGTGCCACTCGACGATGTTGAAGGTGCCCGACACGTTGTACAGGTAGATGATCGCGATCAGGGTCAGCAGCGAGCCGAAGAACGTGTACAGGAAGAACTTGAATGCCGCGTACACGCGGTTCGGGCCGCCGAAGACGCCGATGATGATGAACATCGGGATCAGGGTCGCTTCGAAGAAGAAGTAGAACAGCACGCCGTCCAGGGCTGCGAACACGCCGATCATCAGGCCCGACAGCAGCAGGAAGGAACCCATGTACTGGGCCACGCGTTCCTGGATCACTTCCCAGGCCGCCACCACCACGATGATCGTGATGAAGGCGGTCAGCGGCACGAACCAGAGCGACAGGCCATCGACACCGAGGCGGTAGAAGATGTTGAAGCGCTCGATCCACGGCGCGGTTTCGGCGAACTGCATGCCGTGCGCGGCGTTATCGAAGTTCGTGATCAAGGGGATCGTCGGCAGCAGGCTGACGACGGCGCCGACCAGCGACAGGAGGCGGACGAAGCCCGCATTCTTGTCGCGGCCCACGGCGAGCACGAGCACGCCGAACAGGATCGGGAGCCAGATAGCCAGGCTCAGGTAAGGAGGAAATGTAGAGATCGTAGACTGCATCATTTGTCTTTTTCTTTGCCTGTGATTAGCGCCAGAACGGGAAGAAGTACAGCAGGGTCGCGAGGACGCCCACGATCATCACGAACGCGTAGTGGTAGATATAACCCGTCTGGAAGGTACGGGTCAGCATCGCGAACCAGCCGACCAGCTTCGCCGAACCGTTGACGACCAGGCCGTCGATCAGCGCGCGGTCGCCCACTTTCCACAGGCCGCCGCCGATGGCGCGCGCGCCGCCTGCGAACACGACCTCGTTGAACTTGTCCATGTAGTACTTGTTGTCCAGCAGCGTGTGCAGGAACTTGAACTTGCTGTAGAACCAGGCCGGGACACGCGGATTGACCATGTAGCAGTAGTACGCGCAGACGACGCCGGCCAGCGCCAGCCAGAACGGTGCGGTCTGCAGGCCATGGATCGCCATCGCGGCGGCGCTATGGAACTCTTCGCGCAGGGTTTCCATCGCGGTGTGGTTCTCGCCGACGAAGATCACGCCCTTGAAGAAGTCGCCGTGCAGCATCGGGCCGATCGCCAGGTAGCCGATGATGACCGACGGGATCGCCAGCAGGATCAGCGGCAGGGTCACGACCCATGGCGACTCGTGCGGCTTCTGGCCCGGGGCCAGGCCGTGGTGGCCGTGCGCGTCTTCCTCTTCGTGGTGCGCGTCCGAATCGTGCTCGGCGTGCGCGTCGTGGCCATGGGCCGCGACAGCCTGCTTGTGCGCGTCGTGCGCATGGGCGTGGTCGTCGTGGGCATGGGCCTTGCCGAAGCGCTCTTCACCGTGGAACACCAGGAAGTACATGCGGAAGGAGTAGAAGGCCGTGATGAACACGCCTGCCAGCACCGCGAAGTTGGCGAAGCCCGCGCCCGGGATGTTGGTCGCGTGCACGGCCTCGATGATCGAGTCCTTCGAGTAGAAGCCCGAGAAGAACGGGGTGCCGATCAGGGCCAGCGAGCCCAGCAGCGAGGTGATCCAGGTGATCGGCATGTACTTGCGCAGGCCGCCCATGTTGCGCATGTCCTGGTCGTGGTGCATGCCGATGATGACCGAACCCGCGCCGAGGAACAGCAGCGCCTTGAAGAAGGCGTGGGTCATCAGGTGGAACACGGCCACCGAGTAGGCCGAGGCGCCCAGGGCGACGGTCATGTAGCCGAGCTGCGACAGGGTCGAGTAGGCGACGACGCGCTTGATGTCGTTCTGGATGATGCCCAGGAAGCCCATGAACAGCGCGGTGATCGAGCCGATGACGATGATGAAGCTCAGCGCGCCGTCCGACAGTTCGAACAGCGGCGACATGCGCGACACCATGAAGATGCCGGCGGTAACCATCGTTGCGGCGTGGATCAGCGCCGAGATCGGGGTCGGGCCTTCCATCGAGTCCGGCAGCCAGACGTGCAGCGGGAACTGCGCCGACTTGCCCATCGCGCCGATGAACAGGCAGATGCAGGCTGCGGTCAGCAGCGGCCAGCCGATGCCCGGCACGGTCATGCCGGCCAGCTTGTCGGCCTGGGCGAAGACGTCGGTGTACTGCATCGAGCCCGACGCGGCCAGCAGCAGGCCGATGCCGAGGATGAAGCCGAAGTCGCCGACGCGGTTGACCAGGAAGGCCTTCATGTTGGCGAAGATCGCGGTCGGACGGGTGTACCAGAAGCCGATCAGCAGATACGACACCAGGCCCACTGCTTCCCAGCCGAAGAACAGCTGCAGGAAGTTGTTGGACATGACCAGCATCAGCATCGAGAACGTGAACAGCGAGATGTACGAGAAGAAGCGGTTGTAGCCTTCGTCCTCGGCCATGTAGCCGATCGTGTAGATGTGGACCATCAGCGACACCGAGGTCACCACGCACATCATCATTGCCGACAGCGCGTCGATCTGGAAGCCGACGGCCAGCTTCACGGTGCCGACCGTCATCCAGGTGTAGATGTCCTGGTTGAAGGTGGCGCCGTCGAGCACGGCCATCAGGGTCTGCACCGAGATGATCAGCGCGATCAGGACGCCCAGGATGGTCGCCGTGTGGGAGACCTTGCGGCCGACCACGTTACCAAGGAACTTGGTGCCGAGCAGGCCGGCAATCGCCGAGCCTGCGAGCGGCGCCAAGGGCACCGCCAGTAACATTGAGGAAGAGAGTTGCCCCGCCATGTTGAACCTTATCCGTTATTGTTTATTCTTACCGAGACCGGTCAGCCCTTCAGGCTGTCGAGGTCTTCCACATTGATCGTGTCCAGGTTACGGAACAGGACCACCAGGATCGCCAGGCCGATCGCCGATTCGGCGGCCGCGACGGTCAGGATGAAGAACACGAAGATCTGCCCCGCCGCGTCACCGAGGTAATGCGAGAAGGCGATGAAGTTCAGGTTCACTGCCAGCAGCATCAGTTCGATGGCCATCAGCAGGATGATGATGTTCTTCCGGTTCAGGAAAATACCGATGATCGAGATCGCGAAGAGGATCGCGCCCAGGACCAGGTAGTGTGCGAGCGATAAAGTCATGGGTTCTCCTTCGTTTCCTGCATGCCGGACGTGCTGTTGGCATCGAGGCCGGCGGCGCTCACCGGCGCCATCTTGACGATGCGCAGGCGGTCGTTACGCTTGACGCGGACAGCGGCGCCCGGATCGATTGCCTTGGTGTCCTTGCGCTTGCGCAGGGTCAGCGCCACGGCGGCGATGATGGCCACCAGCAGGATCACGGCGGCAATCTCGAAGCCGTAGATGTAGCGGGTGTAGATCAGGCGGCCGAGCTCGCGGGTGCCGCCGATGTTCAGCGCGGCCGCTTCCGGCGTCTGGGCGAAGCCGCTGTAGCCGTTCCACAGCACGGCGGCCATTTCCAGCACGATGACGGCGCCGATGATCAGGGCCATCGGCAGGTAGCCGACGAAGCCTTCCCGCATGCGGTCGATATTAATGTCGAGCATCATGACGACGAAGAGGAACAGCACCATGACGGCGCCGACATACACCAGCACCAGCACGATGGCGAGGAATTCGGCCTTCAGCAGCAGCCAGATGCCGGCCGCGTTGAAGAAGGCCAGCACCAGGAAGAGCGCCGAGTGGACCGGGTTCTTCGAGGTGATGACGAGCAACGAGGACACGACCATGACGGCCGCGAACACGTAGAACAGAATGGTTGGAAAAATCGTAGTAAGTTCCATGACTGACGGGGACCTTTTTCTTGTTAACGGTACTTCGCGTCAGCCGCGCGGGCGGCAGCGATGTCGGCTTCGTAACGGTCGCCCACGGCCAGCAGCATCTCTTTGGTGTAGTAGAGATCGCCGCGCTTTTCGCCGTGGTATTCCAGTACGTGGGTCTCGACGATCGAGTCGACCGGGCAGGACTCTTCGCAGAAGCCGCAGAAGATGCACTTGGTCAGGTCGATGTCGTAGCGCGTGGTGCGGCGCGTGCCGTCCTCGCGCTGCGCCGACTCGATCGTGATGGCCATGGCCGGGCACACCGCCTCGCACAGTTTGCAGGCGATGCAGCGCTCTTCCCCGTTCGGGTAGCGGCGCAGCGCGTGCAGGCCGCGGAAGCGATTCGACATCGGGGTCTTCTCTTCCGGGTACTGCACGGTGATCTTGCGCGACAGGGCGTAGCGGCCCGTCAGGGCCAGGCCCTTGAACAGTTCGGACAGCATCAGGCTGCCGAAGATTTCTTTAATTCGGTTCATTGATTGCGCTTCCTTACTTCCAAATGTTCCAGGACGTCTGCATCACGCCCGCAACCAGCACCAGCCAGATCAGGGTGATCGGGATGAAGACCTTCCAGCCCAGGCGCATGATCTGGTCATAGCGGTAACGTGGGAAGGTGCCGCGGACCCAGATCATCATCGAGACCAGCAGGAACATCTTCACGAACAGCCAGAAGAAGCCGCCGAAGGCGCCGCCGAATTCCAGGAAGCCGAACGGTGCCGACCAGCCGCCCAGGAACATGACCGAGGCCAGGGTGGCGATCAGGATCATGTTGGCGTATTCGGCCAGCATGAACATCGCGTACGACATGCCCGAGTACTCGACCATGTGGCCGGCCACGATTTCCGACTCGCCTTCCACCACGTCGAACGGGTGGCGGTTGCACTCGGCCAGGCCCGACACGAAGTAGATGACGAACAGCGGCAGCAGCGGCAGCCAGTTCCACGACAGGAAGTTCAGGCCCATGTCGGCGAAGGTGCCCGCCTGCTGGCTGAAGACGATGTCCGAGAAGTTCAGGCTGCCGGTGACCATCAGCACCACGACCAGCACGAAGCCCATCGGGATTTCATAGGAAATCATCTGGGCCGAGGCGCGCATCGCGCCCATGAAGGCGTACTTCGAGTTCGACGCCCAGCCGGCGATGATGATGCCGTAGACTTCGATCGAGGTGATCGCCATCAGCAGCAGCACGCCGGCGTTGACGTTGGCCAGGGCCGCATCCGGGCCGAAAGGCACGACCGCCCAGGCGGCCAGCGCCGGCATGATGGTCATGATCGGGCCCAGCACGAACAGCTTGGTCGTGGCGCGGGTCGGGATCACGATTTCCTTGAGCAGCAGCTTGACCGCGTCGGCGATCGGCTGCAGCAGGCCGCCGGGGCCGACACGGTTCGGGCCGACGCGGATCTGGATCCAGCCGATCAGCTTGCGCTCCCACAGGGTCGCGTAGGCGACCAGGCCCATCAGCGGCAGCAGCACGCAGAGGATCTTGATCAAGGTCCAGAACAGCGGCCAGGCCTGACCCAGCAGCGCATCGCCGCCGTTGTAGAAACTATCGATAAAACCGGGCGTTGCCATTACTTGCCCTCCCCTGCTTTTTCAATGTTGATGGCGCCAAACATCGCGCCAAGAGTCGCGGTTGCCGGATGGGCCGCGGCCACGCGCACGACGTTCGCCGGCAGGCGCGCGTCGACGTCGGCGACCAGCACGGCCGAGCCATTGCCCTGGGTGACCTTGACCGCGTCGCCGGCCTTCACGCCCAGCTTCTCGGCCAGGGCCAGCGGCAGGCGCACCAGCGGCGCGTTGGCGTCGGCCGTGCGCAGCAGCGGTTCCGAACGGCGCGCGATGGCGTCGGCGAAGTAGATCGGCACGTCGGCGATACGCTGGATCGAACCGGCTTCCTGCGAACGGGCCGCTGCGCTCGGGGCCAGCTTGGCGATGTTGTTCAGCTTGGCCGCGTGGTCGAACACGCCCTTGCCCAGCGCTTCGTCGCGGATCGATTCCGAGTTCTCGTAGTCGAAGCCCGACAGGCCCAGCAGGTTGCCCAGCACGCGCAGCACTTTCCAGGCCGGACGGGTTTCGCCCAGCGGACGCACGGTGCCGTTGAAGCTCTGTGCGCGGCCTTCGCAGTTCACAAAAGTGCCGGCGGTCTCGCTGAACGGCGAGATCGGCAGCAGCACGTCGGCGTAGTCCATGCCGTGCTTGAAGGCCGACATGGCGACGACCATCTCGGCGCCGTCGAGGGCGGCGCGCGCCTGCTGCGGGTTGGCCGCGTCCAGCTCCGGCTCTGCATTAAGCAGAACATAAGCTTTCTTCGGTACGCTGAACAGGTCGGCAGCCTTGCTTGACGTTGCGTTGACCAGGTAGCCGCCGACGGTGTTGGCCGCTTCGACGAAGTAGCCGAACTTGGCGCCGGTGGCGTTGGCGATCCATTGCGCCGCGGCGTGGATCTTCGATGCGTCCGGATGGTGGACGACCGAGTTACCCAGCAGGATGGCGCCCGGCAGCTCGGCGCCGACCGCGACCAGCGAAGCGGCGATGGCTTTCGCCGCGTCGCCAGCCTGGACGTTCTCGAAGCCGGCCGGGGCCGCGGTTTCCTTGGCGGCGGCGACAGCCGAGACGATTTCCGACAGCGCGGCGAGCCAGTCGGTCGGCGCGGCGATCATCTTGTTGGCGGTTGGGATCAGGTTGTCTTCGTCGGTCGCGTGCAGGATGGACAGCTTGGCGCCGCCCTTCACTGCCTGGCGCAGACGGGTGGCCACCAGCGGGTGGTCCTTGCGCAGGAAGGAGCCGATGACGAAGGCGCGCTTCAGGTTCGACAGTTCGGCGATCGGCATGCCCAGCCACGGCGTGACCGCGCCATCCAGGGCGAAGTCGCTCTGGCGCAGGCGGAAGTCGACGTTCTCGACGCCGAAGCCGCGCATGGCCTTCTGCAGCAGGTAGAGTTCTTCGACCGTCGAATGGGCGGTGGCGACAGCGGCGATGCTGTCCGCGCCGTGCTCGTGGCGAATGTTACGCAGGCCGTGGGCCACGTATTCCAGCGCGGTCTGCCAATCGGTCTCGATCCAGTTGCCGCCCTGCTTGATCATCGGGTTGATCAGGCGGTCGGCATTGTCCAGCGCCTCGTACGAGAAGCGGTCCTTGTCCGACAGCCAGCATTCGTTGATGGCTTCGTTTTCCAGCGGCAGCACGCGCATGACCTTGCCGCCCTTGACCTGGACGATCAGGTTGGTGCCGAGCGAGTCGTGCGGCGAGACCGAGCGGCGACGCTGCAGTTCCCACGGACGCGCCGAGTAGCGGAAAGGCTTGGAGGTGAGCGCGCCGACCGGGCACAGGTCGATCATGTTGCCCGACACTTCCGAGTCGACGGTCTTGCCCACGAAGGTGGTGATCTCCGAGTGCTCGCCGCGGCCCAGCATGCCGAATTCCATGACGCCGGCCACTTCCTGGCCGAAACGCACGCAGCGGGTGCACTGGATGCAGCGCGCCATCTCTTCCATCGAGATCAGCGGGCCGGCTTCCTTCGGCGCCACGACGCGCTTTTCTTCCTGGTAGCGCGAGTTGCCCTTGCCGTAACCGACGGCCAGGTCCTGCAGCTGGCATTCGCCGCCCTGGTCGCAGATCGGGCAGTCGAGCGGGTGGTTAATCAGCAGGAACTCCATGACCGACTTCTGCGCCTGCACAGCCTTGTCGCTGTGGGTGCGCACGATCATGCCCGGCGAAACCGGGGTGGCGCAGGCCGGCAGCGGTTTCGGGGCCTTCTCGACCTCGACCAGGCACATGCGGCAGTTCGCTGCGATCGACAGTTTCTTGTGATAGCAGAAGTGCGGGATATAGGTCCCGAGTTTGTTTGCGGCGTCCATCACCATGGAACCTGGTGCGACTTCGACTTTCTTGCCGTCTAATTCAATTTCAACCATTTGTCGTTACCTGACCTGGCTTAAAGGTAAGTGGGCACGAGGCAGTGCTTGTGCTCGATGTGATATTCGAATTCCTCGCGGAAGTTCTTGATCATGGCGCGAACCGGCATCGCGGCGGCGTCGCCCAGGGCGCAGATAGTGCGGCCCTGGATGTTGTCGGCGACCGAGTTCAGCAGGTCCATGTCTTCCGGACGGCCCTGGCCGTGCTCGATACGGTGGACCATGCGGTACATCCAGCCGGTGCCTTCACGGCACGGCGTGCACTGGCCGCAGGATTCCTCGTAGTAGAAGTAGGACAGGCGCAGCAGCGACTTGACCATGCAGCGGGTCTCGTCCATGACGATGACGGCGCCCGAACCGAGCATCGAACCGGCTTTCGCGATCGAGTCGTAGTCCAGGTCGGTATCCATCATGACGTCGCCGCGGATCACCGGCGCGGACGAACCGCCCGGGATGACGGCCTTGATCTTCTTGCCGCCGCGCATGCCGCCGGCCAGCTCCATCAGCTTGGCGAACGGGGTGCCCAGCGGGACCTCGTAGTTGCCCGGACGCTCGACGTCGCCCGAGATCGAGAAGATCTTGGTGCCGCCGTTGTTCGGCTTGCCCATGCCCATGTAGTTCTCCGGACCGACGTTCAGGATGAACGGGACGGCCGCGAAGGTCTCGGTGTTGTTGATCGTGGTCGGCTTGCCGTACAGGCCGAACGAGGCCGGGAAAGGCGGCTTGAAGCGCGGCTGGCCCTTCTTGCCTTCCAGCGACTCGAGCAGCGCGGTTTCTTCGCCGCAGATGTAGGCGCCGTAGCCGTGGTGGGCATGCAGCTGGAACGAGAAGTTCGAGCCCATGATGTTATCGCCCAGGAAGCCGGCGGCGCGCGCCTCTTCCAGCGCCTCTTCGAAGCGCAGGTATTCCTGGAAGATCTCGCCGTGGATGTAGTTGTAGCCCACGGTGATGCCCATCGCGTAGGCGCCGATGGCCATGCCTTCGATCAGCGCGTGCGGGTTGTAGCGGATGATGTCGCGGTCCTTGAACGTGCCCGGCTCGCCTTCGTCGGTGTTGCAGACAAGGTATTTCTGGCCCGGGTACTGGCGCGGCATGAAGCTCCACTTCAGGCCGGTCGGGAAACCGGCGCCGCCGCGGCCGCGCAGGCCCGAGGCCTTCAGGTCGGCGATGATCTGCTCGGGGGCGATCCCGCCTTCCAGGATCTTGCGCAGGGCCGAGTAGCCGCCGCGCTTGACGTAGTCGGCCAGGCGCCAGTTGTCGCCGTTCAGGTCCTTCAGGATCAGCGGATTGATGTGACGGTCGTGCAGGCTGGTCATTTCTTCAGTTCCTCAACGAGGGCGTCGATCTTGTCGTTGCTCATGAACGAGCACATGCGGTGGTTATTCACCAGCATGACCGGTGCGTCGCCGCACGCGCCCATGCACTCGCCTTCCATGACGGTGAATTGGCCGTCTTCGGTGGTGCCGCGGAATTCGACGCCGAGCTTGTCTTTCAGGTGCTGGGCGGCGCGCTCGCCGCCGGACAGCGCGCACGGCAGGTTGGTGCACACGGTAATCTTGTGCTTGCCCACCGGGCGGATGTTGTACATGTTGTAGAAGGTCGCCACTTCCTGCACGGCGATGGCCGGCATGCCGATGTAGTCGGCGATTTCCTGCATGGTTTCGGGCGACAGCCAGCCCAGTTCGACCTGGGCGTGGGCCAGCGAGGCCATCACGGCGCTCTGGCGCTGGTCGGCCGGATACTTGGCCAGCTCACGGTCGATTTTTTTATAGCACTGCTCAGATAACAACATAATCTCTTCTGCCTTTCGGACTTATCGGTCAATGGAGCCGAAAACGATGTCTTGGGTACCGATGATCGTGACGGCGTCGGCGATCATGTGGCCACGGGCCATCTCGTCCAGGCTCTGCAGGTGGGCATAGTCGGGCGTGCGGATCTTCAGGCGGTAAGGCTTGTTGGCGCCGTCGGACACGATGTAGATGCCGAACTCGCCCTTCGGGTGCTCGACCGCCGCGTAGGCTTCGCCTTCCGGCACGTGGAAGCCTTCGGTGAACAGCTTGAAGTGGTGGATCAGCGATTCCATGTTCGACTTCATGTCTTCGCGCTTCGGCGGGACGACCTTGTAGTTGTCGATCATGACCGGACCCGGGTTCACGCGCAGCCAGGCGATGCACTGCTTGATGATGCGGTTAGCCTGGCGCATTTCTTCCACGCGGACCAGGTAGCGGTCGTAGGAGTCGCCGTTGGTGCCGACCGGGATGTCGAAGTCGAGCTTGTCGTAGACGGCGTAAGGCTGGGTCTTGCGCAGGTCCCAGGCCACGCCCGAGCCGCGCAGCATGGCGCCGGTGAAACCCATGGCCTTCGCGTCCTCAGGGCTGACCACGCCGATGCCGACGGTACGTTGCTTCCAGATGCGGTTGTCGGTCAGCAGGGTCTCGTATTCGTCGACGTAGCCGTCGAAGCGCTTGGTGAAGGCCTCGATGAAGTCGAGCACCGAACCCTGGCGGTCTTCGTTCAGCTGGGCGATCGCCTTCTTCGAGCGGATGATCGATTCCTTGTGCTGCGGCATGGTGTCCGGCAGGTCGCGGTAAACGCCGCCCGGACGGTAGTAGGCCGCGTGCATGCGCGCGCCCGAGACGGCCTCGTAGACGTCGAACAGGTCTTCGCGGTCACGGAAAGCGTACAGGAAGGGGCCCATGGCGCCGATGTCGAGCGCGTGCGCGCCCAGCCACATCAGGTGGTTCAAGAGGCGCGTGATCTCGTCGAACATGACGCGGATGTACTGGGCGCGGATCGGCGCCTCGATGCCGAGCAGCTTCTCGACAGCCAGCACATAGCCGTGCTCGTTGCACATCATCGACACGTAGTCGAGGCGGTCCATGTACGGGACCGACTGCAGGTAGGTGCGGGTTTCCGCCAGCTTCTCGGTGCCGCGGTGCAGCAGGCCGATGTGCGGGTCGGCGCGCTGGATCACTTCGCCGTCCAGCTCCAGCACCAGGCGCAGCACGCCGTGCGCTGCCGGGTGCTGCGGACCAAAGTTCAGGGTGTAATTCTTAAGCTCAGCCATTATTTCATCCCGTAGGTTTCTTCGCGGATCACGCGCGGGATGTTTTCACGCGGCTCGATCGTCACGGGTTGGTAGATCACACGCTTCTGCTCGGGGTCGTAGCGCATTTCGACATAGCCCGAAATCGGGAAGTCCTTGCGGAACGGGTGGCCGATGAAGCCATAGTCGGTCAGGATGCGGCGCAGGTCGCCGTGACCGTCGAACAGGATGCCGAACAGGTCGAACGCTTCGCGCTCGTACCAGTTGGCGGCGCGCCAGATGCTTGTTACCGATTCGACCAGCGGCATGTCGTCGTCCGGGCAGAACACGCGCACGCGCACGCGCCAGTTGTGCTCGATCGACAGCAGGTGGGACACGACCGCGTAGCGCAGGCCGTCCCAGGTGCCTTCCCCATATTGGGAATAGTCGACGCCGCACAAGTCGATGAGTTCTTCGAATCGGAGCGACGGATCGTCGCGCAGGGTCTGCATCGCGCGCAGGTAGTCGGCGGCCTTGACCACCACGGTCACTTCGCCGAGCGCCGTCGAAATGGCGGCGCCCTCGCCCAGTGCTTTTTCCAGGGCGAGTTGGAGGACTTCGAGTTTTGTCGTCATGGTGAATCCGGCAGGTGTTAACGCGCGATGGTGTTGGTGCGCTTGATCTTGTTCTGCAGCTGCATGATGCCGTACAGCAGGGCTTCAGCCGTCGGCGGGCAGCCCGGGACATAGACGTCCACCGGCACGATGCGGTCGCAGCCACGCACCACCGAGTAGGAGTAATGGTAGTAGCCGCCGCCATTGGCGCAGGAACCCATCGAGATCACCCAGCGCGGCTCGGCCATCTGGTCGTACACCTTGCGCAGCGCCGGCGCCATCTTGTTGCACAGCGTGCCGGCCACGATCATCACGTCGGACTGACGCGGCGAGGGGCGGAACACAATGCCAAAACGGTCGAGGTCATAGCGGGCCGCGCCCACATGCATCATCTCGACCGCGCAGCAGGCCAGGCCAAACGTCATCGGGAACATCGATCCCGTGCGCGCCCAGTTGATCAGCTTATCGGCTGTGGTGGTAATGAAACCTTCGTTTAATACGCCTTCAATAGCCATGGCTTATTCCCAATCAAGGGCACCTTTCTTCCAGATGTACCAGAAACCGACGACGAATTCGGCGATGAACACCATCATCGTGACGAAACCGGTCCAGCCCAGTTCGCGCATCGAGACGCCCCATGGGAAGAAGAATGCCGTTTCCAGATCAAACAAAATAAACAGGATCGCCACCAGGTAGTAGCGAACGTCGAACTTCATGCGGGCGTCTTCGAAGGCTTCGAAGCCGCATTCGTAAGGGGAGAGCTTGGCGGCATCGGGACGCTGAGGTCCGAGCAGGTAGCCGAGCACCTGGGGTGCGACGCCGACACCGACGCCGATCAGGATGAAGAGAAGGACGGGGAAGTAATTTTCGAGGTTCACGATGGAGCCTATTTGAACGATCGGTTAATGAAACCACTGCATGCCTGCAGCGCCGTATCGCGCAATCCTGGCCATAAAGCACTGTCCAGGAATAAATGTGGTTTCGGTGCCCAGCGGGCAGCAAAACCACATTTGCTCCTGGCCAACCACTTCGCCCTGCTACCAGGACCGTACGACTGATCCTCGTAAAAAAGCCAGCTCAGGCTGGAGAGCGGTTGCTCATCGCCCTTGCTGGCTTTCTTTTATCTTGGTGCCGACGGCGAGACTCGAACTCGCACAGCTTGCGCCACTACCCCCTCAAGATAGCGTGTCTACCAATTTCACCACGTCGGCTGGAGACCAGTATTATACCCTGCCTTAACACCTTCTTTCAATGCACAAATTGAGGTGTCGCAAGGAAAAACTGCGTTTTTCTTGAACTTTTTCGTCTTGCACGAAGCGAAACGGTTTCCCGGCAGTTCAAGAACCCGGCCAGCCCACCCTCGAGGGCGGCGCCGGGGTACTTCTCAGCCTTGCAGGCTGTCTTTCTTATGCGGACCGGACCGTTGCCGGCCCTGCCTTGCGACCGGCGAGGAGCCGATCGCCATGTGCGCACCCCGCGGCGCGCACCAAGCTTACACCGATTACTTCTGATCTGCCGGAGCCGGGGCCGCCGGAGCGGCCGGGACGTCGGCGGCCGGCGCGGTTGCCGGGGCGGCAGGCGCCGCGGGCACGCCAGCGGTCGGCGCCGACGGAACGTCGTTCACGGGCGCGGCCGGGGTGGTGGTGTTCGGCACGGCCGAGCCGGCGTTATTGGCCGGATTGTTCATGCGCTCCATCACGCCGCCGCTGGTGGCGACGGTGCGGGTGTTGCCCATGTAGGCCAGGGCCAGGGTCGAGGCGAAGAACACCGCCGCGGCCACTGCCGTCGACTTAGACAGGAAGTTCGACGAACCGCTGGCGCCGAACAGGCTGCCCGAGGCGCCCGAGCCGAAAGCGGCGCCCATGTCGGCGCCCTTACCGTGCTGCAGCAGCACCAGACCGATGATGGCCAGGGCCGAGATCACCTGCACGACAATAACAAGATTGAACAACACGTTCATTACAGTTCCATTCCAAGTTTAACTACGTTGCAAATTCTTTGGTGCGCCACTCAGGCGGCGGCGTGGATGATCGCCAGGAAGTCGGCCGCCTTCAGCGCCGCGCCTCCGATCAGGCCGCCATCGATGTCGCCCTGGGCCATCAGCTCGGCGGCATTGTCCGGCTTCATGCTGCCGCCGTACAGGATGGCCACGCACTCCGCTGCCTCGGCGCTGCGTTCGCGCAATTGCGCGCGCAGCTGGGCGTGCACTTCCTGCGCCATCGCCGGGGTTGCGGTCTTGCCGGTGCCGATCGCCCATACGGGTTCGTAGGCGACCACGATACGCGCCACCGCATCGGCGTCAAGCACTTCCAGTACGGTCGACAGTTGTTGGCCGACCACGACATTTGTTTGACCCGCTTCGCGCTGCGCGAGGGTCTCGCCCACGCAGACGATCGGGGTGATGCCCGCGTTCAGGGCGGCCAGGGCTTTCTGCGCCACGACCTCATCGGTCTCGCCATGATAGGCGCGACGCTCCGAGTGGCCGACGATCGCATAGCGGCAACCGAAATCGACCAGCATCGACGCCGCGACCTCGCCGGTATAGGCGCCGCTGACATGCTGGGACACATCCTGCGCGCCCCAGGCCAGCGCAGTGCCGGTCAGGGTGTCGACGCATTGCTGCAGATAGGGAGCCGGCACGCACACGGCGCACGCGGCTTTTGCGTTGTCCAGTCCGGCGACAATTCCTGCGAGCAGCGACGCATTGGCCGCGCGGCTGCCGTTCATCTTCCAGTTACCTACGACGAGTTTGGGACGCATAAAACCCCACAGTCAAATAACCCGCTATTCTAGCCCCCGTTCCGGGGACGGTCAAACAATGGCTGAGCGGGCGTGTTAAAAGGACGTCAATGAAACCGTGCGGTTCATTGACGTTGGAATGTCCGTGGTTCGGCGAATCAAACCACCTGCAACACGATCTTCCCCACGTGCGTGCTCGACTCCATCAGCGCATGCGCCTCGGCCGCCCGCTCGAGCGGGAAGGTCTTGTAGATTACCGGCTTGATTCTCCCCTGCGCGAACAGCGGCCAGACGTGCTCGCGCAGCTTGCGCGCGATCGCCGCCTTGAAGGCCACCGGGCGCGGACGCAGGGTCGAACCGCTGATCGTCAAACGCCGGCGCAGCACCTGCCCCAGGTCGACGTTCGCCTTTGCGCCGCCGAGCAGCGCGATCAGGGCGATGCGGCCGTCGTCGGCCAGGCAGTCGATCTCGCGCGCCACGTAGTCGCCGGCGACCATGTCGAGCACCACGTCGACACCCTTCCCTCCCGTCAAAGATTTGACGACCTCGACGAAATCCTCGCTCCGGTAATTGATCCCGCGTTCGGCGCCGAGTTCCTCGCAGGCGCGGCATTTCTCGTCGCTTCCCGCGGTAGCGAAAACCCGGTGCCCCATGGCAGTCGCCAACTGGATCGCCGTGACGCCGATGCCCGAGGTGCCGCCCTGCACCAGCAGGGTCTCGCCTTGCGCCAGCGCCGCGCGGTCGAACACATTGGTCCAGACGGTGAAGAAGGTTTCCGGCAGCGAAGCCGCCTCGACCGCGCTCAAGCCTTCCGGCAGCGGCAGGCACTGGGCCAGGGGCGCCGCGCAGTACTCGGCATAGCCGCCGCCCTGCACCAGGGCGCAGACCATGTCGCCCTTCTTGAATCCGCTGTCGGCCAGGTCGCCGTCGACGATCTCGCCCGCCACTTCCAGCCCCGGCAGGCTTGATGCGCCCGGCGGGACCGGGTAGTGGCCCATACGCTGCAGCACGTCGGGCCGGTTGATGCCGGCCGCGTGCACCTTGATGAGGACCTCGCCCGCTTTCAGTTCAGGCAGCGGCCGCTCGCACGGCTGCAGTACCTCCGGCTTGCCCGGTTGCGTAATTTCGATTGCGCGCATTTCCGCCTCCCGTTGAGAAAAGGACAATTGTACGGCATGCCCGCCCTCCTCGTTTCCCCCGAGTTTGTTGCTGCGCGGCGAATGTATTTCCGTTCTCTGTGCTCAAACGCAAACAAATTCTTCGATGCATCGCAATTTTGGGGAACTTTAGAGCTAGCACAACGAACTCGTCCGTAGCCACCTTGTCGCCCCTATGCCGGCGGCATAGATTGGAGGACGCGAGCTCAGGCATTCGAGCCGTTTCCACCAATTACCAAAGGAACGATCATGCACTTGATTCCGACCTACCTCTCCGACCTGGCCGGCCGCGCCGCGGCCTTCGTGTCCAGCACCGCGGGCGCTTTCTCCCGTCCCGCGCCCGTCGACCGTCCACGCCGCGGCATGCTGCTGGCCGGCGCCGTCCTGGCCGCCGCCCTTGCCCTGCCCGGCCAGCCCACCCACGCCCAGAACTGGAGCACCGAGCGCTGGACCGGCACCTGGGGCACGGCGCCGGCCGGCCCGCCGACGCCGGGCACCGCCCAGACCTTCACCGACCAGACCCTGCGCCTGATCGTCCACACCAGCATCGGCGGCAACCGCGTGCGCATCCGCGTCTCGAACGAGCACGGCAGCACGCCCCTGAGGATAGGCGCCGCCCGTATCGCTGTCCGGGCCACGGGCTCCGACATCGCCCCGGGCACCGACCGCGCCCTCACCTTCAGCGGCCGCAGCTCGATCGTGATCCCGCCCGGCGCCCCGGCGCTGTCCGATCCGGTCGAACTGAACGTGCCGGCCCTGGGCGACCTCGCCGTCAGCCTCTACCTGCCGGGCACGGTGGAAGCGAGCACGATCCACGGCAGCGCCTTCCAGACCAACTACGTGTCCCTGCCGGGCGACTTCACGGCCGCCGCCACCCTGCCGGTGCAGCGCACCATCACGTCCTGGCCCTTCCTCACCGAAGTGGACGTCGAAAGCGTGGGGCCGAGCATCGTCACCCTGGGCGACTCGATCACCGACGGCGCGCGCAGCACGGTCGACACCAACAACCGCTGGCCCGACTGGCTGGCGCGCCGCCTGCAGACGGTGCGCGATCCGGTCCTGGGCATCAACGGCCGCCTGGGCGTGGTCAACCGCGGCATCGGCGGGAACCGCCTGCTGAGCGATTCGCCCAACCCGCTGGCCGGGCGCAGCATCCTCGAGCGCTTCGACCGCGACGTCGTCGCGACCGCCGGCGTGCGCTACATGACGCTTCTCGTCGGCATCAACGACATCGGCAACAGCCCGAACGAGAATCCGATCTCGGCCGAGGAACTGATCGCCGGCTACCGCCAGGTGATCGCGCGGGCCCATGCGAAGGGCATCGCCGTGTTCGGCGGCACGCTCACGCCGTTCGAGGGCGCGGGCTACTACTCGCCGCAGAAGGAAGTGGTGCGCCAGGCGGTGAACAACTGGATCCGCTCCAGCGACGAGTTCGACGGCGTGATCGACTTCGACCTCGCCACCCGCGACCCGGCCCACCCGAGCCGCTTCCTGCCGGCCTACGACAGCGGCGACCACCTGCACCCGAACGACCTGGGTTACCAGGCGATGGGCAATGCGGTGCCGCTGACCTTGTTCCGCTCGCTCGGCGCGGCTGCCGCAGTCAAGGCGGAAGCGGTGAAGTGAGACTGGATGAAGTGAAACTGGATGAAGTGAGACCGGCTGTCTGACTTGGACCTGCGCCGCCGGCTGGCTGGCGGCGCAGGTCCAGGATGGCCGGCGCGCGGGCAAGACGGGGGACCAGGCGTCTCAGGCGAGCGCCTCGATCTCCTGCCCCGGCCCCGCCAGCTCATGGAAGATATCGTCGAGATAGATGGCCAGCTCGCACGCATCGACGTCCGCCGGGATCACGAGTTCGTCCTCGAGCACGCGCTTGCCGGGCGTGAGGCGATACGCCACCCAGCTTTCGTGCTCGCGCCGCACTTCGATCTGAAAACGTCCGTAGATATTGAATCGCATGCCCACGCCCCTCGCGGCGAACAACAACCCGTCGCTTAATTTCCCCCGGTCCTCGACTGCGTCGGCAGACTCGTCCCCACCTTCCAGGTGCGCGACAAGGCCTGCGCCTCCTCGATCTGTTCCTGCGTCATGGTCTTCGCGATCGCCGCGCGCTGGTTGATGGCGTTCTGGTTGCCGCTGGCGGCGGCCAGGTTGTACAGCATGTAGGCGATGACCGGGTCGGCCGGCACGCCGGCCACGTGGTAGCGGTACATCAGCCCGAGCGCGTGCTGGGCCTCGGCATGGCCCTGCTCGGCGGCCTTGCGAAACCATGTCACGGCATGCTTCTGGTCCTGGGGCACGGCGTTGCCGGTGTAGTACATGGCGCCGACCACGTACTGGGCGTCGGCCTTGCCCTGCCGGGCCGCCTTCAGGTGCCAGCCGAAGGCCTGCTTGTAGTCGCGCGCGACGCCTCGGCCCATGTAATACATCAGGCCCAGCAGGTGCTGGGCATCGGGATTGCCGGCGCGCGCCAGCGGCGCGATCTCCTTCATCGCCAGCGCATAGTTGCGCGCGTTGTACGCGCTCGCTCCCTCGGGAAAACCCGCGTGCGCCGGGCCGAGCAGGCCGAGCGCAAGCAGGATCGCTACGGTGTATTTTTTCATTGTCTCGTGCGTGATACCGGTCTCTTCGCCTACCCTTGTTCTTTTGCGGCGCGCATCCCTCGCCGTCTATCGCGCGCTACTTCGCCGTCCTTACTTCCAGCTGACCTTGCCCAGCCCGTCGACGCTCACCTTGCGGTTGAGCGGCTTGCCGTAGACTGTGACCGACCCCATGCCCGACAGGTTCAGGTTCGCGTTCTGCTGCGCCGTCACGGTGGCGTTGCCCAGGCCCGACAGGTCCAGCGTCACGCTCTCAGCCGTGAACTGCTGGGCGTCCAGGCCGCCCAGTCCGGCCAGGTCGGCCTTGAGCCACTTGCTGCGCCCGGCCAGGGTCACGTAGCCCGCGCCCTGCAGGTCGAGCTCGATGCCTTCGCTCTGCATCCCGGCCAGCTTCATGCTGCCGACGCCGCCCAGGTTGGCGCTGATCAGGCGGTAATTCGCGTTCACGTTCATCGATCCCGCGCCGTCGAGCGACAGTTCCAGCTCCTCGCCCGAGAAGCCGGTGATCTCGGTCATGCCCACGCTTTCCGAGCTCACCTCGCGCAGCTGCGGCAGCACCAGCTCGGCGCGCAGCGAACTGCCGCGCTGCAGGCGCACGCCGCGCATCTCGGTGCCGATGTGGAGGGTGTCGCCGCTTTGCATCGTGGTCAGCTTCTCCAGCCAGCGCGGGTCGCCGCGCAGGACCAGCACCGCCGGGCTGCCCTGGCGGATGTGCAGGTCGACCATGCCGTCGAGCTTGACGCGCACCACGCGGGCGTCGACGCTGCGGGTTTCGTTCGCCGTTTCCGGCGCGGCCGCCGCCAGGCGCGCCAGCGCCAGCATGCCGAGGACCGCGAGGGCGAACTTGAAAAACTTGTGCATGACTTTCTCCGTATCGATTCCAGTGTCGTCTTGTGTTGCCGCCGCGTCAATACAAGGCGCATGCAGCCGCAACACTACCAGCAAGCCCCGCCCTGCTCCAGTAAAAAATTGTATTCTGGCAATCTGGCGAGACTGACAATGACGGCACTATAGCCCCGCTGCGCGCATGGCCGCCCCGGAATGCGACAGACTGCAGAATCCGCGGACCGAACGACGCATACCGCGCTGCCCGGCGCCGACATGCATATGCAAAAAATTACTTTTTAACATGTCGTTGCGTTAAGATGAATTGCTCCGCGTCCTCGGGACGCGGCCGCTTTTCTCGTCTCAGCCATTTATTGAGGTCATCAATGCGCATGCGCCAACTCCCCGTCCTGCTGGCCGGGCTCGGCTTGTCGATGTCCGCCTTCGCGGCGACTTCCGACAAGTGGGACCTGCCGGTCCATGTGAAGAAACTCGACAACGGCATGACCGTGGTCGTCTCGGAAGACCACAGCTCGCCCACCGTCGGCGTCTCGGTCGTCTACCACGTCGGCATGCGCCTCGAGCCGCGCAACCGCACCGGCTTCGCGCACCTGTTCGAACACCTGATGTTCCAGGGCACCCCGAACGCTCCCAAGGGCGTGTTCGACAAGACCATCACCGCCGGCGGCGGGCGCAACAACGGTTCGACCCGCCCCGATTTCACCAACTACATCGAGACCGCGCCGGCTTCGGCCCTGGAGCCCATCCTGTGGCTGGAAGCGGACCGCATGAAGACCCTCGACTTCAACGAGAAGACGCTGAAGAACCAGCAGGACGTGGTCAAGGAAGAGATCCGCGTGAACGTGAAGAACCAGCCCTACGGCGGCTTCATGTGGATCGACATCAGCCAGCACGCCTTCCAGAAGTGGGAGAACAACCACGACGGCTACGGCAGCTTCGAAGACCTCGAAGGCGCCAGCCTGGACGACGTGCGCGCCTTCCACCGCGACTACTACGGCCCGAACAACGCGGTGCTGGCCATCTCCGGCGACGTGACCCCGGCCCAGGGCTTCGCGCTCGCGCAGAAATACTTCGGTTCGATCGCGCCGCGCCCGACGCCCAAGAGCGGCGACTTCTCCGAGCCGCTGAACAAGCTCGAGAAGCGCGTCGAACAGACCGACGCCCTGGCCCAGGTGCCGGCCATCGCCGCCGCCTGGAAGATCCCGGAACGCGGCAGCCGCGACCAGGCGCCGGTCGCCGTGCTGGCCGAACTGCTGGCCGGCGGCGACGCCTCGGTCCTGTACCAGGGCCTGGTCAAGGGCCGCGAGATCGCCCTCAACGTCGACGTCCTGTTCGGCCTGACCGATCCCTGGACCTACGACGGCCCGACCCTCCTGACCGTGTTCGCCCTCTACAAGCCGACCAGCAACGCCGACGCGATGCTGGCCGCGATCGACGAGGAAGTCGCGAAGATCGTCAAGGACGGCGTCGACGACGCCACTCTCAAGCGCGTCAAGACCCGCATGCTGGCCGACTGGAACAACTCGCTCGAGTCCTTCATCAACCGCGCCGACACCCTGGCCAAGCTGCAGACCCTGTGGGGCGACGCGAACGTCGTCAACAAGATCCCGGGCTGGATCGAGGGCGTGACCTCAAGCGACCTGCAACGCGTCGCCGCCACCTACCTGGTGAAGAACAACCGCACCGTCATCGACCGCAAGCCTGTCGCCAAGCCCGCCGTTGCCGCAACTCCGGTTGCTGGAGCGCCTGGCGCTGCGGCAACCGGTTCTGGTTCAAACAAATAAGGAGCGCATCGATGAAAAAACTGATGCTCGCACTCGCCGTTTCGATGGCAATCTCCCCTGCGGCTTTTGCTGCCGACGCCCCTGCGGCCGCGAAATCGCTGCCGATGCCGGCTTACGGCAAGGACAAGCCCATCCCGACGCCGCGGATCGTCAAGAAGACCCTGGCCAACGGCATGACCGTCTGGGTCGTGCCGCGCCAGGGCCTGCCGCGCGTCGACTTCGTGCTGGCCGTGCGCGGCGCCGGCTACGCCGCCGACGACAAGGCCCATCCCGGCTTTGCCGCCATCCTGGCCGGCATGCTCAATGAAGGCAGCGCCAAGCGCGACTCGCGCGCCATCGCCGAAGCGGCCCAGGGCATGGGCGGCTCGGTCGCGGCCGGCCCCGCGGCCGACGGCATCGTGGTCTCGGCCAATGCCCTGAGCTCGCACGCCGGCGAGATGATGTCGCTGCTGGCGGAAGTCACGCGCCTGCCCTCCTTCCCTGCCAAGGAAGTCGAACTGGCCAAGGCCAATGCGCTGCAGGCCCTGCGCGTGTCCGAGACCACGCCGCGCTTCCGCGCCGAACGCGCCATCAACCAGGCGATCTACGGCGAGCACCCCTACGGCCATACCGAGCCGACCGCCGAAGCGATCAACTCGGTCACCCAGGACATGCTGCGCAGCGCCCACGCCAAGCGCTTCCGCCCCGACCATGCGCTGCTGGTGATCACCGGCCGCATCAAGGAAGCCGAAGCGATGAAGCTGGCGCAGGCCGCCTTCGGCGACTGGAAGGCCGAAGGCGCCGCCCTGGCCGAAGTCGCTCCGGCGCCGGCCAGCGCCAAGCCGGCGCGCATCCTGCTGCAGCGCGGCGGCAGCGTGCAGTCGACCATTCGTATCGGCGCGCCCGGCATCGCCGCCAGCGCCGCCGACCAGGTGCCGCTGCGCCTGGCCAGCACCATCCTGGGCGGCGGCTTCTCGAGCCGCGTGAACATCAACCTGCGCGAGGAAAAGGGCTACACCTACGGCGCCTCGGCCGGCGCGCGCATGAGCCGCGCGGGCGGCGCGATCGTCGGCGGCGCCGACGTGCGCAACGAGGTGACCGGAGCGGCGCTGACCGAGTACTTCAACGAGTACAAGCGCATCGGCTCGGAGCTGGTCCCCGCGGACGAAATGTCGATGAACAAGCGTTACGTCGCCGGCGGCTACCTGATCAGCAACCAGCTGCAACGCTCGGTCGCCGCCACGCTGGCCCAGAACTGGCTGGTCGGCCTGCCGCCGGAATTCCTCGGCCAGTTCGTTCCGCTGATCCAGAAGGTCACGCCGCAGCAGGTGCGCGAGGTCTCGGCGAAGTATTTCGCGCCCGAGAAGCAGTCCATCGTCGTGGTCGGCGATCCGGCCGCGGTGGGTGCGCAGCTCAAGCAGTTCGGCGAGTTCACGGTCACCGACAAGTAAGGACGGTTTTGTCCGGTTCGAACGCCCGCCTCGTGCGGGCGTTTTTTGTTTCCGGGTCCGGCGTACGGGTATGCGGGGACACGAAAGACCGCGTGGACTCGGGAGTCCACCCTACGAACCCCGCCGTTGTAGGGTGGACACCCGTGTCCACGCCGTATGGCACCCATGCCCACCCGCGGCTCAAGACATCAATGCCCCAGCGCGAACCCCGGCTTGCGCCGCAGCGCGCTCATGACCTCGCGCACCGGCAGGTGCCAGTTCAGGTCCGTGTTCGTGTGGTGCCAGGCATTGCGCGGCCGGTACTCGACGCTGATCGCGGCGTTCGAATTCATGGCACCGAACCAGTCGACCTCGCCCATCACGTCGATGATCCTGCGGTAGCGCGGCGGCATCGCGATCGCCGCCGAGATCGTGACGATCGCCAGGTCCCCCAGGTCCTCGTCCTGCTGCCCGTCGCGCAGCGCGTACAGCGCTTCCGAGATCACCAGGTTGCCCTTCGAGTGCCCGACCAGCAGGCCGAAGCGGAAGCGCCGGTCGGCCAGCACCCGGCACAGCGTGCGCGTGTCCAGGCTGGTGCGCGCCGGATTCATCGTCTCCATCGTGGCGGACTCCCAGGCATTGCCGCGCGCCAGCTCGTCGATGCCCTCGAACGCATGCCGCACGCGGTTCAGCGCGCCGAACCAGAACCAGCCCCCGGCCGCCTCGGTCAGCATGTCGGCCAACCCGTAGCCCGAGACCAGCCCGGCCACCGGCTCGCCGAAGGCATCGGCCACGTTGCGGGCAAAGGCCGCCGTGCCGAGCGCCGAACTGCCGACGCCGGCCACGACGAGGATCCGGGCCTGGATGCCGCCGTTCCTGGCGAAGTCCTCGATGTCCGGACAGATGCGCAGGCTGCCCGCGCCCGACGGCGGCACGACCAGGAGCGCGCCCTCGCGCGCCAGCCAGGGCGCCAGCGAGGCGGCTTCGGCGGGCGTGACCACGCCGATATCGTAGAAGATCGCATCGAGCACGGCGTTGCGGCGCCGGTATCCTTCCAGCAGGGCTTCGCGCCAGGGCGCTTTCGCCTGCGCGACTTCGGAAGCGGTATTGCGCCCCGCCTGCGCGGACGCAAGCACCAGCGGCGCGCTGGTCCTGGTTGACTCTGTCATGGCCGATCCCTCCCATCGGGCACATGCGGGATGGCTTGCGGTGTGCCCTCCCCAATCCGATTAAGAGCCCCGCGGGGAAGCAAAGTTCACCGCAGGGCGCGCCGCCTGCCCACGTCTGCTAGGGCAGCAGCGCCTCCAGGTTGGCGCGGTAAGGCTCGGCGATGGCGACCGGGTGCAGCAAGCCGCCGAAGGCCGCGAGGATCAGGCTGGACAGCGCCAGCGCGACGACGATGCCGGCGGCGGCGATGCGCGAGCGCGCCGGGTCGCCGACGCGTCCGCGCGCGAGGTAGTGGAAGGCGGCGGCCAGGTGCACGCCGAAGGCAAGCACCGCGAGCCCATAGTAGGGAAAGAAGAAGAGCTGGAAAGGCGCGACGTGCAGGCCGGCCGCCGCGAAATGGAAGTTGGTGTCGACCTCCTGTACGACACGTCCGGCCAGCACCGACCCGACGTGCACGAGCAGGAAGAAGGCCAGGTAGACGCCGGAGAGCGCCTGCAGCCGGTCGAAGGGGGCGCGCCGCTGGCCCCGGCGCCGCGCCGCCAGCACCAGCCCCGACACCGCCTGGAACAGCACGCAGGCCAGCAGCAGGGCCTCGACCGCGGGCAAGCGGGTTACCAGGCGCAGCCTGTCCATGAAGGCGATATGGCTGGCCACGCTGTCCACCGCCGCCAGGTGGTTCGCCAGGTGCGCCAGGGCATAGACGCCGATCACGAAGGCCGAGGCGCGGTGCAGTCGGTGCAGCATGCTCAGGCCCCGGCGTGGAAGGGACAGGCGGAGGCGGCATGGACGGGCTCGGCGGCCGCCGCTTCGGCCCGCTTCGGCGTCCGGCGCTCCAGCACCAGCCGCAGTCCACCTTCGGGGCGCTGGCTCACGCCCATGCGCGGCTTCGGTACGCCCTGCCCCGGCGCCGGCCGCAGCGTGAAGCGCTGCAGCAGCATCGCCAGCGTCAGCGTGATCTCGACGGCGGCGAAGCTGCTGCCGATGCATACCCGTGGACCCGCGCCGAAAGGCAAATATGCGCCACGCGGGATCTCGCGGCCGGCTGCCGGGTCGAAGCGCGCGGGGTCGAAGCGCTCCGGCTGCGGGAACCAGCGCGCGTCGTGGTGCGGAATGACGGTCATGATGGACACCACGCTGCCCTTCGGCAGCAGGTAGTCGCCGATGCGCACGTCTTCCAGCGCGCGCCGCGCCAGCAGGCCCGGCGACGGGGAGTACAGGCGCATCACTTCCTTGACCACCATGCCGATGTAAGGAAGCCGGGCCAGGTCGGCGTAGCCTGGCGTGCGGCCGCCGAGCACGCGGTCGACTTCCGCGGCCGCGCGGTCCGCCACCTCCGGGTGCGAGGCCAGCGCCCAGCCGGCCCAGGTCAGCGCCGCGGCCGTGGTCTCGTGGCCGGCCAGGAAGGTCGTCATCAACTGGTCGCGCACGCCCTCGTCGTCGAGCATGGCGCCGCCCTCTTCCCCGCCTTCTTCGTCGACCGCCGCCAGCAGCATGCCGAGCAGGTCGTCCTGCCCGGCCGGGGCCGCGCGCCGCGCGGCGATGTGCGAGCGGACCAGATCGTCGAGCAGGTCCATCGCGGCGCGCTTGGCGCCGCGTCCCGGATACGGCAGCCAGTCCGGCAAGGCGAAAGGCAGGAACATCTCGCGGTAGCCGGCGTCGACCAGGGTGCGCACGGCGCGCTCGATGCTGCCGGTACGGTCTCCGAAGCGCGCGCCGAACATGGTGCGCAGGATGGCGTCGGCCGCCAGCATGTTCATCGCGTGCTCGAAGTCCAGCGCCGTCGCGCCGTCGCCGGGCATGGCGGCGAGGGCCTCGTCGATGGCGGCGCTCACCTGGCCGGCGTAGGCGTCGAAGCGCCTCAAGCCGAAGGCCGGCTGCAGCATGCGGCGCTGCCGGCGCCACTGGGCGCCTTCGGTGATGAGCAGGCTCTGGCCGTGGAGCTGGGCCAGCACCTCGACGTGGCGCTCCCAACGCACGAAGGCGTGCGCCTTCTCGACCAGCACTTCGCGGATCTGCTCCGGATGGCGCAAGGCGTAGTAGTCGACGTGCCCGAACTTCACGTACACCGTGTCGCCATGGCGTTCGTGGGCGTCGCGCCAGAAGCCGAGGAAATCAAGCTGCATGCGCCGCAGCGAGCGCATGCCGAAAGCGCGGTCACGCGGACCGGGCGGGCGGATGATCGTCGTCAAGGGAAAACTCCAGTCGGTAGATCCAGTCGGCTTCTTCGCTCTGCACGTCGCGCGCGAGCTGCAGCGGCGTGCGGCCGGTCTGGGCCTTGCAGTCGCGCACCATGTGCGATTGGTCCGCATACTCGTTGGCGAGGGCGTGGTCGGCCATGTCGATCCTGTGGCCCGCCAGGTACTGGCGCTGGGCGCGCAGGAAGCTGCGTTCGCCGCGCCACAGGCGCGCCAGGGTCTGCAGGCTGGCGCCGGCCTGGCGCGGCGCCAGGCGCTGCAGCTGGCGCGGCCCGAGGCCCAGGACACGGCTGGCCAGCGCCAGCGTCAGGCGGCCGCCGAGGCGGCGCATCCGTGTCCAGGCCGGCAGCGCGGCGCCGCCATGCAGGGCGATGTAGTCTTCGATGCAGCGGCGGCGCGCCTCGTCGTCGCCGGCGCCGAACACCGCCTCGACCAGCGCCATCGCCTGCGCGGGCAGCACCTCGCGCGCATCGACGAAGCGGTCCTGCAGCGCGGCCAGGTCGACGCCGAACAGGGCGTGGAAGGCGTCCGGATAGAACATGGCGATGCAGGCGTGGACCTCGCCCTGGTTGCCCGACGTGACCGGCGCGGTCTGGCAGCCGCCGACGACGCAGCGTGCGAGCGGCTGGCGCAGCGTGCGCCCGCCGCAGGCGAGCAGCTCGGCGCGCCCTTCCAGGAACCAGGTGATGGTGCAGTGGGCCGAGGCCGGGAAGCGGTTCAGCAGGGCATCGCCGGCAAGGCCGCAGCCGCGCGCGTCGCGCGCGACGAAGGCGCGCAGGAAGCCCGCCGCGCTCGCATCGGGCAGCGACAGGCGGGTGGTCGGCGAACGGGAAGCGGTGGGCTGGTGCATGACACGTATTCTAGCCGTGTCTGTTTGGCAAGATAGAACAAAAACGACATCGGCCGGGACGCCCTGCCCGGCCGATGTCCTTGTCCGTGGTCCTGTTTGCGCCGTATCAGCCGCGCAGCGCCTTCTCCAGGTCCTCCAGCTCGGCCGGCTTGACCAGGTGGGCATCGAAGCCCGCTTCGTGTGCCTTCCTGCGGTCCTCGGGCGAGCCGTAGCCGGTGTGCGCGACCAGGCGGATGTGCTTCAGTTCGGGATGCGCCTTGAGCATGCGCGCCAGTTCGTAGCCGTCGGCGCCCGGCAGGCCGATGTCGAGCACGATGACCTGCGGCCGGTGCTGCAGCGCCAGCGGCACGATCTGGCTGGCGTCGTGCGTGGTCCGGGCCTCGTGGCCCATCTCGGACAGCAGGAAGCCCATCATCTCCATGGCGTCGATGTTGTCGTCCACCAGCAGCACGCGCAGGCCGCCGGCCGCGCCGGGGGTTGCCTCGGGCGCGGCCGCGCCCTGCTCGGCGCCGGTCACGCGCAGCACCGGCAGTTCGACCGTGAAGGTGCTGCCCATGCCGATGCCGGGGCTTTCGGCGCGCAACTGGCCGCCGTGCATCTCGAGCAGGCGCGACACCAGCGACAGGCCGATCCCCAGGCCTTCCGGCGCGCGGTCCGGCGGCACCGCGGCCTGGGCGAACATGCCGAAGATGCGCGGCAGGTTGTCCTCGGCGATGCCGATGCCGTTGTCGATCACGTCGATGCGCACGGTCTGGCCGTCGAGCGTGACGACGAGGCGGATGCGGCCGCCCTTGGGCGTGAACTTGGCCGCGTTGTGCAGCAGGTTGCCCATCGACTGGGCCAGGCGCACCGGGTCGCCGGCGACCCAGATCTGGCGCTCGGGCTGCTGCACTTCCAGGTGGTGCTCGCGCGCCGCGATCAGCGGGCCGGCGGTCTCGATCGCCTGGGCGATCACGGCGCCCAGGTTGACCTCCTCGCGGCGCAGCACGATCTTGCCTTCCGAGATGCGGGCGACGTCGAGCAGGTCGTCGACCAGGTGGGCCAGGTGGTCGACCTGGCGCAGGATGACTTCGCGCGCGCGGTTCTGGCGTTCGGCCGCGTTCGCGCCGGTCACGCCCAGCAGGGCCGCGGCATTGCGGATCGGGCTCAGGGGATTGCGCAGTTCGTGCGCGAGCGTGGCCAGGAACTGGTTCTTGTTGGCGTCCGCCGCGCGCAGCAGCGCTTCCATCTCCTTGCGCGCGCTGATGTCGCTGGTGACGCGGGCCACGCGGTAGACCTCGCCGCGCGCGTTACGCACCGGGAACAGGCGGTCGCGCACCCAGCGCGTGGTGCCGTCGGCCAGCACCACGCGGAACTCCTCGTCGTAGTGCGGCTGGGACGCCAGCGCGGCCCAGCGGCCCTGCAGGCGGGCGCGGTCGTCCGCGTGCACGCCGTCGAGCCAGCTCAGGTGCTTGCGGCGCAGCGACTCGACGCTGCGGCCCCAGATCGCCGCATAGGCCGGGCTGACGTAGGCCAGCACGCCGTCGGGCGCCGAGAACATCCAGAACACGTCCTCGATATTGTCGGTCAGCTGGCGAAATCGCTCCTCGCTCTCGCGCAGTTCGTCCTGGGTCTGGCGCATGCGCAGCAGCGCGTTGACGTTGGCGACCAGTTCGTCGGCCTCGATCGGCGCGGCCAGGTAGTTGTCGGCGCCGCCTTCCAGGCCGCGGATCTTGTCGGCGCGGCCGGTCAGCGCGGCCGAGGTCTGCAGCACCAGCACGCTGTTGGTGTCCGGGTCGGACTTGATGCGGCGGCACACCTCGATGCCATTGATGTCCGGGAGCTTCACGTCGAGCAGCACCAGCGCCGGGTCTTCTTCGCGCACCATCGCCAGCGCGTCGGTGCCGTTGGCCGCTTCCAGCACCCGGAAGCCCGCGCTCTGCAGGATCCGGGTCTTGGCGTAGCGGGCGCCGTCGTTGTCGTCAACGTTGAGGATGAGGAACTGGTTCGCGGTCATGATTCAGTATGGTCAGCGCCGTCGGACTGCGGAAAAGGATACTGACGCGGCAGCGTCAGGGTGAAGGTGGAGCCGACGCCCTCGCGGCTGGTCACGTCGACCCGCCCGCCGAGGAAATCGGCCAGGCGCCGGCACAGCGGCAGTCCGAGGCCGGTGCCCTTGCTGCGCCGCTGGAGCGGGTGCTCGACCTGGGTGAACTCTTCGAAAATCAGTTGCAGGTGGTCGGGCGCAATGCCGATGCCGGTGTCGGTGACGGCAAAGGTGATCGTGTCGCTGGCCGCTTCGTAGGAGGCGCTCACGCGCACCGAGCCCTGCTCGGTGAACTTGAGCGCGTTCGAAACGAAGTTGCGCAGGATCTGGGAGATCTTGCCCTCGTCGGAGTCGAATGGCGCGTCGACGCCGCCGTTGTCGAACACCAGTTCGACCCGCTCCGACGTCACCAGCGGACGCAGCATGCCCTTGAGGGCGCGGAACAGGTTGTCCACGACGACCGGCGCGATGTGGGTCTCGACCTTGCCGGCCTCGATCTTGGCCAGGTCGAGCAGGTCGTTCACCAGTTCCGACAGGTCGGTCGCGGCGGTCTCGATGAAGCGCACCTGGCGCTCCTGCTCCGGGGTCAGGTCGCCGTCCATGCGGTCGAGCAGCAGCTTGGACAGCGCCCGGATCGAGGACAGCGGCGTGCGCAGCTCGTGGCTGGTGTTCGACAGGAAGCGCGACTTCATCTCGTCGGCGCGGCGCAGGCGCTCGGCCTTGTCCTCGATCTCGGCGTACAGCGCGACGATGCCGCGGTTGGTGTCCTCGAGTTCGCGCGTCAGCGAAAGCAGGTCTTCCTGGCGTTCGCGCAGCTCGGCGAGTGTTTCGACCAGTTCGCGGTTCTGCTGCTGCACTTCCTGGTAGGTATTCTGGGACGGCATGGCCGCCAGCTCGGCGCCGATCTGCGCCAGGCGCGCAGGCCCCAGCGGCGGCTGCGGCGGCAGCGCCTTGCGCATCACCACCGTCAGTCCCTGGACGCCGTCGGCGATCTCGCAGCCGTCCATCAGGCGGTGCGCGGTGACGATCGCCGGATCGGCGCCGGGATTGCCCTGGCCGAGGCCGCCCGCCGCGGCGGCGACGCTGACTTCGAGATGCGGGCGGCCCTGCAGGTCGGCCAGCGCGAACACGGCGCGCGCACCGGGACCGGACTGCGAGGCGCCGCGCGCCACTTCGGACACCGCGGTGGCGATGCGCACCTGGTCCTGCTTCGAAAAGCCGAGCAGGCTCGAGACCTGGCGTGCGCGCTGGCGCACCAGCACCACGTCCTGGTCGGACTCGAGGGCGACGTTCAGGATACGCGCGTTCATGTCCGCCCCGCCCTTCTGCGCACGACCAGCACCATGGCGTCGTCGCGGCGCCGGATGTAGTCGCGCATCAGCACCGCCGCGATCAGCGCCGGGCTGTGGGCCAGCAGGCCCGGGTACTTGTCCAGGTCCCACTGGGTCTGGATGCCGTCCGAATGCATGATGCACAGCGCACCCGGCGGGCAAGGCACGGAAAACTCCTGCACCTTGCGCATGTTGTGGCCGACGATGCCGTTGTGCGAGACCAGGGCGCGGCGTCCGTCGCCGTCGATGACGCAGGCATTGATGTTGCCGATGCCGGAGAAACGCAAGGTGTCGCTGCCGAAGTCGATGCGGGCGGCTGCCAGCGCCGCGCCGCGCGTGATGCGCAGGGCCTGGTGCGCGGCATCGACGAGGCGCGCCGGTTCCGAGTCGGGCAGGCGCTGCAGCTCGCGGATGGCGGCGTTGGCGGCGCTCGCCGCCTCCGGCCCATGACCGAGGCCATCGGCCGCCAGCAGCGTTGCGCCGGCGGGGTCGCAGGCCACGCCCCAGCCGTCGCCGCAGGCGTCCTCGCCCGCCAGCGGCACCGTCAGCGCCCCGACCTCCACCCGGCATAGTTCAGGCGCCGGGTCATCCCGCCACAGGCGCATGAAGAACAGCGCGCCGGCGCCGGGACGCGAGTACACGTCGAACTCGTCGGCCAGGCGGTTCAGCGCGCCCAGGCCGGTGCCGGCCGTGCCGGCGGTCGACATGCCGTCGCGCAGGCAGGCGTCGAGGTCGGCGATGCCGGGGCCGTTGTCGACCGCCAGCACGTCGATGCCGGGCACGCCCTCGGATTGCGACACGTTCACGTAGATCATGCCTTCGCCCGCGTGCTTGAGCAGGTTGGTGCCGGCTTCGGTGACGATCAGCGCCAGCTGGCCGGCGCGGGTTTCGTCGAAGCCGAGCTCCGTGGCCAGCTTCTGCCCGGCGCGGCGCGCGGCCGCGATGTCGCTGGCGTGGGTGATCGCGAACGACAGCTGGGTGTCGAGTGAACTGATCAGCGTTTCCATTTCACCGCCAGCACGGCTGTGCCCTCTCCAGGTCGGGTGTCGATCTCGAACTCGTCGACCAGGCGCCTGGAGCCGCCCAGTCCGAGGCCGAGGCCGCCGCCGGTCGTGTAGCCGTCGCGCAGCGCCTGCTCGAGGTCGGGAATGCCCGGACCATTGTCGACGAACAGCAGGCTGACGCCATTGCGGAAGCCATCGACCAGCTTGTCGAGATGAACCGCCCCGCCCCCGCCATACTTGATGGTGTTGCGCGCCAGCTCGCTCGCTGCAGTGACGAGCTTGGTCTGGTCGACCAGCGACAATCCGATCGCCACAGCCCGCTCGCGCACATGCTTGCGCAGGCCGACCACGTCCTCGTCGCCACGCAGCGGCAGGGTCGTGCGTTCGGCGCGCAGCTGGCGGTTGCGGTCCAGCAGCCCGGTGTCGAATTCAACTGCGGTTGCAGCGTTCATCTATTCAGGTTCTTTCCGAGCAGGGCCATGCCCTTTTCGACGTTCAGCGCGGTCTTCACGCCATGCAGGGTCAGGCCCAGCTCGACCAGGGTGATGGCGACGGCCGGCTGCATGCCGACCACCACGGTCTGTGCATCGAGCACGCGCGCCATCGCCGCGGTGTTGCTGATCATACGCCCGATGAAGGAGTCGACCAGGTCGAGCGCCGAGATGTCGATCAGGACGCCCTTGGCGCCGTCGCTGACGATGCGCTCGGTCAGGTCGTCCTGCAGGGTCATCGCGAGACGGTCGTGCATGTCGACCTGGATGGTGACCAGCAGCAGGTCGCCCATCCGCAAAATAGGAATGCGTTCCATCTTATGCCTTGTGGGTGACCAGGGTGGTGCCGGTGCGCTCGAGGGCAACGACGAAGGCGTCGGCCAGCGTCGCCTTGGTGACCACGTCTTCGAGGTTGACACCCAGGTGCACGATGGTCTGCGCGATCTGCGGACGGATGCCGCTGATGATGCAGTCCGCGCCCATCAGGCGCGCGGCGGCGATGGTCTTCATCAGGTGCTGGGCGACCAGGGTGTCGACGGTCGGCACGCCGGTGATGTCGATGATGGCGATCATGGCGCCGGTGTCGACGATCTTCTGCAGGATGTTTTCCATCACCACCTGGGTGCGTGCCGAGTCCAGGGTGCCGATCAGCGGCAGCGCCAGGATGCCGTTCCACAGCTTCACGACCGGGGTCGACAGCTCCAGCAGTTCCTGCTGCTGGCGCACGATGATCTGGTCCTTAGCTTTCTGGAAGACTTCGATGGTGTACAGGCCCAGCTTGTCGAGCAGCGTGCTGATCGACCACGAGGCGGCGGTCAGCATCTCCGGCTCGCTGGCGAAGGCGGTCGTCAGCTGCGAGAACACCGGCTGCTTCAGCGAGAACACGAAGGTCGCGGTCTCGCTCGGCGTCGAGCCGGTCTTGGCGCGGCTGGACGAAATCTCGGCCAGCAGGTCGCGCACCTCATCCCACGAACGGTGTTCGATGTTCTCCAGCTCGCCGCCGCGGGTGGCGGCCGCGAACGCAGCCAGGAACTGCTGGCAGTGATCGCGCAGCTGCTGCTTCGAGCTGCTGGTGCCGCGCACGGTCAGGGCCTCGAGCTGGGCGATCCATTGCGAGCCGATCTCGGCTTCGTGTTCCTGGATGAGCTGGGCGATGCGGGCGGCGTTGTCCTTCGTGGTCATCTCTTCGTATCCTTGGTCGGTTTTGGATGGTTTCAGGCTGTGCGCGGAACGCTGGCGCAGCACCCCTATGATTGGAAAAATGACCAACTATAACATCTATTAACGATTCGCTACGATACGGTAGGGCTCAGTGTGCAGTCTGGGCGAGGCATGCCGCGCAGGGCTGGTGGAACAACAAACCGCCAGGCTCATGAACTGGCGGTTTTGTCGTTCAACAAGCATCTCCGCTTGATCCTGCCCAAGCTTACCTTGAAGTGGGAGCGCAACAATCGCGATGGCTTTCATTTATTCCAGGAGGAAATATGGCAATCGACGTTTATTTGCAGATTGATGGCATCAAAGGTGAATCGACCGACGATAAGCACAAGGACTGGATCGAATGTCTGTCCGTGCACTGGGGCATTGTTCAACCAAGAAACGGCAGTAGCTCTTCAGCAGGGGGACACACCGCCGAACGGGCGGAACTCACTGAAATCCAGGTGGCCAAGCTGGCGGATCTTTCATCGCCGATCCTGATGCAGACCTGCGCTGCCGGCAAAACGATTCCCAAAGCAAGACTTGAATTCATGCGCGCCGATGGCCAGGGCGACCGGGTGAAGTATTTCGAAATCGAGTTGGAGAACATCCTCATTGGCCATGTCGCTCCAGGGATCGAACCGGGCGATATCCTGAACGAGCGCGTGGGCCTCAAGTTTTCCAAGGTGAAGTGGAAATACACCCAGCAAAAAGTATCCGGCGGAAGTGGCGGAAGCACTGCGGGCGGCTGGGACTGCGCGACCAACAAGATCGCGTAGCCATGCTTTGGTGGATATCCCCATCCGACTGATGACGAAGCAGGAGCTGCAATGACATTACGCTCGGCGTACGAACGGTGGCAAGACGGCCTGGACAAGGCGGCCCGCGACAGGAAATGGAACGCTTATGACTGCGAAATCAGGATGACTGTCGATGAGTTCAACCGGCACCTGAGTCGGACGCCTGGCTTCAAAGCCCTCGACTGGAAGCTCATCAAAGCGATGTTGTGGACCGAAACCGGCGCAGGAAACCCGGAGTGGAAAACGAAGCCAATGCAAATCGGCGTCGCCGGCGATCCCGGCCTGAAGGCACTGTTATCCGGAACGGAAGGTGGAGAGCTGATCCTGCCTTCGGCCTGGCAGGCAAGACTCAGCTTTGGAAGTGTGACGACAATCCCAAGCCATAACATACGAGCGGGCGTAGCCTACTTGCTCATGCGGATGGCGTATTTTGAATACAGGACTGTGCTCTCCCCCAACGCCGCAACGATAGAAGAAGTCAAAGTCAGTCCCGGTGACAGCCTTGCGAAAATCGCCAGGAAGCATGGAAGCACGCCTGACATTCTGAAACGGCTGAACGACGGGGTATCGACGCTGCAAGTTGGCCAAACCATCAAATTTCAGAAGGGGCGCGTCGAAAGGGTCATTACTGGCTGGCGTCCGATTTCAACTACCATGATTGCTCAACGTTACAACGGCGGCGGCGATCCCAACTACGGTAAGAAGCTGGACCATGCCCTGACTTTGATAACGAAAGGTGGAAACGACCAATGCGATCCCCACTAATCATCGCACTCGCCATCGGTTTTTGCACTGCCGGCCCGGCATTCGCTCGCGACAGGATAGGCTCCCTTTCCGCTCTGGAGCAATGTTTAGAAGGCTCACAAGCAGAAATGCGCGCATGCCTGATGGGCCAAACACGACAGAGCGAAGCAGCGCTGCGCAAGGCGGAATCGTCCGTTTTAGCCGCGATCTCGAAATGGGATGAGGATGAGAAATACATCACACATGCAAAGGATCAGCTTCAACTTTCAAGGAAACGATTTGCAGAGTATCGAGACGCGCAATGTGCGTTCCATACCTCGCTCGGAGGCGGTGCAATTTTGAACGGCCTGGAACAGCGCAGGTTAGCCTGCATCAGCGACCTCAACAACAAACAAGCCAGACTGTACTTGGACGAGGCTTTCAGCCTGCCCTCCAGAAAATAGCAAGTTCGACGTCACGACCCGGACAATCCATGAGACAAGCCACCAATAGCGAAGACGACATTGGAGAAAAACGCCATGATGTGTACATGAGCTTCACCTCGGGCGCCACATTTGGCATGGTCGTCGCAGTGCTCGTGCTACTCATGAAATCGGTGTAACCCAAATTTGCGACGATAAAAAACCGCCAGGCTCACGCACTGGCGGTTTTCATGTCAAGCGGTGAACCGCTTAACCAATACTTACTGCGCCGCGGCTTCCACCGGATCCGCAGCCTTCATCGACAGCTTCAGGCGGCCGCGCTCGTCGGTCTCGAGGACCTTCACGCGCACTTGCTGGCCTTCCTTCAGGTAGTCGGCAACGGCGTTGACGCGCTCGTTGGCGATCTGCGAGATGTGCAGCAGGCCGTCCTTGCCCGGCATCACTTGCACGATGGCGCCGAAGTCCAGCAGCTTCAGCACGGTGCCGTCGTAGGTCTTGCCCACTTCGACCGAGGCGATCAGCTCTTCGATGCGGCGCTTGGCTTCCTGGCCGGCAGCGGCGTCGACCGAGGCGATGGTGACCACGCCGTCGTCGGTGATGTCGATCTGGGTGCCGGTCTCTTCGGTCAGCGCGCGGATGACGGCGCCGCCCTTGCCGATGACGTCACGGATCTTCTCCGGGTTGATCTTGATGGTGATCAGGCGCGGGGCGAAGTCCGACAGTTCGGTCTTCACGTGCGGCATGGCCTTCTGCATCTCGGCCAGGATGTGCTGGCGGCCTTCCTTGGCCTGCGCCAGCGCCACCTGCATGATTTCCTTGGTGATGCCCTGGATCTTGATGTCCATCTGCAGCGCGGTGATGCCGTTGGCGGTGCCCGCAACCTTGAAGTCCATGTCGCCCAGGTGGTCTTCGTCACCCAGGATGTCGGTCAGGACGGCGAACTTGCCGCCTTCCTTGATCAGGCCCATGGCGATGCCGGCGACGTGCGCCTTCATCGGCACGCCGGCGTCCATCAGCGCCAGGCAGCCGCCGCAGACCGATGCCATCGACGAGGAACCGTTCGATTCGGTGATTTCCGACACCAGACGCACCGAGTACGAGAACTCTTCCGGCGACGGCAGGGCGGCGACCAGCGCGCGCTTGGCGAGGCGGCCGTGGCCGATTTCGCGGCGCTTCGGGGTGCCCACACGGCCGGTCTCGCCGGTGGCGAACGGAGGCATGTTGTAGTGCATCATGAAGTCGTCGGTGTACTCGCCCATCAGCGCGTCGATCTTCTGGCTGTCGCGCGCGGTGCCCAGGGTGGCGATCACCAGGGCTTGCGTTTCGCCGCGGGTGAACAGGGCCGAGCCGTGGGTACGCGGCAGGACGCTGGTGCGGATCGAGATCGGACGCACGGTGCGGGTGTCGCGGCCGTCGATGCGCGGCTCGCCTTCCAGGATCTGGGAACGCACGACCTTGGCTTCCATGTCGAACAGGATGTTGCCGACTTCGGCCGCATCGGCTTCGACGCCCTGGGCGGCCAGGCCTGCCATGATTTCGCCGGACAGCGACTTCAGCTTTTCCTGACGCAGGGTCTTTTCGCGGGTCTGGTAGGCGTCGCGGATCTTCGCGTCGGCCAGCTGGGCCACTTGTGCGATCAGGGTTTCGTTCTTGGCCGGGGCGGTCCATTCGACTTCCGGCTTGCCGCCTTCTTCGACCAGCGCGTGGATGGCGTCGATGACGGCCTTCATCTGCTCGTGGCCGTAGACGACCGCGCCCAGCATGATTTCTTCCGACAGTTGCTGCGCTTCCGATTCGACCATCAGCACGGCGGTTTCGGTGCCGGCCACGACCAGGTCCATCTGCGAGGTCTTGAGCTGGGTGGTGGTCGGGTTCAGGATGTACTGGCCGTTGGCGTAGCCGACGCGCGCGGCGCCGATCGGGCCGCTGAACGGGATGCCGGACACGGCCAGGGCCGCCGAGGCGCCGATCATCGACGGGATGTCCGGGTCGATCTCAGGGTTGACCGACAGCACGTGGATGATGACCTGGACTTCGTTCAGGTAGCCTTCCGGGAACAGCGGGCGGATCGGACGGTCGATCAGGCGCGAGGTCAGGGTTTCTTTTTCGGATGGACGGCCTTCGCGCTTGAAGAAACCGCCCGGGATTTTACCGGCAGCGTACGTTTTCTCGATGTAGTCGACGGTCAGGGGAAAGAAGTCCTGGCCCGGCTTCGCGTCTTTTTTCGCGACCACGGTGGCCAGCACGACGGTGTCTTCGACCGACACCACGACGGCGCCGGATGCCTGACGAGCGATCTCACCAGTCTCCAGGGTGACCGTGTGTTGGCCGTACTGGAAGGTTTTCGTAACTTTGTTAAACATGGGTAATCCCTTTCTATTTGCCGACAGATTTTCAGGAGCTGTCGTTCACCTCACCGCGGACGGCCTCAGAAAACAGGCTGGTCGCCTCGCCGCCTTTACTTCAAAACAACAGATACAACAAAACGCTTAAAACAAAAAATGCCCGCGTCAGTGGAGACTGGCGCAGGCATTTCGTTGCTAAACCGTCTGACGCAAAGATTACTTACGCAGGCCGAGTTTGGCGATCAGGTCACGGTAACGGTTTGCATCCTTACGCTTCAGGTAAGCCAGCAGGCTCTTACGACGGTTGACCATCATGATCAGGCCGCGGCGCGAGTGGTGGTCTTTCTGGTGGGCCTTGAAGTGGCCGTTCAGTTCGTTGATGCGTGCGGTCAGCAGTGCAACCTGGACTTCCGGCGAACCGGTGTCGTTCTGGCCACGGGCGTTGTCCGCGATGATCGCGGCTTTGTTGATGTTTTCTACGGTCATGATGTTACCTTTCACATGCGGTGCAAGAGTCGCAACCCAGCGCACCGTGATTAAGTGTTCAAAAAAACTGCCCTTGCGGACAGACCCGCCAGTATATGCGAAAACGATTGGCGTCACCAGCATTTGCTGTGGCAAAGCTGGGGCATCATAGGATTGGTGAACGATTTTTCGAGGTGCAGGATGCACAAAATGATCAGATTTGCAACAATTTGCGCGGCAATCGTGCTCGCCGGCTGCGCCGGCCCGGCCTTCATGCGCGGCGCGCCAGCCCTCGGCGAGCCGGTGGCGGCCGTCACCGCCAGGCTGGGCCAGCCGACCAATGCCTATCCCCTGCCCGGCGGCGGCCAGGCCCTGGAGTACGCGACCGGGCCGATGGGCCAGTACACCTGGATGGCGAACATCGGGCCGGATGGACGGCTGCAGTCCTACGAACAAGTGCTGACCGGCGAGAAGTTTGCCACCATCAAGATCGACAAGGCCACCAAGGAAGACGTGCTGCGCACCGTCGGCCGGCCCGCCGAAACCTCGCGCATCGCCATGCACGACTATGAGGTCTGGTCCTACCGCTACAAGGAGGCGGGCGTGTGGAACTCGCTGATGCACGTGCATTTCGACGCCAACGGCGTCGTGCGCATGATGCAGAACGGACCCGACCCGATGTTCGAGGTGCGCGACCGCTTTCCCTGGTAGGCGGTTTTTCTGGCATATGCATGACACAGCGACAACATTTGTCTTCTATACTGCTGTGCCATGGACTTTGCACACACGGCAGGAAATGCTCGGCAGAGGCGGTGCTACGCCACCGGCATCGGTGTCTCGCTGGCCTTGCATGGGCTGTTGATCGCATCCTGGCAGTTGTCGCAGCCGCAGCGCCTCGCCGACGACGCGCCCTCTTCCAGCATGCTCCTGCGCCTGCTGCCGGCGCGGCCCGCCGAGCCGGCGCTGACGCAGCCACGCAGCCCTGCGGCATCGCCGGCCACGCAGGCGCCTGCCCACCGGTCCGCGAAGCAGGCGCTGGAGGAAACCCGGGCCGCGCCATCGTCCGCACAGCCTGTCATGGCCGCGACGCCCGCGCCGCAGCAAACCGACACCCCACCCGCAGCCCCGTCGCCCTCGGCGCGCGACATGCTGGGCCGCGCCAAGGCGGCGGTCGGCGGCATCGACCGCACGCTGCGCAGGGAAAACCCGCAGCGCGGCATCGTGGCGCCGGTGGTGACGGCGCAGATGAAGCTGGAAAAGGGAATCGCCGAGGCGGCCGACATGGCGCCCAACAAGTGGTACCAGGCGCCGAAAACCCAGGAAATCATGGACCCGGGCGGCTATGGACGCCGCCGCTACCGGGTGGTGGGTCCGCGCGGCACCTATTGCGTGACCTACGAGTCCAACCACGGCCCGGACGGCCGCGACAGCATGCGTGACGGGCTGCCGCCGAAGATGACCAATTGCGACCCGGACGAAGGGCCGGCCACGTTCCAGAAGTGGAACGACGCGCCCGCCGCCGCGCCGCGGGCGCCTTTCAAGTATTAACGACGGGTTTCGTCGAGCGGCTCGTCGTCGGTCGGGATGATGCTCACGCGCTTGCCCTTGGCGCGCTGCCAGACGAACACCGCATAGCCGGACAGGCCATAGACCACGAAGATCGGCCACAGCACCTTCGGCGGATCGATCGCCACCAGGGCAAAGCCCAGGGCGATCAGGAACACGACGATGAAAGGCACCGACTTGCGGAAATTCACGTCCTTGAAACTGTAGAACGGCACGTTCGAGACCATGGTCAGGCCGGCGAAGACCGCGATGCACCAGCTCACCCAGTCGACCTGGCGGGCGCTGACGTTGATGTCGGGATCGGTCATCATCATGATGAAGCCGACCACCAGGGCCGCCGCGGCCGGGCTCGGCAAGCCCTGGAAGAAGCGCTTGTCGACCACCTCGATATTGGTGTTGAAGCGCGCGAGACGCAGGGCCGCGCCGGCGCAGTAGACGAAGGCCGCGATCCAACCGAGCTTGCCGAGGCCGCGCAGCGACCATTCATAGATGACGAGCGCCGGCGCGGCGCCGAAGGAAACCATGTCCGACAGCGAGTCGTACTGGGCGCCGAACTCGGACTGGGTGTTGGTCAGGCGCGCGACGCGGCCGTCCAGGCCGTCGAGCACCATGGCGATGAACACCGCCCAGCAGGCATGTTCGAAACGCTGGTTCATTGCCATCACGATCGCATAGAAACCGCAGAACAGGGCGCCGGTGGTGAAGGCGTTCGGCAGCAGGTAGATGCCGCGTCCGCGCTGGCCCTGCTTGTCCTCGGCCCGGCGGCCGAAGCGCCTGAGGCGGGAGAATCGTGGCGCGCGCGGCGCCCCTCCGTTTTTTTTGCGTCGTGGGAAGGCAGGCATAGTGTTCCGTATTCAAGTGCGCGCTAACAAAGCGCCGTTCCCGCATTATAGAGGCGAGGACGCCATGTTAGCGAACGGATACTATTGAATCTTTCCCAGCGGGCAGGCCGCGCTGCCGCAGGCCCGCGGGAAACCGGCTTTATCTGAACTTCACCTTGCCGACGAGACGCATCTGCAGGGTGGTCTCGCCCGGCTCGAAACTCGGCTCGGGCATCTCGTCCGCCATGTCCTGCTTGGCGCGCGACATCATCATCGGCGCCGCGGCGCGTGCTTCGGGAACATAGTTGCCGGAACCCTCGAAGTCGACCGTGTCGAGCACGGCGTCGGACGGCTGGCGGCCCATGGCGCGCGCGATCGAGACGATGCGCTCGTTCAGGTTGCGGTAGGTCGCGGCGATGCGCTGGTCGTCCAGGCGCTTTTCCAGTTCCGGGCTCAGGCCGAAACTCACGCCGTTGATCTGCAGGACCTTCTGCGCGGCGGCGGCGGTCTTGGGCAGCGCATCCAGGTTCTTGGTCTTCACTTCCAGGTACTGGCCGACACGCCAGGCGATCGGCACCGGTTTGGTGGCCGCGCGGCTGGCCGGCTGCGGCATCGGCGGCACTTCCGGATAGACGGGGTAGGTGTAATAGCCCATGGTCTTGAGCTCGGCCTGCGGATCGGCGCGGCGCACGATCTCGGTGCCCTCTTTCATCTTGCGGTTGACGCGCGCCGCGGCAGCCGCCTTGTCCTTGTCGTGTTCCTCGACGGCGAAGGTCATGACGGCCTGGTCGTTGGCGTGCTTGACTTCACCGTAGGCCGGCACCACGACGAGGGTGCCGCTGGTGGCGGGGGCGGCGGTGGCCTGGACCGGGGCCTGTGCCTGGGCTTGCGCCTGGAATGCCAGCACCAGGGCAGCGGCGACGAGGGATTTCGAAAGACTCATTGTTGTTCTCCAGTATGTATAACAAATGCGAGGGTCACTTATACGATACCGGGACGATGACTTCTATCGTGATTTTGTAATGGAAAGTTGCAACTGAACTAAACCGTAACAGCTGTCTTGAATTGTAGCGTTGCGGTAGGAGATGGAAAAACGGGGCAGTATCGTAGGGTGGGCACGCTGTGCCCACCCGTTACGGACGCATGCGTTTCCGATGGCGGTGACGCCGCTCGCGAACCTCGCACAGGCCGCGAGCGTGATGCCGCGATGACATCCGCGGCATGCTGCACGAGCGACATCGCGCAGTCGCAGGTGCAAGGAGATGCTGGTAACGCGTGGGCACGGAGTGCCCACCCTACCGGCCGCTGCCCCGGGCTGCTGCATGGCTGCCCCGGCGTTCTCGCGAAAATCAGTTCTTCGACTGATCCACCAGCTTGTTCTTCGCGATCCACGGCATCATCGCGCGCAGCTTGGCGCCGACTTCCTCGATCTGGTGCTCGGAAGTCAGGCGGCGGCGCGAGATCAGGGTCGGGGCGCCGGCCTTGTTCTCGAGGATGAAGCTCTTCGCGTACTCGCCGGTCTGGATGTCCTTCAGGCACTGCTTCATCGCTTCCTTGGTCGCCGAGGTGACGACCTTCGGACCGGTGACGTACTCGCCGTATTCCGCGTTGTTCGAGATCGAGTAGTTCATGTTGGCGATGCCGCCTTCGTAGATCAGGTCGACGATCAGCTTCAGTTCGTGCAGGCACTCGAAATAGGCCATCTCGGGCGCATAGCCGGCTTCCACCAGGGTCTCGAAGCCGGCCTTGATCAGCTCGACGGTGCCGCCGCACAGCACGGCCTGTTCGCCGAACAGGTCGGTCTCGGTCTCTTCGCGGAAGTTGGTCTCGATGATGCCGGCGCGGCCGCCGCCGTTGGCCATCGCATACGACAGCGCGATGTCGCGCGCCGCGCCCGACTTGTCCTGGTAGACCGCGACCAGGTGCGGTACGCCGCCGCCCTGGCGGTAGGTGCCGCGCACGGTGTGGCCCGGGGCCTTCGGCGCGATCATGATGACGTCGAGGTCGGCGCGCGGCACGACCTGGCCGTAGTGGACGTTGAAGCCGTGGGCAAAGGCCAGCACCGCGCCCTGCTTCGCGTTCGGCTCGACGTTTTCCTTGTAGACCTGGGCGATGTTCTCGTCCGGCAGCAGGATCATGATGACGTCGGCGTTCTTCACCGCCTCGTCGACCTCGGCGACCTTCAGGCCGGCCTGTTCGACCTTGTTCCAGGAAGCGCCGCCGCGGCGCAGGCCGACGGTGACGTTGACGCCCGATTCGGAGAGGTTCTGCGCGTGGGCGTGGCCTTGCGAGCCGTAGCCGATGATGGCGACGTTCTTGCCTTTGATGAGGGAGAGGTCGCAGTCTTTGTCGTAGAAAACTTTCATGGTCTTGTCCTGTATTGTAGTGTTCGTTGTTATTGCCGGAGTTAACGGCTGTTCTGTTTGTGCTGTCGCTGGCTGATCATCGTTCCGCGTGGGCAGTGGGGCTGGCTAAATGCCGGCACCACAAAGTGCCCACCCTACGGACCGTAGCTCCGATCGCGGTACGTGGCCGGCGAACCGTGGCTCCGATCGCGGTCGGTGGCCGGCGGGCCGTGGCTTCGATCGGGCCGCCGGGGTTCGTCACATCTTCAGGATGCGTTCGCCGCGGCCGATGCCGGAGCCGCCGGTGCGGACGGTCTCCAGGATCGAGGTGCGGTCGATGGCGTCGATGAAGGCGTCGAGCTTGCTCTTGGCGCCGGTCAGTTCGATCGTGTAGGTCTTCTCCGTCACGTCGATGATGCGGCCGCGGAAGATGTCGGCGGTGCGCTTGATTTCCTCGCGCTCCTTGCCGACCGCCCTCACCTTGATCAGCATGAGCTCGCGCTCGATGTGCTGGCCTTCGGTCAGGTCGACCACCTTCACCACCTCGATCAGGCGGTTCAGGTGCTTGGTGATCTGCTCGATGATGTCGTCCGAGCCCGTGGTGACGATGGTCATGCGCGAAAGCGTCGCGTCTTCGGTCGGCGCCACGGTCAGGGTTTCGATGTTGTAGCCGCGCGCCGAGAACAGGCCGACGACGCGCGAGAGTGCGCCTGCTTCGTTCTCGAGCAGGACCGAGATGATGTGTCTCATTTACAGATCCTCCGAGCCGAGCAGCATTTCGGACAAGCCCTTGCCCGCCTTGACCATCGGCCAGACGTTCTCGGACTGGTCGGTGATGAAGTTCATGAACACCAGGCGGTCCTTCATGCCGAAGGCCTCGACCAGCGCGCCCTCGACGTCGCCCGGCTTCTCGATGCGCATGCCGACGTGGCCATAGGCCTCGGCCAGCTTCTCGAAGTCCGGCAGCGAATCCATGTAGGACTCGGAATAGCGCGAACCGTAGTCGATCTGCTGCCACTGGCGCACCATGCCCAGGAAGCGGTTGTTCAGGAGGATGATCTTCGGCGTCAGGTGGTACTGCTTGCAGGTGGCAAGCTCCTGGATGCACATCTGGATCGAGCCTTCGCCGGTCACGCAGGCGACGGTCGCGTCCGGATTGGCCATCTGCACGCCCATCGCATACGGCAGGCCCACGCCCATCGTTCCCAGGCCGCCGGAATTGATCCAGCGGCGCGGCTTGTCGAAGGGGTAGTACTGGGCCGCCCACATCTGGTGCTGGCCGACGTCGGAAGTGATGAAGGCATCGCCTTTCGTGACCTGCCACAGCTTCTCGATCACCGATTGCGGCTTGATGACGAGATCGGAATCCTCGTACTTCAGGCAGTCGCGCTTGCGCCATTCGTCGATCTGCCGCCACCAGTTGCGCAGCGCTTCCGGGTTGGAACGGGTGTTGCCGGCGGCGTCGAGCTGGGCCAGGAATTCCGTCAGGACCTCCTTCACGTTGCCGACGATGGGGATGTCGACCTTCACCCGTTTCGAGATCGAGGACGGGTCGATGTCGATGTGGATGATCTTGCGCGGGTGGCTGGCGAAGTGCTTGGGGTTGCCGATCACGCGGTCGTCGAAACGGGCGCCGATGGCGATCAGGACGTCGCAGTGCTGCATCGCCATGTTCGCTTCATAGGTGCCGTGCATGCCCGGCATGCCGACGAAGTGTTCGCTGCTGGCGCGCGAGCCGCCCAGGCCCATCAGGGTGTTCGTGACCGGCGCGCCGAGCCTGTCGACCAGGCGGTTCAGCTCGGGCGAGGCATTGGCCAGGATCACGCCGCCGCCCGCGTAGATCATCGGACGTTCGGCGCCCTGCAGCAGCTGCACGGCCTTGCGGATCTGGCCGGCATGGCCCTTGTCCACCGGCTTGTACGAGCGCATCTCGATCTCGCGCGGATACTCGAAGGCGCATTTGTTGACCGTGATGTCCTTCGGGATATCGACCAGCACGGGACCGGGACGGCCGGTGCGGGCGATATAGAAGGCCTTCTTGATGGTGCTGGCCAGCTCGCGCACATCCTTGACCAGGAAGTTGTGCTTGACCACAGGGCGGGTGATGCCGACCGTGTCGCATTCCTGGAAGGCGTCCTGGCCGATCGCGTGGCTGGGCACCTGGCCGGAGATGACGACCATCGGGATCGAATCCATGTAGGCGGTCGAGAGACCCGTGACGGCATTGGTCACGCCGGGACCGGAAGTGACGATGGCGACGCCGACGGTGTTCGAGCTGCGGGAGTAGGCGTCGGCCGCGTGGACGGCTGCCTGCTCGTGGCGGACCAGGACGTGCTGGAACTTGTCCTGGTTGAAGATGGCGTCGTAGATGTAGAGGACTGCGCCGCCGGGATAACCGAAGACGTGTTTGACACCTTCCTCGGCAAGACAACGGACGACAATTTCAGCGCCCGTCAACGAGGGGGCTGAGGCTTCGTTATTCATGAATCGTTCCTTTCAAGACCCATAGGGAGATTGATCGGATGCTCGTTCCTAACGAAATACGGTTTGCCCCACAGCGCTCCAGCTTCCCTTCTTTCTGCGCGCACGACGTTCCATCCGGGTATCGGCAGATACCTTTCATGACGGCGCTAAACGCAACTCGTTTGGCTGAGTGTCTGTAGCGGCTCGACGCATCTCTCGCGCTTGTGGCGCGGGTTGGAGCAAACTGCCTACAAATGAAAGCGTGTCAAAACAGGAAGGCCTTGTGTGCCGGCCTGGCTGACCATGAAGCTTCGGGGGTGCAAAGCGTAAGGAACACCTTACTGCGTTGCACCATTTTGGTCAAGATAAAAAGGAAGAAACAATTTTGGGGGCGCTGGATGTGCTCTGGCAGGCCTGGCAGTGCACTTCCGTGGTGCGCTGCGGAGCATGAACCGACCAGGCCGATAGTCGATGTTGCAGGGCAGGTTCGCGAACCCGCGCGTTACCTGCCTCGACGCCAGCGCTGCCTCCCCCGGGCCGAGGCTGGAGGGGCAACTGAGCAATTCCGGTGCATGGGCGGTGGTTTTTTGCTAGGATTCGTCAGTTTTCCAATAAGCACGGGCAACGTACCCGGAGCGCATCCCCCTTCTCATCGCATGGCGACAGACAAAGAACTCAACGACTTCCTCGAGAATGTCGAACGGCGCGCGTTCAAGCAGGCCGTGTATGCGGTGCGCAAGGACGAGGCAGCGCTCGACATCGTGCAGGATGCGATGATCAAGCTCGCCGAAAAATACGGCGACAAGCCGGTCGCCGAACTGCCGATGCTGTTCCAGCGCATCCTGCAGAACACCATCCTCGATTATTTCCGCCGCGAGAAGGTGCGCAATACCTGGGTCAGCCTGTTCTCGGGCTTCGGCCGGAAGGACGAGGACGATGAGGACTTTGATATACTCGCCTCCTATGAGGCGGAGGAAGGTTCGGCCGCGGCCGAGTCGAGCATGGACCAGGTCGAGCGTGCCCAGACCTTGCGCCTGATCGAAGCGGAAATACAAAAACTCCCGGCGCGTCAACGTGAGGCCTTCCTTATGCGTTACTGGCAGGATATGGACGTGGCCGAAACGGCCGAAGCGATGGGCTGCTCCGAGGGCAGCGTCAAAACGCATTGCTCTCGCGCGACGCACGCGCTTGCCGATGCCCTGCGGGCCAAGGGAATTAAATTATGAATACCGACGACATCAACCTGGCGTACAAGCTGCGCCACGCCCTGAACGAGAATCTCGACGCGCTGCCCGCCTCCACCACCGAGCGCCTGGCCGCCGCGCGCGCCCTCGCGCTGTCGCGCAAGAAGCCGGATGCGCCTGCCGCCGCGCCGGCCAAAAAGGATTGGCGCCGCAGCTGGTTCGATGTCGACACCCTGTTTTCCAGCGCCGGCCTGGGACGCATCGCGGTGGCCGTGCCGATGCTGGCGCTGGTCATCGGCCTGGGCGGCGTCTACCAGTATGAACAACAGCAGCAGATCGCGGAACTGGCCGAACTCGACGCCGCCGTGCTGGCCGACGAGCTGCCGCTGACCGCCTACCTCGACCACGGTTTCAACGCCTACCTGGAGTCGCAACAGCGCCGCCAATGACGAAACGCACCTCCAAACCCCGCCGCGCCTGGATCGCAGTCGTGGCGGTGGTGGTGGCCGGAATCGCGGCCTGGGCCATTTCTCAGCGGTGGGGCATAGGCGATCCGGATTCCGGTCCGGCCCCGGCCGTCGCCACGGGCGGACCGAACGCCGGCGCCGCGGGCTCGAAGATCCTCGACAAGCCGCTCTGGCGCGAACTCTCGCGCGCCCAGCAGCTCGCGCTCGCGCCCCTGCAGCCCGAATGGGACCAGATGGATGGCGTGCGCAAGCGCAAATGGCTGGAGATGTCGCGCCGCTTCGCCTCGATGAATCCGGAAGAACAGCAGCGCGTGCACGATCGCATGCGCCAGTGGATCCGCCTGACGCCGGAAGAACGCAACCTCGCACGCGAAAACTACAACAAGGTGCGCAAGCTGGCTCCCGGCGAGAAAGCCGCGACCTGGGAGAGCTACAAGCGCCTCTCGTCCGACCAGAAGCGGCGCCTGGAGCAGACCGCCAAGCGCAAGAACTACGCCCCGGTCACCACGCCGCTCGAGCCGACCATCGTGGCGCCGACGCCCTGCCCGGCCGGCACCACCCGCCGCGGCGCTTCCTGCATGTCGCTGCAACCGCCAGCCGCGCTCCCGAGCGCGCCGGCGATCACGCAACCGGCGCCTGGCGCCGCCCCTGCCGCACCCGGGGCCGCGCCGGCGCCCGCCACGCCGGCGGAATCCGTCCCCGCCGCGCCGGGCGCCGCACCGCCGGGCGTGAGCGCTCCCGGCGGCGTCACCCAACCCGCCGCCACCCCAGGCATATCGAATGCAAACGGCTAATCTTCCCGTGATCGGCACGCCGACCGTCAAGCGTCGCCTCATCGCGATGGTCTACGAAGCCTTCCTCCTCACCGCGGTCGAGGCCCTCGCCGTCTTCCTCTTCATTGTCGCCACCGGCAACCGGCAGGAACCCCTCTACCGCGCGGGCCTGATGGCCTTCCTGTTCCTCGTGACAGCCGCCTACTTCGTCCATTCCTGGAGCGGCAGCGGCTTCACGCTGGCGATGAAGACCTGGCGCATCAAGGTGGTCAAGGTCGGCCATGCAAAAGTCCCCTTCAGGAACGCGGCGATCCGCTACCTGCTCGCCTGGGGCTGGTTCGCCCCCGCGCTGGCGGTGGGCGCCCTGCTCGACCTGCATCACCTGCGGGAATGGGCGCTCACCCTGGGCATCGGCCTGGCGGCCTGGGCGCTGACGGCCTTCCTCGACAAGGACCGGCAGTTCCTGCATGACCGGATCGCGGGGACGCGGCTGATTGCGCTGCCGAAAAAGTAACGCGCATTCTGGCATAACTTGCTGCGCCTCGAGCAGAGCACCTCCAGCGTGCGCCTTAGCCTGTGGCTTATTGTCATCCGTCAATTTAATGTAAAAGGCGGCGTTGCCGCCGTCAAACACTCGCCCCATTCATCCGCATAAGCTCGATATTTTGAAGCGGGAGGAACCATGCGTGCACCGAAAGTCGGCGAGCTTCACATCATTCTTCTCTTCGTCGTTGTCGTGCGGGCGCTCTGCACGCTCGTCTTCGGCTACTCGTCCCTGGGCTCCGCTTCGGAAGATGCGGACCTGTACGTGCGGTGGCTGGGCCAGATCCTGATGTTCTCCCTCCTGTTCGCGATCCCGGCTTACCTGTATGGCTTACGTGGACCGCGCCTGAGCGGAATCATCGGACCACCCCAGCAATCCGCACGGGTCGCCGCGGCATGCATCTGTGGGCTGCTGCTCTATGGCTTCGCGGTTGGCCAGCTCGCGGCCGAAACACTGGCGATCGCCCAATTCAATCCTCAGGCGGCCTTTTACCAGTGGCCTTACCATCCAGGGATAACAGACCCGGTCTGGTCGCCCTTCGATCTTGCGGTAGTGTTTCTCATTGCAACGACACTCGGACCGTTCGCCGAAGAGTTTTTTTTCCGCGCCCTGCTGGTCGACGCTCTACGCAGAAAATATGGGAAGCACATGGCGGCCCTCTACAGCAGCTGCCTCTTCATCCTTCTGCACTACCAGCACCCCCACATCGTCAGCACCCTGGTCTTCGGGCTCGGTCTGGCCTATCTCTACATGCATACCCGCTCGCTGACGCTGTGTGTCGCCGTGCACAGCAGCCACAACCTGGTTGCATGGATACGGTCGAACATGGGACTCGAGGCGCAGGCACGCGCCCTTGAAAGCCTGCACCTGGCCGGGAGCTGGACAGCCGAGCTGATCGTCTGGATGGCGACCGGCATGCTGATCGCGTATGGCAGCTACCGCTTCCGCCATATCGTCTTCGCGCCGGAACGCGCGACGATGGACAACGAGGCCTACGATACGGCGAAGTAACCGACCAGCAGCAAGGTGCTGGCCACGGCGCAGAGCACACCCGCCAGCGAGGTCTGGTAGCGCCGCCTGAGCACCCTGGTCCAGGAGCGCATGGCCAGTTGCTCGTACCAGTTGGCCTGCCATTGGGTCAGCGCGTACAACTGCAGCGCAATCGCGCCCGCCAACAGTGCGCCGGGCTCGCGGTGGAAGGCAAGCACCACCGCCGCCACCAGCAGGCAAAACGACGCAGCTTTGCATTGCGTTTTCATTCTCGGTTCCGCTCGCTTCAACATGCCTGCAACAGACTCACCTTGCACAGCCGGATCAGGCATCAATGTCGACAGGAAGAACAGGCTCTACAGCATTGATCGACGTTAATTCATCCCATGACGAGCGTCCATTTCTTTTACGCTAGTTCCTGAGACAAATCAAAGCCTTGGCGGCGATGTTCCTGCCGCGCCCGCTCCCGTTGCCGCGGCGTCGATCAGCCGTAGCACTTCGCGTCCACCGACGCCTGCGAACCCGGCGCGGCGCGCGCGGACGGCGCCGCCGCCCCCGCATCCCTGCCCGCCGAACGCAGTCGATACCAAGCCATGCCGATCAGTTCGTACAAGGCATAGCGCGAGCGGCGCATGCCCTCCGGGCTGGGCACCCAGGCGCCCAGTCCGCGCGACTGCTCGCTGAAGAACATGGTCGGCGCAGGGAGGACGTCCAGGCCCGCGCGCGCGAAAGCGGCGCAGGAGCGCGGCATGTGCATCGCGTCGGTCACGAGCAGGATGCGCCGGACGCCGTCCGCACGCAGCAGGGCGGCGCTGAAGGCCGCGTTTTCCCCGGTGTCGCGCGAGCGCGGCTCGACCCATTTGACCGGCACGCCGAAGTCCTCGCGCAGGGCCGCGGCCATGGCGTCGGCCTTGGCATAGGCGCGGTCCGTGCGCGCGGGATGGCGTCCGCTGGAACCATTGCCGCCGGTGACAAGGACCGGCAGGCCGGTGCGCCGCTGCAGGTGGGCCGCATAGCGCAGCCGTCCCAGGGCGATGTAATCGGGGATGTCGAGGCCGTCGTACTCCGGCGCATCCTGCAGGCGACCGGAGGCCAGCACGACGATCGCCTGGGCGCCGCTGGCCTCGGGCGCCGTGAGCGGCGCGGTCATGGCTTCGAGCGGCGCGACAAAGAAGTGCGCGCCCGCGTTGCTGGACACGAGAACCAGGACCGCCAGTCCGGCGCCGGCGACGGCGCGCCCGACACGCGGCCAGCGGCGCCACAACAGCAGGCCGACGAGGATCAGCAGGAAGAGGTTGGCGGGAGGAAGGATAAGGTCACGCGGGATCGCGTTGACCAGGTCGAGGACTGGTTGCAGGGTCATGCGGCACGAGATTGATTGAACGACAATGATTATCGCCCAAATCGGCCTGTCGGCAGCGCACCGCGCAGCGTGGCGGCCCTGCACGCGCCACGCCCCTGCCTGCGCTCAGAAGCGCTCGTACTCCGCCAGGTAGCGCCACTGTCCCTCGGCCAGTCCGGCCATCGGGATACGGCCCACGCGCAGGCGCTTCAGGTCGGTCAGCGTGAGGCCGACTTCGGCGCACATGTGCTCGATCTGGCCCGGCTGCACGCCCTTGGCGGCGAAGCGCAGGCGTCCTTCGCTCTGCCAGCTGACCTTCATCGGCGCGAGCGGCCGGCCGTTGAAGCGCAGGCCATGGTTCAGCAAGGCGAGACCGCCCTCCCGGATGCCGCCGTCGACCTCGGCCACGTATTCGTACTCGACCCGGACCGCGTCGTCGACCAGCTTGCGCGCGACGCGGAAGTCCTGGGTGTAGACGACCAGGCCGGTCGCATCGGTTTCCAGCGGCGTGCACAAGGTCAGCCGCGCCAGGTGACGCTTGAGGAAGCGCGGGGCGCCGTGGACGGCGACCAGCGACTCGGGCGTGAGGCACTCGATCGCGTTCGCGCCGCGCACGCCGACGCCGGCGTTCATGCCGGAGGGCTTGTGCAGCACGATCGTGACCGGCGCCGGCTCTTCGGCTTTGGCGCCCGGCAGCAGGGCGACCTGCTGGGCCGGCGTCACGCGCGTGGCAGGGTCCTCGGCCACGACGCCATCGACGCTGACCCAGCCGCCGGCGATATAGCGCTCGGCCTCCGCCCGCGAGCAAGGCACCAGTTCGGCCACGCGCTTGGCCAGGCGAATTCCCTCGTCAGTCATCAGGCGCGCCAGTCTTTGAAGAAGGATTTGAAGGCGGCGACCGTGCGCTCGACGTCGGCTGCGCTCACGTCCAGGTGGGTCACCAGGCGCATGCGCGGGCCGACGGTGGCGCGGATGCCCTGCTCGGCCAGCGCCGCGCGCAGCGGCTCGCAGGCGGCGGCCGGCACATCGAGCCAGAAGATGTTCGTCTGCGGCATGGACACGCTGAGCGCATCGATGTCGGCCAGGCCGCGCGCCAGCGTTGCCGCGTTCTCATGATCCTCGGCCAGGCGCTGCACGTTGTGTTGGAGCGCGTAATGCGCCGCCGCGGCGATCACGCCGGCCTGGCGCATGCCGCCGCCCAGCATCTTGCGCCAGCGCTTGCCCTGCTCGATGAAGTCCTTCGGTCCCAGCAGCACCGAACCGATCGGCGCGCCCAGGCCCTTCGACAGGCAGACCGACACGGTGTCGAAGCCCTTCACGACGTCGCGCAGCTTGATGCCTTGCTTGACCGCCGCGTTGCAGACGCGCGCGCCGTCGAGGTGGGTAGCGAGACCCCTGGCGTGCGCCAGCGAGGTTGCGGCCGCGATGTAGTCCTGGCCGAGCACACGGCCGCCGATGGTGTTTTCCAGCGCCAGCAGGCGGGTGCGCGCGAAGTGCATGTCGTCGGGCTTGATGTAGGCCTCGATATCGGCCAATGCGATGCTGCCGTCCGCCTGGTTGGCGATCGGCTGCGGCTGGATCGAACCGAGCACGGCGGCGCCGCCGCCTTCGTACTTGTAGGTGTGCGCTTCCTGGCCGACCAGGTACTCGTCGCCGCGGCCGCAGTGGCTCATCAGGGCGATCAGGTTGGTCTGGGTGCCGCTGGGGGCGAACATGCCGGCCTCGTAGCCGAACAGGTCGGCGGCGTAGTCCTGCAGGCGGTTGACGGTCGGGTCGTCGGCGTAGACGTCGTCACCGACGCTGGCCGCGGCCATCGCGGCGCGCATGGCGTCGGAAGGCTGGGTTACGGTGTCGCTGCGCAGGTCGATCCAGTGTTGTTCGCTCATGGTATTCAATCTTGGGTTGATACGGTCTCAGGTGCAGCTTCAACCGCGGCGCCAGCGGATTCCGTTTGCGAGGTATAGAAACGCTGGCCCATCTCTTCGAGTCCCAGCGTGGACAGCACTTCCTGCAGACGTTCGGACGGACGGCGGCGCGGCAGGTTCTTGTAGGTGGCGACGATCAGCTCGTTCTTCATCGAGTGCTCCCAGCCCACCAGTTCGGTCACGGTCACCTGGTAGCCGTGCGCTTCGAGCTGCAGGCAGCGCAGCACGTTGGTCACCTGGCTGCCGAATTCGCGCGTGTGGATCGGGTGGCGCCAGATCTCGGTGAGCGGACTCTTCAGGTCCCTGCCCTTGTTCTTGCGCAGCACCGAGGCCACTTCGGCCTGGCAGCAGGGCACCAGCACCATGTGCTTGGCCTTCTTCTTCAGCGCGAAGTCGATGGCGTCGTCGGTCGCCGTGTTACAGGCGTGCAGCGCGGTGACGATGTCCACGGTCGGCGGGAGCAGGTTCGACGTGGTCGACTCGGCCACCGACAGCGGCAGGAAGGACATGTTCCCGAAACCCAGGCGGGCCGCGAGCTCGGTCGACTTGGCGACCAGTTCCTCACGCGTCTCGATGCCGTAGATGTGCGAAGCGTCGTCCAGCGTTTTAAAGAACAAGTCGTACAGGATGAAGCCGAGGTAGGACTTCCCTGCCCCGTGGTCGACCAGGGACACGCCGTTCTTCTCGGCGCGCACGTCGTTCAGGAGCGGCTCGATGAAGTTGTACAGGTGGTAGACCTGCTTCAGTTTGCGGCGGCTGTCCTGGTTCAGCTTGCCGTCGCGCGTGAGGATGTGCAGTTCCTTGAGCAGCTCGATCGACTGTCCGGGACGGACCTCCGGCGGCAGCTCGGGCACGGCCGGGGCCTTGGTAATGGTTTGCTTAGCGTGCTTCATCGATCCATGCCGCCTGAATGGCTTCCAGTACGCGTTCGCCGCCGCGGGTGCGGTCGTCATTGAAACCGTCGAGGCTCACGACCCAGTTGTGCAGGTCGACGAAACGGACGGTCGACGGGTCGACGTCCGGATATTTTTCGTAGAGCGCTTCGGCGATCGCGGTGACGTCAGTCCATTTCATGGCGGATCCTGTCAGTGGTTTCCCAGTGGCCTCAGTGGCTCTTTTCGGCCGCGTGGTTGATGGTGTACTTCGGAATCTCGACGACGAGGTCTTCCTCGGCGACGATCGCCTGGCAGGACAGGCGCGAGTTCGGCTCCAGGCCCCAGGCCTTGTCGAGCATGTCTTCTTCTTTTTCTTCCAGCTCGTTCAGCGAGTCGAAGCCTTCGCGCACGATCACGTGGCAGGTGGTGCAGGCGCAGACGCGGTCGCAGGCGTGTTCGATCTCGATGTCGTTTTCGAGCAGGACGTCGCAGACCGACTTGCCGGCTGGGGCTTCCAGGACGGCGCCGTCAGGGCAGAACGTCGGGTGGGGCAGGATGACGATTTGTGGCACTTGGGTTACCTCGTAAATTATTTATACTGTTCCAGGGAGGAGCCGTGGACGCTTCCGTAGGGTGGGCACTTTGTGGTGCCGGCATTTAGCCAGCCCCACTGCCCACGCGGAACGACGCGCTAACGCAACTCCCTTTCATACGCTCACGCTGCGCAGAGTTGGCGGCTCGAAAAGCGTCAACGCGGCTCATGCGTTCGCGTGGGCACGGGGTGCCCACCCTACGGTCGGCCGTCCATCCATCCCACGCGTTCGTGCAGCGCTTACACCTCGTCCAGCGACTTGCCGGCCAGGGCGCTGCGCACGCTCTTGTCCATGCGGCGCGCGGCGAATTCCTCGGTGCCGTGGGCCAGCGCCTGGACCGCGTCGTGCAGCGCGTTCTGGCGCGCGCCCGGTTCGATCGCGGCGTCGTTCGACTGCGCAATCGCGTCGCGCACGCCCTGCACCAGCTTCGCCACGGCTTCCTGCTCGTCCGCGCTCAGCAGCTCGCTGTCGCTGTCGAGCGCCGACTGGGTCGCCAGCAGGATGCGCTCGGCTTCGACCTGCTCTTCGCGCAGCGCGCGCATCTGCATGTCGACTTGCGCCGAGCTGTACGAATCCTGCAGCATGCGCGCCACTTCGTCGTCGCCCAGGCCGTAGGACGGCTTCACGGTGATCGAGGCTTCCACCCCCGAACGCGTCTCGCGCGCCGACACCGACAGCAGGCCGTCCGCATCGACCTGGTACGTGACGCGGATGCGCGCAGCGCCGGCCGCCATCGGCGGGATGCCGCGCAATTCGAAGCGCGCCAGCGAACGGCAGTCCGACACCAGCTCGCGCTCACCCTGCACCACGTGCACCGCCAGGGCCGTTTGACCGTCCTTGAAGGTGGTGAATTCCTGGGCGCGCGCGCAAGGGATGGTCGAGTTGCGCGGGATGATCTTCTCGACCAGGCCGCCCATCGTTTCGATGCCCAGCGACAGCGGGGTCACGTCGAGCAGCAGCCAGTCGTCGCCTTCGGCCCGGTTGCCGGCCAACAGGTTGGCCTGGATCGCGGCGCCCAGCGCCACGACCTTGTCCGGGTCGATGTTCGCGTGCGGGATGGTGTGGAAGAAGTCGCCCACCGCGCGGCGCACGTGCGGCATGCGCGTCGCGCCGCCGACCATCACCACGCCATCGACGTCTTCGACCGCCACGTTGGCGTCGCGCATGGCCTTGCGGATCGCGTTCATGGTTTTCGCGACCAGGTGTTTGGTGATCTCGGCGAAGGTGGCGGCGGTGATCGTCACGTGCACCAGTTCGCCCGACTTCAGGATGGCGTCGATCGTGGTTTCGTCGTTGGTCGACAGCAGTTCCTTGGCCTGGCGCGCCTTGACCATGAGCGTGGCAGTGTCTTCGTCCGACAGCGGGGCCAGCTTGGCCTGCTCGTTGATCCAGCAGAACAGGCGGTGGTCGAAGTCGTCGCCGCCCAGGGCCGAGTCGCCGCCGGTGGCCAGCACTTCGAACACGCCCTTGGACAGCTTCAGGATCGAGATGTCGAAGGTGCCGCCGCCCAGGTCGTAGACGGCATAGACGCCTTCCTTGCCGTGGTCCAGGCCATAGGCGATCGCCGCGGCGGTCGGCTCCGACAGCAGGCGCAGCACGTTCAGGCCGGCCAGCTGGGCCGCGTCCTTGGTCGCCTGGCGCTGGGCGTCGTCGAAATAGGCCGGCACGGTGATGACGGCGCCGACCAGCTCGTCGCCCAGCGAATCCTCGGCGCGCTGGCGCAACGTGGCCAGGATCTGGGCCGAGGTCTCGACCGGGCTCTTCACGCCGGCGACGGTGTTGATCTGCACCATACCCGGAGCATCGACAAAATCGTAGGGCAGGTTCTCGGCGTGGGCGATGTCCTTCAGGCCGCGGCCCATGAAGCGCTTGACCGAGACGATGGTGTTCTTCGGGTCGGTGGTCTGGTGGGGGCGCGCCTTGTGGCCGATGTGGGCATGGCCGTTCGGCAGGTAACGCACGATCGACGGCAGCAGCGCGCGGCCTTCTTCGTCGCTGAGCACTTCGGGGCTGCCGCTACGGACGGTCGCGACGAGCGAATTGGTGGTCCCCAGGTCGATGCCCACCGCCAGCCGGTGCTGGTGCGGTGCGGTCGACATGCCGGGTTCGGAAATCTGCAAAAGTGCCATTGTGTGTTACCTGGTTGTTGTTCTTGGGTGCCGATTCAGCCTGTGGCGGTGGAGCTTGACCCGTAGGGTGGGCGCCCCGTGCCCACCGGAACGATGAGCCAACGCGAGGCCGGCGTTTGGTGGGCACGAGGGCGCCCACCCTACGGTTCGCTATGGCCTGTTGAACGCGTGGGCGGCAAAGCCGCCCACCCTACGTCCTCCGGCTTACCGGGCCGCTGTTCTAGCTCTCCAGCGCCTCGAACGCGTACTGTACCTCGTCGCCGAATTTATCGAGGAACATCAGCGCGCGCACGCCTTCGGCCGCCTTCTGGTAGTTCCCCGCATCGAGCTCCTTGCCGACCTGGGCCAGCATGGTCTTGCACTCGCCGCGCACCTCGGCGTCGAGCTCGTCGAGCGCCTCGGCGTCCTTGGCCGCGCGGGCCTCGCCCAGCGCTTCGCGCCACTCCATCTGCTGCATCAGGAAGGCCATCGGCATCGCCGTGTTCGACTCGGTCTGCAGGTCGACGCCGTTCAGTTCGCACAGGTACTGCGCGCGCTTCTGCGGGTTCTTCAGCGTTTGATACGCCTCGTTGGCGCGGGTCGCCCACTGCATGGCGACGCGCTTCTCGGCATCGGTGGCGTTGACGAAGCGGTCCGGATGGACGCGGCCCTGGACCTCGCGGTAGGCCGCATCCAGGGCGGCCATGTCGACGTCGAAACGGGCCGGCAGCCCGAACAGCTCGAAGTGGTTCTGCATGCCGATCAGATACGGAAGCTTTCGCCGCAACCGCAATTGTCCTTGACGTTCGGGTTGTTGAAGCGGAAGCCTTCGTTCAGGCCCTCGCGGGCGAAATCGAGCTCGGTGCCGTCGATGTAAGGCAGGCTCTTCGGGTCGACGAAGACCTTCACGCCGTGCGACTCGAAGACATTGTCCTCGGCGGCCACTTCGTCGACGTACTCCAGCTTGTAGGCCAGGCCGGAGCAGCCGGTCGTGCGCACACCGAAGCGCAGGCCGATCCCCTTGCCCCGGCGCTCGAGGTAGCGGTTCACGTGCTTCGCAGCTTTTTCGGTCAGTGTGATTGCCATATGGTTCCTCCAGCTTGGTTCTGCTTAGGCAGTCGGGTGCTTGGTCTTGTAGTCCGCGACGGCGGCCTTGATCGCGTCTTCGGCCAGGATCGAGCAGTGGATCTTCACCGGCGGCAGCGCCAGTTCCTCGGCGATCTGGGTGTTCTTGATGGCCAGCGCCTGGTCCAGGGTCTTGCCCTTGACCCACTCGGTCACCAGCGAGCTCGACGCGATGGCCGAACCGCAGCCATAGGTCTTGAACTTCGCGTCCTCGATCAGGCCCTGCTCGTTGACCTTGATCTGCAGCTTCATCACGTCGCCGCAGGCCGGTGCGCCGACCATGCCGGTGCCGACCGACTCGTCATCCTTGCCGAAGGCGCCGACGTTGCGCGGGTTTTCGTAGTGGTCCAGTACTTTGTCCGAATATGCCATGGTAGTGCTCCTTGAATTCTTTAGATTAGTGGGCTGCCCACTGGATGGAATTGAGATCAATTCCCTCTTTGAACATGTCCCACAGCGGCGACAGTTCGCGCAGTTTGCCGACCTTGGACTTCAGCAGTTCGATCGTGAAGTCGATGTCTTCCTCGGTCGTGAAGCGGCCGATGGTGAAGCGGATCGAGCTGTGCGCCAGTTCGTCGCTGCGGCCCAGGGCGCGCAGCACGTAGGACGGTTCCAGCGAGGCCGAGGTGCAGGCCGAGCCGGACGACACGGCGATGTCCTTGATCGCCATGATCAGCGACTCGCCCTCGACATAGTTGAACGAGACGTTCAGGTTGTGCGGCACGCGCTGGTCCATGTCGCCGTTGATGTAGACCTCTTCGATCTCCATCAGGCCCTTGGCCAGGCGGTCGCGCAGCGCCTTGATGCGCACCAGCTCTTCGTCCATCTCTTCCCTGGCGATGCGGAAGGCTTCGCCCATGCCCACGATCTGGTGGGTCGGCAGCGTGCCCGAACGCAGGCCGCGCTCGTGGCCGCCGCCGTGCATCTGGGCTTCCAGGCGCACGCGCGGCTTGCGGCGCACGTACAGGGCGCCGACGCCTTTCGGGCCATAGACCTTGTGCGCGGTGAAGGTCATCAGGTCGACCTTGGTGTTCTCCAGGTCGATGTGGACCTTGCCGACGGCCTGCGCGGCGTCGCAGTGGAAGACGATGCCCTTCGAACGGCACAGCGCGCCGATCTCGGCGATCGGCTGGATCACGCCGATCTCGTTATTCACCAGCATGACCGAGACCAGGATGGTGTCCGGACGGATCGCCGCTTCCAGCTGCTCGATCGTGATCAGGCCGTTGTCCTGCGGCTCGAGGTAGGTCGCTTCGAAACCGACGCGCTCCAGCTCGCGCACCGTGTCGAGCACCGACTTGTGCTCGGTCTTCACGGTGATGATGTGCTTGCCCTTCGTTTTATAGAAGTTGGCGGCGCCCTTCAGGGCCAGGTTGTTCGATTCGGTCGCGCCGGAGGTCCAGATGATTTCGCGCGGGTCGGCGCCGACGATGGCGGCCACGTTCGCGCGCGCTTCCTCGACGGCGGCTTCCGCGGTCCAGCCGTACATGTGGCTGCGCGAAGCCGGATTGCCGAACTGCTCGCGCAGGTAGGGAATCATCTTGTCGGCGACACGCGGGTCCACCGGCGTGGTGGCCGAGTAGTCCATGTAGATCGGGAAATGCGGCGCAGTCACGAAGCTCTGCTCGATTTTTTTGTCCAAAGGCGCGTTCATCAGTTCACTCCAGTTTGCTTTGCTTCAGTTTTGTCCAACGGTGGCAGCGGTGGTGCGGTGCACCACCACGACGTTTTGTTCTTTCTGCTTTTGCTGGTCGACCAGGTCTTGCAGGGAAACCGAGTCCAGGTAGTCGACCATCTTGGCGTTGAGCGTGGTCCACAGCTCATGGGTCATGCAACGGGTGCCGCTGGCGGCGTCGGCGCCGTGGCAATTTTCCTTGCCGCCGCACTGGGTCGCATCGAGCGGCTCGTCGACCGCGATGATGATGTCGGCCACCGTCACTTTTTCGGCCGGGCGAGCCAGGCTGTAACCGCCACCCGGGCCGCGGATCGATTCGACGATCTCGTGGCGGCGCAGCTTGCCAAAGAGCTGCTCCAGGTAGGACAGCGAAATGGCCTGGCGCTGGCTGATGCCCGACAGCGTGACGGGACCATTGCCTTGACGCATGGCAAGATCGATCATCGCAGTAACAGCAAAACGGCCTTTGGTGGTCAGACGCATCACAACCCCGGTTAATGTTAAAATATTGCTCTTGTTCACTAATCGCATCTTGTGGATGCTATCCGATAAAAACCGGATTAGTTGAACGATTTAGTCAAGTATAGCAAATTCCGGGGGGCTTGTCTTGGAGGCCCCAAAAACCGCCGGGGGCGTTTCGGCGGCGCCGCCATGCGGCGTGCATATCCATCAGTGGGCGCCGGCGCGGGAGCGATTGTTCGCAGGCTGGCTATCACCGCGTAGGCAGCGCACGCAGCACGGCTGAGCAGACTGTGCCGGTAGAGCTGCCCACCCTAGGGGCGACGCCTCCGCTCAGCTCAGCGCTTGCGCAACAACTTCATCGGCCCGAATAACGCTTGCATCCCCTGGTGCCCGATGAAGCTCAGGTTATACGGATGCTCGGCCACCGCCTGCGGAAACTTCGCCGTCTCCGGCAACTTCCTTAATTCCTCGGCGATCTTCCCCCACAGGACCAGCGTCGGCGGCGCCGGCCGCTCGGCCAGCACCGCCAGCACCACCTGCAGGAAAGGCAGCCAGGCGCGCGCATCGACCACCGGCTTCACGTGCGAACGGAACACCAGCGAGGCATTCAGGAGCAGGAAGCCCTCGGCTTCCAGATTGCGCTGCAGCTCGGCCAGGGTGCCGATCGCGCCGTTCGTCAGCGCCGCTGCCGCCACCGGCGCCATCGCCGCGCCGCCGGTCGCGTCGAGCCGCAACTGCCCGTCCGCCACCAGCAGCATCTTCATGAAGTTGCGCAGCGAGGTTGCGCGGTTGACCGGTTTCGACAGCCCGCTCGCGCTCCACAGTTCGCCGACGGCCCCATCCATGAAACAGACGCCGGTCGCGCTCTCGGCGCGCGGATAAGGCCCCTCCCCCACCAGCACGTAGCGCACTTGCGCCAAAGGCTGGGCGAAGGCCGCGAACAGGCGGTTCTCGGTGGGCAGGTAGCTGTCGACCGCCAGCGCCGGCAGGTAGCCGGGATTGGCGCGCGCGACCGCCTCCAGGCCGCGCAGCAGATGCGGGCGCCAGGAAGCATGCGCAAGGTCCAGGGCATCGAGGATGGCGGCGGGAATGGTGGTGTCGGTCATGGCGTGGCGGCGAAAAAAGAAGCGGATTGTAGCGCAGGCAAGCCGGAACCGAGGCCGCGCGGACTGGGCGATTCCGCGCTTCAATCTGGCGTGCCCGCCGCGCGTTTCGAGGCATGATCGATGCCGGTTCCCGCGGGTCCTCCGCCAACACTCGACAAGGAGAATGACATGCAGACGATTCAGGATGTGATGACGCGCGACGTGCAGACCATTTCGCCTCAGGAAACGGTACAGCGCGCGGCGCAGATGATGGACGAATTGAACGTGGGCGCGATTCCCGTCCTCGATGGCGGCAAGCTGGTCGGCATGATCACCGACCGTGACATCACGGTGCGCTCGGTCGCCGCCGGCCAGGCGCCGGACGCCACGCGGGTGGGCGACGTGATGAGCACCGACGTGCGCACCTGCACCATGCGCCAGACGGTCGACGAAGTGCTGGGCCAGATGGGCGACGTGCAGATCCGGCGGGTGCCGGTGATCGACGAGGATTCGCAGCAGGTCGTCGGCATCGTCTCGCTGGGCGACATGGCGACCAAGCATTCGGCCCAGGTCGACCGGACGCTGGACGAGATCTCGACGCCGTCGGAGCCGGACCGCTCGACGACGCGGCATTGAGAGGCCTGGTACGGTTCGTGGACAGCGCGCCGACCAGTGCCGGCGCGGAGCGTGGCTGTGCGGGCGGCAGCGATCACCGCGTGGGCAGCGCACGCCTGGCGGATGAACGGCCGCTTCGGGTGGAGCTGCCCACCCTACGGTAAGCATCGGGGGCAGATGAATCCATCCGCCCGTGATTGCTTACTCCGCGTCCGGCTGCTTCGACGGGTGCGCGGCGGCGAAGGCCGGCAGTTCGGCGCAGTGGGCGTGGATGCGCGCGATGTTCGGGTAGGCCTGGACGTCGATCCCGAAGCGCTGGGCGTTGAACACCTGGGGCACCAGGAAGCAGTCGGCCATGGTGGGCGAGGCGCCGTGGCAGAACGGGCCGGCCGCCGGGTCGCGCGCCAGGTGGGCCTCCAGGCCGCCCAGGCCTTCGCGGATCCAGTGCTGGATCCATTCGGTCTTGGCCTCTTCGCTGAGCTTCAGTTCATGGACGAGGTGGCGCAGCACGCGCAGGTTGTTCAGCGGGTGGATGTCGCAGGCGATGATCTGGGCCAGCTCGCGCACGCGGGCGCGGCCCGGCGCGTCGTGCGGCATCAGGGGCACGGCCGGGAAGCGCTCGTCGAGGTATTCGATGATCGCCATCGACTGGGTCAGCGTGATGCGCTCGTCCTGGAAGGCCGGCACCAGGCCGCTCGGGTTGATCTTGCGATATTCCTCCTGGCGCTGCTGGCCGCCATCCTTGAGCAGGTGCACCGGCACCGCCTCGTAGTTCAGGCCTTTCAGGTTCAGCGCGATCCGCACCCGGTAGGCTGCCGAGCTGCGGAAATAGGTATAGAGCTTCATTCCTTCCTCCCGTGGTAATGCGCGACTTCGTGATCGATGGCGCCGAAGATGCTCGCGCCCGTAACGTCCAGCATTTCGATGCGGACGCTGTCGCCGAAGCGCAGGAACGGCGTTTTCGGCGCGCCGTGTTCGATGGTTTCGTACATCCTCACCTCGGCCAGGCAGCAGTAGCCGACGCCGCCGTTGGCGATGCTCGAACCGTGCAGGCCGCCCTGCTTGTTCGAGACCGTGCCGGAGCCGACGATGCTGCCCGCACCCAGTTCGCGCGTTTTCGCCGCGTGGGCGATCAGCTGGGCGAAGCTGAAGGTCATGTCCTCGCCGGCGTTCGGCTTGCCGAACAGCTGGTCGTTGAGGGTGACGAGGAGCGGCAGGTGCAGCTTGCTGTCGCGCCAGGCGTCGCCCAGCTCGTCCGGGGTGACGGCCACTGGCGAGAAGGCGCTGGCCGGCTTCGACTGGTAGAAGCCGAAGCCCTTGGCCAGTTCGTTCGGGATCAGGTTGCGCAGCGAGACGTCGTTGACCAGCATGACGAGGCGGATCGCGCCTGCCGCCTGCTCGATGCTGGCGCCCATCGGCACGTCGCCGGTGACCACGGCCACTTCGGCCTCCAGGTCCACGCCCCAGTCTTCCGACATGACGGCGATCGGGTCGCAGGGACCGATGAAACGGTCGGAACCGCCCTGGTACATCAGCGGGTCGGTGTAGAAGGAAGCCGGCACCTCGGCGTTGCGCGCCTTGCGCACCAGCTCGACGTGGTTGATGTAGGCCGAGCCGTCGCACCACTGGTAGGCGCGCGGCAGCGGCGAGTGGCATTCCATCTCGATGAAGGACTCGGCCTGGTCGGCGGTGCCGGCGTTGAGCCGCTTGTAGACCGCTTCCAGCTGCGGCGCGACCTCGTCCCAGTCGTCGAGCGCGCACTGCAGGGTGCGCGCGATCTTCGGGACCGCCTGGCAGGTGACGAGGTCACGGCTGACGACGACCAGGGTGCCGTCGCGGCCGCCGGCTTTGAGTGTGGCGAGTTTCATGGCGCTTTCCTTTGTTGTTGCATAGTTGCCGCCATTAAAGATGAAAACGGACTATCATACAATCAATATTTTCCGGCCTATTTATCGGATTATCTTATGAATCCAACCCTGCGCCAGATGCGTGCCTTCGTGGCGGTCGCCAAGACCGGTAACTTTACGCTGGCGGCGCAAAGCATGCACGTCACGCAATCGGCCCTGTCCGGATTGATCAAGGAACTCGAGCAGACCCTGGGCGCCCGCGTGGTCGACCGCTCGACGCGACGGATCACCCTGACGGACATCGGCCGCGAGCTGTATCCGCTATTTAGCCAGATGATCGACGACCTCGACGGTGCGCTGGCGAACGTGGCGGACCATACGCAGTTGCGAAAAGGCGTCGTTCGCATTGCGGCGCCTCAACTGATGTGCTGCACCCTGCTGCCCGAAGCCATCGCCGCCTATCGCACGCAGTATCCCGACATCGACGTGCGCCTGGCCGACAGCGAGGTCGACAGCGTGATCGCGCGCGTGCTGTCGGGCGAGTCGGACATCGGCATCGGACCGGAACGCGAGCCGACGCCGCAACTCGAAGCCCGGGAGCTGTTCGAGATGCCCTTCGCCCTGGTCTTCCCGCAAGGCCATCCTTTGGAAAGCGCCGACCGGGTGACCTGGCAGGACGTGACGCGCTTCCCCTTCATCGCGCTGCAGGGCCAGTTCACCGAGCGCCTGCTGGCCGACATGCACGCGCTGCTGCGCGAGGTGCCGCTGAAGCCGGCCAACGAGGTGACCTTCATGACGACCGCCCTGGCGATGGTCAGCGCCGGCCTGGGCATCACGGTCTGCCTGCCCTACGCCGAGCCGCTGGCGCGCCTCTACCAGTTGCGCATGCGTCCGCTCGAGGAGCCGGTGCTGACGCGCCGCTTCTTCGTCTACACGCGCGCGGGACGCTCGCTGTCGCCGGCGGCGGAAAGCTTCATCGATTTCCTGTTTCCGTATGTTGCATCGAAACGTCGACGCTGACAGATTCCAGCGGCCTTGCCTGCCGCCATCGTCCGGCTGCGCTAGAATCGGAGCATCGTTTTCTGCCAGCACCACACCATGTCCCACAACACCATCGCCATCAACCAGCGCATGGACAGGTTCAACGGCCACGCCAGCGTCTGGCTGTTCGGCTACGGCTCGCTGATCTACAAGGCCGACTTTCCCTTCCTCGAACGCCGTCCGGCGAACATCGCCGGCTGGAGCCGCCGCTTCTGGCAGGGCTCGCACGACCACCGCGGCACCGAGACCGCGCCGGGACGCGTCGTGACCCTGGTGCCCGAGCCCGGCGCCGTCTGCCACGGCATGGCCTACCTCGTCACACCCGAGGAATTCGCCCACCTCGACCACCGCGAAAAGAACGGCTACCTGCGCCTGGCGACCGAGATCCGCTTCGAGGACGGCAGCAGCGTCGAAGGCCTGGTCTACATCGCAACGCAGGAGAACGCGGCCTTCCTCGGCCCGGCCAGCGAGCAGGCCATCGCCCGCCAGATCGCCGCATCGCGCGGCCCGAGCGGCCCGAACAGCGAATACCTGCTGGAACTGGCCAAGGCCCTGCGCGAGCTGGGCAAGAGTGATCCGCACGTGTTCGAGATCGAGCGCCACCTGGTGGAACTGGCGGCGCACTGAGGCGCCCTTCCTGCTTCCATGGCCGGGCACGTCAGGCGCCCGGCAAGTTCTTCCATCCGGCATCCCCTTCCCCTCCGACTAGCGTTTCGCGCGGCGGTTTGATTTTCCCCATCAGCGCTTCGGCTTCACCCCCTAAGCTGAAGCGAGCCCATGTATCAAGCATACATTTCCGGGCTGCGTCTTGACCGGACGCAACAAACTGATCAGGAGGAACAAATGCTACCGATAATCGAGAAGCGGCGCGCCCGTGCGCCACGCTGGCTGCTGTATCCGCTCATCGCCGCCTCAGCCTGCGCCCTCTCCGCGCTTGCCAGCGCCGGCACCCCTGCGCCGGCGCCGGAGCGCACGGGCTACCGGATCGTCCCCGTGTCCGCCAGCGGCTCCAACGCCTACCTCAACGCCAGGGGACAGGTAGCGTTCAACGACACTGCCGATGCCACGCCCAGGGCCAAGTTCTTCGACGGCAACACCGTGCGCGACATCGGCACCCTCGGCGGGCCTTTCGTCCTGGCGACCGGGATCAACGACCTCGGCCAGGTCGTGGGCGAAGCCAGCGTGGACGCCGACAGCACCATCGTGCACGCTTTCCGCTGGAGCCAGGCGACTGGCATGGTCGACCTCGCCAGTCCCGGCCAGGGCAGGTCGAGCGCCGCCGACATCAACAACAAGGGCCAGGTCACGGGCGTTGCCGATTTCGATGCGGAAGGCCCCGCACTCTCCCACGCGTTCTTGTGGAGTCCCTCCACGGGCATGCTGGACCTCGGCCGCGCCGACGGTATTGCAATCGGGACTGCGCTCAACGAGGCCGGCACCGTGGTCGGGTTCGGAGGGCCCATCGAGGGCGGGCGGTTCTTGCAGGAAGCTTTCCGCTGGACCCGGGCCGGAGGCTACCAGGGCCTGGGCACCCTCCCCAGCGAGTTCACGTTCGCGGCCGACGTCAACAATGCCGGCCAGGTCGTCGGCGCCACGCCGTTCAGCCCCGACACCCTGGCGCATGCCTTCCTCTGGACGCCGCAGGCAGGACTGATCGACCTGGCGGCCGGGCGCAGCGACTGCTCGCTCGCCACCCGCATCAACGAGAAGGGCCTCGTGATCGGCGACCTCATCGATTTCCCCCTCACCTTCCACGGTTTCATCTGGTCGCGCGACACCGGGCTGATCGAGATCGGGCAAGGCCAGCCCGGGATAATCACCTCGGCGCTTGGCCTGAACAACCGCGGGCAGGTGGTCGGCACCAACAACGGGCGGGCCTACGTCTGGACCCGGGGCGCCGGCTTCGTCGACCTCAACACCCTGGTCCGGCACGCCCCCGCAGGCATTGTGCTGCACGAGGGCATCGACATCAACGACAGCGGCACCATCCTCGCACGCGCCAATACCGGCCTGGTGCTGCTGGTGCCGCACGCCGCCCCCAGCCATTCCGCGCCGGTGGCCGGACCGATCAAGATCACCGGCAACGCGCGCGTCGGCATCCCGCTGGCGTTCTCGGCAACGTTCAAGGACGCCGATCCGCGCGACACCCATACCGCCACCTGGACCTGGGGCGACGGCAGCAGGAGCACCGCCGCGGTGAGCGGCAGGAACGGCGCCGGCAACGTCAGCGGCCAGCACGCCTACCGCAAGGCCGGCATCTACACGGTGAAGCTGACGATCACCGACAGCGCGGGCAAGAGCACGACCGTGCAGCGCAGGGTCGTGGTGTGCGCGAGCGCCGCCGCGCTTGCCGGCGAAGGCAGTTTCATGTCGATGCCCGGGGCAACCACTGCCAATCCACGACTGTCCGGGCTGGCGGCCTTCGCTTTCGTTGCCGAAGGCACGCCGGGCGGGAACCAGGCCCGTAGCGCCGCCGCCATCGTGTTCGACGCGCCCGGCATGAGCCTGCGCAGCGACCCTGACGTGGCGGTTCTGGCCACGCCGGCGCGCGTGCAATACCGGGGCACCGGCACGGTCAGCGGCAAAGGCAAGGTGCAGTTCCTGCTGACGACCAGCGATGGCGCCGGCACGCGCAAGGACCGCATCCGCATGCGCATCTGGCAGCAGGCGCCGGGCGTCAAGGAAGTCGTCCTCTACGACAACGGCGCCGGCAGCGGCGAAGGCGCGGCGCTCGTCGAGGGCGCGGTGAGGATGGAGGCGCAGTAACTTGCTTGAGAACGGCGGAACGCGGACGTGGGGAAGCCTCCCTGCCTGCGTACTGCCGATGCGCCGTGGATGCCTGGCTGAGGAACAGCCCAGGCGGGGAAGGCTCGGCCAGACATCGGCGTCATTTCTCCGCGGTTAACGCCTTGATCGCCTTTTCGAGCGCCCGGATCTTTTCGCGCATGGTGGTCAGGTTACGCAGCAGCACGGCATTGCGCTCCCATTCGGCATTCCTGGCAACCGGGAAGTAACCGGTATAGCGGCCGGGCTCGGTGATCGAGTTCGGCACCATGGTCGCCGCGGTGATGTGCACGTTGTCGACGATGTCGATGTGGCCGTTGATCATGGCCGCGCCGCCGAAGGTGCAGTGCTTGCCGATCTTCGCGCTGCCGGCCACGCCCACGCAGCCGGCCATGGCCGTGTGTGCGCCGATGTGGCAGTTGTGGCCGATCTGGATCTGGTTGTCGAGCTTGACTCCGTCCTCGATCACGGTGTCGTCCAGGGCGCCGCGGTCGACCGTGGTGTTCGAGCCGATGTCGACGTCGTCGCCCATCACCACGCGTCCGGTTTGCGGGATCTTGATGTAGGCGCCGTCGTCCACGGCAAAGCCGAAGCCGTCGCCGCCGATGACCGCGCCCGAGTGGAGGATGCCGCGCGCGCCGATGACGCAGCGCGCGTGGAAGGTGACGTTGGCGAAGAAATGCGTGTCCTCGCCGACGACCGCCTCGCGGCCGATGTAGCAGCCCGGGTTGATGACGGCGCCGGCCTTGATGACGGCGCCCGCCTCCACCGTGACGTGGGCGCCGATGTGGGCGCTGGGATCGACCTGGGCGCTGTGGTGCACCACCGCGCTCGGGTGCACGCCCGGCTCGGGCGCGCCACCCCGCGCGGCCACGAAGTACTGCGCGGCGCGCGCGAAGTAGGCATACGGATTCGGGGTGACGATGCGCGCCCCCTCGTAGGTGGCCGCCACTTCCGCGTTGTCGGCGGGGGCCAGGATCAGGGCCGCCGCATGGCTCTGGGCGGCCAGGCCGCGCAGCTTGCTGTTGCTGAGAAAACTGATGTCGGTGACGCCGGCCCGGTCCAGGGGAGCGATGGCCGTGACCTCGATGCCGGCGTCGCCCTCGAGTTGACCGCCGAAACGTTCTACCAGTTCGCCTAGTCGCGTACCCATGCTGTCTCCCTCATCTTCGTTCTCCTTGTCGCTGGCAAGTTCAGGTGTGCTGGTTTGGACCGGGTCGTTCGAAGCGCGGTTCCGCCGGCAGCAAGGCTCGCTAAGCTGGATCAAGAAGTAGGCAGGAAGCTCAGAACAGGTCCAGTTGCCCCGCTGTTTTGCCGCCGCCTTTGGCGCTTGCCGCCGGCACCACCAGCGGCCGCCGGAACTGCGAGCTGTCGAGCCGCTCGAAGCGCCCGCGCAATGCCCCGAGACCGAGACGCTCGACGGTCTTGTTGAAGCGCTGGCGGATCAGGTCGGCCCAGACGCCCTCCCCGTGCATGCGGCGGCCGAAGTCGGCGTCGTAGTCCTTGCCGCCGCGCATTTCGCGCACGCGGTTCATCACCCGCTGGGCGCGCTCGGGGAAATGGGCTTCCAGCCATTCCTGGAACAGCGGATTGACTTCCCAGGGCAGGCGCAGCACCACGTAATGCGCGCTCACCGCGCCGGCGTCGCGCGCCGCCTCGAGGATGCGTTCGATCTCCGGTTCCGTCACGAAGGGGATGATGGGCGCCACGCTCACGCTCACGGGAATGCCGGCGTCGGTCAGCGTGCGGATGGTGCGCAGGCGCCGCGCCGGCGTGGGCGCGCGCGGCTCCAGGGTGCGCGAGATTTCCGAGTCCAGCGTGGTGAGCGTGATCGCCGCGCAGGCCTGGGCATGGGCCGCCATGGGCGCAAGCAGGTCGATGTCGCGCTCGATCAGCGAGGACTTGGTGACCAGCCCGACCGGATGGCGGCATTCGTGCAGCACTTCCAGCACCTCGCGCGTGATGCGCCGTTCGCGCTCGCAGGGCTGGTAGGCGTCGGTGTTGACGCCGATGGCGATGTGCTCGGGTTTGTACGAAGGGCTGGCCAGCTCGCGGCGCAGCAGCTCGGCCGCGTTCACCTTGGCGAAGATGCGGGTCTCGAAGTCCAGCCCGGGCGAGAGCCCGAGGTAGCTGTGGGTCGGCCGTGCGAAACAATAGATGCAGCCGTGCTCGCAGCCGCGATAGGGGTTGAGCGAGACATTGAAGGGAATGTCGGGCGAGCTGTTGCGCGAGAGGATGGATTTTGCGATCTCGTCGCTGACCACGGTCTTGAACGGCGCCGGCACGTCGTCCTCGCCAGGAACGGCCCAGCCGTCGTCGAAACGCTCGCGGCCGTTCAGCTCGTAGCGGCCCTGGATGTTGGAAACGGCGCCGCGCCCCTTCGTTGCGGCGGCCGGACGCGGCGGCAGCACGATCTGCTCGGCGCTATATTCCCGGTCAATTGTTCTTTCTCGGTCGGCCATGCGGCACCCATTTACTGTATGTTTATACAGTATGGTACGCCGCTATGCGCTGCAATTCAAGCGTGACGCATGAGGTGGTAAAAACGCCACCTGCTGCTCGACGAAACCGTCGAAGGCGGCGAACAGCGGCGCATAGCGCGCCGGCTCCCCGTCGAGCTGGCCCAGCGCATGGGCGCTGGCCTCCAGCGTCGAGAGCTGGTCCGGCGCGTGCGCTTTGCGGATGCGGTAGTTCGAGGCCGGCATGTCGCGCAGCGCCAGCCGCGGCAGTTGCTTCAACGCCGGGTTCAGATGGAGCATCTTGCGGCTTTTACGCCACGTGGCGTCGAGCACGACGAGACGCAGCCGGGCTGGCTCCGGCAAGGGCGCCGGCGGTGGCGCCTCGGGCGTGTCCGGGTAGAGCAGCACCGGCCTGCGCCCGCCCGCATGCAGGAGCGCGTCGAGCCGGGCCGGCTCGAAGGCCTCGCCGACCTCGAGCACGCTGCCGGCCACGCTCAGGTGCAGCAGCCGCGCGCTGTTCTTGGCATTGGCCACCTCGAGCGGATGCTGCAGGATCAGCAATTCGACCGGCGAGTCGAGCGGCCGCACCCAGCGGCAGATGCAGGCCGCCTGGGCGCGCAGGCAGGAAGCGCAGGTGGCGCGGCGGGGGCTGGTGGGCTGGTTCATCGGCGCTGCAAGGAAAAGGCGCCGATTGTAGCAGCCCCGGTCCTGCGTCCACTCGGGGCCGGTCGATCATGCGGCGCCGCCGCTCCCCCTTCGATAGCTCAGCCCGCCTGCTGGCGCAAGGTCGCCAGCGCCCCGCTCCAGGCCACCACCTGGTCGAGCATGGCATTCACCGACTGCTCGTGGTGGGCGGCCGGCTTGAAGGTGGCGAAATTCTCGAAATCGGTGAACAGCGACAGCATCACCTGGGCGCGCACGTCGGCCACCATCAGTTCGCCCATCACCAGGCGCAGGCTTTCGATGGCGCGTGCGCCGCCGGCGCTGCCGTAGCCGACGAAACCGGCGGCCTTGTTGTTCCACTCCTTGTACAGGAAGTCGATGGCGTTCTTCAGGGCGCCCGAGGTGCCGTGGTTGTACTCGGGCGTGACGAACACGAAGCCGTCGTACTGCGCGATCTTCTGCGCCCAGGCCAGGGTATGCGGCTTCGAATACTGGCCCATCGAGGGCGGCACCGGCTCGTCGAGCAGGGGCAGGTTGAAATCCTGGATGTCGACCAGTTCATACACCGCATCGCTGCGCTTGGCCGCCGCGTCCATCACCCAGCGCGCCACGTCCAGCGCCTTGCGGCCCGGACGGGTACTGCCAACGATAACCGCCACCTTGATCATGATCGCCTCCTCAATCTTGTCGGGGAACAGTCCCGCGGCTCATTCTAGTGAGTCGCCGCGGATGGGCGCGCCGCCTTGCAGGTGGAACAGGAATCAGCGGCGACCCGTGAGGCGACCCAGCAGGCCGATCAACTGTTCCAGGTCGTAGGGCTTGGCCAGGATTTTTACGCCCGGAACCGACACGCGGCGCTCGGTGTAGCCCGTCGCGAGCACGACCGGGACGGCCGGCCAGCGTTCCCGGACCAGGGCGGCCAGGTCGATGCCGCTGAGGCTGCCGGGCATGACGATGTCGGAAAACACGATGTCCACCGCCGCGTCGCGCTCGAGCAGCGCGCGCGCCTCGTCGCCGTTGACGGCGACGCGCACCGTGAAGCCGGCCGCGCGCAGGGCGTCGACCACCGCTTCGCGCACCAGGGCGTCGTCCTCGACGAACAGCACGGTGGCGCCGGCGCTCGCCGGGGCGGCGTTGAGCACGTCGCCCGGCGCGCCGGCGCTATCGGCCGCGTTGGCGGGATCGGCCGGGTCGGCCGCCACGGCGGCAACGCCAGGCCTGGCCGATGCGGCGGCGCCTTCCTCCGGCGCCGGGCCCTGCGCGCGCGGCAGGTAGAGCTGCACCCGCGTCCCCTTGCCGGGCGCGCTGTGCAGGGTCAGCATGCCCTGGGCCTGGGTCGCGAAGGCATAGGCCTGGGCCAGGCCCAGTCCGGTGCCCTGCCCCGGCGACTTGGTGGTGAAGAATGGGTCGAGGGCGCGCGCCAGCACTTCCGGCGTCATGCCGACGCCCTCGTCGGAAACGGTCAGGTGCAGGTAGTCGCCCGGCGCCAGGCCCTGGGGCGTGGCCTGGACGGCATTGCGGGCCGAAATGCGCAGCTTGCCGCCGCCCGGCATGGCGTCGCGCGCGTTGATCGCGAGGTTCAGCAGCGCCAGGTCGAACTGCAGCGGCTCGACCGTGACCGGCCAGAGTTCCGGATCGAACGCGGTCTCGACGGTGACCTTGTCGCCGACCGCGCCGCGGATCAGCGTCAACGCGCTGGCGAGCTGGGCGCTCGCTTCCACCGTCAGCAGGCGGCCCTCCTGGACCCGGCCGAAGGAGCCGAGCTGGCCGGTCAGCGTGGTGGCCCGCGCGACGGTGCGCTTGCAGGTGTCGATCAGGCGCTGCAGGTTCGCTTCCTTCGCCTGCATCGCGGCCAGTTGCAGCGCCGTGGTCAGGGTCTGCAGCAGGTTGTTGAATTCATGCGCGATGCCGGCCGTCAGGCGGCCGAGCGACTCGAGCTTCTGGCCGCGCAGGAGCGCACCCTGCGCTTGCTCGGTCGCCAGGATCGCCTCGTTGACGCGGTGCTCGAGCTCGCGCTTCGAGCGCCGGATCTGCTTGCTGGCCTCGGCCATGCGCCAGGCCACGGTGTCGACTTCCTCCAGCCCGTGCGGACGATAGGGAATCTCTTCGCCGTCGGCGAGCCGGTCGGCGCAGCGGCCCAGGTATTCGATCGGCGCCACCGCGCGGCGCGCGAACCAGTGCCCGGCCGCCACCGCCAGCACCAGCAGCACCGCCATCATGGCCGCCAGCAGCAGCGCCGCTTCGAGCGGCACGCGCCGGATCTCGGCGCTGGGAATACTGAGCAGGACCTTCCACTGCGAATTGGGCACCGTGCTGGCCAGCGCCCGCACCGGGACGCCTTCCAGGGTCTTGCTGTCGAAAAAGAAATCGCTTCTGGTGGCAGCCAGGCGCTGGCGCGTCTGCTCGCGCAGCAGCGTGCCGACATAGTGCCCGGCGTCGCGCGAGCGGGCGGCGATGCGGCCGTTGCGGTCGACCACGGTCGCGATCCAGGCGGCGGGGAAATTCTGGCGCTGCATCAACTGTTGCAGGATGCCGACATGCATGCCGAGCACGAGGTGGTAGCGGAGCTCGCCGTCGACCGTGACCGGCACCTGCATCATGAAATCGAAGCGCTTCACCGGCGGGGCGAAGAAGACGTCGGAGACCAGGGTATGGGCGGCGCCGAAACGCTGCATCAGCGCCGGCAGGTTCGACGGGTCGCGTCCGGCCACCGGGACGCCCAGGGGACGGCGGGTATTCAGGAGCGTCTTGCCGTCCAGTCCATACAGGATCGCCACCGCATCGACGCCATTGGCCGCGCTCCGCGCGTGGTCGTAGAACTCCTCGAAGCCGCCGCTGGCCAGCGCGGGCGAGGCCGCCAGCGTGCGCAGGATCCCTTCGTGGTGGCGCATCTCGTTGTCGATCAGGAGGGCGAACGCCCGCCCGGTCTCGGCGATATTGCGTTCCTGGTCCTTTTGTTGCTCGACGTAGACATAGGCAACCGCCAGCGCGGCGCCGATGAACGAAGGCACGAGCAGGGCAACGACAAGGATCAGCAGCCGGTTCCGGAAACGCATGGGTGGTCAGGTCCTCCTGGGCCGGCACGACGAATGAACTGCAGGGCGCACCACCCCCGCGGCGAGGAAACCGGCGCATCGCGGCGGTCCGCGCGCTGGCTCACGGGCCAATTATACAAGAGGCAACCTTGCCCGCCTGCCCACACTGTGCGCTGCGCTTTACCCCGGATCTTGAACGTTCGCTATTGATGTAAGTAAGCATCTTTACCACACGCGAAAATTTACCTCTGGAATTGCCCAAACGGATATTGCCCTGGCCTAGCTGCCTGCCTAGAATCAACTTATTCCTTCAAGCAATTCTGTCGCACCGGCAGACACTTTCCAGAGTCGCCCATGTTCCGAGTTCGCCCAGCAGCCGTCCGCAAAATCGCCACCGTCCTCCTCGCCAGCCTCGCCATGTTGCCGGGCCTGGCGATCGAACAAGAGCTCCAGCTCGACTACCGCATGAACGAGCGTGTCATGCAGGTGCCGGCCGGCCGCGAAGGCCGCGCCATGCTCGAAACCACCGTGTTCCGCCCGAACGGACCCGGCCCCTTCCCGCTCCTCGTCATCAACCATGGCAAGGATCCGGGCAGCCCGAGCGCCCAGCCGCGCGACCGCTTCTATTACATGGCCGCCGCTTTCGTGAAGCGCGGCTACGCCGTGATGGTGCCGATGCGCCAGGGCTTCGCCAACTCGACCGGGCGCTACCGCGACCGCGGCTGCGACATGACCACCAACGGCTACCTGCAAGCCGAGGACATCCGCTCGGCGATCGAGTACGCGCGCACCCAGAGCTGGGTCGACGCCGACCACATCGTGGTCGCCGGCCAGTCCTACGGCGGCCTGGCCACGATGGCCCTGGGCACCGAGGAACTGCGCGGCGTGCGCGGCCTGATCAACTTCGCCGGCGGCCTGCGCGACGACAGCGCCGGCTGCGGCTGGCGCTCGGCCCTGGTCTCGGCCTTTGCCGAGTATGGCGCGAACAACAAGATTCCGAGCCTGTGGATGTACGGCGAAAACGACTCGCTGTTCGGCCCGGACCTGGCCAACCGCATGCACGAAGCCTTCCAGCAGGCCGGCGGCAAGGCGCGCCTGGTCGAGTTCCCCTCGTTCAAGCGCGACGCCCACGGCATGCTGGCCAGCCGCGACGGCGAGAAGATCTGGCTTGCCGACACCATGCGCTTCCTGAAGGGGGTGGGCATGCCGACCGAGGTGGTCTACAACGTGCCGCCGCCGCCGACCCCGGCGCGCACCAACTACGCCCAGGTGGACGACGTCGAAGCCGTGCCCTTCCTGTCCGAGAACGGACGCCGCGCCTACGCCGACTACCTGACCAAGATGACGCCGCGCGCCTTCGCGGTCTCGCCGAGCGGCGCCTGGACCTGGGCCGAGGAAGGCGAAGCACCGGAAGCGCGCGCCCTGGCGACCTGCTCGGCCAAGAGCACCGAGCCCTGCAAGCTGTACTCGGTCGACGACTACGTGGTGTGGAACGGCGAGCGCATCGACGCCGCCGAGAAGGCGTCGATGACGGCCTCGATCGCCGCCCCGGCCGATCCGAACGCGCCGGGCGCGGTCGGCAGCACGGTGCCGGCGGCACAGGCGCCGTCCGACCAGCCTGTGGCGTCCGCGGCACAGTAATTCGGCGCTTATTTCATACAGTCATCTACAGACGACAAAGTCAAGCCTCCGGCGCACCCTTTTGGTGCGCCGGTTTCGTTTACGCGCAGCACTCACGACCTGGCGCAAACCCGGCCCACGGCCGAGCTCGGAAAATGTGGCAAACCACCACTCGGAGCCCCGCATGCCTTGCCTGACCCGGATCCTCTTCGTCATCCTGGCGCTGGTCCTGCTGCCGGCGGGTCCCGCACGCGCCGCCAACAACGATCCGGTGGTGCTGGTCCACGGCTTTCTCGGTTTCGGTCCCGAAGCATTTCCCACCAGCGGCTACCTGTACTGGGGCGGCTACCACGACATCGCGGCCCACCTGCGGCTCTACAAGGGTCCGCACACGGTGCACACGGCCACCGTCGGCGCGATCAGCTCGAACTGGGACCGCGCTGCCGAACTGTATGCCCAGATCAAGGGCGGCTGCGTCGACTACGGCCTGAACCACTCGCGCACGCCGGCCCCCGGCCAGGAACAGAAGCCCTCCGGCAAATGCTGGGCCGCCGACCACGCCAACAATCCGCAGGGCTACCCGCTGGCGCTGTATCCGGCCTGGGACGCCGCGCACCCGATCCACCTGATCGGCCACAGCCAGGGCGGCACCACGATCCGCGCCCTGGTCGAGCTGCTCGAACACGGCGCGCCGGGCGAAGGCGACGGGGAGCTCTACCAGGGCGGCAAGATCGGCTGGGTGCGCAGCGTGACCACGCTGTCGGCGCCGCACAACGGCACCACGCTGCGCGACGCCGTGCTCGACATCCTGCCCCAGCTGCGCTCGCCGCTGCGCGACCTGATCGAGGCCGACCTGCAGCGCTGGGAACTGGCGCCGGACGGGGCGCGCGACTTCAACCTCTGGGCGCGCACTTCGCCGCACGTGTATTACTTCTCGATCGGCACCCTGGCGACCGAGGCCGGCGCCTGGTGCTGCAACGGCACCGACCGCGCGATCGCCCCGATCCAGAACTCGAACCACCAGTATCCGCGGCTGGACATGATCCCCTATTTCAAGACCTATGCCGGCGAATGGATCGTGCCCTCGGTGCACCAGCACGGCATGGGCGGCTACACGCAGAACACGCCGGGACGGGTGCGCATCGACAGCGAATGGTTCGCCAACGACGGCGTCGTGAACACGTCCAGCATGCGCGCGCCCGCCGGCCACCCGGTGCGCGACTTCGACGGCACGCCGGTGCGCGGGACATGGAATTTTCTCGGGAATTACCGCGGGTATGACCACTTCGATATCCTGAACTGGCCGAACAAGGGGCCGTCGGCGGATCCGATTTACGAGCGGATCAGCGATATCATTTTTGGGTTGTGAGGCTCGAGGCCGGCCGATGCGGCGCTGCGCGGCTTAGAGCGCCCAACAACACCTCCATAGCTGCGTTGCAGCTCCTCGACATGTGTACTGTCTTCGTCGCCGCGCCTTGCTCTGAAGGTTTTGTTAGGCGCTCTTCGGTGTGGCTTTGATCGACTGCCGTACAGCGTGGACACAGGTGTCCACCCTACGACGTCAAACCCCTTGCCTTTCGTAGCGTGGGCACTTGTGCCCACGCGGTCCACCCGATGCAAACCGCAAAGCGTCGCGCAGCGGACGATTACGAAAGCGCATCCACCCCGAGCTGGCTGCCCCACGCCTGCAACTGCGCCACGGTCGCGGTCGCTCCGCCGCAGACGACGACGAGCACGTTATCGTAGGCGGCCAGCGCCTCGTGCCCTTCGTAGGCCAGGGCCAGCGCCGCCCCGCAGGCCGGCTCGACCACGACGCGGTGGTCGTCCATGAAGCGCAGGCAGGCCGCCACCGCCTGGGCATCGCTCACCACCAGCGGCACGATCGGATGCGAGGCCGCCAGTTCGAAAGCGTGCCGCGACACCTTGCGCGCGCCGAGCGAGGTCGCGATGCTGGCGATCCCCGGCAGTTCGACCAGCGCCCCGGCGCGCAGCGATTGCGCGTAGGCGTCGGCGCCCTCGGTCTCGACCGCGATCACCGGCGCCTGGGTCCAGCCCTGGCGCCGCAGGCCGGCCACCACGCCGCTGAGCAGCCCGCCGCCGCCGACCGCCAGCACCACGCAATCCGGGCGCAGGCCGCTCGCCGCCACTTCGTCGATCATGCTGGCGTGGCCTTCCCACAGCAGCGGGTCGTCGAAAGGATGGATGAAGGCGTCGCCCTCGCCCAGCAGCGACTGCGCATGCGCGTTCGCTTCCTGGAAGGAGACGCCCTGCACCAGCACCTGCGCCCCTTCGCGCGCCAGCAGGGCGCGGGCGCGCGCGCTGGTGGTCTCGGGCACGACCACCAGGGCCGGCAGGCCGAGTCGGCGCGCCGCGTAAGCCGCCGCCAGGCCGGCGTTGCCGCCCGAGGAGGAGACGATGCGGCACGCGCCGCGCTGCGCCTGGACCGCGCAGGCATGGCCGATGCCGCGCAGCTTGAACGAGCCGCTCGGCTGCAGCGCGTCCATCTTGAGACTTACCTGCTGGCCCGCCCGCGCCGGGAAGGCGCCCGAGGCCAGCAGCGGGGTCGCGATGTGCAGCGCGGGGCTCATACGGCCGAGCGCAGCGCCCGCGCCAGGTCGGACAAACGGTAAGGCTTGTTGACGAAGGCGAAATCGTTCAGGTTGGCATGCTGGAGCTTGAGCGCCGGCAGCGGATAACCCGAAGCGAGGATGATCTTCACGTTCGGATAGTGTTCGCGCGTATACGCGGCCAGTTCCACCCCGTTCATCCCGTGGGGCATGATCACGTCGGTGAACAGGATGTCGATGTCGCGCCTTTCCAGCAGCGCCAGCGCCTCCTGGCCGCTCGAGGCGGTCAGGACCTCGTAGCCCATGCTGATGTAGAGCGCCGAGGCGACGTCCATCAGGTCCGGCTCGTCCTCGACGATCAGCACCCGCTCGGTCTTTTCCTGCTGCGCCGGCAGGTCCTGGCCGGGCGCGGCCGGCAGGTAGATCGAGATCGCCGTGCCTTCGCCGGGCGCGGTGCGGATCTTCACCTCGCCGCCGGACTGCTTGATGAAGCCGTAGACCTGGGACAGGCCCAGGCCCGTGCCCTTGCCCACTTCCTTGGTCGTGTAGAAGGGCTCGAAGGCGCGCGCCGCGGTCTCGGGCGACATGCCGGTGCCGGTATCGGTCACCGTCACCCGCACGTAGGAGCCGGGGGCCAGGCCGTCGACTTCACGCTCGCCCAGCAGGACGTTGGCGCTCGTGATCGACAGGCGCCCGCCCTCGGGCATGGCGTCGCGGGCGTTGACCACCAGGTTCAGCAGGGCCGACTCGAAGCGCGCGCTGTCGATGACGGTGGCGCGGATCTGCGGCTCGAGCTGGACCCCGAAGTCGATGGAAGCGTTCACCGCGCGCCGCAGCACCGACTCGAAACCGGAGATCAGGCGGTTGACGCTGTGCGTTTCCGGCTGCAGCGGCTGCTGGCGCGCGAACGCGAGCAGCTGCTGGGTGAGCGTGGCGCCGCGGTCGATCGCGCGGCGCATGCTGTCGAGCGTCTTGGCGTCGGCGCCCCCATTGCTGCGCAGGGTCAGCACCTCGAGGCCGCTGGCGAGCACCGACAGCAGGTTGTTGAAGTCGTGCGCGATGCCGCCGGTGAGCTGGCCGATCGATTCCATCTTCTGCGCCTGGAACAGCGCGGCGTTGGCCTCGGCCAGGGCGTCGGCGGCGGCCTTCTTCTCGGTGAGGTCGCGCGTGATCTTGGCAAAGCCGATCAGTGCACCGCTGTCGTCGCGGATAGCGTCGATGATGACGTGGGCCCAGAAGCGCGTGCCGTCCTTGCGCATGCGCCAGCCTTCGGCCTCGTAGCGCCCTTCCCTGGCGGCCGTGGTGAGCGCGCGCACCGGCACGCCGGCGGCGCGCTCCTCTTCGGTATAGAAGCGCGAGAAATGCAGGCCGACGATCTCCTGTTCCGAATAGCCCTTGATGCGCTCCGCGCCGATGTTCCAGTTGCTGACCACGCCTTCCGGCGTGAGCATGTAGATCGCATAATCGGACACGCCCTGCACCAGCAGGCGGAAGCGTTCCTCGCTTTCGCGCAGCGCATCCTCGGTCTTCTTGCGCTCGGTGATGTCGCGCGTGATCTTGGCGTAGCCGAGCAGCGTGCCGTGCTCGTCGTAGATCGGATCGATGATGACGCTGGCCCAGAAACGGGTGCCGTCCTGGCGCACGCGCCAGCCCTCGGCTTCGTATTTACCCTCGGCCAGCGCGGTGGCCAGGGCGCGCTCCGGCAGGCCCCGCTCCCGTTCCTCCGGGGTGTAGAAGCGCGAGAAGTGCTCCCCCAGGATTTCGGGCGCTTCGTAGCCCTTGAAGCGGCGGGCGCCTCTGTTCCAGCTGCTGACATAGCCTTCCTGGTCGAGCATGTAGATCGCATAGTCGCGTATGCCCGAGATCAGGTACTGGAAGCGCTGTTCTTCGGTCAGGTCCTGCTTGACGGATATTCTCTTGTTCATGGGGCGAAGGCGCGCCTGTGGTTAGGGGAAACGCCTTATGATACCCCCAATAGGCGCAGCGCTGCCACGCGGACACGTCCGCGCCCACCCCACCCCCATCCTCCGTCAAGCACGATTTGTCTCGAAATCATTGCCGTCCGTTCCAATGTCGCATCATTGCCGCCAGTCCAGTCATTGCCTCGTATCGGAGCTTGCCTTTCACGCTAGAATAGCGGTTTCGTAACCCAGCCGTGCCAAGCTCGCGCATCATGACAACAGGCCCATCCGTACCGCTCGACCTGTCCAGCTGCGACAAGGAACCCATCCGCACCCCCGGCAGCATCCAGCCGCACGGGTTCCTGCTGACCCTGTCGGCGCAACTGACCGTCCTCCAGGCCAGCGCCAACCTGTCGCGCTGGCTCGGCGTGGACGCCGGCGCCGCCATCGAACGTCCGCTGGCCGAGGTCATCGGCGAGGCGGCGAGCGCGCGCCTGGCGGCCGGGCTGGCCAGCGGAAAGCTCGGCAACCGCCCCTTCTACCTCGGCACCATCATGGCCGGCAACGGCCAGCACTTCGACGTCCTGGCGCACGCCTGGGATGGCGTCGTCATCGCCGAATTCGAAGCCGTCGAACGCGACGCGCCGGCGGGCTTTCGCGAGCTGTATCCGCTGCTCGGCGACTTCCTGCTGAAGGTCAACGAGGCCGATTCGGCGGAGTCGCTGGCCATGCTGGCCGCCCACCATGTGCGCATGGTCACCGGCTACGGGCGCGTGATGGTCTACCAGTTCGACCGCGACGGCCACGGCCACGTGATGGCCGAATCGAAGGACGACAGCTATCACTCCTACATGGGGCAGCGCTTCCCGGCCTCGGACATCCCGTCCCAGGCGCGCGAACTGTACACGCTGTCGCGCATCCGCCTGATCCACGACGCCAACTACGTCCCGGCCCCGCTGGTGCCGCCGCATAACCCGATCACGGGCGCCCCGAACGACCTGTCGTTCGCGGCCCTGCGCAGCGTCTCGCCGGTGCACCTGCAATACATGCGCAACATGGGCACCCTGGCCTCGATGTCGGTGTCGCTGGTGGTCAAGGGCCAGTTGTGGGGCCTGATCTCCTGCCACAACGCCGAGCCGGCCCCGCTCGCATTCGAGAAGCGCACCGCCTGCGAGCAGCTGGGCCAGATCCTGGCGCTGTGCATCGAGTCGCGCGAGGACGCCAGCGAGCTGCAGTTCCGCCTCGAAGTGCGGCGCATGATGGTGGCCATGCTGGGCAACCTGACCAAGGGCGCCGACATCATCGACAACATGCGCGGCGTCTTCCCCGAGCTGCTGCGCTTCGCGCGCGCCGGCGGCGTGGCCATCGTCGCCGACGATCGCGTGCTGACCTATGGCGACACGCCCGACGAGGAGTCGATCGCCGACATCGTCGGCTGGCTCGAGCAGCAGGGCCACGGCGACGAGGTGTTCCACACCGACGCCTTGTCGGTGCTCTACCGCGGCGCGGCCCGCCTGAAGCGCAATGCCAGCGGCCTGATGGCGATGCCGATCTCGCGCGTGCACAAGCACTACCTGCTGTGGTTCCGTCCCGAGCTGGTGCACACCATCGAATGGGCGGGCAACCCGCATGAAAAGGAAGCGGCGCCGGGCACCCTGGTGCAGCTGACGCCACGCACCAGCTTTGCCGCCTGGCGCGAGGAAATCCACGGCATCAGCCTGCCCTGGCACATCGCCGAGATCGAACTGACCGGCGAGTTCCGCAGCGCCCTGCTGGGCATCGCGCTCGAGCGCGCCGAGCAGATGGCCGAACTGGCCGAGGAGCTGGGACGCGCCAACAAGGAGCTCGAAGCCTTCTCGTATTCGGTCTCGCACGACCTGCGCGCGCCGCTGCGCCACATCGTCGGCTTTTCCGACCTGCTGCTCGAATCGAGCGGCAGCGAGGACCCGACGATGCGCAAGCGCTTCCTCACCAACATCAAGGAGTCGGCGCGCCTGGCCGGCAAGCTGGTCGACGACCTGCTGAGCTTCTCGCAGATGGGCCGCGCCGCGCTGCGCCCGGTCGAGGTCGACATGTCGCACCTGGTCGCTTCCTGCATCGACAAGATGGCCATGGACCTGCAGGGCCGCAACATCGAATGGCAGATCGAGCCGTTGCCGCGCGTGGTGGCCGACCCGACCTTCCTGCACCTGGCGGTGTTCAACCTGCTGTCGAACGCGGTCAAGTTCACGGGGCAGCGCGATCCGGCGCAGATCCGCGTCTGGGCCGAGCAGGACGCGGTCGAGACCGTGTTCCACGTCGCCGACAACGGCGCCGGCTTCAACATGGACTACGTGCACAAGCTGTTCGGCGTGTTCCAGCGCCTGCACCGCATGGAAGACTTCCAGGGCACCGGCATCGGCCTGGCCAACGTGCGCCGCATCGTCGAGCGCCACGGCGGACGCGCCTGGGCCGAATCGGGCCAGGGCCGGGGCGCCACCTTCTCGTTCAGTATTCCGCGCAAACTCGCATTACCTTAAAAGCCACAACCATCATGCTAAAACCGATCCTGCTGGTCGAAGACAATCCCCACGACCTCGAACTGACCCTGGTGGCGCTGGCGAAAAGCCAGCTCGCCAACGAGGTCGTGGTCGTGCGCGATGGCGCCGAGGCGCTCGACTACCTGATGCGCCGCGGCGAATTCGCCGAGCGCCCCGAAGGCAACCCGGCCGTCACCCTGCTCGACCTGAAACTGCCGAAAGTCGACGGCCTGGAAGTGCTCGACAAGATCCGCGGCACCGCGCACCTGAAGAGCATGCCGGTGGTGATGCTGACCTCCTCGAAGGAGGAACAGGACCTGGTGCGCAGCTACGAGCTGGGCGTGAACGCCTACGTGGTCAAGCCGGTGGACTTCAAGGAATTCGTGCGCGCGATCGCCGACCTCGGGATCTTCTGGGCGGTGCTGAACGAACCGCCGCCGGGCTCGCAGCGCTACGTGCGCCCGACCTGAGCTTCGGGCGCGGCGGGCGTCCGGACCAGCCCCGGGGCCTGGGATGCGGCCACCCGACGCCGCGTCGAAGACAGTACGGACGCACGGCGGGACGGCGCAACGCCGCCCCGAGGGCTCTCAGGCGCCCTGCGCCCGCGCCGGCGAGTGGCCGGCGGCCCTGGGCGCCTTGCGGTTACGCCGCAGGAGATGGCGGATGCGCGCGCTCAGCGCGTCCGGATGATATGGTTTCTGCAGCAGGTGCACGGAAGCGCTGAGCTTTCCCTCGTGCGCCAGCACCCCTTCCGCATAGCCCGAGGTGTACAGGATCTGCGCCTGCGGCAGGTGGCTGCGCACCACCTCGCCCAACTGCAAGCTGCTCACCGGCCCCGGCATGATCACGTCGGTGAACACCAGGTCGATGTGGCGTCCGCTCTCGATCAGCTCCACCGCACCGGCGGCGTCGCAGGCCTCCAGCACTTCGTAGCCGAGCGCGGACAGGATCGCGCAGGTCGAGGTGCGCACGTCCTCCTCGTCCTCCACCACCAGGATGGTCTCCAGGCCGCCGCACAGCGGCGCGTCCATGGCCGGCTCCGGCGCGGCGGCCTCGACCTTGCTGCGCGGCAGGTAGATGCGCACGCTGGTGCCCATCCCGGCCTGGCTGCGCAGCAGGATTTCGCCGCCGGACTGCTTGACGAAGCCATAGGCCATCGACAGGCCCAGGCCCGTGCCCTGCCCCAGCGGCTTGGTCGTGAAGAAGGGTTCGAAGGCGCGCTGCAGCACTTCCGGCGGCATGCCCTTGCCGGTGTCGGCGATCTCGATCATCACATACTCGCCGGTCGGGACCTCGGGCGGGGTCGCATCGGCGCCGACATTGGCGGCGCGGATGGTGAGCGTGCCGCTGCCGTCCATCGCGTCGCGCGCATTGATGGCCAGGTTCAGCAGGACGTTGTTGAGCTGGTTGGGGTCGGCCAAGGTGCTGCCCAGCGCGGGGTCGATCTCGGTGACGATGCGCGCGCTGGGGCCCAGCACGCGGCGCATCATGTCGTCCATCTCGCGCAGCAGGTGGCCGGGATTGAGCACCACCGACTGCAGCGGCTGGCGCCGCGCGAAGGCCAGCAGGTGCGAGGACAGCTTGGCGCCGCGCTCGACGCCGGCCAGCGCCATCTCGACGCGGGTGCGGGCGGCATCGTTCAGCCCGCCGACCAGCTTGAGCAGCTGCAGGTTGCCGGCGATGATCTGCAGGACGTTGTTGAAGTCGTGGGCGACGCCGCCGGTGAGCTGGCCGATCGCTTCCATCTTCTGCGCCTGGTGCAGGGCCGACTGGCTGGCGGCCAGCTCTTCCTGGCTGTGGCGCAGCGAAACGAAGGCCTGGTCGCGCTCGCGCCGCGCAACACAGGCGGCGCTGTGGTACTGCACGCGCGCGACCAGCTCGCGCGGGTCGGGCCACTTGACCATGTAGTCGTTGGCGCCGGCGGCAAAGGCGCGCGCCTTGATCTCGGGGTCGTCCTCGGACGAGAGCAGGATGACGGGAATGTGTTCGGTGTCGCGGTTGGCGCGCAGCAGGCGCGTGACCTCGAAGCCGTCGAGATCGGGCATGCGCAGGTCGACCAGCACCACGGTCGCACCGATTTCAAGCGCCAGCTCGGCCGCGCGCCGCGGGCTCGACTCGTAGCGCAGCACGTGCTTCACGCACGTGGAAAGCCCGTGCTCGATGATCTGCTGGGCAAAAGGCTCGTCGTCGATCAAGAGGATGGAGCAGTTGCTGGATTCGTCTTCGATCATCGCACTACACCTTATCTGCTGTCAGTATCCCCGTGTTTGGAATTGTTTTTTGGGAAGCATTGATTCTACACCAATGTGTGTCGACGAGCTCGTCAAAATCAACAATTGTGCGAAGCAGTACTTGCAGCGGCCGGAAGCGCCATCACATGGTATTTACCATGTTTTTTGCCAGCGGCGAGGAATGCATGACAGACCCGGTATGCCCCTTGTGCGGACGCGAGCTCGGCACGGTGAACATCGACCGCCACCACCTCGTACCGAAGACCTTCAAGGGCAAGGAACAGTTCCCGATCCATAGGATATGCCATCGCAAGATCCACTCCGCCTTCACCGAGCGCGAACTGCTGCGCACGTATCACACCTGGGAGGCCTTGCGCAGCCACGAAGAGATCCGGGCCTTCATCGCCTGGGTTGCGAAGAAACCTCCTGAGTTCTATACCCGCACCTTCACCTCGAACGCGAAGAAACGCAAGTAGAAAATTTTCACGCGTTGTTGACTTGACAAATTTGACGAAATTATTTCATGCTGGGCGGTCTCTTTCACAGGACCCTTCATGGATTTCGCCGACTACCTGCAACACGACGCCACCGCGCTGGCGCACTGCGTCGCCCGCGGCGACGTGACCCCGGGCGAACTGCTCGCCCTCGCGCTGGCGCGCAACGCCGCCGTTCACGGCCGCATCAATGCCGTCTGCCGCCTGCTGGAGCCGCAGGCCCGCGCCCAAATCGACGGCGCCGTCCATGGCCCGCTGCGCGGCCCCCTGACGGGCGTGCCCTTCCTGATCAAGGATGGCGTGCAGGACTACGCCGGCGTGCCGACCAGCTTCGGCAGCCGCTCCATGCTCGGCTACGTGCCGGCCGAACACGCGGCCGTGGTGCGGCGCTACCTGGACGCCGGCCTGGTCGTGTTCGGCAAGACCAACCTGCCCGAGTTCGCCCTGAAGGCCGTCACCGACCCGCAGCTCTACGGACGCAGCAGCAACCCCTGGGACCTCGGCCGGACGCCGGGCGGCTCCAGCGGCGGCGCGGCCGCCGCGGTGGCGGCCGGCATCGTTCCCATGGCGGCCGGCAACGACGGCGGCGGCTCGATCCGCATCCCGGCTGCCTGCTGCGGCCTGTTCGGGCTGCGCCCCTCGCGCGGACGGGTGTCCTCGGGCCCGGCGATCGGCGAAGTCTGGTTCGGCGCCTCCAGCGAAGGCGTCCTGTCGCGCAGCGTGCGCGACTCGGCCCTCGCGCTCGACATCCTGCAGGGGCCCGAGCCGGGCGATCCCTTCGACATCGCCCCGCCCGCCGGGTCGTACGTGGACCTGATGCGGCGCGATCCCGGCAAGCTGCGCATCGGCTTTTCCACCGTGTCGCCGATCGGCACCGAGGTCCATCCGGAAGCGGTGGCGGCGGTGCAGCGCACGGCGCAGCTGCTGCGCGGACTCGGTCACGAGGTCGAGGAAGCGGCGCCCCAGGTCGACGGCATGGCCCTGGCCGAGAGCTTCCTGCACATCTACTTCGGCCAGGTGCCGGCGATGGTCGCGCGCGGCCGCGCGCTGGGCGCCAGTGCGGGCGACGTGGAGTTGATGAGCCGCCTGCTGGTGACGCTCGGCGCCGCCATGCCGGGCGCGCGCCTGACGGCCCAGCTGGCCAAGTGGAACGAGTTCAGCCGCGATCTCGCACGCTTCCACGCGCGCTACGACATGCTGCTCACGCCCACGCTGGCCGCGCCGCCGCTGCGCCACGGCGAAGGCGATCCGCCGCGAGGCGAGCAGTTCGTGCTCGACCTGCTGCAGCGCAGCGGCGTGCTGGGGCTCCTGGCGCGGCTCGGGCTGCTGGAGGGAACGGTGAACCGCATCGCCCGCGACAGCCTGCGCTTCGTGCCCTTCACCCAGCTGGCCAACCTGACCGGCACGCCGGCGATGTCGGTGCCCCTGCACTGGACCGCCGAGGGCTTGCCGCTGGGGGTGCAGTTCGTTGGGCGGTTCGGCGCCGAGGACCGGCTGCTGCAACTGGCGCACCAGCTCGAAGGCGCCGCGCCGTGGTTCGACAGGCTGTCGCCGCTGGCGCGGGAGGGGATGGCGCAGACCGGGAAGGCTCTCGACACCACCAGTGTGTGAATGTCCGGTTTTCGTAGGGTGGACACCCGTGTCCACGCGGTACGGCGCTTGCAATCCCATTGCGCGGCCACCCACCCGAACGAGGGCATTCATCGAATGTCCGCGTATGGGATGAGCTGGCAATGTTCTGCCGGTGAGACCGCGTGGACACAGGTGTCCACCCTACAATGCTGTGAATGTCGAAGCGCGTGCAAACAGAAAAGGCCGGTGATCGTCGCATTGTTGCGAGATCATCGGCCTCGTCGTTTCAGCCGCCGTACCGCGTGGGTTCAAGAACCCACCCTACGCCCTACGAACCGATCAGCTGCGCAATCGCATCGCCCACTTCCACCGTCTTCGCCGTCCCGCCCAGGTCTCCGGTCCGCGGGCCGGCGCGCAGCACCTGCTCGATCGCCGCCACGATGGCGTCGTGCGCCTCGCGCAGCCCCGCCGGCGCATCGGGCGCATCGCCCAGGAAGCCCAGCATCATGGCGCCCGACCAGATCATCGCGATCGGGTTCGCGATGCCCTTGCCCGCGATGTCCGGCGCCGAGCCGTGCACCGGTTCGAACAACGAGGGAAATTTGCGGTCCGGGTTCAGGTTGCCCGACGGCGCCAGGCCGATGGTGCCGGTGCAGGCCGGACCCAGGTCCGACAGGATGTCGCCGAACAGGTTCGAGGCCACCACCACGTCGAAACGCTGCGGCTGCAGCACGAAGCGCGCGGTCAGGATGTCGATGTGCTGCTTGTCGACCGTGACGTCCGGATAGGCGGCGCCGACGGCGTCGGCGCGGCCGTCCCACCACGGCATGCTGATCGCGATGCCGTTCGACTTGGTCGCCACCGTCAGGTGCTTGCGCTCGCGCGACTGCGCCAGGTCGTACGCGTATTTCAGTACGCGGTCGGCGCCGTGGCGGCTGAACACCGATTCCTGGATCACGACTTCGCGCTCGGTTCCGGGGAACATGATGCCGCCCAGGTTGGTGTACTCGCCCTCGGTGTTCTCACGCACCACGTAGAAGTCGATGTCGCCCGGCTTGCGGTTGGCCAGCGGACAAGGCACGCCCTCGAACAGGCGCACCGGACGCAGGTTGATGTACTGGTCGAACTCGCGCCGGAATTTCAGGAGCGAACCCCACAGCGAGATGTGGTCCGGCACCGTGGCCGGCCAGCCGACCGCGCCGAAATAGATCGCATCCATGCCGGCGAGCTGCTCCTTCCAGTCCGGCGGCATCATCTCGCCGGTCTTCAGGTAATAGTCGCAGCTCGCCCATTCGAACTGGGTGAACTCGAGATCGAGATTGAAGCGCCTGGCGGCGGCTTCCAGGACTTTCAGGCCTTCCGGCAGGACTTCCTTGCCGATACCGTCGCCGGCGATGGCGGCGATCTTGAAACTGCGTGTCATGTAGTACTTCCCTTCCTGGGCTTTCCTTCGGTGAAAGGATGATCGTAGCAGTCTTTCTACAAACTCGCTAAGGCGGCTCGACAGTCCTCGCCTCTTCTCGCCCCTCTATTCTTGACCATCAGCAAGCTTCCAATTTCTTAAGAAAAAGGACCGGCATTGCCGTGCTAGCATCAGCGCACGATTACCTTACCGTGCAAACGATGAAGACCTTTCTTCTGACCGCTGTCGGTGTTGCCGTCGGCACGCTGATCTGCACCGCCCTGCTGAGCAGCACCCACGAGCCCGATTGGTATCGCGCTGCATTTGTCGGCCTGTTCAGCGGTGTCTGCGGTCTGGTATGGCCCAGGAAAAAAGACGCGCCAGCCGATTCCGGGACGAACAGCCCGGCCGACTGAAAGCAAGGTCGCAGGCTGCCGCGCCATAACGCCATGACGTCATGAAGCGCAAACGAAAAGGGCCGCATCTTTCGATGCGGCCCTTTTCGTGCACTGAGCAGTATTCTGGCTCCCCGACCTGGACTCGAACCAGGGACCTGCGGATTAACAGTCCGTCGCTCTACCGACTGAGCTATCAGGGAATTGAGGCAATATTATAGCCGGCCGTTTCCGTTTTAGCCAGCCCGGCATGGAAAAAACCGGAAACAGCCCCTCCCGCACCGCCTGCACCGCGCTTTGCTATAGTTTCGCCACCCTGGCCGCACGGCTTCATATCACTTCCATTCAGACCATGACGACTACCCGCATTCTTGGCACTCCCCTTTCTCCTTCGGCCACCCGCGTGATGCTGCTCGGCTCCGGCGAACTCGGCAAGGAGGTCATCATCGCCCTGCAGCGCCTCGGCGTCGAGGTGGTGGCGGTCGACCGCTATCCGAACGCGCCCGGCCACCAGGTCGCGCACCGTGCCCACGTGATCGACATGACCGACGGCGCCGCGCTGGCCGCGCTGATCAAACAGGAACAGCCCGACCTGGTCATTCCCGAGATCGAGGCGATCGCCACCGACAAGCTGGCCGAGCTGGAAGCGGCGGGCGCCATCACCTGCATCCCGACCGCGCGCGCGGCCCAGTTGACCATGAACCGCGAAGGCATCCGCCGCCTGGCGGCCGAGGAACTGGGCCTGCCGACCTCGCCCTACCGCTTCGCCAGCAGCCTGGCCGAGCTGGAGGAAGCCTGCGCCGCGGTTGGCTTTCCCTGCGTCGTCAAGCCGGTCATGTCTTCGTCCGGCAAGGGCCAGTCGAAGCTCGACGGCGCCGGCGACGTGCGCGCCGCCTGGGACTATGCGGCCAGCGGCGGCCGGGTCGACAGCGGCCGCGTGATCGCGGAAGGCTTCATCGACTTCGACTACGAGATCACCCTGCTGACCGTGCGCTCGCTGGGCGCGAATGGCCAGGTCGAGACGGGCTTCTGCGACCCGATCGGCCACAAGCAGGTGCAAGGCGATTACGTCGAATCCTGGCAGCCGCACCCGATGAGCGCACTGGCCCTGCAGCGTTCGCGCGAGATCGCGGAAAAAGTGACGGGCAACCTCGGCGGGCTGGGCGTGTTCGGGGTCGAGCTGTTCGTGAAAGGCGACATGGTCTGGTTCTCCGAAGTGAGCCCGCGTCCGCACGATACCGGCATGGTGACCATGGCGACGCAGCTGCAGAGCGAATTCGAGCTGCACGCCAAGGCCGTGCTGGGCCTGCCGGTGAATACGCGTCTGCGCACGCCGGGGGCCTCCGCCGTCATCTACGGCCAGCTCGACGAGCAAGGCATCGCTTTCGAAGGCGTGGCCGAGGCGCTGCGCGTGCCGGGCGCGGACATTCGCCTGTTCGGCAAGCCCGAATCCTTCGCGCGCCGGCGCATGGGCGTGGCCCTGGCCGAGGCAAGCGATGTCGACACCGCACGCGAACGGGCGCGCGAGGCGGCCGGCAAGGTCAGGCCGGTATCGGCTCGCAAATAACGGGATCCAGCTCGATTCGGCAGGCGCGCAGGCCGCGCCGCATGGCCTTTCCCGGGCGCGGCGGCTTGCCGCGCCATACCTCTCCCCCACCATCTCCGACTCTCCGCCCTCACCCATTCCGATCCCATCCTTGGGCGCAGGCCGACACGCTTGTAGGCGCAATCCTTATACCGGCCATCGCCAGGCTGCGATGTAATAGTCGCAATTGCAAGCGGTATCCGCATGGCGCGGATATTCGTGCACAGGCAACAAGTGGGCAGAGGTGACAACGTGGTGTTCAAGTTAAACAAGGTGATGGAGATCTTCAAGCCATCGGCGGCATGGGCCTTTACGGCATGGCTGCTGCAGTTGCTCGAGCAACGCCATGCCGCGACGCACACGCGCTATCGCGAACTGGTCGAGGTTTTGCGCCACGGCGCCGAAGGCAAGCGCCTCGCAAGCGTCAGGGACGCCAGCGGCATCTGCCGCAAGCGTGCGCAGCGCATGCTCTGCGCGACGCACATCGGCATGACGGCGCTGTTCCTGCTGCTGCTCTCGCTCATGATCGGCACCCTGGACGCCGTCCTCGAGGCCGACTGGCTGAAACTGTTCGGCGCGCCGGCCAACATGCTCAGGCTGCTGCTCGTGATTCCGGCCGCAGTCCTGGTCATCATGGACAACATGATGCGCAGGAAGCGGCTCGACACCGGGCTGGGCGGGTTGCACGGCCGGACGCAAGGCGGAGCGGGACAGCAGGTTCCGGAGCGGCGCGCGCGCGAACGCCATGCCGCCGGCGCGCTCCCGCGGCCTCGCAGCGCCTGAGACAGCCCTCCCCGCCCCCCCCGCAGAGGCGCGCATCGGGCGCAGTCGCCTCCTCCCACGGCCGCCTGGCGCCCGCTCTCGCGTCTTTTTCCGCACAAAGACCCTGCCGCCACGCGGGCCCGGTTGACATCGCGCCAATCCGTATTGATAATGATTCGCATTTCCATTATCAAGAAGAACAACACGATGTCCACCCGTCCAGACACCAAGGTCCGCCTGCTCGCCCTCGTCGTTGCCGCCGCCTGCTCCGGCATGGCCGGCGCCCAGGAACAGCAGCCATCATCCGGCTCCATGCAGCAGGTCGTCGTGACCGGAACCGGCTACCGCACCACCGGCACCAAGTCCGAGCTGAAACCGATGGACGCGCCGATGAGCTACGAGGTCTACGACGCCGAGCTGCTGGCGGCGCGCCAGGCCGACAGCGTCAACGAGGCGCTGCGCTACGTGCCGGGCGTGACGCCCGAGAGCCGCGCGACCGTCACCATCTTCGACCAGTACACGATCCGCGGCTTCGAGAGCTACCGCAACTACTACGACGGCCTGCCGCTGCAGTACAACGGCCTGTGGAACCTGGTGCCCCAGGTCGACGCCTGGGCCACGGAAAGCATCGAGGTGCTCAAGGGCCCGACCTCGGTGCTGTACGGTTCGGCGCCGCCGGGCGGCATGGTCAACCAGACCGCCAAGCAGCCGCGCTCGAAGCAGGAAACCGAGGTGCGCGCCCGCATCGGCACCAACAACCTGCACGAACTGGCGATCGACAGCACCGGCCCGCTGAGCCCCGACGTCGACTACCGCATCCTTGCCCTGGCGCGCGAGCGCGATGGCCAGCAGGCCAGCACGCGCGAGGAGCGCCGCCTGGTCGCGCCCTCGCTGACCTGGCGCATCGGCGCCGCCACGCGCCTGAACCTGAACCTGTATCACCAGCGCGACCCGGCGCTGGTGCCCTCGACCCCGCTGCCGGCGCTCGGCACGCTCTACGCGGCGCCGTATGGCAAGCTCGACGCGGATGCTTTCGCCGGCGACGCCAACTGGTCCGGCATGGAGCGCGAGGTGACGATGGGCGGCTGGAAGTTCGAGCACAGCTTCGACGATTCCCTGAAATTCCTGCAGAACTTCCGCTACACGAAAGCCGACGGCTTCCAGCGCAACAGCTACAACAACGGCCTGGAAGCGGACAACCGCACCCTGGCGCGCTCGGCCTACTTCACCGACGAACGCCAGGACGGCTACGTGATCGACAACCAGCTCGCCTTCAAGGCGCGCACCGGCGACGTCACCCACAGCATCCTCGCCGGCGCCGAGTACCAGAAGATGGATTCGGATGTCGACTATGGCGACACCCTCGGGACCGATACGCCGTCGATCGACCTCGGCAATCCGAACCATCGCCTGTTCAATGCCGCCGCCCTGCCTTTCGACTTCTACACCGAGCGCCACCGCATCGAACAATCGCAGCTCGGCCTCTACCTGCAGGACGAACTGGCCTGGGGCCCGCTGACCGTGATCGCCGGCCTGCGCCGCGACCACTACAAGAGCACGGACGCGAACGACTCCAGCTACGCGGGCTCGCCCTCCAGCAACGTCACGCGCATCGACCAGCGCAAGACCAGCGGCCGCCTGGCCGCGATCTACAAGCTGGGCAACGGCGTGGCGCCCTACATCAACTGGTCGAGCTCCTTCGAGCCGACCTCGGGCGTCGATTCGCTGACGGGCGCAGCCTTCAAGCCGACCACCGCGAAGCAATGGGAGGCTGGCCTGAAGTACGCCTCGCCGGACAAGCAGACCCAGGTGACGGCGGCCTGGTTCGACATCCGCAAGCAGAACATGGTCGTCAACACGCCGGCCTTCAATCGCTACACCCAGACCGGCGAGGTGCAGTCGAAGGGCGTGGAAGTGTCCTGGCGCCAGGGCGTGCTCGACAACCTGGACTTCACGCTGGCCCTCACCCACCTCGACATGGAGGTCACCGAGAACGATCTGGACACCTCGCTGATCGGCACCACGCCGGTGTGGGTGGCCGAGAAGCAGGCGGCGCTCTGGGTGAACTGGTACGCGACGCCCAAGCTCGACCTGTCGGCGGGCCTGCGCTACGTCGGCAAGAGCCAGATGGATGCGGCGAACAGCGCCACCGTGCCGTCCTACACCCTGGTCGACGCCGCGGCGATGTACCGCATCGACGACACCTGGCGCCTGGGGCTCACGGTGAGCAACCTCGGCGACAAGCGCTACGTCGGCGCCTGCGTCGGCAGCAACAACTGCTGGATGGGCGCCGAGCGCAGCGTCGAGCTGAGCCTGCACGCCAGTTTCTGACGCGCGTCGTTTGATCCCGGGCCGATGGCGCGCGCCGCCATCGGCTTTCGCCTTACCGAAGGAGCCGTCATGAGTTTTCGCGCCTGGTACGTCGTCCACAAGTGGACCAGCCTGGTTTCCACCCTCTTCCTGCTGATGCTGTGCGTCACCGGCCTGCCGCTGATCTTCTCGCACGAGATCAGTCACGCGCTCGGCACCAGCGCCGAGCCGCCCGAGCTGGGACCGGGCTTCACGGGCCGCGCCAGCGTCGACGCGATCGTCGCGGACGCCCAGGCGCGCCGTCCGAACGACGTGCCGCAGTTCCTGGTGGCGGAAGCGGACGAGCCCGAGCTGCTCTACGTGCGCATGGCCGACCGCGTCGATTCGCCCGGCCTGACCGCCTTCTACACCTATGACGCGCGCACCGGCGCCTTCCTCAGCGAGTACCCGCTCGGCAAGGGCTTCATGGACGTGATGCTGCGCCTGCATACCGACATGTACGCCGACCTGCCGGGCACCCTCTTCCTCGGCTTCATGGGCCTGCTGCTGGCGGCCTCGATCGTCTCGGGCATCTATGTCTATGGTCCCTACATGAAAAAGCTACCTTTCGGGACCGTACGGCGCGAACGCGCGGCGCGCCTGGCATGGCTGGACACCCACAACCTGCTGGGCATGGTGACCCTGGTGTGGCTGCTGGTGGTGGGCGTGACCGGCACCATCAACGCGCTGAACCGGCCCATCTTCGGCCAGTGGCAGGCGACCGAACTGCAGGCGCTGGCCGAGCCCTACAAGCACCTGCCGCCGGTGACCGGCGCCGTATCGGCCGAGGCGGCGCTGGCCGCCGCCTCGGCCGCGCAACCGGCGATGTCGCTCAGTTTCATGGCATATCCCGGCAACGACTTCGCCACCCCGCGCCACTTCATGGCCTTCATGCAGGGCAATACCGACGTCACCTCCAAGCTGCTGAAGATCGTGATGGTCGACGCCGGGACCGGCAAGGTCGCCGCCACCGGCGACATGCCCTGGTACGTCTCGACCCTGATGCTGTCGCAGCCGCTGCACTTCGGCGACTACGGCGGCATGGCGCTCAAGCTGCTGTGGACGGCGCTCGACCTGCTGAGCATCTGGGTGCTGTGGAGCGGACTGGTGCTGTGGTGGAAACGGCGCAACGTGACGGCGGAGCAGAAGCTGGCCGGTCTGCGCGACAGGCAGTTGGCCGACGCGCCGAACTGAAGCGAATGCTGCCTGCCGGGCCGACACGCCAGCCCGTCTCTCGCTTAAAATATACAGGGTATAAATAAACGAGGGAGGTGCTTGAGATGATTACTGGACACGTTTTCATTGCCGTCAGCCTGGATGGTTACATCGCGCGTCCCGACGGCGGCATCGACTGGCTGCTGTCCCGCGACGACCCGGCGGAAGACCATGGCTACGACGCTTTCATCGCCGACAAGGACATGATCGTGATGGGCAGGGGCAGCTACGAACAGGTCGCCGGTTTCGATGCCTGGCCCTACGATCGTCCGGTGCTGGTGCTGTCCGCGCGTCTTGCCGGCACGCCGGTGCCTGCCAGGCTGGAAGGCAAGGTACGCTTCGCGGATCTCACCCCGGCCGACGCCATGCGGGCCATGGAGCGTGAGGGCGTGCGCCGCGTGTACGTGGACGGCGGGCGCCTGGTGCAATCCTTCCTGCGCGCCAACCTGATCGCCGACATGGTGATCACCACGGCGCCCGTGCTGATCGGCGCCGGACGTCCCCTCTTCGGAGAACTGCCGGGCGACAAGAGCCTGTCGCTGGTCTCCAGCCGCAGCTTTCCCTCGGGCCTCGTGCAATCGACCTATCGCCTGCAAGCATGAACAGGCCACGCGGACGTCCCGCGCGCGGCCAGGGCATCGCCCGCGAACAGGTCCTGGAAGCCGCCCTGCGCCTGCTGGAGGAAGGCGGCACGGGCTTCTCGATGCGCGCACTGGCTGCCCGCCTGGAGGTCACGCCGATGAGCCTTTACCATCACGTCGGCGACCATGCGGCGCTGTTGCGCGCGGTATCGGACCGGGTCTACGCAAGCGTGCTCGAACCCGGGGAGGTCCAGGACGATCCGCTTGCCGGCATCCGGGCCATCCTGCTCCGGTATCACGGCCTGGTGACGGCGTATCCGCAACTGACCCTGGCCATCTTCGCCCAACCCGCCGCCTTCGCCGGCACGACGCGCGCGATCACGGACCGCCTGCTTTCCCTGCTGGAGAAGCTGAGCCTCGAACCCCTCCTGTGGCTGGAAACCCTGGTCGATCATGCGCACGGTAACGCCCTGGCTTTCCAGGCCGCACGGGGCGATCCGGCGCTGGCCGGCAAGATGCGGGAACGGTATCGCCAGGCCCTGGACCGCCTGCTGGCGAGCCTGCCGGAGGGTGGCCCCGGGGCCGCTAGTCCTCGATGACGGCGACGCCGGCGCGCCTGAGCGCGTCGAGATGGTCCAGCATTTGCCGGACCAGTTCCGGCGGGTGCCGTTGCCAGTCCTCGAGCTCGCCGACGATCCTGAGCGGCTGGCGCGTGCGATACGACCTTGTCGGGTTGCCGGGGAAGCGCTTGTTGGTCAGGTTGGGATCGTCCTCGAAGCTGCCGGTCGGCTCGACGATATAGATGTGGCCGCGCTCCCCGGTTCCCGCAAGCGCCGTGGCCAGCTCCGCGCCCCAGGTGGCGGCGTCGAGCGTCGCACTGAAATAGACATTGTTGGAGATGCGGCCCTGCTCGAAGTTCGATGCCTGGCCCGGCACCAGCAGCTCGCCGGCCGCCAGGCGGTGCTTCGTGCCGTGATAGAAGGGTCCCGCGACCGTGCCGCAGTTCTCATGCGTGACAGCCTGCCATTCCTGCTCGCTCATCTGCCCTTCTCCCGTCCTGGACGACTGCCGTGCTTCGACATCCCAGTGTAGCCCAGCGCGGCCCAAAAACAAAAAAGGTACCCGAAGGTACCTTTCTGGAATTCTGGCTCCCCGACCTGGACTCGAACCAGGGACCTGCGGATTAACAGTCCGTCGCTCTACCGACTGAGCTATCAGGGAATGGATGACGCGAATTATAACTGCTCAGCGGCATTACGCAAAGAGCTGCACGCGAATTCATGCGGTGCAAGGCTGCAGGGCCAGGCAGCCAGTTGGGGCCGTCAGCTACGGCAGGCGATGACGGCCGCCGAAAACAAAAAAGGAGTGCCGATTTCTCGACACTCCTATTCATATTCTGGCTCCCCGACCTGGACTCGAACCAGGGACCTGCGGATTAACAGTCCGTCGCTCTACCGACTGAGCTATCAGGGATTCGTCTTGCTCTTCGATCAGAACTTGCGTTCAAGTTCGAAGAGCCAAGATTTTAGAGGACTTTGGCGATGGCGTCAACGACGAGATCGATGTTTTTCGAATTCAGCGCGGCAACGCAGATGCGGCCGGTGTCAACGGCGTAGATCGACTGCTCGCGCAGCTTGGCGACCTGCTCTTTCGTCAGGCCCGAGTACGAGAACATGCCGACCTGCTCGCGCACGAAGGCGAAGTCGCGCCCCGGGGCTTTCTCGGCCAGCTTCTGCACCAGCGCCTCGCGCATTTCCTTGATGCGCACGCGCATGCCGGCCAGCTCGTCTTCCCACATCTGGCGCAGTTCCGGCGTCGACAGGACAGTCGCGACGACCTTGCCGCCGTGGATGGGCGGGTTCGAATAGTTGGTGCGCACCACGCGCTTCAACTGCGACAGCAGGCGCGCGGCTTCTTCGGCGTTCGAAGCGACCACCGACAGCGCGCCGACGCGCTCGCCGTACAGCGAGAAGGATTTCGAGAACGAGTTCGACACCAGCAGCGGGCCGCCGGCTTCGACGAAGCGGCGCACCACGGCGCCGTCTTCGGCGATGCCCGAGCCGAAGCCCTGGTAGGCCATGTCGAGGAAGGGAATCAGGCCGTTCGCCTGCACCGCCGCGATCACCTGGCCCCACTGCTCTTGCGTGAGGTCGGCGCCGGTCGGGTTGTGGCAGCAGGCGTGCAGCACCACGATCGAGCCCTGCGGCATCTTGTTCAGCGAGGCCAGCATGCCCTCGAAGTTCACGCCGTGGGTGGCCGGGTCGTAATAGGTGTAGTTGTTGACGATGAAACCGGCCGATTCGAACAGGGCACGGTGGTTTTCCCAGCTCGGGTCGCTGATGAAGACTTCCGACTCCGGTGAGAAACGCTTGAGGAAGTCGGCGCCGAGTTTCAGCGCGCCGGTGCCGCCCAGGGCCTGCACGGTGATCGCGCGCTTCTCTTGAATTACCGCGCTGTCGGCCCCAAATACGAGTTCCTGCACAGCCTTGTCGTACGCTGCCAGGCCGTCGATCGGCAGGTAGGTGCGCGGCGCCGGTTGTTCCATCAGCTTCGCTTCCGCCTTCTGCACGCACTGCAGCAGCGGCACCTTGCCATTATCGTCGTAGTAGACACCGACCCCCAGGTTGATCTTGGCCGGATTGGTGTCGGCGTTGAATGCTTCGGTGATGCCCAGGATAGGGTCGCGCGGGGCCATGTCGATGGCGCCGAAGAGGCTGGCGGAGGCTGAAGAAGTCATCGTGATAAACTGAATTGTCGGTGGGTTCGCAGCAATTGTATAGACAGCGACGCTGCTGCAAAAATCATGCTGCAGTGCCGCAGGCGGATTCCCATTCTAGCAAAGGTCTGAAAGTATGGCTGATATATCCATCGCAACCGGTCCCGAACCGACTGTGATCACCTACCCGAACTCTCCCTTCAAGCTGCACCAGCCCTTCCCGCCGGCCGGCGACCAGCCGACCGCGATCGACGGCCTGGTCGAAGGCATCGAAGACGGCCTGATGTACCAGACCCTGCTCGGGGTGACCGGTTCCGGCAAGACCTACACGATGGCCAACGTCATCGCCAAGGCCGGCCGCCCGGCCATCGTGTTCGCGCCGAACAAGACCCTGGCGGCCCAGCTGTATGCGGAGTTCCGCGAGTTCTTCCCGCAGAACGCGGTCGAGTATTTCGTCTCCTACTACGACTACTACCAGCCGGAAGCCTACGTGCCGCAGCGCGACCTGTTCATCGAGAAGGACTCGTCGATCAACGAGCACATCGAGCAGATGCGCCTGTCGTGCACCAAGTCGCTGATGGAGCGGCGCGACGTCGTCATCGTCGCCACCGTGTCGGCCATCTACGGTATCGGTAATCCGAACGAATACCACAAGATGATCCTGACGCTGCGCCACAAGGACAAGGTGGCCCAGCGCGACATCATCGCGCGCCTGATCCAGATGCAGTACTCGCGCAACGAGATGGACTTCGGCCGCGGCACCTTCCGCGTGCGCGGCGACACCATCGACATCTTCCCCGCCGAGCACGCCGAACTCGCGATCCGCGTCGAGATGTTCGACGACGAGATCGAGTCGCTGCAACTGTTCGACCCGCTCACCGGCCGCGTGCGCCAGAAGATCCCGCGCTTCACCGTCTATCCGGGCTCGCACTACGTGACCCCGCGCTCCACGGTCCTGCGCGCGATCGAGTCGATCAAGGCCGAGCTGCGCGACCGTCTCGAATACTTCCGCAAGGAGAACAAGCTGATCGAGGAACAACGCCTCGAGCAGCGCACCCGCTTCGACCTCGAGATGATGGCCGAGATCGGCTTCACCAAGGGTATCGAGAACTACTCGCGCCACCTGTCGGGCGCGATGCCGGGCGAACCGCCGCCGACCCTGGTCGACTACCTGCCGAAGGACGCGCTGATGTTCATGGACGAGTCGCACGTGCTGGTCGGCCAGCTGTCCGCCATGTACAACGGCGACCGCTCGCGCAAGACCAACCTGGTCGACTACGGCTTCCGCCTGCCTTCGGCGCTGGACAACCGGCCGCTGAAGTTCGAGGAATTCGAGGGCAAGATGCGCCAGACCATCTTTGTGTCGGCGACGCCCGCGGACTACGAGAATTCGCATGCCGACAACGTGGTCGAGCAGGTGGTGCGTCCGACCGGCCTGGTCGATCCCCAGGTCATCGTGCGCCCGGCCCTGTCGCAGGTCGACGACCTGATGAGCGAGATCAACGACCGCATCAAGAAGGACGAGCGTGTGCTGGTGACCACGCTGACCAAGCGCATGGCCGAGCAATTGACCGAGTACCTGTCGGACCACGGCATCAAGGTGCGCTACCTGCACAGCGACATCGAGACCGTCGAGCGCGTCGAGATCCTGCGCGACCTGCGTCTGGGCACCTTCGACGTCCTGATCGGCATTAACCTGCTGCGCGAGGGCCTGGACCTGCCCGAGGTGTCGCTGGTCGCGATCCTGGACGCCGACAAGGAAGGCTTCCTGCGCTCGGAACGCTCGCTGATCCAGACCATCGGCCGCGCCGCGCGTAACCTGAACGGCGTGGCGATCCTGTACGCGGACCACATCACCGACTCGATGCGCCGCGCGATCGACGAAACCGAACGCCGCCGCGCCAAGCAGATCGCCTTCAACGAAGCCAACGGCATCACGCCGAAGGGCGTGCAGAAGAAGATCAAGGAAATGATCGACGGCGTCTACAGCAATGCCGCGCAGAAGGCCATGGCCGAGGGCGCGACCGGACTGGCCGAGGCGGAAGCCGCGGCGAAGGTCGAGGGCATGAGCGAGAAGCAGATCAGCAAGGAGATCAAGCGCCTCGAGAAGCTCATGGTCGACCACGCCAAGAACCTCGAGTTCGAAAAGGCGGCCCAGGTGCGCGACCAGTTGCATGTGCTCAAGCAGCAGGCCTTCGGGGCGCCGGGGGCGGACAATGTGGTGTCGATGTTGGGCAAGTAAATCGACAAACGAAACGGCGCCGGTGGCGCCGTTTTTTTTGGTGTTAATCGTTTTGCCGGCTTTCAGCTGATGAGACAGCGTGGACACAGGTGTCCACCCTACGAAAACCACGACGTCATCGCCTGTCCGCTGCGCTTGCGTGGGCGTAGGGTGGGCACAGGTGCCCACGCTGTCTCACCATGTGCTCAAACGCGGCCTCACGCCTGCCCCTAGCGCTTGAACATCCTCGGATCAAAACTGAAGGTCCGCGCCACGCTCAGCTTCACCTGGTCGTAGGCATGGTGCGCCGGATTGATCACGACATTCACGCCCTCCCCCACGATCACCGATGGCACGCGCATGTAGAGGTGTTCGCGCTTCTTGAGGAAGGCCGTGCCGAAGGCGGTGGCGCTGCCGCCGTCGTCGAGCGCGTCCCAGCCTTCGGGCAGGTCCTCGGCCTTCACGTCCAGCCCCAGCGCGGGATCGTCGGGCAGGTCGATCGCGACCAGCACCAGCGGTTCCTCGTCGATCTCCTCGGTGTGGACGAATTTTTCCAGCACGGCGAGCTCCACCGTCATCGCCGCATACAGCGCCGGCTGGCCCTCGCTGTGCCAGTGGCCGCCGCTTTCGCGCGCGCCGGCGCAGCTGCGGTCCAGGGCCGCTTTTTCGATTGCAATTCTCCAGGTTCTCATCGGTAGTGTCGCTTGGCCAAGTAGTGGGGGCAGCATACAACGAGGGTCGAGGACGGCCGCGCACGGCTTGTCGCGCAAGCCCAAAAACAAAAAACGGCCCGCAGGCCGTTTTTTGCTTGAAGCCGGGCAGGATTACTTCTGCTTGCGGCGACGTGCTGCGCCACCCAGCATCAGGGCGCCCAGGCCCAGCAGGGCAACGCTGGTCGGTTCCGGAACCAGGGTGATGTTGCCGCCGGTTGCGGTGTACAGGAAGTCCTTGTAGCCACCCATGATGATGCCGCCGAAGTAGGTGCCGAAGGTGCCTTCCTTGTAGCCCAGCTCGGTGAAGCGGCCGCTGAAGGTGTTGTTCGCAACCAGCATCAGTTCGCCGTACATTTCGACGAAGGACGGGCCGCCCGAGTCACCGCCGCCGATGCCCGATTCGCGGTCGTTCGGCAGCACCGGGGTGCAGACGCCGAAGAAGTCGCAGAAGGTGTCGCGGCCTTCGCCGTCGAAGTCGGCGTAGAAGACTTCCTGGTTGCCGCCTTCGAAGCCTTCTTCGTCGTCGAGGTCGATCAGGTCGACGTAGTTTTCGCCGGTGCGCTTGACGGCGAAGGACGGGCTCACGTAGTAGCCGTTGACGCCATCGCCCGAGGTGCCGTAGCCGGCCATGGTGATGTGGGTGCCGGCGTTGATCGGGTTCACGGCGACCTTGTAGATCTTGGCGCTGGCCGGCGCATCTTCGGCCAGGGTGATGACGGCGACGTCATCGTTCACGCAACCGCGGGTGCCGTCCGGGCAGTTGTTGAAGCCCTGGTAGTCCTTGTGCACGGCGAAGCTGCTGGCGTTGATGATGGCGTTGTAGGTGCCGCTGCTGTTGAAGACCACGCGCACGTCGCTGCCTGGCTTGTTCAGGTCGACGTAGGAACCGTTGCCGTTGGTGTCGACGCAGTGGCCGGCCGAAACGACCTGGCGCTTGCCCACGAGGGCGCCCGAGCAGATGAAGGACTGGTTGTCGTAACGGATGTTGATGCTGACCACGCCCGAGAACTTCGAGCTTGGAACATTCGAATCGACGTGTGCGCCCGGGGTATCCGGCAGCGCGCCCGAGGTGATGGCCGGGGTGATGACGGAACCCGGGGTCGCGGCGATCGAGCCTGCGTGGGCCGAACCCATACCGAACACCAGACCAGCGGCGACTACACTACCTGCAATTTTTTTCAACGACAGATTCCGATTCAGCATTTGTTTTTCCTTTTAGTTGACTAATCTTTCACGGACACCCTCACCGTGCATAAACTGATTAGCAGAAACTGTGCCAGAAGGAAAATAATGCATTGTTTCAATATGTTAGCTGTTTAACATACGGAAAAGCTGCCGCCACTGTAAGAATTTCCGACACCCAACATTGGGTGTCGTCTTTATATCGCGTATTTACTTGACGTCAACCAGCTCGACGTCGAACATCAGGTTCGCGTTCGGCGGAATCGGACCGGCGCCGCGCGCCCCATAGCCCAGTTCCGAAGGAATGATCAGGGTGCGCTTGCCGCCCACCTTCATGCCGGCCACGCCTTCGTCCCAGCCCTTGATGACCGCGCCCATGCCGAGCGGGAAGGTGAAGGGCGCGCCGCCGACCGAGGTGTCGAACTGCGGCCCGCGGCCCTTGGGCGACTGCGGCGAGTAGAGCCAGCCGGTGTACTTGACGGTGACGGTGCTGCCGGCTTTGGCCAGCTTGCCCTTGCCGACGACGGTGTCGATCTTTTGCAGCTGCATCTTGGCCGGGGCGGCCGGAGCGGCGGCCGGGGCGGCGGCAACGGCCGAGGCGCTGCCTGCGCACAGGATCAGGGCCAGGCCAAGGGCGGAAACGTGTGAATTCATATGGAGACCTTCGTTGGGTTTATCTGCGGAGCCCACCGGCTTGCCTCTTGGCATGGATGAGCTTGCCGCAGTATTCCCTACTCGGGGATTTCGCACAAGCTCAGCGTCTGCCCTGCTGCACCGATGCAAGAATTTCCGACACCAGGGCGAGGTCGGCGGGTTTCACGAGGTGATGGTCGAAGCCGGCCTCCTCGGCCTGGCGGCGGTCCTCCTGCTGGCCATAACCGGTCAGGGCGACCAGTACCGTTCCATGCAGCTCGGGCATCGCACGCAGCTGGCGCGCCAGGGTGTAGCCGTCGGTGTCGGGCAGGCCGATGTCGAGCAGCATGAGCTCGGGGCGCTCGCGGTGCGCCCGCTGCAAGGCGCCGCGGCCGTCGTATTCGACCGAGACCGCATGGCCCTGCACTTCCAGCACCGTGGCCAGCATCTGCGCCGCATCCTGGTTGTCGTCGACGACCAGCACGCGCAGCGGGTTCCGGCTCGGGCTTGCCTGGCCGGTTTCCAGTGCGCCAGCCTCGGCGGGGAGCGCGTCCAGCCGCGGCAGGCAAATCTCGAACTCGCTGCCCTGCCCCGGCGCGGCGCGCGCGTCGACCGTGCCGCCGTGCAGGCTGACCAGGCTTTTCACGAGGGCCAGGCCGATGCCGAGCCCGCCCTGCGAGCGGTCGGGGGTGCGCTCGGCCTGGGTGAAGAGCTCGAAGATATACGGCAGCACGTCGGGCTCGATGCCGATGCCGTTGTCGGTCACGGTCACCGTGACGCGCTCGCCATGCGCCGCGACCCGCAGTGCGATCCGGCCGCCCGGCGGCGTGTACTTGGCGGCGTTGTTCAGGATGTTCGACAGCACCTGCACCAGACGCGTGCGGTCGCCCAGCACGTGCGCCGGTTCGCTCGAGAGCTGCATGGTCAGCGCATGGCGCTTGGACTCGATCAGCGGGCGCACTTGCTCGACCGCGCCGGCCACCACCGTGTTCATGTCCAGCTCTTCCTTGTCGAGCGTGACCAGGCCGCGGGTGACGCGCGAGACGTCCAGCAGGTCGTTGACCAGGTCGGTCATGTGCTCGGCCTGGCGCGCGATGATCTCGCTGGCGTTGCGCACGCCCTTGGCGTCGAGGCGGCCGAGTTTCAGCAGGTGGGCAGCGGTCGTGATCGGCGCCAGGGGATTGCGCAGCTCGTGGGCGAGCATGGCCAGGAATTGGTCCTTCTGGCGGTTCGCCGCGCGCAGTTCGTCCTCGATCTGCTTGCGCAGGGTGACGTCGCTGCCCTCCACGAAAATCCCGACCACGGCGCCCGAGGGGTCGCGGATCGGCTGGTAGATGAAGTCGATGTAGCGCAGCTCGAGCGGCGCCCCCGGCTCGCGCGCGACCTTCAGCGGCAGCGCGTGGCCGACGAAAGGCTTGCCGCTGGTGTAGACCTCGTCGAGCAGCTCGAAGAAGCCCTGGCCCTCGACCTCGGGCAAGGCTTCGCGCGCGGTCTTGCCGACCAGGTTGGCGCGGCCGATCAGCTGGATATAACTTTTGTTTGTAATCTCAAACACATGTTGGGGTCCGCGCAGCACGGCGATGATGCCGGGCGCCTGCTCGAACAGCGTCATCAGGCGCTCGTTCTCCTGCTGGCGGTAACGCTCGGCCAGCACCTGCCCGGTGACCTCGACGCAGGCGCAGTAGACGCCGGCGACGGCGCCGCTGTCGTCGCGCACCGGCGAATACGAAAAGGTGAACCAGGTCTGCTCGTCGAAGCCGTGCCGGTTCATCAGCAGCGGCAGCTTTTCCCAATAGGTGCCCTCTCCCGCCAGCGCACGGTCCACGATCGGACCGACGTCGCCCCAGATCTCGGCCCAGATCCGCTCGAAAGGCGCGCCGAGCGAAGCCGGATGCTTGTCGCCCAGGACCTCGACATAGGGATCGTTGTACAGGAAGCCGAGCTCCTCGCCCCAGGCCACGAACATCGGGAACTTCGAGTTCAGCATCAGCGCCACGACGGTGCGCAGCGCCTGCGGCCAGCCAGCGGGGTGGCCGAGCGGCGAGCGCGACCAGTCGTGGGCGCGCATCATCGCCCCGGTCTCGCCGCCGCCGCTGAGGAATTCCAGCGCGCCGGTGTCAGGCGCGCCATCCTGGATCGCAGGGGCTGGCGCCCCCGGGCGGGATTCGTTCATATCAGAGCGTCTGGACAAATTCGCGGATGCCGCCGAGCAGCATCTCGACCGACATCGCCGTCAGGATCAGGCCCATCAGGCGCTCGAAGGCGGTCATCACCTGGGGACCGAGCTTTTGCTGCAGGCGTTCGGCGCTCAGGAACACCGCCAGCCAGACCACGCCGACGGCCGCCAGCGCGGCGACGTGAATCAGGGTCTCGGACACGCTGCCGGCGCTGAACAGCAGCACGGTCGCCAGGGCCGACGGACCGGCCAGCGCGGGGATCGCGAGCGGCACGATGAAGGGCTCGCCGCCTTCGCTGCGTCCAAGCACGCCGTCCGGGTGCGGGAAGATCATGCGGATGGCGATGATCAGGAGGATCACGGCGCCGCCAATGCGCAGCGCGATCGGGCTCAGGTGCAGGGCCGCCAGGAAGTGCTGGCCGAAGAACATGAAGACCAGCAGCAGCAGGAACGCGATGGCGCACTCGCGCACGACGATGCGCGGACGGCGGTGGACAGGCGTTTCACGGAGGGCTGCGACGAACAAGGGGACGTTGCCGAATGGGTCAGTGACGAGGATCAGGAGGATGAAAGTCTGGAAAAAGCTTTGGGTCATGGTTGTTCTTGTTGTTTCGGTCCCGCGATCAAGGCACGCGAGGCGCGCGCGGCAATCTTAACCGATTTGCACGGAGGCTGTTGCTTTGATGACGTGCGGGAAATATCAGCGCCAGGAAAAAGGAAAAAGAAAAAAGACCAGAACGTCCGGGACGCCCTGGTCTTTTTTTCGTGCATCGAGCAGCGGCCGGCCGGCCGCGTTGCGATTACTTCTCGAACTTCTTCAGCCACGCCGACAGCTGGTGCGGGCGCAGGCCGTCGTAGTCCTCGAACGGCTGGTGGATCCATGGATTGTGCGGCAGGTCTTCCATGTGGTAATCCGGCTTGAAGGCCGAGGTGCCCTTGACCCAGAGGACGGCCGAGCGCACTTCGGTGACGTCCGGGTAGTTCGCCTGCAGGTGCTCGCGCACCTTCATCAGCGTCACGCCGGAGTCGGCCAGGTCGTCGACCAGCAGGATCTTGCCCTGCAGCGGGCCCTTGGTCATCGTCATGTACTTGGCGATGTCGAGGTTGCCCTGCTTGGTGCCGGCTTCTTCACGGTAGGAGCTGGTCGACAGGATCGCCAGCGGCACGTCGAAGATGCGCGAGATCACGTCGCCCGGACGCACGCCGCCGCGCGCCAGGCACAGCACCATGTCGAACTTCCAGTTCGATTCGTAGACCTTCAGGGCCAGGCGCTCGACGAGGCGGTTGTACTCGTCCCACGAAACCCAGAGGTCCTTGTCGGTCGATGCAGGGGTATTCATTTCAGGTGATTCCTATTCTTGGAACCTCTAAAAACCTACTGCGCGTTGCATTGTTGGCCTGCGCCGCCAAGGCGATAGCTCACTATACCGCCGTACAGCTGCGCTTCTCGGCCAACACTGCCGCCGCTCGCTACGGTTTTTCGAGGTCCCTGTTTTAATTAGGCTGCGAACGGATGGCGCAGCACGATGGTTTCTTCGCGGTCCGGGCCGGTCGACACCATGTCGATCGGGATGCCGACCAGTTCTTCGATGCGCTTGATGTAGGCGCGGGCGTTGGCCGGCAGCTCTTCCATCGACTTGGCGCCGACGGTCGACTCGGTCCAGCCCGGCATTTCCTCGTACACCGGCTGGCACAGCGCGGCCTCCTCGGCGCCGACCGGGAAGATGTCGACATCACGGCCGTCGATCTTGTAGCCGGTGCACAGCTTCAGGCTTTCCAGGCCGTCCAGCACGTCGAGCTTGGTCAGGCACATGCCCGAGACGCCGTTGATCTGGACCGAGCGGCGCAGCAGCGCGGCGTCGAACCAGCCGCAGCGGCGGGCGCGGCCGGTGACGGTGCCGAACTCGTGGCCCACGCGCGAGAGGTGCTCGCCGACGCCCTGGTCGGTCGGCAGCTCGGCCGGGAACGGGCCCGAACCGACGCGCGTCGTGTAGGCTTTCGTGATGCCCATGATGTAGTGCAGCATGCCCGGACCGACGCCGGCGCCGGCGGCGGCGTTGCCGGCCACGCAGTTCGACGAGGTGACGAAGGGGTAGGTGCCGTGGTCGACATCGAGCAGCGAGCCTTGCGCGCCTTCGAACAGCAGGTTGCCGCCGGCCTTGTGGGCGGCGTACAGGGCCGACGAGACGTCGCCGACCATCGGGCGCAGGCGCGGTACCAGGGCCATCGCGTCGTCGAAGGTCTGCTGGAAGTCGATCGCTTCTCCGCCCAGGTAGTTCACCAGGACGAAGTTGTGGTACTCGAGGTTTTCCTTGAGCTTCTCGGCGAAACGCTCTTCGTTGAGCATGTCGGCGATGCGGATGGCGCGGCGGGCGACCTTGTCCTCGTAGGCCGGGCCGATGCCCTTGCCGGTGGTGCCGATCTTGTTCTCGCCGCGCTTGGCTTCGCGCGCCTTGTCGATGGCGACGTGGTAAGGCAGGATGACCGGGCAGGCTTCCGAGATCTTCAGGCGCGAAGCGACTTCGACGCCGGCAGCCTGGAGCTTGTCGATCTCGCGCATCACGTCCGGGACGGACACGACGACGCCGTTGCCGATGTAGCAGGCCACGCCTTCGCGCATGATGCCCGAGGGGATCAGCTGCAGCGCGGTTTTCTGGCCCTTGATGACCAGCGTATGGCCGGCGTTATGGCCGCCCTGGAAACGAACGACGCCGGCCGCATGGTCGGTCAGCCAGTCGACGATCTTACCCTTGCCCTCATCGCCCCACTGGGTGCCGATGACAACGACGTTCTTTGCCACGTTAGTATTTGACATCACTTAACCTAAGTTTTTGAGAATCCAATTTCCATCTTCGAGGACGAGCACGCGGTCGCACTCGAACTCGTCCTGAACATTGTCGTGACCCGGCATGGACTGGATCACGACTTCGCCTGCCTTGCGCAGGTCAGCGATTTTTTCGCGCAGCTCGGGCGCATTGCCCCAGGGGGCGCGGATCGAATGCTTGCGTTCGGCCGTCGGCAGCAGGCGCGCCAGCTCGCGCAGATCGAGCGAGAAGCCGGTTGCCGGACGCGCGCGGCCGAAGGCCTCGCCCACGTGGTCGTAGCGCCCGCCCCTGGCCACCGCGTTCGGCAGGCCCGGCACGTAGAGGGCGAACATGGCGCCGCTTTCGTACTGGTAGCCGCGCAGGTCGGCAAGGTCGATCGCCACCTCGGCGCGGCCGATGGCCGAGGCCGCCAGCGCGGCCAGTTCGGCCAGCGCGCGGGTGATGCCGGGCAGCGCCGGCAGGACTTCCTTGGCCTGGGCCAGCACCTCGACGTCGCCGTACAGGTTCGGCAGCGCAAGCAGGGCCTCGCGCGTCGCCTGCGCGTAGTTGCGGGTGATCTCTTCGAGACCCGGCACGTCCTTGGCGCGCAGCAGCGCGGTGATCGCGGCTTCGTCCTTCTTGGCGGCGCTGTCTTCATTCAGCAATGCGCGCAGCACGCCGACGTGGGCCATGTCCAGGCGCACCTCGGTGAAGCCGGCCAGCGCGACCGAAGCCAGCGCCAGCTCCTGGATCTCGGCGTCGGCTTCCAGGCCGGCGTGGCCATAGATCTCGGCGCCGATCTGGATCGGCTCGCGGGTGGCGTGCAGGCCCGAGGGACGGGTGTGCAGCACGCTGCCGGCATAGCACAGGCGGGTGACGGTATTCCGGTTCAACAGGTGCGCATCGATGCGCGCGACCTGGGTCGTCATGTCGGCGCGCAGGCCGAGCAGGCGGCCGGAGAGCTGGTCGATCAGCTTGAAGGTGCGCAGGTCGGTGTCCTGCCCGGCGCCCGCGAGGAGCGACTCGACGTACTCGAGCATCGGCGGCATCACCAGCTCGTAGCCGTAGAGGCGGAAGGTGTCGAGCATCAGGCGGCGCAGATCCTCGATCTTGCGCGCTTCGGACGGCAAGACGTCGGCGATATTCTCGGGCAAAAGCCAGTTCGGCATGGGCGACAGCGTATGAATTGTTAAAGGTGAGGCAATATGGCGCGTTCGTGCGTGCGAAGTCAGCGCCGAATCGGCAATTTTACCCGAAAATGCGGCGGGACAGGCGGTCGATGATGTCAGATCGGCTTGGCAGGTTGCCAAATGACGACTGGAAACAGGTTGTATATGCCATTCGCGGGGCGAATCGAGCGCCTCCGCGCCCTCGATTCAGGCGTAGGGTGGGCGCTCCTGTGCCCACGCGTAAACGTCGAGCAGACGCGGCGTCGACAGCGCCAACGTGACGCATGCGTCACGCGTGGGCACGTACGTCATTGAGGCCACTGGCCTCAATGACCCCACCCTACGTAAAAACGGCCGCGGAGTACGCGGCGTTTCTAGGACGTAGGATGGGCGGGTTCCCCGCCCACGCGTTCAACAGACGCTTGCAAGCCAGATCGCGGCATTTCACGCACCGGCTGAAGGCTCGATTCAGGCGCAATGACCCCACCCTACGCGCAGGTAAAAAAAAAAGCCGCGCTGAGCGCGGCTTTTTTTTACTTGCTGCCCGGACTCCGGAAGTACTTGAAGAACTCCGAATTCGAATCGATCACCATCACGTCGCCCTGCGACTTGAAGCTGGCGCGGTAGGCCTCGAGCGAGCGGTAGAACTTGTAGAACTCGGGGTTCTTGCCGAAGGCGTCGGAGTAGATCGCGGAGGCCTTGGCGTCGCCCTCGCCCTTGATCTTCTCGGCCTCGCGGAAGGCCTCGGCCAGGATCACGGTGCGCTGGCGGTCGGCGTCGGCACGGATCTTCTCGGATTCGGCGGCGCCGGTCGAACGCAGTTCGTTGGCGACCCGCACCCGCTCGGCGCGCATGCGGTCGTAGACCGAGTCGTTGATCTGGTCGATGTAGTCGACGCGCTTGAGACGCACGTCGACGATGCCGACGCCGATCTGCTTGGCCTCGGCCACGACCTTGTCGCGCACCGCTTCCATCACGCGGCCGCGCTCGCCCGAGATCACTTCGCGCACGGTGCGCTTGGTGATCTCGTCGTTCAGGGCCGCCTTGACGATCTGCGACATGCGGTTGCGCGCGGCGCGCTCGTCGCCGCTGAAGCTGACGTAGTACAGGCGCGGCTCGACGATGCGCCACTTGACGAAGGCGTCGACCAGGATGTTCTTCTTCTCGGCCGTGATGAAGCGGTCGGCGTCGGGCGTATCCAGGGTCAGGATGCGCTTGTCGAGATAGATCACGTTCTGGAAAGGCGGCGGCAGCTTGAAGTGCAGGCCCGGCTCGGCGATCACCTCGCGCACCTCACCGAGGGCGAAGACGATGGCGAAGCGGCGCTGGTCGACCACGAAGACGGTCGAGGACAGCAGCATCAGGGCAATAAAGCCCGCCACGAAAATGGTTACGAGGCGGTTCATCAGCGGGTCTCCCGATCACGTGAGGTATCGCGGCTGCGGCTGTCGCGCTGACGCACCGCATCCAGGGCTTTGGTCACTTCCGCCGACGAGGCCGCGTCCTGCTGCGGCACCGCCACCGGACCGGAACGCGCGCTGCCGACGGCGGCGTCGTTCGCGGCGACCTGGGCGACCAGTTTGTCGAGCGGCAGGTAGAGCAGGTTCGAGCCGGACTTGGCGTCGACCATGACCTTGCTGGTGCTGCTGAAGATCTGCTGCATGGTGTCGAGGTACATGCGGTCGCGCGTGACGGCCGGCGCCTTCGCGTACTCCACCACCACCTGGTTGAAGCGCGCCGCGTTACCGGTGGCGTTCTCCACCACCATCGAGCGGTAGGCTTCGGCGTCCTGCAGCAGGCGGAAGGCGGCGCCGCGTGCCTGCGGGATCACCTGGTTGGCGTAGGCCTCGCCCTCGTTGCGGGCGCGGGCGCGGTCCTGGCCGGCCTTGACGGCGTCGTCGAACGCGTTCTGCACCTGCTCCGGCGGCTGCACGTTCTGCATGGTCACGTTGGTGATCAATACGCCCAGTGCGTAGCGGTCGACGATGGACTGCATCATGTTGTGGACGTCGACGGCGACCTTCTCGCGGCCTTCATAGAGCACGAAGTCCATCTTGCTCTTGCCGACCACTTCGCGGATCGCGGTTTCAGCGACCTGGTGCACGGTGGTGTCCTGCTCGCGGTTGTTGAAGACCCAGGCGACCGGATCCTTCAGCGTGTACTGGACCGCGAACTGGATGTCGATGATGTTCTCGTCGTCGGTCAGCATCAGCGATTCGTTGGCCTGCTTGTTGCGCACGTTGTCGCGGTAGCCGATCTCGGCGGTACGGACCTGCGAGACGTTCACCGTCTCGTGGGACTGGATCGGGGCCGGCCAGCGCCAGTTGAAACCGGCGCCGGTGGTGTGCGACAGGCGGCCGAAGGTGGTGACCACGCCGACCTGGCCTTCCTGGACGATGAAGGCGCCGCTGGCGAGCCAGATCAGGGCGACGATGAAGCCGATCACCGTGGCGGTGATGCCGGCGCCGCGCCCTTCCCCGCGGTAGGGGCCGCCGGCGTCGCCGCCATTGCTGCCGCGGCTGCCGAAGAGGCGGTTCAGGCGCGCATTGAAGTCGCGCCACATTTGATCGAGATCGGGCGGGCCTTCACCCGGACGGCGGCCCTCTTGGGCCTTGTGGTCACCGTCGGGGCGATGGCCCCAACGTGGATCGTTCAGCGACAATTTGAGGCCGAACCGTTTAAGTAAGGAAACGAGCATAGGCTTTCAGTGGGGCCCGACATGGGTGGAGGTTGGAATACTTTCGCCGGCATTCTCCGGGGAGAAGTCCGACGCGGCATCGTCCTGCTCTTCGTTTTTAGGGCTCAAGCCTGGCACCGGATTGGCCGACTGCGTTGCCGCCTCGACGATCGCGTCGCGCAGCAAATCGAGGCCGGCGCCGCTCCGGGCGCTGATAAAAACGCGGCTGATTTTATCATATTCATCACGTTCGACCCCCGGCTGGAGGTCGGCCGCATCAATCTTGTTCCACACAAGGATCTGCGGAATGTGGTCCGCGCCGATTTCGCGCAAGACCTCGTTGACCTGCTCGATCTGCTCCATGCGCACGTCGGACGAACCGTCGACCACGTGCAGCAGCAGGTCGGCGTGGATGGTTTCCTCCAAGGTGGCGCGGAAGGCCGCCACCAGCTGGTGCGGCAGTTCGCGCACGAAACCGACGGTGTCGGAAATGACGACACTGCCGACCTCGTCGTTGAGGTAAAGGCGGCGGCTGGTGGTGTCCAGGGTCGCGAACAACTGGTTCGCGACGTAGACGCCGGCCTTGGTCAGGGTGTTGAACAGGGTCGACTTGCCGGCGTTGGTATAGCCGACCAGCGACACCGAGAACGTGGCGTTGCGGTTGCGCGAACGGCGCTGGGTCTCGTGCTGCTTGCGCAGCTTGGTCAGGCGCGAACGCAGCATCTTGACGCGCTCGCCGATCAGGCGGCGGTCGGTCTCGAGCTGGGTTTCGCCGGGACCGCGCAGGCCGATACCGCCCTTCTGGCGTTCGAGGTGGGTCCAGCCGCGGATCAGGCGCGTGGCCAGGTGCTGCAACTGGGCCAGCTCCACCTGCAGCTTGCCCTCGTGGCTCTTGGCGCGCTGGGCGAAGATGTCGAGGATCAGGCTGGTGCGGTCGATGACGCGGCGGTTCAGGCGGCGCTCGAGGTTACGCTGCTGTGCGGGCGACAGCGCGTGGTTGAAAATGACGATGTCGATGTGGTCGACACTGGCGGCCTGGGCGATTTCGTCGGCCTTGCCGCTGCCGACGAAGTACGCGGGGTCGGGGCTGGCGCGTTTCGCGGTGATCGTGGTGATCGGCTCCGCGCCGGCGGAGCGCGCCAACAAGGCCAGCTCTTCGAGACTGGCGCCGAAGTCGACGGCGCCAAAATCGATGCCGACCAGCGCGGCGCGCAGGGTGGGAGTGCCGGGGGCGTCAGCCATCGGCCTTACTCAGCTTCGTTGTCGAGGTTGAGGTTGACGGCGCGGGCCGGCACGACGGTGGAAATGGCATGCTTGTACACCATTTGGGTCACAGTGTTGCGGAGCAGGACGACGTATTGATCGAAGGATTCGATATGGCCCTGCAGTTTGATCCCGTTGACCAGGTAGATCGAGACGGGTACATGCTCTTTGCGCAAGGCATTGAGGAATGGGTCTTGTAACAGTTGCCCTTTATTGCTCATAACAGCTCCGTAATGTTGTTGTAGTTTAAAAATTGGAGGCAATATGCCTCCTTTTCAAGTGCACGGGGCAAGATTCAGCTTTGCGAATGATGGCCTGCAGTTACTGTAACCTGTTTTATAGAGTTTTGTCGTACTGCTAGACTTAAGGAATTATTAAAACAGGCTCATGCAAAGCGCAAATCCTGGCCCGGTTATTTTTGTTCCTTGGCAAACGGGTTCTTACCGCTGCGCAATTCAATGCGCAGGGGCGTACCGACCAGGCTGAAGGTGTCGCGGAAATGCTTTTCGAGGTAGCGCTTGTAGGGCTCGGTGACGCCTTCCAGGGCGTTGCCGTGGATGACGATGACCGGCGGGTTCTGGCCACCCTGGTGGGCGTAGCGCATCTTCGGACGGGTGCTGCCCTTGCGCTTCGGCTCCTGCTTCTCGATCGCTTCCTGCAGGGCGCGCGTCAGGCGCGGCGTCGACAGGTTGGCGGTGGCCGCCGCATAGGCCGCGTCGACCGCGGTCATCAGCTGCTTGATGCCGGTGCCCTTCAGCGCCGAAATGAATTTCATCTCGGCGAAACCGAGGAAGTCGAGCTTGCGGTCGATGTCCATCTTGACCTGGTCGCGCTGGTCGGAGGTCAAACCGTCCCACTTGTTGACGGCCACCACCAGCGCCCTGCCCGACTCCAGGATGAAGCCGGCGATGTGGGCGTCCTGCTCGGAAATGTCCTGCTGGGCGTCGAGCATCAGCACGACCACGTTCGCTTCCGACACCGACTGCAGGGTCTTGACGACCGAGAACTTCTCGATCGCCTCGAACACCTTGCCGCGGCGGCGGATACCGGCCGTGTCGATCAGGGTGTAGTGCTTGCCGTCGCGCTCGAAGGGAACCTCGATCGAGTCGCGGGTGGTGCCCGGCATGTCGAAGGCGATCACGCGCTGCTCGCCGACCAGGGTGTTGATCAGGGTCGACTTGCCGACGTTCGGACGGCCGACCAGGGCGATCTTCACGCCGCGGTCCGCAGGCGCCAGCTCTTCCTCGTCTTCCGGACGCTGGGCAAAAGCCAGGTCGAGCGCCTCGTTGACCAGGTCGTGCACGCCGTCGCCGTGGGCGGCCGAGATGACGTAGGGGTCGCCCATGCCCAGTTCGTAGAACTCGGCGGTGACCGAGGTGTACTTCATGCCCTCGGACTTGTTAATGACGAGCATGACCTTCCGGCCGGACTTGCGCAGGAAGTCGGTAATGGTCTTGTCGTGCGGGGTCAGGCCCTGGCGGCCGTCGACGATGAAGACGACGATGTCGGCTTCCGCCACCGCCTGCTTCGTCTGCAGCGCCATTTCGTGCATGATCCCGTCCTTCGCGACCGGCTCGAAACCGCCGGTGTCGATGACCAGGAACGGACGCTCGCCGATGCGCCCTTCGCCGTAGTGGCGGTCGCGCGTCAGGCCAGGGAGGTCGGCCACCAGCGCGTCGCGCGAACGGGTCAGGCGGTTGAATAGGGTCGACTTTCCGACGTTCGGGCGACCAACGAGTGCAATTACCGGCTTCATGTAGTTATTCTATTCGACCGCGATAGCGGTCACAGTTCCATTTTGTGTTTGAAAAATCAGGTTCGATCCAGCCACCAGCGGGGTACCGCTGATCGCGCTGCCATCGGTGGCGGCGCGCGCCAGGAAGGCGCCGTCCTCACGCGACAGGAAGTGGATGTAACCCTGGTAGTCGCCGACCGCGACCGCGCGGCCGTAGGACAGCGGGGTCGACAGGCCGCGGAAAGCCAGCTTGTCGTTCTTCCAGACGCTGGCGCCGCTGTCGCGGGCAAACGCGTGCAGCGCGCCCTTGTCGTCGGCGGCGAAGACGAAGCGCTGGTCGACGGCCACGCCCACTTCCGAGGACAGGTCGCGGTTCCAGCGCGGCGAGCCCGCGGCCAGCTCGTAGCAGGCGACGCGGCCCTGGTAGGACACGGCGCAGACGTCGGATTCGAAGATCGCCGGGGCGCCGCCGATGTCGGTCACGCGCTCCAGTTCGGTGGCGCCGCGCGCCACGCCCACTTCGACTTCCCAGCGCGGGGCGCCGGTGGCGAGCAGGAAGGAGGTCAGCTTGCCGGCCGGCTGGGCGATGATCACGTCCTTGTCGTAGACCACCATGCCCGGCGCGTTGCGCAGGGTCAGCGGCGGCGACGGGCGCTGCACGGTCCACTTCTTCTCGCCGGTTTTGGCGTCGAAGCCGACGATGCGGTTGTCGATCGAGCGCGCCACGACGACGCCCTGCCCCACGGCCGGAGCCGACAGGATTTCGCTCGACAGCTGGCTCTTCCACAGCGGCTTACCGTCCATGTCGAAGGCCATCAGCACGCCCTTGGCGCCGCCGACCGCGATCACGCTGCCGTCGGTGCCGACGCCTGCGGTCAGGTTGCTGTCGGCCTTGATGCGCCACATGGCGCGGCCGTCGAGGGCCTCGACGCGGGCGATGTCGCCGTCGGCGCTGGCCACGACCAGGGTGTTGCCGGCCAGCGCAGGCGAGAACTGGTAGCCCCGGGCCTTGCCGATGTCGAGCTTCCACGCGGTACGCACGGCCATCGACGCCTTCAATTCTTCCAGCTTGGCCGGCTCGTTGGTCTTGTCCTTCGAGGAGAACGGGTTGAGCGAACTCAAGGTCGAGCAGCCCGTCATCAGGGCCAGGACACCGACACCAACCAGCTTACGGGTAATACGCATTTTCTTTAGCCTTGTTCTTAGTCTGAAGTCTGTAAAGGACGCAAAGCCCGCGCCCGCCTTTCCGGCACGGCGCGGGCTGTCTCAATAAGCGGGATTACGCAGCAGCCTTGGTCTCGGCCGGGGCGGTGCCGCCGATCGCTTCGAGCTTGATGCGCACCAGCTGGCTGCCCGGATGCTTCGGACCCATGGCGGCCAGCGCGGCGACGTAGGCGTTGCGTGCCTCGGCGATCTTGTTCTGCGCGACCAGCACGTCGCCCTTGCGGTCCTGCACCTCGGCCGAGAACTGCGGCAGGAACTTGCCGTCCAGCAGTTTCATGGCGCCGGCATAGTCCTTCTCGTCCAGCAGCACGCCGGCCAGGCGCAGCTTGGCGACCGACTGGTATTCGTCGTTGCCGTTGTCGATCACCCACTGCAGCTGGGTCTTGGCGGTCTTCAGGTCCTTCGCCTCGAAGGCGGTCTTGGCCGCGCCCAGGGCGCTCATCTGCGCGTAGGCGGTGCGCTTGAACTTGTCCTGGATGTCCGAGGCCACGCGCTGGGCCTTGGCGTTGTCGTTCGCGGCGACGGCGTCGGTCAGTTCGTCGTACAGGGCCGAGGCTTCCACCGACTGCTTGCGCACGTGCTGGTTCCAGAAGTTGTAGGCGGCGAAGGAGCCGAGCGCAATGATCAGCACCCAGGTGATCAGGTTGCCGTACTTGGACCAGAAAGCCTTGAAGGAGGCTATCTGTTCTTGTTCTTCGAGGTCGTATGCCATGGTTCGTCTCTTTATCGTTGAATCGGAGTCTTGTTATCGATTACGGGTGGTAATGCACGTGATCGTGGTCGTGGTCGTGCGCGCCGATGATGGCGTCGACCACGTGGTCGACCACCGCGTCGAAGGGCACGCTCGCCTGCTGCTGCTCGCCGGACTCACCGCGCAGCGACTTCACCGCCGCCACGCTGTTGGCGACCTCGTCTTCGCCGAGGATGACCGCAAAGGCGGCGCCGCTGGCGTCGGCCTTCTTCATCTGGTTCTTGAAGCTGCCCACGCCGCTCGGCGTTGCGCAATGTAGCACAACATCCAGGCCGGCATCGCGGAAACGCTCGGCCAGGATGAAGGCCTGCATCTGGGCTTCCTCGCCCTGGTGCACCATGTAGACGTCGCACTGGCTAGGCTGGGCCGGCTCGCCCAGGCCCTTCATCAGCTCGATGATGCGCTCGATGCCCATCGCGAAGCCGACGCCCGGGGTGTTCTTGCCGCCGAAGGTCTCGATCAGCGGATCGTAACGGCCGCCGGCGCAGATCGTGCCTTGCGAACCCAGCTCGTCGGTGACCCACTCGAACACGGTGCGGTTGTAGTAATCCAGGCCGCGCACCAGGCGCGGGTTGACGGTGTACTGGACGTTGTTACGGTCGAGCAGTTTCTTCAGGCCGTTGAAGTGGGCCAGCGATTCCTCGCCCAGGTAGGCCAGCAGTTGCGGCGCGCCGTTCACCATCTCCTGCATGGCCGGATTCTTGGTGTCGAGGATGCGCAGCGGGTTGCTGTGCAGGCGGCGCTTGGCTTCGGCGTCGAGCACGTCCATGTGCTGCTCGAAATAGGCGATCAGGTCGCCGCGGTGGCGGTTGCGCTCCTCGGCGTTGCCGATCGAGTTCAGCTCCAGACGCACGTTCTGCAGGCCGAGGTCGTCCCACAGGCGGCGGCACAGCATGATCAGTTCGGCGTCGATGTCCGGACCGGCGAAGCCCACGGCTTCGGCGCCGAACTGGAAGAACTGGCGGTAGCGGCCGCGCTGCGGACGCTCGTGGCGGAACATCGGGCCCTTGTACCAGAGGCGCTTCGGGCCTTCGTAGACGAGGTTATGCTCGATCACCGCGCGCACCACGCCGGCCGTGCCTTCCGGGCGCAGGGTCAATTGGTCGCCGTTCATCGAGTCTTCGAAGGAATACATTTCCTTTTCGACGATGTCGGTCACGGCGCCGATGGCGCGCGCGAACAGGCGGGTTTCCTCGACGATCGGGGTGACGATCTTCTGGTAGCCGTAGCTTTTCAGGATCGTCTCGGCGGTGTTCTCGAACAGCTCCCACAGCGGCGCGTCGGCCGGGAGGATGTCGTTCATGCCTTTGATGGCATTGATTTTTTCTGGTTTGGACATGTTCTTCTGCTTTGCTCTACTGCGGAACCATTCCGCGACGTGTCTGTGCTTTGCCTCGTAGGGTGGGCGCCCCGTGCCCACGCGTAAACTCTGCGTCGTGTCAGCTTGTGCGTCGTGTCAGCCTGTGCGTCGTGTCAGCCTGTGCGTCGTGTTGACGTTGACGAAGCGCCGCGCCTGCTCACCCTTCACGCGTGGGCACAGGGGCGCCCACCCTACGTTAAATCGCGACTTCGCTCTGTTTGCTGTAATTCTTCCTTACATACTCCAGCACGATCGACTGGAACTCCTCGACGATCCGCTCGCCGCGCAGCGTGGCGACCTTCTGGCCGTCGACGAACACCGGCGCGGCGGGCGATTCGCCGGTGCCGGGCAGGCTGATGCCGATGTTGGCGTGCTTCGACTCGCCCGGACCGTTGACGATGCAGCCCATCACGGCCACGTTCATCGCTTCCACGCCCGGGTAGGACTTCTTCCATTCCGGCATCTGCTCGCGCAGGAAAGTCTGGATGTTGTCGGCCAGTTCCTGGAACACGGTCGAGGTCGTGCGGCCGCAGCCCGGGCAGGCGATCACCATCGGGGTGAACTTGCGCAGGCCCATGGTCTGCAGGATTTCCTGCGACACCACGACCTCTTTCGTACGGTCGCCGCCCGGTTCCGGCGTCAGCGAGACGCGGATGGTGTCGCCGATGCCTTCCTGCAGCAGCACCGACAGGGCGGCGGTCGAGGCGACGATGCCCTTGCTGCCCATGCCGGCCTCGGTCAGGCCCAGGTGCAGCGGATAGTCGCAGCGGCGCGCCAGCTCGCGGTAGACCGCGATCAGGTCCTGCACCGCCGACACCTTGCACGACAGGATGATCTTGTCTTTCGCCAGGCCGATTTCCTCGGCCCTGACGGCGTTCTCGATCGCCGAGGTGATCAGGGCTTCGTACATCACCGCCTGGGCGCTGTAGGGATTCGCGCGCGCGGCGTTCTCGTCCATGATGCGCGCCAGCAGCGACTGGTCCAGACTGCCCCAGTTGACGCCGATGCGCACCGGCTTGTCGTACTTCATCGCCACTTCGATCATCTGGGCGAACTGGGAGTCGCGCTTGGCGCCCTGCCCCACGTTGCCCGGATTGATGCGGTACTTCGACAGGGCGGCGGCGCACTCGGGGAAATCGCGCAGCAGGATGTGGCCGTTATAGTGGAAGTCCCCCACGAGCGGGACATCCACCTCCATCTTGTCGAGCTGCTCGCGGATGGCCGGCACGGCGGCCGCGGCTTCCGGATTGTTGACGGTCAGGCGCACCATCTCGGAACCGGCGCGCGCCAGCTCCTTGATCTGGATCGCGGTGCCGATCACGTCGGCGGTGTCGGTGTTGGTCATCGACTGCACGACGACCGGGGCGTCGCCACCGATCCAGACCTTGCGCGCGCCGTGCTGGACCAGCACGCGGCGGCTGGCGCGGCGCGCCATCGGACCGGATGGAATGGGCAGGTTCGTTGAAGTCATTCTAGGCTTTCGATTCTTTCCAGTGCAGGCTTTATTTGATCGTCACGCGCGAGATCGTCTTGCCCGGCAGTTGAGGCAGCTCGACGGCCGCGCCGCGCAGGGTGGCCGAGACGCCTTTCGGATTGCCGACCACCAGGGTCGCGGCGCCCGGCACCTCGACGGTCTCGGTGCTGCCGGCCTTGACCAGGCGCGAGATCAGCGCCTTGCCGCCTTGCGGGCGCACTTCGATCCACGAGTCTTCGCGCACGTTCAGCACCAGGGTATTGGCGCCCGCGGCGGGCGCCGCCGGGGTGGCGGCCACGGCCGCGGCCGGCGCATTCGCTGCCGGCGCGGTCGCCGCGGCCGGTGCGTTCGTCGCCGGCGCGGTGGTGGCCGGCGCGGCGCCAGGAGCGGCCGCTGGGCCCTGCCCGGACGGCGCCGCGGCGCCATTGGCGCCGCCCGGCGCCGGAGCGGCGTTCGGGTCGGCCGGCGCCGGCACCGAGATCAGCGGCACCGCCGGGTTGAGCGTGGCGTCGTTGGCCGCCGCGCCGGCGTTGTCGGCCGGGACGGTGGTCATGGGTTCGGTGCCGGCCGGGGCGTCGCCGCCCGGCAGCGCGATCAGGCCGAAATTCCAGGCGGCGGCGCCGGCGGCAACCACCACCACGGCCGCGGCGATCCAGCCCAGCGGCAGGCTGGAGCGCTTGCCGTGGGTCGGGAAGCGCGAGTGCGAGAACGAGGTCGGACGTTCGCGGCGCACAGCGGGACCGGTTTCGACCGGCGCCGCCTCGTCCATCTTGATCATCGCCACCAGCGGGGCGGCGTCGAGCTTCAGGATCTTGGCGTAGGCGCGCACGAAGCCGCGCGTCACGGCCGGGCTGGGCAGCGAGGCGTAGTCGCCGGCCTCGATCGCCACCACCTGGCGCACCGCCAGCTTGAGCTGGTCGGCCACCTGCTCGACCGACCAGCCCAGCGCTTCGCGCTGGCTTGCCAAGGCCGCGCCCGGATGGGCGTGGTGGTGATGGTTGTCGGGAGTGGCGCTCTGGTCTGCGCGCTCTGAAGTCATTGTCGTCTCACTCATCGAATGCCCCGCGCTCGTACGCCGCGAATTCGGGCGAGCCGGGGAAGCGCCGCCGCAGCTGCGCCAACAGGCTGGCCTCCATCGAGCGATCGCCCAGCTTGCGCTGGACCCGGATGGCCAGCCACAAGGCATCGGCGGACAGGGTGTCGAGCTTCGACACCTCCGTCAGGCGGTGTATGAAAAAACCGGCGCGCTGGTAGTCGCGCCGCTCGTAGTACACCCGGGCCAGGCCGGCGGTCGTGGCCGGCAGGTCAGGGTTGTAACGCAATGCATCGAGCAGGTAGCGCTCGGCCGCATCGATATTGCGGGTCTTCAGGCTGCACAGCCCGGCGTTCACGAGGGCGCTCACCGGCGTCCTGTAGGCCGGATTCTTCAGCGCGGCCTCGAACTGGCGCAGCGCCTCCGCGGGGCGGTTGGCGCTCTGGCACAGGAAGGACCCATAATTGTTCGCCAGCTCGGGATTGCGCGGCGCCAGGCGCAGCGCGTGCTGGTAATTCTCTTCGGCCAGCGGCAGTTGTCCCATCGCGGTGTAGATCAGCGCGCGCACGCCGTAGGCATCGGCGTAGTCGGGGTCGGCGGCAATGGCCTTCTTGATTTCGTCGAGGGCGATGTCGTGCTTGCCCTGCTGGTAATACTCGACCGCCAGTTGCAGGCGGATCGCGGCGCGTTTTTCGGCCGCGGTCTGGTCGGACACGGTCTTGAGCTCGCCCGGCGCGTCGCCGGGACCGGCGCAGGCCGCCAGTACGGCCAGCGCGAGCGCGGCCGCAAGACGGGTCACCATGGTCCGACCGCTCCGGTTCAAGAAGGAATCTCCACGATGCGGCCGAAGTCGGCGCCGAATTTCTTCTGGTACTCGGCCATCTTTTCCATGCGCTCGGCGACGCGGGTACGGTCCTTGACCTCGCCGGCCAGCTGGCCGCAGGCGGCGTCGATGTCGTCGCCGCGCGTCTTGCGCACGGTGGTGACGATGCCTGCGTTCATCAGGACTTCGGCGAAGGCCTTGATGCGCGGGTTCTTCGAACGGGTCAGGCCCGATTCCGGGAACGGGTTGAACGGGATCAGGTTGAACTTGCAGTTCACGCCGACCACCGGATCGTTCACCAGCGCGATCAGTTCGCGCGCATGCTCGTCGCTGTCGTTGAAGCCGTCGAGCATGCAGTACTCGAAGGTGATGAAGTCGCGCGGCGCAAACTCGAGGTAGCGCTTGCAGGCGGCCATCAGTTCGCGCAGCGGATATTTCTTGTTCAGCGGGACCAGGATGTCGCGCAGGGCGTCGTTCGAGGCGTGCAGCGACACGGCCAGCGCCACCGGCACGTCCTGCGCCAGCTTGTCGATGTTCGGCACCACGCCCGAGGTCGACAGGGTCACGCGACGGCGCGACAGGCCGTAGGCGTTATCGTCGAGCATGAGTTTCAGCGCGGTGACGGTCGGCTCGTAGTTCAGCAGCGGCTCGCCCATGCCCATCATGACCACGTTGGTGATCTGGCGTTCGCCCTTCGGGCCGGGCTCGATGCCGCGGGTAGCGCGCAGCTCGAACTCGGCCATCCACAGCTGGCCGATGATCTCGGCGACCGTCAGGTTGCGGTTGAAGCCCTGCTTGCCGGTCGAGCAGAAACGGCAGTTCACGGCGCAGCCGGCCTGGGTCGAGATGCACAGCGTGCCGCGCGTCTCTTCCGGAATGAACACGGTCTCGACGGCATTGCCGTTGCCCACGTCGACGAGCCACTTGCGCGTGCCGTCGCTCGAGGTATGGTCGCTGATGATGCCAGGAGCGCGCACCTCGGCACGGGTTTTCAATTTTTCGCGCAGCGACTTGGCCAGATCGGTCATGTCGTCGAAGTTGGCGACACCGAACTGGTGGATCCAGCGTTGCAGCTGCTTTGCGCGGAACGGCTTCTCACCCAATTCGGCGCAGTACGCGACGAGTTGCGCGGGATCGAAGTCCAGCAGATTAGTGAGAGTCGTCATGGCAAATTTCCTATGGTTCAGCACCTGCTCGCGCTGGCCCGAGGCGATGGGCGAGCAGGTTACTCATTTCAATTAGTCCGGGGGGATAAGTCGACCGGGGCGCGCCCGGACTGCGCTCCCCCTGACCAATTAACGCGAGTAGACGTTCAGTGCCGGGAAGAAGTAAGCGATTTCCACGGCGGCGGTTTCGGCAGCGTCCGAACCGTGCACGGCGTTGGCGTCGATCGAATCAGCGAAATCGGCGCGGATGGTGCCGGCTTCTGCCTTCTTCGGATCGGTTGCACCCATCAGATCGCGGTTCTTCAGGATCGCGCCTTCGCCTTCCAGCACCTGGATCATGACCGGGCCCGAGATCATGAAGTTGACCAGGTCCTTGAAGAACGGACGAGCGGCGTGCACAGCGTAGAAGCCTTCGGCTTCAGCTTGCGACAGCTGGGTCATGCGAGCGGCAACGATCTTCAGGCCAGCGCCTTCGAAGCGGCTGTAGATTTGGCCGATCACGTTTTTTGCAACTGCGTCTGGTTTGATGATCGACAGGGTGCGTTCGATTGCCATGTAAAAACTCCAATAAAAAGAAAGGTTTAAATCGAGAAGTTGAGAGCTCAATCAACCTTTGATTTTACCATACCTCGCCCCATATAGCCGATATTGCGGCGGCAAGCAGCAAAGTGGTAGAGTGGCGGCGAAAAAATGCCTGTCACCGTACGGCAACTTGCTTATGAATCACTTAAGACCGGCGCCACCCGAACTGGCGCATGCTATGCTTGAGTGGAAGACTATATTTACCCAACCGGAGGCAACATGAATCCCATCCTGCAAAAGCAACCCGCTTACGACGTGGCCGTAGGCCAGGTCGCGCGCAACAAAGTCCTGCGCAACACCTTCTGGCTGCTCGCGCTGTCGATGCTGCCGACCGTGCTGGGCGCCTTCATCGGCGTCTCGATGCAACTGCCGATGCTGAGCGGCGGCATGGGCTTCGTCATCTTCCTGGCGATCGCCTTCGGCTTCATGTTCGCGATCGAAAAGACGAAGAACTCGGGCGTCGGCGTGGCCGTGCTGCTGGGCTTCACCTTCTTCATGGGCCTGATGCTCACCCCGCTGCTGCGCCACACCCTGGGCTACAGCAACGGCGGCCAGCTGATCATGACCGCTTTCGGCGGCACCGCCGTCGTGCTGGCCGTGATGGCAAGCATCGCCACCACCAGCAAGCGCGACTTCTCGGCCATGGGCAGCTGGCTGTTCGCCGGCGTCATCGTGCTGCTGCTGGCGGGCGTGGCCAACATCTTCCTGCAGATCCCGGCGCTGACCATCGTGTTCTCGGTCCTGGCGATCGGCATCTTCTCGGCCTTCATCCTGTACGACGTGCAGCGCATCGTGAACGGCGGCGAAACCAACTACATCAGCGCCGCCCTCGCGATCTACCTCGACGTCTACAACATCTTCAGCAACCTGCTGGCCCTGCTGGGCTTTGCCGGCGGCGACCGCGACTAAGCGCTACCCGCAGCAGAAAAACAAAGCCGACCATCTGGTCGGCTTTTTTTTGGCTTTCGCAGGGCGGACACTTCGTGCCGGCCCTGCAAACCCAAGGCTTACGCCAGCTCGAACACGCCGATCGACTCGACGTGCGAGGTGTGGGGGAACATGTTGACCACGCCCGCCTTTTTCATGACATAGCCGGCGCGGTGCACCAGGATGCCGGCGTCGCGCGCCAGCGTCGAGGGACTGCACGAGACGTAGACGATGCGCTTCGGCAGGAACTCGGTCTTGCCGGATTCGCGCAGCTCGGCCATGGCCAGCGCCAGCGCGATCGCGCCGTCGCGCGGCGGGTCGATCAGCATGCGGTCGAACTTGCCGAGCGCGACCAGGTCGTCGGCCGTCACTTCGAACAGGTTGCGCGTGTAGAAGGTCGTCTTTTCCGACAGGCCGTTGGCCCTGGCGTTCTCCAGCGCGCGCGTGGTCAGGACCGTGCTGCCCTCGATGCCGACGACTTCGCGCGCCTGGGTCGCCAGCGGCAGCGTGAAGTTGCCCAGGCCGCAGAACAGGTCGGCCACGCGGTCTTGCGACTGCACTTCCAGCAGGGTCAGCGCCTTGTGCACCAAGGCGCGGTTGATCTGGTGGTTCACCTGGGTGAAGTCGGTCGGCTTGAAGGGCATGCGCACGCCGAACTCGGGCAGCGTGTAGTACAGCTCCTTGTCCAGCGGGTAGAACGGGTAGACCGTGTCCGGGCCCTTGGGCTGCAGCCACCACTGGATGCCCCATTCGTCGGCGAAGGCCTTGACCAGCTCCTCGTCCTTGGCGGTCAGCGGCGCCATGATGCGCAGCACCAGGGCCGTGGTTTCCTCGCCGACCGCGATCTCGATCTGCGGCATCTGGTTATAGATCGACAGCGAACCGACCAGCGCGCGCAGCGGCATCAGCATGCCGCCCAGGTGAGGCGGCAGGATATGGCAGTAGCGGATGTCGGCCACGTAGGAGGACGCGCGCTCGTGGAAGCCGACCAGCACCGTACCCTTCTTCTCGACGTGGCGCACCGACAGGCGGGCGCGGTAGCGGTAGCCCCAGGTCGGCCCGTACATCGGGCGCATGATGTTCTCCGCCTTCACCTTGGAAAGGTGCCAGAGGTTGTCTTCCAGCGTGCGCTGCTTGATCGCCACCTGGGCCGAGGGCTCCAGGTGCTGCATCGAGCAGCCGCCGCAATAGCCGAAATGCTCGCAGCGCGGCTCGACCCGCATCGAGGAGGCGCGCTGCAGGGTCACCATGCGGCCGGCTTCCCAGTTCTTCTTCTTGCGCTTGACCTCGTAGCTGACGCGCTCGCCCGGCAGTGCATCCTCGACGAAAATCACCTTGCCCGGGGTGCCATCCTCGTTCTCGAGGTGGCCGACGCCGCGCGCATCCGCGTCGAGCGACTTAATTTCGATAAAAGTTTCTTGCATTGAGATCAGACGTAAACGCAAATCGGAGAGAGAACGTAGGGTGGGCACTCCGTGCCCACGCGGAACGGTGAATATTGGCGGCGGGTCAAACGAGCGGACCGTTAGCTTTGGACTCGGCCCGCGGCAGCAACAACGGTCACAACCACATCCGGTCAAAAAACCGCCGCATCATAGCAAGGAATCGCGCACGACGCCACGGGCCGCCATGGCCCGCTTGAGCTTGACGAGCGCTTCCTGCTGGATCTGGCGCACGCGCTCACGCGTCACGCCCATCTCCTCGGCCAGGGTCTCGAGGGTGGCGGGGTCGTCGTTGTCGAGGCCGAAGCGGCGCATCACGACCACCCGCTGCTTCTCCGGCAGGCGGGTCAGCCAGTCGCGCACGAGAAGCGTCATCTCGTGCTGTTCGGCGCGCGTGTCCGGGCTGTCCTCGAGTTCGCCGGGCAGCATGTCCATCAGGCTCGAGCCGGGATCGTTGTCGAGCGGGGCGTCGAGCGAGGTGGCGTGCTCGGACAGCGCCAGGATGTCCTGCACCTCCTCGACCGGACGGCCGACCAGGCTGGCGATGTCCTCGGCGCTGGCGTCCTTGCCGTCGTGGTGCTGGGCCTCGAGGTGATATTTGGCGCGCAGCACGGCGTTCAGTTCGCGCACCATGTGCACCGGCAGGCGCACGGTGCGCGCCTGGTTCATGATCGCGCGCTCGATGCTCTGGCGGATCCACCAGGTGGCGTAGGTCGAAAAGCGGAAACCGCGCTCGGGCTCGAACTTGTCGATGGCGCGCATCAGGCCGATGTTGCCCTCCTCGATCAGGTCGAGCAGGACCACGCCGCGGTTGATGTAATGCTTGGCGATCGAGACGACGAGACGCAGGTTATGCTCGATCATCTTCTGGCGCGCGGCGAAGTCGCCCGCCTTGGCCAGGGTCGCGTAATGCGTCTCCTGCTGGGCCGAGAGCAGCGGCCGGGTGCCGATCTGGTTCAGGTAGTGCTGGGTGGTGTCGGTGGACAGCTCGGCGGCGAGCACCGTCTTGAGCTCGTCGACGCTGTCGGCGTCGGTATCGGCGGGAAGCAGGGCAGCGCTGTCGGCGCCATCGGTCGCCGCGTCGCCGGACGCGCTGTCGCAAGACGCGCCATCGCTCTCCAGCTCGTCAGGCAGATCGTCCGAAGCGTCGTGATCCCGGGAGTGCGGCGGCAGCGTCATTGGCCCTCTCTAGCGGCTGGGCAGGAACCTCGCCGGATCGACTGGCTTGCCCTGCTGGCGAATCTCAAAGTGCAGCTTCACCGTATCGGCATCGGAATCGCCCATCTCGGCGATCACCTGGCCCTTGGTCACGTTGTCGCCTTCCTTCACGACAATCGCGCGGTTATGGGCATATGCCGACAGCAAGCTGTTGCTGTGTTTGACGATGACGAGGTTACCATAACCCCGGATGCCACTGCCAGCGTACATTACTTTGCCGGCGCCGGCAGCCATTACCTGCTGACCAGCCCGGCCGGCAATGTCGATGCCCTTGTTCTTGCCTTCGTCGAAGGTGGCGATGATGCGCCCGTCCGACGGCCACATCCAGCTCAGCTTCTCGTCGTCGGTGGCGGTGACGGTGGCGCCCACGCGCGAACCGGCGGGCACGGCCGCGGGGCTGGTGCTGACGACGGTCTCGGCCCTCTCGCCGCGCTGGCTTTCCGCGACATTCTCCTCGCTGTAAGGCTTCTTGTCGGCGCGCGGCGCGGTCTTGCGCGGCGCCTGCGGCGGCATCGGCACCGGCTGGGTAACGACATTGTTGCCGGCAACCTTCTCGCCCGGCGGGTCGACGCGCAGCACCTGGCCGACCTTGATGTCGTCCGGGTCGGCCAGGTTGTTCCAGGCCACCAGGTCGCGGTAGCTCTGGCCATGGTCGAGCGCGATGCGCAGCAGCGTGTCGCCGCGGCGGACGGTATAGGTGCCGCGGGCATCCGGGCGCGGCGCCTCGACGCGCGGCGGCGCCGGACGGGTCGTGGTGGAGGAAATCGGACGCTCGACGACAGGGGTCTTGCGGGTAGCGGTGTTACAGCCGGCAAGCACGGCGAGCAACAGGGTGAGCAGGACTATACGGGGTGGTTGTTTCATTCTTTTCTAATACCTATTACATACTGGCAGCGCTCAAACGGTGCCGGGGCGCAAGGGGACGAAATGGCAGGCTTCCAGCGTCTCGCTGGTCCATTCGGCCTTGCCGATGCGGGTAATCCGCTGCAAATGCTGCACCTGGCCCCCTACCGGGGCCACCAGGCGCGCGCCGATGGCAAGCTGCTCGAGCAGTGCGCGGGGCACTTCCAGGCCGGCAGCCGCCAGGATGATTCCATCGAAGGGCGCGACTTGCGCGAGCCCGAGCATACCATCTCCGTAGTGCAAGCGCAGATTGGAAATACGCAAGGGCCGCAGGTTGGCCTTGGCCAGCTCGTGCAGGGGCTTGATGCGCTCGATGGAGTAGACCTCCTTCGCCACGCGCGCCAGCACGGCCGCCTGGTAGCCGCAACCGGTGCCGATCTCGAGCACGCGGTCGAGCATGGCGCCGTTCGAAAACTTGCCGTCGCGCATCGCCTCAATCATACGCGCAACAATATAAGGCTGGGAAATAGTTTGATTGTGCCCGATTGGCAGCGAGGCGTCGATATACGCCTGACTGGAAAGCGCCGGCTCGATGAAGAGGTGGCGCGGCACGGCCTCCAGCGCCGCCAGCACGGCGCCGTCCTTGACGCCCTGCCCGGCGACCCGGGCCACCATCGCGCGCCGGATCGCCTCGGTCGCCATCAGGTCCGAGCGCTGGGCGGCCGGCGCCGACTGCGTGGGCGGCGACGCGTAACCCGGCGGCTTGGGGCCGGGCTGCGGTGACTTGGGCGCCTGGGCATGCGTGCCGACGGCGCGCGCCGCGTTCTGGGTGGCCGTCTGCGGCGTGGCGACCGGCGCCGGCGTGCCGGGCTTGCGCGCGCCGCCGGTCACCGAGGAATAAGGCAAGGGAAAGCTCTTCCCTTCCGGATTGCCGGACCGGTCTTTCATGCCAGCCCCTGCGCCAGCAGCTCGAGCTGCGGCCTGTGCGTCAGGTCGATCTGCAGCGGCGTGATCGAGATCCGGCCCTGCGACGTGGCGTGGAAATCGGTGCCTTCGCCGGCGTCGCGGCAGGCGCCGGGCGCGCCGATCCAGAAGATTTCGCGCCCGCGCGGGTCCTGCGAGCGGATGACCGGCTCGGCCTGGTGGCGGCGCCCGAGCCGGGTCGGCGTCAAGGGCCCGAGTTCCTCGTACGGCAGATTCGGGATATTCACATTCAGCAGGAAGGGCGAAGGCAGCATCTCGAAGCGGCGCAGGACGATGTCGCGCGCAGCCCTGGCCGCGGAGTCGATATGGGCCCAGCCGGAGTGGACCTGGGAAAAAGCGATGGCCGGGATGCCGAACAGGAAAGCTTCGGTGGCGGCGGCGACGGTGCCCGAATACAGGGTGTCGTCGCCCATGTTCTGGCCATTGTTGATGCCCGAGACCACCAGGTCAGGCGGCGCTTCCTGCATGCCGGTCAGCGCGATGTGGACGCAGTCGGTGGGCGTGCCATTAACAAAATAGAAACCGTTGGCAGCCTTGGTGACCGACAGCGGACGGTCGAGCGAAAGCGAGTTGGACGCGCCGGAACGGTTGCTGTCGGGCGCGACAACGATGATCTCGGCCACCGCCGCAAGGGCGCCGGCCAGGGCGTTAATACCAGGGGCGAGGTAGCCGTCGTCGTTACTGATAAGAATTCGCATCACGCGATTTTACCTGAAGCAACGGCCGCGTCACGCGCCCACGGCACATAATTTCTGGCCTGCGGGCGGGAACGCCGTTGCCTTCATGCGACGTTCCGGGCAGGCTTGCAACCCCGGCAATGTCGCTAGCGCAACGCCAGCGGCCGCCCTCCCGCCGCCTCGATCAGCGCGCCTTCGAGCAGGGCGACCTCGTCTTCGGTGACCGCCAGCAAGGCATCCTTGTCGCCGTCTTCGAGGTAGACCTGCTTGATCATCGACACCCCGCGCCGGCGCAGCGGCTGGGCGACGGTCGGGCGCAGGATGGTTTCGCGCAGGCTGTCGGCCAGCGCCCGCGCTTCGCGTGTACGGCCGCTGTCGATCAGCTTTTGCAATTGCGTCAACTTGTGGTCGAGCATGTCGTGCGGCGGCTGGTGCAGGGCCTCGCGCGCGCCGCGCGCGGACCCGCCATGCTGGCCGCCGCTCGACGCGGCGCCCTGCGCCATGCCGCCGGACCTGGACTGGGCGTCGGACGCCGCGAGACCCGGCCCGACGGCCTGCGTGCCGGCGAAACCGGAGAAGCCCGAACCGCCGCCGCCCTTCGCGGCCAACCCGGGGGCCGCCGCGCGCGACGCGGGGAAGCCCGGCGCGGCGGCGCGCATCGCCCCCGGCGCGGCAAGGCCCGACGCAGCGGCGCCCGACGCAGCGGCGCCCGACGCGGCGGCGCCCGAGGCATCCTGCAATCCGGCCGACATCGCGCGGATATTCAGCAGGCGGCTGCTGCCCTCCTCCACGCTCTCCTCGAGCCGGCGCGCGGCCTGGCTGTGCCCCTGGCTCGACAGGGTCTTGGCAAGCATCTGCTTGCTGCGCAGGGTTTCGTGGTCGTCCATGCCGCGCAGGCGTTCGTGCAGGCTGACCACGTGCTGCTGCAGCCGGCGCGCCTCCTCGAGCTCGCCCTGCTCGGACAGCGTCGAGGCCAGGCGCAGCAGGATGCTCAGGGTGTCGGGGTGCTCGGAGCCGAGGCGCCGTTCGCGCGCCGTGGCAAGCGACTGCTGCATGTCGCGCACGGCGGCCAGGTCGCCCTGGGCGGCGAAGATCTCGGCCAGCGCCTCGCGCGCCTGCAGGGTGGCGGCGGCGTCGACGCCCGCCTGGCGTTCGCGCACCCGCACCACCAGTTCCTGCAGCTTGCGTGCATTGCCGAGGTCGCCCATGTCGCGCAGCAGCGCCGCCAGCAGCTGGGTGCAGCGCAGCGTGTCCTCGTGTTCGGTGCCGAGGATGCGCTGGCGCCCCTCTAGCACGCGCTCGTAGACCATGCGCGCGCGCGAATACTCGCCCTGGCGCGCGAGGGTGCGCGCCTGTCCGGCCAGGGCGTCGAGCGTGACGATATGGCCCGGACCGTACAGGCGCTCGCAGGATTCGACCACCTGTTCGTGCAGCGCCAGCGCGCGCGCGAACTCGTCGAGCCCGGCCAGCGTGGCGGCCAGCCCGGAACGCGCGGCCAGGGTCTCGGCGTGCTCCTCGCCCGCGTCCTGCGCGCAGTGTTCGACCAGCAGTTCGTACTGGGCGCGCGCCTCGCGCAGCCGGCCGCTCTCGCGCAGCAGCACGGCCAGGGCCGAACGGCTGGCGCGGGTGTCGGGATGGGTGTCGCCGAGCAGGCGCTGGCGCAGCGCAGTGCTCTCTTCGAAGCATTCCTGCGCCTGCGCGGCGCGGCCCTGCTGGCGGTGCAGTTCGCCCAGGCGCAGCAGGTCGCGCGCCAGCGGCGCCGCGTTCGGGTCGGGCGCGCTGCCGCCCAGCAGGCCGCTGCCCGCACTGCGCTCGCCCGCGGCCAGCGCGGCGCGCGCGGCGGCGATGGCGTCGAGCAGGTCGAGCTCGGCGCGCGACTGCCAGGGAAAGCGCCCCTGGGCCACCCAGCCCAGCAGGGCCGCGACGCCGCGCGCGCTCGAGTAGCGGTCGGCGTCGCGGACGATGGTGCCCGCAAAGGGCTCGGATGGCGCGCTCGCCCCCTGCAGCTGCACCTCGTCGAAATAGCTGTCGAGGGAGAGCTGGGACAGGCCGTAGCAGTTGCGCAGCAATTGCTCGAGCACGGGCTGGTAGCCCTGGACGCCGCGCTGCGGGTCGCCGCGCCGCCACTGGGCGCGCCGCTCGGCGTCGGCGCCGTCGACGCAGGGCACCGGATACACCAGCAGCGGGCGCTGCTCGTCCTCATGGCTGCAGCGGTATTCGACGGCGCGGGTGACGACGCCGGCCAGCCCGTCGAGGCTGCGCCCGCCGGGCGTGAACAGGCCGACCAGGCGGTCGGGCAGCAGCGTGGTGCACACGCTTACCGCCGCCGAGCGCCCGCCGCGTGCGTCGATGAGCACGTGGCGGAAGTGGCGCGCCAGCTGGGCGGCAAAGGCCCGGTAGAGCGCCGGGCAGGCGGCGAACAGTCCGTCCCAGTCCATGCGGTCGGCGCGCTCGCCATAGCTGTCGTCGAAGCGGCCGGCGCGCATCAGGTAGAGCGAGCGGCTCTGGTCGACGCGCTCGACATAGGCTTCCCAGTCGATGGCCTCGAGCGCCAGCCGGGCGCGCTCCTCGGGATCGAGGTCGGCGCCGGCGCGCCCCAGCGACTGCAATTGCTCGCGGCAGGCCTCGAAGTATTCGAGCAGGCCGGGACGGGCGGCATCGGCGCCCGGACGCATGTTCTCGAAGCGCTCGTCCTGGGCCGGGAAATAATGGTGCAGGCCAGGCGCCTCGGTGTCCCAGTCGATCATCAGTACCGGCACCGTCGCATTCTGGCCTCCCGCCAGCAGCACGGCCGCATGGGCCAGCGCGACGCTGCGCGCGGTGCCGCTCTCGAACGAATAGAAGGTCGTCACTTCGCCGGGCCTGGGGATCGGCGGAAGCGTTATGCGGTTGATTTCCATGTAGCTCCTCATTTTTTTGGGAAGGTGAGATCCGGGATGGCACGCCACTCGGGTGGGACATCGGGGAGCACGAATTGGTTGCAATCATGACCAGGCGGCGTGTAAAGCTTCTGGTACTGATAGTGGGTCGCGATCCGCTTCACCATCTTGTCGATGTCGGGAAGGAAATCGGGATTCGATTTCAGGTCCGCCGTGGCCATCGTGAAATGCGAGAAGTCGACATAGAAGCTGGACGACGCGATCTGCGGCGGCAGCTTGTCGGGATGTTGGGTCATGATCACCGGAATGATCAGGTGGCTGGGCAGCGTGTACCACTTGCTGCGCTCGGCCTCGAGCAGGCGCATGGCCGCGTACTCGCGGCGCGTGTAGGCGTGGGCTTCGTACTTCGGCGTGTAGATGAGGATCATGCAGACGCTCTCGCACATCGCGCGGGCGATCTTGCGGTCGAGGTCGTCGCCGCCGCCGAGCTGCTCGGTGTCAACGAACAGCTCGTCCTCGTTGTCGAAATACGGTTCGAGGTAGCAGCGCAGCGCATCGGCCAGCGCTGTCTTGAACCGCTGCATCAACGCATGGCGCCCGTGGGCGTAGCTGAAGAAGCAGCCGTACCGAATTGTCATTGCCTTTCCCCTGTTCAATACGCCGGCTGGCGCGCATGCGCATCCACCACTGTAGCGCTGCGGACCCTCGCCATTTTGCGTGTGCACAAACGGGCCGGGCGCCACGGCGGAGGCCACGCCGAAGCATTCCCTGAGGCATAATCGGTGTGATCCGAAGAACAACCACCACCAGAGGAGACAACATGAAAGCCATCGTATGCAAGGACTGGGGCCCGCCCGACAGCCTGGAACTGCAGGACCTGCCCGACATCCAGCCCGCGGCCGGCGAGGTCGTCGTCGACGTGCGCGCGGCCGGGGTCAATTTCCCCGACGTGCTGACCGTGCAGGGCAAGTACCAGCACCGTCCCGAGCTCCCCTTCACTCCCGGCAATGAATTCGCGGGCACGGTGCGCGCCGTCGGCGAAGGCGTGAGCGGCTTCAGGCCGGGCGACCGGGTGATCGGCTTCACCCGCGTCGGCGCCTTCGCCGAACAGGTGAGCGCGCCGGCCGAGGTGCTGATGCCCATGCCCCCGGGCATGGACTTCGATACCGCCGCCGCCATCACCCTGACCTACGGCACCTCGCACCATGCGGTGGTCGACCGGGCGCAACTGAAGGCCGGCGAAACCATGCTGGTGCTGGGCGCGGCCGGCGGCGTGGGCCTGGCGGCGATCGAGATCGGCAAGGCGCTCGGCGCGCGCGTGATCGCGGCGGCCTCCAGCGCGGAAAAGCTCGCGGTCTGCCGCGAGCACGGCGCCGACGTCCTGATCGACTACACGAAGGAAGACCTGCGCGAGGCCCTGAAGGCGGCGACCGCTGGCCGCGGCCCGGACGTGATCTACGATCCGGTGGGCGGCCCCTGGAGCGAACCGGCGCTGCGCTCGATCGCCTGGCGCGGACGGCACCTGGTGGTGGGCTTCGCCGCCGGCGAGATCCCGAAACTGCCCTGGAACCTGATGCTGCTGAAAGGCGCCTCGGTGGTCGGCGTGTTCTGGGGCGAATTCGCCAAGCGCGAGCCGAAGGCGAACCTGGCCGCGATGCGCGAGATGCTGGGCTGGATGGCCGAGGGCAAGCTCAGGCCGCTGGTGTCGAAGCGCTACGCGCTGGCCGATACGGCGCAGGCGCTGAACGACATGGCGGCGCGCAAGGTGACGGGGAAAGTGGTGATCGTGCCGTAACGGCACAGACGTAGGGTGGGCGGCTCCACCCGTGGCGTTTGCGTGACTGCAATGCTGGGGCCGCCCAGGCCTTCAACCCACGGTTGAACATCGGCGCGGCGTTTCATCTGCTGGTTGAACGTGCGGGCGGCGCTCACGGTGCGTCGACTCCAATGCTACAGGTCGAGCCGCCCACCCTACGGGTCAAGCTCAAGCGCCGTGATTATTCCGCATCCGGCTTGAAAAACTTGATGACATCCTCCTGCACCCGCGTGCGCTTGAACGGCGGCAGGCTTTGCCAGATGCGGCGGCCGTAGGGCTTGCTGATCAGGCGCGGGTCGCAGATCATCAGGACGCCGCGGTCCTCGACGTCGCGGATCAGGCGCCCCGCTCCCTGCTTGAGCGTGATGATCGCTTCGGGCAGCTGGTGGTGCATGAAGCCGTTCAGGCCCTGCTTCTCCATCACTTCGATGCGCGCGGCCAGCACAGGGTCGTCCGGCGGGGCGAACGGCAGCTTGTCGATGATGACCAGCGAGAGCGCCTCGCCGCGCACGTCCACGCCTTCCCAGAAACTCTGGCTGCCCACCAGCACCGCGTTGCCGGCGTTGCGGAAGGAGTCGAGCAGCTCGGTACGGCCGCGCTCGCCCTGCACGAACAGCGGGAAGTCCAGGCCGCGCTCGGCGAACTCCAGGCGCAGGCGTTCGGCCACCTTGTTCACCGCGCGGATCGTCGTGCACAGGAAGAAAGTGCGCCCGCCGGCCGCCTCGATCACCGGCAGCGCGGCGTCCACCACCGCATCGGTGTACTGGAAGGAGTTCGGCTCCGGCAGGCCGGTCGGCACGTACAGGATGCCCTGCTCGCCGTAGTTGAAGGGGCTCGGCCAGGTGCGCGCCGGCTCGCCGGTCAGGCCCATCTGGTCGGAGAAATGCTTGAAGTCGTTCTTCACCGCCAGCGTCGCCGACGTGAAGATCCAGCTGCGCGGATTACCCTCGCGCTGGCTCTGGAAGATCGGCGCGATCGACAGCGGCGTCTTGTGCAGCTGCAGCGAGGAATTGAAGGCCTCGACCCAGAGCACGGCCTGGTCGCCCTCAACCACCTTGCCCTTGGGCGTGGGATCGGCCTTCCAGGCGTCGAAGGATGCCTTTAATTCAACAGCGCGAACACGGCATGCCTCGAGGGTCTCGGCGCGCTCGGCGTTTTCTTCCAGCACGTCGATCAAGCCGTCGAGCTCTTCCTTGAGCTTGGCCAGCGCCGGGAAGAAGGCGGAGGTCGGCAGCACCTGGGGCAGCGACAGACGCGTGCCGCCTTCCGGGAAGGTCAGGCGCAGGTCGCGCGCGGCCTTCTCGACCACGGTCACGACCTTCGCCCAGTCGGGTCCGCCGCGCGCATGCGCCAGGCCTTCGGCCAGCACGTCGCGGCACAGCTCCAGCACCTGGGAGGTCGAGACCGACTGGCCGAAGAACAGGGTCGCGGTGTCGGGCAGCTGGTGCGCCTCGTCGAAGATGATGGTGTTGGCCGAAGGCAGCAGTTCGGCCACGCCGGTATCCTTCAGCGCCACGTCGGCGAAGAACAGGTGGTGGTTGACCACGACCACGTCGGCCTGCTGGGCTTCGCGGCGCGCCTTCATCACGAAGCAGTCCTGGTAGTACTGGCATTCGGCGCCCATGCAGGTGTCGCGCGTGGACGTGACCAGGTTCCAGACGCTGGCGTTTTCCGGCACCTTGGCCAGCTCCGCCTTGTCGCCCGAGTTCGTCATCTTGATGAAGCGCGAGATCTCGCGCAGGTGGCCGACGTCGTCGCGCGAGGTCAGGCGCCCGTTCTGCAGCGTGCGCTCGAGGTGGAAGTGGCAGACGTAGTTCGAGCGGCCCTTGAGCAGGGCCACCGAGACCGGCGCCTTCAATGCCTTGCGGATGGTCGGGATGTCGCGCAGGAAGAGCTGGTCCTGCAGGTTCTTGGTCCCGGTCGAGACGATGGTCTTGCCGCCCCACAGCAGCGCAGGAACGAGATAGGCAAAGGTCTTGCCGGTGCCGGTGCCGGCTTCGGCCATCAGCACCTGCTGGTCGGCGATGGCCCCGGCGATGGCTTTCGCCATTTCCGTTTGAGACTGGCGCGGCTTGAAGGTGCCGACAGCGGGCGCGAGCGGGCCACCGACACCGAACAGGCGGTCGATTTCTTCGTCGTATTTACCGACGGGCGCGGCGGGAGCGGCGTCGCCGGAAGCTGGAGCTGATGCGGCGTCCGCCTCGGCGGCGCCGGGCACGGGGAGGTGATCGGTCAAAATGGGCGTTTCTTGATGCGAAGAGAACTCAGGCCGGCACGTCCGGCACCAGCTGCATCTTCAGCAGGGTGATATGGTCTTTCAGCTGCAGCTTGCGCTTCTTGAGGCGGCGCAGCTGGAGCTGGTCGGCATGGCCATCGGCCGTCAGCATCGCGATGACCGCGTCCAGGTCACGGTGTTCCACGTCGAGTTCGATAATGCGGCGCTGGATGTCTTGGACATCGGTCATGATGGCGGTTCCAAACAGGTTTTTCAACAAGGCGGGGGATGGCGGGACAGCGGGCTGGCGCCGTGCCGCGTCAACCTTACGGCTTGCAACACGGTGGCTTCTCGGTGCATAGTTTAATCTACAGCGACGTTGCCGCCAACAAAGATTGGCTGTCAAGCCACGGAAAGCATCAAAGTTTATGAATCTCTTCAAGATCGAAGCGGGTACCGCGCAACACATCGGTAACCGCCCGCGGCAAAACGACCGGGTCGCCATCCTGACCGGCGCCCGCGCGCCCGGCCATGTGCTGGCGGTGCTGTCGGACGGCATCAACGGCGCGGCGGCGGCCGAACAGGTGCTGCACACGGCCAAGCAGGTGTTCGACGGTTTCAAGCCGGGCGACGGCCCGAACCCCGAGCGCCTGGCCCAGTTGCTGCGCGAGATCGTGCAGGAAACCCACCTGGTCATCAAGATGAATGCCGTCACCACCGGCGAGGAAGCGCATGCGAGCTTCGTCGGCCTGCTGCTCTCGCCCCATGGCGAGGCGGTCTGGGCCCATGTGGGCGACTCGCGTCTCTACCGTTTCGAGAACGGCGAGTGCACCCAGCGCACCAGCGACGCCGCCTACATCGAACATCTGGCGGCCGATCGCCTGCCGCTCGAGGCGGCGCGCAATCACCGGCGCTCGAAGCTGCTGCTCAATGTGCTGGGCAACAGCCGCAAGGAGCCCTTCGTGACCGTGGGCATGCACACCGGCATCGCGGCGGGCGAGCAGTTCCTGCTGTGTACGGACGGCCTCTGGCACTTCTTCACCGACGCCGAGCTGGGCGCCGCCCTGGCCCGCTCGACGCCGCGCCAGGCGTCCGAAATGCTCATCAACAAGGCGGCCGAACGCTCCCAGGGCAAGGGTGGCAATTGCTCGATGGTGATCGTGAAACTGGTCAAGCCGGCCCAGGATGGGGCGGGGTCGAACGGCTAGGGCGGCGCCGGCCCTTGCCTGAATGATCGGTAAGCTCTGCGAATTGTAGGGTGGGCGCTCCGTGCCCACGCGTGAACGTTGGGCAGACGCGGCGCCTTCCAAACGCCAACATGATGCCGGCGTCACGCGTGGGCACGGGGGCGCCCAATTGCGCCAACGTGATGCATGCTCCACGCGTGGGCACGGGGGCGCCCACCCTACTGCGCCGGTGACGATTTCTCGGCGGCCGCCTTCTCGCGCTCGGCCTTTGCCGCCTGCTTCGCTGCGCGCTCGGCCTTGCGCTGCGCTACCTCGCGCTGGCGCTCTTCGGACTTGCGGCGGCGCTCCTCGTAGGCGGCGGCGTTCGCGGCGCGCTTCGGGGCCTCGGCCGCTTCCTTACCGGCGGCCTGCTCGGTGCGCTCCTTGTGGCGCGCCATGCGCTTGGCCACCGGCGACGGGCGCGGCGGCGGGGTCACGTTCGGGGCCTTGGGCGGCGCGGGCGGTTCGGCGGCCATGCGCGCTTCTTCGGCCTGGTACTCGGCCTCGGCCTCGGCCATCGCGCGGTCGCGCTCCTCGACCTTGTGCTTGCGCTTGAAGTACTCGGCTTCGATCTCGATCGCGCGCTGCACCGCGAGGGCGATGCGGCGGCGCTCCTTGGCCTCGTCCAGGCAGTTGTTCACGAAGAACTTGTCGTAGCAGACGGCCTCGCGCTCGGCATAGCGCGCCTCGATCGCGGCGCGTTCGGCGGCCACGGCAGCCAGGCGTTCGTCGGCCTGGGCCACCGAGGTGGTCGGCGAGGTAGGCGCCGGCGGCGGCAGCTGGCGCTCGCTGGCGCAGGCGGCCAGCAGGCCGAGAACGAGGGTGCAGGCTGCGCTGCGCAATACGGACTGTGCTTTTCTCATCTTGTTCCTTGTTGCCTTGTTTTGCCTTCGTTGGCTGTTCGGTCAGGCGATGGCGTCGGCCGCGCCGCGCCGTTCGGCGAGCATGTACTCGCGCGACTGCATCTCAATGATACGCGAGACGGTGCGGTGGAATTCGTTCGCCAGCATGCCCTGGGTGTAGAGCTCCTCGGGTTCGCTCGCGGCCGACATGATGAGCTTGACCTTGTGGTCGTAGAACACGTCGATCAGCCAGGTGAAGCGGCGCGCCTCCGACGACTGCCCGGCCGACATCACGGGGATGCCCGACAGGATCACGGTGTGGAAGCGCGTGGCCAGCTCGAGGTAGTCGTTCTGCGAGCGCGGACCGCCGCACAGCGTCGCGAAGTCGAACCAGATCACCCCGCCGGCGCGGCGCAGGGCGCGGATCTCGCGGTTCTCGATGTGGACGATGGGGCTCTCGTCGGCGGTGTCGGCCACCTTCGCATACGCTTCGCGCAACGCGTGGTCGGAGGCCGCGTTCAGCGGCGTGTAATAGGCCTGCACCTGCTCGAGGGCGCGCTTGCGGTAGTCGTTGCCGGCGTCGACGTTCATGACGTCGAGCTTGTCCTGCAGCAGCGCGATGGTCGGCAGCATGCGGTCGCGGTGCAGCCCGTCCGGGTAGAGCGTGGAGGGCTCGTAGTTCGAGGTCATCACGAAGGACACGCCGTTGTCGAACAGGGCCTTGAGCAGGTTGTACAGGATCATCGCGTCGGCGATGTCGGAGACGTGGAATTCGTCGAAGCAGATCAGGCGATACTTCTTCGCGATGCGCTTGGCGACCTCGTCGAGCGGATTGGCGACGCCCTTGAGCTCGTCGAGCTGGTGGTGCACGGCGCGCATGAACTCATGGAAGTGCAGGCGCGTCTTGCGCACCACCGGCACGACCGAATAGAAGCTGTCCATCAGGAAGGACTTGCCGCGCCCCACCCCGCCCCACATGTACACGCCCTTCGGCACGTCCGGGCGGTTGATGAGGCGCTTGAAAGCGGACGACCGCTGGGCCTTGTACTGGACCCAGTCGTCGTACGCCTGCTGCAAGCGCTCGACCGCGCGCGCCTGGGCCGGGTCGGACTTGAAACCGCGCTCGGTCAGCGCGTGCTGGTAATACTCTTGGACGTTCATGTGATGTGCAATTCAAAACGTGCGGGGTCGGACGGTTGCACCCGGCCACGGACGTGGATAAACGTAGGGTGGGCGCCCCGTGCCCACGCGTGAACGTTGAGCAGCCGCGGCGCCCGATTGCGCCAACGTGGTGCTTGCGTCACGCGTGGGCACAGGGGCGCCCACCCTACCGACATGCGATTGTCGTCTTAGAAGTTCAGCGAACGCTTGTCGACAGCCAGCGCGGCTTCCTTGACGGCTTCCGACAGCGACGGGTGCGCGTGGCAGATGCGGGCGATGTCTTCCGACGAGGCCTTGAATTCCATCGCGACCACGGCTTCCGAGATCAGCTCGGATGCGACCGGGCCGACGATGTGCACGCCCAGGATTTCGTCGGTCGTGGCGTCGGCCAGGAACTTGACCATGCCCGAGGTGTCGCCCAGTGCGCGCGCACGGCCGTTGGCCATGAACGGGAAGGTGCCGGCTTTATATGCCACGCCTTCTGCCTTGAGCTGCTGCTCGGTCTTGCCGACCCAAGCGATTTCCGGCGAGGTGTAGATGACCCACGGAATGGTGTTGAAGTTGACGTGGCCGTGCTGGCCGGCGATGCGCTCGGCAACCGCGACGCCCTCTTCTTCCGCCTTGTGCGCCAGCATCGGGCCGCGCACGACGTCGCCGACCGCCCACACGCCCGGCAGGCTGGTGCGGCACTCGTCGTCGACGACCACGAAGCCGCGCTCGTCCAGTTGCAGGCCGACCGCTTCGCCATTCAGGCCGGTGGTGTTCGGCACGCGGCCGATCGAGACGATCAGGCGGTCGAAGGTGACGGTCTGCTCGGCGCCGGTCGAATCGGCGTAAGCGACGGTGACGTTGTTCTCGCCCTTGGTGATCGCGCCGATCTTGCAGCCCAGGCTGATCTTCAGGCCCTGCTTGGTGAACAGCTTGTGCGCTTCCTTGGCGATCTGCTCGTCGACCGCGCCCAGGAAGGTCGGCAGGCCTTCGAGGATGGTGACGTCCGCGCCGACGCGGCGCCACACCGAACCCATTTCCAGGCCGATGACGCCGGCGCCGATCACGCCGAGCTTGCCCGGGACGGCATCGATGGCCAGCGCGCCGGTGTTCGACAGGATCAGCTTCTCGTCGAACGGTGCGCCCGGCAGTTCGCGTGCGTTCGAGCCGGTGGCGACGACGACGTTCTTGGCGGTCAGGGTGTCGGTGGTCGGACCGGTGACGTTGATGGTGTAGCCACCCTCGGCCTTGCCGGCGAAGGAGCCGCGGCCGTGGAAGAAGCTCACCTTGTTCTTCTTGAACAGGAACAGGATGCCGTCGTTGTTCGCCTTGACGACCGAATCCTTACGCTTGAGCATCTGCGGCAGGTTCAGTTCCAGGCCCGAGACGTTGATGCCGTGCTCGGCGAAAGCGTGGCCGGCGTGCGCGAAGTGTTCCGACGACTGCAGCAGCGCTTTCGACGGGATGCAGCCGACGTTGGTGCAGGTGCCGCCCGGAGCCGGCTTGCCCGCCGCATTGCTCCACTCGTCGATGCAGGCGGTCTTGAAGCCCAGCTGGGCCGCGCGGATGGCCGCGATATAGCCGCCAGGGCCGCCGCCGATGACGACGACGTCGAATTGTTTCTCGTTACTCATGAATAGCTTCCTTATTTATTCTTCTGGGACAAAAATCCACATCAGCAGGTAGACCAGTGCGCCAAAGCCCGAGGTCAGCAGGGTGAACAGCACGAAGATCAGGCGCCAGACCCAGGCTTCGATGCCCAGCACGCCGTTCAGGCCGCCGCACACGCCGCCGATCCAGCGATCGGTACGCGAACGGCGCAGTGCGCGCAGCTGGGTCTCGACCGCGGTGCAGCCCGCCTTGAACTCGCTGCCGCCCTTGTTCAGGTTGACGCGGGGGCCGGCGCCGTTGCCGGAATAGGATCCCGACAAGACCTTGGCCTTGGCCTGTTCGAATTCGGCGTCGCTCAAGGCGCCGGCCTGGTGCAGCTCGTGCAAACGCCGGATTTCATCGGAGATCATGGCAGTCCTCACTGGTTGCGTGGAACGTGCGCGCCGTCCGGCGGGCATGTCCCACGTACTACGTCTACTTCGCTACCTGCTACATTACTGCGGAATTACAGGTCGAGCAGCAGGCGGGCCGGATCTTCCAGCGCGTCCTTCATGGCGACCAGGCCCAGCACGGCTTCGCGGCCGTCGATGATACGGTGGTCGTACGACATCGCCAGGTAGTTCATCGGACGGATGACGATCTGGCCGTTCTCGACCACGGCACGGTCCTTGGTCGCGTGCACGCCCAGGATCGCCGACTGCGGCGGGTTGATGATCGGGGTCGACAGCATCGAGCCGAACACGCCGCCGTTCGAGATCGAGAAGGTACCGCCCGACAGGTCTTCCAGGGTCAGCTTGCCGTCTTTTGCCTTCTGGCCGAATTCGCCGATCTTCTTCTCGATCTCGGCGATCGACATCTGGTCGGCGTTGCGCAGGATAGGCACCACCAGGCCGCGCGGCGAACCGACGGCGATACCGATGTCGAAGTAGCCGTGGTAGACGATGTCGTTACCATCGACCGAGGCGTTCAGGATCGGGTACTTCTTCAGTGCGGCGACAGCGGCCTTGACGAAGAAGGACATGAAGCCCAGCTTGACGCCGTGCTCTTTCTCGAACTTGTCCTTGTACTTGTTGCGCAGCTCCATGACCGGGGCCATGTTCACTTCGTTGAACGTGGTCAGGATGGCGTTGGTCTGCTGCGACTGCAGCAGGCGCTCGGCGATACGGGCGCGCAGGCGGCTCATCGGCACGCGCTCTTCCGGACGGTCGCCCAGGTTCGCGACCGGAGCGGCCACTTGCTGGAGAGCAGGCTTGGCGGCAGGCGCAGGAGCGGCTGCGGCGGCAGGCTTGTTGGCAACGGCGGCCAGGGCGTCGCCCTTGGTCACGCGGCCGTCGCGGCCGGTGCCGGTGGCGTCGGCTGCGCTCATGTTGTTGTCGGCCAGGATCTTGGCGGCGGCCGGCATGGCGACGTCGCCTTTGGAGCCGGTCGATGCGGCTGCGGCGGCGGGCGCTGCCGCCGGCGCTTCAGGGGCCTGCTGCACCGGGGCCGAGCGCACTGCGACCGGGCTGGTCTGTGCCGAGGCTTCGGTATCGATGATCGCGATGACTTCGCCCGAGGTGACGGTGGCGCCGTCGGCCTTGATCAGCTGCACGATCACGCCGGCGCTCGGGGCCGGCAGTTCCAGGACCACCTTGTCGGTCTCGATGTCGATCATGTTCTCGTCGCGATCGACCTGCTCGCCGACCTTCTTGTGCCAGGACAGCAGGGTCGCTTCAGCAACCGATTCCGACAGTTGGGGGACCTTGACTTCGATTTGTGCCATTTTTGTGTAACTCCGTTGGTATTCTGTATGCAAAGACCCCCGGCGCACGGCGCACGGGGGCAGTGGTGTCTTACTTGGTCAGGATGAAACCCTTGAGTTTCGAGAACGCGGTTTCCAGCAGTTCCTTCTGTTGCGCCACGTGCTTGTCGGCATAGCCGACCGCAGGCGACGAGGAGGCGGCGCGACCGGCATAGGCCAGGCGCTGTCCATCTTCCATGCTTTCGAAGATGTTGTGCTGGATCTGGAACCACGGACCCTGGTTCTGCGGTTCATCCTGCGTCCACACCACTTCGGTTGCGTTGCTGAATTTCTTCAGCTCGGCCGCGAACGACTTGTGCGGGAACGGATACATCTGTTCGATACGGATGATCGCGACGTCGTTGGCAGCGCGCGCCTTGCGGGTGTTGACCAGGTCATAGTAGACCTTGCCCGAGCAGACCAGCACGCGCTTGACCTTGGAAGCGTCGATCTTCTCGTCCACTTCGCCGATCACGGTCTGGAAGCCGCCCTTGGCCAGGTCGGTCAGCGGCGAGCCGGCGTCCTTGTTACGCAGCAGCGACTTCGGCGTGAAGATCACCAAGGGCTTCCTGAACTGGCGCACCATCTGGCGGCGCAGCAGGTGGAAGATCTGCGCGGCCGTGGTCGGCTGCACCACTTGCATGTTGTTGTCTGCGCACAGCTGCAGGAAGCGCTCGATACGCGCCGACGAGTGCTCCGGACCCTGGCCTTCGTAGCCGTGCGGCAGCATCATGGTCAGGCCCGAGGCGCGGCCCCACTTCGCTTCGCCCGAGGCGATGAACTGGTCGATGACGACCTGGGCGCCGTTGACGAAGTCGCCGAACTGGGCTTCCCAGATGGTGAGCGTGTTCGGTTCGGCGGTCGAGTAGCCGTACTCGAAGCCGAGCACCGCTTCTTCCGACAGCACCGAGTCGATCACGGTGAAGTTGGCCTGGTTTTCCGACACATTGGCCAGCGGCAGGTAGATGCCCTGGTCCCAGCGTTCGCGGTTCTGGTCGTGCAGCACGGCGTGGCGGTGCACGAAGGTGCCGCGGCCGGCGTCCTGGCCCGACAGGCGCACGGCGTAGCCGGAAGCCAGCAGCGATGCGAAGGCCAGGTGTTCGCCCATGCCCCAGTCGAGGTTCATCTCGCCGCGGCCCATGGCGGCGCGGTCGTTCAGGACCTTCTCGACCAGCGAGTGCGGCTTGAAGTTTTCCGGCACCTTGGTGATGCGTTCGGCCAGGCGCTTCAGTTCGGTCAGCGGCACGGCGGTGTCGGCGGCGTCGGTCCACTTCTTGTTCAGGAACGGCGCCCAGTCGACGGCGTACTTGCCCTTGAAGTTGGTCAGGACCGGATCGACGGTGTGCTTGCCGGCGTCCATTGCGGCGCGGTAGGCGGCGACCAGCTGGTCACCGGCTTCGGCCGGGATGGTGCCCTGGGCAGCCAGCTTCTCCGCGTACAGCTTGCGGGTGCCCGGATGCTTGGCGATCTTCTTGTACATCAGCGGCTGGGTCAGGGCCGGGGTGTCCTGCTCGTTGTGGCCCAGCTTGCGGTAGCAGACGATGTCCACGACCACGTCCTTGCCGAACTCGGTGCGGTAGTCCATCGCGATCTGCGAGGCCAGCACGACCGCTTCCGGATCGTCGGCGTTCACGTGCAGCACCGGCGCCTCGATCATCTTGACCACGTCCGAGCAGTAGATGGTCGAACGCGCGTCGCGCGGGTCGGAGGTGGTGAAGCCGATCTGGTTGTTGATGACGATGTGGACCGTGCCGCCCGTGCCGTAGCCGCGGGTCTGGGCCAGGTTCAGGGTTTCCATGACCACGCCCTGGCCGGCGAATGCGGCGTCGCCGTGCACCAGGATAGGCAGCACTTCCTTGCCCTTGCGGTCGCCGCGGCGCTCCATGCGCGCCTTGACCGAACCTTCGACGACCGGGTTGACGATCTCGAGGTGGGACGGGTTGAAGGCCAGCGACAGGTGGACCGGGCCGCCCGGGGTCGAGATGTCGCTCGAGAAGCCCTGGTGGTATTTCACATCGCCCGCCGGCAGGTCGTCGGCGTGCTTGCCTTCGAATTCTTCGAACAGGTCGGCCGGGCTCTTGCCCAGGGTGTTGACCAGCACGTTCAGGCGGCCGCGGTGGGCCATGCCGATGACGATTTCCTGCACGCCTTTTTCACCGGCGCGCTGGATGACTTCGTCGATCGAGGCGATGAAGGATTCGCCGCCTTCCAGCGAGAAACGCTTGGCGCCGACGTACTTGGTGTGGAGGTAGCGCTCCAGGCCTTCGGCCGCGGTCAGGCGCTCGAGGATGTGTTTTTTCTTTTCGGCGGTGAAGGTTGGGGTCGAGCGGGTCGACTCCAGGCGTTCCTGCAGCCAGCGCTTTTCCGCCGGATCGCTGATGTACATGAACTCAGCGCCGATCGAACGGCAGTAGGTGTCGCGCAGCCAGTTCAGGATGTCGCGCAGGGGCGCGGTTTCCTTGCCGAAGTAGGTATTGCTGATGGTGAAGACGGTGTCGAGGTCCGCTTCGGTGAAGCCGTAGAAGCTCGGGTCGAGTTCCGGCAGGGGCGGACGCTCCTGGCGCTGCAGCGGGTCGAGGTTGGCCCAGCGGGAGCCGAGGTAACGGTAGGCTGCGATCAGCTGGGTCACGGCGACGCGCTTGCGGCCGAGTTCAGCATCGGGGGAGGCGATCACGGTGCGGATCGGACCCTGTTTCGCGCGTTCCGCGAACGAAGCGACCACCGACGAGTGGACCACGTCCGGACGGTTCGATCCGTCAACCGCTGGCACGTGCTGCATCTGGTCGAAATAGGCGCGCCAGTTTTCCGGGACCGATCCCGGATTGTTCAGGTACGCTTCGTATAACTCTTCCACGTACGGCGCATTACCGCCGAACAGGTACGAGTTCGCATTCTGTTGCTGCATCATTCTTGCTCACCTTTCTTCGCGCTTCGCGAGTATGGGGCGGGTTAATCTAACCTTCCGCGACACGGCCTGACCGGTTAGCGGATCGCACTTACTACATCAAGTTGTGGGGGAAGGACGTATTACAAGGCAAACGGGCGCCCGGCCACAGCATAGCCGGGCTTGGCCCGCAACATTGTAACGCAAGCGCTGTGACGAGGCGGGCTCTGACGGCAGAAATTAATTATTTCTATTTGTAAAGCCACAGTTCAGGCCACATTGTGCTGTTGACCAGGTAAATGATAATCGTTATCATTTGAGGATGAGCTCATCCGGACCATCCACTTCCGCTGCATCCACCCCTCCCGCCCCGGCTTTGCCGGGGCCGCGCCGCGCCGTCTACCTGAAGCAGTTGCACCAGTGGCACTGGATCAGCTCGGCGATCTGCCTGATGGCGATGCTGCTCTTCAGTATTACCGGCTTCACCCTCAACCACGCGGCCCAGATCGAAGCCAAGCCCCAGGTCACGCGCCTCACGAACGCCGTGCCGGAGGCGCTGCTGCCGGAACTGCAGGCCTATGCCGAACAGCATGCCGACGCCGAAGCCCCGCTGCCGGCGAAGCTGGCCGAGTGGGCGAACGGCGCCTTCCCGGTCGACCTGCGCAACACCGCAGCCGAGTGGACCGAGGAAGACGCCTACATCGCCCTGCCGCGCCCGGGCGGCGACGCCTGGCTGCGCATCGGCCTCGACGGCAAGGCCGAATACGAGAAAACCGACCGCGGCTGGATTTCCTGGCTCAACGACATGCACAAGGGCCGCAACACCGGCGCCGTATGGAGCTGGTTCATCGACATCTTCGCGCTCGCGTGCATCGTCTTCTGCGTCACCGGATTCCTGATCCTGAAGTACCACGCGGCCAACCGGCCGTCGACCTGGCCAGTGATCGGCCTCGGCATCGTGCTGCCGGCCGTGCTCGCGCTCCTGTTCGTTCACTAATACAAAGAAGGCACCGCATGAAACTGTCCCCATCGCTTGCCGCCCTGTCGCTGCCTCTGATCTCCAGCGGCGCGGTGGCGGCCGACCTGTCCGTCAAGTTCGAACTGCCGCGGCTGAACGTGGCGGAGTACCACAAGCCCTACGTCGCGATCTGGATCGAGCGCGCCGACCAGAGCGTAGCCTCCAGCCTGGCCGTGCTGTACGACCTCAAGATGAAGAACCGCGAGGGCGAGAAGTGGCTGAAGGACCTGCGCAGCTGGTGGCGCAAGGCCGGCCGCGAAGCCACCATGCCGATCGACGGCGTCAGCGGCGCGACCCGTCCGCCGGGCGCGCACACGATGAAGTTCGACGCCGCGCGCTACGGCCTGGACAAGCTGCCGGCCGGCGACTACACGCTGGTGGTCGAGGCGGCGCGCGAATCGGGCGGGCGCGAAGTCGTGAAGCTGCCGTTCAACTGGACCGGCAGGGGCAAGATCAGCGCCAGCGCGACGGGCAAGGACGAACTGGGCGCCGTGTCGCTCCAGATGCCATGACAAACCAGACAAACGAACAGGAGAACAACATGCAACAACACCGCCGCACCAAGACCATCGCGCTCGGCCTCGTCCTCGCCGGCCTCTCGATGACGGCCCAGGCGCACAGCCCCTGGCTGTTGCCGAACTCCACCATGGTCGACGCCAAGGAAGCCTGGGTCTCGCTCGACGCCGGCATCTCCAACCAGCTGTTCGAATTCAATCATGCGCCGCTGCGCCTGGACAACCTGACGGTCACCGATCCGGACGGCGTCACGACCAAGGCCGAAGGCGCGGTGCTGGGCAAGTTCCGCAGCACGCTCGACCTGCGCCTGCCGAAGGACGGCACCTACCGCCTGGCCATCGTCAACAACAACGTGATGGGCAGCTACAAGCTGAACGGCGAAACCAAGCGCTTCCGCGGCGCCCAGGGCAGCCCCGCCGTGCAGATTCCGGCCGGCGCCACCGAGGTGCAGAGCACGACCGTGCTCGGGCGCATCGAGACCTTTGTCTCGGCCAACAAGATGAACGACACCGCACTGAAAGCCAGCGGCGTCGGTCTCGAGATGATCCCGGTTACCCACCCGTCCGACCTGCGCGTCGGCGAGCCGATCCACGTGCGCTTCCAGCTCGACGGCAAGCCCGCCGCCAACCTGCCGTTCAGCGTGGTCGGCGGCACCGCCAAGTACCGCAATGCCGCGGGCGAGCAGCGCCTGACCACCGATGCCAAGGGCGAGGCTTCCTTCACCGTGGCGGCGCCGAACATGTACTGGCTCAGCGCCAGCGTGCCGCACGAGGCCCCGAAGGGACCGGCGCAACCGGGCGCCAAGCGCTACACCTACGCCGCGACCTTCGAAGTCCTGCCACAGTAAGCAGATAGCGGCAAGCAGCATGCGCGACGTCCTGGTGCCCCACGCGATCGACCTGGCACTGCCCTCCCCGGGCAGCCGGCTGCAGCAGACCGGCGGCCTCACCATGGGCACCAGCTGGTCGGCCCGGATGGCGGTGCCGGTTGGCGTGACGGCGGACCTGGACGCCCTGCTCCGGCGCGAGCTGGACGGCATCGTGGCCCAGATGAGCCACTGGGAGCCCGATTCGCTGCTGTCGCAGTACAACCGCGCCCCCGCCGGCAGCTGGCATGCGCTGCCGCCCGGCTTTTACGACGTGATCGACTTCGGCCTGCGCGTCCACGAAGACACGGCTGGCGCCTACGATCCGGCCGCCGGCGCGCTGGTGACCCTGTGGGGATTCGGCCCGCAAGGCCGGCATAGCCATGCCGGCTTCGCGCCGCCATCCGCCGCTGCCGTGGCGGACGCGCTGGCGCGGCGTGCGGGCGCCGCGCCGCAGCTCGACCGCGTCGGCCGCCGCCTGCTGCAGCCGGGCGGCGCCCAGCTCGACTTTTCCTCGATCGCCAAGGGCTACGCGGTGGACCGCCTCGGCGCCTGCCTCGAACAGGCCGGCGTGCGCCACTACCTGGTCGAGGTCGGCGGCGAACTGCGCGGCGCGGGCGTCAAGCCGGGCGGCGACCCCTGGTGGGTCGAGATCGAGGGCGTGCCCGACGCCGACGCCGGCGCCGATCCGGCCCAGGTTATCGTTGCCCTGCATGGCCTGGCGGTCGCCACCTCGGGCGACTACCGCAGCTACTTCCACCATGGCCCGCGCCGGGTGTCGCACACGCTGGACCCGCGCAGCGGCCATCCGATCGCCAACGGGGTGGCGTCGACCACGGTGGTGGCCCCGAGCTGCATGGCGGCCGATGCGCTGTCGACCGCCCTCACCGTAATGGGCGTGCAGGACGGCATCGCCTTCGCCGATGCGCGCGGCATCGCCGCCCGCTACCTGGTCCGCCGCGACGGCGGCCTGACGCAACATACCTCTGCCGCCTGGCGCGAACTGCTTCAATGATGCTGACGATCGATCCCGTACGCCTGGGCGGTGCGCTGGCCCTCTCCGGCGCCTACCTGGCGATGTGCGCCGCCATCTGGCGCGCCCGCATCCATAGCCGCCATCGCCGCTCGCCGCCTGCGGGCGCCGCCGACTGGCTGGTGGTGTACGCCAGCCAGACCGGCAGCGCCGAATACCTGGCCGAGCGCACCGCCGCCCTGCTCGCCACCGGCGGCCTGTCGGCGCGCGCCGCATGCATGTCGGGGGTCGACGCCGGCGCGCTCGCCGGAGCATCGCGCGTCTTGTTCATTGCCAGCACCTACGGCGAAGGCGACGCGCCGGACAGCGCCGCGCGCTTCGCCAGCCACACCATGGGCACGGCGGCAGACCTCTCTCACCTGCACTACGCCGTGCTGGCCCTGGGCGACAGCAGCTATACCAACTACTGCGGCTTCGGCCGCGCGCTCGACACCTGGCTCGCCGCCCACGGCGCCACGCCGCTGTTCGAGCGCATCGAGGTCGACCGCGGCAATGCCGAGGCACTGGCCGACTGGCAGCACCACGTCGGCCGCCTGGCCGGCACCAGCGACGCGCCCGACTGGGAAGCGCCGGCCTACGGCAACTGGCGCATCGCCGAACGCAGCCTGCTCAACGCCGGCAGCGCCGGCGCCCCGCTGTACCGCATCGCGCTGGCGCCCATCGACGGCGCCCTGCCCGACTGGGAAGCAGGCGACCTGGTCCAGATCAGCGCGCCGCGGGACCCGGACCTGCCGCGCGAATATTCGATCGCCTCGATTCCCGGCGAGGGAAAGCTGGTCCTGCTGGTGCGCCTGCAGCGCCATGCCGACGGCAGCGCCGGCGCCGCATCCGGCTGGCTCTGCCTGGACGCGAAAGAGCACGATGTCGTCGCCCTGCGCGTGCGCAGCCATGCACGCTTCCGCCTGGGCGAGAACGCGGCGCGGCCGCTGATCCTGGTCGGCAACGGCACCGGGCTTGCCGGGCTGCGCGCCCACCTGTCGGCCCGCATCGAGGCCGGCATGCACCAGAACTGGCTGCTCTTCGGCGAACGCAACGCCGCCCACGATTTCCTGTGCCGCGAGGAGCTGGAGGGCTGGGTCGACAAGGGCAAGCTGGCGCGGCTGGACCTGGCTTTCTCGCGCGACGGCGCCGGCCCGCGCTATGTGCAGCACGCGTTGCGCGAACACGCCGACGAGCTGCGCGCCTGGGTGGACCGCGGCGCCGCGATCTATGTGTGCGGCAGCCTGCAGGGCATGGCGACCGGCGTGCACGAAGCGCTGGCCGAGACGCTTGGCGCCGACACGCTGGACGACTTGATGGCCGAGGGCCGCTACCGGCGCGACGTGTACTGAGCGGCGCGGCCGGGCGTCTCCGATCGCGATGTAACATCCGATAACACAATCGGCCGGCACCAGACTCGGGCGTCACTTAGAATGGCTCCATCAAATTGCTGGAGCCCATCATGAAAAACATTCTGCTCTCGATTGCCGCCCTCGGCCTGGTCGCCGTCTCGTCGGGCGCCGCCGCCGACCCATGGAAAGACGAAAGCGGCCACGGCCGCCACGGCAAGCACGGCCACGAATACAAGGAAGAATACTGGGACGGCAACTGCAAGGTCGAACGCAAGGTCAAGAAGAACGGCGACACCAAGGTCGAGCGCAAGTGCAAGGGCCCGAGCCGCCCGGTTGCACGACACGACCACTACGACGAGCCGGTCGTGCGGGAGCGCGTCTACTACCCGGCCTACGACAATGCGCCGCGCCGCGATCCGGAAGTCGCCATCGACGTGCGCATCCGCCAGTAAGCACCTGTCATCGAGCAGCGCCGGCCCGGCCGGCGCCGCCTCTTCTTACTTCTTCACGTACCCATCCACCGCCGCCCGCCCCACCGCCGGATCGTCGGTAAAGAAGCCATCGATCCCGGCGTCCAGGAAGGCGCGGATCTCGGCCACCGCATTCCCGCGCTGGCTGGGCGAATCCGCGGGCGTCGTGCGCAGGTTCGCCGGCAGGAAGGGGTTCTCCGGACGCAGGGTCCAGGTGTGCACCATGAGACCCGCGGCGCGCGCGTTGGCGACAAAGCTCGTCGGCGCGCCCAGGTTGTTCGCCGCGTCGCGCGGGATGATGACGTCCTTGTAGGGCGAGACCACGTCGGCGTAGGTCGCCACCTCTTTCAGGCCCGCCGCCGTCACCAGGTCGGCGTAGCTGCGGCCGTTTCGCGCCAGAACGAAATCGTAGGGCGCATTGCGCGGCGTGCCATTCGCCGCCGGCGGGTTGGCCGGATTGTCGATCAATTGCACCAGCCGGATACCCGTCATGCCGCGCAGTTCCTTCAGGTTGGCCACTTCGAAGGACTGGATGAAGACCGCCGCCTCCCTGCCGCGATAGCCGCTTGCGGCCAGCTGGTCGACCAGGCGCTTTTCCAGCGGCAGGCCGATCGCCTTGAAATAGCTCGGGTGCTTGGTTTCCGGGTAGAGGCCGATCACCTTGTTGCGCTTCTCGCTTTCAGCCTGCACCAGCTCGATCACTTCCTGCAGCGTCGGAATGGCGAACTGGTCGTTGTAGTCCAGGTTCGCCGGGCGGTTGGCCGGGATGCGCTCGCGTGCGCGCAGGGTCTTCAGTTCGGCCAGCGTGAAGTCTTCCGTGAACCAGCCCGTGACCGGGATGCCGTCGATGGTCTTGGTGGTCTTGCGCGCGGCGAACTGGGGCTGGTCGGCCACGTTGGTGGTGCCCGAGATCTCGTTCTCGTGGCGCGCCACCAGCACCCCGTCTTTCGTGGCGACCAGGTCGGGCTCGACCACGTCGGCCCCGTCCTCGATGGCCTTGCGGTAGGCCTCGAGCGTGTGTTCGGGACGCAGGGCGGAGGCGCCGCGGTGCGCCGTCACGGTGGGCGTCGGCGGCCAGGATGCGCCCGGGTTGACGAGGTCGCGGTCGCCGCCGCAGCCGGCCAGCAGGCCGAGGCTGGCGAGGGTCAGCGCCAGGAGCGCGGGGAATGGGACAGGACGGCGGGAAGGACGGGTCGGTACATGTTTCAGCACGGTTGAACTCCTGTTGACAATCATGCGAAAAATGTAACTTCCGCGTATGACCGGCCCGTGACAAGGCGCCGCCCCGCGCGGCTGCTCTCTGCCTTGTTCAGCGCACTGAATGCAAATGATAACGATTCTCGTTTACATAATGAACGATTCTCATTACCATACAGTCCAGTTCGACGAAGCCGACCCGCACAGCGGGCCTCATGACAATCAAGAGAGAAAAACAGGAAGCTCCATGCAAGCCATCACCAGCCGCAAACACGCCCCTACCCGCCTCCACCAACACATGAGCGCCGCGCTCGCCACCATGCTGCTGCCGCTCGCAGCCGGCGCCGCCGAGACCGCGGCCCCGGTCGTGTATGACGATGCCTCGGGCGCCCCGGTGGCGAAGGTGGAAGTCAGCGGCAAGGCCGAAGGAGGCTTCCTCGCCGAGCGTCCGTCCTCGCCGAAGTACACCGAGAAGCTGGTCGATACCGCGCAATCCGTGCAGGTCATCAAGAAGGAACTGATCGAGCAGCAAGGCGCCCTCACCCTGACCGAGGCGCTGCGCAACACCCCTGGCGTGGGCGCCTTCTTCCTGGGCGAGAACGGCAACACGAACACGGGCGACGCCATCTTCATGCGCGGCTTCGACACCTCGGGCAGCATTTTCGTCGACGGCGTGCGTGACGTCGGTTCGATCTCGCGCGACGTCTTCAACCTCGAACAGATCGACGTGCTCAAGGGCCCGGCCGGCACCGACAACGGCCGCGGCGCGCCGACCGGCTCGGTCAACCTGGTGACGAAGAAGGCCAGGCTCGACGACCTGGCCAGCGCCTCGGCGACCTTCGGCAGCGCCTCGCAGAAGCGCGTGACCGCCGACGTCAACCGCGTGCTGGACGCCGAGCGCGGCATCGCCCTGCGCCTGAACGCGATGGCCCAGGACTCGGGCCGGCCGGCGCGCGACGTCGTCACGGACAAGCGCTGGGCGGTCGCGCCGGGCATCGCCTTCGGCCTGAACGGCCCGACCCGCGTGGTCCTCGACTACCTGCACGTCAAGCAGGACAACATCCCCGACGGCGGCGTCCCCACCGTCGGCCTGCCCGGCTACACCAGTCCGGACCGGGTGAACAAGCCCCAGTTGTCGGACGCCGCGCCGGTCGACCCGGAGAATTTCTACGGCTCGAACAGCGACTACGACAAGGTCAGGGCCGACATGGCGACCGTGCGCGTCGAGCACGACTTCTCGCCGAAGCTCAGGCTGCACAACATCTCGCGCTACGGCCGCACCAGCCAGGACTACCTGCTCTCGGCCTTCCTCGCCAGCGCCGCCAACCTGAACCTGGTCGACCCTGCCGATCCGTCGACCTGGACCCTGGTGCGCAACACCCGCACCGTGAAGGACCAGGAAAACCGCATCCTCACCAACCAGACCGCGCTGACCTCGCAGTTCGAGACCGGCGCCCTGCGCCACACCCTGGTGACCGGCATCGAGTTCACCAGCGAAAAGCAGGTCACCTACGGCCTCACCGGCCTGGGCGCCCTGGCGCCTGCGAACCTCTACCACCCGGATGCGGGCGTGCCCGTCACCGGCCTCGCGCCGCGCCGCACCGGCGCCTACAACGAAGGCGCGATCGACACCCAGAGCGTGTACGCCTTCGACACCATCAAGTTCGGCGAGAACTGGATCGTCAACGGCGGCCTGCGCGCCGACCACTACAGCGCCGACTACACCGTGGTCGCGCTGACCAACAACGTGCTGACGCCGACCCGCTTCAACATCGGCGACACCGTCTTCAACGGCAAGCTCTCGGTCCTGTACAAGCCGGCGGCCAACAGCAGCGTCTACGCGATGGCCGCCAGCTCCAAGCTGCCGCCGGGCTCGAACTTCACGGTCTCGGGCAATCTCAACAGCGCCCAGAACCCGATCTACGATCCGCAGGAGACGCTCACCACCGAAGTCGGCGGCAAGCTCGACCTCTTCAGGGGCAAGCTGGGCCTTACCGCCGCACTGTTTCGCAGCGAGGTGAAGAACGAGGTCGAACAGGACCCGGTCGACCTGACCTGGTCGCAGACGGGCAAGAAGCGCGTCCAGGGCGTGGAGCTGGGCGCCACCGGCGAACTGGCGCGCAACTGGATGGTGAGCGCCGGCTACCTCTACATGGACACCAACGTCGAAGCCGGGCGCCTGCTGACCGCCAACGGCGAGAACCAGCTCACCTACACGCCGAAGCAGTCCTTCACCCTGTGGACCTCCTACCAGCTGCCGATGGGCCTGAAGATCGGCGGCGGCGCGCGCTTCAGCGACAAGCTGCTGCGCGGCACCGACGGCGCGATCGGCACCCCGGCCTATACCGAGTCGTACTGGGTGTTCGACGCCATGGCTTCGTATGCGATCAACCGCAACATCGACCTGCGCCTGAACGTCTACAACCTGGCGGACGAACGCTACGTCGCCAGCATCAACAAGAGCGGCTACCGCTACAACCCGGGTACGCCGCGCTCGGCCAGCCTGACGGCGAACTTCCGCTTCTAAGCCGCGCATTCAGGCCTTCCTGCGCACGCCGCGCCGACGCCCTCGCCTTCGCGGCGCAGGGCGTTTTTCTTCCTTGCGCCTGCCGACGGATGACCTGGGCGGCGCCTTCGCCTAGAATGGGGTGCACTCAACTCCCGACCAAGCCTCCTTGAAGATATCGATCGGCCTTCGCCTGTTCATCTCGGTCCTGCTGGCCATCCTGGCCGTGGCGGCGAGCGCCGTCTGGCTGCTGCGCCAGAACGTGCTGGAGAGCTTCGGCGACTATGCGGCGCAGATCGAACTGGACCGCCTCGACGAACTGTCCTCGGATCTCGCCCGCCGCCATGCCCGGCAAGGGGACTGGCGTTTCGTGCCGGCCGACGAGGCGGCGCGCCGCGCCTGGCTGGCCGGGGAGCTGGAGCGGCTGCGCCAGGAACGCCTGCGCCGCCTGGCCCCGGTTCCTCCCGCCGCCCCGGCGGCGCCGGCGCCTGCCCCGCCCGCACCGCCCGCCGCCGACGCGGCGCCGCTGGCCGCCGACGCCGCCCCAGCCCCACATGCCGCACCCGCGCTTCCTGCGCTTTCCGCCGCGCCAGCACCGCCAGCCGCCCCGGCCCTGCCCGCGCCGCCGGCGCCTCCCGCCCCTCCGGCCCCACCCTTGCCGCCCTTGCCCCTGACGCCGGGCGAGGACAGCGCCAGCCTGCAGGAACGCGCCACCCTGCTCGACGCGAACGGCGCCTGGCTTGCCGGCCGCCCGCCCGGCGCCCTGCCCCTGACCCGGCGCGCCATCCTGGTCGACGGCCGCACCGTCGGCTACCTGGCGGTGGCGCGCACCAGCCGTCCGACCGATGCCCTGGCTTATGCCTTCCTGCAGCAGCTTGGCGCCAGCCTGTGGCTGATCCTCGGCGCGGGCGTGGTCCTGAGCCTGCTTGTCGCGGTGCTGCTGGCGGCGCACTTCCGCCGCCCGATCGGACGCCTGGCCGCGGGCGCCCGCGCGCTTGCCGAAGGGCGTTTCGAGACGCGCCTGCCGGCCGGCCGCAGCGACGAGCTGGGCGAACTGGCCGCGCATTTCAACATGCTGGCCGAGCGCCTGGGCGGGCTGGAGAACGCGCGCCGCCAGTGGGTGGCCGACACCTCGCACGAGCTGCGCACGCCCTTGGCCGTGCTGCGCGCCCAGCTGGAAGCGATCCAGGACGGCGTACGCAAGGCCGACGCCGCCAACGTCGAGGCCATGCTGCGCCAGGTCCTGTCGCTGAACCGCCTGATCGATGAGCTCTACGCCCTGGCCCGCGCCGACGTCGGCGCGCTCGAGTGCCGGCGCGAGCGGGTCGACCTGTGGGCGCTGGCCATGGAGGAGGCGGACGACTTCGAGGGCCGCCTGCGCGATGCCGGGCTGGCGCTGGAGCGCGGTCCGGCGCCGGCGCGGGCTTGCGTGCTGGCCGATCCCGAGCGCCTGCGCCAGGTGCTGCGCAACCTGCTGGAGAACAGCCTGCGCTACACGGCCGCCGGCGGACGCGTGCGCATCGCAGCCCAGGCCGGCGCGGGGCAGCTGCGCCTGAGCGTGGACGACAGCGCGCCCGGCGTGCCGGACGAGGCGCTGGCGCGCCTGGGCGAGCGTTTCTATCGGGTCGATGCCTCGCGCAGCCGCGCCGGCGGCGGCGCCGGCCTGGGCCTGGCCCTGTGCCGGCGCCTGGCCGAGGCCCAGGGCGGCGCGCTGGCCTTTGCCCACTCGCCGCTGGGCGGACTGCGCGTGAGCCTCACGCTGCCGCTGGAGGGAGCATGAACCGCATCTACGTCGTCGAAGACGAACCCGAACTGGCCGCGCTGGTGGCCGACTACGTGCGCGGCGCCGGTTTCGAGGCCACCGTCTACGGCGACGGCGCCCTGGCCCTGGAGGCCATCCGGCGCGCGCCGCCGCTGCTGGTCGTGCTCGACCTGATGCTGCCCGGCCTGGACGGGCTGTCGGTCTGCCGCGAAGTGCGCGCCTTTTCGACGGTGCCGATCGTGATGGTGACCGCGCGCGTCGAGGAGATCGACCGCCTGCTCGGGCTGGAGGCGGGCGCCGACGACTACCTGTGCAAGCCCTTCAGCCCGCGCGAGCTGGTGGCGCGCATCAAGGCGATCCTGCGCCGCGCCGGCACGGCGCCGCCCGGCCTGGCCGTCGATACCGCGGCGCGCCGCGCCCTGGTGCACGGCCGGCCTCTTCCTCTTACGCCGAGCGAATTCGAGGTGCTGGCGGCGCTGGCGCGGCGTCCGGGGCAAGTGTTCACGCGCGCGAAGCTGCTCGAGCTGGTGCGCCAGGACGACCTGGAGGTGACCGAGCGCGCCATCGACAGCCACATCAAGAACCTGCGCCGCAAGATCGACGCCGCCGCGCCCGGCCTGGAGCCGATCCGCTCGATCTACGGGCTGGGCTACCGCCTGGACGTGTAGCCTCCATTTTTTCTCCACATTGCACAGGCAGGATGCAGTGGTCGGCGCCGCGTGCGCCCATCAAGAGGAGAAAACCATGCCTACCCCACGCTGCTTCATCCTGCTCTTCCTGCCGGTCCTGCTGTACACCGCCGGCGTCAGCCAGGCCGCCGTCCATATCGAATGCAGGCCGTCGAACAGCGGCCCCTGCGTCGCGCCGCCCGCCCCGCCGGCGCCACCCGCTCCTCCCGCGGCGCCCGCGCCACCCGCGCCTGGCGACGCGATGCCGGCCCTGCCTGCGCCGCCGGCCCCGCCCGCTCCCCCCGCGCCACCGGCCCTGCCCGCGCCGCCGGCGCCGCCCGCCCTGCCCGACATCCCGGACGAGCTGCACGCGGCCTGCGCCGGCATGCAGCCCGGCGCCCGTCTCAGCCGCAGCATCGCTCCCGGCGAAACGATGAGCGGCTTCTGCGAGCGCAGCGGCGGCAAGATGGTATTCCGCCTGCGCAGCTACCGGAAGCAAGACTGAAGGAAACATATCCGCGCACGAAGCGAACGGCGACGCGTTAGCAAAATGATTAGAATCGACTCATCAGCTTGCATTCGTCGAGGTGGCTATGTTCGATATGGATTTGGCGTGGTGGGAATTCGTCGTGCGCGGTGCGGTCGTCTACCTGGCGCTGCTGGTGATGGTGCGCCTGTCGGGCCGGCGCACCGTGGGTCAGTTCACGCCTTTCGACCTGCTGGTGATGCTGCTGCTGTCCGAAGCGGTGTCGAACTCCCTGTCCGGGGGCGACGATTCGCTCGGCGGCGGCCTGATCATTGCCGCCACGCTGCTGGTGCTCAATGCGATCGTCGCGATCCTGTCGGCGAGCAGCCGCGGCATGTCGAAAGTGCTGGACGGCACCGCCATCCTGATCGGGCGCGACGGCCAGTTCTTCGACAAGATCGTGCGGCGCTGCCGCATCACCGAGGCCGACCTCGAACAGGCGCTGCGCGCGGCCGACTGCGCGCGCCAGGACATGCAGTCCGCCTTCCTGGAAGCGGACGGCGACATCACGATCCAGAAGAAAAAGTAAGCCGGTGCGTGGCCCGGAAATGATTCACCTTTGAGCGCAATATTGCAAAATTTGAATCATATCCTTCTCGCCTGCTGCCGTCGTAGCCCCCCTGTTGAGCCAATTGCTCAGCGGTCAATGCCCATCCGTATGGTGTGTGGGCCCTCCTGCCAACGTGCTAGTTTTTTAGGCGGCACCACGTCGTCGTGCGCGTTGGATTCTTTCCTGATCAGGAGGTCTACCATGAAACGAAGTCTTTCCATTCTCGCCCTGGCTGCGGCGGCGGCCTGCGCGCCCGCCGTCGCGCAGGCCCAGGCGGACACCATCATCAAGGCGACCGCCAGCGGCCCGGCCGAAAGCCCGCCGAATGGTTCGCCCGGCTCGAGCGTGGCGGCGTTCGAACTCGACGGCAACATCCTGCGGGCCGAGGTCCCCTTCCGCGACCTGCTCGGCACCACCACGATGGCGCACATCCACTGCTGCACCACGGCCTCGTTCACCGGCGTGGCGCCGATCGCGATTCCCTTCGTCGACTTCCCGCTCGGGGTCACGGGCGGCACCTATACCCACGCCTTCGACCTGAGCGACGCCACGGTCTACGATCCGGCCTTCCTGTCGGCCTTCGGCGGCACGCCGCAGTCGGCGAGCGCCGCCCTGATCGACGCCATCAACAGCAGCCAGGCTTACCTCAACATCCATACGGACCAGTATCCGGCCGGCGAGATCCGCGGCTTCATGGTCGCCGCGCCGATTCCGGAACCGGCGACCTGGGGCATGCTGGCGATGGGGATGGCCGGCCTGGGGATGATGGCGCGGCGGCGCCGGGCCTAGGTGCCGGAAAGCGGGGAACGCCCCTCCCGCTCGGCCAGCATGGCTGACCAGGCGGGGATGGCCGCGCGCCAGAAGCTGGCGAGCGAGTCGGGGCGCGCGAGCGGCAGGCCGAGGAAACGCGCGGCGTCCACCAGGGCCGCGACCGCCGCCGCTTCGTCGCCGGGCAGGACGGCCAGCGCGCCGGTCTGTTTCGACAGCTTCTCGCCGGCGACATTGCGCACCACCGGCACGTGCAGGTAGCGCGGCGTCGGCACCCCAAGCAACTGTTGCAGGTAGATCTGGCGCGCGGTCGAATCGATCAGGTCGGCGCCGCGCACGATGTCGGTCACGCCCTGGTCGGCATCGTCGACCACCACCGCCAGCTGGTAGGCCCAGTAGCCGTCGGCGCGCTTCAGGACGAAGTCGCCGGCCTCGCTGGCGAGGTGCTGGGTGAGCGTACCCATGAAGCGATCGGTGAAGGTGATGGCGTCCTGGCCCGCATCCGGCACGCGCAGGCGCAGACTGCGCATGCTGCGCCCCGGCGCCAGGCCCGCGCGGCAGGTGCCGGGATAGATCGCGGCGCCGTCGGGGGCCACGCCGAGGCGCGAATCGACGATCTCGCGGCGGTTGCAGCCGCAGGCGTAGGCGTGCTGGCCCAGCCGCTCGGCGGCGGCCTGGTAGAGGTGCTTGCGGCGGCTCTGCCAGACCACCTCGACGTCGGAGTGCATGCCGAGCGAGTCCAGCAGCGCCAGGATCGCCGTGTCGGCGCCGGGCACGCTGCGGCCCTCGTCGATGTCTTCGATGCGCACCAGCCACTGGCCGTGGTGGGCGCGCGCATCGAGGTAGCTGGCCAGCGCCGCGACCAGCGAACCGGCGTGCAGCGGTCCGGTGGGCGATGGCGCGAAACGGCCGATGTAGGTGTTGCTCACGTGTGGAACAGGATGCGTTTTATTTGGGGCATCACGATACCACAGGGCGCTTCCTGGAGCGTCTGACAACGCCTCCAGGGCAAGGCGCGGCGACGAAGACAGTACGCCCGTACGGCGAGGAGCTGCAACGCAGCCATGGAGGTTTTGTCGGGCGCTCTTAACGGCTCGTGGCCTTCCAGCCGTCCTTGGCCTCGAAATCCTTGATCAGGCGCGTCACCTGCCCGCCCACCTCGTTCGGCACCGCCATCGAGAGCTGGTAATGCACGATCTCGAAGCTGTCGCCCTTGCGGCGCATGACGCCGCTGGCCTGGCACACGCCCATCTGGGTATCGAGCAGCTCGTCGAACCAGACCATGGATCCATCCTCGGACGCATACACGTGGCGCTTGATGGCCTTGAAGGCCCAGGCCGACTTGCGCTTGAAGTAAGGACGCGCCCAGGCCTTGAACTCGTCGCGGCGCCAGCGCTCGGTCTTGTCGGTGCCGATGTAGATGCCGTCTTTCGCGATCTTGTCGAAGTAGCTCATGCGCGCGTGCGCCGCGTCGTCGTGCCAGCGGTCGACGAAAGCATCGACCTGGCGCTTCAGGTGCGGATCGGCATGGGCGTTCAGGACGCAGAACAGCAGGGAGAAAGCGAGCAGCAGGCGTTTCATGGGCAGGTTCCATCGACTGAAAGTGTGGATTGTACACAGCAGTATGTAACTATTTGTACAATGGAGCAAAATCAGCCAATATTCGTGTACATTTGGCAACGCCACTTCTTACCTTGCCCGCTTCGCACCATGCGCCACCTCGCCGTTTGCCTGCTCTGCCTTGCCGTCGCTGCGCGCGCCGAACCGCCCGCCATCGCGCCTGCCGCCGCCCCCGTCCCCGCGCAATGGGATGCCGAGCCGGCCATGGAGCAGAAAAGCGAAGCGCCGGCGCCCCTGTCGCTGCGCGCGCGCCTCGGCGAGGAGACTATCCGCAAGGCCGTCAAGGACACATTGACGGACGCCGACGACTACCCGCAGCTCTACCAGGGCGACACCCTCAGCGGCGCTGCGTACGAGCAATTCGGGCGCGAGTTCCACGAAGCGAAGGTGCCCGATTGCCTGCACCCGGACGGCCTGAAGCGGCAACCGACCTTCTTCCTGGGTGGCTTGCTGGCCCTGCCTTTCGTCGCAGTGGCCAAGATCCGCGGCAAGTGCCGCTAGGCGCAAGCCAGCACAGATCAGCGGTGCAGCTCGCCCGCGCGTTCGGGTTGGTACACGATGTCGAGCACGCGCACCTGGAAGGCGCCGCCGTCGGGGCGCTTCCATTCGATGCTGTCGCCCACCTTCAGGCCGAGCAGCGCATTGCCGACCGGGGTCAGGACCGACAATTTGTCTTGGGCGCCGTTCACGTCCTTCGGATAGGCCAGTTGCATGTCGAATTCCTCGGCCTGGCCGTCGAGCTGGAAACGCACGCGCGAATTCATGGTGACGACGTCGGGCGGCATGTCCTCGGGCTCCACCATGTCCGCGCGCGAGAGCTCCTCCAGCAGCGCGGCGCAGTTGTCGGCCTGGGCGGACGGCAGCGAATCGATCAGCGCCTCCAGGCGCTCCATGTCCAGCGACGATACGACGATGTTCGGTCTCATGTTCTTGCTCCAGTGTGTGTGGCCACATCGATGGCGGCCGGATAAGGGAAACTCACCCGCAGGGCGGGCGAAGGTCGATGCGATGGAGAGGCTCGGGAGGACGGGTGGCGTGGCGCCGACCGGGTTTATCCTCGCCGAGCCCCTGAGAGCCAGGCGAGATTTCGCGCGAAGCGCTGCACCGCGCGCGCGGCCATGATGGCGCGCTCGGACGGCGCGTGGGAAGAATGGTCGAAACGAACGGGCGACAACAGACCTCCCTCGTTCAGGGGCGAACCGCAATGCTGGCAATTGCTCAGATGGTTCATGGTCTTTTGACTTTCGTAGGGTGGGCACTTGTGCCCACGCTGTACGGCGCATGCGTGCACGATCAGTGTAGAGGATCGCGGTCCCGTAGGGTGGGTTCCCGAGCCACGCTGTAGTGCGCATGCGCTAGCGATCAGCATACAGGAGCCCAGTATATCCCCCCTGTCCATTCCGTCAACACCACGCTGGACGACAGGACAATAAAAAAGCGGGCCGCAGCCCGCTTTTCTAGTGACGACGAAGTCGAATCAACGCTTGTCGATCGACGGCACGTCGCGTACCGGCGAACCCACGAACAGCTGGCGCGGACGGCCGATCTTCTGTTCCGGATCGGCGATCATCTCGTTCCACTGCGCAATCCAGCCGATCGTACGTGCCATCGCGAAGATACCGGTGAACAGCGAGACCGGGATGCCCAGGGCCGACTGCACGATGCCCGAGTAGAAGTCGACGTTCGGGTACAGCTTGCGCGACACGAAGTATTCGTCTTCCAGGGCGATGCGTTCCAGTTCCATGGCCAGCTTGAACAGCGGGTCGTCCTGCAGGCCCAGCTCGTTCAGCACTTCGTGGCAGGTTTCGCGCATCAGCTTGGCGCGCGGGTCGAAATTCTTGTAGACGCGGTGACCGAAGCCCATCAGCTTCACGCCCGAGTTCTTGTCCTTGACCTTGGCGATGAAGGCCGGGATGTTCTCGACCGAGCCGATTTCCTTCAGCATGGTCAGGGCCGCTTCGTTGGCGCCGCCGTGGGCAGGGCCCCACAGGCAGGCGATGCCGGCAGCGATACAGGCGAACGGGTTGGCGCCCGACGAACCGGCCAGGCGGACGGTCGAGGTCGATGCGTTCTGCTCGTGGTCGGCGTGCAGGATCAGGATGCGGTCCAGGGCGCGCACCAGCACGTCGTTGACCTTGTACTCTTCGCACGGGTTGGCGAACATCATGTACATGAAGTTGGCGCTGTACGACAGGTCGTTGCGCGGGTACACGAACGGCTGGCCGATCGAGTACTTGTAGGCCATGGCGACCAGGGTCGGCATCTTGGCGATCAGGCGGATCGCGGAGATTTCACGCTGTTCCGGATCGTTGATGTCGAGCGAGTCGTGGTAGAACGAGGCCAGCGCGCCGACGGTGCCGACCAGGACCGACATCGGGTGCGCGTCGCGACGGAAGCCGCGGAAGAAGAAGTTCATCTGCTCGTGAATCATCGTGTGACGGGTCACGGTGTTCTCGAACTTGGCCTTCTGCTCGGCGTTCGGCAGTTCGCCGTTCAGCAGCAGGTAGCAGGTTTCCAGGAAGTCGCAGTTCACTGCCAGCTGTTCGATCGGGTAGCCGCGGTACAGCAGCTCGCCCTTGTCACCGTCGATGTAGGTGATGCTCGAATTGCACGAGGCAGTCGACATGAAGCCAGGGTCATACGTGAACTTGCCGGTCTGGCCGTACAGCTTGCGGATGTCGATGACGTCCGGGCCGATCGTGCCTTTGTAAATCGGCATGTCGACCGATGGGCTGCCGTCGGAGAACGACAGTGTGGCTTTGGTATCAGAGATATTCATGGCACTTCCTTCTTGGGAGTGGATCTACAAAATGTAAAACGAAAACGGGTTTCGCTCACGCTTCGCGCAGCCGCGCCACCAGGGCGCGCACATGCGGCAGGTCGACTTCGCCTTCGGGCTCGGCGCGTCCCAGCAGCAGGTCCATCAGCGGATTGTCCGCCAGGTCCAGCAAGCGGGTCAGCGCATCGACCTCTTCGTCGGTCAGCTCCTCTTCGTGCGCATCCAGGAAGCGCGTGAGGATCAGATCGTTTTCGAGCAGTCCCCGGCGTGCACGCCAGCGCAGGCGGGCACGGTTGGCGGGGTCGGATTGATGCAGCTTAGTCACACTAGAGTCCGTTGTTGGGTCAACACTATACTCCGGCTGCCGTCATTCGGCAGTACCGTATTTCTACTGTATTTATGGCAATACTTCGGGCGCAATCAGGCGGAGGATATCCGAATTTTGCGACCCGGGACGGACGGTAAGTTGTTCGCCCTGCTTGTTACCTACGCGGACGGATGTGTCCGATTGCACGCACTTCGATCATGCATGCGGTGTACAGCGTGGACTCGGGAGTCCACCCTACGAAACCGGGGCTGTAGGGTGGACACCTGTGTCCACGCGGTCTTACGGCCGGCATGACGGCGCCGGCCGTGATAACCGGCTGCTTAAATCGCCCGGCGAACCAGCAATTCCTTGATCTTGCCGATCGCCTTGTTCGGATTCAGGCCCTTCGGGCAGACGTCCGTGCAGTTCATGATCGAGTGGCAGCGGAACAGGCGGTACGGGTCTTCCAGGTTGTCCAGGCGCTCGTTGGTGGCTTCGTCGCGCGAGTCGGCGATGAAGCGGTAGGCCTGCAGCAGGCCGGCCGGACCGACGAACTTGTCCGGATTCCACCAGAACGACGGGCAGGAGGTCGAGCAGCAGGCGCAGAGGATGCACTCGTACAGGCCGTCGAGCTCTTCGCGCTCTTCCGGCGACTGCAGGCGTTCCTTCTCCGGCTTGATCGAGTCGTTGATCAGGAACGGCTTGATCGAGTGGTACTGCTTGAAGAAGTTGGTCATGTCGACGATCAGGTCGCGCACCACCGGCAGGCCCGGCAGAGGACGCAGCACGATCGGCTGGGTCAGCTCGTTCAGGTTGGTGGTGCAGGCCAGGCCGTTCTTGCCGTTGATGTTCATCGCGTCCGAACCGCACACGCCTTCGCGGCAGGAGCGGCGCAGGGCCAGCGAATCGTCGACGTCCGCCTTGATGCGCTGCAGTGCGTCGAGCAGCATCTTGTCGGTGTCTTTCAGTTCGACGGTGACGTCTTGCATGTAAGGCTTCGTATCCTTGTCCGGATCGTAGCGGTAGATCTTCAGGTGGACTGTGCGTGCCATGTTTTACCTATCAAGTGGGGACGGGAGCAGCTCCCGTCCGCAAAAATTCTGTCGTTCTCGCGTTCGATCGGTGGATCAGAACGTACGTGGTTTCGGTTTGAAGGTGTCGACCGTCAGCGGCTTGGTCACGACCGGCTTGTAGTCGAGACGGTTGCCTTCCGAGAAGAACAGCGTGTGCTTCATCCAGTTTTCGTCGTCGCGCTTCTCGTAGTCGCTGTGGGCGTGGGCGCCGCGCGATTCCTTGCGCGCCGCTGCCGACACGATGGTCGCCTTGGCAACTTCGATCAGGTTGTCCAGCTCGATCGCTTCGATGCGGGCGGTGTTGAACACCTTCGACTTGTCCTTGAACGAGACATGCTTGCGGCGCTCGTCCAGCTTCATGATTTCCTTGACGCCTTCGTCCATCAGGGCCTGGGTACGGAACACGCCGCAGTGCTTCTGCATGGTGGAGCGGATGGCGTTCGCGACGTCCTGCACCTTCTCGCCGCCGGTCGAGTTCTCGAGGCTGTTGAGACGGCCCAGCGCGTAGTCGGCGAAGTCCTTCGGCAGTGCGCGGTTGCCCTGCGCCTTCAGGTTCTGGGCGACGATGTGGTTGCCGGCGGCGCGGCCGAAGACCACCAGGTCGAGCAGCGAGTTGGTGCCCAGGCGGTTCGCGCCGTGCACCGACACGCAGGCGCATTCGCCGATCGCGTACAGGCCGTTGACGATCTTCTGACCGCCGGTGCCGTCAGGGGCGACCACTTGACCGTGGATGTTGGTCGGGATGCCGCCCATCTGGTAGTGGATGGTCGGGACGACCGGGATCGGTTCCTTGGTCGCGTCGACGTTGGCGAACTTGTGGCCGATTTCCAGGATCGACGGCAGGCGCTTCTTGATGGTGTCGGCGCCGATGTGGCGCAGGTCCAGCAGGACGTGGTCCTTGTTCGGGCCGACGCCGCGGCCTTCCTTGATCTCCTGGTCCATCGAGCGCGAGACGAAGTCGCGCGGCGCCAGGTCCTTCAGGGTCGGCGCATAGCGCTCCATGAAGCGTTCGCCGTTCGAGTTGATCAGGATGCCGCCCTCGCCACGGACACCTTCCGTGATCAGGACGCCCGCGCCGGCCACGCCGGTCGGGTGGAACTGCCAGAACTCCATGTCCTGCAGCGGGATGCCGGCGCGCGCCGCCATGCCCAGGCCGTCGCCGGTGTTGATGAAGGCGTTGGTCGACGCGGCGAAGATACGGCCGGCGCCGCCGGTGGCGAAGATGGTGGTCTTCGCCTGCAGCATCATGACGTCGCCGGTTTCCATTTCCAGGGCCACCACGCCCAGCACGTCGCCGTCGGCGTTGCGGACCAGGTCCAGGGCCTGCCATTCGACGAAGAAGTGGGTGCGCGAGCGGACGTTACGCTGGTACAGGGTGTGCAGCAGGGCGTGGCCGGTACGGTCGGCGGCCGCGCAGGCGCGCTGCACCGGCTTCTCGCCGAAGTTCGCGGTGTGGCCGCCGAACGGACGCTGGTAGATGGTGCCGTCCGGGTTGCGGTCGAAAGGCATGCCGAAGTGTTCCAGTTCGTACACGACCTTCGGTGCTTCGCGGCACATGAATTCGATCGCGTCCTGGTCCCCCAGGTAGTCCGAGCCCTTGACGGTGTCGAACATGTGCCAGTACCAGTCGTCTTCGCTCATGTTGCCCAGCGAAGCGCCGATGCCGCCCTGCGCCGCCACGGTGTGCGAACGGGTCGGGAAGACCTTCGACAGCACGGCGACGTTCAAGCCGGCTTCGGTCAGTTGCAGTGCGGCACGCAGGCCGGAACCGCCGGCGCCAACGATGACCACATCGAAGTGGCGGGTGGGGATTGCAGTATTGATTGCTGCCACGATTACACGCTCCAGAGAATTTGCACAGTCCACACGGCGTAGGCAATCAGCACGAGCACGGTGGCGATCTGCAGGGCCAGCTTGATGCCGGCCGGTTTGACGTAGTCCATCCAGATGTCACGTACGCCGACCCAGACGTGGTAGAACAGGCCGAAGAAGGTGACGGCCGTGAAGAGCTTGAACCACTGGCGGGAGAACAGCGAGGCCCAGCCTTCGTAGGTGAAATTCTGTGCGGTCAGGAAGGTGCCCAGCAGGATGACGGTGTAGACCACCATCACGATGGCGGTGACGCGCTGCGCCAGCCAGTCCTTGACGCCGTAGTGCGCGCCGACGACGAGGCGGCGCGGGCCGATATTATTCTTGGTTGCCATGATTAGAATACTCCAAACAGTTTCAGGCCGACGATCAGGGTCAGCGCCAGGCTGATCACCAGCACCCAGCGCGCGGTCTTCTGCGATGCGTCCTTGTCCAGGGCCATGTGGTTGTCCATGAACAGGTGGCGGATGCCGGCGGTGAAGTGGTGCAGGTAAGCCCAGGACAGGCCCAGCAGGATGATCTTGACGAAGACGTTGTCGACCACGCCGGCGAAGTGGGCGTAGGAAATCTCCGAGCGCAGACTTTCCTGCAGCAGGTAGAGCAGGAAAGGCAGCATCAGGAACATGACGAACCCGCTGATGCGGTGCAGGATCGACACAATCGCCGAGGGCGGCTGGCGATAGTTCATCGTGATGTCGGTAATGTTGACATTACGAATCGGCTGTCCCCTCTTTTGCTGCTTTGTTATGGCTTCGGACATACAACACCTCCTTAACTGACAAAATTTAAATAACCCTTAATTTTCGCCGATTTTTTGATCCGCACCAATAACCGAAGCCCGATTATCAGGATGCAGCGCGAGGAACAGGGTTTTGTTCGGCGCTTTCTCCAAACCAACATATTTTAATCGCATGAAGCGATTGCTGCCGGGACCGACCTGATCCTGGCAAATTCCTTCCGCGGCGCCCCGCGATCCACGCCGGTGGCGCTTGCCGCTGGCGTCACCCCGTAGGGTGGGCACCCGTGCCCACGCGTTACGTACGGTCGCATCCCCGGGTGGCGGTGACATCCAAACCGCTCGCGACTCCGGAGCCGTGACCGGGGCATTCCCGAACCGCCGCGGGTTTGCCGTTCATACGCATCGCCGCCACGCCAACAATGCTCATCGTTCCGCGTGGGCACGAGTGCCCACCCTACGAGAAGCGCTCCGGCCTACGACAACTCATTCTGGTAATGATGCTTCGCGGTCAAGTACAACCCGCGCCGCAATTCCACCGCCTTGTCCCCGTAGGTGAACGAGACCCGCTCCGCGCACAGCAGCGGTGTGCCCTCGGCCACCTGCAGGTATTCCGCGGCCGCGCTGTCGGCGCCGATCGCGCGGATCTTTTCCGTCGCGCGGATCATGCGGGTGCCGAACTCCGACTCGAACAATCCGTACATTGGACCTTTGTACTCAACCAGCCGTTCAGCCGTCAGGCCCTTGAACAGCTGACCGGGCAGCCACAGCTCTTCCAGGATCGTCGGCGCGCCGTCGAAGGACTGCACGCGCTTGATGTAGACGACCGCGTCGCCCGACTTCAGCTCGAGCAAACGGGCGACCTCGGCCGGCGCACGGATGCGCTTGACCTCGACGATGCGGTTGTCGGGATGATGGGGAACGCCCTCGTCGGGCATCAGTTTGAGGAAACGGAAGTGGGCGCGCTCTTCGTGGTGGGTGGCAACGAAGGTGCCCTTCCCTTGCCGGCGCACGACCAGGTTCTCGGCCGCGAGCTCGTCGATCGCCTTGCGCACGGTGCCCTGGCTGACCTTGAAGCGCGCAGCCAGTTCGACTTCGCTGGGCATCAGTTCGCCCGGCTTCCACTCGCCCGATTGCAGGCTCTGGGTGATCAGGGCCTTGATTTGCTGGTACAGCGGCCGGAACGACGGCGAGCCGTTGCCGCTTGTGCCGTCGCTGGGCGGGTTGGACGAGACTGGATTCATAGACCGCGATTTCACCACAAAAGCCCTGCCCCGTCCAGTGTACACATGGCAATGACATGTGTCTTATATAAGACATATGATATCAATTGACAGGTAGAACTACCGAGGACTACACTCGCGGTCGATCGGACGCCGGCTTGCCCCGCCGGCCGCGCCTGGCGGAAACCGCCGCGCGGTCACGGCTGCCCAATTGGACGCAGTGCGGTTTTGGTATCATTGCGGTTTTCCCAAACAGGCGTATCCTCGGCTTCGACCGTTTTCATTCCCACTTTTGGAGATTCATCATGGCTAAAACCCCAATGCGCGTTGCCGTCACCGGCGCAGCCGGCCAGATCGGCTATTCCCTGCTGTTCCGCATTGCCAACGGCGACATGCTGGGCAAGGACCAGCCGGTCATCCTGCAGCTGCTCGAGATCGACAACGAGAAGGCACAGAAGGCGCTCAAGGGCGTCATGATGGAAATCGACGACTGCGCATTCCCGCTGCTGGCCGGCATGACCGCGCACAGCGACCCGATGACCGCCTTCAAGGACGCCGACGTCGCCCTGCTGGTCGGCGCCCGTCCGCGCGGCCCGGGCATGGAGCGCAAGGACCTGCTGGAAGCGAACGCCCAGATCTTCACCGTGCAGGGCAAGGCGCTGGACGCCGTCGCTTCGCGCAACGTGAAAGTGCTGGTCGTCGGCAACCCGGCCAACACCAACGCCTACATCGCCATGAAGTCGGCCCCGAACCTGCCGGCCAAGAACTTCACCGCCATGCTGCGCCTGGACCACAACCGCGCCCTGTCGCAAGTCGCGGCCAAGGCCGGCAAGCCGGTCGGCGCGATCGAGAAGATGGTCGTGTGGGGCAACCACTCGCCGACCATGTACGCCGACTACCGCTTCGCCACCGTCGACGGCCAGTCGGTCAAGGACCTGATCAACGACGACGTCTGGAACCGCGACACCTTCCTGCCGACCGTCGGCAAGCGCGGCGCCGCCATCATCGACGCACGCGGCGCATCGTCGGCAGCCTCGGCCGCCAACGCGGCGATCGACCACGTGCGTGACTGGGTGCTGGGCACCAACGGCAAGTGGACCACCATGGGCATCCCGTCGGACGGCTCGTACGGCATCCCGGAAGGCGTGGTGTTCGGCTTCCCGGTCACCACCGAAAACGGCGAGTACAAGATCGTCCAGGGCCTGGAGATCGACCAGTTCTCGCAGGAGCGCATCAACCTCACGCTGAAGGAACTGACCGAAGAGCGTGAAGGCGTGGCCCACCTGCTGGCCTGATTCCCGACGCGGCGCCCATGGAACCGGCCAAGCCGACCGTGCGCCGCAGCCGTCGTGCTCTTGAAAAGGGCACGACGGCTTCTTCTTTTCCTGCCAGCGTAGCGACCGAAACACACATGCATCCTTCCGAGGTTTTATTCCAGGGCAAACGCCAGCCGCTCCTTCTTCCCGCCTGCGACCACTATTGCGGCTCGGAGAAGCTGATGCGCAAGTCGATGGCCCTGCAACAAGAGCTTGGCCCCCTGTTCGACATCACCTTCGATTGCGAGGACGGCGCCGCCGCCGGCAACGAGGCCGCGCACGCCCAGCTCGTCGCGGATTTGCTCAACAGCGAGGACAACCGCCACAACCGCATCGGCGTGCGCCTGCACGACATCGACAGCCCCTTCTTCGAATCCGACGTCGCCACCATCGTCGGCGCCGCCGCGGCAAAGCTCGCCTACGTGGTGCTGCCCAAGCCGAACGGCCTGGCCGACGTGCGCCGCGCCCTGGAGACGATCAACCGCGTCGCGGTGCCGGCCGGACGCGCGGCGCTGCCGGTGCACGTGCTGATCGAAACCCACGGCGCCCTGCACGAAGCCTACGAGATCGCCGCCCTGCCCCAGGTCGAATGCCTGTCCTTCGGGATCATGGACTTCGTCTCGGCGCACTACGGCGCGGTGCCGGCAAGCGCGATGCGCACCCCGGGACAGTTTTCGCATCCATTAGTTGTCCGCGCCAAGCTGGAAATGGTTGCGGCATGTCATGCGCACGGCAAGGTCGCCTCGCATAATGTGACGACCGAAATCAAAGACAGCGCGGTTGTGGCGAACGACGCACAACGCGCCGGCGCCGAATTCGGTTTCACGCGCATGTGGAGCATCCATCCGGACCAGATCAAGCCGATCCTGAAGGCGTTCACGCCGAGGCTGTCGGAGGTGAACGAAGCAACCAACATCCTGCAGGAAGCGATGGCCGTGAACTGGGGACCGATCGCTCAGCATGGGCGCTTGCACGACCGCGCCAGCTACCGATATTATTGGACCGTTTTGCAGCGCGCGAAGCTGGCCGGCCTGGCGCTGCCTGAATCCGCGGCGGCAATCGTCAACCAAACGGAATCCAACTAATGGCCACCCCAGTCAAACACCTTCTCGCCGCCGGCTCCTTCGTGCTCGCGGCCCTCGGCCTGTGCGCCGCGCCGGCGTCCGCCGCGCCTGAAAAGAACCACCCGAAAGCGGCCGACGTCCTCAAGGCCAAGGCCAAGACCAAGGCGAAGTCCTCGAAGAAGAAAGCCGCCGCGGGCGTCGCCGCAGGCGCCGCCGGCGCCGCTGCCGCTGCCGCGGTCATCGACGAGCCGGAACCGGACATCACCGATACCAAGGTCACCGACTACGCCTGCGAGCTGGGCAACAAGATCACGATCTACACGAGCGAGAAGGACGATTCGCACATCGCCCTGCGCTGGAAGAAGCGCCTGCACCGCCTGGCGCGCGTGGGCACGACCACCGGCGCGCTGCGTTTCGAGAACACGAACTACGGCCTGGTCTGGATCGGCATCCCGTCGAAAGGCATCCTGCTCGATTCGAAGCTGAACCGCCAGCTGGCCAACGAATGCAAGAACGCGGAACAGTCCAAGCCGCTCGTCACGGCGGGACTGGAAGAAAAGAAAAGCTGACGCGAAGAGAAGTTATCGCTGCGCGCCACCCTACCGTTGCTGATTACGACGTATTGAAGCAATAACAAGAGACCCCTACTGAAGGAGAGCTTATGTCTCGCAACACCCTGAACACGCTGAAGGACTTCCCGCTCGCGGGCGGCCAGTCCGGCCAGTTCTATTCGCTGCCGGCACTGGGCGAAAGCCTGGGCGTAAACCTGTCGCGCCTGCCGGTGTCGATCCGTATCGTCCTCGAGTCCGTGCTGCGTAACTGCGACGGCAAGAAGGTCACCGAAGAACACGTCCGCCAGCTGGCGAACTGGGGCGCGACCGCCGAGCGCACCGACGAGATTCCTTTCGTCGTCGCCCGCGTCGTGCTGCAGGACTTCACCGGCGTGCCGCTGCTGGCCGACCTGGCCGCGATGCGCAACGTCGCCGCCAAGACCGGCGCCGATCCGAAGAAGATCGAGCCGCTGGTGCCGGTCGACCTGGTCGTCGACCACTCGGTCACCATCGACCACTTCCGCGAGCCGGGCGCGCTGGACCTGAACATGAAACTGGAATTCCAGCGCAACAACGAGCGCTACCAGTTCATGAAGTGGGGCATGCAGGCATTCGACACCTTCGGCGTCGTGCCGCCGGGCTTCGGCATCGTCCACCAGGTCAACCTCGAGTACCTGGCGCGCGGCGTCATGCACAACGGTAACACCTACTACCCGGACACCCTGGTCGGCACCGACTCGCACACCACCATGATCAACGGCGTCGGCGTCGTCGGCTGGGGCGTGGGCGGCATCGAAGCCGAAGCAGGCATGCTGGGCCAGCCGGTCTACTTCCTGACCCCGGACGTCATCGGCGTCAACCTGAAGGGCAAGCTGCGCGAAGGCTGCACCGCGACCGACCTGGTGCTGACCATCACCGAACTGCTGCGTAAAGAAAAAGTCGTCGGCAAGTTCGTCGAGTTCTTCGGCGAAGGCACCCGCTCGCTGTCGACCACCGACCGCGCCACCATCGGCAACATGGCCCCGGAATACGGTGCGACCATGGGCTTCTTCCCGGTCGACGAAGCCACCGTCGACTACTTCCGCGGCACCGGCCGTACCGAAGAAGAACTGGCCGCCTTTGAAAACTACTTCAAGGCCCAGGGCATGTTCGGCATCCCGCAGGAAGGCGAGATCGACTACACCCGCGTCGTGACCCTCGACCTGTCGACCGTCACCCCGTCGCTGGCAGGTCCGAAGCGTCCGCAGGACCGTATCGAGCTGGGCCACGTGAAGAACACCTTCACCGAACTGTTCAGCAAGCCGACCACCGAGAACGGCTTCAACAAGTCGCCTGAAGACCTGTCGAAGGTGTACGAGACGACCAACGGCGTGCGCGTGAAGAACGGCGACGTCCTGATCGCCGCCATCACCTCGTGCACCAACACCTCGAACCCGAGCGTGCTGCTGGCTGCCGGCCTGCTGGCCAAGAAAGCCGTCGAGCGCGGCCTGACCGTCGCTCCGCACATCAAGTCCTCGCTGGCGCCGGGATCGCGCGTCGTGACCGAGTACCTGACCGCCGCCGGCCTGCTGCCCTACCTGGAAAAGCTGGGCTTCGGCGTGACCGCCTACGGCTGCACCACCTGCATCGGCAACGCCGGCGACCTGACCCCGGAACTGAACGCAGCGATCACGTCGAACGACATCATCGCCGCCGCCGTCCTGTCGGGCAACCGTAACTTCGAAGCGCGTATCCACCCGAACATCCGTTCGAACTTCCTGGCCTCGCCGCCGCTGGTCGTCGCTTACGCGATCGCCGGCAACATGACGCGCGACCTGATGACCGAGCCGGTCGGCAAGGACACCAACGGTGTCGACGTCTACCTGGGCGACATCTGGCCGTCGTCGCAGGAAGTGGGCGAGCTGATGCGCTTCGCGATGAACTCGGAAGTGTTCAAGAAGAACTACGCCGACGTGAAGGGCAACCCGGGCGCCCTGTGGGAGCGCGTGTCGTCGACCGAAGGTCAAGTGTACAACTGGCCGGAATCGACCTACATCGCCGAACCGCCGTTCTTCGCCGACTTCGAGATGACCCCGAAAGCGGCCGCCACCGGCATCACCGGCGCTCGCGCGCTGGGCGTGTTCGGCGACTCGATCACCACCGACCACATCTCGCCGGCCGGTTCGATCAAGGAAGACGGTCCTGCAGGCAAGTGGCTGAAGGATCACGGCGTGCTGAAGGCCGACTTCAACTCCTACGGCTCGCGCCGCGGTAACCACGAGATCATGATGCGCGGCACCTTCGCCAACGTGCGTATCAAGAACAAGATGATCCCGCCGAAGGCGGACGGTTCGGCGGTCGAAGGCGGCATCACGATCCACCAGCCGTCGGGCGAACAGATGTCGATCTACGACGCGGCCATGAAGTACGTGGCCGAAGGCACCCCGACCATGGTGTTCGGCGGCGAAGAGTACGGCACCGGCTCCTCGCGCGACTGGGCAGCCAAGGGCACCCAGCTGCTGGGCGTGAAGGCCGTCATCGTGCGTTCCTTCGAGCGTATCCACCGCTCGAACCTGGTGGGCATGGGCGTGCTGCCGCTGCAGTTCATCGGCAACGACAGCGTCGAGACCCTGGGCATCACCGGCAAGGAAACCTACGACCTGAAGGGCCTGGAAGGCGAGATCAAGCCGCAACAACTGGCCACCCTGGTGATCCACCGCGAAAACGGCGAGACCCAGGAAGTGCAAGTGCTGCTGCGTATCGACACCCCGATCGAAGTCGACTACTACAAGCATGGCGGCATCCTGCCGTTCGTGCTGCGCCAGCTGCTGGCTGCGTAATGCAGTAAAGGAAGCTCCGTTCAGGCGCCCCGCTGGGAAGCCTGAACGGACGACAAAAAAGGCCGGAACCTTTGCAGGTTCCGGCCTTTTTCTTTTTACCCTCCCCCTGCGGCGTGCCCGCTAGCGCCCTATGCCGATGCCGATGCCGATGCCGCCGCGCCCGCCACTGCCCACGCCGCCGAAAATGGAGGTCGACACGCCGCCGCGTGCGCCGTCCTGCCCGGCTGAGCGAAGAATGCACTCCCGCCAGGGGTCGGTGTTCGTCACATAACCCATCTGCGCGCATGCGGGCCCGTATTCGGCCATCATGCGTTCCACTTGCGCCTGCTGGGCCGCTGCCCGGTCTTGCGGGGTCGCACATCCGAGCAAGCACAATGCACTTGCCGCCGCCAATATGAAAACGCGCATGGTAGTCCTCCTTGAACATGAGATCGAATTGGCTTTCAGTCTGACAGCCTTTGCAACGATCATGCGCTTCGATTGAGTTCGCCAGCCTGGCGGCCGCAGCCATGCCCTTGCGCAGCCATTTGTCAAGCCAACAATTGCCGGGTGTATCACGCCGTCCACGCCTTTCCATGCAGCATAAGTAACGCTTGCCAATGTATAACATCCAGTTATGATGAGTTGTCGTTACAAATGACACATCGACAAAATTGACTGCGTAACAAATACAGGGGACGAGAAGAATGAAGAAACAAAGCTTACGACGCGCGCTGCTGGCCTCCTCGATCATGGCGGCGTTCGCGCCCGCTCAGGCACAAACGCAGGAGACCGAACCGACGGCCCAGGTGATCGTGCTCGGTTCGCGCACCCAGGCCAAGACCGCGCTCGACACCGCCGTGCCGGTGGGTCTGGTGAACCTCAAGGACATGCAGTCGACGGGGATGCAGGAACTGGGCAAGGTGCTGCAGGACCTGGACCCTTCCTTCAACTTCAGCACCACCTTCATCAGCGACGGCACCGACATCATCCGCCCCGCCACCCTGCGCGGCCTGGGCCCCGACCAGTTGCTGGTCCTGATCAACGGCAAGCGCCGTCACCAGCAGGCCCTCGTGAACGTGCAGCAGACCATCGGCCGCGGCTCGGCCGGCACCGACATCAACGCGATTCCCCTGTCCGCGATCCAGAGCATCGAGGTGCTGCGCGACGGCGCGGCGGCCCAGTACGGGTCCGACGCGATCGCCGGCGTCATCAACATCATCCTGAAGAAAGGCGCCGACCTCGGCCAGCTCAGCGCCAACGTCGGCACCACGAGCGAGGGCGACGGCGACACCTATTCGGCCAGCGTGCACAAGGGCTTCGCCCTGGGCGGCGACGGCGGCTACCTGAACCTGTCGCTGGAGGGCCGCAAGCGCAACGAGACCAATCGCGCCGGTCTCGACACGGCGCGCGTCGACCCGCCGCGCGTGACCCAGCGCATCGGCGACAGCAATGCCAAGGACGCCTACCTGTGGCTGAACTCGGCCCTGCCGGTGCCCGCCACCGGCGGCGAGTTCTACGTCTTCGGCGGCGTCTCGCGCCGCAAGGGCGACTCCGGCGGCTTCTTCCGCCCCGCCGACGATGGACGCACCGTCCCCGAGATCTACCCGAACGGCTTCCTGCCGAACATCATCACGACCGTAAAGGATGCCTCGCTGGCCTTCGGCTACCGCCACGAGCTGGGCCGCGAATGGAGCATGGACGCCAGCATCAACCATGGCCGCAGCGAGCTCGCTTTCCACGAGCGCAATTCGATCAACGTCAGCTACTACTACGAGGACAACCTGCGCCAGTCGCCCACGGAAGCGGACACCGGCGCACTGAAATTCAACCAGACCACCTTCAACCTCGACTTCAAGGGCCCGGTCCAGGTCGCGGGCGCGCCACTGTACGTGGCGACCGGCTTCGAATGGCGCCGCGACGGCTACGAGATCGAGGCCGGCGACCCGGTGTCCTACCAGTACGGCCGCACCAACGACCCGACCAAGATCATCCTCAACCGCCTCGGCGGCATCGCGGCATCGGGCATCCAGGGCTTCCCCGGCTACACGCCGTCGAATGCGGTCGACGACGCCCGTCACAACATCGCACTCTACCTCGACCTGGAGCGCAAGTTCGGCGAACAGGTCTCGGTCGGCGCGGCGGTGCGCTACGAGCGCTACTCGGACTTCGGCTCGACCACCACGGGCAAGCTGAGCGCGCGCTGGGATCCCTCGCCGATGGTCGGCGTGCGCGGCAGCGTCTCGACGGGCTTTCGCGCGCCCGGCGTCCAGCAGCGCTTCTACAGCTCGGTCTCGACCAACCTGAACGATGACGGCACGCTGACCGAGACCCTCACCGCGCGCGAAGGCAGCGCCGTGACCCAGGCCTTCGGCATCGCGCCGCTGAAGGAGGAAACCTCGAAGAACGCCAGCATCGGCCTGGTCCTGCGGCCGGCCAAGAATTTCTCGATCACGGCCGACCTCTACCGTACCAACATCGACGACCGCATCGTCTTCTCGAGCGTGATCGAACCGGAGACCGATGCGGACGGCAATGCCTGCACGGACCCGGTGCGTTGCCCGGTCGGCGCGATCCTGGCGCCGCTGCGCGTCGGCCAGGCGCAGTTCTTCACCAACGCGATCGACACCACGACCGATGGCTTTGACCTGGTGGCCCAGCACACGACGCGCGGGCAAGGCTCGACCCTGGTGCTGTCCGGCCAGCTCGGCTTCAATAAAACGAAGGTGAAGAGCCGCCACTCGCAGTCGCCGGTCCTGAGCGGCACCCAGCTGTTCGACGACGCCCAGGTGACCCTGATCGAACGCGGCCAGCCGCGCCAGCACCACGTCGTCGCGGCCGACTACACGGTCGGGCCCTGGAACGTGACCGGCCGCGCCAACTATTTCGGCGAGGTGCAGGGCCAGGGCTTCACGCCGGGCTTCGTCCAGACCTGGGGCGCCAAGTGGATCGTCGACCTGACCACGCGCTATTCGTTCAGCAAGGCCTTGAGCGTGTCGGCGGGCGTGAACAACCTGTTCGACACCTACCCGACGCGCTGGGACCCCGAACGCGCCGCCAACTTCACCTCGATCGGCTTCACCCACTGCTGGGAGACCTGTCCGTTCGGCATCAACGGCCGCTCGATGTACGCGCGGGTGGATTATTCCTTCTAAGAACCGGTCACTTCGTCGCATGATGCAATGACCGTAGGGTGGGCGGGTTTCCCGCCCACGCGTTCAACCGGCCGTAGTGGCCCCGCACAACCGCGTCACACCTCCGCCCACATCCTCAGCAGGTTGTGATAATGCCCGGTCAACCCGACCGTGGCATCCGACTCCCCATAGGTCCCGCGCAGCTTCTGGATATTGGTGTCGAGCTCGAACAGCATCGCCCGCTTGCCGTCGTCGCGCACCATGCTCTGGGTCCAGAGGAAGGAAGCGATGCGCTCGCCGCGCGTGACCGGCAGCACCTGGTGCACGCTGCCCGAGGGGTAGACGATGGCGTCGCCCGCCGGCAGTTTCACTTCATGGGTGCCGTAGGCATCGACCACCACCAGCTCGCCGCCCTCGTACTCCGCCGGATCGCTCAGGAAGACCGTGGTCGAGACATCGGCGCGCACCGGCGCCATGCCGGGACGCTGGGCGCGGATCGCGCCATCCACGTGCAGGCCGTAGTGCTCGCCGCCGCCATAGCTGTTGAAGTAAGGCGGCAGGATGCGCAGGGGCAGCACCGAGGAGAAGAACAGCGGATTGGCCATCAGCGCCGCGCTGACGATGCCGCCCAGCTCGAGCGCCAGCGGCGATCCCTCGGCCAGCTGGCGGTTGCGCTTCACTTGCGCGCCCTGCGGGCCGACGCTGGCGCGGCCGTCGATCCAGTCGGTCGCCGCGAGGCGCTCGCGCATCTGCGCTACCTGTTCCGGGCTCAGCACGCCCGGGATATGCAGCATCATCTTGGTATGTCCTTTCCCAGAAATGACACGACCCTCCCCGCTTGAAGCAAGGAGGGCCGCTTTGAACGCACCCGAGCCGGGGCTCGGCGCCTCGCTTAGAACTTCAGGTTGGCGGTCAGGCTTGCCGAACGGCCCGCGCCGACGCCGGCGTAGTGCGGCGAGGACAGGCGGTCGAAGTAGACCTTGTCGCCCAGGTTCTGGATGTTCAGTTGGAACGACACGTTTTTGTTGAGCGTGTAGCTGGCCATCGCATCGAAGCGGGTGTAGCCCGGCGCATATTTCGTATTGTTGACGTTGGCGTAGACCTTGCCGACGTAGTTCATGCCGATGCCGGCGCTGAAGTCCTTGCTGAAGGCATACGAGCTCCACAGCGAGGCGCTGTGCTCCGGCGTGGTCGGGAACACGTTGCCGTTGTACGGCGACGGCTGGTACACCGCCGGGCTGCCGCTCGGGGCCACGTTGAGGTAGCCGTTGTCCTTGACGATCGCGTCCAACCAGGTATAGCCGCCGAAGACCTGCCATGCATTGGTCAGCTTGCCCGAGAAGCCCAGTTCGACGCCCTTCAGCTCCTTCTTGCCGACGTTCTGGCTGGTGCCGTCCGGCGACGTGACCCGGGCATTGTCCATGTTGCTCTGGAAGACGGCCGCGTTCAGCGAGAGGCGGTTGTTCAGCACTTCCCACTTGGTGCCGAGTTCCAGGTTCTTGCTCTTTTGCGGCTGCAAATTCTGGATCGCCACGGTCAGGCCATCGAAGCCGTCGCCGCCATCGTTGCCCGGCGGCGTGGCCGAGGTGGCCCAGGACAGGTAGACGCTGCCGTTGGCGGCGGGCTTGAACACCAGGCCGGCCTGGTAGGTGTCGAAGCTGCTGCTGACACGGGCGTTGGAAGCCGGCGCGTTGCTCACGTTCAGTTTGCTCGAGAAGTCATCCCAGCGCGCGCCCAGGTTCAGCATCCACTGCGGATTGAATTCGATGGTGTCGAAGGCGTAGACGGCGCGGGTCCTGGTCTCGATCTCGTTCATGGCCGGGCCCACGCTGCGGGTGGTCACCCACGGGTCGTAGGGGTTCGGGTTGTTCAGCGGGGCGCAGTTGTAGCCGGTGGCCGCCCCCGAGGTCGCGCAGACCGTGTTGTTGGTCAGCAGGTTGTTGGTGCCCGGGGTGAAGACATAGGTGCCGCGCTCGGTGCTTTCCTTGCTGAACTCGACGCCGACGTTATAGCTGTGCTTGAGGCCGGCGGTCGTGAGCTTGCCCGACAGGCTGGTCGCGTTGGCGGCGGTCTCGGTGTCGGTGAAGCGGGTGTTGGCGCGGCGCCAGACGGTGCCGTACAGGATCACGTTGCCCTTGGAATCGTCGGGCTGGGTCCAGACGTAGTCGTTCTTCGACTTGCCGTAGCGGGTCACGTTGCGCAGCACCAGGCCGCCGCCGAAATCGTGGCGCAGGTCGACGGTGCCGATGTCGGACTTGGTGTCGCGGAAGTCGCGGTTGGCCAGGCCGTAGAAGGTCGAACGGTCGACATTGATCGGGGTGCCGTTGCCGTTGCGGGCGACGTTGGGGCCGCTCGAGAACGGGTTGTTGAACGGGATGCCGGTGTCCGGGATCTCGCTCGTGGTCAGGTGGTAATAGCTGAGGATGGCCTTGGTCGGACCGTTCAGGCCGAAGGTGACCGTCGGTGCGATGCCCCAGCGGTCGCCGCCCACGACGTCGCGGCCGGCCACATTGTTCTCGTGCGCCATCAGGTTCAGGCGGAAGGCGGCGTTGTTGCCCAGCGTGCGGTTGATGTCGCCGGTGACGCGGCGGTAGTCGTGGCTGCCGACGCCCACGGTGGCGTTCGAGAAGTTGTCGGCCTGGGCGCTCTTGCTGACCAGGTTGACGCCGCCGCCGGCCGAGGAACGGCCGCCATAGGCCGAGTTCGGGCCCTTCACGACTTCGACCTGCTCGAGGTTGAAGACTTCGCGCGACTGCGAGCCGGAATCGCGGATGCCGTCGACATAGGTGTCGGTCTGGGCGTTGTAGCCGCGGATGAAGAGGTTGTCGCCGACCGGGTTGCCGCCCTCGCCGGCGCCGATGGTGATGCCCGGCACGGTGCGCAGCGCGTCCGCCAGCGACACGGCGGCGGTCTGCGAGATCACTTCCTGGCCGATGACGGTGACTGACTTCGGCGTGTCCAGCAGCGGCGCGGTGAACTTGTCCGAGCTCGACATCACCGGGGTCTGGACGTCGCGGCGCGCGGCGCCGCTGATTTCCACGACCGGGACGGCCGGATCGACGTCCTTGTAGCCGCCTTCGGCCTGGGCCGCCGGCGCGGCCAGCGTCGCCAGCACGGCCAGCGCGGAACCGGTCAGGCAAGGAGCCGCGTGCTTACGGCTGCGAATGAAAGAGGTGGCGTGCTGCACTGCTGGAGCTGCTTTGCTATTCATATTGTTGGTATGCCGTCGGTTCCGGGCGCCGGAGCGCGAATCGCGAAAAATTAATGAGAACGATTCGCATTATGATTTTTATTGTCCAGTTTGGCAAGCTTTGCGCGGGAATCATGGCTGAGAGCGCGCCGAAATGGTGCGCACGTGCGCTTTGCGCCACAAGATGGGATGCAAAGCGCGGGGTCGCGTTGACAGCAGGTCTGCCGTTGTGTTCATGGCATGTGGCCGAATCAACTACAATACCGGGGATATGGGTTTATCATGACCCCTTGGGAAGCACTTCGTTCCTCACCTATTTACAAAGAGACTCTCTCAGCGCCATGCGTCGTCCCTCCAAAGATTCATCCCAAAAACTCTCCGCAGAAAGCCAGCGTCTCTCCAGCATTGCCCAAGCCATCGTGCAGTCCGCCAGCCGCGTCGAAGAACGGGCCTGGGAACGGCAACTGGATACGCAGCTGCAAAAACTGCTCAAGACCAACCACCAGGACAGCATCGACGCCGCGCTCAACGCCTTGTTCAAGGACGACCTGGCGGCCTACGACGTGCTGATGGACAGCGTCGAGGCGGTCAGCGAATCGTCGACGATGGTGGAGCAGCAGGACGGCAAGGATGTTGCCTGGCAAGCCCTGCTCGTGGCCGCGCCCATCCTGGCCTGGACCCGCTTTTCCATCGGTTCCGGCACCATTCCGCCTGAACTGCTGACCACGCTGTCGGCCCACTTCTCTGCCCACCTGCTGGCCGAAGGCACGCAGATGGCGATGGCCCCGACCCTGTACGCGATCGACCAGCTGCCGCGCAGCCACGCCGAGACCTATGCGCTGACCCACAAGCTGGCCCAGGCCGCGCACAAGGGCACGAGCATCAAGCCGGCCGTGCGCGCGCCCGAGACCGCGCCCTTCCTGGCCGACACGCGCTACCTGCTGGTGGCCATCGTCGCCCCGGTGGGCGCCCCGCTGTTCCGCTGGCAGGAGCCCCAGCACCAGCTCGTGTTCGAGACCGAGCGCAACAATTCGCTGCTGGCCTGGCGCGACCAGGCCACGGCCAACGTTGCGCGCCTGCTGCCGGGCTGCGGCGTCGAGCTGCTGCTGCCGGAAGCGTATTACGTGGCCTGCCGCGAAGCCGACAAGCTGATCCGTCCGGTGTCGATCCGCGCCGCCGTGCACTATCTCACCAACACGCTCGACGTCGAGCCATCCGACCTGCGCGCCGTGATCGCCGGCTTCGGCGAGGAAGCGGCCGATGGCCAGATCGACGAATACCGCGTCGGCTTCACCATGCGCCAGAGTTCGGAAGTGGTGTACGGCATCGTCTGGCCGCTGTATGGCCAGGAAGACGAGGAAGGCACGCCGATGGAAGGCGCAGGCTTCGGCGGCGCGCTGCCGGCGCCGCTCACGCCGGTGAACGAAATCATCGCCTACCTGAACGAAGCGGGCGTCACCCACGTCAAGCGCATCAACGAGCGCTATGTGGTCGAGTACTGCGACGACTGCGGCGCGCCGCTGTTCGCCGACCCGACCGGCGAACTGGTGCACGCCGAGATGCCGGAAGACACTCCGGCCGGGACCGAGCACTTCCACTAAGCGCAGGCTTATCAGCGCGGCCTGAAAACGCCCCGCCTACAAAAACGCCCCACGACTGCTTCGCGCAGTCGTGGGGCGTTTTTTCATCTTTATTTTTCAGCGGATCGCGGCGATCACGCGCTTGGTGAACTCGGCAGGATTGCCGGCATGCCAGCGCCAGACAACGACCAGGTCATGGTCCGGCGAGACCACGATGGTGTTGCTGCCCGCCCCCAGCGCGGCAAAGGCGTTCGCCGGCAGGCCCGGCAAATTCTTGCCCCTGGTGTTGAGCCACCACAGGTAGCCGTAGTCCGGTCCGTGTGCGCTCGGCGTCAGGGCTTCCTTGACGTAGCCGACCGGGACGACCGTGCGGCCGTTCCACTGGCCGCCGCGCAGCCACAGGTAGCCGAAGCGCGCCATGTCCCAGGAATTGATCCACATGCCGCCGCCCCAGCGCGTGCCGCCGCTGACGGACGGCGCCTGCTTGCCGTTCAGTTCCACATAACTGTTGTGGTAAGGCACCCACTTCCAGGTGTTCGAGGCGCCGATGACGTCCATCACCTGCTCCTGGAACACCTCGGGCACGGGCTTGTCCATCACGCGCAGCAGCGACAGCGCGAAGCGGTTGATGCGCACGTCGTTGTACTCGTAGAAGCTGCCCGGCGCCTGCAGGGCGCGCGGTTTGCGCTCGCCGGCGCCGAACTCAAGCTTGCCGACGAAGTCGGCGTTCTTGCCCCAAAGGCTGCCTTCCCATTCGGTTTCCTGCTGCAGGTGCTGCTTCCAGGTGACCTGCGCGTTGCGCGGCGAGGCATAGCCGCCGTCGTTCACGCGCTTTGCGACAGGCTCGTCGAGCTTGCCGATGCGGCCATCGCGCAGGCCCACGCCGGCCACCGTCGCCAGCATGCTCTTCGCCACCGAATAGGTCGGGTCGACGAATTGCGTGTCGCCGAACTCGGCCACCACATAGCCCTTGTAGATGACCACGCCATTGGTATGGGCGCGGCGCGTCGGCATCGAACCCAGGCGCGTGCCGAAGGTTTTCTCCTGGTCGGAAAAATCGAGCGCGCGCTCGGTCTCGTGCGACTGCGCGTACTGGACGGCGGCGGCCAGCGCGGCCGGGTCCATGCCCAGTTCGGCAGGCGTCTTGCGCGCCCACTCGCCCGCCGGCGGGAAGTAGCTGGCTGCGGGTTTTGCGGGCTCGGCGGCCAGGCTTGCGCCTGCCGGCAACATCAATGCGAGTCCGAGAGCGAGCGCCATGCGCCGCGTGATCATGGTCATGCCAAATCTTTCCATTGCGAATAAGGGTGACGAATCAGGTTGGAATTGAAGTAGCGCGCCTCGCCCGTCACCTCGCGTCCGATCCAGCCGGGCTTCTCGAAAGCTTCGTCCTCGGAAGCCAGCTCGATCTCAGCGACCACCAGGCCGGCGTTCGCACCCAGGAACTCATCGACCTCCCAGGTATGCGGACCAAGGGCGATGCGGCGCCGCACCTTCTCGACCAGGGGCTGCAGGCACAGGCCGTCCAGCAGTTCAGCGGCTTCCTCCACGGGAATCGGGTATTCCCATTCGCCGCGGGCGGCGCCTACGTTCTTGCCCTTGATGGTGAGAAAGGCGCGCTCACCGTCGATGCGTACGCGCACGGTGCGCGCCGGATCCGCGCTCAGATAGCCCTGGCGCAGCAGGGTCGCTGCGCCCAGCGTGCGCCAGGCGTCGCCATCGACCAGGAATTTGCGCTCGATTTCAACGCCCATAACGACGCCGGCGCTCAGTCCAGCGACTGCAGGATCGGCTGCAGGATCGCGGCGCCCAGGGCGGCGCTGCGTGCGCCGTTCCAGCCGGTGTGCGGGTTCGGCAGGTTGGCGTTGTCCTTGAACGGCATTTCCAGCGTCAGCGACAGGCACTTGAAGGTGTGGCCGATGTACTTCGACGCCAGGGTCAGCAGTTCCTCGTTGTACTTGCTGGCCGCATAGCCGTAGACGTTCTGGAAATCCGGGCTGGCCGCCATGTACTGGGCGACGAAGGCCTTCTGGCGCGCTTCGCGCTCGGGCGTGAAGTCGGCCAGCATCTCGTTGCCCGCCACGAAGTTGTAGGGCAGCGCTTCGTCGCCGTGGATGTCGAAGAACATGTCGACGCCGGTTTCGTGGATCTTGTTCTTCACGCACAGCACTTCCGGGCTGCGTTCCAGCGTCGGCGTCATCCACTCGCGGTTCAGGTTGGCGCCGGCCGCATTGGTGCGCAGGTTGCCGCGCACCGAGCCGTCCGGGTTCATGTTCGGCACGATGTAGAACACGGCGCGCTGCAGGAGTTTCTTCGCGATCGGGTTGGCGTCGTCGAGCAGCGCATCCATCATGCCTTCGACGAACCACTCGGCCATGGTCTCGCCCGGGTGCTGGCGCGCGATGACCCAGATCTTTTTCTCGGCGTTCGGATTGCCGATCACGACCAGGTTCATGTCGCGGCCATCGACCGTGGTGCCGATATCGTGCACGCGCGCGATCGGGTTCTCGGCCACTTCGCCCAGCAGGCGCAGGTGGCGCTCCCAGGTGTAGGGCTCGAAGTAGGCGTAGTAGACGCTGTCGAGCTCAGGGGTGTGGTTGACGGTCATGACCTGGCCGTCGAAGCTGGTCGGGACGCGGAACCAGTTCTCGGTATCGTAGCTGGCCGCCACCTGGTAGTCCTCGAAGCCCTTCGGGTAGGTCGCCTGGCCGGCATTCAGGAAACGGATCGTGCAGGCCTGGCCGCGTGCGCCCTGCAGGCGGAAGTGGAACCACTGGTGGATGTCCGCGTTGTTGTCGCGGCGCAGGTTCAGGTCGATCTGTTTCGCATTGTCCGCAGCGACCACCTCGATGGCGCCGGAGTCGAAATGCTGGCTGATTTTGATAGGCATGGCTGATCCTTTGTTGGCCCGTTCACGAAGTGGAGCATGATACCGTATTCGTATTGCGGATTTGGCCATGCCCCATCGCGGCTGCTTGACAGAGCGATCAGGCGTCGAGATCGATCAGTTCGCGGCTGTACAGGCTCAGGATCTGGCGCAGCAGTTCGACGTTGCTGCGGTCGAGCACCACGATCAGGTCCGGCTTGCGGTCGAGGTTGAAGGACATGCGCAGCTTGCCCGGCAGCTCGCGGCAGTTCAGGCTGATCGCCTTGGGCGTGTTTGGATTCTGCCAGTCGGCCTGGGTGATCTGCGGCGGCGCCGGCGGCGGCTGCAGGGTCGGATCCTGGTTCACGGGCAGGTGCTTGATCAGCCAGAAAACAATGTTGGCCGGGATGTGCAGGCAGACGTCGCTTGCGCCTTGCGTGGAGAATTTCGCGAGCAGCGAATTGCCGACGCGATCGCACGACATGGACATGCTCTTGACTTGACGAATGACCGCTTCTTTCACGACGATGTTCCTCAGGTTGGGTTGAAAAGGCGCAGCGATTCTACCTGATCCCATAGCCGAATTGTGTGTATCTTTGGAAAGAAAACGGGGAGCACAAGGCTCCCCGCTTCGTCCAGCTCAGTGTGTTTGCCTACCGCCCCGATCGGCGGTGGGAGGCGCGTGCTGCCGGCACGGCCCTGGTACGGCTTGCTGCTTCGTCTTACTTCGAGCTGCGGCTCTTCGACGAGGTACGCGAGCCGCTGGCCGAACCGGCGCTGGCCGACTGGCGGTTGCCGTGGCTCATGCTGCCGGCACGGCGTGCTTCTTCCGAAGTGAATTCATGCGCGGTGCCCTTCTGGTGCGCTGCCTTGCCGCCCTGGCTGGCGATCTCGCGCTGGCGCGCCGGATCCATCGAAGCGAAACCGCGATTACGGGTGCCGCTGCTCTGGCTGTTGGACTGGTTGCCGCCCTGCTTGTTACCTTGGTTAGCCATGATCATGTTCTCCCTGTTCACTTGTAAAACCGCCGCGTCCTGCGGCAGGCTGTGGCCCGTGCCCATCCGCAATTCGCCGATGAGCGTCCGGTTGAAATCATCTTAGGCAGGGCAATTGGATGAGGGTATAGGACGTTTTCAGATGACTTTGTAGGACTTAAGGAAGGAGAAAATGCACTCACGAAATTGAATTCTGCTGAACAAAAAAGCCCATCAGTTGTAGTCCTACACACTACCGATGCGTCTTCCTATACTGGTTGTCGGAGGGCGCGCGCATCATGGCAGGATCAAGCGGCGCCGACGGCGCCAGCCAGCGAACTCGTTTTTTTGAAAGGAAACGACATGGACGCGAACCAACGCAGCGAGATGAACAACCAGACCAACAACGGCGCCAACGAGAAGTGGAACAAGAACGCCAAGGGCAAGACCGGCCCGGACGCGCCGCTCGACCACACCTATCCGCAGGGCGCTTCGCAGCAGCAGGGCCACCAGGGCATCGACCAGATGGGCACGCAGCAGAGCGGCATGGGCCCCGGCCCCTGGCTTGAAGAAAGCAGCCGCTGGGACCTGCCGGGCGGCTCGATGCAGACCCAGCAGAGCGGCGGCAGCGGCCCGCAGCAGGGCATCACCGACAGCCACCAGCGCCAGATGGAACAGCGCTCGCAAGCCTATGGCCAGCTCGAACAGCCCGTCGGGCACCGTCCTGCCGACAGCGGCACCGACCTGCTGCATCGCGAAGGCGAACACGCCGGCAACACCCAGGCGGCGCACCGGATGAACCCGCAGGACCCGCGCCAGCCAGAACTGCAAGGTGGCTCGCTGGGGCACCATCACGGCGTGCGCCAGGAAGCCATGCAGGCGATGCAGTCGCCGCCGCGCGGCGCCACACAGAACGCGCAAGGATCGGTCCAGCGCGAAGGAGCCCAGGGCGCCCAGCAAAGCACCGACCGCGGCGGCTCGCAGACCGGCGCCGGCGGCCGCGAGATGGGCACCGAGGGCCACGCCGAGATGCACCAGTCGAACGACGTGACCGGCGGCCTGCCGCGCAGCCCGGGCAACAGCGGGCCGACCACCGAAACCAACCGCTGGCGTCCGGGCGCCAGCATGCAGCAGGAACCGAACCCGGTCCACGAATCGAACGATGCCGCAGGCGGCTATCCGAAGAGCCCGGCCGGCGCGAACAAGCTGGCGGGCGACCGCAAGATGGACGACGACACCGGTTTCTCGCGCAAGTAAGTCACCGCGAATCGCCTGCTCCCATCGGTCCCGGCTTCGGCCGGGGCTCCTCGAACGGCTGCCGCAAGGCGGCCGTTTTTTTGTCCAGGCAGCCTTCCCTCCCCGTTTTTCGCGGGGCCGATGTAGGATGAGTCCTGCTCAGCATGGGAAACATTGGAGAGGTCCGCCGCTGCCAGTTCATGCCCGCGGCGCCGGTTTGACACGCACTTCGCGCACGCTAAAGCACAAACGCGTCGCCGGTTTTCCGGCCCACCGGCGCCGCCGCAAGCACGTACTGCAGCCCCTCCGCAAGCTGCTCGTAGCAAGTTCCCGCAAATAACTGAACAGTATTTGAGCCATCACAGCAATCGGACGCGATGACCCGCGCTCGCGCATGGTCCAACGACCAGACCATCCGGGATGCGAGCGATGACGGGCAGCGCCGACCACAGCCGTGCGGACACACGCATCAGCGCCGAGCTGTGGCAGGTGCTCGGGCGCCACCGCTGGCGCATCGTCGCGGCCGTGGCCCTGCTGCTGATCGCCAAGCTCGCCACGGTCGCGGTGCCGCTCCTGCTCAAGCGCATCATCGACGCCTTTCCGCAGGGCGGCCTGCCCGCGCAGCTGCCGGTCTACCTCCTGGCCGGCTATGCCATCCTGCGCTTCTCCTCGACGCTGTTCAACGAACTGCGCGACCTGCTGTTCGCGCGCGTGACGCTGGGCGCCGTGTCGGCCTATGCGCAAAAGACCTTCGCGCACCTGCACGCCCTCGGTCCGCGCTTCCACGCGCGGCGCAAGCTCGGCAGCCTGTTGCCCGACATCGACCGCGGCACCAGCGGCATCGCCTTCCTGCTCGGGGTCGGCCTGTTCACTATCGTGCCCACGCTGGTCGAGATCGGCCTGGTGCTGGCCATCATGCTCAGCCGCTACGCGGCCGGCTTTGCCGGCATCATCCTCGCCACCTTCCTCGTCTATGCCGGCTTCACCCTGGTGTTCACGGCGCGTCGCGTGGTCTACCAGCGCCGCGTCAACAAGCTCGATTCCACGGCCAAGGGCCACCTGGCCGACAGCCTGATCAACTACGACACGGTCAAGTACTTCACCAACGAGGCGCTCGAGGCCGAACGCTTCGCCGCCATCATGCGCGACTGGAGCGAGGCCGGCGCCGGCAACCAGCGCGCCCTGTTCACGCTGCACGTGGGCCAGAGCGCCGTCATCGCGGTGGGCGTGGGCGCGATCATGCTGCTGGCCGGACAGGCCGTGATGGCGGGGAGCATGAGCGTGGGCGACCTGGTCCTGATCAACGCCTACGCGCTCCAGGTCTGCCTGCCGCTCAACGCCCTCGGCTTCGTCTACCGCGAGGCGCGCGACGCCTGGGTCAATGCCGAGCGCCTGTTCGAGCTGCTGCGCGAGCGCCCCGAGATCGTCGATGCGCCCGATGCGCCGCCGCTGCGTCCCGGGCCGGGCGAGGTCGTGTTCGAGAACGTCAGCTTCCACTACGAGCCCTCGCGCCCGGTGCTGGTCGACCTCAGCCTGCGCATCCCGCCCGGCACCACGCTGGCGGTGGTCGGGCGCAGCGGCTCGGGCAAGTCCACACTCGCGCGCCTGCTGCTGCGCTACTACGAGCCGGCGAACGGCCGCATCCTGGTCGACGGCCAGGACATCCGCGCGGTCAGCGCCACCAGCCTGCGCCGCGCGATCGGCGTGGTGCCCCAGGACACCGCCCTGTTCAACGACACCATCGGCAACAACATCGCCTACGGCCGCGTCGGCAGCACCCAGGGCGAAGTCGTGGCCGCCTGCCGCGCGGCCCAGCTGCACGAGCTGATCGCCTCGCTGCCGCAGAAATACGAAACGCCGGTCGGCGAACGCGGGGTCAACATTTCCGGCGGCGAAAAACAGCGCATCGCGATCGCCCGCGCCATCCTGAAGGACCCGCCCATCCTGATTTTCGATGAAGCGACGTCGGCACTTGATTCAGATTCAGAGCACGCCATCACGCAGGAACTCGACCGTTTGTCGCGCAATCGAACCACCCTGATTATTGCGCACCGCCTGTCCACCATCGTCAATGCCCACGCGATCGTCGTCATGGATCGCGGCCGCATCGTCGAACAGGGCAGCCACGCCGAGCTGCTGCGCCGCAAGGGCATGTACGCCAGGCTGTGGCTGCTGCAGCAGCGGATGGACAAGGACATGGCGAGGTAGAGCACCGCCCGCCCTGGCGCTCCGCCACATTTTGGAGACGAGCATGCCCACAACGAATACAGCGACGGCAAGCACCACGATCGGGGTCTCGGTCGTGGTCCCGACCTGTGGCCGCATGGACCTGCTCGACCGTTGCCTCGACGCCCTTACCCGCCAGACCCTGCCGGCCGGCGCCTACGAAGTCATCATCGTGGACGACGAGCCGAACCACAATACCCTGCACCTGGTCGCGGGCTGGCGTGCGCGCACGGTCGAACGGGGTCCGCGCCTGGTCTACCTGGCCAATTCCGGCCAGCATGGCCCGGCCGCCGCGCGCAACCTCGGCTGGCGCGCGGCCCAGGCGCCCATCGTCGCCTTCACCGACGACGACACCGTGCCCACCGCCACCTGGCTGGCCCAGGGCCTGGCGGCCTTCGACGATGGGGTCGACGTCCTCTGCGGGCGCATCGAGATGCCGCTCCCGCGCAAGCTCACCGACTACCAGCGCGAGACGCGCCAGCGCGAAAGCGCCGAGTTCGCGGCCACCAACTGCTTCTGCCGCAAAAGCATCCTCGAGCGCCTGGACGGCTTCGACGAGCGCTTCACCGAGCCCTGTCGCGAGGACAGCGACCTGCACTTCCGCCTGCTCGGCATCGGCGCGCGCATCGCCCGCGCGCCCGAGGCGCTGGTGGTGCATCCGCTGCGCCCGGCGCCCTGGGGCGTGAGCCTGCTGCAGACGCGCAGGGCCGTGTTCGACGCCCTCCTCTACAAGAAACACCCGCAGCTCTACCGCGCCAAGATCGAGTCCGTGCCGCGCTGGGACCACTACCTGGCTGTGGCCGCCCTGCTGCTGGCGCTGGGCGCGCTGCTGGCCGGCAGCACCGGCGTCGCGGTGGCCGCCGGCCTGGTCTGGCTGGCGCTCACCGCGCGCCTGTGCGTGCGGCGCCTGCGCGGCACCGCCAAAACCGCTTCCCACATTGCCGAGATGATCGTGACCTCGGCCCTGATCCCTCCGCTGGCCGTGTTCTGGCGCCTGGCCGGAGCCATCCGTTACCGCGTCCGTTTCACCTGAGGTTCCCATGCGCCGACTCAAGGTCCTTACCTGGCATACCCACGGCAGCTACCTGTACTACCTGTCGCAGGCGCCGCACGATTTCTTCGTCCTGTCCAAGCCCGGCCGTCCACCCGGCTATGGCGGCCGCTGCGGCCACATCCCCTGGGGCGACAACGTGCACGACCTGCCTGTGGCCAGCGTGCGCAGCCAGGAGTTCGACTGCATCCTGTTCCAGGACGACCACCAGTGGGAAAAGGACCAGTATGAATTCCTCACCCCGGCGCAGCGCGCCCTGCCGCGCATCTACCTCGAACACGACCCGCCGCGCGCCCACCCGACCGACACGCCCCACCTCGTCGACGATCCGAACGTGCTGCTGGTGCATGTCACGCCCTTCAACGAACTGATGTGGGACAACGGGCGCACGCCCACCCGCGTGATCGAGCATGGCGTGCTGGTGCCGGACGGGGTGCGCTACCGGGGCGAACTCGAACGTGGCCTGGTGATCAGCAACCACCTCGGCCGGCGCGGCCGGCGCATGGGGCCCGACCTCTTCCTGCGCGCGCGCGCCGAACTGCCGCTCGACCTGGTCGGCATGGCCGCCGAGGAACTGGGCGGCATCGGCGAAGTGCAGCACGCCCGCCTGCCGGCCTTCGCCGCGCACTACCGCTTCCTGTTCAGCCCGATCCGCTACTCCAGCCTCGGGCTGGCCGTGATCGAGGCGATGATGATCGGCATGCCGGTGGTGGCCCTGGCCACCGCCGAGATGGCCACCGTGATCGAGGACGGCGCCAATGGTTATTCCGACACCCGCTTCGAGCGGCTCGGCGAGTGCATGCGCGAACTGCTGCGCAGTCCCTCGCTGGCGCGCGACATCGGGCAGGCGGGACGGCGCCGCGCCCAGGAGCGCTTCTCGATCGAGCGCTTCAGCGCCGACTGGGATGCCGCGCTGCGTTACGTGACCGGCCACGGCGGCTAGCCAGGAGGAAGCATGAGACTGAACGAACATCCGGCCCGGGTGCCGGCAGGCGCGTCGCTGCGCCGCATCGCCATCATCAGCGACCACGCCTCGCCGCTGGCGCAGCCGGGCAGCATCGACTGCGGCGGTCAGAACGTGTACGTGGCCAACCTGGCGCGCGAACTGGCGCTGGCCGGCTACATGGTCGACGTCTTCACGCGCCGCGACGCGATGTCGCAAAAGACGCTGGTGCACTGCGCCGACAACGTGCGCGTGGTCCACGTGCCGGCCGGACCGGCACACTACGTGCCCAAGGAGCACATGCTGCCCTACATCGGTCACTTCTCGCGCTTCGTCGCGCGCTTCTGTTCGCGCGCCGCGCGGCACCAGGCCGGCTACGACATCGTCCACGCCAACTTCTTCATGTCGGGCATGGTCGCCCAGCACCTGAAGCACACGCTCGGCATTCCCTTCGTCATCACCTTCCACGCGCTCGGGCACGTGCGGCGCCTGGCCCAGGGCGCGGCCGACGCCTTTCCTTCGGCGCGCATGCGCATCGAAAGCTCGCTGATGCGCCACGCCGACCGCATCATCGCCGAGTGCCCACAGGACCGGCTCGACATGGAGCAGCTGTACGGCGCGGCGCCCGGGCGCATCTGCGTGGCGCCCTGCGGCTTCGATCCCGAGGAGCTGTGGCCCGAGCCCCAGGAGGCCGCGCGCGAACGCCTGGGCATCGCGCCGGGACGCTTCGTCGTGCTGCAGCTCGGGCGCATGGTGCCGCGCAAGGGCGTCGACACCGTGATCCAGGGCCTGGCCCTGCTGCGCGAACGGCAGGGCGTCGACGCCGAGCTGCTGGTCGTCGGCGGCGATCACGAGCGGCCGGACGGACGCGACCTGCCCGAGATGGCGCGCCTGCGCACGCTCGCGCGCCAGCTCGGCATCGAAGAGCACGTGCGCTTCATCGGTCAGCAGCCGCGCGCCGCGCTGCGCCACTATTTCAGCGCCGCCGACGTGTTCGCCACCACGCCCTGGTACGAACCCTTCGGCATCACCCCGGTCGAGGCCATGGCCTGCGCGCGTCCCGTGATCGGCGCCGAGGTGGGCGGCATCAAGAGCACCGTGGTCGACGGCGTGACCGGCTTCCTGATCCCGTCGCGCGACCCGCGCGCGCTGGCCGACAGGCTGGCGGTGCTGCAGGCCGACCCGCAACTGGCGCGGCGCATGGGCGAAGAAGGCCTGCGCCGCGCCTACCGCCACTACACCTGGCGCGCGGTGGCTCAGCAGGCCGCCGCCATCTACGCCACCGTGCTGAACGAGACGCGCACGCGCCACCTCACCGGAATTTCCACCCTTTAGGAGCAAACATGGTTGTAGCGCAAGTAGCACAGCAGAACCTGCAAGACTCTCCCGCCCTGCTACGCGGCCAGACCGTCTTCATCACGGGGGCGGCCAGCGGACTGGGCGCGGCGCTGGCGTCCACCCTGGCGCGCGCCGGCGCCGACATCGTCGCCACCGACATCCGCCTCGAGGCGCTGACGGACTCGGCGGCGCAACTGCGCGAACTCGGCGCGCGCGTGCACACCATCGGCTTCGACGTCGCCGATCCCGCAGCAAGCCGCCACGCCATCGAGGAAGCGGTGGAAACCATGGGCCGGCTCGACATCCTCGTCAACAATGCCGGCACCGACGTCACCCTGCCGATCGAGGAGCTGACCGAAGAGGCATGGCTGCGCGTCATCGGCACCAACCTGAACGGTCCTTTCCTGCTGTCCAAGCACGCCGCGGCGCACATGCGCACCCTGGGCGGCGGCCACATCGTCAACGTCGCCTCCACGGCGGCCAAGCGCGCCTGGCCCAACGCGGCCGCCTATCACGCCAGCAAATGGGGGCTGCTGGGGCTGTCGCATGCCCTGCATGCCGAACTGCGTCCACAGAACATCCGCGTCACCGCCGTCGTGGCCGGCGGCATGCGCACCCCTTTCCTGCTCGAGCGCTTTCCCGAGCTCGATCCAGGGCTGCTCCAGGATCCGGCCAATGTCGCCGAAGCCATCCGCGCGGTCCTGACCATGCCGCGCGAGACCGTGATCGCCGAACTGACCGTGCTGCCGATGCGCGAAACCTCCTGGCCCTGACATGAAAGCGATCTTTCTCGACAAGGACGGCACCCTGATCGACAACCTGCCGTACAACGTGGAGCCGCGCCGTATCCGCCTGGCAACCGGCGCCGGCGCCGCGCTGCGCCTGCTGGTCAAGCTCGACTACCGCCTGTTCGTGGTCAGCAACCAGTCGGGCATCGCCGAGGGACGCTTTCCGGAAGACGCGATGCATGCGGTCGGCGACCGCATCGCCGACCTGCTGTTTCGCGAAAACCTGCTGCTCGACGGCTTCTATTACTGCCCCCACCACCCCGGCGGGACGGTGGCGCCCTATGCGATCGAGTGCAACTGCCGCAAGCCGATGCCGGGCCTGATCCTGAAGGCGGCGTCCGAGCACGGCGTGGACCTGCGTTCGTCCTGGATGATCGGCGACATCCTGCACGATGTCGAAGCGGGCAATCGCGCCGGCTGCCGCACCATCCTGCTCGACAACGGCAACGAAACCGAATGGCGGCTCGGCCCGCGCCGCATCCCCACCCGCATGGCGCCCGACCTGTACGCGGCGGCCGTGCTCATCGCCAGCCACGAAAACGAATGACGACCACCTGGAACCAGGCCCGCCGCGTCCTGTGCGTGCGCCTCGACTCGCTCGGCGACGTCCTGATGTGCACGCCGGCGATGCGGGCCCTGCGCGCCCAGCACCCCGAGCGCAGCCTGACCCTGCTGACCTCGCCGGCGGGAGTGGCGCTCGCGCCCTACCTCGACGATGTCGACGACGCCATCGCCTGGGAAGCGCCGTGGATGAAAAGCAGTGCCCCCGCGCGGCCCGAACAGCACCTGGACTGGATCGCCTCGCTCGCCGCGCGCGGTTTCGACGCCGCCGTCGTGTTCACCTGCTACAGCCAGAGCGCGCTGCCGGCCGCGCTCCTGTGCCAGCTCGCCGGCATTCCCTTGCGCCTGGCCTATTGCCGGGAAAAGCCTTATCAGCTCCTGAGCGACTGGATCGCCGATCCCGAGCCGGGCGCCCTGGTCCGGCACGAAGTGCAGCGCCAGCTCGACCTGGTGCGCCACGTCGGCGCCGAGATCGCCGACGAGCGCCTCGCCTTCACGCCGCTAGGTGGCGACTTCGATGCGGTGCGGCGGCGCCTGAGCCGGGCCGGCATCGATCCGGATGGACGCTGGCTGGTGCTGCATCCCGGCGCCAGCGCGCCCTCGCGGCGTTATCCGCCTCACCACTGGCAGGCACTGGTGCGCATGCTGGGCGAACGGATCGGCTGTCCGCTGGTCTTCACCGGCGCCGCGCACGAGGCAGCGCTGATCGAGCGCATCGCGCCACCGGGCACGGCGCGGGCGCACTCGCTTGCCGGAGAACTCGGCGTCGGGGAACTGGGCGCCCTGCTGGCCTTGTCTTCCCTGGTGGTTAGCAACAACACCGGGCCGGCCCATCTCGCGGCGGCGGTGGGCGCGCCCGTGGTCGACCTGTACGCGCTGACCAACCCCCAGCACACGCCGTGGCGCGTGCCGAGCCGGGTGCTCAACCACGATGTCGAGTGCCGCAACTGCGAGCGCAGCATCTGCCCGCAGGGTCACCATGATTGCCTGGAAAAGCTGCTGCCGGAGCAGGTGGTCGATGCGATTTGCAGCCTGCTCAAGCAGACCGAGCCGTACAGGCGAAAGGAGGTGCGAGCGCGGAGTTGAACGGCGCTGCTCGAACGCCAAGTTTGTAGGGTAGAAACGTGTGTCCACGCCGCCTCATCGTTCGATGGACCGCGCCTCGTCATCTCCCCCACGACTGAACTCATCCGCGAGGCCGTAGGGTGGGCACTCGTGCCCACGCGGTCTCATCGTTCGATGGACCGCACCTCGTTATCTCGCCCGCGACTGAACTCGTCCGCGAAGTCGTAGGGTGGACACCTGTGTCCACGCTGTCTCATCGTTCGATGGACCGCACCTCGTGATCTCGCCTCCAAAACTGGCTGCTCCTTCTCAATGGCGCTCGCGACACCTGAGGCTGTCAATGCGCCATGGACGCCGAGTTTCGTCCCGCTCATCTGCTTGATGCGCGCCGTCTGGATGACCCAAACGGCGCGCTCCAACCCTCGACCAACTCACTTGCGCTTCTGCTGCACAGGCGTCGCCGCCGCCCCGCTGTTGCGGAACAGCTCGAGCGGAATCGCATTCGCCATCGCCTGCATGCCCAGGTCGTTCGGATGCAGGTGGTCGCCGCTGTCGTAGGCGGGCAGCATGCGCGTCGGGTGCGACGGGTCGCGCACGGCGCGATCGAAGTCGATCACGGCGTCGAATTCGTCGCTCGAACGGATCCAGTTGTTCACGGCCTGGCGCACCGCTTCCTTCTCCGGCGTGTAATAGCCGGGGAAGACCGTGCCCTCGAAAGGCGTGAGCGTCGCGCCATAGACAGGAATGCCCTTGGCGTGGGCGCGCGCGATCAGCTGGCGGTAGCCGGCGATCAGGTCCTGGGGCGTCACCGCTTCGCTTGCCGGGATCGTTCCCGTGCCTGGGTGGCCGATGTCGTTGATGCCGATCAGGACGATCAGGTGGCGCACGCCGGCGGTGGCCAGCACGTCGCGGTCGAAGCGGGCCAGGGCGGCGCGGCCGAACAGCGGTTGTTCGCCCGGGTCGCGCAGCAGGCGGTTACCGCCGATGCCGCGATTGACCACGCCAAGGCGGCTGTTCAATGCCCGCAGGGCCGGCGAAGCCGCGTCCGCGCCAGCCTGGCCGGCAGCCTGGTCGCGCGTGGTCTGCAGGCGCAGGGCCAGCAGGTCGGGCCAGCGGCGATTCGCGTCGATCGTGGTCACGGCGCCGTCGGTGATCGAGTCGCCCAGGGCGACGATGGCGCCGGCGCCGGGGGCGCTGACGTCGACTTCGGTGAGGAAAGGCCAGGAAGTGATGGTGCGCTGGGTCGGCAGCGTGGTCGCGCCGGTGAAGTTGCCCGGCAGGGACACGTAGTTGGTCTGGAAGGCCGAGCCGTGGATGGTGGTGGCCCGGACCTCGCCCGGCAGGTAGAGGCTGACGGCGAGGTCGCCCAGCGCCGGGACGGTCAGGTCGACCGGGTCGGACAGCACCGGCGCGCCGGCCGGCACCGTGATCGAGGTCGCGCCGCTGAAGGTCAGCACGCGGTCGGTGCCAGGCACGATGTCCGAACCGGCCTGGCGCAGCGCGATGTGGGCGGCGCCGATACGCAGCGGCGTCGTGCCAAGCTCGTTCGATACGCGGATGCGCACCTGCGAGCCACCTATGCTGGTGTGCACGATCAGGCGCAGCGTCTGGTCGGTGAAGGTTTGCGTCTGGGCCGGCAGCGGCGGCCCTGCGGGCGCAGTGCCCCAGGTGCCGACCCAGTGCTCGCTGGTGTCCCACAAGCCCTTGTCGGCGTGGGCGCTCAGCGGCAGCGCCAGGCTGGCCAACGCCAGCGTGCCGGCGGCCAGCAGGCGGCGCGGCGAGCGGCGCAGCGCCGCCAGCGAGCCTGTCAGGGACTGTGCGAGCGATTGCGCCACCGTATGCGTAAACGAATACCTGCGCGAACGCGGCGCCGGATAAACGGGCGCGGACCGGGACTGCAACATCATCTTCATGTTTGCGCTCCTCAATGTTTTCGATAGACACCGGCGCTGCACGCGCAGTCATCCGGCGGAACGCCCAATCTATCGAGCTCGACCGTTGCGGGCAAGCCGCGCGCAGTACGCAACATTGCGCAATGTCGAGACACACGCAGAAAGCTGATGAGTTAAGGGAACTTTATTGGACAAGCGAAAAAACTACTGTCCCGCAGCGGCAAGGCCGCGCCCCCCCCCTGCGTATCGCTCAGCGGAAAGGATGCGCGCAACACAGTTGCCACCTGATATGCTTTGACGGCACAGCCAGATGAATGGAAGAGACCGAGCATGATTACCCTTTACCACTGCGTTGCCGCACGCTCGTTTCGGCCCTTGTGGGCGCTGGAAGAGCTTGCCCTCCCCTACACGCTGCACATGCTGCCCTTCCCGCCGCGCGTGGTCGACAAGCGCTATCTGGCGATCAATCCCCTCGGCACGGTGCCCGCCTTTTTCGATGGCGAGATGCGGATGACCGAATCGGCCGCGATCTGCCATTACCTGGGCGTGAAATACGGGCCTTCGCCGCTGGTCGTCAGTCCGGACGAGCCCGACTTTGGCCCCTTCCTGAACTGGCTGCACTTCGGCGAAGCGACGCTGACCTTCCCCCAGACGATCGTCCTGCGCTACGAACGCTTCGAGCCGCAGGAACGCCGTCTGCCCCAGGCCGCGCAGGACTACCGCCGCTGGTTCCTCGGACGCCTGCGCACCCTCGACCCCCTGCTCGCGGACGCGGAAGGCATCTGCGGCGGACGGTTCACCATGGCCGACATCTCGATCGGCTACGCCCTGCTGCTGGCCAGTTATCTCGACCTGGCGCCGCAGTTCACACCAAACGTGCTCGCCTACTGGCAGCGGCTGCAGCAGCGCCCCGCGTTCAAGCGCGCTTGCCAGATCGAGCTGGCCAGTGCGCGCGAGCAAAATGTGAGCCCGGTTCCCGCACCCGCCCAGGCTGTCTAGCGGGGCCGGGACCAAGGAGGCGCCACGGCGCCCAGAAATGAAAAAGGCCAGCTCGAAAGCTGGCCCTTCTCATTGATTCTATGGTCGGGGCGAGAGGATTCGAACCTCCGACCCCCTGCACCCCATGCAGGTACGCTACCAGGCTGCGCTACGCCCCGACGAGCCAACAATTATACCAGAGACAGAAAAAATTCTTAGGTTTTTGTCACACGTCATTTATTGACGGCCGCCAAAGGGTGCTGCCGGCGCTGGCGAGGAGCGCCAACACATCGCGCCGCACGCCCTATTTCCAGTCCCCGCGCAGCGCCCGCACCTGCTCGTGCAGGCGTTCGGGCGTGGCCTCCTGCGGCGGCACCGGCACGCCGACGGCCAGCGCCAGCCTGGAGCGCCAGCCGCGCGCGAACGAGCGTTCGAACAAATTGCCCGGGTCGCGCGTGAACACGCTGCCCCAGAGGCCGCGCAGGGCCATGGGGATCACCGGCACCTTGCTGCGCTCGACGATCTTGGCGATGCCGCCGCGGAATTCGTTCATCTCGCCGGTCGTCGTCAACTTCCCCTCCGGGAAGATGCAGACCAGGTCGCCCTGGTGCAGGGCCTCGGCGATGTCGATGAAGGCGCGCTCCATCAGGAAGGGGTCTTCCTTGGCCGGGGCGATCGGGATGGCCTTGGCGGTGCGGAAGATCCAGCCCAGGAAAGGCGTCTTGAAGATGCGGTGGTCCATCACGAAGCGGATCGGACGCGGGCTGGCCGCGCCGATGACCAGGGCGTCGACATAGCTGACGTGGTTGCACACCAGCACGGCCGGCCCTTCGTCCGGAATGCGCTCGACGTCGACGGTTTTCACGCGGTGGATGGTGTGGATCAGCAGCCAGGCCAGGAAGCGCATCAGGAATTCCGGCACCAGCGAGAAGATGTAGATGGCGACCAGGGCGTTCAGCAGGGCTGTGACGAGGAACATCTGCGGGATCGAGAAGCCCTGGCCCAGCAGCAGGATGGCGACGCCGGCGGCGGCCACCATGAACAGGGCGTTCAGGATATTCATCCCGGCAATCGTGCGCGAAACGTGCTTCGGGTCGCAGCGGGTCTGGATCAGCGCGAACAGCGGCACGATGAAGAAGCCGCCGAACACGCCGATCAGCACCAGGTCGGCCAGGATGCGCAGCGTGCCCGGCAGGGCGAGCAGCGCGAACGCATCGACGGTCACGGTGTTGGTGTAGGCCTGGCTGGCGAAGTACAGGTCGATGCCGAAGACCGACAGGCCGATCGAGCCGAAAGGCACCAGGCCGATCTCGACCTTGCGGCCCGAGAGTTTTTCGCACAGCAGGGAGCCGGCGCCGATGCCGAGCGAGAACACGGTGAGCAGCAGCACGAAGACGCTGTGGTCGCCATGCAGGTAGTCCTTGGCGTAGACCGGGAATTGCGACAGCACCAGGGCGCCGTAGAACCAGAACCAGGAATTGCCCAGCATCGACAGGAAGACGGTGCGGTTCTGGGCGGAATAGCGCAGGTTGCGCACCGACTCGGCGGCAAAGTTCTTGCTGATGTCGAGTTCGGGCGCCGGCGCCGGCGAGGGGGGGATGCGCCAGCTTGCCGCCAGGCCCAGCAGGGCCATGAGCAGGCTGCCGCCCGCCACCAGTTCGATGCCCCAGGGCTTGTGGGCGACCAGCACGGCGCCCATCACTTCGCCCAGCAGGATGCCGACAAAGGTGCCCATCTCGACCACGCCATTGCCGCCGACCAGTTCCTCGGGCTTCAGGTGCTGCGGCAGGTAGGCATATTTCACCGGGCCGAACAGGGTCGAGTGCACGCCCATGCCGACCACCGCCGCGATCAGCAGCCAGAGCGTGTGCGTCAGCCAGCCGATCGCGGCAATGGCCATGATGACGACTTCCAGCAGCTTCACGAAGCGCGCCAGCCTGCCCTTCTCGACCTTGTCGGCGATCTGGCCGGCGGTGGCGGAGAACAGCACGTAGGGCAGGATGAAGAGGCCCGGAATCAGGTTGTTCAACAGGCCGGGCTCGAGCGTCGTCCATGACAGCGCGTCATAGGTCAGCGCGACCATCAGCGCGGTCTTGAACAGGTTGTCGTTGAAGGCGCCCAGGAACTGGGTCCAGAAGAAAGGCGAAAAGCGGCGCTGGGTCAGCAGGGAAAACTGGCTCGATTGGCTCATGCTTGGGTCTCGCTTGGGTCTTATTAGGCGGTCGGTTTGGATCGCGCTGCGTAATCTACAACACCTTGCCCGGCTTGCACATCAATATTTCCTACAGGGCAACTCACCGCCCGAATGGTAATACGTCCGGTAGCGCCGCGCGATACCCTCCACAAGGGCAGTCAACTTGTTGAGTTTGAATAAGGCAGGGAGGACGGCGGGAACAAAAAATAGGCAATATCCACCGCGCAAATGCAGCATTATTGACACGCTTCAACGCGCTTGAGACAAGACAAGCACCGCAGCCGTACGGCTTGTTGTGCAGTGCAGCGTAGGTAAAATGCTCGGATGACTTCGCCCAACCTCCACATCACCCAGCTCAGCGCAAGCGATGCGCTGTTCGACGACATCGAGCAGGACCTGCTCGCGCTGACCACCGCCTCGCTCGACGAGGACGAGGCCCTGCCCGGCACCAGCGTGGACGAGTTCGCCAATGACTTCCTGGCCGAACTGAGCCTGACAGAAACGGGCCGCCCCACGACGAGGGCGGCCCCTTCGAGCCGGCTGGCTTAGCTGAGCGTCTCCAGCCTGATGCGGATGACCTTGCCGACAACCGAAGCGAGCGCCTCGATGCGCTCGATGGCGGCATCGACATTCTTCTCGCGCGTCTGGTGCGTGATCATGATGATGTCGGTGCGCGCGCCGCTGCGGGTGCCCTTCTGCAGCACGGCGTCGATCGAGATGCCGGCGTCGGCCAGGATGCGGGTCAGGTCGGCCATCACGCCGAGCTGGTCGTTCACGTACACGCGCAGGTAATAGCTGGTCGTGATTTCCGACATCGGCAGGATCGCCACGTCGCTCATCTGGTTCGGCTGGAAGGCCAGGTGCGGCACGCGGCAATAGGGGTCGACGGTGGCCAGGCGCGTCACATCGACCAGGTCGGCGATCACGCTCGATGCGGTCGGTTCCGAGCCGGCGCCCTTGCCGTAGTAGAGGGTCGAGCCGACGGCGTCGGCTTCCACCAGCACGGCGTTCATCGCGCCCTCGACGTTGGCGATCAGGCGCTTGGCCGGGATCAGGGTCGGGTGCACGCGCAGCTCGATGCCGGCGCTGGTGCGGCGGGTGATGCCCAGGAGCTTGATGCGGTAGCCCAGTTCCTCGGCGTAGCGGATGTCGTCGGCCTGCAGCTGGCTGATGCCTTCCACGTGGGCCTTCTCGAACTGCACCGGGATGCCGAAGGCGATCGCCGACATGATGGTCAGCTTGTGGGCCGCGTCCACGCCTTCGATGTCGAAGGTGGGGTCGGCTTCGGCGTAGCCGAGTTCCTGCGCCTGTTTCAGCACGGTGGCGAAATCCAGGCCCTTGTCGCGCATCTCGGACAGGATGAAGTTGGTGGTGCCGTTGATGATGCCGGCCACCGACTCGATGCGGTTGGCCGTCAGGCCTTCGCGCAGCGCCTTGATGATCGGCACGCCGCCGGCCACCGCCGCTTCGAACGCGACCATCACGCCCTTCTCCTGGGCCGCGGCGAAGATCTCGTTGCCGTGCAGGGCCAGCAGCGCCTTGTTGGCCGTGACCACGTGCTTGTTGTTGGCGATGGCGCGCAGCACCAGTTCGCGCGGCAACTCATAGCCGCCGATCAGTTCGACGACGATGTCGACATCCGGGCTGTCCACCACCTGGAAGGGATCGTCGACGACGCGGCACTGGCCGCCGGTGAGCTGGGCGGCGCGCTCCAGGTTGCGTGCGGCAACCATGGTGATCTCGATGCCGCGGCCGGCGCGGCGGCGGATGTCTTCCTGGTTGCGTTGCAGGACGTTGAAGGTGCCGGCACCGACGGTGCCGATGCCGAGGAGGCCAACTTTGATGGGTTTCATGGTCGATCGTTCTGTTCTAGCGCGCGTGGCGTCGTCGGTAACCGTCGAGGAAGCGTGCGATACGGCCGCAGGCATCGGTCAGGTCGTCGGAATTGGGCAGGAACACCAGCCGGAAGTGGTCCGGGGCGCCCCAGTTGAAGCCGGTGCCTTGCACCAGCAAGACCTTTTCCTCGGCCAGCAGCTCGCAGATGAACTGCTGGTCGTCGGCGATCGGATACATCGCCGGGTCCAGGCGCGGGAACATGTACAGCGCCGCTTTTGGCTTGACGCAGGACACACCCGGAATGTCGGTAAGCAGCTGGTAGGCCAGGTCGCGCTGCTTGAGCAGGCGGCCGCCCGGACGCACCAGGTCGTCGATGCTCTGGTAGCCGCCGAGCGCGGTCTGGATCGCGAATTGCCCCGGCGCGTTGGCGCACAGGCGCATCGAGGCCAGCATGTTCAGGCCCTCGATATAGTCCTTCGCGTGGCGCTTCTCGCCCGAGATCACCATCCAGCCGGCGCGGTAGCCGCAGGAGCGGTAGTTCTTCGACAGGCCGTTGAGGGTCACGAACAGCACGTCGTCGGCCAGCGAGGCGATCGAATCGTGCTTGTGGCCGTCGTAGAGCACCTTGTCGTAGATCTCGTCGGCGTAGATGATCAGGCTGTGCTGGCGCGCCAGCTCGATGATCTCGAGCAGGATTTCGCTCGGATACAGCGCGCCGGTCGGGTTGTTCGGGTTGATGACGACGATCGCGCGCGTGTTCGGCGTGATTTTCCGGCGCATGTCGGCGATGTCCGGCATCCAGTCGGCCTGCTCGTCGCAGACGTAGTGCACGGGCGAGCCGCCGGCCAGGCTGACGGCCGCGGTCCACAGCGGATAGTCCGGCGCCGGCACCAGCACCTCGTCGCCATTGTTCAGCAGGCCCTGCATGGCCATGACGATCAGTTCGGAAGCGCCATTGCCCAGGTAGATGTCGTCGATGCGGACACCGGCGATCTTCTTCTGCTGGGTATAGTGCATGACCGCCTTGCGCGGTGCGAACAGGCCTTTCGAATCGGTGTAGCCGGCGGCGCCATGCATGTTGCGGATCATGTCCTGCATGATCTCGTCGGGCGGGTCGAAACCGAAGACAGCCAGGTTGCCGATGTTGAGCTTGATGATCTTGTGACCGTCGTCCTCCATCTGGCGCGCCTTCTGCAGCGCCGGGCCGCGGATCTCGTAGCACACCTCATCCAGCTTGTTCGATTTCAGGATCGGTCTCACATTGTCACCCGTGGTTAGCCTACATGTTGCAGTGCGAAAAATACCATTCTGCCGAAAGCGCCAGCGTTAAGCAAGCTTGCGTCTTCCGGGGCGAGCCGGAACGTTCGTCTTGGCGAAAAGCTTATAATGGCGGGCCGCGGCGCACGCCGACCCAACCTGCCGACGACATGAAACTCCATTCCGACAACACTCAACAATACCAGACAGTGACCGGCTACGACGCTTCGGGTGTCGAAATCAATGCCCAGCGCTTCAACTACAGCCTGCTGGTGATGCCGGAAACGCCGCCGCGCGCCTGGAACGTGACGCGTTTCGAAGACCTGACGAGCGAGCATTTCGAGCAGATCGCGCTCGACGAACCGGACGTCGTCATCCTCGGCACCGGCGAGCGCCAGCGCTTCGTGCATCCGCGCCTGGTCGCCAGCCTCACCTCGCGCCGCACCGGCGTGGAAAGCATGGACAGCCAGGCCGCCTGCCGCACCTATAACGTGCTGATGGGCGAAGGCCGCAAGGTCACGCTGGCGCTGATCATCAACCCGGCCTGATCGCTCGCCTGGCGGCGTAGGGTGGGCGGCTCCACCCCATCCTGTGAACCATCGTTCCGTATGCGCCGCCCACGCGTTCAAAACAGTCCTGCGCCTGCCGCAGTGTTTTACGCAGCGGTTGAACGCGTGGGCGGCGCGCCAGCCGCGTTGATGCACCGCCCGGGGCAGAGCCGCCCACCCTACGATATTTGCCTGTAGCGCCTTCTGTGCAAATATCCTTTGCATCCACACCCAATCGGACCACCCTCCTGCGGCTTTCTCATGTAAATTCCGACTATTGTGGTTGAAAGGCAATTTTTCGTCCCCATCTGGGCTGTCGACGCGCCGCCGGACGTGTAAGTACTACCGTCCCGCAGCGCAGCAGATTATGATGAGGGCTACCAACCAGCCCGATACCAGTCCAGGAGAATTCACGTGGCCGACAGCCCCAGCGCAGTAACCGTAGAGAACTTTAGTGCCGCCATGACCGGCGACCAGACCTTCCAGCTTGGCGGCCGTCCCGCGAAGTACACGGTGCTGTATTTCTACCCGAAGGACAATACCCCGGGCTGCACCACGGAAAGCATGGCCTTCCGCGACAAGCACGACGAGTTCCTGGCGGCGAACACCGAGGTCTACGGCATCAGCCGCGACTCGCTGCGCTCGCACGAGAACTTCAAATCCAAGCTGGGCCTGCCTTTCGAGCTGATCTCCGACCCCGAGGAACTGGTCTGCAAGCAGTTCGGCGTCATGAAGATGAAGAACATGTACGGCAAGCAAGTAAGGGGGGTCGAGCGCAGTACGTTTGTCGTTGACGCTCAAGGCCGATTGGTGAAAGAATGGCGTGGCGTGAAAGTCAACGATCACGTCGATGAAGTGCTGGAATTTGTGAAGAGCCAGCCCTGAACGGATGGCTCCAGTCGATCAACCTGCTGGTCCATACCGCCTATTTTGAGTCGAAGCGTTTTATCCCTGCATCATTCCAATCTGGCTGCCTGCCAAGCCGGTGTTCATCCGGTCCTGGTCCGCGCCTCCCGCAATGTTGTTCCCAGTTGCATCGAACCCGCCCGGCAGCGCGTCCCGCGACGCGCTGGACGCGAGGCGTCCTCCACTTTTTCTAGATTGAGAACCTGATGCCACTACCAAAGATCCCGACCAAGCCGGCCACACTGCTGCCGGTCAGCGACTACCCCCAGGCCGAACCCGGCAAGTCTCCCGTGCGCGCCGTGAGCGCAGCGCCGGTCGAGGCCGATCCGGTCGAAGACCTCATCAGCGGCAAGGCCGTGCCCGCCGCGAAATCCACCCGCTCCCGCAAGGCCAAGGCCACGCCCCTCACGGCCGTCCCGGCGCCGCAGGCCGCGCCCGAGCGTCCGGCAAAACCGGAAACCGTCGCCAAGCTGCGCGAGACCGACATGGACGAGCCCCATCCGGTCAAGCACAAGCCGGTCGAAGTCAACGTCAAGTCTTCCGCCAGCCGCAAGGCCGACAAGTCCGGCGCCACCAAGGTCTTCGTGCTCGACACCAATGTGCTGATGCACGACCCGACCTGCCTGTTCCGCTTCGAGGAACACGACGTCTACCTGCCGATGATGACGCTCGAGGAACTCGACGACCACAAGAAGGGCATGTCCGAAGTCGCGCGCAACGCCCGCCAGGTCTCGCGCACCCTGGACGCCCTGATCGCCGACATCGACGACGACGCCATCGAGGCCGGCATCGAGCTGGCCAAGCTCGGCAACAAGGATGCCAAGGGCCGCCTGTTCTTCCAGACCAGGCTGCAGAACGGCCCCGCCCTGCCCGAAGGCCTGCCGACCGGCAAGGCCGACAACCAGATCCTCGGCGTGGTGAAGGCCCTGGCCGCCGACCAGCCGAATCGCGCGATCGTGCTGGTGTCGAAAGACATCAACATGCGCATCAAGGCGCGCGCCCTGGGCCTGCCGGCCGAGGACTACTTCAACGACCATGTACTGGAAGACACCGACCTGCTGTACTCGGGCATCGTCCAGTTGCCGGACGACTTCTGGGACAAGCACGGCAAGAACATGGAGTCGTGGCAGGACACGCGCAACGGCACCACCTTCTACCGCGTCACCGGCCCCTTCATCAACAGCCTGCTGGTCAACCAGTTCGTCTACCTCGAGCAGGACGGGGGCGAAGCGCCCTTCTACGCCCAGGTCAAGGAGATCAACGGCAAGACCGCGGTGCTGCAGGTGCTGCGCGACTACACCCACGCCAAGAACAGCGTCTGGGGCATCACCGCGCGCAACCGCGAGCAGAACTTCGCGCTGAATCTCCTGATGAATCCGGAGTGCGACTTCGTCACCCTGCTCGGCCAGGCCGGCACCGGTAAAACCCTGCTGGCCCTGGCCGCCGGCCTGGCCCAGGTGCTCGAGACCAAGCAGTACAACGAGATCATCGTCACCCGCGTGACGGTGCCGGTCGGCGAGGACATCGGCTTCCTGCCGGGCACCGAGGAAGAGAAGATGTCGCCCTGGATGGGCGCCTTCGACGACAACCTCGAAGTGCTGAACAAGTCGGACAACGACGCCGGCGACTGGGGCCGCGCGGCAACCCAGGACCTGATCCGTTCGCGCATCAAGATCAAGTCGCTCAACTTCATGCGCGGCCGTACTTTCGTGAACAAGTTCCTGATCATCGACGAGGCCCAGAACCTGACGCCGAAGCAGATGAAGACCCTGGTCACCCGCGCCGGCCCCGGCACCAAGATCCTCTGCCTGGGCAATATCGCCCAGATCGACACGCCTTACCTCACCGAGGGCTCGAGCGGCCTGACCTATGTGGTCGACCGCTTCAAGGGCTGGTCGCACAGCGGCCACGTGACGCTGGCGCGCGGCGAGCGTTCGCGCCTGGCGGATCACGCGAGCGACGTGTTGTAAGCGTTTTTCGCTTCATCAAAAAGCCTGCGCGCCTTGCGGCCCGCAGGCTTTTTTTACGCCCACGAACGGTGACGAGGGCGTAGGGTGGGCAGCTGTGCCCACGCGGCACGGCGGTGGATATGCGATTGCGCACGAGGACAGCGGTTCGCACGCATGGTGGCCCGCGCTCGCTGGCGCCGCCAATCAAAGGGTGAGACCGCGTGGGCACAGGTGCCCACCCTACGTTACGCACCGGTCAAAGGTGCACGCATTCGCCAACGCACGCCCCGGAAACCAGCGGCCCTTCACGACTTCGCCCCGTTCGCCATCGCGAACGCACGGCTGGCTTGCGGCTGGCGCTCGCCCGGCGGCACCGGACGCGAGAAGAAATAGCCCTGCCCTTCGTCGCAGCCCAGGGTCTTGAGCAGCTGCATTTGCGCCTGGCTCTCGACGCCCTCGGCGACCACCCGCATGCCCAGCGCGTGGGCCATCGCGATCATCGAGGCGATCAGGGTGTCGCCCTCCGGGTTCTCGATGCGCAGGACGAAGGCGCGGTCGATCTTGAGGACGTCGAAGCGCAGCCGCTGCAGCTGGGACAGCGAGGAGTAGCCGGTGCCGAAGTCGTCGATGCACAGCTTGATCCCCAGTTCGCGCAACTGGCGGAACACGGTGGATTCCACGATCCCTTCCTGCATCATCGACGACTCGGTCAGCTCGATCTCCAGCAAGCCCGGGTCGATGCCGTGGCGCTCGATGGCGCTGCGGAACTGGGCCAGGATGTCGGACTGGCTGAACTGGCGCGGCGACACGTTGACCGACACCGGGATCAGCGCCGTTCCGTCGCGCGCCCAGTGCGCGAGCTGGCGGCAGACGCTGTCGATGATCTGTTCGCCGAGGCGTACGATGAGGCCGGTCTCCTCGAGCAGGGGGATGAAGCGGTCCGGCCCGGTCAGCCCCTTGCCCGGCCGGTCCCAGCGCACCAGCGCTTCCATGCTCGAGGCCGTGCCGGCGGCCAGGTCGACGCGCGGCTGGTAGTGCACGACGAACTGCTGCTGCTCGAGCGCGTGGCGCAGCTCCATCTCGGTTTCCAGCCGGGTGCGGATGGCCTCGAAAAAGCGCGCCTGGAAGAAGCGGAAACGGCCCTTGCCCTCGGTCTTTGCCGCATACATCGCGATATCGGCATGCTTGAGCAGGGTCTCCGCATCGTCTCCGTGTTCGGGAAACAGGCTGATCCCGATCGACGCGTTCAGCACCTGGACCGAGTGCTGCAGGTGGAAGCCGTCGCGGAAGGCGCCGAGCACGCGGCCGGCAACGTGCTCGACATCCTCGTTGCCCTCGACCTGCTCGAGCACCACCACGAATTCGTCGCCACCCAGGCGCACCACGTGGTCGCGCGGGCGCACCGCCGTCTTGAGGCGCTTGCCGACCGTGCGCAGCAGTTCGTCGCCGGCGGCGTGGCCGAGCACGTCGTTGACGGTCTTGAAGCCGTCGAGGTCGATGAACAGCACCGCGAGCCGCTGCCCGCCCGCGCGCGCGCCCTCGATCGCCCGCGGCAGGTACTGCTGGATCCAGTAGCGGTTGGGCAGGCCGGTCAGCTCGTCCGAATTGCTCCTGCGCTCGAGTTCGGTCAGGTGGGCCTTGCTCTCGCTGATGTCGCGGATCGTGACCGCGAGGTCGCCGCCGGCGCGCACCGCCTTGTAGTGCACCCAGCGCGCCTTCAGGGGCTGGTCGGGAGCGGGCGTCACCGGCAGCTCGCGGTCGTAGACGCCGGTCTCGAGCGCCTGGACCAGCCGCGCGCAGGCATGATGGAACAGCTCGCCATGATAGAACTCGGACAGCCGGTGCCCGATCAGTTGCATCGGATGCTTGCCGAACATGTCGGCCCCATGCTGGTTGCAGTCGACGATGTCGAAATCGCGGATCACGCCCCCGGCGTCGCGCAGCGGGCGGTTGATGAAGAAGCCCTCCCCCGCCTCCTCGGTCGCCAGGCGGTAGGTCGAGCGGATCGTCTCGATCTGGTACTCCTTCCATTTTGCGTGCACATAGAAGCTGCCGGCCAGCAGCCCGGCCAGCACCAGCCATGCGGTATTCCACCAGGCCGCCTGGATGTTCGCTTCCCGATGCAGGCGGAAGGGCGCCATCGCCGTATATTCGTCCACGCCGACGATGCCGATCAGTGCATGGTCGGGAAACGGCCGCCAGCCGACCACGCGGGCGCGCCCGTCGGCAAACCAGCGCCGGCTGTCGAGCCTGGCGACGCCGACCGGCCTGTCGGCCGGCATCGGCGCCAGCAGGAAGGGCTTCTGGTAGCCATGGACGTGCTGCCCGGTGCGGGTCGCCAGCACCGGGCCGTCCGTCCGCGTCAGCCCCACGAAACCGTATTCGGCGAGGATGGGCTCGGCGTAGTGCTGGGTGAAGAAAGAGGGATAGACCGAGACCAGCACGATCCCGCCGAAGCGGCCGTCGGGCGACAGCAGCCGGCGCGAGAAGACGACCACTTCCCGGTTCCGCAACTGGGCGGCGAGCGGCCCGCTCAGGTACAAGCCATCCTCGGTGGCGTGCTGCTGCTCGGTGAAGTAGGCCCTGTCCCCGACATACCGGCCGACGGCATTCGGGTAGGAGCTGGTCACGACGACGCCGTTGCGGTCGACGATCGCCACGGTGGAAATGTATTGTTCGGAAAAGATGCCGGCGTCGATCGTACCTTCCAGGCTGAGCCGCTTGCCCGACAAGGCCCAGTTATGGCGCAACAACAGCAGCAGACGGTCGGTGTCGCCGATCGTGCGGCTGGTGCGGATGACCAGGCTGTGCGTATAGGCGTCGACCTGCTGCTCGAGCTCCGCCTGGCGGTCGCGCCTTTCGTGCTCGAGGTCGACCAGCACGAAGCCCCAGAGCGCGGCGATGGCGGCCAGGGCGAGCGCCGGCCACAGCAGCAGCAACGGCCGCCGCTGGCGCAGGAAAGCGAGGAAAGGGCGCAGCCGGCCGACCGCTCGATTCCAGCGAGCGGCCGGTTTCGCGTTGTCGATACGCAAGTGCATCCGACCTCCAGCACGTCAAGGCAGGGAACAAAGTATGACACGCCCTCACGTCGCGAGTTGAGCCCCGCACCGCAGGGACGCATCGTCCGGCGCGGCAGCCACCCAGCCTTTGACCTCGGCGCTTGCACGTGAGCAAATCGTCCGCGATGATGGGCGGACGCAGCAACACGTTCCCACGACTTGCCGGCGAGGACACCATGAAGGCGCTCATCCAGGAATTATCTCGGCGTTTCGGCACGCTTCCAAAGGGGTATCGGGCACTCATTGCCGGCGCCCTGGCGGTGTTCGTCCTGTACAACGCGGTGGACGTCGGGCTTGCGGCCGGGCGTGCGCTGTACTATCTCTCGCACTGACTCTCCGGAAATAAAAACGCCCGGCACATGGCCGGGCGTCTTCTTTTCGGTCACTGACCGCAATTACATGATGTGCGTACCGATCCACCAGGCAATCGCCGCCATGAAGGCCGATGCCGGGATGGTGAAGATCCACGCCCACACGATGTTGCCCGCCACGCCCCAGCGCACGGCCGAGGCCTTCTGCGAGGCGCCCACGCCGACGATGGCGCCGGTGATGGTGTGGGTGGTCGAGACCGGGATGCCCCAGAAGCTTGCCATCAGCAGCGTCATCGCGCCGCCGGTTTCGGCGCAGAAGCCGCCCACCGGTTTGAGCTTGGTGATCTTCTGGCCCATGGTCTTGACGATGCGCCAGCCGCCGAACAGCGTGCCGAAGCTGATTGCCGCGTAGCAGGAGATGATGACCCAGCCCGGCGGATGCGCGTCGTTCGGGCTGACGTAGCCGGCGGCGATCAGCAGCATCCAGATGATACCCATGGTCTTTTGCGCGTCGTTACCACCGTGGCCCAGCGAGTAGCCGGCGGCCGAGACCAGCTGCAGGCGGCGGAACCAGACGTCGACCTTGCGCGGCGTACTCTTCACGAACACCCAGGAGACGATCAGCATGATGATCGAACCGAGCACGAAGCCGAGCATCGGCGCGACGACGATGAAGATGACGGTCTTCCACAGGCCGGCGGCGATCAGGGCGCCGGTGCCCGACTTCGCCACCGCGGCGCCGACCAGGCCGCCGATCAGGGCGTGCGAGGAGGACGACGGAATGCCGTAGTACCAGGTGATGATGTTCCAGACGATCGCACCGACCAGCGCGCCGAAGATGACGTAGTGGTCGACCACATGGGGGTCGATGGTGCCCTTGCCGATGGTTTGCGCCACCTTCATGCTGACCACGAAGATCGCGATGAAGTTGAAGAAGGCGGCCATGGCGACGGCCGATTGCGGCTTGAGCACGCCGGTCGAGACGACCGTGGCGATCGCGTTGGCCGAATCGTGGAAGCCGTTCATGAAGTCGAAAACCAGTGCGAGCAGCACCAGCATACCCAGCACGTAAATGCTGATGTGTAGAGTTTCCATAATTATTCTTGTTCTGGATACGCGTTACGCGTTTTCGACGATGATGCCTTCGATAATGTTCGCGACGTCTTCGCAGCGGTCGGTGACGGTCTCGAGGATCTCGTAGATCGCCTTCATCTTGATGAGGTTGCGCACGTCCGGCTCGTCGCGGAACAGCTTCGACATGGCGGCGCGCATGACGTGGTCGGCATCCGACTCGAAGCGGTCGATCTCTTCGCAGATGGCGACGATCTTCTGGGCGTTGCCCATGTCGTGCAGCAGGGCGACGGCTTCCTGGACCTTCTGGCAGGCGGCCAGGCACAGCTCGGCCAGGCGCTTGGCTTCCGGGGTCACGGCGTGCAGGTCGTACAGCGAGATGGTCTGGGCCGCGTCTTCCATCATGTCGAGGATGTCATCCATGCGGGTGATCAGCTTGTGGATGTCGTCGCGGTCGAGCGGGGTGATGAAGGTCTTGTGCAGCAGATCGACGGTGGCGTAGGTGATCTTGTCCGCCTGCTTTTCGATGCTCTCCACGGCGTGGGTGCGGTTTTCCAGGTCGTCGAAGTTGGTCATCAGGCCAACCATTTCCTGCGCACCCTTCACGCACAATGCCGCGTGCTGGTTGAACAGATCAAAAAACTTGCCCTCAGTGGGCATCAGGCGTCCAAACATTTAACTCTCCGTTGTAAAACTCTTGGGACTGCGAGGGGCCATGGACCAACAGGGTCCACGGCGACGCAATATCGGCTTAATCGCCCTGGTAGATGGCGAGGTTACCGCTGTAGTTGCCAAACTTGGTGTACTGGCCAATCCAGGTCAGTCGCACGGCCCCGATCGGACCGTTACGCTGCTTGCCGATGATGATTTCGGCGGTTCCCTTATCCGGCGAGTCGGGGTTGTAGACCTCGTCGCGATACAGGAAGATGATCACGTCCGCATCCTGTTCGATAGCGCCGGATTCGCGCAGGTCGGACATCACGGGACGTTTGTTCGGCCGCTGTTCCAGGGAGCGGTTCAGCTGGGACAGTGCGATGACCGGACAATGCAGCTCTTTTGCCAGGCCCTTGAGCGAACGCGAGATCTCGGAGATCTCGGACGCGCGGTTGTCGCCCGGCTGGCTACCCTGCATCAGCTGCAGGTAGTCGACGATGATAAGGCCGAGCTTGCCACACTGGCGGGCAAGGCGGCGCGCGCGTGCGCGCATCTCGATCGGGTTCAATGCCGGCGTCTCGTCGATGTAGAGCTGGGCATCGTTCATCTTCTGGATGGCGTGCGTCAGGCGCGGCCAGTCCTCGTCGTTCAGGCGGCCGGTACGCAGGCGGTGCTGGTCGAGCTGGCCCACCGAGCCGAGCATACGCATGGCGAGCTGGGCGCCGCCCATTTCCATCGAGAACACGGCCACAGGCAGGCCCGCTTCGATGGCGACGTTCTCGCCGATGTTGACCGAGAACGCGGTCTTGCCCATCGACGGACGGCCGGCGACGATGACGAGGTCGCCCGGCTGCAGGCCCGAGGTCATGCGGTCGAGGTCGATGAAGCCGGTCGGCACGCCGGTGATCTCGCCCTGGTTCTCGCGCGAATACAGTTCGTCGATGCGCTCGACGACCTGCGTCAGCAGCGGCTGGATCGGGTTCCAGCCCTGGGCGCCGCGGGCGCCCTGCTCGGCGATGGCGAAGATCTTCGATTCGGCTTCGTCAAGCATCTGCTTGACTTCCTTGCCTTGCGGATTGAACGCGTTGCCCGAGATTTCGTCGGCAACGGTGATCAGTTTGCGCAGCACGCCGCGGTCGCGCACGATCTCGGCGTAACGGCGAATATTGGCGGCCGACGGCGTGTTCTGCGCCATCGCGTTCAGGTATTGCAGGCCGCCCACGTCTTCCGCCTTGCCGAGGGAAACCATCGCCTCGTAGACGGTGATGACGTCGGCCGGCTTGCCGCTATTGATCAGGCGGACCATCTGTTCGAAGATGATGCGGTGATCGTAACGATAGAAATCGTCCGCGTGCATGAAGTCGGCAATACGATCCCAGGCCGCGTTATCGCGCAGCAGGCCGCCGATGACGGACTGTTCTGCTTCGATGGAGTGCGGGGGGATGCGCAGCGATTCGATTTGCGGATCTGCGGGGGTATTCATGGCGGGCATTATACCTTCTCCGGTCACACGGCTGAAATAATTGGCGAGTTTCTGAGCATAAAAAAAGCCGGGCAAGCCCGGCTTTTTCCTTTTTGCAACAGCTCCAAAGGAGCTGTGCGGTAATACTTGATCAGGCAGCTTCGCCCACGACAGCGATGGTGACATCCACCACGACGTCGGTGTGCAGAGCGACAGCAACCGGGTGCTCGCCGGTGGTCTTCAGCGGGCCGGTCGGCATGCGCACTTGCGCCTTTTCGACGGCGAAACCTTGCTTGGTCAGGGCTTCAGCGATGTCGAAGTTGGTGACCGAACCGAACAGACGGCCGTCGACGCCGGCTTTCTGAGCGATGGTGATGGTCATGCCGTTCAGCTTGTCGCCCTGGCCTTGTGCAGCAGCCAGCTTCTCGGCAGCAGCTTTTTCCAGTTCGGCGCGCTTGACTTCGAACTCGGCCACAGCGGCTTGGGTAGCGCGGCGGGCCATTTTTTGCGGGATCAGGAAGTTACGTGCGTAACCGTCCTTGACCTTGACGACGTCGCCCAGGTTGCCGACGTTGACGACTTTTTCCAGCAGGATAACTTGCATATTATTCTCCAGTATTTACTTGTGCTCGTTGCCGTAGCGACTTAGGCGTTGTGCAGGTCGGTGTACGGCAGCAGGGCCAGGTAACGTGCGCGCTTGATCGCGGTGTCCACTTGACGCTGGTAGTGCGCCTTGGTGCCGGTCAGGCGTGCCGGCATGATCTTGCCGTTTTCCTGGACGAAGTCCTTCAGGGTGTCGACGTCTTTGTAATCGACCTGTTCAACGCCGGCGGCGGTGAAGCGGCAGAACTTCTTGCGCTTGAACAGCGGGTTCTGCTGTTTGCGCTTCAGTTTTTCTTTGGCTTTGTTTTTGTCGAACTTTTTACCGAATGCCATTTTGAGGCTCCTGTATCTATCTAAAAGGTGGGCCGCTGTAATTTAAGCGGCAGCACTGAAATCAATGATGTGAAACACCAGGGCTTTGCTGTTGCGGTTTTTCCTGGCCAGGAATCCCGTGAACTGGTGGGCGGCGCCCAGCTCGGCGCTGGCGAAGCGGCCCGAAATCTCTCCCGCGGCGAACGCGGCGATTTCGAACTCGACCAGCCTCGGCACCCCTGCCTCGACCTGCTGCGAACTGTGCAGCAGGATGGCGGACACGACCGGCACGCCGGCGGGGGTGTAGCGCAGTACGTCGCGTTCAGCGATGGTGGCGACGACTTGTAGCTGGTTCACTTCTCAGCGGGCCTGAGCCCGTTCACATTCCTGGCAAAAAACCTTAGGCAGCGGCGGCCGGGGCAGCAGCCGGAGCTTCTGCGCGGTGGCTCTTGGCTGCGTCTTCGCGCTGCACCGACTTCATCATTGGCGACGGAGCGGTTTCAGCTTTCTTCATCTTCACGGTCAGGTGACGCAGCACGGCATCATTGAACTTGAATGCGGTTTCCAGCTCGACCAGGGTCTCGTTGTCGCACTCGATGTTCATGCAGATGTAGTGTGCCTTCGGCAGCTTCTGGATCTGGTAAGCCATCTGGCGACGGCCCCAGTCTTCCACGCGATGGATGTTACCGCCGCGGCTGGTCACCGTGGTCTTGTAACGCTCGATCATCGCCGGGACTTGCTCGCTTTGGTCCGGGTGGACGATAAAAACGATTTCATAATGACGCATGCAACACTCCTTGAGGACGTTTAAACAAATGCCCACCTCGGCGTCAAGACGAGTGTGGGAAGGGAAAGCCCTCGAGTATAACGCACGAATCCTGGCGGCACAAGTATGGGAAGCGCCCCCGGGGCGGCGGCGCGGGCGTCCGGCGGCGCGGAACCGCCCGGAACGCCTGCCTGGCCAGGGAAACGTCCCGGACCGCTCCGGCATCCTAGTACAAACCATAGTTGTACGGGTATTGAGAGGATGATAAGGTTTCTCTACCGAAACCTTTTCGGACAAGAGACTTTGACGCATTTCGTACGTTCAACCAACCTGAGGAAAACGAGGAAATGAAACTGACAAAAGCACTTTTCGTTGGCGCCCTTGCCGTCGCGGCAGCCGCCGCCTATGCCCGCCCCACGCACGGCAGTACGATCACTTACTATAGCGATGCCAGCCATACGGTCGAAGTCGGCGGGAGTCAATTAACCTGTAACGGCGCGAGATATAGCTGGGGCGAAACTTCCAGCTATTCCGTCATCAGCGAAGTCTATCCTTGCTCCTGAAGCGAATCGGCGGCAGCGGCGTGCAAGCCTGAGTTCGCTGCAAACCGGCCGCAGATCGCCCTCACCCGCTTCGCCGTCAACCGTTCGCCGAAGCGGGCGCCGCACTTGGCGCCCGCCTCCCCTCTCGCCTCGTTTTTCCTCCTGAACGACACGTAAACACCACGCCACGGGCGCCCCGCTCGCCCGTTCAAGCGCGCCACAGCAAGTAATGCTTGCAAATCCCCGGATACTGTACAAAAATACAGCCTGAATCGATAACCAGTGGTATACCCATGCTCAAGCTCACTGCACGGCAAGAACAGATCCTCAACCTGATCAGGGAAGCGATCGACAACACCGGCTTCCCACCGACCCGCGCCGAGATCGCGAAGGAATTGGGCTTCAAGTCGGCCAACGCGGCCGAGGAGCACCTGCAGGCGCTCGCGCGCAAGGGCGCGATCGAGATCGTCTCGGGCACCTCGCGCGGCATCCGCCTGGTCGGCGCCGCCGCCGAACCCGCCGTGCCGGCGATTCCCCCTGCCCTGCTGATGTCGCTGCCGCTGGTCGGCCGCGTCGCGGCGGGCTCGCCCATCCTGGCCCAGGAACATGTGGAAGCGACCTACAACGTCGACCCGGCCATGTTCGGCGCCCGTCCCGACTTCCTGCTGAAGGTGCGCGGCTGGTCGATGCGCGACGCCGGCATCATGGACGGCGACTTCCTGGCGGTCAAGAAGGTCGACAGCGCCAAGAACGGCCAGATCGTCGTGGCCCGCCTGGGCGAAGACGTGACCGTCAAGCGCTACCGCAAGACCGGCGACGTCATCGAACTGCTGCCGGAAAATCCGGACTTCAAGGTCATCCGCGTCGAGCCGGACGACGAGTTCGCGCTCGAAGGCCTGGCTGTGGGATTGATGCGCAGCTGGCACTAAGCCGCATAACAAAAAGAAAAGGCCGCTGACGCGGCCTTTTTGCTGTTGTAGGGTGGACACCTGTGTCCACGCTGTCGTGCGGATGGTCTGCCGCAAAGCGTCGCGCAACGCCATCGCTGTCGACATAGGGGCATCGTGCGGCATGCCCGTGTCCACGCGGCGCGGCGCAAGCAGGCCGGGTCGCTCCCTGCATATTGGCGGCCGGGACGCTACGCGACGCTTTGCGGCAGATCGCCCGCCCTACAGCGTGGGCACAGGTGCCCACCCTACGAAAAAAAAGGCCGCGTGACGCGGCCTTTTATTGTTGCTTGCTCGTTGCTTACTTCGCCCGCACCGAGTCGTCCTTGGGCGCCTTGCTGACGATCGCATTGTGCTCGACGATGTAGGCCTCGGTCGCGCTGCGCCAGACCGCCACGTCGGCCAGCACCATCTTGGCGCCGACCTTGGCTTCTTCCGACAGGTTCTCCTGGACCTGGGCCAGGTGCTTCTTTGCCGCCTGCATCTCGGCCTGGTTCATCAGCTTGGCGACGTCGGCCGGGATCCGGTTTTCGAGCGGCGAGACGGCGTTCAGGTTCTGCACGAAGCCGTTGTAGCACTCCTGCCACTTGGCGATCGCGTTCGAGACCCGCTCGATCTCGTCGGTCTGCTTCGAGATCGCCGGGACCCGGGGCTTGGGGCAGCGGAACTTGCCCGACCTCAGGTCTTCGCCGTCGTACTTCGATACCCAGTAATCGATGTCGGCGCGGCGCGCGACCCGCTGCTGCATGACGCCGAGCGAGGCTTCGGCGACCTTGTTGCCCTTGGCCGCGGCCTTCTGGAACCACATCGTGGCCTTGGCCTCGTCCACCGCGCCGGCTTCGCCGTACCAGTACATCTGGCCCAGGAGCTGCTGGGCCTCGACGTTGCCGCCATTGGCCAGCTTGGTGTACAGCTTCATGGCCTCCGGATACTTCTTCTGTTCGAACAGGGCCTTGGCGTCTTCCAGTTCGCCCGCGTTGGCCAGGCCCGCCAGCAGCAGCCCCGCAAGGATCAGCGCATTCTTTTTCATGTCTTCGCGTATCAGTCAGTGGATATGCCGCGCGACCACCCGGCCGCGCGGACCGGTCGATCAGGCGTCCAGCGCGGCCCGGAAGTCTTCCAGCAGATCATCGGGGTCCTCGATGCCGACCGACACCCGGATCAGGGACTCGGCGATGCCCATGCTGGCGCGGCGCTCGGGGCCCATCTCGAAGAAAATCGTGTGCGCCACCGGAATCACGAGGGTGCGGGTGTCGCCCAGGTTGCTCGCCGGGATGGCCAGCTTCAGGCGGTTCAGGTAGTCGAAGCAGTCGATGCCGTCCTTCAGCTCGAAGCTCAGGAGCGAGCCGCCCGCGCGGAACAGCGCGTTCGAGATGGCGTGCTGCGGGTGCGATTCCAGGCCCGGGTAATGGACGGCGGCGACGCGCTCATCGCTCTCGAGCATGCGCGCCAGCGCCAGCGCATTGCTGGTGGTGCGCTCCATGCGCAGGGCCAGGGTCTCGGCGCCGACCGCGATGTGGTGGGCCGCTTCCGGTCCGAGCGAGGCGCCGAAGTCGCGCAGGGCTTTCGCGCGCAGCTGGGCCATGCCTTGGGCGGCGGCCGGCTGCTTGCGGAAGTTGGCGGCGATGTTCGGGTAGGCGCTCCAGTCGAACAGGCCGGTATCGGTCAAGGCGCCGCCCAGGGCGATGCCGTGGCCGGCGATCGACTTGGTGAGCGAATTGACGACCAGGCCGGCGCCGACCGCCTTCGGGCGGAACAGCCAGGGCGTGGTCATGGTGTTGTCGACCACGTAGAGGATGCCGCGCGCGCGGCACAGCGCGCCGATGCGCGCCAGGTCGGCCACCTGGGTGCGCGGATTGGCGATGGTCTCGACGAACACGAAGCGCGTGTTCGGCTGCAAGGCCGCCTCGACGTTGGCGGCATCGGTGGCGTCGACGAAGGAGACCTCGACGCCCTGCCCCGCCACCGTCTGCCACAGGCTGTTGGTGTTACCGAAGAGGAAGGAAGACGAGACGATGTGATCGCCCTCGCGCAGCAGCGCCTGGAACAGCGCGCCGATGGCCGCCATGCCGGTGCCGAAGCACAGGGTGGCGACGCCGTCTTCCATCTTCGTGACCTTGTCTTCCAGCGCGGCGACCGTCGGGTTGCCCTGGCGGCCGTAGCGGAAGCCCGGCTCCTTGCCCTGGAACACCGAGGCGAGCTGGCGCGCATCGCCGTAGCCGAAGGCGACCGAGGTGTGGACCGGCTTGTGCAGCGAGCCCTGCTCGATCGTCTTGCGGCGGTCGTTGTGCAGGACGGTGGTGGTGAAACCGTATTGTCTGGTATCGCTCATGATGCGCATGAAAATTTATTCGGCGGCGACCGGCGGGTTCAGGTTCAGCTGGGTGCGCACCACGTCCTCCGAGGACTTGCCCGAGCTCTTGTGACGATGGCTTTCCAGCTTGTCCAGGTACTCGGGGGTAACGTCGCCGGTAATGTAGACGCCGTCGAAGCAGGAGGCCTCGAAGTTGGTCAGCGCCGGATTGACGTCCGAGATCGACCGTTTCAGGGCGTCGATGTCCTGGTACACGAGGCGGTCCGCGGTGATTTCCTTGCAGACTTCCTCGACCGTGCGGCCATAGGCGATCAGTTCCTCGCGGGTCGGCATGTCGATGCCGTAGACGTTCGGGAACAGCACCGGCGGCGCGGCGGAGGCGAAGAAGACCTTGCGGGCGCCGGCGTCGCGCGCCATCTGCACGATCTCGCGGCTGGTGGTGCCGCGCACGATCGAGTCGTCGACCAGCAGCACGTTCTTGTCCTTGAACTCGGAACCGATGGCGTTCAGTTTCTGGCGCACCGATTTCTTGCGCATCCCTTGCCCAGGCATGATGAAGGTGCGGCCGATGTAGCGGTTCTTGATGAAGCCTTCGCGGTATTCCACGCCCAGCTTCAGGGCGAGCTGGATCGCGGCCGGGCGCGAGGAATCGGGAATCGGCATCACGACGTCGATGTCCTCGACCGGGATTTCCTTGCGGATCTTGTCGGCCAAGTATTCGCCCATTTTCAGGCGGGTGGCGTAGACCGAGGCGCCGTCGATCACCGAATCCGGACGCGCCAGGTAGACGTACTCGAAGGCGCAGGGATTGAGCGACGGGTTCTCGGCGCACTGGCGCGCATACAGTTGGCCATCCTCGGCGATGAACACGGCTTCGCCCGGCGCGATATCGCGCACGAAGCGGAAACCGATGCCTTCCAGGGCCACCGATTCGCTTGCAACCATGTATTCGATGCCGCTCTCGCCTTCGTTCATGCCCAGGCACAGCGGACGGATGCCGAACGGGTCGCGGAAGGCCAGCATGCCGTGACCCGCAATCTGGGCCACGACCGCGTAGGCGCCGCGCACGCGGCGGTGCACCACGCCGACCGCCTTGAACACGGCTTCGGCGCTGAGCGAGAAGCCGTCGGCCGCTTCCTGGATCTCGTGCGCCAGCACGTTGAGCAGCACTTCCGAGTCGGAATTCGTGTTGATGTGGCGGCGGTCGTTGCGGAACAGCGCTTCCTTCAGTTCAGCCTGGTTGGTCAGGTTGCCGTTGTGCGCCAGGGTGATGCCGAAAGGCGCGTTCACGTAGAACGGCTGCGCCTCTTCCTCGCTCGACGAGCCGGCGGTCGGATAGCGGCAGTGGCCGATACCGGTGTTGCCCTGCAGCGAACGCATGTTGCGGGTTCGGAACACGTCGCGCACCAGGCCGTTGGCCTTGTACATCGAGAACATGCTGCTGTGATTGGTTGCAATGCCCGCCGCGTCCTGGCCGCGGTGCTGCAGCAGCAGCAATGCGTCATACAACAGCTGGTTGACGGGAGTTTGCGAGACGACGCCGACGATGCCACACATGGTGTGCTCCTAAGAACAGAATGCTGTTACGGAAAAGTTCAAAACTGTACGTGCTGCGCCAGCGCAGCGGGAAGGAAGGGTTTGACGGTACGCGCGCCGGTTTCGGCCAGAGGGGACAGCAGCGCGTCCTTCCAGAAATCTTGTTGGGGGATGGAGGTCATCGAGCACAATATGACGGCGGCCAGCACGATTACAACACCGCGCGCCAGGCCGAACAGGCCGCCCAGGCCGCGGTCCGCCAGCGACAGCCCGGAAGCCTCGATCAGGGCTCCCAGCGCCAGCGACAACAGGCCCATCAGGATGCGCACGCCGAGGAACAGGGCGACGAAGGCGACCATCAGGCGCACCGTTTCGCCGGGGATCAGTTCCGGCAGCAGCGGCGCCAGCTTGGCGCCATAGGCGTTGGCCACCACGAAGGCCACCACCCAGCCCAGCAAGGACAGGATTTCCTTCACCAGGCCGCGCATGGTGCTGATGACGACCGAGGAAACCAGCACGAACAATACCAGATAATCGAAAATCGTCACGCCGCGCCGACCACGTTCACATCGGTACCAGGAAACCGCTGAAGCCCTGGGCGCCAAGCTTGGCGCGTGCCTTTTCGGCTTCCTCGCGGCTGCCGAACGGGCCGACCTGCACGCGGATCAGCTCGCCCGACTTCCGGGTATGGGCGCTGACGCCGGCTGCACGCAGGCGGGTCTGCAATTCGGCGACCTTGTCCTCGCTGGCCAGGGCGGCGACCTGCACCACGAAACGCTGGCTGGCTTCCGGCTTCTCGGCCGGCTTGGCGGCCGCCTTGCCTTCAAGCAGGGCCAGCGCGCGTGCGGCGTCCTCGTCCTTGGCGCGCGCCGGCAGCGGCTTGTCGTCCGCCCTCTTCGGCGCCGGCTTCTCCGCCGCTTTGGGCTCGGGCTTCTTCGGTTCCGGCTTGTGCTCGACCACCTTCGGCTCGGGCTTCTTCGGCTCCGGCTTCGGTTCGGGCTTGTGCGCGGGCTCGGTCCGCACCGGCTCCCTGGGCTCGGCCTTCGCGACCTCGACCGTCTTCACGGGCGGCGGCATGGCGGCGGCAGGCGCTTCCTGGGTGCGCGCCGCCGGCGGCGTCGCGGGCGGCGCCTCGACGATTTCCTCGCCCTGGTCGACGCTCTCGGCGGCCGGCACCGGATCGGACGGCGCCGGCAGCGCCGGCGCCTTGTCCTTGGCCGGAATCTGGATGGCGATATCGCCGACCAGCGGACGTGGTTCGGAATCGAGCAGCATCGGCAGGCCGACGGCGGCGGCCAGGGCCAGGGCGATCGCGCCTACCAGGCGGCGGCGCGCGCGCTTCTTCTCCGGCAGCATGGGGTCGCCGCCGCTGCGGCTGCGGCGCGAAGCGGCTGCGGCCTCTCCGGCGTAGGCGGCACGCTTGGCGCGGGCGCGCTCGGCGAGATTGTCGTCATCGCGGGAAAAACGGCCACTGTCCTGGGCGGTGCTTTCTTGCTTGTTTTTACTAAAGATCGAGAACAAGCCCATGCGTCTTTAATCAGTGAAGAGAGTTTTTTCGGGCCGCCATCACGCCGGCGACGGTATAGAACGAGCCAAAGACCACAATTCTATCATTCTCCCCGGCACGGCTCATCGCATTTGCGAAGGCTGCCGCCGGATCGGCGAACGCCGTGACCGAAAAATCGTCTTCTTTCGCTCCCGCGGGACGCAGGGAGGCCAGTTGCTGGGCCAGTTCTTCGTTCCTGGCCGAGCGTGGCGACGGCAGGTCGGCCACGCACCAGTGATCGATCAGGCCGGCCATCGGCGCGACCACGCCTTCGATGTCCTTGTCGGCCATGATGCCGAACACGGCATAGGTGTAGCGATGAAATCCCATGTTGCCCAGGTTCTGGGCCAGCGCCGCCGCCGCATGCGGATTGTGCGCCACGTCGAGCACCGTGGTCGGCCGGCCCGGCAGCACCTGGAAGCGTCCCGGCAGCTCGACCAGGGCCAGGCCCGTGCGCACTTCCTGGGCGCCGGCCGGCAATTGCAGGCGCAGGGCCTCGAGCGCAGCCAGCGCGGCCGACGCGTTAAGCAACTGGTTCGCGCCGCGCAGGGCGGGATAGGCCAGCGCATTGCGGCGCTGGCTGCGGCCGCCATAACTCCACTGCTGCTGGTCGCCCTGGTAGTTGAAATCGCGGCCGATCAGCCACAGGTCGGCGCCGATGTCCTCGGCATGCTTGATGAGCGTGCTGGGCGGCATGGGATCGCTGCAGATCGCGGCCTTGCCCGGACGGAAGATGCCGGCCTTCTCGTAGCCGATCGCCTCGCGCGTGTCGCCCAGGTAGTCGGCGTGGTCGATGTCGATGCTGGTGACGATCGCCACGTCGGCGTCGACCACGTTGACCGCATCCAGGCGGCCGCCCAGGCCCACTTCCAGGATCGCCACGTCGACGCCGGCCTTCGAGATCAGGTGCATGATCGCCAGCGTGGTGAATTCGAAATAGGTCAGCGAGATATCGCCGCGCCGGGCTTCGACGAAGTTGAAGGCGTCCACCAGCATGGCGTCGGTCGCCATGTCGCCGTTGATGCGGGCGCGCTCGTTAAAGTCGAGGAAGTGCGGCTTGATGTAGAGGCCGACGCGGTAGCCGGCGTGCAGCAGGACCGATTCGAGCATCGCGCAGGTCGAGCCCTTGCCGTTGGTGCCGGCCACCATGATGACCGGGCAGTCGAACGCCAGGCCCATGCGCTCCTTGACGGCGCGCACGCGTTCCAGGCCCATGTCGATATGGGTTTCGGCGTGGCGCGACTCGATCAGCGCCAGCCAGTCGGGCAAGGTGGTGGGGAGGTTTTGCATGGATTCGATGTGAAGCTAATGATGAGAACGGCCGGCGGCCCGCTTGAGCGGACGGCCGGCCGTGCAATGTTTTAAACGTGCCTTGGCGCCTTAGGCAATGCTTTCAGCGGGCTGGTTCTGCAGCAGGGCCAGCAGGCGGGCGATTTCCTCGCGCATCTTGCGGCGGTCGACGATCATGTCGACGGCGCCCTTCTGCACCAGGAACTCGGCGCGCTGGAAGCCTTCCGGCAGTTTCTCGCGCACGGTGTTCTCGATGACGCGCGGACCGGCAAAGCCGATCAGGGCCTTCGGCTCGGCGATCACGACGTCGCCCATGAAGGCGAAGGAGGCGGAGACGCCGCCCATGGTCGGGTCCGTCAGCACGCTAATGAACGGCAGTTTCTTTTCCGACAGCTTGGTCAGCATCGCGGTGGTCTTGGCCATCTGCATCAGCGACAGCAGGCCTTCCTGCATGCGGGCGCCGCCGGTGGCGGTGATGCAGATGAAGGGCACTTTCTGCTCGAGCGCGATCTGGGCGCCGCGCGCGAAGCGCTCGCCGACGACCGAGCCCATCGAGCCGCCCATGAATTCGAATTCGAAGCAGGCGACCACGACCGGCAGGCTCATGATCGAGCCGCCCTGCACCACCAGCGCGTCGGTTTCGCCGGTGGCGTCCATCGCGGCCTTCAGGCGGTCCGGGTATTTCTTGCTGTCCTTGAACTTGAGGGTGTCGACCGGCAGGGTTTCCTGGCCGATGTCGTAACGGCCGCCTTCGTCCAGCAGCGCGTCGAGGCGCTCGCGGGCACGGATGCGCATGTGATGGTCGCATTTCGGGCACACGTGCAGGTTCGACTCGAGGTCGGCGCGGTAGAGGACCGCTTCGCACGACGGGCACTTGACCCACAGGCCCTCGGGCATGGTCTTGCGGTTAGCGGCATCGGAGCGCTGGATCCGGGGGGGCAGCAGTTTTTCCAACCAACTCATGTTCTCTCCTTTGCGGCAATTCTTGGGGTGGCGCGTAGTGTAGCCGCTAGCGCCGGGCTTGTCGACCGCTTGGCTTTCTGACAATAAGCTTGTGGATCAGTCCTTGGCGACCTCGCCCGTGGTGAACTCGAACCCGCCAATGCGTGCTGCAATGAGGTTATACACCCATGCGCCGAAGAGGGTGAACACGAATCCGAACGCGGTGTAGAGCAGCGGCATCAGGACCATCGCCAGGATGGACACGCCGGCGCCCTGCGTGAGCACGGCGGGAATGGTCATGAACAGGGTGAGCGGAATGGAAATGACGAGATACAGGGCCCCCATCACCTTTGCGTTTTGCAGAATGGATACACTGACTACTTGCTTCTTCATGGAATGCCTCGTCCGTACAAACATTGAGTTAGGTTAATGTACCGTACTCGATAGCAACTCGACAAGTAAGACAGTGGAATCGGCGCACTATTTGCGCCCGCGCCCCTGCGCAGCGCCATGCGAGCGGGCGCGGCCCGGAATTCGCGCGGCCGACGCGGGTCGAACAGCGAGAACCCTTGCGCACGCCAGGGATCTGTCCGCCAAAGGCGATCGCCATGAAAAGGCCAGGCCGCTTGTTGTGCATGTTGTGCGTCGCGCTGACGCTTTCGGGCTGCCGCACCCTGCGTGGCGGCGGCGCGCCCGATCCCTCCTTCGACATCGAGGCCGACCTGCGTGCGCTCGACGACGAATTCCGCACCACAACGAACATCAAGGCGTACTACAGCCTCACCGACCCGGCCGAGAAACTGGCCGCGCGCAACCGCTTCATCCTGGGGCGCATCGTCCAGATCGACCTGCGCTATATCGCCTTCATCCGGGCAATGACGGCCGACCGGCAAAAGCTCGACGCCGCCACCGACCTGGCCGCCCTCTCCCTCAATCTTGCCGGCACCCTGGTGGGCGGCGCGCGCGCCAAGACCAACCTGGCGGCCGCGGCGGCCGGCCTGGGCGGGGCGAAGCAGACGATCGAAAAGGATTTTTATTACGAGAAGAGCATGGACGCCCTGGTGGGAACGATGAACGCGCGCCGCAAGGAAGTCCTGGTGACGATACTGCGCGGACTCAACACACCCACCGTCGAGCAGTATCCTTTCGAGCTGGCCCTGACCCAGTTGCACGAGTACTACATGGCCGGCACGCTGAACGGGGCGCTACGTTTCATCAACACCGCCTCCGCGGAGCAGGAAAAGACCAGCGACGCCGATATCGCCCGCCTGGCCGTGCTGCCGCCATCCAGCCCCGCCATCACCAGCCAGGTGCAGAGCCTGAACGACGCGATCCGCAGCGCCAGCGACGCCGGCATCGACGCCGTGGCGAAGGCGCTGGGCGGGGACGACCTGGCCAAGGGCGACGCGATGGACAAGCGCCTGGCGCTGAAGGCGAGGATGAATGCGATCATCGAGGACGGCGGCAAGACGGTGCAGCAGCGCGAGGCCGCGCTCGCGGCGATGGCGGCCGCATTCCGGCAGGCGGGCCTGATGCGGTAAGCCATGGCGGGAGGTGAAAAATGGCCCAGGAGAAAAAAGTAATCGAGGGCGTCCACGCCCTCGAGACCATCGAGGAGATCATCGCCACCAAGGAAGCGGTGGGTTACCGCTTCGTGCGCAGCGATGTCCAGAAACTCGACCTGCGGCCGGCGAACATCGCCGTGTTCGAGGACCTGGGACTGGAACGGCCGAAGACACGGCTGCGTCTGACCCTTGCCGCGCCCGCCGCCGGCGCGCCGCATCCGGTATGGCAGGGCAAGATGTGCGTGGCAGGCCACCTGGTGCAGGTGGCGGCTTACCGCGACGCCGGTTGAGCAGCAGGCCCCGATCGCTCGTCGACGAAGCGGCACGGCGCCGGAATGCCTCAGCCGGCCTTGACTTCCCGCGTGGTGAACTCGAACCCGCCGACCATTGATGCCACAAGGTTGTAGATCCAGGCGCCAATCAGCGTAAAGACGAAACCGGACGCCGCGTAAGCCAGCGGGAATACGATCATTCCCACGACCGAGACACCCCCCATTCCCGGCACCGATTGAAAAGCAAGAAAGACCGCCACCATCGGCAACGACAAGACGAGGTAGAGTGCGGCCATCATTTTGGCGTTCTGTACTACGGAAACACGCTGGATCTGCTTCTTCATTCGGCAACTCCCGGAAATGTTGAGGTGAGGAAACAGAAATGTACCTCACCCCAGAAACAGCCTATAGCGCAAGACGCACACTTCCGCTTGAGCGAACTCAGGGAAGTGCGCCGGGATTTCAGCGGGCGTCGAGCGCCGTGCGGATGCCGCCCACAAAAGCGCGCACCGCCGGCACGGCGGCCTCGGCGCCGGCGTTCTCGATCTCCTGGATGATGCGGCTGCCGATGACGACGGCGTCCGCCACCGAGGCGACCGCTTTCGCCGTCGCGCCATCGCGGATGCCGAAGCCGACGCCGATCGGCAGGCGCACGTGTTCGCGGATCGCGGCCACGCGGCGCGCCACGTCTTCGGTGTCGATGCTGCCGGCGCCGGTGACGCCCTTGAGCGAGACGTAGTAGCTGAAGCCGCTGCCGTAGCGCGCCACCTGCTGGACGCGCTCGAGCGTGGACGTGGGCGCCAGCAGGAAGATCAGGTCGAGGTCGTTGGCGCGCATGGCGTCGGCGAAGGCTTCGCACTCTTCCGGCGGGTAGTCGACGACGATGGCGCCGTCGGCGCCCGCTTCCCTGGCGCAGCGGATGAATTCATCCGGACCGATGCGTTCGATCGGGTTGGCGTAGCCCATCAGGACCACCGGCGTCGTCTGGTTGGTCTTGCGGAACTCGCGCACGAAACCGAAGACGTCCGGCAGGCCGATGCCGAATGTCAGGGCGCGCTCGCAGGCGCGCTGGATGACCGGCCCTTCGGCCATCGGATCGGAGAAGGGAACGCCGAGTTCCAGGACGTCGGCGCCGCCCTCGACCAGGGCGTGCATCAGGGGCACGGTGAGGTCCGGGCCGGGGTCGCCGGCGGTGATGAAGGTGACGAGGCCGGTCTTGTTCTGTTCGCGCAGGGCGGCGAAGGTTTGTTCGATGCGGGACATGGTTGTTTTCTCTATCTTGGTAGTCGGTAGCGGCGGCGGCTTGCATGCGTCTGTTGAACGCGTGGGCGGGAGACCCGCCCACCCTAGGTCCCTTCGTTCAGCCGTAGGGCAAACCGGAGAGATGCAGGGTGGGCGGCTCGTAATCCAGGCCCCCGGCCTGAATTACCCCACGCGTTCAACGCACGTTTGCACGCCACGTTTGGTACTGAACGCGAGGTCAGCTGAAATCCAGTCCCATCCTTTGCGCCACCGTGTGCATGTCCTTGTCGCCACGGCCCGACAGGTTGACCAGGATGATCTCGTCCTTGCCGAGGCTCGGCGCCAGCTTCACCGCGTAGGCGATCGCGTGCGAGGACTCCAGCGCCGGGATGATGCCCTCGATGCGGCAGCAGTCGTGGAAGGCCGCCAGCGCCTCGTCGTCAAGGATCGAGACGTACTGCGCGCGCGCCGAATCCTTCAGCCAGGCGTGCTCGGGGCCCACGCCCGGATAGTCCAGGCCGGCCGAGACCGAGTGGGTCTCGATGATCTGGCCGTTCGCATCCTGCAGCAAATAGGTGCGGTTGCCGTGCAAAACGCCCGGGAAGCCGGCCGACAGCGAAGCGGCGTGCTTGCCGGAATCGATGCCCTCGCCCGCCGCCTCGACGCCGACCAGCTTGACGCCCGGCTCGTCGATATACGGATAGAAGATGCCCATCGCGTTCGAACCGCCGCCGATGCAGGCGACCACGTAGTCGGGCTGGCGGCCGGTCATGGCCGGCATCTGCACGCGGCATTCCTCGCCGATCACCGACTGGAAATCGCGCACCATCATCGGATACGGGTGCGGGCCGGCCACCGTGCCGATGATGTAGAAAGTGTTCTCGATGTTGGTGACCCAGTCGCGCATCGCTTCGTTGAGCGCGTCCTTCAGGGTCTTGCTGCCCGACTCGACCGGCACCACGGTCGCGCCCAGCAGTTTCATGCGGTAGACGTTCTGGGCCTGGCGCTTGACGTCCTCGCTGCCCATGTAGACCACGCATTCCATGCCGAAGCGGGCGCAGATGGTGGCCGTCGCCACGCCGTGCTGGCCGGCGCCGGTCTCGGCGATGATGCGCTTCTTGCCCATGCGCCGCGCCAGCAGGGCCTGGCCGATCACGTTGTTGATCTTGTGCGCGCCGGTATGGTTCAGGTCTTCGCGCTTGAAGTAGATTTGCGCGCCGCCGGCCAGTTCGGACCAGCGTTTCGCGTGGTACACGGGCGACGGACGGCCGACGAAGTGGGCCAGTTCGTAGCGGAATTCCTCGAGGAATTCAGGGTCGGTCGAGAAACGGGCATAGGCCGCGTTCAGCTCGTTCAGCGCGTGCGACAGCGTCTCGGCAACGAAGGTGCCGCCATAGGGGCCGAAATGGCCGCGCGCGTCGGGCAGTTGGTAGTCGGGGGTCTGGAACAATGCGGCGGCGCCGCCCTCAGTTCCTCGGGTCAGGTTGTCTTGCATGATCGTGCTCGCTCTCAGTGATGGCATCGGCTGCCCGCACCGCGGCTATGAAGGCCGCGATCTTGCGGGCGTCCTTGATCCCCTTGCTCTCCTCGACACCACTGCTGATGTCGACGGCGTAGGGGCGTACGCTGGCCACCGCCTCAGTCGCGTTTTGCACGCTCAAGCCACCACTCAAAACGACCCGAGGCGCGAGCTCTTTTGGGATAAGAGACCAATCGAAGACCTTTCCTGCGCCGCCGTAGGCGTCCACGTAGGCATCGAGCAACAGGCTCGAGAACCAGGGACTGGCGGCGCGGTATGCGAGTTCGCATTCTAGCAGCTGATTAGGCGTCGTGTCCGGCTTGACGCGGTAGGCCCGCACGAAAGGACGCCGCACGGCAGCGGCGATCCGCGCGCATTGTTCGGCGGTTTCGTCGCCGTGGAATTGCAGCAATGCGACCGGGGCCGCCTCGACCACCGCCCTCACCTCGTCGACCGTGGCGTTGACGAACAGGGCCACCGAGCTGACGTAGGGCGGAATGCGTGGACCGAGGGCGGCGAACGCCTCGGGCGCGAGGTAGCGCGGGCTCTTCGGGTAAAACACGAAGCCGAGCGCATCGGCGCCCGCGCCGACGGCGGCAGCGAGGTCCTGTTCGCGGGTGATGCCGCAGATCTTGACGCGGGTACGATTCATGGAAAGACGTGAAAACCTATAACCAGGGCAGCGGCGAGAGCGCCTCCTGCGGCAGCCCCCACTTGGGATCGTAATCGATTTTCGCGAAGTACAGGCCGTCCGGCATGAAAGTGGGCGCGGCGGCGTCGCGGTCGCGCGCGGCCAGCACCTCGGCCATCCAGTCCGGCTCGTTGCGGCCGGTGCCGACATAGATCAGCGCGCCGACGATATTGCGCACCATGTGGTGGAGAAAAGCGCTGGCGCGCACCGTGAACACGACGATGTCGCCGCGCCGCTCGATGCTAATTTCCTGCATGTCCTTCACCGGCGTATTCGCCTGGCAGCCGGAAGCCCTGAAAGAGGAAAAATCGTGCAGGCCAATCAGGTGGCGGGCCGCCGCGCGCATGCGCTCGACGTCGAGCGGACGGAAGACCCAGCCGGCGCGTCCGGCCAGCAGCGCCGATGGATTCGGGTTGTTGTACAGGACGTAATGGTAGGTGCGCGCGCGCGCCGAGAAGCGCGCATGGAACTGGTTGCCCTCGAGGTCAGGCGGCACCTCGGCCGCCCAGCGCACCGAGATCGAATCCGGCAGGAAGGTGTTCGTGCCGCGCACCCAGCTCTGCATCGAGCGGTTCAGTTCGGTGTCGAAGTGGACCACCTGCTCGACCGCATGCACGCCGGCGTCCGTGCGGCCGGCGCAGGTCGTGTGCAAAGGAGTGCAGGCGAACTTCTCGAGCGCGATCTCGAGGGCGTCCTGCACGGTGTCGCGGGTCGGCTGTTTTTGATATCCATTCCAGCCGGTGCCGACATACTGGAGTCCGAGTGCGATTCGCCTCACGCCACGAATCACGCCAACTGCGCGCGCATGGCGCTGGCACGGCTGGCCTGCTCGCCGCTGCCGCCCTTGATGACTTCATCGAGGAGCTCGCGCGCGCCTTCCTTGTCGCCGATCTCCTGGTAGGCGATCGCCAGGTCGAGCTTGGTCTCCATCTCCATCTGGGCCGGGGTCAGCTCCACGGCTGCGCCCTGCTCCTGCGGTGCGGTTTCAGTGGCGACGTCGCTTGTCGGCAAATCGAGGTCGAAGCCCGACATGTCGAAACGCGGCACCGGGGTGCCCGGATTCGGGATGGCCGGCACGTCCGGCAGCGCGAACGGATCGTCCTGCGGCGCGGCGGGCGCGGCCGGCTGGCCGAAGTCCATGGTGTCGAGGTCGAACAGCGGGTCCTTGGCCTGCGTCTGCGTCTGCGCCTCGGCGGCGCCCGCGGGCGCGCCCGCGGTGGCGAAGTCGAGGTCGGTCGAGAAATCGAAGTCCTGCTTCGGTGCGGCCGGGGTGGCCGGCGTCACCGGCGCCTCGTCGGCCAGGCTGAAGTCCATGGCGTCGAGGTCGAACAGCGGATCCTTCAGGTCGGATGCCTGCGGGGACTGCGGCACTTCCGGCAGCGGCGGCAGTTCGAATTCCTTGGCCAGCTGGGCCATGTCGATATCGGTGGACGGTCCGCCGCTCGACAGGTCGAGCACGAAACCGTCGTCCTCGTCCGCCGGGCCCGGCTCGGCGGCGGCCTGCTTGGGCGCAGCCGGCGCGTCGAACTCCATGTCGAAGGCCAGGTCGTCGAGGCTGGCGGCCGGGGCCGCGGCGGTCGTGGCGGCGGCCGGCTCCAGCGGCGCGAACGGCTCCATGTCGAACTGGAGGTCGGGCACGGCGGTGGCGTCGTTGCGCCCGGCCGGGGCCGCATCCAGGGCCTGGACCGGCTCGAAGCTCAGGCCGCCCAGGTCGAAGTCGAGGAGATTGTCTTCCGCCTTGGCGTCGGCCTTCGCGTCGCCCGCCGCCTGCGGCAGCGCGGTGGCCTCGTTGCCCAGGCCCAGGCTGTCGAGGTTGAAGCCGGTGTCGAGCGGCGCGCCGGTGACGGCGTCCAGGGTCGCGGTCGGCTCGATGATCTCGCTGCTCTCGCCGCGGTTGCGGAAGGCCTGTTCGAGCTGCTGGGAGAGCAGGCTTTGCGGATTCGCTTCGGGTTCGGACGCGGCGGCGCCCGCTCCCAGCGCCGCGCCAGCGACGGTGGCGGCAGCGGCGGCGCCGATGCCGGTGCCGGCCGCGGTGGCGTACATCGGGTTGGCCGGGTCGAGCGCATGGCCCATGCTGGCCGCCTGGGCCCATTCGTCGCCCTTGCCGCCGGTCAGGCTGTACAGCTCGGTGGCCTGGGTTTCGAAGGCGCGCACGTCCTTGCGGGCGGCGTAGATTTCCAGCAGCTTGAGACGCACCGGATGGCGGTGCGGATCGTTGCGCAGCGCTTCCTTGAGGATGTCCTCGGCCTGGGTGTCGAAGTTATAGGCCAGGTAGAGCTCGGCCTCGGCCAGCGGATCGACCTCGTTGGTGTCGAGCTGGCTCGCCGACGGCGCGAAGCTGGAGTTGAACACGCTGTCGTTGGTGTCGACGCTCTGGCCGCCGGTCTCGGCGAACAGCGCCTGGCCGGACGGCTGGGAGGCGGCGCCGAGGATGGTCGGCTCGGCCGCGGCGGCTTGCGGCGCCGCCTGCTTGCGGCGGCGCTGCGACACGCCCAGCGCCGCGAGGAGCAGCACGGCCGCGCCGGCGCCGATGTAGACGATGTTGTCCATCAGCGTGTCGAGCAGCGACTTCTCCTTCGGCGCGGGCTTGGCCTTGGGCTTGATCTTCGGGGCCGGCTTGGTGTCGGCGGCGTTGGCTGCCGTGTTGGCGGCCGGCGCATCGGCCGGCGCGATCGGCTTCATGCCCTCGGCCGCGCGCTGGGTCGCGGCGGCGCCGGCGCCGCTCTTCACGGTCATCAGCTCTTCGAGCTGGTTGACGTTCTTTTCCAGCTCCTTGACGCGCTGCTGGGCCTCGGCCAGTTCCTTTTCCTTGGCGATCGTGTCTTCGGCGCTGGTGGTCGCGCCGGCCTTGTCGCCGCCGCCCGCTGCCGGGGCCGGCAGCGCCTTCGACAGGCGCAGCTGGTCCTGGGATTCGTTGGCGGCGGTCGGGCGCTCCTCGACCTTGGCCGTGATGCGGCCGGTCGCGCTCTGGCCGCCCGGGGTTTCGCGCGCCGGCGTGCTGGTGGCGACCTGCCCCGCCAGCTTGGCGCGATAGGCGTTGAAGTCGGCAGCGTGGGCGACCACGGTGCCGTGGGCCTCGCCGGCTTCGATGCCGCGCAGGGCGTCCGCATCGGGCACCGACAGGATCTGGCCCGACTTCAGGCGGTTCATGTTGTTGCCGATGAAGGCCTCGGGATTGGCGCGGTACAGGGCGACCAGCATCATGTCGAGCGAGACGTCGACCGGCTTGACGCGGGTGGCGATCCGGCTGAGGGTATCGCCCGACTTGACGCGGTAGCGCGAAGCGGCGGTGCTCGGTGCGCGCGGCGCGGCGTCCGCGGCGGTGGCTTCTTCGGCGCGGGCGCCGCGCTGCGGACGGGCCGGCGCGGGGGCCGGTTGCGACTGCGGCTGTGCCGGCGCCTGGGCTGCCGGCGCCGGCGCGGCGGCGCGCGGGCGCTCCGCCGCGGCGGGTGCGGCGGCGACCTGGGCCGGCTGCGGCGCCCGCAGTTCGGCCGGATCGAGCAGGAAGGTGTATTCGCGCACCAGGCGGCCGTTGTCCCAGGCCAGCTCCAGCAGCAGGTCGACGAAGGGCTCGTTCAGCGGCTGGATCGAGGTGATGCGGATGACCTGGCGTCCCGCGCGCTGCTCGACATTGAAGCGCAACGACAGCAGCGCCGGGTTGAATTCGATGTTGGCTGCGCGGTAGGCCTCGGGCGTCGCCAGCTTGGCGACCAGGCCGGCGGCTTCCTGGTTCGAGACCGAGGTCAGCTCGATCTCGGCGCGCAGCGGCTGGCCGAGGGCGGACAGCACGGTCAGCTTGCCCAGTCCCGCTGCCGTTGCCATTCCTGCCGACGACAGCAGCACTGCACTTGCGACCGCGGCGGTGAGTGTTTTCAACGCGGACGACATGATCTGAGGGCGGCGGTTCAATGACATAGTTGAGAGCGGAAATGGTTAGCTGGGGAAAGGACGGTTTCCCGGAAGTCTCAACATATCATCATGCACTGGAGCATGCAAGCTCCACGGGGCGTAGAGGGATCAAACTGTGGGATGGATGAGCTAACGATAGCGAATCGACATCGCCGCGGGAGGTGGGGAATTAGCGGGGTGCTAACGGGTGTGGTCGAGGGCTTAAGGTTTTGTAGGGTGGACACCTGCGTCCACGCTGTATGGCACGGATGACAAATCGTGGATTCAAATCTGATCCACGTTTCTCTGCACAGTGGCCTTGTCGGAATATCGACTGATCAACCGTCCTACCGCGTGGACACAGGTGTCCACCCTACAACACCGGGTGCTGCGAATGATTCGCAGCACCCGGTTTCGAACAGATTACTTGTCCAGCACGATGCGCAGCATGCGGCGCAGCGGCTCGGCGGCGCCCCACAGCAGCTGGTCGCCGACCGTGAAGGCCGACAGGTACTCGGGGCCCATCGACATCTTGCGCACGCGGCCGACCGGGATGCGCAGGGTGCCGGTGACGGCGGCCGGGGTCAGGTCGACGATCGAGGCTTCGCGCGTGTTCGGCACGAACTTCACCCATTCGTTGTCCGAGGCGATGATGTCGTTGATCTCGTCCAGCGGCACGTCCTTCTTCAGCTTGATGGTCAGCGCCTGCGAGTGGCAACGCATCGCGCCGATGCGCACGCACAGGCCGTCGACCGGGATCGCGTCGGTGCCGAAGCCTTCGCCGCGGCCCAGGATCTTGTTGGTCTCGGCGCCGGCCTTCCACTCTTCCTTCGACTGGCCGTTGCCCAGGTCCTTGTCGATCCAGGGGATCAGGTTGCCGCCCAGCGGCACGCCGAACTGCTTCGTTTCCTCGGCGGAGAGGCCGTGCTGGGTCGCCAGCACCGTGCGGTCGATTTCCAGGATGGCCGACGCCGGGTCGTCCAGCAGGTGCTTGACCGAGCTGTTGATGGTGCCGAACTGGGTCAGCAGTTCGCGCATGTGCTGGGCGCCGCCGCCCGATGCGGCCTGGTAGGTCATGGAGGTCATCCACTCGACCAGGTCGTTCTTGAACAGGCCGCCCAGGCCCATCAGCATGCACGAGACGGTGCAGTTACCGCCGACGAAGTTCTTCACGCCGCGCGACATGGCGTTCTTGATCACGTCCAGGTTGACCGGATCGAGCACGATGATCGCGTCGTCCTTCATGCGCAGGGTCGATGCGGCGTCGATCCAGTAGCCGTTCCAGCCGGCCGCGCGCAGCTGCGGGTACACCTCGGTCGTGTAGTCGCCGCCCTGGCAGGAGATGATGATCTCGCACTTCGACAGCTCCGCGATGTCGGTGGCGCTCTTCAGTTTGGTCTCGTTCTTCGCCATGTTCGGGGCGTCGCCGCCCGGGTTCGACGTCGTGAAGAACACCGGCTCGATATGATCGAAATCGCCTTCGTCCTGCATGCGCTTCATGAGGACCGACCCGACCATGCCGCGCCAACCAACCAGACCTACTAGTTTCATCATTCATCCCTTGTTGAGGGGGCCTCGCCCAACCTGCTGCGCCGCACCGGCGGACCGGTCGCATTGGCGGTCTGCGATGCGCCGCGTTGGCGGACCAGCCGTACCCTGGTACGGCTGCGCTTCGCGATCACCACTGCTTCCGCTCGCTACGGTTGGGCGAGGCCCCTGAATCTATCAATATGCCGCCGTGAAAAACGGGGGTATCTACCCTATCACGGTTTTGCGCTGTCTGCACATCACGCCAACGCTTTGACGACGGCGTCCCCCATCTGCTCGGTCGAAACACGGGTCGTGCCCTCCTCGAAGATGTCGGCGGTGCGCAGGCCTTGCGCCAGGACTTTCTTGACCGCGGCGTCGACGCGGTCGGCCTGTTCCGCCTTGCCCAGCGAGAAGCGCAGCATCATCGCGGCGGACAGGATGGTCGCCAGCGGGTTGGCGATGCCCTGGCCCGCGATGTCCGGCGCCGAGCCGTGCGAGGGCTCGTACAGGCCCTTGTTGTTCGCGTCCAGGGAAGCCGAAGGGAGCATGCCGATCGAGCCGGTCAGCATGGCGGCCGCGTCGGACAGGATGTCGCCGAACATGTTGCCGGTGACGATGACGTCGAACTTCTTGGGCGCGCGCACCAACTGCATCGCGGCGTTATCGACGTACATGTGCTCGAGCGCGACGTCGGGATAGTCCTTGTGCACATCGGTGACGATATCGCGCCAGAACTGGAAGGTTTCCAGCACATTGGCCTTGTCGACGCTGGTCACGCGCTTGTCGCGTTTCTGCGCGGCCTGGAAGGCCACGTGGGCGATGCGGCGGATCTCGCCTTCGGCATAGCGCATGGTGTCGAAGCCTTCGCGCTGGCCCTTGAAGGGACCGTCCGGGCATTCGCGCACGCCGCGCGGCTTGCCGAAGTAGATGTCGCCGGTCAGTTCGCGGATGATCAGGATGTCCAGGCCCGAGACCACCTCGGGCTTCAGGGTCGAGGCGCCGGCCAGCTCCGGATACAGGATGGCCGGACGCAGGTTGGCGAACAGGCCCAGTTCCTTGCGCAGCCCGAGGATCGCCTGCTCCGGGCGCAGGGCGCGCTCGAGCGTGTCGTACTTGTAGTCGCCGACGGCGCCGAACAGCACCGCGTCGGCTTCCTTCGCCAGCTTCAGGGTGGCTTCCGGCAGCGGGTGGCCGTGGGCCGCGTAGCCTGCGCCGCCCACTTCCGCGCGCTCCATCTCGAAGGATTCGCCCAGCGCTTCCAGCACGCGCACGGCCTGGGCCATGATTTCGGGACCGATGCCGTCGCCCGGCAGGATTGCGATCTTACTCATATGCGTCGTCATGCGTTCTTCTTTTAGATGGTGTTGGCCAGCCAGGGCTGGCGCGCCAGGTGGCGTTCCTCGAAGGCGCGAATCTCGTCGGCGTGGCGCAGGGTCAGGCCGATGTCGTCCAGGCCGCCCATCAGGCAGTACTTGCGGAACTCGTCGATGGCGAACTCGAAGCCGACGCGCCCGTCCGGCGTGCGCAGCACCTGGTTTTCCAGGTCGACCACCAACTTGAAACCGTCAAACGCCTTTACTTCGTTGAACAGCTGGTCGACCTGGGCTTCGGTGAGCACGATCGGCAGCAGGCCGCTCTTGTAGCAGTTGTTGAAGAAGATGTCGGCAAAGCTCGGCGCGACGATGGCGCGGAAGCCGTACTGCTGCAGGGCCCAGGGCGCGTGCTCGCGCGAGGAGCCGCAACCGAAGTTCTTGCGCGCCAGGAGGATCGAGGCGCCCTGGTAACGCGGCTGGTTCAGCACGAAGTCCGGGTTCAGCGGACGGGTGCTGTTGTCCTGCCCCGGCTCGCCGTGGTCGAGATAGCGCCACTCGTCGAACAGGTTGGGACCGAAGCCGGTGCGCCGGATCGATTTCAGGAACTGCTTCGGAATGATGGCGTCGGTGTCGACGTTGGCGCGGTCGAGCGGCGCCACCAGTCCTTCGTGTACGGTGAATTTGTCCATATCCTCGCCTTGAATGGTCTCGCCTTGAAAATCCGCTTGCGCGGCTTTATTTGCCGCCGGCGCTGGTGACGACCTGGCCGACCTTCTGCACGTCCTTGCCGAAGCCCGAGATGGTGTTGCAGCCGGCAAGGGTGAGCGCGAGGAGCGAGAGGGCGATTGCTTTTTTCATGATGTTCCCAGTAGATCAGTATGCAGACAGAAGTGTTCGAAATCAGAGTGCGCGCACGTCGACGAAATGGCCGGCGATGCCCGCGGCCGCCGCCATGGCCGGCGACACCAGGTGGGTGCGTCCGCCCTGCCCCTGTCGTCCTTCGAAATTGCGGTTCGAGGTCGAGGCGCAGCGCTCGCCCGGCTCGAGGCGGTCGGCGTTCATCGCCAGGCACATCGAGCAGCCCGGCTCGCGCCATTCGAAACCGGCGGCCTTGAAGATTTTATCAAGACCTTCGCGCTCGGCCTGTTCCTTGACCAGGCCGGACCCCGGCACCACCATCGCCAGCTTCACGTTCGAGGCGCGCTGGCGGCCGCGCACGACGGCGGCGGCGGCGCGCAGATCCTCGATGCGCGAATTGGTGCAGGAACCGATGAAGACCTTGTCGATGCGGATGTCCTCGATGGCGGTATTCGGCTCCAGGGCCATGTAGGTCAGCGCCTTCTCCATGGCGTCGCGGCGCACCGCGTCCTTTTCCTGCTCCGGATCGGGCACGCGGCCGTCGATCGAGGTGACCATCTCGGGCGAGGTGCCCCAGGTGACCTGCGGACGGATTTCCCGCGCATCGAGCGTGACGACCATGTCGAACTTCGCGCCCGGGTCGGTATGCAGGGTGCGCCAGTAGGCGACCGCCTGCTCCCACTGCGGGCCGACGGGCGAGAACGGACGGCCCTTCACGTACTCGATGGTGGTGTCGTCGACGGCCACCATGCCGGCGCGCGCGCCGGCTTCGATCGCCATGTTACAGACCGTCATGCGGCCTTCCATCGACAGCGAACGGATGGTCGAGCCGGCGAATTCGATGGCGTAGCCGGTGCCGCCGGCGGTGCCGATCCTGCCGATCACGGCCAGCACGATGTCCTTCGCGGTCACGCCCGGCGGCAACGCGCCGTCGACCTGGACCAGCATGGACTTCGACTTCTTGGCCAGGAGCGTCTGCGTCGCCAGCACGTGCTCGACCTCGGAGGTGCCGATGCCGTGCGCCAGGCAGCCGAAGGCGCCGTGGGTCGAGGTGTGCGAGTCGCCGCAGACCACGGTCATGCCCGGCAGGGTCGCGCCCTGCTCCGGCCCGATCACGTGGACGATGCCCTGGCGCTTGTCGTTCATGTTGAAGTAGGTGAGCCCGAAGCTCTTCGTGTTGGCGTCGAGCGTCTCGACCTGCAGGCGCGAGGTCGGGTCCGCGATGCCTTCGCGGCGGTCGGTGGTCGGGACGTTGTGGTCGGCCACCGCCAGGTTGGCGGAGGTGCGCCAGAGGCCGCGGCCGGCTTCGCGCAGGCCTTCGAAGGCCTGGGGGCTCGTCACTTCGTGGACCAGGTGGCGGTCGATGTAGAGCACCGTCGTGCCGTCGGCGTCGGCACGCACGACGTGGGCATCCCAGAGTTTGTCGTAGAGGGTCTTTAACATGCGGTTTCCTGTGGCTGGCGCCTGAAATGGGGAAGCGTTTTTGATTATGCACATAATTGTGCAGTGCGGCAAGCGGCTGCCCTCCGCACGATTCTGCCAATTATCACGATTCGATGCAAATTTTGTTTGCACGTAAAGACGTACGCGCAAATAAAAAAAGCCTGCGCAGGAAATGCACAGGCTTTTTGTTGCATGGGCCGCGCAGACCCATTTTCACGGAAATGGTGCGTTCCCGCGACCTCAGGCCGCCATGCGCACCGTGCTGCGGCAGCCGTCCATCAGGAAGGACAGGCCGACCACCAGCACCAGCTCGCCTTCAGCCGAACGCGCGGTGCCGGTGATGCCCTCGACGGTCAGCGCCGTCATCGGCTTGATCACCAGGTCGGCCGTGCCGTCGACCGCTTCCACCGCCAGGATGTAGGGCTGCGGAGCGTTAATGACGATGCCGACGCGTTCCGGCGCTTCCTCGTAGCCCAGGGCGCCCGCCAGCGAGCGCACCGGCAGCGGACGGCCCTGGTCCTTCAGCACCGGGGCGCCGCCGACGTTCGAGAAGGTTTCCGGCAGTTCCACGACGCGCTCGACGACCGCCATCGGCAGCGCCAGCGAGGCGCCCGAGGTGGAGACCAGCATGGTCGGCACGATCGACAGTTCGATCGGCAGGCGGATCGCGAACTTGGTGCCCGAACCGAGCTGGGAATCGATGCGGATCGCGCCGCGGTTCTTTTCCACCGCCGTCTTGACCACGTCCATGCCCACGCCGCGGCCCGAGACCGACGACGCCACTTCCTTGGTCGAGAAGCCCGGCAGGAAGACCAGCTGGTAGGCGTCCTCGTCGTTCGGGGCGCCGTTCTCGCCGATCAGGCCTTTTTCGAAGGCCTTCTTGCGCAGCTTGGCCGGGTCCATGCCCTTGCCGTCGTCCTGCAGCACGATCATGACGCTGTTCGCTTCCTGCCAGGCTTTCAGCAGGATGAAGGCCTTGGCCGGCTTGCCGGCGGCAACGCGCTCTTCCGGCGACTCGACGCCATGGTCGAGCGCGTTGCGCAGCATGTGCACCAGCGGATCGTAGAGGCTGTCCACGACGACGCGGTCGACTTCGGTCTCGGCGCCTTCGATGGTCAGCTCGACGTCCTTGCCGAGGTCTTTCGCCAGTTCGCGCACCAGGCGCGGGAATTTCTGGAACAGGCGGCCGACCGGCTGCATGCGGGTCGCCAGCGTGGCGCGCTGCAGTTCGGCCGAGTAGCGCGAGGCGCGCTCCAGGGTCTCGGTCAGGGTCGCCATCAGGGTGGCGGCCTGGCCTTCGAACTTGAACTGCGACAGGCGCTCGAGCAGCACGGCGGCCTGGTTGGCGGCCTGCACCGATTCGCCCGCCACTTCCAGCAGCGCGTCGAGCTTGACCGCGTCGATGCGGATGCTCTCGTCCTTGGCCGGCGCGGCGGCGGCGCGCGCTTCGGCCACCTTGTTGTCCTGGCGGCGCTCGATGCCGTCCCAGCCCGGCTTGTTGCCGGCGGCGGCAGGCGCAGTGTCGGCCTGGGACGCGGCGGCTTGCGGCGTTGCGGCCTGGGGCGCGGCGGCGGGCGCATCGGCGGCGATGGCGTTCGCGGCCGGGACCACGGCGTTGTACATCGCGGTCCAGTCGAGGCCGTCTTCGCCGGCCGGCGCGGCGGCGGACGCGGCCTCGGCGACAGCCGCGGCAGCCGGTGCCGCCTCGGCGGCAGGTGCGGCCGCAGGCGCGGCGGCCGGAGCGGCAGCAGCCTCGGCCTTGCCCTCGATCGCGTCCATCAGGATGCGCTCCAGGTCCTGGGGCATGGAAGCGAGCTGTTCCGGCGGGGTGCCGTTGTTCAGGTCGCCCAGCTGGTCGGCCACGAAGCCCGAAGCCTGCAGCGCCGCCTCGATCGCCAGCGGCGTCACGGGAGCGGCGCCGGTGCGCAGCGCGTCGAACAGGTTCTCGGTCAGGTGGCAGGCCGCGACCAGGGCCGGCAGGCCCATGAAGCCGGCGCCGCCCTTGATCGTGTGGAAGGAACGGAAGACCGCGTTCAGCGTTTCCTTGTTTTCGGGGTCGCGTTCGAGGCGCAGCAGATGCTCTTCAACATTGACTGCCAGATCCATCGCCTCGACGACGAAATCCTTGAGCATATCGTCCATTAGAATCCCAGCTCGGCAAGAAGGTCATCGACATTGTCCTGGTCCAGCGCCACTTCCGGAACGGACGGCCCCTGCATCAGCGGCGCCGGCGCGGCTTCCTTCTCGGCCAGCTTGGCGCGGGTTTCCGGCGGTGCGTTGTCGCGCAGCAGCTGGGCCAGCTCGTTCTCGACGGTCTTGGTGATCCCGACCACTTTCTTGATCAGCTGGCCGGTGATGTCCTGGAAGTCCTGGGCCATCATGATCTCGAGCAGGCGCGCCTTCTCGGCTTCGGTCGCTTCGGACACGGCCTTCGCGAACTGGCGCGAGTCGCCGGCCAGGGCCTTGAACTGCTCGAGGCTGAGCTTGCCGGAGAACAGGTCGTCCCAGCGCGTTTCCATGTCCTGGGCCTGCTTGGACAGCTTGTCCTGCGCCGGCATGCCCTCGTCCAGGGTGTTGAGCACCTTGTTGGCGGCCTGCTCGGTCAGGGTGGCGACGTATTCCAGGCGGTCCTGGGCGTCCACGATCTGCGACGAGGCTTCGGTCAGCGCGCGGTCGTAGCCCAGCTCGCGCAGCGAGTCGTGCAACAGGCGCACGATGCCGCCCAGGCGTTCGTACATGTTCTTGTCGCCCTCGCCTTCGGCGGCGGGAGCGGCTTCGGTCGGCGCTGCGGCGGCTGCCGGTGCGGCGGCGCTGGCCGCGGCAGCCGGCTGGCTCGCCGCCACCTGCTCGAACAGCGCCTCCAGGTCGTCTTCGTCGACGCTGGCGGCGGCGGCAGGAGCCGGCGCGGCCGGGGCCGGAGCGCTGGCACGCTGGGCCGCCACTTCCTCGAAAAGTGCGTCGAAATCGTCAGCGGCGTCGGTCATAATCCCTGCTTCTCCATAATATAAATGTCACGATCTGCGTGCTTCGGTCCGTTGGGTAATGCGGACTTCCGCGCGCGTGATCCACCTCGCTGGAAGCCCCAAAATATTAGTGAGCGAGTGTAGCAGCGTAGTTGCCCTAGGTAAATGTCGGAGATCGCGGTACAACAAAATGGACAAGGAAACTTAATTCCGCGACAATAAAAACCTGCGGTTCCTGAATCTTTTCACAAGCCAGGTGTTGTTTTTGTGGTCGCGTCGATTGTGCACCGTTTTCCCGAGGGCTCTTGCTGAAGCGAACTCATGTTTGAGCAAAGTCAACAGGTTGCGTTATCACAATCACCTGGCCGCGACCTAAGCGCCACAATACGTGCTGTCAGGGAGGGCTCAACATGTACCGGAAAATTCTGATTACCACCGACGGCTCGGCCGTGTCGCAACACACGGCCTGCGCCGGCGTCAAGTTCGCGCAACAGATGGGCGCCGAGGTGCTGGCCCTGTTCGTGGCGCCCGAGTACCAGTACCCCGTCTATGTCGAAATCATTCCGCCCTCGTACCCGAGCGAGGAGGAATATGTCGAGCAGATGAAGCGCATGGGCGAGGACTACATGGGCCGCATCATGCGGTCCTGCGCCGCGGCCAACCTGCAGCACAGCTGCATGACGGCGTTTTCCGACGCCACCGCCCTGAAAATCGTCGAGGTCGCCGAGCAGCAGGGCTGCGACCTGATCTTCATGGGCTCGCACGGACGCAGCGGCTGGGGCCAGATCCTGCTCGGCAGCGTGACCAACAAGGTGTTGTCGCATACGACCAAGCCGGTGCTGGTGCACCGCCTGATCAGCGAACCGGCCGCAAGCTGAGCCGAAAACGGAAGAGCGCGCCCTGGCTGCCAGCGGCGCGCATCTATATGGTAGAGACAGCCACGGCGCGCCGCGGCACTGGGGGAGGCAACATGATAAGAATCGTCATCGCAGATGATCACACCATCATGCGCGAAGGACTCAAGCGCATCCTCGACGGCGCGCTCGACGTCGAGATCGTCGGCGAGGCCACCAACGGCTTCGAGGTCCTGTCCCTGGTGCGCCAGGGCGGCTTCGACCTGCTGCTGCTGGACCTGTCGATGCCCGGACGCAGCGGCGTCGACCTGATCCGCCAGGTGCGCAGCGAGGCGCCGAAGCTGGCGATCCTCATCCTGACCATGCACGAGGAAGAACAATACGCGGTGCGCGCGATCCGCGCCGGGGCCCAGGGCTACCTGACCAAGGAAAGCGCGGGCACCCAGCTGGTCGGCGCCATCCGCAAGGTCGCCTCGGGCCGCCCCTACATCAGCACCGAGGTGGCCGAGCAACTGGCCCTGAACATCATGGCGCCAAACGAACAACTGCTGCATAAACAGCTCTCGGATCGCGAATTCGAGGTATTCTCGCTGCTGGTGGGGGGCAAGTCGATCACGGAGATCGCCAACAACCTGCACCTGTCGGTGAAAACGGTCAGCACCCACAAGACCCGCATCATGCAGAAGATGGGCATGACCTCGCTGTCGGAAATGGTCCAGTATGCGGTGGCGCACCGCCTGCTGGCGCCCATGAAGGCGTGAAGGACCGATGAGGTCCCATGGCTGCGCGGCGCCGTCCGGCCGCAGGCCGGCGCCCTCGGAGCCGCCCCGCCCTCGGGGTCCCGCCTCGCGGGCAATGCCGGGCGCTCCGACCTGTTTGCGCCAGGCACGAAGCGCTGGGTGAACAAAGTTTGACACCGTCCAGTAGCATTCGTGCCACCAGCGCAACGCATGGCTTGCGCAAACCGGATATCGTGTCCGGTATGTTCTGATCCCCCTCTCCTTCGGCGGCATGCAGTTTCGGTAAGAATATTCCTACAGTCCTACCAACCGTCCTACCTACACATTCAGCCATTGCTGATACCCCTGCCGAACTCGTGTTGGCATACTGAATCCAGCGTTTCGACTTGCTTGCGATCTACTTTCTCACCGTAAGCCAAGCCTGCCGCTTTTCTGAATTCCTATTGAAGTACTGGCGCGGCCCGGTTGGCCAAGCCCGAATGATTCCTTCACTGGAGATGAGCATGCAGTCCCAGCCAACGACAGATCAACGCAACGCCAGCACGTCGACCATGCATTCGGCCCCGATGGAAGCCGGACGCCAACGCCAGGGCCGGCTGTGGTCCAACCTGAAGGAGGTCTGCGACCTGCTCCATATCCCGGCCGCGGTCTCGGTCAATTCCGAGGAGTTGCTGTTCCAACACGTGCAGTTCAAGACCGGCCAGCGCGTCCACACCATCGGCCAGGCCTTCGACACCCTATACATCGTCAACTCCGGCTTCCTGAAAACCGTCCTCATCGACGAATTCGGCAACGAACAGGTGCTGAGCTTCCCCATGAAGGGCGACATGCTCGGCGTCGACGGCATCCACACCCGCCACTACGCCTCGGAGGCGGTGGCGCTGTCGGATTGCGACCTGATCCTGCTCCCGTTCAAGAAGCTGACCGCCCTCGGCCGCGTGCACATGGAGCTGGAAAACCTGATGTACGGCGTCATGAGCCGCGAACTGGTGCGCGAACAGGCCATGATCGGCATGCTCGGCGCGCTGTCGGCCGAAGCCCGCGTCGCCCGCTTCCTGGTGTCGCTGGCCGACCGCTTCGCGGCGATGGGTTACTCGAGCAAGCTGTTCAACCTGCGCATGACGCGCCACGAGATCGGCAGCTACCTCGGCCTGACCCTGGAAACCGTGAGCCGCACGCTGTCGGCCTTCAACGAGATCGGCCTGATCACCGTCGACCAGCGCACCATCGGCATCAAGGACGCCGAAGCGCTCAAGACCCTGCGTCGGCTGCCGCCCTCGCGTTCGCGCACAAAGCAGGCGGGCGCCAAGCAGAAGGCCGAGCTGGACGCCGCCGGCGACGACCAGATCCTCGCCACGGCCTGAGCACTATCCTTACCGCCGGGTCCGGCCCGGTACACGGATCATCGGCTCCGGAAGTTCAGGGTTTCGACACGAGACCGCGAACCTCCGGGGCTGATTTTTTTTGCTCGCGTCAAACACGGCCCTTCACTGGTCGCGCGAGAGCACCCCGTCGTTCACGCGCACCGCATCGCCGACCTTGAAGCCCGGATCGTTCTCGTACTGCAGGGTCTGGGTGGAACCGCCCGAATAGCGCACCACCACTTCGTAGCGCTGCCTGGCGCGCGCATTGCGTTCGATGTTGCGCCCGACCATCGCCCCGCCGACGGCGCCGGCGACGGTGGCCGCGGTCCGTCCGCTGCCGCTGCCGACCTGGTTGCCCAGCAGGCCGCCGACGACGGCGCCGCCGGCCGTGCCCAGCATGCCGCTCTGGCCCTCCGCCTGGACCACGTTCACCGCTTCGACGGTCGCGCAATTGGTGCAGTAGCGCGCGGTTCTCGGCGCCGTGGTGGTGCGCTGGGCCGTGAGCTCGCGCCGCGCCACCGGCGGCGCGCCATGGCGCACCAGGGTTTCGCGCAGGGTCTCGGTGACGAACTGGGTCCCCAGGCGCAGGTCGGCGCTGGCCGCGCTGTCGTTGCGGATGCGGTCGTGGGCGCCGATCGTATAGGTGCCGACATACTGGCCGGGGTCGGTTTCCGTCAGGCGCAGGTTGCGCGTGGCGCCGTCGATCTTCACGGTCGCGGTGCCGCTAGGCGTGCCGACCAGGTCGAAATGCAGCTCGACGCCGGGCGCGATGCGCGCCACCTCCTCGACGTTGAAGCCGCGGATCGCGGGCGTGGGCAGGCTGTCGCGCGCGGTGTGCTGGGCGTGGGCGGGCAGCGGCGCCAGCGTCATGGGCGCCAGCGGCAGCAGCGCGCACAGCAGGGTGGCTCGTAATCTCATCATGGCCTCCATCGGATAAAGCGGGTAACTGGACCCTTGGCATGAGAGGAAATTACGCCTGTGCAGCCGCCCTCACCGTGCGCCAGCGTACCCTGCACGGCGAGCACGACCGTATCACGCCCGAACGAAGCCGAATGGGGACTGCATGAGGCCCGAATGAGGGCTGGATCCGGCGCCTACATCTGCCGGAACAGGTGAGCGTAGACCGGACTGACGCGCAGCTTCTCGGGCCGGTTGCGCAGCGCCAGCACCACCTTCCCCATCGAATCGCGCGAAGCGGCGGCCACGCAGCGCATGTTCACCACCGCGCCGCGGCTGACCTGGTGGAAGCGCTGCGGATCGAGCTGGGGCAGCAGTTCCTTCAGGCTGAGCCGGATCAGGGCTTCGCTGTCGGCCGTGACGACGTTCACGTATTTGTCGACCGCCTGGAAGAACACGACCTCCTCCACCGGAATCATGCGCACGACGTTCCCGACCGCCGCGCGGATCGTCGTCAGGCGCTCCGGGTTTGCCGCCGCCGGCAGCAGGGCCTGGAGCTGGCCGACCAGACCGGCGAGGCCACCGTCGTCCTGGCGCGCCGCCAGCAGCGTGCGCAGGCGCTCGACGGTGCGCGCCAGGCGCGCGTCGTTGACCGGCTTGAGCACGTAGTCGGCGGCCGCCTGCTCGAAAGCCTGGACCGCGTACGCGTCGTAGGCGGTGACGAACACCACCTGCGGGAAGGGTTCGGGACCTTCCCAGCGCTCGGCCAGCTCCTCGGCCGCTTCCAGTCCGGTCTGGCCCGGCATCTTGATGTCGAGGAAGAGCACGCCGGGCTTCAGCGCCAGCGCCTGCTCGACCGCGGCCACGCCGTTCGGCGCCGTGCCGACGATCTCGAGTTCCGGCCAGAGCCGCTGCAGGCTGCGCGCCAGGGTGGCGGCGAGAATCGGTTCGTCTTCGGCAATCAGGGCGCGGATCTTCATGGGGTCTCCAGTGGAAGGGTAAGTCGGACGATGGTGCCTTCGGGCTCTGCCTGGGCGAGGACGACGGCAGCGCGCTCGCCGTACAGGACCTGCAGGCGCTCGCGGGTGGTGGTGACGCCGACGCCGCCGCCGCGGTGGGCGCCGGCCTGGCCGGCCTGCCCGGTCCGGTTTAAGCCGAGCCCGCTGTCGCGCACGGTGATCTCCAGCAGGCCCTCGCTGGCATGGGCGGAAATCAGGATCTCGCCACCGTCGATTTTCGGTTCCAGTCCATGCACGATGGCGTTCTCGACCAGCGGCTGCAGCAGCAGTGGCGGCAGGCGCGCCGCGCGCAGCGCCGGCGGCAGCTCCATACGATAAGCCAGGCGCTCGCCCATGCGCACCTGCATCAGCCCGAGGTAGGCGTCCATCGCGGCGAATTCCTGCTCCAGCGTGGTGCTCTCCGAGCGCGTGGCGCCCAGGGTGGCGCGCAGGTACTGGATCAGCTGGTCGAGCATCAGGCTGGCCCGCTCCGGATCCAGCGCGATCAGTCCCTGCAGGTTGGCCAGGGTATTGAACAGCATGTGCGGCTCGATCTGGGCCTGCAGCAGGCGCAACTGGGCCTGCACCGCCTGGCGCTCGACCACCTCGGCGCGCAGGCGCGCTTCCTGGTGTTCGCGGCGGATGCGGGCGACGCGCTCGCGGTGCTCGACCAGCAGCACCATCAGGCAAATGCAGAGGAAGGTCAGGATGACCATGCTCAGGCGGCCGATCGTCGGGTAGTCGACCAGGGTCGGCGGCCGGTGGCCGAACAGCCGGCCGCCCATCCGGGTGCCGCCGAAATGCGCGACCGCGGCCGTGACCAGCATCAGGAGCAGGAAGGCGGCCCACTGGCCGGGACGCCGGGTCGGCCCGGGCCAGAGCCGCAGGCGCGCCAGGTCGACGATGAAGAAGGCGCCCACGCCGATGAAGCTGGAATAGACGAGCTGCTCGTACAGGGTCTCGGGCTGGCCGACGACCAGGGTGATGCAGACCGCGGCCGCGATGCTGATGGCGGCGGCGACGCCCAGGTCCGGGAGCATGCGCGCCAGCAGGGAGCGGTTGACCCCGTTGGAGTCGGAATGGATGGACATCGGCGCTCTCGTGTTAATCAAAAGGAATGAGCGCATTGTGCCGGGGCCGGCCTGGGGCGGCAAGCCGCCTGCGACGAAGCCGGGTGCGGCGGCGACGAAACAGGGACCAGATGGCGCGAAGCGTGGCCTGGCTAGCGCACCGCGTGTACCGCCTCGCCCGAGGTGACGTAGATGGCGTCGCCCGCCTCGCGCGTGACGACGTGGCCGCCGGTGAAGGAACCGAAGGACGGCAGGATCATGCGCCGGCGCCCGACCACGAAGCACGGCAGGCGCAGCGCATCGAAGCGCGTGGCCAGCACCCAGGCCGGGTGCACGTGGCCGGCCAGCGCATAGCCGGGCGTCTCCAGGTCGGGGTGGTGGCAGAAGGCGAACGGCCCGGCAGCGTGCGGCTCATCCACCAGCTCGATCCCGAGGGCGGCGGCCGGGTCGCCGGCATGGCGGTCGTGGTTGCCGCGCACCAGGGTCAGCTGCAAGTCCGGCCTGGTATGGCGCCAGGCCAGCATCGCCTGCTGGGTGCTGGACGCGTGCGCCGCGCGCGCGTGCAGAAAGTCGCCCAGGAACATCACCCGGCGCGCGCCGTGGACCTGGACCAGGGCGTCGAGCGCGTTCAGGTTCTCGGTGGTGGTCCCGCGCGGCACCGGCACGCCGAGCGCCCGGAACGACGCCGCCTTGCCGAAGTGGATGTCGGCGATGACCAGCATCTCCCGCGCCGGCCAGTAGACAGCCTTTTCCGGCAACAGCAGCAGGCGCTCGCCCGCGACCTCGACGGCGACCTTGCCGGAATCCGGGTTCATGCGGCCGCCGCCTTTTCCAGTTCGCGCACCATGCGCGCCACCCGGTCCGAGAGCTTTTCGGTGCTGACCTTCTCGCGGAAGCGCTCGACCATCAGGGCAAAGCCGAAAGGCGTGGCGCGCTTCACCTCGCGGTAGGCGATCTTGCGGGCATGCAGCTCGAGCAGGGTGTCGCGCAGGCGGGTCAGTTCCAGCTCCTGCTCCAGCACCTCGCGCTCGGCCTGGGTGAGCAGCAGGTTGCCGCGGTCGTGCTTGCGGAAGACCTCGAAGAACAGCGAGGACGAGGCCTGCACCTGGCGCGTCGACTTCGGCTGGCCCGGATAACCCTGGAACACCAGCCCGGCGATGCGCGCCACTTCGCGAAAGCGCTGCTGCGACAACTGGGTCGCGTTCAGGCTTTCCAGCACGTCTTCCAGCAGCCGGTCCGTGTCGAACAGGCCGACTTCGAGTCCGGTCTCACCATCGAACTCGCCGGCCCAGTCGACCGGGTCCGGCGAGAGCAGCTCGAAGCCGTAGTCGTTGACCGCGATCGAGAAGGTGATCGGCTGGCGCCGCCCGATGCGCCAGGCGAACAGCGAAGCGAGACCCGTGTGCACCGAGCGCCCGGCAAACGGATAGATGAAGAGGTGCCAGCCTTCGCGGCTCTTCATGGTCTCGATCACCAGGGTGTCGCTGCTGGGCAGCGCCGACCAGCGTTGCTGGATCTCGATCAGCGGGCGGATCGCCTGCATTTCAGGTCCCTCGAAGCGGCCCTCGGAAGCCTGGCGCAGCTGCTCGAGCGCGGCATGCGCGAGCTCCGAGGACATCGGCATCTTCGCCCCCTGCCAGCGCGCGATCGCCCCGCGGCTGCCGGTTGCCCGTTTCACGAAAGCCGTCATCTCGTGCACGCGCACGAATTCGAGGATGCGCCCGCCGAACAGGAAGTGGTCGCCCTGCTTCAGGCGCGAGATGAAGGACTCCTCCATGCTGCCGATGCGCCCGCCGCTGACGTACTTCACCTGCATGGTCGCGTCCGAGACGATGGTGCCGATGCCCATGCGGTGGCGCCGGCCGATGCCGACGTCCGGCACGCGGTAGACGCCCTCCTCGTCCGGCAGCACGCGCCGGTATTCGGGATAAACCGTGAGGCTCTGGCCGCCGCGCGCAACGAAATCGAGCGCCCACTGCCACTCCTCTTCGTTGAGCTCGCGGTAGGACCAGGCGCGCCTGACCTCTTCGAACAGTTCCTCCGAGCGGAAGCCGCCGCCCAGCGCCACCGTCACCAGGTGCTGCACCAGCACGTCGAAAGGTTTATTGGGCACATACCGACCTTCGATCCTGCGCTGGGCGACCGCGACCTTGGCGCCGGCCGCCTCCAGGATTTCCAGGCTGTTGGTCGGCACCAGGGTCACGCGCGAGACCCGCCCCGGCGCGTGCCCGCTGCGCCCCGCGCGCTGCAGGAGGCGCGCGATGCCCTTGGCGCTGCCGACCTGCAGGACGCGCTCGACCGGCAGGAAGTCCACGCCCAGGTCCAGGCTGGCGGTGCAGATCACGGCTTTCAGTTCCCCCTTTTTCAGGCCCATCTCGACCCAGTCGCGCACCTCGCGCGCCAGCGAGCCGTGGTGCAGCGCGATCACCCCGGCCCAGTCGGGACGCGCATCGAGGATGTTCTGGTACCAGATCTCGGACTGGGCCCGGGTGTTGGTGAAGACGAGGGTCGCATCGTAGTGCTCGATCTCGTCGATCACGGGCTGCAGCATCTGCATGCCCAGGTGACCTCCCCAGGGAAAGCGCGAGACGTCCTTCGGGATCAGGGAGTCGACCACGATCTGCTTCCTGGTGTCGCCTTCGACCAGCACGCCCGGCGCCCCGCCCAGCAGCACCTGGCGCGCAAGAATCAGGTCGCCCATGGTCGCCGACACGCCCCAGATCACCAGCTCGGGGCGCCAGCTGCGCAGGCGCGCCAGGGCCAATTGCACCTGCACGCCGCGCTTGCTGCCCATCAGTTCGTGCCACTCGTCGATGACGATCATGTCGAGGTGCCTGAACTGTTCCTGGGCGGCGGCATGCGAGAGCATGAGCGACAGGCTTTCGGGGGTCGTCACCAGGGCGGTCGGCCAGCTGCGCGACTGGCGCGCACGCTCGGCCGAGCCGGTGTCGCCGGTGCGCGCGCCGACCGTCCAGCCGGGCGCAAGCTGGGCCGCCGATTCCTCGAGCGCGCGCTGGGTGTCGGCGGCCAATGCCCGCATGGGCGTGATCCACAGCACGCGCAGGCCGCTGATTTTCCCGCTCGTTTTCCTGCTCTTGCCGAGCGCGCCTCGCTGCAGGGCCGCCAGCCAGACCGCGAAGGTCTTGCCGGCGCCGGTGTTCGCGTGCAGCAGGCCGGACTGTCCGGCCAGCGCAGCCTTCCACACTTCGCGCTGGAAAGGGAAGGCTTTCCAGCCGCGCGAAGCAAACCACTCCCTGACGATGCCTGGCGTAGGTCCGTTCATGCACCTGCAGCGGCCGGCCAGGCGTGGTTGGGTTCGGACTGATCGTAATTCAAGATGCGTGCCTCATGTCGAATGGTTTCCACTACGCCGCGTCAGGCGCGTCCTGTGCACCCGACAGTGGGGACGCCACCGGGTCCGCATGCGCGTCGGCACGGCATGTCGTCACGCCTTCGAACGAGGTGGTCAGCAGTTCCGCCCCCGGCCCGAGTGTAATCGGGATTCGCGCAGCACGTCGAAAGATTGACGTGCGGCATGCGCCGAGAAAACGCTAGGCGAAGCTGGGCGACGGGTGTATTGTCAATCGATCCGACCGATCCGCCGGCCTGCCCGACGACGCGATATTGAACAAGCACCATCATGAGCCCACGTCAGCAGCGAACCGATACCGGCACCGCCAACGCAGTCGTTCGGGGTGTCAACATCCAGGCCGTCCGCAACCGGGCGCTGGCGCAATCCTACATGGCCTACAAGCACGTACCGGCGCGCGTCATCGAGCGGGTGCTCGACCATCCGTCCTTGCGCCGCCAGCCCAATGCGGAGCAGGCGGTATCGGAGGCGATCACGCCGGCTGCCGCCGGCCCTCCTGACGACTAGTCGGACGCTTCCGCGCGCCGCGGGCCCGCCGTCAACCATCCGATCCACGAGGACGCCATGGACACACTCCTTCCCTTACCGGCCGCTGCAACGGCGCTTGGCATCTCGTTCGATGGCCGCGCCTACCACTACGGCTCCTACAGTTACGACCGCCTCGCCGACGCGCTGGACTACGCAGAACATGACCGGGCGCGCCCCGGCTTCCAGGGAGAACCGGCGCCGCAGCAATGGCGGCAATGGCTGGGGCCGACGCCCGACGAACAGGCCCGGATGACGGCGCACGGGATCGTCTATGCACGCGGCTACTATTGCTACGGACCGTACCGCTATGAGCAGCTGGCGGCTGCCCTCGACTATGCCGTGCGCGAGCCCGGGCTGGGGGCCTATAGGTGACCGTCACGGAGAACCCACAATGAAGCGAGCCCACGAGGAAAGCCGTCCGCTTGGACCGGACCAGCTGCGCATGCTGCTCGCGTTCGCGCGCGAACTGTTCCAGACCGACGCGGCCGACAGCTCGCGCGAGCTCGTCGGCCGCAGCCTGGTCGACATGCTGCACCCGGAATCGGCCCTGCTGCTCCTGCCTGGCGCGCCGCCCGACGCCGTCGGCTTCGACAGCCGGGGCAGGGCCAGCCACGCGGGGCCGGACCATCCACTCTTCCAGGCCTGCCTTTCCCTGCTCTCGGACGTGCAGGCTTCCGCCAATGCAGCCGATGCGCATGGCAACCAGCGCGAGGACGACGGCTCGGCGACGCTGGCAGTAGCGGTGCCTTCGCATCGCGCGCTCGCCGCGCTTGCCGCCACATGGAAGAAGGCGCCGGGCCAGGCGCAGCGCGACCGGGCCAGGCAAGCCATGTCGTCGATCCTCGAACTGGCTGCGGCAGCGCTAGGCAAGATCGACGCGCGCAATACGCTCGAGCAGCTCGTGTGCGCGCAGAGGGAGCAGATCGCCACGACCTCGGAGGTGCATGCCGCGGAGCTGGCGCAGCGCGACGAGGCGGCGGCCGAGATGCACACGCTGTCGCTGACCGACGTGCTGACGGGCTTGTATAACCGGCGCGGATTCTTCCTGCAGGCGGAACAGGTGTTCAAGGTGTCGCGCCGCAAGCGCACGAAGAGCGCCGTCATCTTTGCCGACGTCGACGGACTCAAGCGCGTCAACGACGAACTCGGCCACGAGACCGGCGACCGCCTGATTTGCGACGCCGCGCACGTGTTCCGCCAGTCTTTCCGCCAGGCCGACGTGATTTCACGGATCGGGGGCGACGAGTTCGTCGCCTTCACGCTCGATGACGAGCAGCCGGAGATCATCCTTGCGCGCATCCAGGCCAATCTGCACGCTTTCAACTTGATGCAGGAACGGCCCTACGCCGTGTCGATCAGTGCCGGCGTGGTGCAGTGCGACCCGTGGGACAAGCGCTCCCTGTCGCACTATGTGCTGCTGGCCGACGAGCAGATGTATGTCCGCAAGCGCAGCCGCCTGCACTAGCGGCCGCTAGCGGGCATGCAGGGGAAGCGCCCGGTCGATGTCCAGCGATTCCTCGTGCTGCGCCGTGGTGCGCTCGGCTGCCATGCTCTCCTCCGACGCCTGCAGGTCGTCGTCGGCGACCTCGGGCGGATTGAGCATGTCACGCAGCATGGCCTGCAGTTCCAGCGTGTCCCACTGCGCGCCCTGCCGCTCTTTCATATGGATGTAATGCCTGATTTCGCGCTCCTGCTCGTCGCTTAACGGCAAGCCGCGGAACGTCGTTCCCGGGGTACCTTCGCTCATGATGCTCACGCTTTCGGTCGGCAACGCCATCCAGTTACGGTCGTACTCGGCGCGGTGGCGCTGCACTGGCGGCGGCGAGACGATGTGTTAACCCTGATGCTTTAATCTACGCGCAATTGCGGCCGATGGGCGCGCGCCAGGGTGCGCCGAAGCTCATGCCCCCGCCGCCCCCAGCAGCCCCTTGAGGGTGTCGAGGGTGTCTGCGTCTTCGACCGTCTTGTCGTCGCGCCGGCGCAGGATGCGCGGAAAGCGCACCGCGATGCCCGCCTTGTGGCGGCTCGACAGGGCAATGCCCTCGAAGCCGATCTCGAACACCATGGTGGGCTTTACCGAGCGTACCGGCCCGAATTTCTCGACCGTGGTCTTGCGGATCGCGTTGTCGACCTGGGCGATCTCGGCATCGGTCAGCCCGGAATAGGCTTTCGCGAAGGGGACCAGCCTGCGCTCGCCCTCCCCGCCATCCCAGACCGCAAACGTGTAGTCGGTGTAGAGCGAAGCGCGCCGGCCATGTCCGGCCTGGGCATAGATCAGCACCGCGTCGACCGAATAGGGATCGATCTTCCATTTCCACCAGGTGCCGACGTCCTTGGTGCGGCCCACGCCGTACTGGGCGTTCCTGGCCTTGACCATCATGCCCTCGACGCCGCGGGCGCGCGACTCGGCGCGCAGCGCGGCCAGCGCCTCCCAGGAATCCGCGTGGACCAGGGGCGAAATCCTGATCTGCGGCTGGCCCAGCTGCGCCACCTGGGTTTCGAGCAGGGCGCGGCGTTCGTGCTGGGGCAGCGCGCGCAGGTCGACGCCGTCGAGTTCCAGCAGGTCGTAGCAGACCAGCACCGCCGGCAGTTCGGCGAGCAGCCTGGCGCTCAGGGTCTTGCGGCCGATGCGGCGCTGCAGCTCGGCGAACGGGGCCGGCGCGTCGCCGGGATGGTCCCAGACCAGCACCTCGCCGTCGAGCACCGTGCCCTCCGGCAGGTGCACGCCGCACAGTTCGGGGAAGCGCTCCGAGATCAGGTCCTCGCCGCGCGACCACAGGTAGTTCTGGCCGCCGCGCCGCACCAGCTGGGCGCGGATGCCGTCGTACTTCCACTCCACCTGCCAGTCGGCCAGCTCGCCCAGCGCCGCCGGGTCGCCCTGCAGCTGGTGGGCGAGGAAGAAGGGATAGGGCTGGCCGCCGCGCAGCTTATGTTCCTCGTCGCTTTGCGCGGCGATCAGCTGCAGGAAGCCCGCGGCTGTCGGGCGCACGCTGCCGTCGGTCCAGCCCATCAGGCGCTGGGCGATCAGCTTGCTGTCCACCGCCGCGATGTTGGCCAGCGCGCGCGTGACCAGCAGTTTCGAGACGCCGACCCGGAAGCCGCCGCCGATCAGTTTCACGAGGAGGAAGCGCTCTCGCCAGTCGAGCTCGTTCCAGTAGCTGAACAGGGCTTCGCGGATCGTGCCCGGGTCGGCGCCGCGCAAGGGGCCGATGCGCTGCTCCATCCACTGCGCGAGGCCCACGTCGCTGCGCTTTTCGGGCGGCGGCAGGATGTGGGCGATGGTCTCGGCCAGGTCGCCGACCGCGTTATAGGACTCGTCGAACAGCCAGTCGTCGAGCACCGCGTATTCGATGGCGTACTGGCGCAGCAGCTTGGTGGGCACGGCCTGGCGCGGCTTGCCGCCGGCGAGGAAGTAGACGGCCCAGGCGGCGTTCTCGGGCGCCGCGTTGGCGAAGTAATTCTGCAGTGCGTCGAGCTTGCGGTTGGTGGCGGTGGTTTCGTCGAGTTCGGCGTAGAGGCGGGCGAATTCACGCATCGCTCGCCTCCTTTGCCTCCGTGCTGGCCTGGGCTGCTTCGGCAGCGGATTCGGCGACTGCGGCCGGCTGGGGCGGAATCGCGACGTCGTCATCGTCGTCGCCATATTCGGTGTCGAAGCCGGCCGCGTCCAGCCCCTGCTGGCAAAGCCAGCGCACCAGCACCGGGATCGAGCCATGGGTGACGATGATACGCCCGGCGCCGGTGGCGCCGATCGCGCTCATCAGGCCGGGCCAGTCGGCGTGGTCGGACAGCACGAAGCCGCGGTCGACGCCGCGCCGGCGCCGTGCCCCGCGCAATTGCATCCAGCCGCTGGCAAAGGCGTCGCTGTAGTCGCCGAAGCGCTTCATCCAGGGCGAACCCGATGCGGACGGGGGCGCGACGACGATGGCGCGGCGCAAAGCGGCTTTGTCGACATCACTCACCATCAGCGTCGGCGGCAGGGCGATGCCGCCCTCGCGGTAGACCCGGTTCAGGGGCTCGACCGCGCCGTGGCAGACGATGGGCCCGATCGCGGGATCGAGCCCGGACAGGATGCGCTGGGCCTTGCCGAAAGAGTAGCCGAAGATGACGCTGCAGCGCCCCTCTTCCGCGTTCTTGCGCCACCAGCGGTTGATGTCATCGAAAATGGCCTGCTCGGGCTCCCAGCGGTAGATCGGCAGCCCGAAGGTCGACTCGGTGATGAAGGTATGGCAGCGCACGGGTTCGAAGGGCGCGCAGGTTTTATCCGGCTCGACCTTGTAGTCGCCGGAAGCGACCCAGACTTCGCCGCCGCACTCCATGCGCACTTGGCTCGATCCCAGCACGTGGCCCGCCGGGTGCAGCGAGATCGTGACGCCGTTGTGGACGATGCGCTCGCCGTATTCCAGGCCGTCGACCGTAATGTCGCCCAGGCGCGAGCGCAGCACGTGCACGCCGCTGGCGGCGGTGAGATAGCGTCCGTGGCCGTAGCGCGCATGGTCGCCGTGCGCATGCGTGATCACAGCCCGTTCCACCGGCCGCCAGGGGTCGATGTAGAACTGGCCAGGGACGCAGTACAGGCCTTCCTTGCGCACTACCACCATGTCTGCCATGCGGACCCTTCTTCGCTTATACGGGTTCCACGAAGTCTGCCATAAAGCTCCGATGCTCGCCGTCCGGGAAGTCGATGCCGACCTGCCCGCCCGCGAAGGAAGCCACCACGCCCTCCCCGTACTTGGCCACCTTCACCCGCGCGCCCACCTCGAACTGCGGGCCGGCCGGCTCGGCTTCGGGCTCGTGGTCGAACTCGTCGTCGCGGATCTCGATGTCTTCCAGTGCCATCGCCGGCGGGTTCAGGCAGTTGTCGCAGCGGCAGCACTTCTCGAAGCCCTCGACCTCGTCGCCGAAGTAGTCGAGCAGGAGCTTCCAGCGGCAGAAGCCGCTCACCGCATAGCTGACCATTTTCTCCAGCGCCTCGCGGTCGTGCTCCTGCTTCTGCACGTAGACCTCGGCCAGCTGCTCGAAGATCGCGGCCTTCGGCTCAAGATGGGTGAGGACGAATTCGAGCTTGCGGTTCTGGCGCACCAGCTTGCCGTCCTTCAGCAGCTTGAGGCAGACCTTCACCTTGGCCTCGTTCAGGTCGCCGAGCTGTTCCTCGATGCGCTCGCTCGTGACCGGACCTTCCTCGGCCAGTTCCTTCGCGGCCTCGTAGACCGAGCGGATCTCAGCCGCATCCGGATAATGCTTCACCAGGAAGAACTGCTGGACGCGCTTGTCGTCCTGCAGGAAGAGCAGCGTGCACCGGGCGTCCTTGCCGTCGCGCCCCGCCCTGCCCGACTCCTGGTAATAGGACTCGAGGTTGGCGGGAATCTGCAGGTGCACGACGAAGCGGGTGTCGGCCTTGTCGATGCCCATGCCGAAGGCATTGGTCGCGACCATGATGCGCCGCGCGTCGTTCATGAACAGGTCCTGGTTGGCGCGGCGCTCGGCGGCCGGCAACTTGCCGTGGTAGATCGTCACCGATTCGCCCGCTTCCTCGAGGATGCGGTGCATTTCCTCGGCCGCCTTGACGGTCGCGGCGTAGACGATGCCCACGCCCGGCGTCTCGGCCACCAGCCGGCGCGCCTCGGCGAATTTCTCGTCCACGCTGGTCACCTGCAGCACGCGGTACTCCAGGTTGGGGCGGTAGATGCCGGTGTTGATGACCTTCATGCGCGGCCGGTTCAGCTGGCGGCCGATGTCCTCGATCACCTCGTCGGTGGCGGTGGCGGTCAGGGCCAGCACGGGCGGGCTGCCTAGCGCCGCGATCGCCGCCGCCATCTCGATATAGGCCGGGCGGAAGTCGTGGCCCCACTGCGAGATGCAATGGGCCTCGTCGATGGCGACCAGGCTCACCGTCGTGCCCTTCAGGACCTCGATGAACTCCGGGGAAGACAGCCGCTCGGGCGTGCAGAACACGATCTCGCAGCTGCCTTCGCTGATCGCGGCCAGGGCCTGGTGCTCTTCCTCGCTTGATAAGCTGCTGTTGACCTGGCAGGCGCGCACGCCCAGCTCCTCGAGCTTTTCCAGCTGGTCCTTCATCAGCGAGATCAGGGGCGAGACCACGACCGTGGTGCCCCCGAGCATGCGGGCCGGAATCTGGTAGCACAGCGACTTGCCGCCGCCGGTGGGCATGATCGCCAGCGTGTCCTTGCCGTCCAGGACGCTGTCGATCACGCGTTGCTGCCCTTCGCGCAGGTGTTCGATGCCGAACACGGAACGCAGCAGCTTGCGAATGGAATTGCGGCGCACCGCGAGGAGGCCGTTGTGGAGGAGTTTGGGTTCGTGTCGGGTCATGATGGCGCTACTCTAGGTCGCGCGCGCGAACACGGCTATAGGAGCCGAGCCCAAACGGATGTAGGAGCGCCGCTGTCGGCGCCGCCGCTCGGCTGTGCCTGCTGAAGTTGAGACAGGGCCACAAGGCTTTTTCCTACACAACGGCGGAGTCCGCGCCGATGCCGGGAAGTCAAAGGAGTGGCTAAGATGGCACCATACACCAACGAAAACGACGACGCAGTCAAAACTAAAACTACCGCCCCCGGAGAACGATCATGATGCGCTCAATCCCCACCACCCTGACCGCACTGCAACTTGCCCTCGCCGGCGCCGCCGCCTGGCTGCTGTACGAAACGAATGCCCTGCAGGGCGCCGCCCTGATGATGTTCCACTGATTTCGGGCCGAATACTTGCCTGCGCGGCAAGTTCGATAGCCCATTCTACTGTAGCCGCGGCTTGATGCCGCGCACGATAAAGGAAGCGCCGTACCACTGACGTGGCACGGCGCTTTTTGTTGCTCGTGAGCCGGCGGCGTATTCCGTAGGGTGGGCACCCCGTGCCCACCAGAAGCGTGAACCATGTCGGCGCATGATCGCGACGCGGGACGTGAACAGACGGCAGAACAAAAGCGTTCAGTTAGCTCCAGGATTATATTGGGAGCCGCGGAGCGAACGATTCACGCCGCCGACTTCGGATGAACACGTAACGCGTGGGCACAGGGTGCCCACCCTACCATCACCGTCAACAATAAAAAACGCCATCGCGACAATGTCGGGATGGCGTTCTCGTTCACTACTGCGGCCTGGCGGCCGCAAACCTTACGCTGCCTTGGCGTCCAGCGCCTCGGTCTCTTCCGTCGGCAGGCGCATCAGGTAGTCGAAGGATGCCAGGGATGCCTTGGCGCCCTCGCCCACGGCGATGACGATCTGCTTGAACGGCACGGTGGTCACGTCGCCGGCCGCGAATACGCCCGGGATCGAGGTTTCGCCACGCGAGTCGACTTCGATCTCGCCGTAGGGCGACAGCTCGAGCGTGCCCTTGAGCCATTCGGCGTTCGGCACCAGGCCGATCTGGACGAAGACGCCGGCCAGGTCGATGCGGTGGGTCTCGCCGCTGTTGCGGTCCTTGTACGACAGGCCCGTCACCTTCTTGCCGTCGCCATGGATTTCCGTGGTCTGGGCGCTCTTGATCACGTTCACGTTCTTCAGGCTGTAGAGCTTGCGCTGCAGGACCGCGTCGGCGCGCAGTTCCGCGCCGAATTCGATCAGGGTCACGTGCTCGACGATACCGGCCAGGTCGATCGCCGCTTCCACGCCCGAGTTACCGCCGCCGATCACCGACACGCGCTTGCCCTTGAACAGCGGGCCGTCGCAGTGCGGGCAGTAGGCCACGCCGTGGTTCTTGTACTCTTTTTCGCCCGGCACGTTGATTTCGCGCCAGCGGGCGCCGGTCGAGATGATCACCGACTTGGCCTTCAGCACCGCGCCGCTTTCGGTCGTGACCGCGAACAGCTTCTCGCCCTCGTTTCGTTCGAGCTTGGCGGCGCGCTGCAGGTTCATGATGTCGACTTCGTAGTGCTTGACGTGCTCTTCCAGTGCAACCGCGAACTTCGGCCCTTCGGTTTCCTTGACCGACACAAAGTTCTCGATCGCCAGGGTGTCCATCACCTGGCCGCCGAAACGGTCGGCCAGCACGCCGGTACGGATGCCTTTGCGCGACGAGTAGATCGCCGCTGCCGCGCCGGCAGGACCGCCGCCGACGATCAGCACGTCGAACGGGTCTTTCTGGCTCAGCTCGGCTGCCTTGGCGGCGCCGGCGCCGGTGTCGAGCTTGGCGAGGATTTCCTCGACGCTCATGCGGCCCTGGCCGAAATGCTCGCCGTTCAGGAACATCATCGGCACGGCCAGGATCTGGCGCGACTCGACTTCATCCTTGAACAGGCCGCCGTCGATGGTCGTGACCTTGATGCGCGGGTTGATGATGGACATCGAGTTCAGCGCCTGCACGACTTCCGGGCAGTTGTGGCAGGACAGCGAGATGAAGGCTTCGAAGACGAAGTCGCCCTTCAGATTCTTGATCTGCTCGATGACAGGCGCGTCGAACTTGATCGGGTGTCCGCCGACTTGCAACAGGGCCAGCACCAGCGAGGTGAACTCATGGCCGAGCGGAATCGCGGCGAATTCGATGCCGATGTCGGTGCCGACGCGGTTGATGGCGAAGGACGGCTTGCGGGCCGCGTTACCGTCTTCGCGATAGGTAATCTTGGCGCTCAGGGAAGTGATTTCCTTGAGCAATTCTTCCATTTCTCGCGCTTTCGGCGAGTCATCAAGCGACGCAACGATCTCAATCGGCTGCACCACTTTTTCCAAATAGGCTTGTAACTGCTTCTTGAGGGTTGCTTCGAGCATGGTTATTCCTTTTATTCAGTGATGGACACCCGCATCAGCGAGTGTCCGATACAACAAGGGTATTACGGTGTTACGGTGTTACTAGTTGGCTTCTCGGGACCTCGAGAAACCGTAGCGAGCGGAAGGAGTCTTGTCCGAGAAGCGCAGCCGTACTAAACGTACGGCGAGCATCGCAGGACAAGAATCCGACGCGCAGTAGGTTTATCGAGGTCCTACCACATCAGATCTTGCCGACGAGGTCGAGCGACGGGGTCAGGGTCTCGGCGCCTTCGGTCCACTTGGCCGGGCAGACTTGGCCCGGGTGAGCGGCGACGTACTGGGCAGCCTTGACTTTGCGCATCAGTTCCGAAGCGTCGCGGCCGATGCCGTTGTCGTGCACTTCCATGACCTTGATCTGGCCTTCCGGATTGATCACGAAGGTGCCGCGCAGTGCCAGGCCTTCTTCTTCGATCATGACTTCGAAGTTACGCGCCAGGGTGCCGGTCGGGTCGCCGATCAGCGGGTAGTTGACCTTCTTGATGGCGTCCGAGGTGTCGTGCCATGCCTTGTGGGCGAAGTGGGTGTCGGTCGACACGCCGTAGACCTTCACGCCCATCTTTTCGAATTCCGGCTGGAAGTCAGCCAGGTCTTCCAGTTCGGTCGGGCAGACGAAGGTGAAGTCGGCCGGGTAGAACATCAGGACGGACCAGGTGCCTTTGAACTGCTCTTCGGTCAGATCGATGAATTTGCCGTTGTGGTAAGCAGTTGCTTTGAACGGTTTGATCTCGGTGTTGATAAGGGACATGGAATCTCCTGTTGTGGGTCAAAAAAGTTGATAGAGAGAGTGTAGGCTCTTGCTGATGCTTTGTAAAATTAATTGATCAGATGTGTTCGATTAATTTTGACTATCGCGCAGGGGTGACAACGCCTGCCTGGCAGGGATGTCGGTCTCGCAAGAGACCAGTCAGTTTGAGGGAAACGGGCGGTCTTTGCAACCACCGCCCGAATGGGAAGACGAAAGTCCCCGCTTCCCGGCCCGGGTCCCGACGGGACTACGCCGGGAGCTCGACGCAGGAAACGACCTCGTTACAGGGCAGCAAAAGGCTGAAGGTCGAGCCCTGGCCGGGCGTGCTGGTCACCGTCAATTCGCCGCCATGGGCCACGGCCAGCTGGCGCGAAATGTACAGACCCAGGCCCAGGCCCTTCGGTTCGCCGTTGCGCGTGCCGCGCTCGAAGGGCTGGAAGATGCGCTCGATGTCCTCGGGCGAAATGCCCTTGCCCTTGTCGGCCACGTCGATGCGCGCGCAGCCGCCATCCACGTGCACGCTCACCTCGACGTTGCAGCCGCCGCCGTAGCGCAGGGCGTTCGTCAGCAGGTTGACGATCACCTGCTCGATGCGGAATTCATCCCAGTGGCCGGAGACCGGCGCATGCGGCGTGAGCGTGATGGCGCAGCCGCTGGCGGCCGCCTGCAGCGACAGGTCGCTGACCACGCGCTCGAGCATGCCCATCAGTTCGACCTGGGCCGGGCGCACCGACAGGGTGCCGTTCTTCATGCGGCTGACGTCGAGCATGTCGTCGATCAGGCGGATCATGGCCTTGATCTGGCGTTCGTCGCGCTTGATCATCGCGCCCATCTGCTCGGCGTTGAAGGCCTGCAGGTTGCCGCGCTTGAGGTGCAGGGTGCGCATCTGCGTTTCCAGGAACAGCGTGTTCAGGGGCGTCCTCAGCTCGTGGGCGACGAGGGACATGAACTCGTCGCGCATGCGCAGCGAGCGCTGCAGCTCGGCCTGGGTCGCGTTCAGCTCCTGCACCAGGAGCTCCTGCTCGCGCCGGCTGCGCTCGAGCGCCTCCACCTGGCGCTGGGTCTCGCGGCGCTGCTGGTCGAGGGCAACGAAGACGTTGACCTTGCCGCGCACCGCGTCCGGGTCGAGCGGCTTGTAGAGGAAGTCGACGGCGCCGGATTCATAGCCCTTGAAGGCGTAGTTCAGCTCGCGGCCGGCGGCCGAGACGAACACGATCGGGATGTGGCGGGTGCGTTCCGTGCCGCGCATCAGCTCGGCCAGCTCGAAGCCGTCCATGCCCGGCATCTGCACGTCCAGGATGGCCAGCGCGAACTCGTGTTCGAGCAGCAGCGCCAGCGCCTCCTCCCCGGAATGGGCATGGAAGACGAGGCGGCGCTCGTCGCGGATCAGGGCGTCGAGGGCGCGCAGGTTGTCCGGCAGGTCGTCGACGATTAACAGTTTGCTTGGCTCTTGGACGCTCATGGTGTTGTTGTCTCCAGCAGGGGCAGCAGGGCGCGGATGTCGGCCAGCGGCAGCACCAGGTGCGGGGCGCACAGGCGGATCGCCTGTTCCGGCATGGTGGCCGCCTGCGCTTCGCCCGGATCCTGCACGATGGTCAGGCCGCCGCGCTGCCTGATCCTTTGCATGCCCTCGGCGCCGTCCGCATTGGCGCCGGTAAGCAGGATGCCGGCCAGGCCCGCGCCATAGGTGTTGGCGGCCGACTCCATCAGCACATCGATGGCCGGACGGGCATAGTGCACCGGCGGCTCGCAGCTGAGTGAAAATACGCGATCCTCTTCGATCGACAGGTGGTAACCGGCGCCCGCGAAATACAGCGTGCCCGGCGCCACCGGCTCCTTGTCCGTCGCCTCGCGCACCGGCAGCGCCAGGCGCGCATCGAACAGTTCGGCCAGGCGGCTTTCGCGGTCGCTCGGCACGTGCAGGATGCAAACCGTCGCCAGCTTCGAGGCGGCCGGCAGCGCCGGCAGCAGCTCGACCAGCGCGTCGACGCCGCCGGCCGAGGCGCCGATCACCAGCGCCTCGATGCGCCGCCCCGCCAGCACGGACCCGAACCTGGCCGGCAAGTCGCTCATTCGGCCGCCTTGCGGAACAGGCGCTCGCGCCGCGCCAGCGGCTCGAAACGGTTCGCGTAGGTGGAGAAGTCGATGCTCTCCTTGCTGCCCAGCCCCAGGAAGCCGCGGTGGCACAGCGACTCGTGGAACAGGCCCAGCACGCGGTCCTGCAGGCGCCGGTTAAAGTAGATCATCACGTTGCGGCAGCTGATGAAGTGGGTCTCCGAGAACACGCTGTCGGTCGACAGCGAGTGGTCGGCGAAGGTCACGTTCTCGATCAGGGAGCGCTCGAACAGGGCGCCGCCATAGGCCGCCGTGTAGTAGTCGGAGAAGGCGCGCTTGCCGCCCGCTTTCTGGTAGTTCTCGGTGAACAGGCGCATGCGCTCCAGCGGGAACACGCCGCGCCGCGCCGCGTCGAGCGAAGCCGGGTTGATGTCGGTGGCGTAGATCATGGTGCGCTCGAGCAAGCCCTCTTCCTGCAGCAGGATGGCCAGGGAATACACCTCCTCGCCCGTGCTGCAGCCGGCCACCCAGATCTTCAGCGAGGGATAGGTGCGCAGGAAAGGCACCACCTGGCTGCGGATCGCCGCGTAATACTCGGGGTCGCGGAACATCTCGGTGACGGGAATCGTCAGGTACTGCAGCAGGCGCGAGAAGGCCTCGGGCTGGTGCAGCACCTTGGCCTGCAGCTCGGACACGGTGGCGCATTCCATTTCGCGCAGCGCCACCAGCACGCGGCGCTTCTGGGAAGCGCCCGTGTAGTCGCGGAAGTCGTAGTTGTACTTGAGGTAGACCGCCTCAACCAGCATCCGCAGTTCGATGTCGATATCGTCCGGGGGGTTCTTCAAACACGCTCCATCGTGGGCATCCAGACCCGCAGCAGCGAGTACAGGCGGGCCAGGTCGATCGGCTTGGCCAGGTAATCATTGGCGCCGGCGGCCAGGCATTGTTCCTGGTCGTCCTTCATCGCCTTGGCGGTGATCGCGATGATGGGCAGGCGGTCGAAACGCCCGTCCTTGCGGATGCGGCGGGTCGCCTCCAGGCCGTCCATGCCAGGCATCATCACGTCCATCAGCACCAGGTCGATGCCCGGCACCTCGTCCAGCTTCGAGATGGCCTCGAAACCGTTGCGGCCGACTTCGACGTTGGCGCCGCGCTGCTCGAGCGCGGAAGTGAGCGCAAACACATTGCGCACGTCGTCGTCGACCAGCAGGATTGTACGCCCTTCGAAGACACGGTCGCGTCCGCGCACGGTCTTGAGCATGTGCTGGCGCTCGGTCGACAGTTGCGATTCCACTTTATGCAGGAACAGGGTCACCTCGTCGAGCAGGCGCTCGGGCGAGCGCGCGCCCTTGATGATGATCGAGCGCGAGTATTTCATGAGCTCGGCTTCCTCGTCGCGGGTCAGGTTGCGGCCCGTGTAGACGATTACCGGAGGGAAAGAGCACAACTCTTCCAGCGACATGCGCTGCAGCAACTCGTTACCCTGCATGTCGGGCAGCTTCAGGTCGATGATCATGCAGTCGAAGATCTCGTCGTGCAGCAGGGCCAGCGCTTCCTCGCCCGACCCGACCGCGGAAATCTGCACGTCCTCGTCGGCGATGAGCTGCACCACGCTGTCGCGCTGGCGCTCGTCGTCCTCGACCAGCAGCACGCGCTTGATCTGCTGCGCCGATTTCTCCTGGAGTTTACGGAACACCTGCTCGAGCTGCTCGCGCGTGGTCGGCTTCAGGGCGTAGCCGATCGCGCCCAGGTGCAGGGCCTCGCCGCCGTTTTCCATGCTCGACACCACGTGCACCGGGATGTGGCGGGTGGCCGGGTTGTCCTTCAGTTGCTGCAGCACCGACAGGCCGGAACCGTCCGGCAGGCGGATGTCGAGCAGGATCGCGTCCGGGCTGTGCGAGGCGGCCAGCTCCAGGCCTTCGCCGGCGGTCAGGCCCACCAGGCAGCGGTAGTCGAGGTCGTGCGCGAGGTCGTAGAGGATGCGCGCGAAGTCGGGCTCGTCCTCGATCACCAGCACGGTGCGCGCGCCGTCGGCGCCCTGCTCGCGGTCGTCCGGGAAGCGCGACGTCGGCGCTTCATCGCCAGCCGCCTCGGCGGCCGGCGCCGGTGCGGAAGGAGCAGGAGACGGCAGCGCGGCGGCGCGCGCGGCGCGCGGCAGTTGCGCCGGGGCGGGCGGCGCCGGCGGCGTGGCCGAGACCGCGCCGCTCTTCGGCAGGCTCAGGGTGAAGGTGCTGCCCTCGCCCGGGGTGCTCGACACGACCAGGGTGCCGCCCAGCAGGCTGGTGAGGTCGCGCGAGATCGACAGGCCCAGGCCGGTGCCGCCGAAGCGGCGGCTGGTGGTGCCGTCGGCCTGGTGGAAGGCCTCGAAGATGCGTTCCTGCTGGTCGGGCGCGATGCCGATGCCCGAGTCGCTCACGCTGAACTGGATCCAGCCTTCCTCGGTGGCGCCGACGTGCATGGCGACCGCGCCCTGCTCGGTGAACTTGACCGCGTTCGACAGCAGGTTCTTCAGGACCTGCTCGAGGCGCTGGCGGTCGGTGTGGATGGTGGCCGGCACGTTCGGCTCGACCGTCACGCTGAAGGTCAGGTCCTTCTGCTTGGCCAGCGGCTCGAAGGTGCGGCCCAGGCCCTCGACAGTGCGGCGGATCGGCAGGTCTTCCGGCAGCAGCTCGAGCTTGCCGGCCTCGACCTTCGAGATATCGAGGATGTCGTTGATCAGGTGCAGCAGGTCGTTGCCCGCCGAATAAATGGTCTGGGCGAAGCGCACCTGCTCCTCGTTCAGGTTGCCCGGCACGTTGTCGGCCAGCAGCTTGGCCAGGATCAGCGAGCTGTTCAGCGGGGTTCTCAGCTCGTGCGACATGTTCGCCAGGAACTCGGACTTGTAGCGGCTGGCGCGCTCCAGCTCCAGCGCACGGGTGCGCAACTGTTCCTGGGCCTCGGTCAGGGCCGCGTTCTTCATGTCCAGGTTCAGGGCCTGCTCGGCCAGCTGGTCGTTGGTCTGCTCCAGTTCGGCCTGCTGGTTTTCCAGGCTGGTCTGGGATTCTTCCAGGGCGCGCGACTGCTCTTCCAGCTCCTCGTTGGCGGTGCGCAGCTCTTCCTGCTGCACCTGCAGTTCCTCGTTCAGGGCCTGGGTTTCCGAGAGCGCATCCTGCAGGCGCTGGCGGTAGACCACGGCCGCGACCGACGCGCCGACCGCGGCGCCGATGAGCTTCAGGAATTCGACGTCGCGCTCGCGCACGCCGTGCAGGAAACCGATCTCGAGCACGCCCTTGACCTTGCCGAAGTTCGCAAACGGCGCGATCACCACTTCGCGCGGGGCTGCTTCGCCCAGGCTGGAGGCGACCTTGATGTAGTCTTCCGGCAATTCCTTCACCGTGATCAGGCGGTTTTCCTCGGCCGCCTGGCTGGCCAGCGAGGCGCCCGGCTGGATGACCTTGGCGCGCTCTTCCTCGTTCGAGAAGCCGTAGGCGCCGATGCGGCGCAGCACGCCGTCGTCCTGGCGCACGTACATCGCGGCGACCGTGCCGCCGAGGTAGCGCACCACCTGGTCCAGCACCGCCGGCGCCAGCCCCTCGAGGGTGTGCAGGCCGGCGCTCCTGGCGGCCAGCTCGGCCTGGCCGGTGCGCAGCCAGCCCTGGTGGCGCAGCTCGGCGTTGTGCTCGGCCTCGTGGGACAGCACTTCGGAATAGGAGTCGGACAGGCGCACCAGCTCGCGGCGGCCGAAGGCGGCCAGGGTGCCGCCGACGATCATCGTAAACAACAGGTAGAAGCCGACCGACCAGGTCGTCACGGACCGGGCGTCCTCGTTACGCTCCTGCAGCAGGGCCGTTTCGTTGGCGATGAACGCGTTGAACTGGCCGCGCATGTCGTCGGTGAGGATCTTGCCGCGGCCGCTCCTGACCGATTCGATCACGTCCTGCCCGGTGCGGCGGCGCTCGATCATCTCTTCGGTGTACTTGACCCACTCGGCGTGCGCGCGCTGGACCCGCGCCAGGCGGTCCGACTGGGCCTGGTCGTCCTCGACCAGCTTGAGCAGCGACGCCATCTCGGCGTCGACCTTGGGCTTGGACACCACATAGGGACCGAGGAAGGTCTCGTCGCCGGCGATCAGGTAGCCGCGCATGCCGGTTTCCATTTCGGACACCAGCTTGCTGACTTCGGTGGCGTTGCCGATCACCTGCTGAGAGTGCTCGACCCAGTTCAGCACGTTGATCAGGTAGGCGATGATCGCGACGAACACGCCGGCGCTCAGCACGCTCAGGCCGAGCGGCAGCGCGACGTTGCGCGTCAGGATGCGGCGAAACTGGGAATTATCGAGGGAGGAGCCGGTCATTCGTTGCGATTATCTTAAGAAAAATATCCTAAGTTTAACGCAATTGCGAAATCACTGGTCAGCTCAACCGTGCGCAGCCTCATGCGCAGGATCACGTTTCACAGTTGTCTTTACAAGTGCAAATAGGGCTTCAGGTAGGGCGCCGTCCTGCTGGCCCGCTGGCGCGCCACCGTTTCGGGCGGCCCGGCCGCCACCACGGTCCCGCCCTCGTCCCCGGCGCCGGGGCCGATGTCGATCACCCAGTCGCAGGCGGCGACCACGCGCATGGTGTGCTCGACCACGACCACCGTATTGCCGGCCTCGACCAGGCGCTCGAGCTGGGCGATCAACCGGTCGACGTCGGACGGATGCAGGCCGGTGGTCGGCTCGTCCAGCACATACAAGGTATTGCCGCGGCCGGTGCGCTGCAGCTCGGTGGCCAGCTTGATGCGCTGGGCTTCGCCGCCGGACAGTTCGGTGGCCGGCTGGCCCAGGCGCAGGTAGCCCAAACCGACCTCGCGCAGCACTTCCAGCGAACGCCCGACCAGCGGCTCGCCGGCAAAGAATTCCGCCGCCGCGTCCACCGTCATGCCCAGCACCTCGGCGATGTTGCGGTCCTTGTAGGTCACTTCCAGGGTCTGGGCGTTGTAGCGCGCGCCGTTGCAGACCGGGCAAGGCGCGTACACGCTGGGCAGGAACAGCAGCTCGACCATCACCGAGCCCTCGCCGGCGCAGTTCTCGCAGCGCCCCTTGGCCACATTGAAGGAGAAGCGGCCGGCGTCGTAGCGCCGCGCCCTGGCCGTTTTCGTCGCGGCGAAGAGTTTGCGCACCTGGTCGAACAGGCCCGTGTAGGTCGCCAGGTTCGAGCGCGGGGTGCGTCCGATCGGCTTCTGGTCGACCCGCACCATGCGGCGCACGCCGTCCATGCCGGCGGCGATGCGCCCTTCGAGCGGCAGGGCCGCTTCCTGCTCGAGCTCGTCGCCCTCCTCGCCTTCTTCCTTCGGCGCGCCCTGCCCCAGCTCCTGCGCCACCAGCTCGACCAGCACCTGGCTGACCAGGCTCGATTTACCCGAGCCGGAGACGCCGGTGACGGCGGTGAGCACGCCAAGCGGAAAGTCGACGTCGAGCCGGTCCAGGTTGTTGCGGGTCACGCCTTCCAGGCGCAGCCAGCCGCCCGGCGCGCGGCGCGTGCGCGGCGCCGGCTGCGCCGTGTCGAACAGGTAGCGGCGCGTCTGCGAGGCCGCGACCTTCTTCAGGCCCTCCGGCGGTCCGCTGTACAGCACTTCGCCGCCGCGCTCGCCCGCGGCCGGGCCGACGTCGACGATCCAGTCGGCGCAACGGATCACGTCCAGCGCGTGTTCGACCACGAACAGCGAATTGCCCGAGGCTTTCAGCTGGTCGAGCGCGGTGAGCAGGGCCTCGGTGTCGGCCGGGTGCAGGCCGGCCGAGGGTTCGTCCAGCACGTACACCACCCCGAACAGGTTGGAGCGCACCTGGGTCGCCAGGCGCAGGCGCTGCAGCTCGCCCGGCGACAGGGTCGGCGTGCTGCGCTCGAGCGCCAGGTAGCCCAGGCCCAGGGCGAGCAGCACGTCCAGGCGCGCGACCAGGTCCTCGGCGATGCGGCGCGTGACGATGAGCTGTTCGGGATGCAGTTTCGCCTGCCGCGCAAGGTGTGGCAAATGCGCGGCTGCCTCGCCGCTGGCATAGGGCAGCAGCAGCGCGTGCAGGCGCGCCAGCGGCATGCGCGAGATGTCGGCGATGTCGGCGCCGGCGAAGGTCACCGACAGGGCTTCCTGGCGCAGGCGCTTGCCGCGGCACAGCGGGCACTCCGTGCTGACCATGTAGCGCGCCACGCGCTTTTTCATCGAGGCGCTCTCGGTGTTGGCGAAGGTCTGCAGCACGTAGCGCTTCGCGCCGGTAAACGTCCCCTGGTAGCTCGGCGTGTCCTTGCGTTTCAGCGCCTGTTTCGTTTCCTCGGGCGTCAGGCCGGCGTAGACCGGGACGGTGGGCGTCTCGTCGGTGAACAGGATCCAGTCGCGGTCCTTCTTCGGCAGCTCGCGCCAGGGCGTGTCGACGTCGTAACCCATGGTGACGAGGATGTCGCGCAGGTTCTGGCCATGCCAGGCCGGCGGCCAGGCGGCCACCGCACGCTCGCGGATGGTGAGCGAGTCGTCGGGCACCATCGACTGCTCGGTGACCTCGTAGACGCGGCCCAGGCCCGAGCATTCGGGACAGGCGCCTTCCGGGGTGTTGGGCGAGAAGGATTCGGCGTAGAGCAGCTCCTGCCCTTCCGGATAGTCGCCGGCGCGCGAATACAGCATGCGCAGGGAGTTCGACAGGGTGCTCACGCTGCCGACCGAGGAGCGCGTGGTCGGCGAGCCGCGCTGCTGCTGCAGGGCGACCGCGGGCGGCAGGCCGTCGATCTCGTCGACTTCCGGCACCGGCATCTGGTGGAACAGGCGGCGCGCATAGGGCGAGACCGATTCCAGGTAGCGCCGCTGGGCTTCCGCGTACAGCGTGCCGAAGGCCAGCGAGGACTTGCCGGATCCGGACACCCCGGTGAACACGACCAGGGCGTCGCGCGGAATGTCCAGGCTGACGTTCTTGAGGTTGTGCTCGCGGGCGCCGCGCACGCGCACATAGCCCGCTGCATCGCCCTGCGCCGCCTGCCCCGCGGCCGGCCGTTCGTGGTGTTTGTTACGCATGTGAGTCCCGCTCGCGTCGCATCGATAGCGGGATTACACCCTTATCCGGCATCGCTGACAGTGCGGTGATGCACAGAAACCGGGCTGAAGCGCCTGCGTGGCTCAGCGGACCGGCGCCGCGAGCGGCCTGGCGCCCTGCCCGCCCTTGGCGGCGTCCATCCGCTGCGCCGCCGGGGTCGCGGCGTCCGAAAGTGCGGCAGCCGACAGGAGGATGACGGCCGACAGAAGCAAAGCGGTATGGCGTTTTTTCATTTCGATCTCAGGTTCCGGCCTGGGCAGGCGGCATGATGGCGTTATTCCCGGGCGCGTTGCCACGGTGCAATAAAACGATTCTAGACGAATATCTGAAAAGTGCAAGCCTAGGGTGGGCGGCCATACCCTGCGGCCGGCAATCACGAGGACGACGCGCCGCCCACGCGTTCAACCATCCCGTGAACCGCCACGACAACTCAACCGTTCATTGAACGCGTGGCCAGGGCCTCGATCGCCGCCGCCACCGCGTCCACGCCCGGATCGCCTTCGAAGTTGGCGGCCACGGCCCGGCAGCGCGCACGCATGCCCTCGTCGTCGAGCAGCCTGCCCAGGCAGCGCAGCAGCCGCCCGGTGTTCAGTCGGGCCGCCCTCAGGCTGTGCCCGGCCCCGAGCGCCTCGACCCGGGCGCCGTTGTCGAACTGGTCGTGCGCGAGCGGCACCACCAGTTGCGGCGTGCCCGCGTACAAGGCCTCGGCCGTGGTCCCGATGCCGCCGTGGTGCACCAGCACCGCCGCGTGCGGCAGCAAGGCGCGCAGCGGCACATACTCCTGCCACAGCACGTGGCGCGGCAAGGGGTCCGGCAACTGGTCGCGGTGCGGCGTCAGGAAGATGGCGCGCTCGCCCAGCAGGTGCGCCGCCTCGGCCGCATGCGCAAACCAGGCGCGCGCCTGGCGGTTACCGGTGCCGGGCGTGAACACCAGCGGCCGCCCGCCCTGCCTGACGAACTGGCGCAGCTCGCCTGACAGGAGCGCATCGGGATCGGGGTCGTGCAGGGGAAAGCCGCCGCGCACCAGGGGCCGGGGCCAGTCCGGCTGGGTCGGCGCGAACCACTCGGGAAACAGGGCGACCGACAGGTCGGCCACCCGCGGAATGAAGTCGAGCAGGGAGCCGACCGGCGCCAGCCCGGCCTGGCGGCGCGCCGCGTTCACGTCGGGCAGCGCCACCGGATCGAGCAGGCGCGCGCCGATGCCGCGCCACAGCCGGCGGCGCAGGCCCGGCGGCACCCAGCGCGGCACCCGCCAGGGTCCCAGCATCAGCGGGTCGTGCACGGTCGGCAGGTTCGATGGCGCGAGATAGGCGGCGGCGATGCGCAGGCCGGGCCGCGCGGCGCGGCACAGGTCGGCCTCCGGCAAGGCCAGTGGATGGACCAGCATGGCGCACTGTTCGCCGGCCGGCAGTCCGGCCAGCCAGGCGGGCACCTGGGCCATGGCCGGACGGGTGGCGCGCCAGACGACGGCCAGGCCGCGCGTCGGATGCCAGAGGTCGGGATGGTCGAGTACCGCCTCGTCCGCCGGCAGGCCATGGAAAGGCAGGCCGGCCGCCTGCACGAAGGGTCCGTGCTGCTCGGGGCCGAGAAAGCTGATGCGGTGGCCCGTGGCGCGCAGCGCCAGCGCGAGCGCCAGGAAGGGAAACAGGTCGCCGGCCGAGCCGATGGTCACCACGACGACGTGAAGGGGAGTGCGGGCGATGTCCATGGCCGGCCCTCCCCGCTTCCCAGGCTCCGCTTATGGAATCAGCCGCTCGGCGCGCAGGCGCGCGAACAGGTCGAAGAAGGACGCGTCGGTGGCCTGGTAAGCGGCAAAACCCAGGCGGCGGCTGTTGGCCATGTCGGTCATGACTTCGAGCGGGCGGCCGAGGTCGAGGTCGGTATGCCAGGCCGAGGCCAGGCGGTCGAGGTCGGGTTCGGCCAGTTTGTGGCGCGCCGCGATCTCGCGCCAGACCTCGCGGTCGTTCGCCATCGCCGCCTCGAGCGGCTGGATCTGTCCGCTGTAGCCGGCCGCTTCGACGCCGAACCACTCGGCCAGCTTCGGCCACAGCCAGCTCCAGCGGAACACGTCGCCGTTGACGATGTTGAAGGCTTCGTTCTTGGCCGCATCGGTATCCGCGGCCCAGGCCAGCTGTTTCGCCAGCATGCGCGCATCGGTCACGTCGGACAGGCCCTTCCACTGCGCCTCCGAGCCCGGGAACTGGAAGGGACGCCCGGTCTCCTTGCAGATGGTGGCGTACACCGCCAGCGTGGTGCCGAGGTTCATGGCATTGCCGACGGCCAGGCCGATGATGGTGTGCGGACGGTGGATGGACCAGGTAAAGCGGTCGCGTTCGGCCGCCGCGTAGACCTCGTCTTCCTGCGCGTAATAGAAATTCTCCAGCGGCAGGCGCGGCTGGCTTTCGCGCAGCGGCGTGTCGGGCAGCGTGCCCGAGCTGGCATAGGCCTCGAAGGGGCCGAGGTAATGCTTCAGGCCGGTGACCAGGGCCACGTGGCGCACGCTCTTCTGCGGCGACAGGGCGTCCAGCAGGTTGCGCACCAGGGCGGCGTTGACGCGGATATTCTCGGCTTCCGTGTCCTGGCGCATCCAGGTGGTGATGAAGACGTGGGTCGGGGCGACGCCGGCGAGGGCGGCGCCCAGTGCGGCCGGGTCGAGCAGGTCGGCCGCGACGTGGCGCACGCCCGGCAGGTCGGTCGGTGCGCGGCGCGACAGGCCGACGACCTCCCAGCCGCTGCCCAGCAGTTCGCGTGCGAGGTGGTTACCGCCGATGCCGGTGACGCCCGCGATCAGTGCCGTTCGTTTCATGAAGCCCCCTTCTGTTCAAAAGTGGGCCCATTCTACTGGCTAGGCGCAAATCGCGTGCACGCCTGGCAGCCAGCGCGTCGTCCCTCAGGCAGGGACGCGGCTGACGATGCCGTAGCCGTTCGGGCGGGTGTCCTGTACGAGGAAGACGAGCAGGACGATCCAGCCGATGACCGGGACGAACCAGAGCAGCTGCCACCAGCCGCTGCGGTCGGTGTCGTGCAGGCGCCGGCAACCCGCGGCGAACGAAGGCACGATGGTCGCCAGGTTGAACAGCACGCCGAGGGGCTCGCTGACGTAGCCGACGACCGCATTGGCGACGAGCAGGAACAGCATGAACCACCAGAACTCGGAACGCGGGGCGGTCCCTTCGAAGGTGGCGTATTTCTTGAAGCATTGCTCGATCGATTCGGTAAAGGTCATCAAAGGCTCCGGACAGGGACGGTCGCGCGCAACCGTCATGGTTAATTGCTAATCACCAAGAGTATGTCACCGAGCAACCCTTCGCGCTACATGTCGGGCGAAATTACCCTGCGCGCATAACTCACCGTCAGCATTTCCCACTGATGCCCGTCCGGCTCGTTCCAGTAGACCCCGCGTCCGCCGTAATCGGTATCGACCTTGCGGTCGCTTGGGCCCCTGACCTTGCTGCGCCAGGCGATGCCCGCCGCCTCGATGCGCGCGAGGATGGCGTCGAACTCGGCATCGCCGACGCGAAAGCAGAAGTGTTCGACGGGAAACGCTTCGTCGGTCTGAATGAAGTCGAGGGTCAGGCCGTCGTTGATGTACACGGGTGAGAAGACGCCGAACGCGGTCTCGTCCCAGGGCACGCCGAGCAGGTGGGCCAGCAGGCGGGCGGACGCGACGCGGTCGCGCGACGAGACGATGACGTGATCGAGTTCGATGCTCATGGCAGCCCCCGGTTGTCCATCGTTCCAGACCGCCGCCGGCGCCCGGCGTTGGCAGGCGCCAGCGGAAATATTATTTCACTCAACACACCAATATGAAATTTTATTTCATCGCCGCAGGCGGGCAGGCGTTCATCCCTGCCCTTCCGAACGGGTGCGCGGATAGGCGGGCAGGCCGTCGCTCATGCGCATCCAGGGCAGGCGGTCCTGCACGAAGGTATGGTCGCCCGGCGGCACGGCGGCCGGATCGTCGAGGGTGGCGGTGGCGACGTCGATCTCGTCGGGATAACGGTCGTCCTGGAAGGTCAGTGTGGTGCCGCAGGTGGCGCAGAAGCTGCGCAGGATGTGTTCGCTCGACCGGAAGGTCGCCGCATTGCCCTGCGAGAAGCGGAAGTGATCCATGCCGGTGCTGAACCAGGCCACCGCCGGCGCGCCGGCAATGCGCCGGCAGTCGCTGCAATGGCACAGGGTGCTGTTGAAGGTGTCGCCGTCCACCACGTAGCGCACTGCGCCACAGTAACATCCGCCTTGCAAGATCATGATCACTCCTGTCGGCCAACGCAGGTCTTCAGCATAAGCCAGCGTGCGCCGCGCTTCAAGCGGAACGCGTCAGGCTTGCGGGTCCCTGCCCGCGTCCTGTTCCGGGTCCTCCTGCATCACGCGCGCGCTGTGCTCGAGCCAGCGCGCCACGACCTGCAATTCGTCCTCGCTGAAGCCCTCGGCCAGGCGCGCATTGAGCCGGGCCAGCACCGCCTTCGCGCGCGCGCAGGCCTGCCGGCCGGCCGCAGTCAGGCGCAGGCGCGTGAGCCGCGCATCGAAGGCGTCGCCGACGCGCTCGACCAGCCCGGCCGCCTGCATGCGCTTGGACAGGTTGGTGACGGCCGCCGGCGCCACGTCCAGCGCCTGGGCGATCTCGCCGATGGCCGCCTCGTCGCGCGCGGCCAGCACGAACAGCAGCCCGGCCTGGGCGCCGCTAATGCCTTCCCAGGCGTCGGGACGGGCCTCGATCCAGCGCGCGATCGCCTTCTGGGCGCGGTTGATCAGGAAGACGAAGCGCGGCGGCTTGTAGCCCGGCTTGATGTCGCCGGGTTTCATGCTGAACTTCCGGCCGCCTGCTTCGCGCCGAGCCGGGCCAGCAGCCAGGCGCCCGCCTCGTCCCACAGCGCGGCTTCGTAGCGGCGCCGGAAGAAGCCCATGTGGCCGATCGCCGGCAGGCCGAGCGCGCGCGCATTGTATTGGCGGCGCGCGGGCGGCGCGCCGGTGTAGCCCGACAGCAGGATGTCCATCGCCCGCGGATTGGCCCAGGGATCGTCATCGAAGCCGAGCGCCAGCAAGGGGATGTCGACCCGCGCCATGCGCCCCGCCGCGTCCAGCCGGGGATCGTCGAAGAAATAGCGCGGCAGCGTGGTCCAGCGGCTCCACTCCAGCATCACGCCGCGCGGCAGGTCTTCGCCCAGGCCGATGCGCCGGCCCGGCATGTAGCCGAACAGCGCGCACAGGAGCGGCGCCAGCAGGCGCATCACGCACCACACCCGCAGGCGTTCGGCGCGGCCGCGGATGGTGCGCGTGATGCCGGCGTGCGTCGCCACCAGCAGCGCCCCGTGCAGATGCCGGGTCTCGGGCGAGAGGCCGATCGCGTGGCCGCCGACACTGTGGCCGACCGCCAGCAGCGGCAGGCCGGGAAAGCGCTCCCTTGCCCAGCGCGTCACCGCGCCCACGTCTTCCAGCATCCACTGCGACATCGTCACCTCGAAGCCGCGCAGGCTGTGCGGGCGCGACTGGCCGGTGCCGCGGTAGTCGTAGGTGAGCACGTGCAGCCCCAACCCGCACAGGTAGCGGGCGAAGGCCTCGTAAAAGCCCTGGGTCACCGCGGTGGCGGGATGGATCAGGACCACGCCTTGCGCGTCCTGGGCGCGAAACAGCCGGGCGCCGAGCTCGAGGTCGTTGGCGGTGGCAATGCGGATCGGTTCGGCGGTCATCGCGCTCTCCAAATCGTTAACGTGTTAATGAAATCACCAGCGCGACATTAGCAGTGCGGCGCCGGCCGGGCAAGCACATGGCAAGACGATTGGAGGGAATCCTCGAAAACGAAAAACCGCCGCGCGGCTGGCAGGCCGGGCGGCGGTTCCATGGATGCGGCTGCGCTTACAGGAAGCGGTCCAGGATCTTGCGGCTGTGCTTGTCGATCTTGAACATGTCGCGCACCAGGAAGTTGATGCCGTGGTTGTCCGCGATCAGCAGCGAGGCCTCGCCCACGCGGCGGATGTCCTCGTCGACCTTCAGCACGAATTCGGTGTCGCCGCGGTCGGTTTGCACGTACCAGGTGCAGGGCGTGGCGAAGCTCGACACGCTCCTGATGGTCTGGATCTCGGGGATGAATTCGCGGCCCTCGAGCTCCTCGGTGACGAGCTTGCGGATCTCCTCGGGCACGGTCGCCAGGTCGTCGATCCAGGCGACTTCCTTGCCGCCCTCGCGCACCAGCGAGATGCCGCGCGTGGGCGCCTGGATCGGGAAGGCGCGCACCGGCGTGATGCCGACCACGTCTTCCCCGTCGGGGCCCGTGAAGACCAGTTTGCCGAAGCTGTTGCGGCGCAGTTGAAACGGGGTAGTCATGCTTTAGTCGTCCTTGTCGGCGTCATCCATTTCCTGGTCCACGTTGCGCGCCTGCGCTTCGTAGAGGCGGTGGTAGGCGCCCTCGCGCGCCATCAGTTCATCGTGGCTGCCCTCTTCCACCACCACGCCGCGGTCCAGCACGACCAGGCGGTCGGCGCGGTGCAGGGTCGAGAGGCGGTGCGCGATGGCGATCGTGGTGCGGCCCTGCACCAGGTTGTCGAGCGCCTTCTGGATTTCCTTCTCGGTTTCCGAGTCCACCGAAGACGTCGCCTCGTCCATGATCAGGATCGGCGGGTCGATCAGCAGGGCGCGCGCGATCGAGATGCGCTGGCGCTCGCCGCCCGACAGGCCCTGGCCGCGCTCGCCCACCATCGAATCGTAGCCCTGCGGCAGGCGCAGGATGAATTCGTGGGCGTGGGCGGCGCGCGCGGCGGCGATGATTTCCTCGCGCGTCGCATGCGGCTTGCCGTAGGCGATGTTCTCGGCGATCGTGCCGAAGAACAGGAAAGGCTCCTGCAGCACGAGACCGATGTTGCGGCGGTAGTCGGCCACGGCGAAGGAGCGGATGTCCTTGCCGTCGAGCAGGATCGCGCCTTCGGCCACGTCGTAGAAACGGCAGATCAGGTTGACCAGGGTGCTCTTGCCCGAGCCGCTGTGGCCCACCAGGCCGACCATTTCGCCGGCCTTGATGTTGAGCGAGATGCCGCGGTTCACGGCGCGGTTGCCGTAGCGGAAGCCGACTTCGCGCAGTTCGATATTGCCCTGCACCTTGTCCACCTTGATCGGGTTGACCGGGTCGGGCACGCTGGAAACGTGGTCCAGGATGTCGAAGATGCGCTTGGCGGCCGAGGCCGACTTCTGCGTCACCGAGACGATGCGGCTCATGGAATCGAGCTTCACGTAGAAGCGGCCGCTGTAGGCGATGAAGGCCGTCAGGGTGCCGACGGTGATGTCGCCGCGCGAGACCTGCCAGATGCCGAAGCACCAGATCACCAGCAGGCCGATCTCGGTCAGCAGCGACACGGTCGGCGAGAACAGCGACCAGACCTTGTTCAATTTATCGTTGACGGCCAGGTTGTGCTTGTTCGCCTCGCGGAAGCGTACGGCTTCGCGCTTTTCCTGGGCAAACGCCTTCACGACGCGGATGCCGGGGATGGTATCGGCCAGCACGTTGGTCACTTCGCCCCACACGCGGTCGATCTTCTCGAAGCCGGTGCGCAGCCTGTCGCGCACCACGTGGATCATCCAGGCGATGAAAGGCAGCGGCACCAGCGTGACCAAGGCCAGCCAGGGGTTCATGGAGAACAGGATCACGCCCGTCATGATGATCAGGAGGACGTCCGACAAGAAGTCGAGCAGGTGCAGCGACAGGAACACGCTGATCCGGTCCGAGCCGCTGCCGATGCGCGACATCAGGTCGCCGGTACGCTTGCCGCCGAAGTATTCCAGCGACAGGCGCAGCAGGTGTTCGTAGGTGGTCGAGCGCAGGTCGGCGCTGATGCGCTCGGAAGCCAGCGCCAGCACGTAGGTCTTGCCCCAGCCCAGCGCCCAGGCCAGCAGCGCCGCCCCGAACAGGCCGCCCATATATAAATAGACGAGCGAGGTGTCGATGGTCTGGCCGTTCTGGTACGGGATCAGGACATTGTCCATCAGCGGCTTGGTCAGGTACGGCGGGATCATGTGCGCGCCGGTCGAGCCGAGCATCAGCAGGAAGCCCAGGATCAGCTGGCCCTTGTAGGGCCTGGCGAAGCGCCACAGGCGCAGCAGGGTCCAGGTCGAAGGCGGCGTGTGCAGCACCTTGGTGCAGATCGGGCACTCTTCCTGGTCCGGCTCGAGCGGCGCCTTGCAGCTCGGGCAGGTGTGCTGCTCGGGCGGCTGCACCGGGATGCCGGTGGCGACGCTCTTGACCTGGTCGTTGAAGGCGTCGACCACGCGGATCGCGTGCAGGTTCTGCCCCAGGGTAAAGCGCCAGGCCGCCAGCAGGCCATCCTGGTCGACCAGTTCGATGTGGCCAACGCCGGCATGGTCGTGGTGCTGGAGCACCAGGCCGGGTTGGAAGGCCCAGTCGCGCCAGACGGTTTCCCCCGGCGCGCGGCTCAGCAGACGGCGTGTCGTTACGACAAGAATACCTTTGATGAAACGTAATTTTGCGTCGAGGTCAACCTCCACGCTGGTTAGAACGTTTTCCCCTGGTGCAAGCTGTTTCCGCACCTCATCCTGCCAGGCGTCGGGCAGGAAGCTGGCGAGGAGCGCCAGCGAGGTCGGAGAAGCAAGTTGTTGAGTTGTCATTATGTGATGCCGCCCTTGACAGGCAAGTTCTGAATAGAGGGGTAACGCGGTGACCGGCTCAGCGGTTTACTTGAAAGGTGGAATTATTCGCTGGGGTTGACACCCTGGCATGTCGCCGCAGACGTCGGAAAGCCGGCGACGCGTGCGATTTGGCAGAATCCGGCGCATCGCTGTAAGCTTCGCGCCGGCAAAGAGTATACAACATGCATAACCTGCGTCCCGCGTCACCCGGTTTGGGTGCGGTAACGCACAGGCAGAAGAACATAGGCAACGCCATCATGGTGCACGAGCGGACCTTGGCGGCAAGACATCGATACATGACAAAGAAGAATGACATCAAGTTTCTCCGTGTGACCCACCTGCGCGGCCCGAACATCTGGACCTACCGTCCGGTGATCGAGGCCTGGCTCGACATCGGCGAGCTGGAAGACTTCCCCTCGAACAAACTGCCTGGTTTCACCGAGCGCCTCACCAGCTGGCTGCCGGGCCTGATCGAACACCGCTGCGGCGTCGGCGAGCGCGGCGGCTTCATCGAACGCCTGCACAGCGGCACCTGGGCCGGCCACATCCTCGAGCACATCGTGCTGGAGTTGCAGAACATGGCCGGCATGAAGACCGGCTTCGGCAAGACCCGCTCGACCGGCGAACCCGGCGTCTACAAGATGGCCTTCCGCACCCGCGACGCCGTGGTCGGCCGCGCCGCCCTGGAAGCCGGCCACCGGCTGATGATGGCCGCGATCAACGACGAAGCCTTCGACATGGCGGGCACGGTCGCGCGCCTGACCGACCTGGTCGACCGCTACTGCCTGGGCCCCTCGACCGCGAACATCGTCGACGCCGCCACCGACCGCCGCATTCCCTCGATCCGCCTGACCGAAGGCAACCTCGTCCAGCTCGGCCATGGCGCCGCCCAGCGCCGCATCTGGACCGCCGAGACCGACCGCACCAGCGCCATCGGCGAAGGCATCGCCAGCGACAAGGACCTGACCAAGAGCCTGCTTGCCTCCTGCGGCGTGCCGGTGCCGGAAGGCGCCCTCGTGCGCAGCGCGGAAGAAGCCTGGGAGGAGGCCCAGGACATCGGCCTGCCGGTGGTGGTCAAGCCGGTCGACGGCAACCACGGCCGCGGCGTGACCCTGAACCTGATGAGCGAGGCCGACGTGCGCGCCGCCTACGCGATCGCGTCAAGGGAAGGCGACAGCAGCGCCGTGCTGGTCGAGCGCTTCATTCCCGGCAACGAGCACCGCCTGCTGGTGGTCGGCAGGAAGGTCGTGGCCGCCGCGCGCGGCGAAGCGCTCTGGGTCGTCGGCGACGGTAAATCGACCGTCACCCAGCTCTGCGACAGCCAGATCAACACCGACCCGCGCCGCGGCGACAGCGAGGAATTCCCGCTGGGCCGCGTCGATCCGAACGATCCGGTCATCCTGCTCGACCTGCAGCGCCAGAACCTCACGCCGGATTCGATGCCGCAGGACGGCCAGCGCGTGCTGATCCAGCCGAACGGCAACGTCGCCGACGACGTGACCGACATCGTGCATCCGGACGTGGCCCATGCCGCCGCCCTGGCCGCGCGCGTGGTCGGCCTGGACATCGCCGGCATCGACCTGGTCTGCGAAGACATCTCGAAGCCGCTGCAGGAACAGCGCGGCGCCATCATCGAAGTCAATTCCAGCCCGGGCCTGCTGGCCCACATCAAGCCGGCCAGCGGCCAGCCGCGCAATGTCGGCGCCGCCATCGTCGAGCACCTGTTCGCCGCAGGCGAGACCGGCCGCATTCCGCTGGTCGGCGTCACCGGCACCCTGGGAACCAGCCTGATCGCACGCCTGCTCGGCTGCCTGCTCAATGCCGCCGGCAAGCACGCCGGCGTGGCCAACGGCGAAGGCCTCTACCTCGACGGGCGCGAAGTGCAAAAAGGCGACTGCACCGGCTTTGCGGCCGGCGAACGCCTGCTCATCAACCGCAACATGGAAGCGGCCGTGTTCGAATCGAACGCCCGCAGCATCCTGCTTGAAGGCCTGCCCTACGACCGCTGCACGGTCGGCGTGGTGACCGACATGGGCAAGCTCGAGGACGTGGCGGAGTTCCACATCCGCGACGAGGAAGCGCTGGCCAACGTGGTGCGCAGCCAGGTCGACGTGATCCTCTCAAGCGGCGCGGCCGTGCTGAACGCGGCCGACCCGGAAGTGGTCAAGCTGGCCGAGCTGTCGGACGGGCGCGTGATCTTCTACGCGATGGACGAGCAGAACGAGGTCATGCAGGCCCATCGCGCCGCCGGCGAGCGCATCGTCTTCGCGCGCAACAACCACATCATGCTGGCCGAAGGCGCGCTCGAGACCGCCCTGCTCGACCTGGGCAGGATCAAGCCGGCCACCGTCAAGCACCCGGCCAGCATCCTCGCCGCGACCGCCGCGGCCTGGGCGCTGGGCCTGCCGCACGACCTGATCTGCGGCGGCCTGCGCGCCTTCGACGCCACGCCGAAGAAAACGATTTATTAAGATTCGCGGCCCGGTTCGCCGGGCCGGTCACCCAGGGTCGCCCGCTTGCGGGCGGCCAGGCGTGAGCACTCAAAATAGGATTGAAGGTTTATGGAAGTATCACGCGTACGGGCCCTGCGTGGCCCCAACCTCTGGAGCCACCACACCTCGGTCGAGGCGATCGTCGCCTGCACGCCCGAGGAAGAATCGATCGGCAGCCTGCCAGGCTTCGAGACGCGCCTGCGCGCCCGCTTCCCCCAGCTCGGCCAGCTGCAGCCGCTCGGCCACGACGACACCATCCCGCTGGCCCACGTGCTCGAGATCGCCGCGCTCGACCTGCAGGCCCAGGCCGGCTGCCCGGTCACCTTCTCGCGCACCACGGCAACCGTCGAGCGCGGCATTTACCAGGTCGTGGTCGAATACTCCGAGGAAGACGTCGGCCGCCTGGCATTGACGCTGGCCGAGCAGCTGATCCAGGCCGCGCGCGATGACGCGCCTTTCGACCTGCAGGCCGCCCTCACCCAGCTGCGCGACCTCGACGAGGACGTGCGTCTCGGCCCCTCGACCGGTTCCATCGTGCAGGCCGCCGTGGCCCGCAACATTCCCTTCCGCCGCCTGACCGAAGGCAGCCTCGTCATGTTCGGCTGGGGCAGCAAGCAGCGCCGCATCCAGGCCGCCGAGATCGACGCCACCGGGGCGATTGCCGAGACCATCGCCCAGGACAAGGAACTGACCAAGAAGCTGCTCGACGCCGCCGGCGTGCCGGTCCCGCTGGGCCGCACCGTGACCGATCCCGACGACGCCTGGCTTGCCGCCCAGGAGGTCGGCCTGCCGGTCGTGATCAAGCCGAAGGACGGCAACCAGGGCAAGGGCGTGACGGTCAACATCACGACGAAGGAACAGATCACCGCCGGCTTCAACGCCGCTTCCGAATTCCGCGACGACATCATGGTCGAGCGCTACCTGCCGGGCCACGACTACCGCCTGCTGGTCATCGGCGACAAGCTGGTGGCCGCCGCGCGCCGCGACCCGCCGAGCGTGGTCGGCGACGGCGTGCACACCGTGCGCCAGCTGGTCGACACCGTGAACCTCGACCCGCGCCGCGGCAGCGGCCACTCGACCTCGCTGACCAGGATCCGCTTCGACGACATCGCCCTGGCCAGCCTGGCCAAGCAGGGGATGGATGCCGACTCGGTGCCACCGAAAGGCCAGCGCGTGGTCCTGCGCAACAACGCCAACCTGTCGACCGGCGGCACCGCCACCGACGTCACCGACGACGTGCATCCGGAAGTGGCGGCGCGCGCGATCGCGGCGGCGCACATGGTCGGCCTGGACATCTGCGGCGTCGACCTGGTCTGCGACAGCGTCCTCAAGCCCATCGAGGAACAGCACGGCGGCATCGTCGAAGTGAACGCCGCGCCGGGCCTGCGCATGCACCTGGCGCCCTCCTTCGGCAAGCCGCGCGCGATCGGCGAAGCCATCGTCGACATGCTGTTCGAGGAAGGCGACGACGGCCGCATCCCGGTGGTGGCCGTCACCGGCACCAACGGCAAGACCACCACCGTGCGCCTGATCGCCCACATGCTCGGCACCTCGGGTCTGCGCACCGGCATGACCAACACCGACGGCGTCTACATCGAAGGCCGCCGCATCGACAGCGGCGACTGCAGCGGCCCGCGCAGCGCGCGCAACGTGCTGCTGCACCCGGACGTGGACGCCGCCGTGTTCGAGACCGCGCGCGGCGGCCTGCTGCGCGAAGGCCTGGCTTTCGACCGCTGCCAGGTGGCGGTGGTGACCAACATCGGCGCCGGCGACCACCTCGGCCTGAACTACATCACCACGCTGGAAGATCTCGCTGTCCTGAAGCGCGTGATCGTGCAGAACGTCGCCGAAGGCGGCGTGGCGGTGCTGAACGCGGCCGACCCGATCGTCGCGGACATGGCCGAGTTCACCCGCGGCGACGTCACCTTCTTCGCCCAGGACGGCACCATCCCGCTGATGGCCATGCACCGCGCGCAAGGGCGCCGCGCCGTCTTCGTGGAGGATGGCTACCTGGTCTGCGCCCAGGGCAGGTTCGAGCACCGCATTGCGCTGGCCGAGGTGCCGATCACCCGCGGCGGCGTGGTCGGCTTCCAGGTCGAGAACGTGATGGCTTCCGTGGCCGCGGCCTGGGGCGTCGGCATTTCCTGGGACAAGATTGCGCTCGGCCTGAAGACCTTCGTCGGCGAGAGCGACAACGCGCCGGGCCGCTTCAACGTCTTCGATTACAAGGGCGCGACCCTGATCGCCGACTACGGCCACAACCCGGACGCGATCGCGGCGCTCGTGAGCGCGGTGGAGAACATGCCGGCCAAGCGCCGCCTGGTGGTGATCAGCGGCGCCGGCGACCGCCGCGACCAGGACATCACCCAGCAGACCGCCATCCTCGGCGCCGCCTTCGACGAAGTGCTGCTGTACGAAGACCAGTGCCAGCGCGGCCGCGCCGACGGCGAAGTGGTCGCGCTGCTGCGCCAGGGCCTGAAGGACGCGTCGCGCACCAGCCATGTCGAGGAGATCTACGGCGAATTCGTCGCGATCGACCGCGCGCTGGCGCGCCTGAACGAGGGCGACCTGTGCCTGATCCTGATCGACCAGGTCGACGAGGCGCTGGCCCACATCGCCAAGCGCGTCGCCGAGGCGACATGATCTTCATTGATCGATAACGGTTGACGCTACGTCCCTTGTGTCAACGATTGCAAAATGCATCGTTGACGCACGATAATCGATAAACGTAGGGTGGGCGCCCCGTGCCCACGCGTGACGCATGCACATTGTTGGCGTGCTTCTGGTGCGCTATCGCCATGCATGCGTTACTTCTGGCGCGCTAACGTCATGCATGCGTCACGCGTGGGCACAGGGCGCCCACCCTACGTCCCTTCGGTCCATAACACGATTAATCCGCCATGCTCGCACCCGAACAATTCCTCGGCTTCCTGCTCGCCGCCGTCCTGATCACCGCCTCCCCCGGCCCCGACAACCTGATGGTGCTGGGCCTGGGCATGTCCAAGGGACGCAAACAGGGCATGGTGTTCGGCCTGGGGTGCGCGCTCGGCTGCCTGAGCCACACCCTGCTGGCCGTGCTCGGGGTGAGCGCCCTGATCGCCGCCTCGCCGCTCGCCTTCACGGCGCTGCGCGTGGGCGGCGGGCTCTACCTGGTCTGGCTGGGCTGGAACGCCCTGCGCAGCCAGGGCGGCAGCAAGGCCGCCGACGGCAACGCGGCGCCGCAGTCGCTGCGCAGCCTCTTCACCAAGGGCCTGGTCGCGAACGCGATCAACCCGAAGGTGGTCCTGTTCTTCCTGTCCCTGCTGCCGCAGTTCGTGATTCCCGCCAACGGCCAGGTGCCCGGCCAGATGCTGGCCCTGGGCGTGACCTTCACGGTCCAGGCGGCGATCCTGTTCGGCCTGCTCGGCTATTTTGCCGGCGCGATCGGCGCCTGGCTCAACCGCAAGCCGGGCGCCGGCAAGTGGCTCGACCGCATCGCCGGCACCGTCTTCGTCGCGCTGGGCGTGAAGCTCATCGTGTCGCGCTAGGACGCTTGCGCAGCGCGCGCATTCCCAGCAGTCCCAGGCCGAGCAGCGCCAGCGAAGCCGGTTCCGGCACCGGCGCCGGCGGGTCGGTCTCGACATCCAGCCGCGCCGAGAAGAATTCGAGCGGATCGCCCGGGAAGAAATCCTGGATCAACAAGGTCCAGCGACCGTACACGTCCATGCCGTCGAAGGCCGACAGCGCGCCGGCCGGGCGGAAGCTTCCCGAGGCAAGGCGCGGCCCGGCGTCCTGCTCCGCCTCGTCGTCGAAGACCAGGCGTACCCGTCCCGTACCCTTGCTTCCCTCGGCGTAGGTGTCGTAGGCGCGTACCAGGTCGACCGTCGTGCCGCCTGGCGACACCAGTGCGATGGAAAACTCGTCCTCGTAGGGCGTGCCCTGGCCACGGCAGGCGCCTGCCTCGGGTCCGAGCGGCGGATCGTCGCATTTCGACAGGCTGATGATGAGGTTGAGGTCGAGGATGCTGCCGTGGTGGCGGACGTTGAAACTGCGCGTTCCTTCGCTGCCGTCGAACAGACCGTAGCGCGTATTGCTGGCGATGACGGCGGCCCCGGCGCTGGCCGACAACAGGCAGGCAAGAACGGCAGCGGCGGCGGCGACATGGTGCTTGGCTTTGCTCATGGCTCTCCTTTCGTATGAATGGAAAGAGCAAGCAAGTTCTACACCACACCCCTCGGCTCATGCAGAATCAATAACTTAGCGCATTCTTGTTAAATATCTGCTCGACGCATGTAAAGATTATCGTCACCGTCCAGGCGGCCGGCCCCGGCAGGCGCGCTCGCCTCAGCCGCTCTCGCTCGTCTCGCGGCGCGGCAGCAGGTCGTGCACGATGGCGGCGAGCCGCTCCACCGACACCGGCTTGCCCAGATGGGCCGAATAGCCGGCGGCGCGCGCGTTGGCGATGTCGCTGTCGCGGCGCATGCCGCTGATGGCGATCGCCGGCAGCCTGGCCAGTTTCGGATTGCTGCGCACGCGGCGCAGGAATTCGTAGCCGTCCACGTCCGGCATCGAGATGTCCGAGATCAGGAGGTCGACCTGCTCGCGTTCGAGGATCTCGAGCCCCTTCTTCGCGCTGGTCGCCTCGAACACGACCGCCCCGCTGGTTTCCAGCAGCGACTTGAAGACGAGCAGCATCTCTTCCATGTCGTCGACGACCAGGATGCGCAGCCCGGCCATGCTGTCCTCGGCCTTGCCGCCCTCGCCCGGCAGCGGCGCGGCATTGCCGTCCAGCAGGGGCAGCCAGACGCTGAAGCGCGCGCCCTTGCCGATTCCCTCCGAGAAAGCTTCGACCCGCCCGCCGTGCAGGCAGACCAGTTCGCGCACCAGCGCAAGACCGATGCCCAGCCCGCTCTTGGTGCGGGTGGTGACCGACACGCTCTGGCCGTACATGTCGAACACGTGCGGCAGGAAGGACGGCGCGATGCCTTGGCCATTGTCGCTGACATCGATGCGCACCTGGCTGTTTTCGCGGCCCAGGTGCACCTCGATGCGTCCGCCCTTGGGCGTGAACTTGAGCGCATTGCTCAGCAAGTTCATCAGCACCTGCTCGAGTCGCACCGCGTCGCCCATCACGTACAGGCCCTCGGCCTCGCCGGACATTTCGATGGCGATGTCCTGCGCGGCCGGGTCGGCGCGCATCACCTCGACCATGCCGCGCACCACCATCTCGGGCAACACCGGCGCCATCGTCAGCGACAGCTTGCCGGTACGCACGCGCGACATGTCCATCAGGTCGTCGATGATCTTGGCCTGGCTCATCACCGAGTTGCGGATGATCGAGGCGGCGCGCAGGAAAGTCGGCGAGTGGCGCAGTTCCGGCATGCGCGCCAGCAGCTCGACGTTGATGTTGATCATGTTCAACGGATGGCGCAGCTCGTGCGCCATGACGGCCAGGAACTCGTCCTTGAGAGCAACCGCGTTCTCGGCATTGGAGCGCACTGCCTGCTCCTGGCGCTCGCGCGAGGTCACGTCGCGCGCGATCTTCGCGTAGCCCTGCATGTCGCCGTTGGCCAGCGGCGTGGTCACGCCGCTGCAGAAGAAGCGGCTGCCGTCCTTGCGCAGGTGCCAGCGCTCGTCCTCGGCGCGGCCTTCCGTGCGCGCGCGGCGCAGCTCATCAAGCGGCACGCCGGCGTCGCGGTCCTCGGGCACGAACAGCAGGTCGAGCGTGTGGCCCAGCATCTCCTGCTCGGTGTAGCCGAACAGTTGTTCGGCCCCCTTGTTCCAGCTGGTGGCGCGGCCCTCCTCGTCCATCGTGATGATGGCATAGTCGTTCGCGCTCTCGGCCACCATGCGCATGCGCGCCTCGCTGGCGCGCGCCTGTTCCTCGGCCTGGCGGCGCGCCGTGATGTCGAAGAAGGTCATCACCGCGCCTTCGATGCGGTCCTCGTTGGTGCGGTAGGGCAGCAGGCGCACGATGTAGCAGCGTCCGTCGTTGCTGCGCACCTCGCGCTCGACCAGGCGCAGCGTATCGAAGGTGGCGCTGACGTCACCGGCGAGCTGGTCGTAATCCAGCTTGTGCGTCAGGTCGAGCAGCGAGCGGCCCACGTCCGAGGCGATGATCGAGAACAGGTCGGCCGCGCGCGGCGTGAAGCGCTTGATGCGCAGGCCGCTGTCGACGAAGATGGTGGCGATGTCGGTCGAGGCGATCAGGTTGTTCAGGTCGTCGTTGGCCTTGCCGGTCTCCTCGACCTTCACCTTCAGCTCGTAGTTGACGGTGACCAGCTCCTCGTTGACCGATTGCAGCTCTTCCTTGCTGGTTTCCAGTTCCTCGGTGGCCGAGCGCAGCTCCTCGTTGATCGCCTGCAGCTCCTCGTTCGACGCGCGCAGCTCCTCGGTCGAGATTTCGGCGCTCTCTATCGTCTCCTGCAACTGCTCGCGCTTGCGCTGCAGCTCGGCCTCGAGCTGGGCCAGCACCACGTCGTGGCTGCCGTTCGGGCGCGGCGGCAAGGCCTTTTCCTGGGCCTGCTCGTAGCGGTCGAACACGACCAGCAGGAAGTCGGTCTCGGCCTCCTCGTCGCGGAAAGGGCGCACCGTCATCGCGACCGTGCCGAGGTCCTTGTGCTCGGCCAGTTCGATCGGCCGGCATTCGACGCTGGTCTCGCTTTGCGTGGCCTGGTACATCGCCGAGCGCAGTTCCAGGCGCAGCTCGGGCAGGACCAGCGCCAGCAGGCTGCGCGAGGGCTCGCCGCCGGCCATGCGCAGGAAGCGCCCGGCCTCCTCGGACATGTGCACGATGTTGCCTTCGCGGTCGATGACGGCCGAGGGCGGCGCATACTGCGCCAGCGCGCGCTGGTGCAGTTCGGCGTAGGAAAACTGGCGCTTGCCGGCCAGCTTCACGCGGCTCACCTCCGGCAGGCGGGCGCCGAACACGGCCGCGGTCGGGGCCTGGTAGTGCAAGGGGCGCCCGCCGCCGCGCGCGCGGTAGATGCGGTTCTTCTTGTCGACCGGGATGAAGTAGTCGGACACCGACTCGGCCGACTCCGAGCTGCCCAGGAACAGGTAGCCGCCCGGTTTCAGCGCGAAGTGGAAAGTCTGCAGCAGGCGCACCTGGACGTCGCGGTTCAGGTAGATCAGCAGGTTGCGGCAGGAGATCAGGTCGAGCCGCGAGAACGGCGGATCGCGCAGCAGGTTGTGCGAGGCGAACAGGATGCGGTCGCGCAGCGACTTGCGGATGCGGTAGCGGTCGTCTTCCTTGTTGAAGTACTGGCGCAGGCGCGACGGCACGACGTCGGTGATGATCGAGGCCGGGTAGTTGCCCCCGCGCGCGCTGTCGATCGCGCGGTCGTCGATGTCGGAAGCGAACACCTGGTACTGCGGCGGATGCTCCATCAATGCGGCCTGGTCGGCCATCAGCATCGCCATCGAATAGGCTTCCTCGCCGGTGGCGCAGGCCGCGACCCAGGCGCGCACCTCGTCGGTCGGGCCCTTGTCCTTGAACAGCTCGGGCAGGATCTCGCGCTCGAGCGCCTCGAAGGCTTCGCGGTCGCGGAAGAAGTTGGTCACGCCGATCAGCATGTCGTCGAGCAGCAACTTGTTCTCGGTCGGATCGGACTCGAGCAGGTCACGGTACGCGGGCAGCGACTGCACGCCGCGCACCTGCAGGCGCCGCTCGATGCGGCGCAGCACGGTAGCGCGCTTGTAGTGGCGGAAATCGTGCCCGGTATGGCTGAGCAGGCGCGAGATGATGTCATGCAGCGCGTCCTCGGCGCTGGCCGTGTCCTCGGCGGTGGTGACGTGGGCGATCGGCGCCTCGCCGTCGCCGGGAGGCGGCATCTGGATGGTGCGCGCGTTGTTCCACAGCTCCACCAGTTTCTGCGGCATCTCGACCACGGGCAGGACGAAGTCGACCGCGCCGGTGCGCATCGCGGCCATCGGCATTCCGTCGTGCTCGGCATCGAGGGGGGCCTGGACCAGCGTGACGCCGCCCTGTTCCTTCACGCGGGTCAGGCCGACCGCGCCGTCAGCGCCGGTGCCGGACAGCACGATCGCCACCGCGCGCTCGCGGTGCACCTCGGCCAAGGTGCGGAAGAACATGTCGATGGCGATGTGCTTGCCGCGCGGGCGCTCGAGCTCGTCGACCAGCAGCAGGCCGTCCATCATCGACATGTGCTGGTTCGGGGCGATCACGTACACGTGGTTGCGCTCGATCTGCACTTTCGACGTCACCTGGACGACCGGCATGCGCGTGGCGCGCTGCAGGATCTCCGCGGCCGAGCTCGGGTGCTTCGGCGACAGGTGCAGGATGACCACGAAAGCCATGTCGTTTGCCGCCGGCATGTTCTCGAACAGCTGGATCAGCGCCGGCAGGCCGCCGGCGGACGCACCGATGCCGACGACCGGAAAGTCCAGGCTGCCCGGGACGATGTCGGGTTCGGTGGGAGGCGTGCTGGGCGCGTTCGCGGGATCGTACATGATCTTGGCAAAAGAAAATGGTCAAGTCGCGAGTCTAGACGAAGAGTGTCATTCTTTGACCGGAAAGTAAAAAAAATATGCAATCCGACTCGGCGAATTGAGCATTGGAAACTGAATTCCTGTACGGAAATCCGCCCGCTCAAGCCTGGGCCGCGACGCGCGCCAGGATCGCACCCACCTGTTCCGGCATCGCGGGCTTGAGCAGGTGCTCGTCGAAGCCGGCCTCGCGCGAGCGACGCCGGTCGTCGTCGGCGCCCCAGCCGGTCACGGCGACCAGGGGCACGCGCGCCAGGTCCGGCCGCGCCCGGATGGCGCGTGCGGCCTGGTAGCCGTCCATGCGCGGCATGCCGATATCGAGGAAGACCAGCTCGGGCCGGAAGCGGGCCGCGAGCTCGACCGCTTCCTGGCCGTCGTGCGCCACGCACACCTCATGGCCGCCGAGTTCGAGCAGCACGGACAGCGTTTGCGCGGCGTCGACGTTGTCGTCCGCGACCAGCACGCGCAGCGACCGGGCGGGCGCGGCAAGCGTGCGCGCGACCGCTGCGCCATCTTCCTCGGCGGCGGGCTGCGCCCTGCCCAGCGGCAGGCGCACCGTGAACCTGCTTCCCAGTCCGGGCCCCGGACTGGCGGCGGTCACGCTCCCCCCGTGCAACTGCACCAGGTGGCGCACCAGCGCCAGGCCGATGCCCAGCCCCCCTTTCGAGCGGTCGATACTGCGCGCCACCTGGGTGAACATGTCGAACACCGAAGGCAGCGACTCGGCGGCGATGCCGATGCCGTTATCGCTGACCACGAGCACCACCTCGCCGCCCTCGACCTGCGCGGCGACCTCGATGCGCCCGCCGCGCGGCGTGTACTTGACCGCGTTCGACAGCAGGTTGCTGAGCACCTGGCTGATGCGCACCTGGTCGACCTCGAGCGGGACCGGCTCGTCCGGCAGGCGCACCGACAGCGCATGCCCGGCCGCCTCGGCCAGCGGCAGGATGGTCTCGACCGCGCCCGCCACGACCGCCTCGAGGGTGACCGGCTCGATCTTCAGCACCACCTTGCCGCTCGAGACACGGGCAATGTCGAGCAGGTCGTTGATCAGGTGGACCATGTGGCCGACCTGGCGCTCCATCATGGCGCGCACCGTGGCCTGCATTTCCGGCTTGGCCGCACCCAGGCGCAGCAGCTCGAGCCCGTTGCGGATCGGCGCCAGCGGGTTGCGCAGCTCGTGCGCCAGCGTGGCCAGGAATTCCGATTTGCGGCGGTCGGCCTCGCGCAGCGCCTCGGTCGAACGGACGCGCTCGATGTGGGCCCAGCAGCGCTCGACCACGGCCTCGACCAGCGCGACCTCGCCCTCGGTCCAGGCCCGCGGATGGCGCTGGTGCACCGCCATCATCGCCACCAGCTTGCCCTGCTTGACCAGCGGGCAGCAGATGATGGCCTTGATGCCGATCTGGTTGAACATCTCGAAGCCGTCGCCGGCGGCCAGCTCGGTATCGACATTGTCGATCAGGAGGGTGCGCCCGACACGCAGGCTGGAGGTGGCGCGCGAGCCGAACAGGTCGAGCGAGTAGACGCCAACGCTGCTCGCCGCGCCCGCTTCGCACCAGTCGTGGCGGATGGTGAAGCGGTCGTTGTCCGGCTCGAGGTCGGCGTAGGCGACGCGGGTGACGCCCAGGTGCTCGCCGAGCAGGCGCGTGGCCCCCTCCATGATCGCTTCCGGCTCGACGGCGACGCGGGTCGCCTCGCCGATCTCGTCGAGCAGGCGCAAACGCTCCACGGCGCGGCGGCGCTCGGTGATGTCGAGCGTGGTGCCGATCAGGCGCAGCGCCCGCCCCTCGGCGTCGCGCAGCATCCTGCCGCGCACGCTGATCCAGCGCTCGCGGCCGTCAATCAGGCCGACGGTGCGGAACTCGTCGGCATACAAACCTTCGCCCCCCGGCGCCAGCAGGGCCCGGAAACGCGCGCCGACGCGCTCCCGGTCTTTCGGGTGAATCGCGCGGTCCAGGGTGTAGACCGTCAGCACGGCGCCGGGCGGCAACCCGTAGTGCTCCCTGGTGCGCGCGCTCCAGTCGACTTCGCCGGTCCGCATGCCGAACTCGAACATGCCGAGCTGGGCGGCGTCGGCGGCGATTTCCAGCTTTTCCTTGCTGGCCGCCAGCTCCGCCAGCGCGGCGTCGCGCTCGGCCCGGGAAGCGACCTTCGCGGTCGTTTCGGTACAGGCGCAGAATACCCCGGCGACCACGCCCTGCTCGTCGCGGATCGCACTCAGGGACAGGCTGGCGTACATCTGCTCGGGGTAGCCGTTGCGGTACAGGATGAAGGGGTGGTCCTCGGCCTGGAAGGGTTCGCCGCGCAGCGCCGCCGCCAGCATCGGCTCCACGGTCTCCCAGACGTCGGCCCAGACCTGCCGGAAGGGCTGTCCCAGGATGCGCTCGGGGTGGTCCGCCCGCGCACCGAGGATCTGGCGGTAGGCATCGTTATACAGCAGGCACAACTGCGGTCCCCAGGCGACGTACATCGGTTGGCTCGCGCCCAGCATGATGTTGACAGCGGTGCGCAGCGGCTGCGGCCAGGACGCGAGCGGCCCGAGGGCGGTGCCGCCGAAGTCGAGGCTGCGCAGCACCGCCCCCGTCTCGCCGCCGCCGCAAGCAAAAGCCAGGTTGGTGTCGTGCGCGGTGGATCGGGTTGCATCGGTCATGGTGGACGGGCTGGATAAAATGCTGCTGGCCTGGGAATATTGTGTAGTTTGCTACGATAACACTTCCCCCGCTCTCCCAGAATCGCTTTGCACTTCGAAAATGGTCGAATTGCTATAATTTCCCCCGGGGTCGGCACCGCCAGTGACCTTTGCATCAACCGGACGATGAAGGGACAAGCAGATGGCAACCGGCGACACCAGGGAAGGACGCGACAACTTGCCGCACGAACAGGAAGGCGGCGGCCAGAGCCAGGGCGTGCCCGCGCTCGGCCAGCTCGAGGGCAACAGCTACCACCCGCTGGGCGAGACCGGCATCCGCCACTGGCAGGCCAGCCAGGTGTCGCGGCCCGGCCTCGAGGACCGCGGCAACGTCTTCTTCGCGGCCATCGAGATGACCCGCATGCCGATGGTCCTGACCGACCCGAATCAGCCGGACAATCCCATCGTCTTCGTGAACCGCGCCTTCCTCGACCTGACCATGTACCGCGAGGAGGAAGTCCTGGGGCGCAACTGCCGCCTGCTGCAGGGCGAACAGACCGACCCGGCCACCGTCGCCGAGATCCGCGCCGCGGTGGAGGAACAGCGCGCGGTGGCGGTCGACATCCTCAACTACAAATCCGACGGCCGGCCGTTCTGGAACGGCCTGTTCTGCGGCCCGGTGTTCGACGCCGAGGGCAAGCTGCTGTACTGGTTCGCCTCGCAGATGGACATCACGCGGCGCCGCGTATCCGAGCAATCCTATCTGCAGGCCCAGAAGATGGAAGCGATCGGCCAGCTCACCGCCGGCCTCGCGCACGACTTTAACAACCTGCTGCAGGTGGTGGGCGGCAACCTGGAGGTGGCCGCCACTTCGGTGCACGATCCCGACGCGACCCTGCAGTCGATCGAGCGCGCCCGCCTGGCCAGCGAAAAGGCCAGCAGGCTGACCCAGCAACTGCTGACCTTCGCGCGCAAGCAGCGCCTGGAACCGAAGCGCCTGAACCTGAACTCGCTGGTGGTCGAGTTCAGCGAAATGCTGGTGCGCACCCTCGGCGACAAGGTCGACCTGCACCTGGACCTGAAGCCCGGCCTGCCCTCCTGCACGCTCGACGCGACCCACATGGAAATGGCCCTGCTCAACGTGCTGATCAACGCGCGCGACGCCATGCCCACGGGCGGCCGCGTCACGGTGGCCACCTCGACCATGGCCGACAGCGAACGGCTCGAGCGCCATGGCCTGGCGCCCGGCACCTACGTCGTCATCTGCGTCATCGACGAGGGCGAAGGCATGCCGCCGGAAGTCGCCCAGCGCGCCACCGAACCCTTCTTCACGACCAAGGGACCGGGCACGGGCCTGGGGCTGGCGATGGTGCATGGTTTCGTCCAGCAGTCGCACGGCCGGCTCGAGATCGACAGCGTGCCGGGCAAGGGCACGACGATCCGCATGATCTTCCCGCTGGCCCAGCAGTCCGGCATGGAGATCATGGCCGACCGCGTGGGCAGCAAGGGCATGAACTGGACCCCGGAAGCCATCCTCGGCCGCAAGACCATCATGGTGGTCGACGACAGCCACGACGTGCGCGAGCTGGCGGAAAACCACCTGCGCGAACTGGGTTACCGGGTGCTGTCGGCCCAGAGCGGCGAAGAGGCGATGGAACTGATCGAACGCTACGGCGACATCGACCTGCTGTTCAGCGACATCATCATGCCCGGCGGCATGAACGGCATCCGCCTGGCCGAGCTCGTGCGCGAGCGCCAGCCCGACGTGCCGGTGATCCTCGCCACCGGCTACATGAACGAATTGCCGGTCTCGACCCACGCCGGCCCGACCTGGACCACCATGGCCAAGCCCTACCGCCTCGCCGACCTGGCCGAGCGGGTGCGCATTTCATTGAAGGTCGACGTGCGCAAGGGCTCGGCGTCCGGCTTCCAGCACGAAGGATAGGTTTTGAAACGCATCTTGTTGGTCGAGGACGATCCGGCCGTCAATTACGTCCTGAAACGTTACCTCGAGGCGGCCGGGTTTGCCGTGCTCGCGGCCGGCGACGGCAAGGAGGCGCTCGGCCTGTTCGCCTCGTCAACCGTCGACCTCGTCGTCACCGATTTCCGCATGCCGGGCATGAACGGCGAGGAATTGCTGGTGCAACTGCGCGCCCAGAGCCCTGCACTGCCGGCATTGATCGTGTCGGCCTACGGCAACGAGCTGAGCCTGCAGCTCCCCGGCGTGCCCGTGCTGCCCAAGCCGGTCGATGCAACTGAGCTGGTGGGGATGGTGAACAATTTGCTGCTGGATGCTGAGACGGTGGCGCTGAACAGGCCGGCCGGGTGACGCACGATGGGTTTGCGGCCGGGCTCGCATCCCGACAGCTCCAGCCCAGCCGATGCGGTTAAAATGACGGTCTTGGCATCGCAATGCCCCTGCATCACCGAACACGACCGACATGACCACCGTTTCATCCGACATCAACGCCGCCGCGGCGCGCGCAGCGACGGAAAAGCACACTCCGATGATGCAGCAATCTAACTCCTATACGGCCTAGCTCGCTCTGCCTAAACCTACGCCGATACTACGTCGATTCGCAAAATGTTTGTTGGCTTTGTAGCTATTAAATTGTTACGATGCAATACGCGACTGAAAATCTTGCGAGAGGAATATGAGCGAAGCAGCACCTAAACAAAAGAGGACGCCAAAGATCATTTTTGGAGACCATGAAGTATCGGTAAGCCATCTCCATCTAGACCCACTCAACCCTAGGCATGACCCGCTTGAAGGCGATGCTGAGGTAATCGCGCAGCTCTGTAATGCAGAAATGGTCGCCGAGCTAGCACAAGATATTGCTAAACGGGGAGCATTGAGCCCTCTTGAAAGAATGGGTGTTGTTCCGTTCGATGGGCATCCTGGCCACTATATTACGGTCGAGGGCAACCGCCGGACCTGCGCATTGATTCTGTTGTCGGATCCTAGCAGAGCTCCAACTCCCGCTCTGCAAGCCCAACTGCGCCGACTCTCGGCTACGTCCAAGGCGCCTACACGTATCAAAGTACATGTGTTCGCCGACCGAGCAGCTGCAAAACCGTGGATCGACATGCGTCACCTTGGCCGGCAGGGCGGAATTGGCACTTTGGAATGGGACGCTGCACAGAAGACGCGGGCGGCCGGCGATAACACGCAGACCAGCGCACGTGCAAACACGCTTGCTCTTGCAGTTTTGGATCGTCTTGTACACACGGGGCAGTTGACCGCTGCCCAAAGAGAGAAGGTTCGCCTTACTACAGTGACTCGTTATCTCGGGACGCCAGGTGTAAGAGCAATTCTCGGACTTGGGAGCGCGAACGATTTAGTTTTTACTCACGCACCTGAAGAGGTCATGGCGTCCCTACGCCAACTCGTGCTTGATAGTATTGAGCCGCAGGTTGATGGGAATTTTGCAGTTAATTCTCGCAGCGGTAGTGCTCAGCGTCTAGCTTATGCAAACCAGCTAAAATCACGAGGACTAGCTCCAGTAACACCATTGACGTCGGCGACTCCCATTGGCACCTCGGGGAATAGCCCTGTGGCGCCCACTAGGGCTCAAACGACTGAATCTGCGAATGAAGGCAGAGCATCTGGCGGAATACCGCCTAATGATGTTGCAGCAGAACCCATTCCCGAAGCGACTACTACCCAAGCAAAGAAGCGAAGCGGTACAGACCCTGCCAAGCTTCGCACCTTATTCGACAGTAGCTTTCTTGTAGAAACGAGAGATCCGGTCTTGCTGCGGCTCCGTCAAGAAGCACTAAACCTACCGCTTGAAGAGTTTGCTTTCAGTGGCAATTATCTGTTACGCGCAATTGTTGAGCAGGTAATGGTCTTGTTCGCCAGAAAGAGAGGTAAATACAGCCCAGGGATGCCTGATCACAAGCTGACATTAGTCTGCGCCGCTGAGTTCAAGTCGATTGGCGGCTCAGGGAAAGCGCTGAACGTGCTAGAAAAAGTTGCTGGAAATCAAGCCACTCCTTATGGGTTGCATAGTTTGGGAAATGCCATCCATGGTGGCATCATCCCAACAAAGAGAGATCTTCGCGCGTACGCAGACACCTGGATACCAGCACTACGCGGGATGTTAGACGCCCTGTGTTAAACGGCTGCTCTCAGCTCAAAAGCGCTGGCCAGGAGGTCCAGCGCCCCGTATACTTTTCCTCATGCCCATTACAGACTCCCCCCTTCGCTACCCTGGCGGCAAAACCCAGCTCAGCCCTTTTGTGATTGATCTAGCAAAAGCGAACAATCTGAACGGAGGCGTTTACGCAGAGCCGTTTGCTGGCGGCGCCGGAATTGCGTGGCGGCTTCTCCTCAACGGTGACATGACAGAAGTTTGGCTGAACGACATCGATCCAGCCGTTTTCGCTTTTTGGGACACTGTCGTGAATCGTCCTGATCCACTCTGCGAGATGATCCTCGGCACCGATGTGACGATTGAAGAATGGCATCGTCAAAAGAGTTTTCTGACTGATCCGAACTCAAGTACGCTCGAACTCGCTTACGCTACATTGTTCTTGAATCGCACCAATCGATCCGGGATATTAAAAGCGGGAGTCATCGGAGGCAAAGATCAGACAGGCAACTACAAGTTAGACTGCCGATTTAACAAGGCCGAGCTGATCCAAAAGATTCAACGCATCCATATATATCGGGAAGTAATCCGAATCACCAGGCTGGATGCAGAAGTCTGCCTTAAGAAATGGGAAAAAGCTCTACCTCAACGTAGTCTGATCAATATCGATCCGCCGTACTTCACTCAAGGTCGGGATCTATACCTAAGCTTTTACAAGCCAGATGATCACGAGAGGTTGTCAAAGCTTGTACGGACCCTGAAGAAACCTTGGATGCTTACGTATGATGACGCTCCTGAAATCGCTAAGTTGTACTCGGGTCTGCCAATGTACAGAAAGAGCCTCGTCTATTATGCGCAGGTCAAACGACGAGCATCTGAGTTGATGGTGCTCTCGCCAGAACTAGTCGCGCCCGCAGCTTTGCCAATACCGCTAGCCGCTTAGTGCCTTCGAACAGGGCTCAAGATCCTACTCCGTAAAGCGTACCGGTTCGATTCCGGTCTAGCACCGCAGTATCCATGCGCGTTTTGGTCTTTGAGCCGCTCAAACCTCTTTCTTGCAAAATCTGATCCCGTCCCGCAAAATCATCTTTATGCCCCAGTCGCTGGCCCTAGGAAGCTCTTTCACGCACAGTTGGTCTCTAAGTTTCTCTCGCAACGTACCAAGAATCGTACCTATGGATCTAGCGGCGTACCAAAATTTCTTCCTAAACATACGTGGTCGCGCCGCTGCCGGGGGCTAGTCGACCGCAGCATACTGTTCGAGTCAGACTTCGGTGTACGTACCTAACTAACTTTCCCTGCCTTCTGCGCGCGACTGATCAGCGAAAGCCCATCCGTTGAGCACAGCCAAGTTGCCATAAACTCAATAGCCGGACAATTGCCCCATTACACACGGAGGCAACATGGCTACAGACTTCTACCTGCAACTGGACGGGATCAAGGGTGAGTCGGCAGACTCGAAACATAACGGCTGGATCGAATGCACCTCGGTGAACTGGTCCGTTACCCAGCCGAAGAGCGCAACAGCGTCGACGGGCGGTGGCCACACCGCGGAGCGAGCCGAACTCAGCGTCATTTCCATCAGCAAGCTGGTCGACCTGGCGTCGCCCATACTCGCGCAAACCTGTGCCTGCGGCAAAACCATCCCCAAGGCAAAGCTCGAGATGCAGCGCGCCGATGGCCAGGGCGAGCCAGTCAAATATTTCGAAGTCGAGCTGGAGAACGTGCTGATCGCGCACATCGCGCCGGCCTTCGCACCCGGCGATTTCCCGACCGAGAACCTGGGCCTGAAATTCTCGAAGATCCGCTGGAAGTACACCCAGCAAAAAGTCGGCGGCGGGAGTAACGGCAATACCTCAGGCGGCTGGGACCTCGCTACGAACAGGATCGCCTGATGCGTGCGCTCGTCGTTGGTTTAGCGATCGCGCTGCCGTGCTCAGCGCAGCCGGTCGCCGTGGCCCCGTGGATGACAGGTGAGCGCCTGGTCGCGATGATCACCTTCCCGTCGGGCGCCAAGGGGAACTTCGATCTGACCCGCGAACAGTTCTTAGCGGCCGAGCGCGCCCGGCTCTACATCGAGGGCGTTCACGATGCCACCGAGGGCAAGTCCTGGTGCTTCAGCGAACGATATCGACCTGGGCCTGACGCTTTGCGAGATCAGGCTGAGGTGGGATTGCGCGCGCTGCCGCGTGAGCAGCTCAAGCGAAACGCGGCCGATCTGATCACCGAGATCTGGCGCAGCAAATGGCCATGCGCGAATGGAAGGAGCTCCGGATGAAGCCGCTGTTCGATGTCCTGAAAGCGAACCACATGGGCCGCACCGTGCCGATGCCACAGGTCTACGAAGCCATCGGGCACCCGAAGCTGGCGATGGAGCCAGCCTGGGGTAACACGTGCGCAATCCGGATGAGCGTGGCGCTGATCGCGGCAGGCGTGAAGATCCGGACAGGTCCAGTCAGGCTGCGCATCAACGCCGGGCCGCACAAAGGCGAACCCGTCGAGCCAAGTCAGCGCGTCCTGTCGAACTTCCTGGCGCGCGAGCTCGGCAACCCGGAGAAATTCAAAGGCGGCCCGGCGGCGCGCAATACTATTGCATGGCGCCGGGGAATCGCCTCGTTCTTCCAGCTATACGGTGCAAACGATCGTCAGGGGCACATCGACCTAGTGTCGGTCAGCGATTGGCCGGAGGTCATGTGCAACGGGTCCTGCTACTGGGACGCTGTCGACGTCTGGTTCTGGCCGCTGAAGTAGGGATTCGGCCGTATGTGACGCCTCGGGTGAGGCGTTTCGGGCACCCGGCGATTACGCCCTCAAGCGTCTTCAAGATAAAGTGACATGAAGCTATTACTCCTCGCAGCCCTCTCCTTGGCGCTTCCCGCACAAGCCACCGAGCAGCGCATCGAATGTCCTGCGCGCTATCCTGCGGAAGACATCATGCTGCCCCAAACCGGCGAATGGACGACCGGCCTGGTACCGGCGGGAATTCCACTGGAAGGTGGAGGAATGCTTGCTGGCCCAATTGATCAACGGGGAGAACTGCGCGGCAGCGAACAGCGCATCAAGGGCGGCTTCATCACAAGTTTCGCATTCGAACGCGAGCAAAAACCACCGGGGAAGTGGTTCATCTGCCATTACGGACACGTGCAGCTTGCCCGCCGCGTTGCTGACACCACCACAGCCTGCGAGCTGACGTACAAGGAGCGGAAATTCCCGAACGAGCCGGACGTGCGGCTCATCTGTCGCTGAGCTTTGCGGCCGGGCTCGGCATCCCGACAGCTCCAGCCCAGCCGATACGGTTAAAATGACGGTCTTGGCATCGCAATGCCCCTGCCTCACCGAACACGACCGACATGACCACCGTTTCATCCGACATCAACGCCGCCGCAGTCAAGAGCAGCCCGGCAGAAAAAGTCACACCGATGATGCAGCAGTATTTACGCATCAAGGCCGACTACCCCACCATGCTGGTGTTCTACCGCATGGGCGACTTCTACGAACTCTTCTTCGAGGACGCCGAGAAGGCGGCGCGCATCCTGGGCATCACCCTGACGGCGCGCGGCTCCTCGGGCGGCAACCCGATCAAGATGGCCGGCGTGCCCTTCCACTCGCTCGATCCCTACCTCGCCAAGCTGGTCAAGCTGGGCGAATCCTGCGCGATCTGCGAACAGATCGGCGACCCGGCCCTCAGTAAAGGCCCGGTCGAGCGCAAGGTCGTGCGCGTGGTCACGCCCGGCACCCTGACCGACTCCGACCTGCTGCCCGAGAAGGCCGAGCGCCCGCTGCTGGCGGTCTGCACCCTCACCCAGCGCAAGTCGGTCACCGTCGGCCTGGCCTGGATGTCGCTGGCCAGCGGCGCGCTGCGCCTGATGGAATTCTCGGGCGACGAGCGCACCGTGAACACGCGCCTGGCCCAGGAACTGGAGCGCATCGCGCCGGCCGAGATCCTGCGCGCCGACGACGGCGCTTTGTTCGAGGACAGCCCGGTCGCCCACACCCAGCGCGTGCCGGAATGGCACTTCGACGTGGTCAAGGGCCACAAGGCCCTGGTCGACCAGCTTGCGGTGTCGACCCTGACCGGCTTCGGCGCCGACGGCCTGGGCGCCGCCTTCGGCGCAGCCGGGGCGCTGCTGCGCTACGCGCACTCGACCCAGGGCCGCGGCCTGCAGCACGTGAACAGCCTCACGGTCGAAAGCGAGAACGAATTCATCGGCCTGGACGCGGCGACGCGCCGCAACCTGGAGCTGACCGAGACCATCCGCGGCCAGGAGTCGCCTACCCTGTTTTCGCTGCTCGACGGCTGCCGCACCGCGATGGGTTCGCGCCTGCTGCGCCACTGGCTGCACCATGCGCGCCGCGACCAGTCGGTGGCGCGTTCGCGCCATGAGGCGATCGAGGCGCTGGCCCAGGCCGACGCCAGCGGCCACCTGTCCTCGACCCTGGCCCAGGTGCCCGACATCGAACGCATCACCACCCGCATCGCCCTGCTGTCGGCGCGGCCGCGCGACCTGGCCAGCCTGCGCGACGGCCTGAAGCAACTGCCGGCCCTGCGCCAGCAGGTGGCGCGCTGCTTCATCCCGGGCGACTCCTGCCTGCTGCGCGAGATCCACGACGCCCTCGCCCCGCCCGAGGCCTGCCTCGACCTGCTGGTGCGCGCGGTGGCCGAGGAGCCGGCGGCGATGGTGCGCGACGGCGGCGTGTTCGCGCGCGGCTTCGACGCCGAGCTGGACGAGCTGCGCGCCCTGTCCGAGAACGCCGGCCAGTTCCTGGTCGAGCTCGAGACGCGCGAGCGCGCCCGCACCGGAATTGCCAACCTGCGCGTCGAGTACAACCGGGTGCACGGCTTCTACATCGAGGTCACCAACGGCCAGGCCGACAAGGTGCCCGACGACTACCGCCGCCGCCAGACGCTGAAGAACTGCGAGCGCTACATCACGCCTGAACTGAAGGCCTTCGAAGACAAGGCCCTGTCCGCCCAGGACCGCGCCCTCTCGCGCGAAAAAGTGCTGTACGACGAGCTGCTGGCCTGCCTGGCGCCGCACATCGGCCAGTTGCAGACGGTGGCGCAAGGCCTGGCCCAGATCGACACCCTGGTGGCGCTCACCCGCCACGCGCTGCAGAACAACTGGTGCGCGCCGCAGCTCGTGGCCGAGCCTTGCCTGACCATCGTCGAGGGCCGCCACCCGGTGGTGGAGCAGCAGATCGAGCGTTTCATCGCCAACGACTGCAAGCTGTCCAACGAACGGCGCCTCCTGCTCATCACCGGCCCGAACATGGGCGGTAAATCGACCTTCATGCGCCAGACCGCGCTGATCGTGCTGCTAGCCTACATCGGCAGCTATGTGCCGGCGACCAGTGCGACGATCGGCCCGATCGACCGCATCTTCACCCGCATCGGCGCCAACGACGACCTGGCGGGCGGCCGCTCGACCTTCATGGTCGAGATGACCGAATCGGCCGCGATCCTGAATGGCGCGACCGAGCACTCGCTGGTGCTGATGGACGAGGTCGGACGCGGCACCTCCACTTTCGACGGCTTGGCCCTGGCCTGGGCGATCGCGCGCCACCTGATCGACACCAGCCGCAGCTTCACGCTGTTCGCGACCCATTATTTCGAGCTGACCCAGTTGCCCGAAGCCCACCCGAGCGCGGCCAACGTGCACCTGTCGGCGGTCGAGCACAAGGACAGCATCGTCTTCCTGCACGCGGTGCAGGACGGTCCGGCATCCCAGAGCTATGGCCTGCAGGTGGCCCAGCTCGCGGGCGTGCCCCCAAGCGTGATCAAGGCCGCGCGCAAGCACCTGGCGCGCCTGGAATCGCAGGCCCTCGACACCACGCCCCAGCTCGACCTGTTTGCCCTGCCCTGCGACGAGGCGGAGCAGGAAGAAGCACCCCAGGCCGCGGCGCCTGCCGTGTCCAGCGAACTGCTCGATGCCCTGGCCGAACTCGATCCGGACGCGCTCACCCCGCGTGAAGCGCTCGAGCGTTTGTACGAGCTCAAGCGTCTCGCCGCCTGATGGGCCGCCCCCGCCCCACCGCCCTGCTGGCTGCCGCCCTGTGTGCGGCGCTCTGCCTGCCGGCCGTGGCGGCCGGGCCCCATGACGATGCCGATGCCCACCGCTTCGGCGTCATCGGCCACAGCTTCGACGGCAAGAGCGACAAGCGCTTCAGGCAGGCGCTGGCCGACACCGCGGACAAGGCGAACGCGTTTGTCGTCGTTACCGGCATCAAGCACGCGGCGGAGCCTTGCGGCGACCGCCTCTACCAGGAGCGGCGCGAGCTGGTCGAGCGCTTCAAGCGGCCGGTCATCGTGCTGCCGGCCGGCAGCGACTGGACCGGCTGCCGCAACTCGGCCGGCCGCACCAACGCCATCGAGCGCCTGAACCGCCTGCGCGAACTCTTCCATGGGGAGCCGCACTCGCTCGGGAAGACGACGCTGCCGCTCACGCGGCTGTCGATGAGCCCGCGTTTTCGCAGCTATGCCGAGAACGCCCACTGGACCGTGGGCAAGGTGCTGTATGCCAGCGTCAACCTGCCGGCCAACAACAACCACTACCTCGCCGCCGCGGGCCGCAACAGCGAATACGAAGACCGGCTGGTGGCCAACCGCTTCTGGCTGAACCGCCTGTTCACGCTGGCGAAAGGCGACAAGGTCGACGCCATCGTGCTGTTCTCGGAAGGCGACCTGAAACCCTTCGCGGAACCCGAGCCGCGCACCCTGCTGCGCCGCGCGGCAGGCGTGTTCGACGGTTTCGCCTTCACGCGCCGCCAGGTGCAGCAGCTGGCGAAGAAATTCCGCGGCAAGGTCTTGCTGGTCGACAGCGCGCCGCTGGGCAAGGGCAAGAAGCCGGCCATCGAATGGCACGGGAACCTGGGGCAGTTGTCGGTGAACGGGGAAGCGGTGGAGGTCGAGGTGAAACCGGAGAGCAAGGCGCTGTTCGTGGTGAAGGAGGCGGCGGAGTGATTTGGGCCGCGGGCTGATCATTGGGACGCGCCGGTGGCGGGCGGGCTTAGCGTGAACGAAACAGTGCCGACGATGCGTTGAGTTTCGCGTGGGCACAGCGTGCCCACCCTACGGTCGCCGCCCGAGTGCTGCAAACATAACCAGCAATCACAGTTTCGCGTGGACACGCGGTGCCACCCTACGGTCGGCGCCAGTTTGCTGCGAATCCTACAGGAACTCCGCCAATGCCTACCGTAGGGTGGGCACACTGTGCCCACGCGAACGCTCGTACCGCGGCGGCGCTCATCCGTGACTTCGACGACGGCACGTCGAAACGCCCGACCGGGCAATCCCGCGGCGCAAGACTGCTAACGCCCCCAAACAAAAACCGGGACACATGGTCCCGGTTTTTGTTCAAGTATTAGTGCAGCGGCTGGCTACGGAAGTGGTCGCCCGGTTCGCCATCGTCGCCTTCGTCTTCACCGTGGTGGTGACCGTGGGCGCCGTGCACGTGGCCGTGGGCAACTTCTTCTTCGGTGGCTGGACGGACGTCGATGACCGACAGCTCGAAGCGCAGGGCCATGCCGGCCAGCGGGTGGTTACCGTCCAGCACGACCTTGTCGTCGGCGATCTCGGTGACGGTGAAGATGGTCGGCTCGTCGTCCGGCGCGCCTTCGGCCATGCCTTCGAACTGCATGCCGACTTCGAGCGGCTCCGGCAGGCGCGAACGGTCTTCGACCTTCACCAGCTCGGCGTCGTAGTCGCCGAATGCGTCTTCCGGTTCGATTTGCAAGGTCGACGAATAGCCGACTTCCTTGCCGTCCAGATGCTCCTCGATCTTCGGCAGGGTGTTCTCGTACCCGCCGTGCAGGTAGACCATCGGCTGCACACCTTCTTCGATCAGGTTGTTTTGCGCATCCGACAGTTTGTAGTTGACCGACACGACCGTATTCTTGGCAATCTTCATCGCACATCCTTTCGTTGTAAGGTGCGGATTATACCCCTGCTGGCCCACTGACCGCTGCCGCCTGTTGTGCGGCTGGTTATAATGACGCATGAAAAAATTACAGCTCCTTGGGAACATTACTCCCGCCCAGTTCCTTCGGGATTACTGGCACAAGAAACCGCTCCTGATCCGCGGCGCCATCCCCGGCTTCAAACCCCTGCTCAAGTTCGACAAGCTGGCCGACCTGGCCACGAAGAACTTCGTCGAATCGCGCCTCGTCACGCAGAACGATGGCCAGTGGGACATGCAGCATGGCCCGCTGACCGAACTGCCGCCGTCCCACCAGAAAGGTTGGACCATGCTGGTACAGGGCGTCAACCTGTACGACGACAAGGCCGACGAGCTGCTGCGCCAGTTCCGCTTCCTGCCCGACGCGCGCCTCGACGACCTGATGATCAGCTACGCCACCGATGGCGCCGGCGTCGGTCCGCACTTCGATTCCTACGACGTGTTCCTGCTGCAAGCCCACGGCAAGCGCCGCTGGAAGATCAGCGCCCAGCAGGACCTGTCCCTGGTCGAAGGCCTGCCGCTGAAGATCCTGTCGAACTTTACCCCGGAAGAGGAATTCGTGCTCGAGCCGGGCGACATGCTGTACCTGCCCCCGCACTATGCCCACGACGGGATTGCCGAAGGCGAGTGCATGACCTATTCGATCGGTTTCCGCTCGCCTTCGTTCCAGGAACTGGGCGAAGCCTTCCTGCAGTTCATGGCCGACTCGATCGACCTGCCCGGCCGCTACGCCGATCCGGACATCCAGCCGGCGAAGAACCCGGCCGAGATCCCGCGCGAGATGCTCTCGACCATCACCGAGGAACTCAACAAGGTGCGCTGGGACGAGGAGGACGTGACGATCTTCTTCGGCGAATACATGTCCGAGCCCAAGCACAACGTCTTCTTCACCGGCCCTGCCAAGCCGCTCACCGTCGGGCGCTTCATGGAGACCGCTGCGAAGAAGGGCCTGAAACTCTCGAGCAAGACCCTGATGCTCTACCGCGGCAAGCACGTCTTCATCAACGGCGAGTCCTTCGCCGTGAGCCGCGCCGACAAGGTGGTGCTGGACGTGCTGGCCAACGAGCGCCGGCTCGACGGCGCCCTGCTGGCCCAGGCGTCCGACGACGTGCTCGAGGCGCTCTATACCTGGTACCAGGACGGCTGGGTCGAACTGGGCTAAACGGGGTCCTGACCATGAACGAGCCGTTGACCGTCCGTTTCGACACCCGGCGCGACTGCGAAGCCCAGTGGCACGCGGTGCTGGGACGGGCGTCGCAGCGGCTCGACATGTTCGATCCCGACTTCGCCCTCTTTCCGCTCGGCTCGATCGATGCCGACGCCCGGCTGCGCAGCTTCCTGCGCGGCGGCGGACTGCTGCGGCTCGTCATGCACGACAGCGCGCATATCGAACGCCACTATCCGCGCTTCCTGCGCCTGCTGCGCGACTACAGCCACCTGGTCGAATGCCGCCAGACGCCGCGCTCGCTGCGCCAGCTCACCGATTCCTTCTGCATCGCCGACGGCCTGCACGTGCTGCGCCGTTTTCACAGCGACCACACGCGCGGCGAAGCCGCTTTCGAGGCGCCGAATGCGGTCGAGCTGCCAGCCCACCGCTTCGCCGCGATCTGGGCGGAATCGCGTCTTGCGCTCACGCCGAGCGTGTCGGGATTGTAGTTTCTGCCACGAATTTGGACGTGTTAAGAAGCGTCTTCACGCCTGTTGCATCTTGTAACAAAATGAACCTTAACAAGTCACAAAATACTTACATTTTGGCATGACTTTTCTATTGCGAATGAGTAAATTTGGCTATAATATCGGGTTAGGAAGGTTCCGTTGTAGTTGCGTCACTGTTGCATAAGTGCAAAGTACACGAGAATTCCAACGAGCGATAATTACCGGTAATTATTCATCGTAACAACAAGAAGTACTTCACTTTTGAATTAAAAGGAAAATCATGAAAAAGTCCCTGCTGATCGTTTCCCTGATGGCTGTTGCTCTGGCTGCTTGCTCGAAGAAAGAAGAAGCACCGGCAACCCCGGCTGCTGTCGAAGCTCCTGCTGCTGACACCACCGCAACCACCACCACCACCGACGCTGCTGCTCCGGCAACCACCGACGCTGCTGCAACCACCCCGGCTGCTGACGCTGCCGCTGCTGCTGCTACCGCTTCGGCTGCTGCTTCGGAAGCCGCTTCGGCTGCTTCGACCGCTGCTGACGCTGCTGCTTCGGCTGCTGCTACCAAGTAATCAGATTCTTTCTGATGCGAGAGACCGGCCTGCGGGCCGGTTTTTTTTCGCCTGCCGGTTTTGAATGTGCGGCTCCGGTGATGTCGTACCGCGTGGGTACAAGTACCACCCTACAACTTCGGCGACGTGCCATACCGCGTGGACACAGGTGTCCACCCTACGAAACCCGGGTTTTGTAGGGTGGGCTCTTGAGCCCACGCGGTCGGACTCACGCACACCGCACAGCCAGTCGTGCCTGTGCGTACCGCACCATTCGCAATCAACCGCGCGCCCAATAAAAAAGCCGGCCACCAGGGCCGGCTTTTTGTCCGAAGCAAAAACGAATTACTTCAGCTCGTCGTTCAGCAGCGACAGGATCTTGGTCGCCGTCGCCGAGGTGTCCGGCTTGCCCTGGTTGTCCTGCACGGTCACGGTGCTGGCGTTGCCGTTCTCGGCGCCCTTGACCAGCACGCGGTAGCGCTGGGCTTCCTTGGCCTTTTCGTCGTCGCCGAAGCTGAACAGTTTCGAGAAGAAGCCGTCCTTGTTCTTCGCTTCCAGGTCGACGTAGCGCACGAAGTACACGCCCTGCACGCGGTCGCGGTCCTCGACGGTGAAGCCGACGCGGTCGAGCGCGAGGCCGACGCGGCGCCATGCGCGGTCGAAGCCTTCGTCCACTTCCACGCGGTCGCCCAGCAGCTTGGCGCGCTGCGGCGCCGGCGCGGCGCTCTCGACCTTGGCTTGCGCGGCCTGCACCTGGGCAGGTTCGGTAGCGCCGGTCAGGCGCGCCACCAGGCGGCCCAGGAACTGGGCTTCGAGGGTCGGGTCGTTCGGACGCACGGTCCAGACGGTCGTTTCCTTCTGGGCGCCGGTCAGGACTTCCTCGGCGCCGCGGTGGCTGATGTAGATCTCGGTCGAGCCGTCCGGCAGGCGCTCGAGGCGGGTGCGGTACTTGTCGCGCTCGCCGGTCGAGTAGGCGCGGTCGAAGACCTTGCCGATCGTGTTGCGCAGGAAGTCCTGCGGGATCTTCGAGCGGTTCTCGACCCATTCGGTTTCCATCACGCCGGTCGCCTGCGATTCGCTGGCGATGGCCAGGCCGGCGTCTTCCCAGAACTGGCGCACCTGCGGCCACAGCTGTTCGGGCGTCTGCCTGACCACCAGCCAGCGCTGGTCGCCGGCGCGCTCGACGCGCACCGCCTCGGTCGAGACCGGGCCGATGGCGCCGCCTGCGGCCGGTCCGCCGGCGACCATCGGGGCGCCCTGATTTCCCGCGCCCTGCGACTGCTGGAAGCCGGAAGCGGTGGCGACGCCGCGCTCCGGCGTTGCGTAACGATTGTCCTTCTGGAGTTGGGTCAGGTCGGGCGGCACGTCCAGCGGCGGCGCCTTCTTCGACGACTTGTAGTCCACCTTGTCCGACTCGAACACGGTGGTGCACGCCGCCGTGCTCAGCGCCAGCGCGGAAAGCACCAGCACGCGCGCTGCGGTCGGCGCGGAAACGAGGGTCGCGAGGGTCTTTTTGTTGCGAGTAGTCATATCGTTACGATTTCAGATCTGTAAACCAACACCCTTGCGGGACTCAGGATTGCGGCAGGAGGCCCGCCTCGCGCAGCGCGGTACGCACGGTGTCGTGGAACGGCGCCGACAGCGGCGCCAGCGGCAGGCGCAGGCCTGCCGGCATCTTGCCCATTTCCGCCAGCGCCCACTTGACCGGGACCGGATTGGGTTCGACGAACAGCTTGGCGTGCAGCTGCAGCACGCTGTTGTTGATCTCGATGGCGCGGGCGATGTTGCCAGCCATGGCCGCTTCGCACAGCTCGTGCATGGCGCGCGGCGCGACGTTGGCGGTGACCGAGATATTGCCGGCGCCGCCGCAGAACATCAGCGCCATCGCGGTCGGATCGTCGCCCGAGTAGACGGCGAAGGACTTGTCGACCATCTTCAGCAGCTCGATGCCGCGGCCGAGGTTGCCGGTGGCATCCTTCACGCCGACGATGTTGTCGATCGGCGCCAGGCGCGCGATGGTGTCGTTGCTCATGTCGGCAACGGTACGGCCCGGCACGTTGTACAGGATGACTGGCAGGTCCACCGCTTCGGCGATGGCCTTGAAGTGGCGGTACATGCCTTCCTGGGTCGGACGGTTGTAGTAAGGAACGACCTGCAGCGAGGCGTCGGCGCCGACTTCCTTGGCGTGGCGGGTCAGTGCGATCGCCTCGGCGGTCGAGTTACCGCCGGAACCGGCGATGACCGGAATGCGGCCGGCCACGTGGTCCACGGTCAGCTTGATGAGCTCGCAGTGCTCTTCCGGGCTGACGGTCGCCGACTCGCCAGTGGTGCCGACGATGACGATGCCGTCGGTGCCTTCGGCCACGTGCCAGTCGATCAGTTTGCGCAGGCTGTCCTTGTCGAGACTGCCATCCTCAAACATCGGAGTGACGATTGCTACTATGCTGCCCTTAATCATAATCTCTGGTACGTGTCGGAAAATAAAAATCTGATTGTAGCGGATAGCCCGGTGCTATGGTTCATTAACCGCAGATAAATGGTCGAGCCGGGCTTCGGTTTGCGGGAAGCCCGCTCCCGCCGCGCACAGGCGCTGCACCCGGGCCGGTTTCGGTTCGCTGACCACGCCGTCCTCGAAGGCCAGCACGCGCAGGCCCGCGCCGGCGGCCAGGTCCAGCAGTTCGCCGGGACGCAGCAGGAAGGCGGGATTCGAGGGTTTGCCGAAGGCTTCGTTGCCCAGCGCAAAGGTTTCGTAGATCAGGACACCACCCGGCGCCAGGCTGGCGATCAGGTTCGCCATCAGCGGCCGGTGCAGGTAGTTGGTGACGACGATGCCGGCGAAGCGCCCGGTCTCGAAGGGCCAGGCGGCGCCCTCTTCTTCCAGGTCGACTTCCAGCGTGGCGATGCCGGCGCCGGCGGCACTGGCCAAGGCCTGCCGATCGCGGTCGACCGCCAGCACCGGATGGCCCAGCCGCGCGAACAGGCGCGCGTGGCGTCCGCTGCCGCAGGCCAGGTCGAGCACCTCGCCCGCCGGCACCAGCGGCGCGAAGCGGCCTACCCAGTGCGAGGGGTGGACGGTCGGCGCGTGCATCAGAACAGCAGCATCTTGAGCGGCGTGACCAGCAGGTCGACCGCGGTATCGCCCAGCCACATCACCGGCACCACCCAGAAGGCCAGCACATTGAAATAGATGAGGGCCAGCAGGATGAAGAAGCCGTAGGGCTCGATCTTGGCGAACCGGTAGGCCAGCCGGTTCGGCAGCATGCTCGTCAACACCCGGCCGCCGTCGAGCGGCGGCAGCGGGAACAGGTTGAAGGCGAAGATCAGCAGGTTGGTGAACACGCCGGCCTCGGCGACCTTGTGCGGGAACTCCTCGCTCACCTGGAACGCGATCAGCAGCAGGCCGAAGATCAGCCACAGCAGGGCCATGATGAAGTTGGCGCCGGGACCGGCCAGGGCGACCCAGGCCATGTCGCGCTTCGGATTGCGCAGGCGGCCGAATTCGACCGGCACCGGCTTGGCATAGCCGAACACGAAGCCGGTGGTCACGTACAGCGCGATCGGAATGATGATGGTGCCGAACAGGTCGATGTGCACCAGCGGATTGAGCGTCATGCGCCCCGCGGCGTAGGCGGTCAGGTCGCCGAAACGCTTGGCGGCATAGGCGTGGGCCGCTTCGTGCAGGGTGATCGCGAAAAGAACGGGCAGCGCGAAGACTGCGATGTTGCGAATGATTTCATCCATAAGAAGGCGATTTTAGCAGAGCCGAGCGTATCGGCTCTGCGGGTGAGGCGCAAAACCTGCGATGCCTTCCTACAGGCCGAAGGCGGCGGGGTCGCCCCTGCCCTCGCGCAGCAGCACGGGTTCGGGGCCGGTGAGGTCGACGATGGTGGTGGGCTCGAGGGTGCCGGCGCCGCCGTCGACGACCAGGTCGATCTGCTTTTCCAGGCGCTCGCGCACCTCGTCCGGATCGGACAGCATGTGGTCGTCGCCCGGGAGCTGCAGCGTGGTGCCGATCAGCGGCTCGCCCAGCTCCTCGAGCAGCGCCAGCGTGATCTGGTTCTCGGGCACGCGCAGGCCGATGGTCTTGCGCGAAGGATGGGACAGGCGGCGCGGCACCTCCTTGGTCGCTTCCAGGATCACGGTGTAGGGGCCGGGCGTGGTCGCCTTCAGCAGCCGGTACTGGGCGTTGTCGACGCGCGCGTACTGGGCGATTTCGGACAGGTCGCGGCACAGCAGCGTCAGGTGGTGCTTGTCGTCGATGCCGCGCACCCGGCGCAGCTTCTCGACGGCGTTCTTGTCGTCGAGCTGGCAGACCAGGGCGTAGGCCGAGTCGGTCGGCAGCGCGACCACGCCGCCCGAGCGGAGGATCTGCGCCGCCTGCTTGATCAGCCGCGGTTGGGGGTTGTCTGGATGGATCTGGAAGAATTGGCTCATCGAGGATCTTTCGGGTCAGCGCAGCGCCTGCAGGGCGGCGATGCGCTCCTCCATCGGCGGGTGGGTCGAGAACAGCGCGCCCCAGCCGCCGCCGCTGCCGGAAATGCCCGACGCGGTCATCGACGAAGGCAGAGCGCCCGGCTGCAGGCCGCCGAGACGGGCCAGCGCATGCTGCATCGGCACGGTCGAGCCGAGCAGCTTGGCCGAGCCGGCGTCGGCGCGGAATTCGCGCTGGCGCGAGAACCAGGCCACGATGATCGAGGCCACCAGGCCGAACACGATCTCGCAGACGAAGACGGTGACCATGTAGCCGATGCCGGGGCCGCGGTCCTCGTTGCCGCGCAGGAGCACCTTGTCCACAAAGAAGCCGACCACGCGCGCCAGAAACACGACGAAGGTGTTCACCACGCCCTGGATCAGGGTGAGCGTGACCATGTCGCCGTTGGCGATGTGGGCGACCTCGTGGCCGAGCACGGCCTCGACCTCGTCTTCGGTCATGCCCTGCAGCAGGCCGGTGGACACGGCCACCAGCGCGGAATTCTTGAAGGCGCCGGTCGCGAAGGCGTTCGGTTCGCCGTCGTACACGGCCACTTCGGGCATCTTGAGGCCGGCACGGTCGGCCAGCTTGCGGACGGTGTTGACGAGCCAGAGTTCGGTCGAGTTCTGCGGCTGCTCGATGACGCGCGCGCCGGTCGACCACTTGGCCATCGGTTTACTCAGCAGGAGCGAGATGATCGAGCCGGTGAAGCCGACCACCAGGGAGAAGACCGCCAGGGCGCCGACGTTGATGCCCTCGGCCGACACCGCGCGCCCGACACCCAGCAGGTTCAGGACAACGGTGAGCACCAGCACAACCGCGAGGTTGGTGGCGAGGAACAATACGATGCGCTTCATGGAAAACCCTCGACAGAGTGTCATTGACAGGCTGCCAAGATAAGGCTGGGCCCGGGAAAATTCAAGGGCGAAGGCTTATGGCGGGCTTAAACGGACCGGACGCGCTACGCACAGGGACGTAGGGTGGGCGCCCCTGTGCCCACGCGTGAAGCCGGCGTCGTGTTGGCGTCTACAACGCGCTGCGTCTGCTCATCGTTCACGCGTGGGCACGGGGCGCCCACCCTACGCCGGCGAGCCCAGCCTCAGAACCAGTCGTGCCAGATCGGCGTCACGCTGCCCGGCAGCGGCGGCAAGGCGTCGAACTCGACGCGCGCCTCGCCCGGCGCATGGAAATCGGTGCCGCGCGACGCGAGGAAACCGTAGCGGCGCGCCACCTCGGCATAGGTGGCGTACTGGTCGGGCGTGTGGCTGCCGGTGACGACCTCGATCGCATTGCCGCCGCGCTGGCGGAATTCGTCGAACAGGGCGCCTTCCGCGGTGGCGTCGAATTTGTAGCGGCCCGGGTGGGCGATCACGGGAATGCCGCCGGCGCCGCGGATCCAGCCCATCGCCTCTTCCAGGGTGGCCCAGCGGTGCGGCACATAGCCGGGCTTGCCTTCGGTAAGGAACTTGCGGAAGACCTCGGAGGTGGTATCGCAGATGCCGGTCTCGACGATGTAGCGGGCGAAGTGGGTGCGCGACAGCAGGTCGGGGTTGCCCACGTACTTCAGCGCGCCCTCGTAGGCGCCGGGAATGCCGGCCGTCTCGAGTTGCGCGGCAATCTCGCGTCCGCGCGCGTCGCGGCCGTGGCGGGTGGCCGCCAGCCCGGCCAGCAGCGCGGGGTTGTCCTCGTCCACGTGCAGGCCGACCAGGTGCACGGTCTGGTTGGCCCAGGTGACGGAAATCTCGACGCCGGACACGAAACGCATGCCGACTTCCTTGGCCGCCGCGCGCGCCGCCTTGATGCCGCCGACCTCGTCGTGGTCGGTCAGCGCCCAGGCATCGACCCCGCCCTTGCGTGCGTAGGCCGCCACGGCGCTTGGGGCGAGGACGCCGTCGGAAACGTTGGAATGGCAGTGAAGATCGACTTTCAGCATGGTGCGGGGCGCTTGCGGATACTGGACGGAAGGGACATTGTACGCCGCAATCGCGCTGCGGTGCGGCGCGGCCGGGTCGCCTCTTCCGTTACCTGGCTGGACAATGCTAGAGTTGCCGTTCTTACATTCATAACGGGCGGAAATGAAGACCTACCACGGCAGCTGCCACTGCGGCGCGGTGCGCTATGAAGCGGACATCGATCTCAGCCAGGGCACGATCAAGTGCAACTGCACGATCTGCACCAAGATGCGCTTCTGGGCGGCGGTGGTGACGCCATCGCAGTTCCGCCTGCTGGAAGGCGCGCAGGCGCTGGGCGAATACCGCTTCCACACGCGGCGCGACGGCCATTGTTTCTGCCGCGCCTGCGGCATCAACGTGTTCTCGACGGGCGAGTCGCCGAGGATGGGGCCCTTCGTGGCGGTGACGGTGGCGAGCCTGGACGATATGCCGGTGGAGGACGTCATCGCGGCGCCGGTGCGCTACTTCGATGGGCGCAACGATAACTGGACCACGACGCCGGCAGAGGTGCGGCATTTGTGAGCCGTGTGCAAAGGATATTTGCATCTCAGCCGTTTCATGCAAATTTCGTTTGCAATCATTTGGAGCCGGTTGAACGCGTGGACGGCAGAGCCGTCCACCCTACGTCCCTCGTGTCAGGGTTTCCCACTCGCGGCGTCTCCCGTAGGGTGGGCACTCGTGCCCACGCGGATCAAGAACACCACGAACAGAACAGGCAACAGCCCCACAAACGCCCGTACACCACCCGCTCAACGCGCCAAAAACGCCTCGATCAACCGCGCCAGCACCGCCGGCTGGTCATGGTGCACCATGTGCCCCGCCTCCGGCACGATGTGCGCCTCCACCGAAGCCATGTGCGCCAGGCGCCTGTCCACTTCCGCCCGCATCTCTTCCTGCGGCCCCATCCAGCGCCACATCTCGGTCTCCGCCGCCTCGATCCACAGCACCGGCGCGGTGATCTTCTTCCAGGTCGCGATCATCTCGTCCAGGTGATACAGCAGCGGCCCGTTCATCTTGTGCGCCGGGTCGCCCAGGATCTCGTACTCGCCCGCGTCGTTGCGCGCCGACCAGTGCCCGGCCAGGAAGGCCGCGCGCTCGTCCGGCAGGCGCGGATTGGTCTTCTGCAGCCGCCCCGCCACCTCTTCCAGGCTGGCGTAGCCCTTCATCACCGGCGGATTCTTCAGCTCGTCCAGCCACTTGGCCATGCGCTTGGGCGCCTGCTGGGGCACGCTGCCCATCAGGCCGATGCCTTCCAGGTTGATCAGTTTCGCCACCCGGTGCGGCCGCACGCCCGCGTACAGGCTGACGGCGTTGCCGCCCATGCTGTGGCCGAGCAGGTTGACCGGCTCACTTTGGGAGTAATGGTCGAGCAGGAAGTCGAGGTCGGCAATGTAGTCGGGGAACCAGTAGGTGTCCGAATGGGTGCGCTCCGAGAGGCCGAAGCCGCGCCAGTCGTGAGCGATGACGTGCCAGTCGCCTTCCAGGCAGTCGACGATGAACTGGAACGAGGCCGACATATCCATCCAGCCATGGGCCATGAAGAGCTTGGGCGCGCCTTCGCGGCCCCAATGGCGCACGTGGGTGCGCAGGCCGCGCACGGTCAGGAATTCGGAACGGGAGGGTTTCATGGCTGGGTCGGCAGTTAAAAAAGAACGATCGTTCAGATTATACGCAAGCCGTTGAATTCCTGCCCGTCATCTTCATATGGGGCCAATCGGGCGATGGCGGGCGCGAGGGCGTAAAATAGCAGTACTTCAACCTTCCGCGAGCACATCCATGGCGATTTACCAGCTGGGCGAGCATGCGCCTGAGATCGATGCGTCGGCCTACGTGGCCGATTCGGCCAACCTGATCGGCAAAGTGACGATCGAGGCGAATGCCTCGGTGTGGTTCGGTGTCACGATCCGCGGCGACAACGAGCGGATCACGATCGGCGAAAACAGCAACGTGCAAGAAGGCACGGTGATGCACACCGACATGGGCTATCCGCTCACGCTCGGCAAAGGCGTGACCGTCGGCCACCAGGCGATGCTGCACGGATGCACGGTGGGCGATGGCTCGCTGATCGGCATCCAGGCCGTGATCCTGAACGGCGCAAAGATCGGCAAGGGTTGCCTCGTCGGTGCCGGAGCACTGGTTACCGAGGGCAAGGAATTCCCCGACAACTCGCTCATCATCGGTGCGCCGGCCAAAGCGGTGCGCACCCTCACGGAAGAAGACCTGCTGCGCCTGCAGGCCAATGCCGACAGTTATGTCGCGCGCGGCCAGCTGTTCAAGGCGCAGCTCAAGCAAATCGGATAGACAATGACGACAGTAGACACCAAGGACACCCTACAGAAATTTATCTTCGACAACGCCGCCGTGCGCGGCGAGCTGGTCGAGATTTCCGACACCTGGCGCGAGATCCAGGCCCGTCACGGCTACCCCAAGGCCGTGCGCGCCGTGCTGGGCGAGATGGTGGCCGCGGCTGCCCTGCTGTCGGCCAACCTGAAATTCAATGGCGCGATCGTGATGCAGATCCACGGCGACGGCCCCGTGCGCCTGCTGGTGGTCGAGTGCGACGCTTCGCTGCGCATCCGCGCCACCGCAAAACTGGCGCCGGACGCCGAGATCGCGGACGACGCAACGCTCACCCAGCTGCTCAATGCCACCGGCAAGGGCCGCTTCGTGATCACGCTCGACCCGGTCGACAAGGTGCCGGGCCAGCAGCCCTACCAGGGCATCGTACCGCTCGACGGCGACGACGTGGCGACCGTCATCGAGAACTACATGCTGCGCTCGGAACAGATGGACACCAAGCTGTGGCTGGCGGCCGACGACAAGGTCTCGCGCGGCCTGCTGCTGCAGAAGCTGCCGCGCCACACCGGCAAGGACGACCAGGTGAAGCAGGCGACCGAAGAGGAAGACCTGGAAACCTGGAACCGCGCCGTCATGCTGGGCAGCACCCTGAAGCAGGAAGAACTGCTCACAACCGACATCCAGACCCTGCTGACCCGCCTGTTCTGGGAAGAGACGATCCGCGTGTTCGACCCGCAACACCCGCAGTTCCATTGCAGCTGCACCCGCGAAAAGGTCGGCAACATGCTCAAGATGCTGGGCCAGGACGAGGTGGAATCTGCGCTGGCCGATCTGGGCGAGCTGGGCATCAACTGCGACTTCTGCGGCAAGCACTACGCCTTCGACAAGGTCGACTGCGCCCAGCTGTTCGCCACCCCGATCGCGGCGGATTCGATGACGCCGGCCGACGAGACGAAGCACTAAGCGAAACACTGACAAGGAACTCCTGACGATGCGCGACACGCCCCGCTCTGCCTTTCCCCACATGGTCGCCTTGCCGACGCGCTGGATGGACAACGACAGCTACGGGCATGTCAACAACGTCAACTACTACAGTTTCTTCGACACCGCGGTCAATCGTTACCTGATCGACCGCGGCGTGCTCGACATCCACAAGGACGACGTCGTCGGCTTCGTCGTCGAGACCGGCTGCTCCTACTTCAGCTCCATCTCCTTCCCCGACCTCATCCACGTCGGCGTCAGGGTGTCGAAGCTCGGCAATTCGAGCGTGCGCTACGAGATCGCACTGTACCGCAACGACGAGCCGATGCCGGCCGCCGCCGGGCATTTCGTGCACGTCTACGTCGACCGCCGCAGCAACAAATCGGTGCCGATTCCGGAAAGCGCGCGCGCCGTCCTGCAGACGCTGTTGCCTGCCTGATTCCTCGGCCCGGCGCTGCCGGAGCCGGCTTCCATCGCGTGGCCGTCAGGCGTAAACTGGCCCCATCCCACGAGGAGGTGTGCCATGCGAATCCTTCTTGCGGCGCTGCTTGCCAGCGCCACCCTTGCCGCCCACGCCGGTCCCGCGCTGCGCCAGCATGTCGACCTCGACGCTCCCGGCGCCATCGAGCGCGTCCAGCGCGACAATCCCGCCCACGCCAAGGCCATCACGCAGATCCTGCGCGAAGCACCCTACCGCCGCCCGCAAGGACTGGCCGGCTGGGTGCGCACGGCCTTCGATGCGAAGATGGCCTCGGCCATGCTGATCAAGACCAGCTACCCGCCCCAAGCCCGGCTCGAATTCGTGCTCGACGACACCGAATACCGCGCGCTGGTCACGCTGCGCAATGTCGAGCCCACGGTGACGCCGGCCGGGTAGGCCTCATGCCGGCCTTCGGTGAGGTAACGTACCGCAGGATTTTTTGGCCGGTGCTAAGCTGACGTTTGTTAACAGTGCTGCAACTATCAACAGCACCGTCACTTGACCACAGGAGAATCGCAATGCACATGGACACCGGCATCAACACCGAGGACCGCGCAAAGATCGTCGAGTCGCTCTCGACCGTCCTGGCGGACGCCTACATGCTCTACCTGAAGACCCACAATTTCCACTGGAACGTCACCGGCCCGATGTTCTCGACCCTGCACGTGATGTTCGAGGAACAGTACACCGAGCAGTGGAACGCGCTGGACGACATCGCCGAGCGCATCCGCGCCCTGGGCCACTTCGCCCCGGCCACCTCCAAGCGCTATGCCGAGCTCTCGAACATCAAGGAAGAGCCGGAAGTGCTGTCGGCCAAGGAAATGATCCGCCAACTGGTCGAAGGCAACGAAATCCTGGTCCGCACCATGCGCGCCGGCGTGAAGGTTGCCGACGAGCTGGACGACTTCCCGACCGCCGACATGCTGACCACCCGCATGGAAGTGCACGAGAAGAACGCCTGGATGCTGCGTTCCTTCCTGGAACAGGGCGCCGGCTCGATGCAGGGCGAGGCGTCGTCGGACTAAGAACCATTAGCTTTGCAGTACCGGTCGGCGGCGTAGATATTCTACGCCGCCCTGCTCGCTATAGTGTGGGCCCTGCGCTGGACTTTACGAGGTATTGCACAGGTTCACCCCGTGATCTACACGGGCACACAATTTGTCCGCAGTTCTTCTTTGCAAAGCTTCACCAGGCGTTGAACGACAATTTCGATACCTCCAACGGCAGTTTTCCGATTCACTTGCAAGCAAAGCAGCCGCCTGTTGCTTGCAGCGCTACAGGTCTCGTCGTACGGCTAAGGTGGCCACTTAGTGGTACTGTTGGGCGATCTCGCCAGCACCAAGTTCAAGGTCGACCGCTTCCCTACGAAACACTACGTTGCCTGGGACCATCGGATGAGAATCTTGATTCAACTTGATAATCCGGATTCGATCACCAGGACGCTTCCCATTCAAGACTGCGCTCAAATCATTCGCAGTATTAATGACAGCTCCATCAATGCTTTCGATCAATGTGCCTGGCGCTATGCCGGCATTCGCCATTGGCCCACTCTGTACAACACAGAAGGGAACAAAGTAGTTTTTTAGTGTGGGGTTTGGAAACCAGTTCCCGGTATGGTCAGCGACCCACAACGCCAGCCGCATATTGTTGGCACTGCACATGCCAAGGAAAGGTTTGCGCTGCACGGTCTTCACCGGCACCAGTTGAGTAATGGTTCGGTTGACAGTGGTATTCATTTGATGGGACCAGTCCTCTTTCTTCACAAGCTCGGACCTGGAATTAAGAACCCTATGGTATTCAAACGTGCCCTTGTTCGCAGCGCTACCGATCTTTAGCCCATGAGCAATAAAACCTACGTAATCATCTTTATTCAATGCCGCCAAAGCTGCCGCGGTATCAACGCTTAGATCGAGCTTCTCGGCCCGCAGGTCCTCGGCATATTTTCTATGTGTTTCGGCCAGTTCCGTTTTGCCTTCGCTCTGGGCCGCTGCGGCTGCATTCATGTGGTTCTCGATAACCTGGTCCCGGGACAGCGTCGGGAAGAAGCGTTCGGTGAACATCGCAATCTGAGACTCGTCAGCATCATCCATCTGAATCATCGTCTGGCCGTAGGTTCCACCGCTAGTTTGATCCGTCAACGCCTGCTTGATACGCTCCTTCATTGTGGACTTCTTGCTTCCCATGCCGAGAAACTGGAATCCGCTCGTTTTCCTGGTTATAACACGGCTATACGAGTCATCGATAACTCGCTGCATGATTGCCTTGAAATCAAATTGCGCGTTAATCGATGATGTCCTGGTATCCTGGAACGTATACTCAACCGATAACTCCATTCCGCCAGTCCTGATGCGGTTGATCTGATATGGCGAGAGTCCTTTCAGATAGAGCATTGGAAGCGCACCGGAAGGTGCAACCCAGTTGGAGCTCGAGGTTTCACCGACAATCTCTCCATTGATTACGGCCCTGACAGTAGCGTTTTTAATCACGACGACCTGGGGTAACCTCGACTGCCACGCAGCATACAGATTCTCGGCTTGCGCCGTATCCTGCTGCAATTTCATCAGATCATTATGAATCGCCATCTTCATTTGATGCGGCAGCCCCCAATTTACATAGCTCGGGTTGTTGATGAAATTAAAGTCGAATGGAATGTACTTCGCGACGGGCCTGATGGTATTGGTGCCAAGTTGCGACACAATACCTATGCTTTGCTCGCGATTGGGAAGGTTGCCGTTGTACCACAGGGTAACTTCAACGGTCTCGACATCGCTTGGGTTCAAAGACGAGATGTCTTCGATCGGCATGCCATTCTTCGAAATAAACTGAACGCTATTCGCCGAGTACCGGATACTGGGCAGTATGGCCACCCGCTGCGAAGTAAGGGGTGCGTTAGCAATATAAAACCCCGCCACATTGTACAGAAGCATGTCTGGACTGGTGTCATCCTTGTATGCCCAGTTCGTCAGATTGAAGAACCTGGTGTTCGCTGTGATCTCTACGGCGGCCAGAGGCGATACCACGGTCGAGAGCAACGCAAGGCCAATTAGTTTTGATTTGATCATTTTTTCCCCTAGTCTGGTTTTACTGCTTGATTGGGCGCTATTTGCTCATGTCTTCGATGAACTTGTTTAGCTTGCCCTTCATTTCGGATCCCACAAGTGGCAAACATACCTTCGCGACTTCCACAATCTGCTTTCTGCTTTTTGTGTCCACAAGGGTTTTGACGCCACCGGAAGCTGCGAAAATGGCCGCCCAGTCTTCGGCGGGCAGTGCGCATATAGAAGGAGATGCCTTGGTATAACACGTCACATGCGAATCGAAAGCATAGGCTTCAGTCCGCTTGCAGTCGCAGGTATCTGCCCTTCCGTCCGGCGGAAGTTCGGGTACTATTTTCTCCTGAAGGCATCGAAGAGTACTATCGCGCCAGGATTTTCCTTGTTTTGACAGTCCTGGCAGATCGATAAACACCTCGCAGTACTTCTTGCCGTAACGGATGAAATACTCTGTTGGCGAGCTCGCACAATTACATAACTTCGCAAAGCAGTTTTCATACACGCTACAGCTGGGTTGCTTCGAATTGACACATTGCGCATAACTCATGCCACTCAAGGTCAGAAGAGCGGTTAGAACGAGGGAAAAGATAAGCCGTCTCAAAGTGCCTCCTAGCCTTGATGTACGCCGTTGCAACACGGCAGAGGATGCTCGCGTAAAGATAGTATTTTGAACTATGCAAGCGCAGCAAAACTCTCCAATTGTCACAGTGAACTTTTTCAGACTCCCCCTGGAGGCCGGCGAAAGGAAAGAGCATCTGACAAAATCTTTAGGACAAGGGAGGCCGCCACCCGACGCGTCGTCGAAGACAGTACGAGCTAAGGCGGACCATGCAGCGGTGCAGTGGAGGTTTTTTAGGCACTCCAAATCGATTTTCGGCGCCTGCGGTCGACGTTGATCTAACAGTGCAGCGAGAGGCGAGGAAATGACATGCCTGGAATTGGCAGAACGCTTGTCCTATCTACCGAGGTCTGTCCCCCGACTCGAGCGGATTGAATCTTGAGGGGGCATGCCAAAGAACTTTTGGCCTCGGGCGCGGCTCACAGGTCCGGCAGGACGTAATCGAATTCGTAGAAGTGCTGGCGCTCCTCGATGCGGATGTGCATCGTCCCGCCGATCCCCGTCAATTCCCCGGTGCCCGAATCCGGCACGACCGTGATCGACAGCGCCTGGGCGCCGCGCGCCATCGTGCCGCTGTGCTGGACCACGAAGCTCCCGCTCCTGCCCTGCAGCCTGCCGGTCACGCGCTCGATGGCCACGTAGCCGGCCGAGCCTTCGGTCGTCGTCATCGCCGACAGCATCTCGCCGACGCCGGTCCCGTCCAGTTCGCCGTGATAGCGTTTATCGATCAGCATGCGTCCGGTCGTCACCCCGTCGCGCACCTCCGGCTGGCCTTGCGGAGTGACGGTCACGTCGAACGGTCCTGCGGCATGTTGCTGGCTCATGATGCGCTTCCTTCCGGGATGAAGAGATAGCGAACATTCTAGGCCAATCCGTCGGCTTTGCGTCGATTCCGGGGTTGAGATGGCGCGGCGCTTCATGGTCCGGTTGAACGCGTGGGCGGCGTCGAGGCCGGCGACGACGCAAGGGGTCGGGGGGAGCCGCCCACCCTACGGTCCAGCTCATGCGGTCCGGACTGCGGGAAAATGGCGGAACCCGCGCGCAGGCCCGTAGGGTGGGCGGCTATACCGGTCGCTGCGCCTATCGATGGCATGTGCGCCGCCCACGCGTTCGACGCACGGTCGATATGTCGCGGCGGTTCATGGTCCGGCTGAACGCGTGGGCGGCGTCGAGGCCGGCGATGACGCAAGGGGTCGGGGGGAGCCGCCCACCCTACGGTCCAACTCATGCGGTTCGGACTGCGGGAAGACCCCGGCCCCCGCGCGCAGGCCCGTAGGGTGGGCGGCTATACCGGTCGCTGCGTCTATCGATGGCATGTGCGCCGCCCACGCGTTCGACGCACGGTCGATATGTCGCGGCGGTTCTGGAGTCGTAGGGTGGGCGCCCTGTGCCCACCGAAAGCATGGGCGCCGTTACTGCCTTCCGGGCGCCGCGTCGGCTCATCGTTCCGGTGGGCACGGGGCGCCCACCCTACGGACAGACGCCGCGGCTTTCAAGCTCAGTGCGCCTCGCCCGGCAGATGCAGGTCGATCACCTTCATGATCGCGAGCGTCGCATCCAGGCTCAGCTCGCCGCTGGCGAAAGCGGCGCGCAGGCCGGCTTGCGGCAGGCCGGCGGCGGCGGCCAGGTGGGCCGTGCCTTCGGCGCGCGCGGCGACGGCCAGTGCTTCGACGAGCACGGTCGTGTCGCCGCTTTCGAAGGCGGCGGCGAGGTAGACGGCCAGCGCCTCGAGCGAAGTCAGGGCGGCGGCGGCGTCGCCGGACGCGCCGTCAGGGATGGTCGGGGATGTCATGGTAGTCAGTGGGTCGGGCCGGGAACGACGGGACCCTTGCCGGGTTTCGGCGGCGGCGGAGGCGGCGGCACGGTCATCGACTCGACCGGCTTCTCGTCCTTGCGCAGCACCTGCACGAAGATTTCGTTCTGCTTGATCATGCCCAGTTCCAGGCGCGCGCGTTCCTCGACGGCGCCCAGGCCCTCGCGCAGGTCGCGCACTTCGGAATCGAGCTTGGCGTTGCGTGCCTTGAGCTGGTCGGTATGCGCCTGGGCCAGCGCGACCTGGTCGCGCAGGTCGGCGACGGCAAGCATGCCGCCCTTCCCCAACCACAGCGGGTACTGGATCAGCAACAGCAAGGCGGCAAGGGCAAGCGTAATCAGGCGCATGGCAGAAAATGATACGCCGGCAAGCCTTCGCGGCCCGCCGGCGGTGGAACGATGTTGATTTACTTCAGACTTATTTCAGATTATAGAAGGCGTCGCGGCCCGGGTAGCTGGCCACGTCGCCCAGGTCTTCCTCGATACGCAGGAGCTGGTTGTACTTGGCCATGCGGTCCGAACGCGACATCGAGCCAGTCTTGATCTGCAGGGCGTTCAGGCCCACCGCGATGTCGGCAATCGTCGAGTCCTCGGTCTCGCCCGAACGGTGCGAGATCACGGCGGTGTAGCCGGCGCGCTTGGCCATCTCGATGGCGGCGAAGGTCTCGGTCAGGGTGCCGATCTGGTTGATCTTGATCAGGATCGAGTTGGCGATGTTCTTCTGGATGCCCTCTTTCAGGATCTTGGTGTTGGTGACGAACAGGTCGTCGCCCACCAGCTGGACCTTCTTGCCCAGGGCTTGCGTCAGGATGCCCCAGCCTTCCCAGTCGCCTTCGGCCATCGCGTCCTCGATCGAGATGATCGGGTACTTGTCGCACCAGGTCGCCAGCATGTTGGTGAAGTCGGTCGAGGACAGGGTCAGGCCCTCGCCTTCGAGCACGTACTTGCCGTCCTTGTAGAACTCGCTGGCGGCGCAGTCCAGGCCGATGGCGATGTCGCTGCCCGCCTGGTAGCCGGCCTGCTCGATCGCCTGCATGATCAGCTTGATCGCTTCCTCGTGGTTGGCGACGTTCGGCGCGAAGCCGCCTTCGTCGCCGACCGAGGTAGCCAGGCCCTTCGAGTGCAGGATCTTCTTCAGGGTGTGGAACACCTCGGCGCCGTAGCGCATGGCTTCCTTGAACGAAGGCGCGCCGACCGGGATGATCATGAATTCCTGGATGTCCAGGTTGTTGTCGGCGTGGGCGCCGCCGTTGATGACGTTCATCATCGGCACCGGCATCTGCATCGCGCCCGAACCGCCGAAGTAGCGGTACAGCGGCAGGCCCGCTTCTTCAGCGGCGGCCTTCGCCACGGCCATCGACACGGCCAGCATGGCGTTGGCGCCCAGGCGGCTCTTGTTCTCGGTGCCGTCCAGGTCGATCAGGGTACGGTCGAGGAAGGCCTGCTCGTTGGCGTCCAGGCCCATGATTGCTTCGCTGATTTCGGTGTTGATGTTCTCGCAGGCCTGCAGCACACCCTTGCCGAAGTAACGCTTCGGGTCGCCGTCGCGCAGTTCGATCGCTTCGCGCGAACCGGTCGACGCGCCCGACGGCACGGCGGCACGGCCCATCACGCCCGATTCGAGCAGCACGTCGCATTCGACGGTGGGATTGCCGCGCGAGTCGATGATCTCGCGGCCGATGATGTCAACGATAGCACTCATGTTTCAGTCTCCAGAAGGTAGAAAAATCGTCGCGCACATGAAACTCGAGGCGCCGCACAGGCGCCTCGAGTTTCATACTTGATAATCCAATAACTTAATTATGCCTTGAAGCTGTTCTCGAGGAAGCCAGCCTTCTTGACCACGCGGTCGATCTCGACCAGGGTCGTGAGCAGTTCCTTCATGCGGCCCAGCGGGACGGCATTCGGACCGTCCGACAGCGCATTGGCCGGATCGGGGTGGGTTTCCATGAACAGGCCGGCGACACCGGCCGCCACCGCGGCGCGCGACAGCACCGGCACGTGCTCGCGCTGGCCGCCCGAGGACGTGCCCTGCCCGCCCGGCAGCTGCACCGAGTGGGTGGCGTCGAACACCACCGGGCAGTTCGATTCGCGCATGATGGCGAGCGAACGCATGTCCGAGACCAGGTTGTTGTAGCCGAAGGAGGCGCCGCGCTCGCAGGCCATGAAGTTGTCCTCGTTCAGGCCCGCTTCGCGTGCGGCGGCGCGCGCCTTGTCGATCACGTTCTTCATGTCGCCCGGCGCCAGGAACTGGCCCTTCTTGATGTTGACCGGCTTGCCCGAACGCGCGCAGGCGTTGATGAAGTCGGTCTGGCGGCACAGGAAGGCCGGGGTCTGCAGCACGTCGACGACGCTCGCCACCTCGGGGATCATCTCTTCGTCGTGCACGTCGGTGAGCACGGGCACGCCCAGCTCCTTGCGCACGTCCGCGAGGATCTCCAGGCCCTTTTCGCGGCCCGGGCCGCGGAAGGATTTGCCCGACGAGCGATTGGCCTTGTCGAAGGACGATTTATAGATGAAGGGGATGCCCAGCGCGCTGGTGATTTCCTTCAGGGTGCCGGCCGTGTCGAGCGCCATCTGGCGCGACTCGATCACGCAGGTGCCGGCGATCAGGAAGATCGGATGGTCCTGACCTACTTCGAAACCGCACAGTTTCATGCTACATCTCCTTGCAAAGCTTGTTCGTTCGCCGCCACCTTCGGATTGGCCGCCTGATGGGACAGGGCCGCCTTGATGAAGGAGGTGAACAGCGGGTGCCCGCTGCGCGGGGTCGACTTGAATTCGGGGTGGAACTGCACGCCCATGTACCATGGGTGGGCTTCACGCGGCAGCTCCATGATCTCGCACAGGTCCTCGTTCGGGGTGCGCGCCGCGACCACCATGCCCGCCGCTTCCACCTTCGGCAGGTAGAAGTTGTTGGCTTCGTAGCGGTGACGGTGACGCTCGGTGACGACGCTGCCGTAGATCTCGGCGGCCAGCGTGCCCGGCTTCACCGCGCAGGTCTGGGCGCCCAGGCGCATCGTACCACCCAGGTCCGAGTTCTCGTCGCGCTTCTCGACCTTGCCGTCGTGGTTCTGCCATTCGTTGATCAGGGCGACGACCGGCTGGTCGGTCTCGAGATCGAACTCGGTCGAGTTGGCGTTCGGCAGGCCGGCCATGTGGCGCGCGTATTCGATCAGCGCGACCTGCATGCCCAGGCAGATGCCGAGATACGGGATCTTGTTTTCGCGGGCATAGCGGGCAGCCATGATCTTGCCTTCCACGCCGCGCTTGCCGAAGCCGCCCGGCACCAGGATCGCATCGTACTTGGCCAGGTGGTCGCAACCCTTGGTCTCGATCTCTTCCGAGTCCAGGTATTCGATGTTGACGCGGCTCTCGGTGTGGATGCCGGCGTGGCGCAGCGCCTCGGTCAGCGACTTGTACGACTCGATCAGGTCGACGTACTTGCCGACCATGCCGATGGTCACTTCGTGCTTCGGGTTTTCCAGCGTGTGGATCAGCTTGGTCCACATCGACAGGTCGGCCGGCGGCGCCTCCAGGCCCAGGGCTTCCAGGATGATGTCGTCCAGGCCCTGGTCGTTCAGCACCTGCGGCACCTTGTAGATGGTGTCGACGTCCCACACCGAGATGACGGCCTGCTCTTCGACGTTGGCGAACAGCGAAATCTTGGCGCGCTCGTCGTCCGGAATGCGGCGGTCGGCGCGGCACAGCAGCGCGTTCGGCGAAATGCCGATCTCGCGCAGTTTCTGCACCGAGTGCTGGGTCGGCTTGGTCTTCAGTTCGCCGGCCGAGCTGATGTAAGGCACCAGGGTCAGGTGCACGAACGCGGCGCCCTTGCGGCCCACGCGCAGCGACAGCTGGCGGGCGGCTTCCAGGAAGGGCAGCGATTCGATGTCGCCGACGGTGCCGCCGATCTCGACCAGCGCCACATCCACGCCTTCCGCGCCGCGGCGGATGTAGTCCTGGATCTCGTTGGTGATGTGCGGGATCACCTGCACGGTCTTGCCGAGGTATTCGCCGCGGCGTTCCTTGCGGATCACGGATTCATAGATCTGGCCGGTGGTGAAGTTGTTCACCTTCTTCATGCGGGTGCTGATGAAGCGCTCGTAGTGGCCGAGGTCCAGGTCGGTTTCGGCGCCGTCGTCGGTAACGAAGACTTCGCCGTGCTGGGTGGGGCTCATCGTACCCGGATCCACGTTAATGTAGGGATCGAGCTTGAGCATGGTGACTTTGAGGCCGCGCGATTCGAGGATCGCGGCGAGGGAAGCGGCCGCAATCCCCTTGCCCAGGGAAGACACGACGCCGCCAGTGACGAATACAAATTTGGTCATTGTGCTGAAGGTGCCGAACGGCACGCGCGGGAAATAGAAATTATACCTTAAACAGGCAAATACTTCTTCACTACAAGGGGACGGCCGGAGGCGAGGCCGGCTTTTCCGCTTGTACGTGCCTGCCACGCCGGATGTTGTTTCGTAACGACAACAGTAAAAACGATCCCTGAAGCACGTCGCCAAAGTATTTCCGCAATCCAACTAAGATTGACCCTCATCAATGTACTATATAACCCCCCGTTCCTGTTATCACCAGCACTCATGAGTTTTTTCAATAACCTCAACATCGGCAAGCGCCTGGCCGCAGGCTTTGCGCTGACGCTCGCCATCTCGCTCCTGATCGCCGCCGTGGGCATCATGCGCCTGAACGCCACCGCCGACCGCAGCGCCGCGGTCCTGGCCGCCCCGCTCGCCAAGGAGCGCATGATCACCGAGTGGTACATGCAGATCTTCGCGGCCGTACGCCGCACCGCGGCCATCGTCAAGAGCACCGATCCCTCGCTCGGCCCCTACTTCAAGGAAGACGCCGCCAAGACCGGCTCGCGCTCGACCGAGCTCATGAAGCAAATCGAACCCCTGATCACGGATGGCGCCGAAAAGACGCTGTTCGACAAGATCAGCGCCCAGCGCAAGGCCTACTCGAAGGCGCGCGACGACGCCTACCAGGCCAAGGCCGCCGGCGACGAGGCCCTCGCCGCGCAAATCCTCGACCAGCAGTTCACCCCGGCCGCGAACGCCTACCAGGAGGCGGTGCAGCAACTGGTCGCCATGCAGCACGCCAACATCGGCGCCACCGCCCAGGCCAACAGGGAAAGCGCCGCGGCAAGCGAGACGCTGCTCAGCGCCCTCGCGATGCTGGCGGTGCTGCTCGGCGCGGTATCGTCCTGGCTGCTCACCCGCGGCATCGTGCGTCCGATCCGCGAAGCCGTGGCGCTGGCCGAGACCGTGGCCAGCGGCGACCTGACGCGCCGCATCGAAGCGACCAGCCGCGACGAGACCGGCGCCCTGCTGCGCGCCCTGCGCCACATGAACGACAGCCTGGTGGCCATCGTCACCCAGGTCCGCGGCGGCACCGACACCATCGCGAATGCCTCGGGCGAGATCGCCGCCGGCAACCTCGACCTCTCGGCGCGCACCGAGCAGCAGGCCTCGGCGCTCGAGGAAACCGCCGCCTCGATGGAGCAGTTGACCGGCACCGTGCGCCAGAACGCCGACAACGCGCGCCAGGCCAACCAGCTCGCGATCACCGCCTCGAACGTCGCCGTCGAAGGCGGGTCCGTGGTCGGCCAGGTGATCACCACCATGGGCTCGATCAACGAATCCTCACGCAAGATCGTCGACATCATCGGCGTCATCGACGGCATCGCCTTCCAGACCAACATCCTGGCGCTGAACGCCGCCGTGGAAGCGGCGCGTGCCGGCGAGCAGGGCCGCGGCTTTGCTGTGGTGGCCACCGAAGTGCGCAACCTGGCCCAGCGTTCGGCTGCCGCCGCCAAGGAAATCAAGCTTCTCATCGGCGACTCGGTGGACAAGGTCGACCTGGGGGCGAAGCTGGTCGACCAGGCCGGCGCGACGATGGAGCAGGTGGTCGAATCGATCCGCCGCGTCACCGACATCATGGCCGAGATCACCCACGCCAGCGCCGAACAGACCAGCGGCATCGAGCAGGTCAACGCGGCGATCGGCCAGATGGACGAATCGACCCAGCAGAATGCGGCCCTGGTCGAGGAATCGGCCGCGGCGGCCGGCTCCATGCAGGAGCAGGCGGCCAAGCTGGCCCAGGTGGTGAGCGTGTTCAAGCTCGAGGCGCAGGCCGTTGCCGCGCCGGCGGCAGCCGCCCCGGCCCGCGCGGTGGCTGTGCGTCCGGCACAGCCGGCGCGTGCGCGCAAAGAGCCGGTCATTCCGGCGGCGACCGTCGCGAAACCGGCAGCGAAGCCGGCGGCACGTGCGAGCGCCACGGCGGACGAGTGGGAAGAGTTCTGATCGCTCCGTCAGCACCGTGACCAGGCCGCCTTCGGGCGGCCTTTTTCATGCGCCACCGTCTTGCCGCGCGCGGGTCATTCGCACACCGGCCATGCGCTATCGGGGCTGTTGCCTGCTCTGTTATCGGTGCGCTCGATCCGCGTGGGCTCGAGAGCCCACCCTACGGGAAGCGCCTCCGACTGACGGCGCCGAAAAGCCACGACGTGAACATCAGCCGCATCCGCGAGACCGCCAGACCACAAACAACAACGCCGGCATTGCGCCGGCGTTGTGTTGACTACCTGCCCCGGACTGGCGGGGCGCAAACTACATTACTTCTGGCCCGGCTTCATCAGGTCCAGCAGCACAGCCGTTTCAGCCGCGATGAACGAGCGCACCGTCGGCTTGAAGTCCGGCGCCCACTGCGGCGAGTGGGTGCCCGGCGGGTACTTGCCGGCTGCGCGAGCGGCCGCCAGCTTGCCCGGCTCCACCGCGCCGACGTGCAGCAGGATGGCCTTGACGCCGGCCTGGCCGTAGTTGGCGAAGTCTTCCGAGGTCATCTTGGCCGGCATCTCGACCACTTTTTCCGTGCCCAGGGCGCCCTGGATCGCGGTGACTGCGCGTGCGGTCAGCTCGGGATCGTTGTACACCGAATCGGCGCCCGGCTTGATCTCGACCAGCGGCTCCTTCGGCATGCCGGAAGCCATCGCCTCGCCCTTCACTTCACGCTGGATGCTGGCCAGGACGCGCTTGCGCACTTCCGGCTTGAAGGTGCGCACGGTCAGCATCAGCTTGACCTGGTCCGGCACGATGTTGGCCTGGGTGCCGCCGTGGATGCTGCCCACGGTGATGACGACCGGGTCGGCCGGGTTGTTCTCGCGCGAGATCAGGGTCTGCAGCGCCTGCACGACACGTGCCGACAGCACGACCGGGTCGCGGGTTTCCTGCGGCGTGGCGCCGTGGCCGCCCTGGCCGAACAGGGTGATGGTGACGGTGTCGGCCGAGGCGCGGAAGTGGCCGGCGTGGTAGCCGACCGTGCCTGCCGGCAGGGTGCCTTCGTCATGCATCGACAGCGCGTAGTCCGGCTTCGGGAAGCGGGTGAACAGGCCGTCCTTGAGCATCGCGGCCGAGCCGGTCAGCGGTTCTTCGGCCGGCTGGCCCACCAGCATCAGGGTGCCGCTCCACAGCTTGCGGTTTTCCGCCATCAGCTTGGCGGTCGCGTACCAGGCCGACATGTGCACGTCGTGGCCGCAGGCATGCATGGTCGAGACGGTCTCGCCGGCGGCGTTCTTGACGGTCTTGGTGCTGGCGAACGGCAGGCCGGTCTTTTCCTGCACCGGCAGGCCGTCGATTTCGGTACGCAGCATCACGGTCGGGCCGGCGCCGTTCTTCAGGATCGCGACGACGCCAGTGCCGCCGACGCCGGTGGTCACCTCGAAGCCGAGGGCCTTGACGCGGTCGGCCAGGGTCTTGGCGGTCTCGTGTTCGGCAAAGGCCAGTTCAGGGTTGCGGTGCAGTTGCTGGTACAGGGCTTCGACGGCCGGGTAGTCCTTGTCGAGCTGGGCAGCGATTTGCGGCGGCAGGGCCGCGGCGTGGGCTGCGCCGGCGAGGCTGGCGGCGGCCAGGAACAGGTGTTGCAGGAGACGGGACGATGATTTCATGAGCTTCTTCTGAAAAAGCGCGCGAAGCGCGGAGGGGTGAGACAAAATCTATTGCAAATTACCGAGGGCCGCAAGCGTAACAAATCGATTTCCGCAAAGCAATATTTAACAATTAACTCTGTATGCGCTTTAACTAAAAGTGTCGTAAAAATTTCTCTACATCATTTTTTATTGGCCTGGAGAATCAAATCTCCGTAAAATTCGCGTCCTACGAGGGCGCCCCTCGCCGGCGCGGAGCCACCGCGCCCAGGCATGCCGCTGCGGGAGCCGCCCCACCACTCCACCAATACCAAAGGAATGCTGTAATGGGTTTCATCTCCAACATCAAGATCGGTAAACGCTTGGGTCTCGGCTTCGCGCTGATCCTGGCCATGACCGTGCTCATCGCCGGCGGCGGCGTGTGGCGCCTGAACGAAGTGGCCGACGCTACCCGGACAATGATGTCCGCTCCGCTTACCAAGGAGCGCCTGATCACCGACTGGTACAGCCTGAACTTCGCCTCGATCCGCCGCACCGCGGCCATCGTCAAGAGCAGCGACCCCTCGCTCGGCCCCTACTTCAAGGAAGACTCGGCCGCCTCGGTGAAGAAGGCCGCCGAACTGCTCAAGCAGATCGAGCCGCTGATCGACGGCGAGCAGGAGAAGGCCCTGTTCGCGAAGATCCTCGAGCAGCGCAAGGTCTACAGCGCTTCGCGCGACGGCGCCGTCAAGGCCAAGGCCGAAGGCAACGAGGAAGAAGCGGCGCGCCTGCTGGACAAGAACTTCACGCCGGCCGCCCAGCTCTACCAGGAACTGCTGCAGGAGCTCGTCGTCATGCAGCGCACCAGCATCGATGCGACCGCCAAGGCGATCGACGCCAAGGCCGACCGTAGCCAGACCGTGATCGCCATCCTCACCGGCTGCGCCGTCGTGTTGGGCGGCCTGCTGTCCTGGCTGCTGACCACCGGCATCACCCGTCCGATCCGCACCGCCGTCGAGCTGGCCGAAACCGTGGCCAGCGGCGACCTGACCCGCCGTATCGACGTCACCAGCACCGACGAAACCGGCGCCCTGCTGCGCGCCCTGCGCCACATGAACGACAGCCTGGTGCGCATCGTCAGCGAAGTGCGCAGCGGCACCGACACCATCGCCATCGGCTCGACCGAGATCTCGGCCGGCAACCTGGACCTCTCGGCGCGTACCGAGCAGCAGGCCGGCGCCCTGGAAGAAACCGCCGCCTCGATGGAAGAACTGACCACGACCGTGCGCCAGAACGCCGACAACGCGCGCCAGGCCAACCAGCTCTCGATCGCGGCCTCGGAGATCGCGGTCCAGGGCGGCGCGGTGGTGGGCGAAGTCATCACCACGATGGGCTCGATCAACGAATCCTCGCGCAAGATCGTCGACATCATCGGCGTCATCGACGGCATCGCCTTCCAGACCAACATCCTGGCGCTGAACGCCGCCGTGGAAGCGGCGCGCGCCGGCGAACAGGGCCGCGGCTTCGCGGTCGTCGCCTCCGAAGTGCGCACCCTGGCCCAGCGCTCCGCCGCCGCGGCCAAGGAAATCAAGACCCTGATCGGCGACTCGGTGGACAAGGTCGACCTGGGGGCCAAGCTGGTCGACCAGGCCGGCACCACCATGGACCAGGTGGTCGAATCGATCCGCCGCGTCACCGACATCATGGCCGAGATCACCCACGCCAGCGCCGAGCAGACCGGCGGCATCGAGCAGGTCAACGCGGCCATCGGCCAGATGGACCAGGTCACCCAGCAGAACGCGGCCCTGGTCGAGGAATCGGCCGCTGCCGCCACCTCGATGCAGGAGCAGGCTGCCAAGCTGGCCCAGGTGGTCGGCGTGTTCAAGCTGAACGCCGCCGCCGCCGCGCCTGCACCGGCGCCGGCGCGTGCGCCTGTGCGTGCGCTGGCCGTGCAGTCCAAGCCGGTTGCACGTGTGACGAAGGCCAAGGCGGCGGCTCCGGCTGCCGCCGCCAAGCCGGCGGCGCGCGCCACCGCGGGCGCGGACGAGTGGGAAGAGTTCTGATCGCTGTCGCGGTCCGCTGATGAAGCCGCCTTCGGGCGGCTTTTTTATTGGCGCCCAGGGGTGGGCGGCGCGTACTCCGGGCGTGCGGCCGGGATTGCTCCACGCGTCGATCGTAGGCGCTTGAGATGGCGGGCGCGGCGACCTTGCCGTCGGCTTGTCGCCCGGAGCGATGCCGCACCACCTGAACGACTTCACACGCTATCGGGGCTGTTGCCTGCCCTGCTATCGGTGCTCATGGTCTGCCTACCGGTTGTTGGAATACCGGCACGCGCTACCGGGGCTGTTGCCTGCCCTGCTATCGGTCCTCATGGTCCGCGTGGGCTCGAGAGCCCACCCTACGGGAAACGTTCCGGACTGACGGCGGCAGCAGGCAGTCGATGCCAACGCTGCAATTTTCCTTTACTCCCTGACCACGTTTGACGAGGCCACGCGACACCCGCGCGCCAGGGGAGCATGCGTGTCTTGACGCTCTCGGGCGGCTCGTGCAGAGTTGCGCCGTGGCACTGTCTTCGTGACAGTGCAAGTCTCCGCTTTCATCTTTCCGCAGCCAATGCCCATCGATTTCCAGCCTCCCCCGCCGTCCACCGAACAGATCCAGCCTGCCGCCAACGCTTCCTTCGACGAACAGTACGAGAAGGCGCGCGCGCTTGCCAATTCCGGCCAGCCGGCGCTGGCCGTGGCCGCCTACGACGCCCTGCTGGTGCGCTCGCCCGGCAATGTCGACGTGCTGCTGGGGCGCGGCATCGCCTATACCCGCCTGGACCGCTGGACCGAGGCCCAGGCCGACCTCGAAGCGGCGGCCAAGGCGTCCCCGGGCTATGCCGACGTCTGGCTTGCGCTGGGCAATATGCACCAGTGGCACGACCAGCCGGAACAGGCGATCGCCGCCTACAGCCGCCTGGTCGCGCTGCGTCCGGACGACGCAGCGGGCTGGATGGCCCGCGCACGCGCTTATCGCGCAGCCGGCCGGCTCGCCGAAGCGCGCGCCGACCTGGCGAAGGCCCGCGCCGCCGGCGGCAACGCGGCCGAGATCGACGCCTTCGATGCCGCGCTGACCCCGCAGCCGCGCGCCGGCAATCCCGAAGCGGCCCTGGCGGCCGGCTATACCTGGGCGGCCAGCCTGTCGGGCAGCTGGACGGACGTCGGCAGCGGCCCGCGCTGGAACGACCAGACCGCCAGCGTGCGCCGCTACATGCAGCGCGGCTCGATCGGCTTCGAGACCCTGCGCGCCCACCGCTTCGACCAGAGCGGCTATGCCTGGGCGCTCGACGCCTACACCGACCTGTGGCCGGGCGCCTATGCCAACCTGCGCTACCAGCGCGCCCCCGCGGCGCGCCTCTTCCCCGAGAACTCGGGCCGGATCGAGGTGTATCAGTCGCTCGGCGGCGGCTGGGAAGTCTCGCTCAGCGACGACGTGCTCGGCTTCGATTCGCGCGTGAACATCTACGGCGCGACCGTCGGCAAGTACGTCGGCAACTGGTACGTCCAGCTGCGCCACCAGAACATTGTGTCGGAAGGCTCGCACAGCAGCGGCGACCGCCTGATGGCGCGCTACTACTACGCCGGCGACGCCGACAGCTATGTCGAAGCCACGGCCAACCGCGGCCGCAGCGACGACCCGCTGTCGCTGGCCGGCGGCCGCGCGCGCTCGGGCGGCGGCAGCCTGACCTGGGTGCGCTACTGGTCGCGCGACTGGGGCACCAAGGTCGGCGCCAGCTTCTCGCGCGCATCGAACAGCACTGCCGGCGACGCCCGCGAGCGCGGCGTCTCGGTCGGCCTCTACCGCCGGTGGTAAGCGTGCGGCCCCGCGTCGTCGAACGCCTCGGGCGCGCACTCGCCTTCCCCTTCGAGGCCCTGCCGGCCCTGGTGCTGGCCTGGCTCTGCCTGCGCATCGCCGAGGCGATCCATTCCAGCGGCGCCGGCGTGCCGCAGTCAGGCCTGTTCGGCGCGGGCCTCGGCAACGACCTGCTGTCCCTGCTGCGCTTCTGTTTCGTCTTCCTGCTCGGCGCCCTGCCGCTGGCCCTGGTTCCCTCGCGCCGCTGGCGCACCGTCCTGCTCGGCGCGATCTGGAGCCTGCTGCTGCTCGCGCACGCGGCGCTGCTGCAATACCACTGGATCTCGGGCGTGCCGCTCGGGGCCGATCTGTTCGCCTATTCAGCCGGCGAAGTCAGGTCGACCGTGGCCGGCGGCTTCCGGCTCAACCCCTTGCTGGGCCTGGCCGCGCCGGTCGCGCTGGCCGTGCTGTGGTCGGCCCTGGCGATGACGCTGCGCGACTGGTGGCCGCGCGCTTCCGCCCGCACCGCCGGCATCGCCCTGGCCGCCAGCCTGGCCGCCTTTGCCGTGCTGCCCCAGCGCTTCGCGCCGCCGGTCGCGCGCACCGATGCGGATGCCGAATACCTGCTCAACAAGACCGCCTTCTTCATCGACAACAACCTGGCCCATCTGCGCGCCCCGGCCGAAGCGGCCGCGCCGCGCGTCAAGGCGCAGACGCCGTGGTCGGGCAGCGATCCGCGCTATCCCTTCGCGCATGCCGAGCGCACGCCCGACACCCTGGGCCCGTTGTTCCATGCGCGCCCCGGCGCGCCGCCGCCGAACCTGGTCTTCGTCATCGTCGAAGGCCTGGGGCGCAGCTTCTCCGGCCCGGGCGCGCGCCTGGGCAGCTTCACGCCCTTCCTCGACGAGCTGGCGGGCAAGAGCCTGTATTTCGAGAACTTCCTGTCCGGCCAGGGCCGCACCTTCGGCGTGCTGACCACGGTGTTCGGCTCCCTGCCCTTCGGCGAGAACGGCCTGGCCGCGCTCGGCGAGAAGCTGCCGCGCCACGCCTCGCTGCTGACGGTGCTGAAGAGCCAGGACTACCGCCTGCGCTTTTATTCGGGTTCGAACCTGGATTTCGACAACGAGGGCCTGTTCCTGCGCCGCCAGGGCGTCGACACGCTCGTGAGCGAAAAGGATTTCGGCCCGCCCTACCGGCGCAGCAACGACTGGGGCTATGCCGACCGCGACCTGGTGGAAGTGGCGCTGGCGCGCGAAGCCGCGGCGCCGGCCGGACCCTTCGTCGGCATCGTCCAGACCACCAGCATGCACAGTCCGTTTACTTTCCCGGGCAAGAGCGACTACCTGCGCCGCGTCGACGCGCGCCTGGCGGAGCTGAAGCTGCCGCCCTCGCCCATCCACGAGAACGGACGCGACATCTTCGCCAGCATCCTCTACACCGACGACGCGCTGCGCCTGTTCTTCGAGCGCGCTCGACAACTGCCCGGTTACGACAACACGATCTTCGTCATCACCGGCGACCACCGCCTGCCAGAACTGCCGATGGACACGCGCATCGAGCGCTACCACGTGCCGCTGATCGTGTACTCGCCGCTGCTGAAGGCGCCGCGCGCGATCAAGGCGGTCTCCTCGCAGTTCGACATCGCGCCTTCGCTGCTGGCGTATCTCGCGCACAATCACGGCCTGCAGTCCCCGACCGACGTGAGCTGGATCGGCACGGGCCTGGACACCGAGCCGTCCTTCCGCAACCTGCACGCGATCCCGCTGAAGCAGACCAAGACCGAGATGAGCGACTTCGTCTCGGGCACGGCCTACCTGGCGCAGGGACGGCTGTACACGCTGGGCGACGGCATGCAGGTCGACCGCAGCGACGACGCCGGGGCGCTGGCGCGCGCCCTGGCCCAGTTCCGCGACTTCCTGAAAGCGAACGACACGGCCGGTCGCAGCGCTGCCCTGCTGCCGCCTGACGCGGTGAAGCTGGCCGGCTACGGCGGCGAGCGCACGCTGCGCGGCACGGCGCTGGCGGCCAGCGCGGGCGACATCGGGGTCACAGGCCTGCACCGCCTCGCCGGTAGCGGCGAAGCCGTGTTCGAGGCGACCTTCACCAACCACGGCGCCACGGCCTCGCCCGACTTCGTGCCCCTGCTGGTGATCACCAACGAACACGGCCTGGAGCTGAACGATACCGCCGCGCCCGCGCGCACGCTCGGCCCCGGCGAGTCGGCCACGGTCAGGCTGCGCCCAAGCCTGGACAGGGTCGCGCCGGGCGGCTACTTCGTCTCGGTCCTGCCGTCGCACCCGGCCACCGGCCGCCCGGTGGGCCTGGGCCAGTACCACGTGGAGACCCGCTTGTGAAACGCCTGTTCGCCGCCCTCCTCCTGGTGCTCACGGCCCTGGGCGCGCAGGCCGCCGAACGCATCGGCCCGCGCGCCATCTGGACCTGGGAAGAGGATTCCTATGCGATGCTCGAGGAACCCGCCGAGGCGGCGCGTGCGATCGATTTCCTGCAATCGAAGGCGATCGACACGGTCTTCCTGTACGCCGACGCCTTCGGCAAGCGCAACCTCATCGTCTCCCAGCCCCAGCTCTACCGGCGCCTGATCCGGCGCCTGCACGCATCCGGCCTGAAGGCCTATGCCCTGCTCGGCTCGGGCTACCTGCACACCGAGCGCTACGTGCTGCCCCAGCACCGCAGGGACGCCCTGGCCATGCTGCAGCGCGTCCTCGACTACAACAAGGCGGCGGCGCCTGATGAACGCTTCGACGGAATCAACGTCGACATCGAGCCCCACATCCTCGACGAATGGTCCACCCGCAAGATGGCCCTGCTGGCCGATTTCGTGGCGCTGTCGGACGCGCTGATGGCGGCCAAGCGGGCGTCGGGCCAGACGCTGCCGATGGGCCCGGCGCTGCCGTTCTGGCTGGACGGCATGCAGATCGAGTGGAAGGGCCAGCGCAAGCCGGTCAGCCAGCACGTGCAGGACATCTACGACTACGTGGCGCTGATGGATTACCGCGACCATGCGCTCGGCGGCGACGGCATCGTCAGCCATGCGATGGACGAGCTGCGCTACGCCGAACGCATCGAGCGCCGCGTGCTGATCGGCGTGGAGACCCTGCCGAACGCGATCCAGAAGGTCTCCTTCGAGCACCTGAAGGAAGCGGACATGGAGCGCGAGCTCGGCGAGACGGCCCGCAGCGTGGGCGCGATGCAGCCCTTCGGCGGCTTCGTGATCCACCATTACGGGTCCTACCGCAGGTGGCTGGGGCTGGCGCCCTGAGCGCCTCAAGCTTCAGATCCGGGTGAGCCGGATCGTATGCTGTTGCTCCTTGCCCTCGGCGGTCCAGTGCTGGCGGGCTTCCAGGGTCGACTCGTCGAGCCGGCGCCATTCGACACGGGCGGGTGCGTTGACGGGTTCGAAGGTGGCGTTGTCGCTGCCGATACTGGAAGCCTTCCAGGTGAATTCGCCCCACCGCGAAACGACTTCCCCATCCTCGAAGGAGATGGTGCTGCCGTCGGTGCGCCTGTCGAACGCGGCGCTGGCGTAGCGGTGCGATTGGAACACGTTCGGCTCGGGATGATCGTATTCTTCGTAGAACTCCTTGCCGTCGCTACTGTGGCCCTTCCAGCGGCCTGTCAGGAACTGCAGCCGGGCAAAATCCTCAGGACTGAACATGCGCCTCTCCTCGTCGTCGAAGTGGTTCGCGCACTCTACGCGCCTGACGCGTCCCGCGGCACACGGCAGGCCCGCCTGGCGCGCCGGTGATCCTAGTCGGTCACCACGTGCCAGACATCCTTCACTTTGTCGCCCTTGCGGTCGCCGGGCTTGGCGTCGTTGGCGTACAGGTAGAGCGGCTTGCCCTTGTAGGCCAGCTGTTTGGCGCCGTCCTCGCGCGTGATCACGGAGTAAGGCGCGGCGATACGGTCGTCGGTCGCCGGCACGGGCGGCCACATCTTCGCGCAGGGCCCGGTGCAGGCGCTCTTGCCGGAGCCGGCCGTGTCCTTGTCGAAGGTATAGACCGTCATGCCGAAGGCGTCGGCCAGCACGCCATCGACCTTCTTGAGTGTCTCGGCCAGCACGCAGTTGCTGGACAACAGGAGTGCGGCGCCCACTGCCGCGAAGACCGAATGAATCGCTTTCATGGCAAGCTCCGAATGAGGGGAAGGCATTCCAGTATAGGCGCTGGATCGCTCCCTGGCGCCTGCCGCGTCGGCAAAAGGAGACGTGTACGCGCTGCCGGATACCGCTTGCCGGCGATGGCGTGGCAAGCGGTGGACGCTATCGAGAAACCCGCCGGCCCTGGGACCCGAGAATCTCCCTCAGCGCCAGGCACAGGCTGTCGCACTCGGCCGGGGCGCCGATGCTGATGCGCAGGTAGTTGGCGAAGCCTGGACGGCTTGGCCCTGCACAAGGACATGCGCAAGCCGAAGCCTGCGCGCATCAGGCAAGGCGCTTCAGGAAATAAACGAGTTCGCGCCTTTCGACGTTGGCTTCGCCATGGGCATGAAAGTGGGCAATGTGGTCGGACTCGTTGTGGTGCCTGGCCTGCGCGGCCTCGTCGCGCCAGTGCTCGACCAGCACGAAGCGCCGGCCGTCGCTGGCGTCGCTGAACAGCTCGTAGCGCAGGTTGCCTTCCTCGGCCGCCGACTTGCTCGCGACCGTCTCCAGATCGGCGCGCAAGGCCTCCTCGCTTCCTTCCTTGGCGTAGAGAACCGCCAGCACATGTACTTCGCTCATCGCTTGCTCCCTTCGGACAGGTTGTCGGAAACGGCGGCCGGAAGCTGCCGGCCGCCGCCGCGTTGGTCTGACTTCGCCTTACTCGGTGCGATCGTAGGAGAACTGGATACCCGGCGTACCGCCGGTCTCGATGAACAGGTTCATGAAGGCAGGAACGGTCTCGCTGCGCTTCCAGTCGCGCTGCAGTTCACAGAACAACTGCACGGTAGAAATGAGCTTGGCGCCCGCCTGCTCGACGCGGCGCAGTGCCGCCTCGTGCGCGGCGACGGAGGTCCCGCCGACCGCATCGACCGGCACGTAGACCTCGTAGCCTTCGGCCAGCGCATCCAGCGCCGGGAAGGTCAGGCAGGCCTCGGTCCAGAGCGCGGTCATGATGAGCTTCTTGCGCCCGGTCTCCTGGACCGCCTTGCGGAACTCGACGTCCTCCCAGCTGTTGATCGAGGTGCGGTCATAGGTCGGATACTGGCCCAGCACCTTCTGGATGTGCGGCACGGGCGGTTTGTTGAGGCCGGTCTGGACATTGACCGTGGAATGCACGATCGGCAGCTTGTAGGTGACGGCGGCTTTCGCGCAGCCGACGATCTGGTTCAGCATCAATTGCCTGTCCATCGATGCAATCGAATTGACCTGCACCGGCTGGTAATCGATGATGATGAAGGCCGCGTTCTGCGGGGTCAGAAGCTGGTCCGCTTTCGGATCGCGAATCGGTTCGCTAGCCATGATGACTTCCTTTCCTTGACAGGGCCCGCCTGGATTCCAGCCCGGAAAACCCGGGCCGGCGGGGACGGTGCGGGCCCGTTCACCGTCTCCGTTCTCTATTGCGGAGGACGCATCGGGGGTCACGCGGCCGCGGCGAAGCGGCCCTTGTTGTAGTCGTCGAAGGCCTGGAGCACTTGTGCCTCGGTATTCATCACGAAGGGCCCGTGGCCCACGATCGGCTCCTCGATCGGCTCGCCGGTCAACACCAGCGCCATGGCGTCGCCGTCGGCGCGCAGCCCGATGGACTTGCCCTCGCGGCTCAACAGCACCATTTGCGCGGCGCCGGCCTCCTGGCCGCCCTCGAGGGTGACATGCCCGGACAGCACCACCAGCATCGCCGTGTGGCCTTCAGGCAGCGCGAGCTCGAACGCGGCATCTCCCGTCAGGCGCAGGTCCCAGATGTTGATGGGCGTGAAGGTCCTGGCGGGCCCGGCCGCGCCCAGCAGCTCGCCGGCGATCACGCGCGCCTTGCCGCTGCCGTTCGGCAGGTCGACCACGGGAATATCGGACGCGACGATGCCCTGGTAGCCGCCGGGCGTCATCTTGTCCCTGGCCGGCAGGTTCACCCACAGCTGGACCATGCGGAAGGGACCGCCGGTCCGGGCAAATGCCGGCGCGTGGTATTCCTCGTGCAGGATGCCCGCCCCGGCGGTCATCCATTGCACGTCGCCCGGGCCGATGACGCCGCCATTGCCGGCCGAGTCCTTGTGCTCCATCTGGCCGTCGTAGACGATCGTGACCGTCTCGAAACCGCGGTGCGGGTGCTGGCCGACGCCGCGCCGCCGCGTCGTCGGTTCGAAGTTGTGGGGGCCCGCATAGTCGAGCAGCAGGAAGGGGCTGACGTGCTGGCCCAGGTCGTTGTACGAAAACAGGGAGCGGACCGGGAAACCGTCGCCTACCCAGTGGCTGCGATTGGTGCCGAAACTTCCGAGGATGGTCTTGCTCATCATATCTCTCCAGTCATGCGGTCGCCGTGACCGCTCAATGAAAATGAGCTTATCACCGCAACGATGGAGGGAATAGCTTGCAGTTTTTGACGGTCCGTCCTAATAATAGGACGATGCAGGACCTCAATGACCTCTACTACTTTGCCCAGGTCGTCGATCACGGCGGGTTCGCTGCCGCCGCTCGCGCCACGGGCATACAGAAATCCAAGCTTAGTCGCCGCATCCAGCAACTGGAAGAAAAAATCGGCGTGCGCCTGCTCAACCGGTCCTCCCGCCAGTTCTCGCCGACCGAGCTCGGCCGCGCCTACTATGAGCGTTGCGTCGCCATGCTGGTCGAGGCGGAAGCGGCCGACCAGGTCATCGCCCAGGTGCTTGCCGAGCCGCGCGGCATCATCCGGATCAGTTGCCCTGTCGCGCTGATCAATTTCCAGTTCGGCGCCCTGTTCGCGCGCTTCCTCAGCGCCTACCCGGACGTGGTGATCCACCTGGAAAGCACGAACCGGCGCGTGGACGTGATCGGCGAAGGATTCGATCTCGCCATCCGGGTACGCTTCCCGCCGCTCGAAGCGACCGAACTGGTCATGCGCAAGCTCGACATCAGCACCCTGTGCCTGGTCGCCAGTCCCGCCTTCCTGGCGGAGCGCCCCATCGCCTCGCCCGCCGACCTGCACGATGCGCCGAGCGTGACCCTGGGGCCGCCGCGCAGGGACTACCAGTGGGAGCTCCAGCACGTCGACGGCCAGACCGCGCGCATCCCCCACGTGCCCAGGCTGGTGACCGATGACATGGCCGCCCTGCGCGACGCGGCGATGGCCGGCGTGGGCGTCGTGGCGCTGCCGACGATGATGGTGTGGAAGCAGATCGAGGCCGGGGAACTCGTCCACATCCTGCCCGACTGGCAGCCGCCCGCCGGCATCGTTCACGCCCTGTTTCCGTCGCGCCGGGGACTGCTGCCTTCGATCCGGCGGCTGCTCGACTTCCTGGCGGCCGAATGCGCCGAAGCGCGCCGCCAGGCCGGCGGCAAGACCTGAGCGCCGCGACGCGCGTCCCGGCCGGTGCGCCGCCGGATGCAGGCTTGCCATCGGCCAGATCCCGGCCGCTCTTGCATTACACTGCTGCCATCTTCCATCGAAAGAGACAGCCTATGTTCGGTCAATGCAAGTGGTATAACGAGCCGCCCGTTTTCGCGGTCGATCAAGATGGATTGGACGTCGTCACCGGTACGCACACCGATTTCTGGCGGACGACCAGCTACGATTTCATTCACGACAACGGGCATTTCTTTGCCAGGCCGGTCAGCGGCGACTTCACCGCGCAGATACACGTGCGTGCGGCGTTCGAGGATCTCTATGACCAGGCCGGCCTGATGGTGCGCATCGACGAACGCCGCTGGATCAAGGTCGGCGTCGAGCTCTCGGATGGCCAGCTGATGTTGAGCACCGTGCTGACGAACGAGAAGTCCGACTGGGCCGTCGCCCTGGCGCCGGCGCTCACGGACGGTTTCTGGGTGCGCGTCACCATCGGCCGCGGCGTTGTTCGTGCGCAGTACTCGGTCGACGGCAGGACCTGGCCGATGCTGCGGCTGGCGCCCTTCCCGGCCGCCGATCGTTACCTGGTCGGCCCCATGTGCTGCACGCCCAAGCGGGCGGGATTGCAGGTGGCGTTCAGCGGATTTTCGGTCGGACCGGCGCTGGACAAGGACTTGCACGACCTGTCCTGATGGCGGCTTCCCGGAAGATGTCGGGGCGACACGAGGACGCCCCGGATTACGTCATTGGCGGGGTGGCGGCAAGAGCTTGCGCTGGATAAGCTCGCGCATCATGCGCTTGACCGCGGCAAGGCCGCCATCGCCCAGATCGTCCGCCGTTGTCGGCAGCGCCAGGTCGGGCCGCATTCCGACCGCCTGGATCGCGAATGGATGGGTCCGGCTTGGCGCGAAGCCATCCCGGCTGATCAGGTCGATGAGGGTGGACTCGCCGATCTCGCCCGGCTTGATGGCCGCCTGGTGATCGAACACGCTGAAGTTGCCGCTGTAATTGACGCGCAAGCCCGAACGCGGCAACAGGAAACCGGTCGCTGCGGAATCGCGTCCGCCTCCCGCCCCGATGGTGCGCTCACCCACGACCACCGCACCGGTCGCCCATAACCACGAGGCCATGAACTCGCCGCCGGAACGGGTTCCGGCGTCGGTCCATACCACCAGGGGGCGCGGCGTCGCAATGCTGCCGCAAGAAGGATCTTCCACCTGTTCGACCAGCTTCAGGCTGCCTGGCGTACCGCTCCGGAATACGTCGTAGGTACGCGGCAGCGGGCGCGGCGTCAAGGCGCGCGCAAGCAGGCGCGCCTCGCGTGCGAAACCGCCGAGGTTGCCGCGCAAATCGATCAACAGGATATCCGCATGCTCCGCCAGGGCATTGATGCGGGCGAGGCGTTTGCGCACAACCGCACAGTAGCCGGCGAGCATCGGGCCGTCTTCGGTCGCGCCAGGGCCTTCGGCAGCCTCGGCGGCCGCAAGAAAATCGGCGTCGAACTGGGGGGCAAACGCGCCGAAACGCACGGTGCCGATGCGGTAGCCGAGTACCTGCATCGACTCGGGAAGGTCGGCGCGCTCGACAGCCTGCGACAGTGCAACGAAGGATTGTTCGTTCACCGGGCGATACGCCAACTCGACCGTGCGGGTCACCCCTTCGCCTGTACGCACGGTCAATCGCACCTTGCCTGCCACCCCTACTGCCGCGTGATAGGCAGGCGTGGCCGCGCCCAGCTTGAGCGCGGCCTCCGCCATGCGGGAGCGGCGATTCCCCCCGAAGGTGCGCTCGCCTGCCTGCTCCAACCAGCGCCCTACGGGTTGGCCATTCACTTCCAGCACCCGGTCGCCAAGGCGCACCGATGACACGGCAGGGTCGACGTGGCGCCACACGTGCATCGCGCCGTCGCTGCTGGTCCTGAACAGCACGCCCAGGGTTTGTTGCTTGCCCGCCTTTGGACCGACCAGTCCGATGTGCTGGTCCTGGAGCGCGGCGAGGGCATCGACGATCTCCCCCGTGGTCTCCAGGGCAGGGACATGGGCGCCACGCCATAGCGCGTCGTTGCCCTGGGCCTCTGCCGGGTAGGCCTGGCGGTAACGTTCGACCCAGGCCAGCGAAGGATAGTGCTGGAGCAGATCGGCACGCAGCGCCTCCCCATCGCTCGGCGTCGCTGCCGCGAAGGCGGCGCCGGAGGGGAGAAACAGCGTAGCGGAGAAGAGGAAGGCGCACAGCTTCTGCACCGGAGACTTTGCGGCTGCGATATTCATAGGTGGTTCAGATAAAAAAAGGGAGCTGCGCCCGGAAAGACAACGACTATATACGTCCGCAGAGCCTGAAAATGCGTGGATTGTCACCATCTCGGTACGGGATGCATGAATCAAGGTCCTGGTCCCATCAGCAAAAGTCCCGGCTGTTCGTCGTCAGCCTGCCCAGCAGGTGCGACATGTCCACCAGCCGCTTGGCCACCAGGTGTTTGACCTGCCCCTCGCTCTGCCAGATGCCATATACGCCGAGCAGGTGCGCGCCCAGCACTTCGCGCCGCTGCTGCTCGACGAGATCCGGCCAGACGATCACGTTGACGTTCCCCGTTTCGTCCTCCAGCGTGATGAACAGCACGCCCTTCGCCGTGCCGGGCCGCTGGCGCACGGTGACGATGCCGCAGCCGCGCGCCAGCTGGCCGTCGGCGTATTCGTTGAGCACGGACGCGGGCATGAAACGCTGCGCCAGCAACTGCCTGCGCAGCAGCGCCAGCGGATGGCGGCCCAGCGTCAGGCCTTGCGCGCGGTAGTCGCCGACGATCTCGTCGCCTTCCGACGGCGCGGCAAGAAGCGGCATGTCTTCGGCCACCGAGGTCGGACGCAGCAGGTCCTTGTCCGGCGCCGCGCCCACCGCCTGCCACAGCGCCTCGCGCCGGTGTCCGGCCAGCGAGCGCAGGGCGTTGGCGCCGGCCAGCACCTGCAGGTCGCCCCGGTCCAGGCCCGCCCGCCGCGCCAGGTCGGCCACGCTCTCGAAGGGACGGATCGCGCGCGCTTCCTCGATGCGCATGGCGGCTTCAAGACTCATGCCGCGCTGCAGCGACAGGCCCAGCCGCACGGCCGGCTGGCGCGTACGGTCGTGCAGCTCCTCGAGGGTCGACTCCCAGCCGCTGATGTTGACGTCGACCGGACGCACCTCGATGCCGTGACGCTGCGCGTCCTGCACCAGTTGCGAGGGGCTGTAGAAGCCCATCGGCTGGCTGTTGAGCAGCGCGCACAGGAAGGCCGCCGGCTCGTGGCACTTGATCCAGGAACTGGCATAGGCCAAGAGCGCGAAGCTGGCCGCGTGCGACTCGGGAAAACCGTATTCGCCGAAGCCCTGGATCTGGCTGAATATCTGCTCGGCGAAAGCCAGCTCGTAGCCGCGTTCCAGCATGCCGCGCACGATGCGGTCGTAATACTGTTCCAGCCCGCCCTTGCGCTTCCAGGCCGCCATCGCGCGGCGCAACTGGTCGGCCTCGCCCGGCGTGAAGCCGGCGCCGAGGATCGCCACCTGCATCACCTGTTCCTGGAAGATCGGCACGCCCAGCGTGCGCTCGAGGGCGATCTTCATCTCCTCGCTCGGGTAGACCACGGGCTCCAGCCCCTGGCGCCGGCGCAGGTAGGGGTGGACCATGCCGCCCTGGATCGGCCCCGGACGCACCACCGCCACTTCGATGACCAGGTCATAGAACACGCGCGGCTTCATGCGCGGCAGCATGCTCATCTGGGCGCGCGACTCGATCTGGAACACGCCGACGGTGTCGGCGGCGCAGATCATGTCGTAGGTGGCCTGGTCGTCGGGCGGGATGTCCTGCATCTCGAAGGCCATGTCGTGGCGCAGGCTGACCAGGGCCAGGGCCCGGCGCAGCATCGACAGCATGCCCAGCGCCAGCACGTCGACCTTCATCAGGCCCAGTTCCTCGAGGTCGTTCTTGTCCCACTGGATCACGCTGCGGTCCACCATGGTCGCGTTCTCGATCGGCACCAGGCGCGAGAGTTTTCCTTGCGCGATGACGAAGCCGCCCGGGTGCTGCGACAAATGGCGCGGGAAGTTCAGCAACTGCTGCGCCAGGGTCGCCCACTGGCGCGACAGCGGCGCCTCCGGATCGAGCCCGGACTCCTTCAGGCGGTTCAGGAGGTCGGCCTTGCTGTCGAACCAGTGGTGGTTCTTGCAGACCTTCTCGATGATGGCGAGGTCGATGCCGAGCGCGCGGCCGCTGTCGCGCAGGGCGCTCTTCGGCCGGTAGCTGATCACCACCGCCGCCAGCGCGGCGCGGGTGCGGCCGTACTTGGCGTAGATGTACTGGATGACCTCTTCGCGGCGCTGGTGCTCGAAGTCGACGTCGATGTCCGGCGGCTCGTTGCGCTCCTTCGAGATGAAGCGCTCGAACAGCAGGTTCGCCCGCGCCGGATCGACCTCGGTGATGCCCAGGCAGTAGCACACCGCCGAATTGGCGGCCGAGCCGCGGCCCTGACACAGGATGTCCTGGGAACGCGCGAAACGCACGATGTCGTAGACGGTCAGGAAGTAGTGCTCGTAGCGCATGTCCGCGATGAGCGCCAGCTCGTGCTCGATCTGGGCCTGCACCCTGGCCGGGATGCCCTCGCGGAAGCGCCGGTGCGCGCCGATATACGTTTCGGCCCGCAGGAAACTGCTCGCGGTCTGGCCCGGCGGGACCACCTCGTTCGGGTATTCGTAGCGCAGCTCGTCCAGCGAAAACGTGCACAGGCCGGCGATGCGCAGGGTCTCGCGCAGGGCTTCCTTCGCATAGATGTTCGCCAGGCGCAGGCGCGCGCGCAGGTGCTGCTCGGCGTTCTGCGCCAGGCCATAGCCGCATTCGGCCACGGGTTTGCCCAGGCGCGTGGCGGTAAGCGTGTCCTGCAGCGGCTTCCTCGAGCGCACGTGCATGGTCACGTGGCCGAGCGCGACGATGGGCAGGCCATGCTGCCAGCCCACCTCTTCCACCGTCAGGCGATGCGCCTCGTCGAAGGCGCGGTGCAGCAGGGTCAGGCCGAGCCAGGCGCGGCCCGGGAACTGCCGCGCCATCCACGTGGCCTGCGCGTGCAGGCGGTCGACGCCGGCCTGGTCGTGGCCGGGATAGGCGGGCAGCAGGATCGCCAGGCAGCCGGGCATGCCTTGCAGGTGGGCCAGCTCGCCTTGCGGATTGCCGATATCATCCGGCGTCAGAAAATACGTCCCCTTCTCGCTGCGCGTGCGGCCCAGGGTGATGAACTCGGACAGGTTGCCGTAGCCGTTGCGGTTTTGCGCCAGCAGGATCAGCGACAGGGCCGGACTGCCGTCGGGCTGCTTCAGGTGGAAGTGCGCGCCGACGACGAAAGGCAGGCCCGCCTTCTTCGCCTCGGCATGGGCGCGCACCACGCCGGCCAGCGAGCACTCGTCGGTCAGCGCCAGCGCCGCGTACCCCAGCCGCACCGCCCGTTCGACCAGCTCCTCGGCATGCGACGCGCCTTGCAGGAAGGAGAAATTCGAGAGGCAGAACAGCTCGGCATAGTCGGGCAGGCCCTGCATCGATGGGTCGGTTGGCGAAGGCATCGATCGGTCGGTTGGCAAACAAGCTTGAGAAAAGTTAAAACGTGCAAACAGCACAAAAGTACTGTATAAAAACACAGTATAACTGACGAGACCACTTTGGCAAGGACCAGCAATGCGTATTCATGAGTTCGTGTGTTTTGGAGAGCGCCCCGGCGAGGGCAACCCGGCGCTCGTCATCGAGGACGGCAACGCCAACCCGGGCTGGCGCCGGGCGCTGGCGCGCGAGCGCAATCTCACCTGCGTGTTCGTCGACCCGGGCGACGACCTGGAAACGGCCGCCGTGCTGGACTTCGTCTACCCGCACGCGCGCAGTCCGCTCTGCCTGCACGCCACGCTGGCGGCGGCGCAGATCCTGTTCGAGCGCCAGGGGCGCGACGCGCCTCTCATGGTGAAGACGGCGATGAGGGGACAACCGCTGCTGCTCGCGCGCGATGGCGAGCAGGTCTTCGTGCGCCTGGCGCGGCAGGCGCCGCCGCGGGTGGAGATCGACGCCGCCCTGCCGGCCCGTCTGCTGGCGGCGCCCGACCTGGTGCTGGCCAGCGCCCCGCGCCTGGCCTCGGTCGGCAGTCCGAAGCTGCTGCTGGAAGTGGCGGACGTGGACACGCTGTACGCCTTGAGGCCGGACCTGGCGCTGATCCACGTCTGGGGAAAAGAAGTCGGCGTGAACGGCTGCTACGTCTGGTGCAGGACCGGCGACGGCGAAGTCGAAGGCCGCAACTTCAACCATCTCGAACCGAGCCTGGAAGACAGCGCCACCGGCGTCGCCGCCGGCGCGCTCACCCTGGCGCTGGGCCAGGGCCTCAGGCTGCGCCAGGGCCGCGCCACCGGGCGCGCCTGCCTGATCCGCACGGCGCTGGAGGGCGAGGCCGTCCTCGTCGGCGGGCTGGTGGGCCGGGTGGCGGCGGTATGAAAACCGGATCGCCCCGACTCCCGGGAATGGGTTCATGCTCGGCCCACCGTGACAATCTGCGGATTTGTTTTTGATGGGATTTGGTATCGTGGGACCTTTCCGCTGCCCCCCGCCATGCACATGACCAGACCTGTTTCGATCCTTGTCCTTGGCTGCGCGCTCCTGGCTTGCGTCGCCAACGCGGCCCCGCCAAACGACGCGCCGCCCCCCGGTTGCGACCATGATCGCAGCGGCTTGCTGGCTCTCGACGAGGACCGATTCGACCAGGACTTCGACGGAGGTTGGCGAGCGCTTGCCGCGAAACCGGGCTGCAAGCTGGCCGCAGCCGATCTGTTGCGCGACTATCGCCAGGCGCACAACAACGAAGCCGGCATCCTGTACTGGCACGAGGCGCAGCTGCGCGCCATGGCCGGCCAATCCGCGGCAGCCATCGGTTTGATGGACAAGTCGCGCCAGCCGGCAGGCCGCGACCAGGCAGGCTGGAATGCCTACGTGGACGCGAGCATCGCCTTCCTGCGCAAGGATCGCCCCGCACTCGAGCAGGCCCGGCAAGGCCTCGCTGCCGTTCCCTTCCCCAGCGACAAAGGCATGCCGCCCCTGAAAGATGGCGTGGTCGAATTGCCCATGAAGGGCGGCAAGACGATGAAGCTGCGCTGGCCACCCAACATCGACGTGGTCGACGGCTTGATCCAGTGTTTCGACAAGCCCTACGAGGAAGCCTACGGCAGCGCCTGCCGCCCACCCGCTCCCTGAACACCTGGGCCGGCGTCGGGTGGGCGGCTCCACCCTGCCCTCTGCGATTCCCGAGACCTGCGCGCCGGCCACGCGTTTAACCCGAGCCAGCACCCACGCGCCGCGTCACAAAACCGTAGGGTGGACGGCTGCGCCCCCGCAGCGTATGCGCCGCCCACGCGTTCAACCCGAGCCGGCACCCACGCGCCGCCTCACAAAGCCCCGCCTACAACAGGCTGATCCCCGGCAGCGACAGCAAGGACGTCTCGCGCATCACCTGCACGAAGTCGAGCAGGCAGGCATTGCCCGCCAGCCGCTTCGGCGTCACCGCATACAGCCGCCCCGTCAAGCCCTCCGGCCCGATGCGCTGGCGCGCCACATAGCCCCGCTCCAGGTAGCCATTGACCGCCCACAGCGGCAGCGCCGCCAATCCCCGTCCGCTGGCCACCAGTTGCAGCATGCCGACCGTCAGCTCGGTCGTGCGCCGCGGCGGCTCGACCCCGGCCGGTTTCAGCACCTGGCGCACCAGGTCGAGCATGTCGTCCGGCACCGGGTAGGTGATCAGGGCCTGGGTCGCGAAGTCCTGGGCCGTCAGGTACGGCTTGGCGAGATAGGGATGGTTCAGCGGCAGGATGGCCACCATCTCGAATTCGAACAGCGGATGGAAGTCGACGTCGGTCTCGCTCTCGTCCAGCTCCGACACGATCGCCACCTCGGCGCGGTCCTGGTGCAGCAGGCCGACGGGGTCGGCGTGGAAGCCGGACACGATGTCCTGCTCGACCTCGGGCCAGCGCGCGCGCAGCGCGTCCATCGAGGGCATCAGCCAGTCGAAGCAAGTGTGGCACTCGACCGCGATGCGCAGCTTGCCGGTGGCGTTGCTGACCAGGCGCGCCAGGTCGCGCTCGGCCGCGCCGACCAGGGGCAGGACCTGCTCGGCCAGCGCGAGCAGGCGCTGCCCGGCCGCGGTGAAGGCGACCGGCGCCGACTTGCGCTCGAACAGGCCGGTCTCGTATTGCCGCTCCAGCGCCAGCACCTGATGCGACAGGGCCGACTGGGTCACGTTCAGCAGTTGCGCCGCGCGCGAGATGGTGCCGGCCTCCTTCAGCGCCAGCAGGGTGCGCAGATGGCGCAACTCAAGGATGGAAGTAGCCATGAATATTTTTCACGTTTTCTCAAAATTTTTTCGTTTGAATTATGCACGAGTTCTCGCGAGAATCCTTAGCATTCTTCATATAAATCGAAAACATCATGATCAAGATTCATACACTCGGCTATCCCCGCATCGGGCTGCAACGCGAACTGAAGTTCGCCCTCGAAGCCTACTGGCGCGGCGAGACGAGCCCGGCGCAACTCGAGGAAGCGGGCGCCGCCCTGCGCGCGCGTCACTGGCAGGAGCAGCGTGACGCCGGGCTGGACTTCGTCAGCGTCGGCGATTTCGCCTTCTACGACCACGTCGCCAACCACATCCAGCTGTTCGGCTGCGAGCCGGCGCGCTTCGGCTTCAGCGGCGAGGAATCGACGCTGGCGCGCTACTTCACGCTGGCGCGCGGCCTGGCCAGCGAAGCCGCCGGCGCACACCTGGATGCCTGCTGCGGCGGCGCCCACGGCAAAGGCAAGCCGGCGCTGGAGATGACCAAGTGGTTCGACACCAACTACCACTACCTGGTCCCCGAGTTCGACCGCGCGACGCGCTTCGCGCTGGCGCCCGAGCGCCTGCTGGGCGAGCTCGCCGAGGCGCAGGCCTTGGGGCACAAGGCCAAGGTCGTGCTGCTCGGTCCCTTGAGCTTGCTCTGGTTGGGCAAGGCGAAGGAGGACGGGCTCGACAAGCTCGACCTGCTCGACACCCTGCTGCCCGTCTACGTGCAACTGCTGGTGCAGCTCAAAAACGCCGGCGTCGAATGGGTGCAACTGGACGAGCCCATCCTCGGCCTCGATCTGCCGGGCGCCTGGCTGCTCGCCTTCGAGCGCGCCTACCACACGCTCGCAACGGGCCAGGTCCCGCTGCTGCTGGCGACCTATTTTTCGCCATTGGAAGGCCACCTGAGCATGGCCTGCAAGCTGCCGGTGGCCGGCCTGCACGTCGACGGCGTGCGCGCCGCGCACGAACTGCAGTCGGTGGCCGACTGGCTGCCCGATAACAAGGTGCTCTCGGTCGGCATCGTCGACGGCCGCAACATCTGGCGCACGGATCTCGACCGCGCCCTGGCCTGCCTCAAGCCGCTGGCGCTGCGCCGGCGCGGCGCGCTGTGGCTCGCGCCTTCCTGCTCGCTGCTGCACGTGCCGCTGTCGCTGCGCGAGGATGCCGCCATCGACCTTGAACTGCGCGGCTGGCTGGCCGGCGCGCAGGAAAAGCTCGATGAGCTGCGCGTGCTGCGCAGCGCGCTGGAGGAAGGCGAAGGCAGCGTCTGGCGCGAACTGTGCGCCTCGCGCGCCGCGGTCGAGGCGCGCGCCGCCAGCCCGCGCGTGCGCAATCCGGAAGTGGCGCGGCGTGTCGCGGACCTGTCTCCCGACGCCGACCGCCGCGCCAGCCCCTTCCCCGTGCGCCAGGCGGCGCAGGCCGGGCGCTTCCGCTTGCCGCCCTACCCGACCACCACCATCGGTTCCTTCCCGCAGACGCCGGCGATCCGCGCCGCACGCGCCGCCTTCAAGCGCGGCGAACTGGCGCGCGAGGACTACGAAGCGGCGATGCGGCGCGAGATCGAACAGGCGGTGCGCGAGCAGGAGGCGCTCGACATCGACGTGCTGGTGCACGGCGAGGCCGAACGCAACGACATGGTCGAGTACTTCGGCGAGCAGCTCGAGGGCTTCGCCTTCACCGCCAACGGCTGGGTCCAGTCCTATGGCTCGCGCTGCGTCAAGCCGCCGGTGCTGTTCGGCGACGTGGCGCGCAGCCAGCCGATGACGGTGGCCTGGAGCGCCTGGGCCCAGGGCCTCACCGCGCGTCCCGTGAAAGGCATGCTCACCGGCCCGGTGACCATCCTGCAGTGGTCGTTCGTCCGCGACGACCAGCCGCGCGCCGCGACCGCCCTGCAGATCGCGCTGGCGATCCGCGACGAGGTCGCCGACCTGGAAGCGGCCGGCATCGGCATCATCCAGATCGACGAGCCGGCGATCCGCGAAGGCCTGCCGCTGCGCCGCGCGCTCTGGCGCGACTACCTGGACTGGGCCGCGCGCGCCTTCCGCATCGCCGCCTCAGGCGTCAGGGACAGCACCCAGCTGCACACCCACATGTGCTACGCGGAGTTCAACGACATCCTGCCGGCGATCGCGGCGATGGACGCCGACGTCATCACCATCGAGACCAGCCGCTCGGACATGGAGCTGCTGCGCGGTTTCGGCGACTTCGCCTACCCGAACGCGATCGGCCCGGGCGTGTACGACATCCACTCGCCGCGCGTCCCGAGCGTCGACGACATCGTGCGCCTGATGAGGAAGGCCGCCGAAGTGATCCCGCCGGCGCAGCTCTGGGTGAACCCGGACTGCGGCCTCAAGACGCGCGCCTGGCCGGAGACGCGGGCGGCGCTGCGCAACATGGTCGAAGCGGCGAAGGTGTTGCGCAGCGAAGCGGCGTTGCGCGGACGCGCGGCATAAAGCCTTGGTAGGGTGGGCACTCGTGCCCACGCGGTCTCATCGCATGCGTTACGGCGATGCGTGCATCAATCGATCAATCCATGTCGTGGACGATGGTTGATGATTCCGAGTGCAGGCCGTGAGACCGCGTGGGCTCAAGAGCCCACCCTACGTAAACCGGCGCATGCCGGCACCGCGCATGCCGCTGCAACACCCGCGATTCACAGCCATTTCCACCCAAGCTGCATAGACAACATCACAATGGAACACCCCATTTTGGTGCATCCGTTGTGTTTCAGTCACACCCAGTGGTTGAGCATGTAAATATTGATTAGGATGAAATTTTTCCCATTGGAGATGTTGCGTGTTTAATCCAACTCAATTGCGCCGTGCGGTGCTGCTGGCCCTGTATGGCGGCGGTGCGCTGGCAGCCTTCGTTCCTCCGGCTGTTGCCCAGACCGCGACGCCCGCCGCGCCCGCCGCCGAGGCCGTGGTGCAGAGCGTGCACGTGGTCGGCACGCGCCGCACCGGCGCCGCATCAAGCACCGACACGCCGGTCCCGGTCGACATCATCCCGATGACGCGCCTGGCCGAACAGGGCAGCCAGTTCGACCTGGCGCAGACGCTGACCAACATCTCCCCCTCGTTCAACTCGACCCGCCAGAGCGGCGCGGACGGCGCCGACCTGGTCGACTCCGCTGCCCTGCGCGGCCTCGGCTCGGACCAGACCCTGGTGCTGGTCAACGGCAAGCGCCGCCACACCACCGCCCTGGTCAACCTGTTCGGCGCGCGCAACCGCGGCAACACCGGCACCGACCTGAACGCCATCCCGCTGATGGCGATCCGCAACGTGCAGGTGCTGCGCGACGGCGCCGCCGCCCAGTACGGCTCGGACGCGATCGCCGGCGTGATGAACATCGAACTCAAGAAGAACCTGGGCTGCGAAGCGGTCGCGGGCTGGGGCCAGTACAAGGAAGGCGACGGCGACAACTACCTGGCGTCGGCCTATTGCGGCATCCCGGTCGCCGGCGGCAGCTTCGGCGTGACCGGCGAATACCTCTACCGCGGCCGCTCGAACCGCGCCGAGGAAGGCAACCCGCGCATCATCGGCGACAGCAAGACCGAGAACCAGACGGTGTATATCAACGGCGACTTCGCCCTCGGCGACGGCAAGGTGTACGTCACCGGCGGCGTACAGCGCCGCGACGCCTCCTCGGCCGCGTTCGCGCGCGGCGGCATCGGCTCCGACGACATCCCGTCGCGCAACTCGGCCGCCATGTATCCGAACGGCTTCGTCCCCTTCATCAACGGCGACCTGAAGGACCGCTACGGCACCCTCGGCTACCGCACCAGGTTCGGCGACTGGAGCGCGGACTTCTCGCAGACCTACGGCTACAACCGCCTCGACTACACGATCGCCAACACGCTCAACGCCTCGATCGCCCAGCTCGACTTCATCCGCGGCGGCACCGGCATCAGCCCGAGCTCCTTCTCGGCCGGCGGCTTCGACTTCAAGCAGCTGACCACCAACGCCGACTTCAGCCGCTACTACGGCGACATCTTCAATGGCCTGAACGCGGCCTTCGGCTTCGAATACCGCAAGGAGAACTACAAGATCTTCGCCGGCGAACCGGGCTCCTGGATCGACGCCGACGGCGTGGGCGTGGGCGGCAATGCCGGCAGCCAGGGCTTCCCGGGCTTCCAGCCGGGCGACGCGACAAGCCGCGGCCGCCACAGCACCGCCGCCTACCTCGACCTCGAGGCCGACGTCACCGAGCGCCTGAAGCTGCAGGCCGCGCTGCGCCACGAGCGCTTCTCCGACTTCGGCTCGACCACCGACGGCAAGCTGGCCGCCGCCTTCAAGCTCGGCGGCGACGTCCTGCTGCGCGGCTCGCTCAGCACCGGCTTCCGCGCGCCCTCGCTGCAGCAGGTCTACTTCTCCTCGACCTTCACCGACTTCGTGGGCGGCCAGCCGCTCGACGTGGTGCTGGCGCCGAACGGCGGCGCGGTCGCCAACGCGGCCGGCATCCCGAAGCTGAAGGAAGAAAAGTCGAAGAGCGTGACGCTGGGCGCCACCTGGACGCCGTCGCAATCGACCTCGGTGACGGCCGACCTGTACCGCATCGACATCGACGACCGCATCGTCCTGTCGGGCCGCTTCGACGCCGAGAACTACCCGGCGCTGGGCGCGACCCTGCAGTCGCTGGGCGTGGGCCAGGCCCAGTTCTTCGTCAACTCGGTCGACACCGAAACCAAGGGCCTGGATATCACCGCCTCGCACCGCATGCCGCTCTACAGCGGCCGCCTGAACACCTTCCTCGCGCTGAACTTCAGCAAGACCGAAGTGACCGGCGTGCACGCCCCGAGCTCGCTGGCCGGCTTCGAGGACGTGCTGCTGTCCGAACGCGAGCGCCTGTTCATCGAACAGGGCGGTCCGCGCCGCAAGGCCACGCTCGGCTTCGAGTACACCCAGGGCAAGTTCGGCACCGACTTCCGCATCATCCACTTCGGTCCGCAGACCCTGGGCACCTTCTCGGGTCCGCCGGTGCCGAACGCCTACTACGAGCCGAAGACCTCGGCCGACCTGTCGTTCAGCTGGGCCTTCAGCGAAAAGACCAGGCTCACCGTCGGCGGCACCAACATCTTCGACGTCAAGCCGACCGCACAGGATCCGAACGAGACCGACAACGGCTTCAAGTACGAGAGCGTGCAGTTCGGCCTGAACGGCGCGGCCTGGTTCGCGCGCCTCTGGCACAAGTTCTGACGCACGCAGGGGCCGCCGGCGCGGCCCGTCTTCCACGACAGGACCGGCCTGTGCCTCGTGCACAGGCCGGTTTTTTTACGTCCCGTGTCCAGGCCTGGACACCAATGGTTTTGCAGAAAGCATAACAACCGTCGATACCGGCCTTTATAATTCCGTATGACCGCAATGCCGAAGGAATTTTCATGCACGCCAGCCACAGCCCCTCCCAGCAATTAGCGGACGAAGCTGTCGCCATTCTCGAAAGCATTTCGGACGGCTTCTATTCGGTCAACCGCGACTGGGAATTCACTTATGTGAACCAGCAGGCCGAACGGCTGCTCGGCGTGGCGCGCGAGCACATCCTCGGCCGCTCGATCTGGGAAGCCTACCCTCCCCTGTGCGGCACACCCTTCGAGACGGCCTACCGCAAGGCCATGCAGGAGCAGGCCGCCGCCGAGGTCACGGCCTATTATCCGGAACACGACAAATGGTATGGCGTACGGATCGCGCCTGTCGCCGCCGGCCTGTCCTTCTACTTCCGCGACGTGAGCGCGCAGGTGAAGACGGAACAGGCGCTGCGCGAAAGCGAACGCAGTTTCCGCCAGCTCGCCGAATCGATTCCGCAGATCGTCTGGATCGTCGACGCCTCCGGCCGCGGCGTGTACTTCAACCACCAGTGGGAAGCCTATACCGGCGTGCCCATCGATTCCACGACGCCGGCCGACGTCGCCGGCGAATTCGTCCATCCCGAGGACCGCGCCTCGACCATGGCGGCGTGGAATACGGCCTATGAACAGCATTGCGGCTTCCACGTCGAACACCGCATCCGTTCCGCTGCGGGCAGCTACCGCTGGTTCCTGGTGCGCGCCGAGCCCTACCTGAACGACGAAGGCAGGATCGACCGCTGGTTCGGCACCTCGACCGATATCCACGAAGAGAAACTGAACAAGATCGCGCTCGGGGCAAGCGAAGAGCGCCTGCGCTCGCTGCTCGCATCGGTGCAGGCCGCGGAGCGGCGCCATTCCTTCCAGCTGGCGCTGGCCGACCGCATCCGCCCCCTGCTCGATCCCGAGGAAGTGACGGCGGCGGCCAGCGAGCTGCTCGGCAAATCCATCGGCTGCGGCCGCGTCGTCTATGGCGAGGCCGACGAAACGGCCGAGCACCTCTCGCTCAGGCCCGACTGGACCGACGGCAGCCTGGCATCGATGGCCGGCGTGCGCCTGCACCTGGACGATTTCGGCGGCGCCATCGTCGACGTGCTGCGCGCCGGCCGCCATGTCGTCCTGGACGACATCCTGGCCGATCCCGCCAGCGCCCCGTACGCCGCGGCCTACCTGCCGACAGGCATCCGCTCGGTCCTCGCCGTCCCCCTGATGAAGGAGGGCCGCCTGCGCGCCATCCTGAGCCTGCACCACGGCGCTGCGCGCCACTGGACGCCCGAACAGATTGCGATGGCCGAAGACATGGTCGACCGCACCTGGTTCGCCGTCGAGAGCGCGCGCGCCCAGGCCGAGTTGCGCGCCGAACGCGACCAGAGCCGCCAGATCTTCGACAGCATGACCGAAGGCTTCGCCCTGCTCGACAGCGACTGGACCATCCTGCAGGTCAACGAGATCGGGGCGAAGCTGTCGCACCGCACGCGCGCCGAACTGTTCGGGCGCACGCTGTGGTCGGCCATGCCGGTCCTGGCCGGCGGTCCGGTCGAGGCGCTCTACCGGCGCGTGCAGTCGAGCAGGCTGCCGGACAACCTCGAGTACTTCCAGGTCCTCCCGGGCGCCGCCGCCTGGCTCGATATCCGCGCCTATCCGCTGCCGGAAGGCCGGCTCGCGGTGTTCTTCCGCGACATCACCGAGCGCAAGGCGGCCGAGGACCAGCTGCGGGACGCGGACCGCCGCAAGGACGAGTTCCTGGCGATGCTGGCGCACGAACTGCGCAACCCGCTGGCGCCGATCGGCGCCGCCGCGCACCTGCTGCGCATGGGCAAACTGGAGGAAGACCGCGTGCGCCACACCAGCCAGATCATCGGCCGCCAGGTCGACCACATGAGCCACCTGATCAACGACCTGCTCGACGTCTCGCGCGTCACGCGCGGCCTGGTCGAACTGGACAATGCGCCGGTCGACATCCGCCACGTCGTCCTCGACGCCATCGAGCAGGTCGCGCCGCTGATGCAGGCCAGGCGCCACCAGCTGTTCCCGCACATTCCGGCGGAGTCGATCATCGTCATGGGCGACAAGAAGCGCCTGGTCCAGGTCGTCAGCAACATCCTGAACAACGCCGCCAAGTACACCAACGAGGGCGGCACGATCACGTTGGGCTCGGAAGTATCGGCCGACCAGGTGTGCATCGACGTCAGCGACAACGGCATCGGCATGACGCCCGACCTCGCGGCGCATGCCTTCGACCTGTTCTCGCAGGCCGAGCGCAGTTCGGACCGCTCCGCCGGCGGCCTCGGCCTGGGCCTGGCGCTCGTCAAGAGCCTGGTCGAACTGCATGGCGGCGGCGTCACCTGCCACAGCGCCGGGCTGGGCCAGGGCAGCCGTTTCAGCATCTGCCTGCCGCGCCTGGCCGCGGCCGCGCCGCCGGAACGCCGGCTCGGAGGCGACCGCCAGTCCGGCCCCGCCGCCGGCGGCTTGCGCGTCCTGGTGGTCGACGACAACGCCGATGCGGCGGCGATGCTGGCCATGGTGCTGGAGAGCGCGGGCCACCAGGTCGCGGTCGAGCACGGCTCGCGGGCCGCCCTGGAACGCGCCCGCCGCGAGCGGTTTGACGCCTGCGTGCTCGACATCGGCCTGCCCGACATCGACGGCAACGAGCTGGCCCAGCGCCTGCGCGCGCAGCCGGAGACGGCCCATGCGGTCCTGATCGCCGTCACTGGCTACGGCCACGAGAACGACCGCCGGCAATCGCTCGCCGCCGGCTTCACCCATCACCTGGTCAAGCCGGCCGACGCCGGAGAATTGATGGCGATCCTGGCGGGGATCGGCAAGCCCCGGGAAATGCCCGGCCGATAAGCAAACAGCAGCCGAAGCTGCTGTTTTCCTGGCTCGAAAACCGTAGGGTGGGCACTCCGTGCCCACCCTACGACTTCAATCGAAGTTGCCGTGCCTTAACCGACCATCTTCTCGGCCTCGCCGGCGGCCTTGGTTTCGCCGAGACGCTTTTCCCAGTAATGCGCATTCTTGATGCCCAGCGCCACCGGATCGAACTGCGGGTCCTTGCCTTGCGCCTTCTGCGCCTCGTAGTCGCGCAGGCACTTGAAGGCGACGTTGCGCATCAGGAGGATGGCGATCAGGTTCAGCCAGGCCATCAGGCCGACGCCGATGTCGCCCAGCGCCCAGGCCACGTCGGCGGTCTTGACGGTGCCGTAGACGGTGGCCGCGATGATCGCCACCTTCAGCGCGAACTTCATCCAGGGATGGCGCGCGTGGCGGTCGATATAGGCGATGTTGGTCTCGGCGATGTAGTAGTAGGCGACGATGGTGGTGAAGGCGAAGAACAGCAGCGCCACCGCAACAAAAATGGCGCCGAAGCCCGGCATCGTGTTTTCCAGCGCGGTCTGCACATAGCCCGGACCGCTGGCCACGCCCTGCACGCCGGTGTACATGGCGGCGCCGTTCGGGCCCTCGACGTTGTACTGGCCGGTGATGAGGAGCATGAAGGCGGTGGCCGAGCACACGAACAGGGTGTCGACGTAGACCGAGAAGCCCTGCACCAGGCCCTGCTTGGCCGGGTGGCTCACTTCGGCGGCCGACGAGGCGTGCGGGCCGGTGCCCTGGCCTGCCTCGTTCGAGTACACGCCGCGCTTGACGCCCCACTGGATGGCCATGCCGATGATGGCGCCGAAGCCCGCGTCCAGGCCGAAGGCCGAGCTGAAGATCAGCTTGAGCACGCCGGGGAGCTGTTCGATGTTCAGGAAGATGATGACGCAGGCGACGATGATGTAGCCCAGCGCCATGAACGGCACGATCAGTTCCGCGAAGGTGGCGATGCGCTTCACGCCGCCGAAGATGATGAAGCCCAGCGCGATCGCCAGCAGCGCCGCGGTGACGTTCGGGTCGATGCCGACGGCGGTCTTCAGGCCTTCGGCAATCGAATTGGCCTGCACGCCCGGCAGCAGCAGGCCGGTGGCGAGGATGGTGGCGAAGGCGAAGGTCAGGGCATACCACTTCATGCCCAGGCCTTTCTCGATGTAGAAGGCCGGGCCGCCGCGGTATTCCTTGGCGATCTGCTCCTTGTAGACCTGGCCCAGGGTCGATTCGACGAAGGCCGAGCTGGCGCCGAGGAAGGCCACCGCCCACATCCAGAACACGGCGCCGGGGCCGCCGAAGGTGATCGCGGTCGCGACGCCGGCGATGTTGCCGGTGCCGACACGGCCGGCCAGGGTCATGGTCAGCGCCTGGAAGGACGAGACGCCCTGCTCCGAACTCTTACCTTCGAACATCAGGCGCGTCATCTCGCGCACATGCCGCAACTGGAGGAAACGCGAGCGCAGCGAAAAATACAGCCCCGCTCCGAGACAGAGCACGATCAGGGCCGGGCTCCAGATAATGCCATTGATAGTGCTGACCAACTCATTCATCTACATGTTCCCCATTGCATGTGCGGCGACAAGGTCGCCTGGATGTTGTCATTCGTATCGGAAACCTTGTCCGATCTTCAAGAACCACACGATACCTCAAGGGCTGGGCAATTCCTATTTTTTTGTTGCAATCGCTGTCGTGTCCACCGTGGTGTGCACCGGCGCAGTGCACACCGGCGCCGGCATGGCCGCCTTCTCCCCGCTCCGGGGCATTCGCGCACCCGTCCCAAAGCCAGTATCATTCGCCCGAGAAATCGACAGAAAAGAGGAATTCCATGGTCATCGTGACCCACAATGGCAAGTTCCATGCGGATGACGCATGGGCTTGCGCCGTACTGAACATCCTGTTCCCTGAAGCCGAGCTGGTGCGCACGCGCGATCCGGCCATCATCGAGGCGGCCGATTTTGCCGTCGACGTCGGCGGCATCTGGGACCCGGCCGCGGGCCGCTTCGACCATCACCAGAAAGGTTTCGACGGCGCCCGCGCCACCGGCGTGCCCTACGCCAGCGCCGGCCTGGTCTGGCGCGAATACGGCGCGCGCTGCGTCGCCGCCCTTGCCGCGGCCCACCTCGGCTGCCAGCTGAAGGACAGCACGGCGCTCGAGATGGCCTATGCGATCGACGCCGACATCGTGCAATACCTCGACCTGTCGGACGTCGGCGCGGCGAAGAACGCGCCGGGCGGCTACGGCCTGTCGGCCATCGTCTCCGGTTTCAACCCGAACTGGCTGGACGAGGAACGCATCGGCTACGGCGCGCCGACCGAGGCCTACCGCCTGCAGGAATTCCGCCGCGCCATGGCGCTGCTGACCGACATCATGGTCAACTCGGTCAAGTACCGCGTCGGCGCCCTGCTCGCGGTGGAACAGGTGCGCAACGCCGAGACCCTGGAAAACGGCCGCCTGCTCTACCTGAGGAACAGCGCCCTGCCCTGGTCCAGCGTGGTGCGCAAGGAGATGCCGAAGGTGCTGTTCGTGATCAGCCACAGCATCGGCGAGGGGCGCCACATGCTGCACACGGTCTCGGTGAGCCCGGAAAGCTTCGAGGCGCGCGCCGACCTGCCCGCGCCCTGGGCCGGACTGCGCGACGCGGACCTGGCGGCGGTGACCGGCGTGCCGGATGCGACCTTCTGCCACAACGGCAGGTTCATCGCGGCGGCCAAGTCGTATGAGGGGGCGCTGGCGATGGCGAAACAGGCGTTGGCGGTGGTGGATGCAGGCCAATAAGGCTGCCGACGAAGCGCGGGCCGCCCAGGCCATCGGAATGCACGAACCGGCGCCGGTATTTGCGACCCGGCGCCTCCTTGCCCGGCGCTGGCACGCCGGCGACCTGGCTGCGCTCATCGAAGTCTATGGCGACGCCCAGGCCATGCGTTATGTCGGCGACGGCCGGCCGCTCGCCCGCGCGGATTGCGAGCGATGGATTAGCGTTACCTTGGGTAATTACGAGCAACGCGGTTACGACATGTACGCGCTGGCCGAAGCCGCTGGCGGCACGGTCGTCGGCTTCGCCGGCATCGTCCACCCCGGCGGCCAGGCGGAACCCGAAGTGAAGTATGCGCTGCGGCGCAGCCACTGGGGCATCGGCCTGGCCACCGAGGCGGTGACCGGCCTGCTGCGCCATGCCCGCGACGAACTCGGGCTGTCCGGCCTGATCGCGACGACCCATCCGGAGAACGCGGCCTCGCACCGTGTCCTGGTCAAGGCCGGCATGGTGCGTGCGGAACTGCTGGTCGACGACGACTGGCGGATGACGCAGTTCTTCCGGACGCCGGCACATCGGCCCGCGGCCGCGGACGCAGGCGTCTAGGCGGACTGCGCCAGCCTGCGCGCCGCCTGCTTCGGCGGCGTATCCCCCAGCGGCAGCAGCACGCTTGAGCGCGCCGCCGCCCGCACCAGCGCCGCCTCGCCCAAGCGCAGGCCGCGTCCACGCAACTGCGGCAGCGAGCGCACCGGCTCGGGAATCATGTCCACGGCGGCGCGCACCAGCAGGCGCTGCAGCGGACGCAGCGGCGCGGGCACGATCGGCGCCCCGGCCATGATTTCCAGGAACTCGGCAAGAATGCCCGAGCCTTCCAGTCCAGGCGCCGTCGCGGCGAGCAGCGCTTCCCACTGCGCCCAGGAGTGCGGCAGGCCGGTCGCGCCATACAGCCGGGCGGAGGCCTGGCCTTCGACGAAGGCGGCGTCCTTCTCGCCCGGACTCAAGGGCTGGACATAGCGGTGATAAGCCTCGGTGAACCCGAACACGGCGGTCGACTGCACCCAGTCGAGCAGGCGCGGATCGTTGGCGTGGTAGGCGAGCCCGTCGGGGGTCCTGCCCTTCACGTGGTCGTGCATGCGGACCACGCGCGCAATCAGGCGCTCCGCCTCCGAACGCGGGCCATACACGGTCATCATGGCCGCGAAACCGGTGCGGCGCAGGCGCATGCCCGGATCACGCTGGAAGCCGCCCAGGTCCCAGACGCCCGAGCGCACCGAGGGTTCGGCCAGCTCGAGCAGCACCGCCGCCACCCCGCCCACGAACAGCACGATCGGATTGGCGAACACGCGCCAGGCGACGCCGTCCCGTGGGGCCAGCGCGGGCTCGCCGGGCGGCTGGCTGAAATCGAATTCCATGCCCGGGGGCGGGCGCATCAGTTCCCGTATGGTATGCAGCACGATCGCGCCTCCAGGATGGCCCAAAAGAAACAGCCCCGGTAAGGCCGGGGCTGGATGAGCGATCGGTCTGTCGATCTTTCAGGCGAAGACATTGCTTCGCCAAAACAATTACTTCGAAGCGTCCTGCATCTTCTCGCCGGCGCGCTCGACGGCCTTGCCGGTCGCGTTGGCGGCATCGCTTGCGCCTTCCTTGACGTCCTGGGCGGCTTCACGCGATTCCTGGCGCACTTCGGCGCCGGCTTCACGCATCTTCTCGCCGGCACGGTCGGTCGCCTGGTCGATGTTCTCGCCGGCACGCTCGGCGGCGTTTTCGATCTTCTCGCCGGCGCGGTCGGTTGCGGCGTCGACGCGCTCGGCGGCTTCGCGGGTTTCGGCGGCGGCGTTGGCGCCCGCGTTATCGATGGCCGCGCCGGCTTCCTGGGCCGGACCCATGTTCGGATTGTCGTCGGCTTTCTTGCAGCCGGTGGCAACCATGGCGACAGCCAGCATCAGGGCGGGGATGGTGATTTTTTTCATGATGAGCTCCCAAATCAAAAGTTGTAATTTAGATTACATCTTTCCGGGCGAGCACGTCACACAATTGGTGTAACGGGTGTTGCGAAATGTAAGCGGGCGCCTGCCTGCGCGCGGCGGCATTGCAGGAAACGGAAGCCTGTCGGCGCATGCTAGGATGGGACATGGACCGCCGCACCGACTACAAGACCGCCCTGCTCATCCACACGATCGTCAACGCGCCGCTCGCCGCTGGCCAGCCCTCGCCCGCGCGCGAACTGGCGCGCCTGGGCGTGCCCTTCGATGTGGCGCGCCGGGTGCTCACCAAGCCCGCCGAGCGGCGCCACCAGTTCCCGTCGCGCGAACTGCCGACCCATCTGCGCTGATCGCTCAGGCTTTCGCGGCCGGAAAGCGCACCAGCGCCGCCAGTCCGCCCAGCCGCTCCGACTTGTCGAGCTTCAGGGTCGCCCCGTGGCGCTCGGCGATCGCCTTGATGATCGCCAGGCCCAGGCCGCTGCCTGCGGCCTCGCTGCCGGCGACGCGGTAGAAGCGGTCGAAGACGCGCTCGCGTTCCTCGGGCGGGATGCCCGGGCCGCTGTCCTCGACGATGAGTGTGGCCCCGCCCTTCTCCGCGTGCACGGCGATGTCGACCGTGCCGCCGGCCGGGGTGTACTTCACCGCGTTCTCGACCAGGTTGCGCAGCAGGATGTGCAGCGCATCCGGCTGGCCTTCGATGCTGACTTCGTCCGCGTGCTGCAGGCCGAGGTCGATGTTCTTGGCCTGGGCCAGGCCGGTCAGGTCGCCCACGGTGCGGCGCGCCAGCTCGGCCAGGTCGACCGGCCTGCAGGCCGCGCCGTCCGCGGCCGAGGCTTCCTGGCGCGCCAGCACCAGCAATTGCTCGACCAGGCGCGTGGCGCGGTCGATGCCGGCGGTCAGGCGCGCGACGGCAATCTTGCGCGCCTCCGGCGTGTCGGCGCGGTCCAGGCTCTGCGCCTGCAGGCGCAAAGCGGCCAGCGGCGTGCGCAGTTCGTGGGCGGCGTCGGCGACGAAATGCTGCTGGGCATCAAACGCCGTCTTGACGCGGCCGAACAGCAGATTCAGCTCGTGCACCAGCGGGCGCACCTCGTCGGGCAGGCCGGCTTCGGACACGGGAGAGAGGTCGTCGGCCTGGCGCGCCGCCACCTGCTTGCGCACGCGCGCCACGGGCTCGAGCGAACCGCTCACCACCCACCACACGACCAGCATCAGCATCGGCATCATGACGGCGATCGGCCCCAGCGTGCGCAGGGCCAGGTTGCCCGCCATGTTGCGGCGCACGGCCAGGTCCTGGGCCACCTGCACGGTCTGGCCGGCGGTCTGGATCGAGAACACGCGGTAGGTCGTGCCGTTGGCCTTGACGTTGGAAAAGCCGAGCACCGCGCGCTGCGGCAGGCGCGCGCGCGAGACGCTGTGGAAGACCTGGACGCCGTCGGGGGACCACATCTGCACCACCAGGTCGTCGTTACCCGGCGCGTCCTCGATGCGCTCGCGCGCCTCGGTGTTCGACAGCGGCGTGCCCGAGCGCAGCGAGAGCGCCATCTGCTGCATGTGGTAGTCGAAGATCTGGTCGGCGTCGGACAGCGCCGTGTTGTAGGCGATCGAGGCTTGCGCCAGCGCCGCCAGCGTGATGGCCGCCAGCAGGAACCAGAGCAGGCGCCCGCGCAGCGAGTGTGTCACCTTCATGCCTTGGGTACCATGTAGCCCACCCCGCGCACGTTCTGGATCAGGTCGCTGCCGAGCTTCTTGCGCAGGCCGTGGATGTAGACCTCGACCGCGTTGCTGCTCACCTCGTCGCGCCAGCTGTAGAGCTTTTCTTCAAGTTGAGCACGAGACAGCACGGCGCCCGGACGGGCGACGAGCGCCTCGAGCACGGCCCATTCGCGCGCCGACAGCGAGACCGGCTCGCCGTCGACCAGGGTCTCGCGCGTGGCGGGATTGACGGAGATATTCTTGTATTCGAAAACGGGTTCGGCGCGCCCGGCGGCGCGCCGCAGCAGCGCACGGATGCGCGCCAGCAGTTCGTCGAGATCGTAGGGTTTCAGGACGTAGTCGTCGGCGCCGGCGTCCAGCCCGGCAATGCGCTGGGCGACGGAATCGCGCGCGGTGGCGACCAGCACCGGCGTGCGGTCCTTGCGGTTGCGCATCGAGCGCAGCACCTCGAGGCCATCCTTGCGCGGCAGCCCCAGGTCGAGCAGGACCAAGTCGTAGTTCTGGTTCTGCATCAGGGCCGTGTCGGCCATTTCGCCGTCCTTGACCCAGTCGACGGCGTAGTGCTCGGCCCGCAGCAGGTCGAGCACCACTTCGCCGATCATCGTATCGTCTTCCACCAGCAGCAGCCGCATGTTCCCACCTCGTTGTGTTTACCCGGCTGCGCTGGGGGACATCAGGTCTCAGCCAATCCGCACCGGAATGAAGATTTTGTCATTCCCGCGCTGGATCAGCAAGGCGACCGACTTGCTGGACTTGCCCACCATGTCGCGCACCTGCTCGACGCTGTTGACGGGCTTGCCGTTCACCGACAGCAGCACGTCGCCCGGCGCCACGCCGGCCAGCTCGGCGGCGCCGCGCGCGTCCTCGATCACGAGACCGGAGGCGATGCCGCTCTGGCGGCGCTCGATCGGCTCGAGCGGGCGCAGGACCAGGCCCAGCTTGGCGCCCTTGTCGGCCGCGGCCAGCTCTTCGCGCTCGGTCGGCGCGGCCCGGTCGGCGGCATTGCCCAAGGTTGCATTCAGGCGCACGATCTTGCCGTCGCGCCAGACGTCGAGCGCGACCTTGTCGCCCGGCCTGGCCACCGCCAGCGTGCCCGGCAGGTCGCCCGAGCCGATGATGGGCTGGCCGTTCACCTTGCGCACGATGTCACCCGCCTTCAGGCCGGCCTTTTCGGCGGGGCTGCCGCGTTCGACGTTGGCGATCAGGGCGCCTTCCGGCGAATCGAGGTTGAAGGAATCGGCGAAGCCCTGGTTCACGTCCTGGATCGAGACCCCCAGCTTGGCGTGCTCCACCTTGCCGGTAGACATGATCTGGTCCTTGATGCGCGAGGCGACGTCGATCGGGATCGCGAACGACAGGCCCTGGTAGCCGCCGGTCTGGCTGTAGATCTGCGAGTTGATGCCGACCACCTCGCCGCGCGTGTTGAACAGCGGGCCGCCCGAGTTGCCGGGGTTGACCGCGACGTCGGTCTGGATGAACTGCACGTTGCTGTCGCTCGGCAGGCTGCGGCCGGTGGCGCTGACCACGCCGGCGGTGACGGTCGACTCCAGGCCGTAGGGCGAGCCGATCGCCAGCACCCATTCGCCGGTCTGCAGGTTGCGTGCATTCCCCAGCGGGACGGTCGGCAGGTTCTTGGCGTCGATCTTCAGCACGGCGACGTCGGTGGCCGGGTCGGAGCCGAGCACCTTGGCGCGGAACTCGCGGCGGTCGGCCAGCTTGACCGTCACTTCGCTGGCGCCCTTGACCACGTGGGCGTTCGTCAGGATGACGCCGTCCGGGCTCACAATGAAGCCCGATCCGGCGCCGAAAACGGGCGTGTCGCGTTGCGGACCGCGCGGGTCCTGGAACTGACGGAAGAATTCGTAGAAGGGATGGCGCGGATCCATCTGCGGCATGGGGCTCGCGCTGGTCTTGGTCGTGCCCATGACACGGATGTTCACCACCGCCTTGCCGTTCTGCTTGGCGATGCGGGTGAAGTCCGGCAGGGTGACGGTGGCGGCGGGAGCGCCTGCCGCTGCCGCCGGCGCCGGCGCCGGCGTGGGGACGGCGGCGACTGCCGGCGGCGTCGCCTGGGCAGTGGCGTTGTTGTGGTTGACTGCAATCGCACCGACCGCCCCGCCAATGACGCCCGCCGCGCACAGCGCCAGCGTGAGACGTTTTGCGGTGATGGCAGTGACTGCACCTTCGTTTTGCATGGACGTGCTCCTGGATGAATGGTGTTGGCCGATGACGGATCATCGATGGTATTAGTTTCGTCTATCTGTCTTAGAACATGCTTAAAACTCAGCCTTGGGGGGCGGTTCTGCGGCGTGGCTCGTGCCGTTACGGCTCGCACGGGACGTAGGGTGGGCGCCCCGTGCCCACGCGTAAACGATGCACATTGTTGACCTGGTTTACGCGCCAACACCATGCAAGCGTCACGCGTGGGCACGGGGCGCCCACCCTACGTCTCCGATCCCGATTACCGGACAATTCTGTCCGCACCGGGACGTAAAAAAGGGCGCCCGACGGGCACCCTCTTTCGCTACTGCCTTGTACCTTAAGCGGCTTGGCGCTGTTCCAGTTGCTGGACGTTTTCAACGGTGCCGTTGCCGTCGCCGATGGCGATCTTGCGCGGCTTGAGCGCCTCGGGCACTTCGCGCACCAGTTCGATGGTCAGCATGCCGTTGTCGAACGAGGCGGTGGTGACCTTCACGTGGTTCGCCAGCTGGAAGCGCTGTTCGAAGTCGCGGGCGGCGATGCCGCGGTGCAGGTAGGTACGCTGGGTCTCGTCCTTCTGCTTGCGACCGGTCACGTGCAGGGTGTCGCGCTCGGCGACGATTTCCACTTCATCGCGGGTGAAGCCGGCCAGGGCCATCACGATGCGGTATTTGTCCTCGGCGACCAGCTCGATGTTGTACGGCGGGTAGCTCGGCTGCGACTCGGCGCGTTGCTCGAGCAGGCTGGCCAGGCGGTCGAAACCGATGGCGGAACGGTACAGGGGAGTCAGATCGAAAGTACGCATGATAAATATCCTCGTAAAGTTAAGCGATATGTTGACGGACCTCATCGTGAGCATCCGTTGGGACCAATCTAATGCCATCCCAAGCGGTTTTCAAGGGATACGAAATACGGATTTTCAGGCCGTTTTGCAAATTTTATTTGAATCGATGTTGCAGAGTATGTCGGCGTTCCTCGGCCCGGGCTGCGTGCTACACTCGTCCGGTTCTGTTACCCGCACACATCACAAAAGATGAGCATTCACGTCCCGTTTTCCTTCGCCGCCAAGGCGGCTTCCGGCCTGGCGCTGGCGCTCGCGCTGGCCTTCCCCGCCCAGGCCGCCGTCCCGCCGCCCGTCGACCAGCCCTACCCCGGCACCATCGTCCTGAAAGTCGATGCGACGAACCTGTCGCAGCAGATCTTCCGCATGCGCATGACGGTGCCGGTCAAGCCCGGCCCGATGACCTTCCTGTACCCGCAATGGCTGCCGGCGAACCACGGTCCGAGCGGTCCGCTGACGCAACTGGCCGGCCTGAAGTTCACGGCGAACGGCAAGCCGGTCGAGTGGACGCGCGATCCCGTAGAGGTCTTCGCTTTCCACGTCACCGTGCCCGAGGGTGCATCGACGCTGGACGTCGAATACCAGTTCCTGTCGCCGCTCGACCCCGGCCAGGGCCGCATCGTCATGACCGACGACATCATCGGCCTGCAATGGCCTTCGGTGACGCTCTACCCGGCCGGCTACGTGGCGCGCCGCATCACGGTCCAGCCTTCGCTCACGCTGCCCGCCGGCTGGCAGTACGGCACCGCGCTGGAGACGGCCGAACGTCAGGGCGACGAGATCCGGTTCCAGCCCCACGACCTCGAAACCCTGATCGATTCGCCGCTCTTCGCCGGCCGCCATTTCAGGCAGTACGACCTCGCCCCGGGCGCCAAGGTGCGCGTGTCGCTGAACGTGGTTGCCGATAACGCCGAGAGCCTGGAAGCGAAACCCGAGCAGATCGCCGCCCACCGCGCGATGGTCCAGCAGTCGCTGAAACTCTTCGGCTCGCACCACTACCAGCACTACGATTTCCTGCTGGCGTTGTCCGACGACTTCGGCGGCATCGGCCGCGAGCATCACCAGTCGAGCGAGAACGGCGTCAAGCCGGGCTACTTCACGGACTGGGCGCGCTTTGAGGCCGGCCGCGACCTGCTGCCGCACGAGTACACCCACTCCTGGAACGGCAAGTTCCGCCGCCCGGCCGGCCAGGACGTCCCGAACTTCAATACGCCGCTGCAGAACAGCCTGCTGTGGGTCTACGAAGGCCAGACCCAGTACTGGGGCGGCATCATCGCCGCGCGCTCGGGCCTGGTCTCGCAGGCCAGCGCCCGCGACGCCCTGGCCGCCACCGCCGCGCGCTACGACAACATGCAGGGCCGCGCCTGGCGCGCAATGCAGGACACGGTGAACGACCCGATCGTCGCCGGCCGCCGGGGCTTGGCCTGGAGCAACTGGCAGCGCAGCGAGGACTACTACTCGGAAGGCGCCCTGATCTGGCTGGACGTCGACACCCGGATCCGCGAACTATCGGGCGACAAGCGCTCGCTCGACGATTTCGCGCGCGCCTTCTACGGCATCGACAACGGCAGCATGCTGCCGGCCTTCTACACCTTCGAGGACGTGGTCGCCACGCTGAACAAGGTGCAGAAGTTCGACTGGGCGCCATTCCTGCGCACGCGCATCGAAGGTCACGGCCCGGGCGCGCCGCTCGACGGCATCCGGCGCGCCGGCTGGAAGCTGGTCTATACCGACACGCCGACCGAGTACATCAAGGCCTTCGAAGAACGCAGCAAGTCGACCGACTTCAGCTACTCGCTGGGCTTCTCGGTGCGCGCCGATGGTGGCGTGAGCAACGTGATCTGGGATGGCGTCGGTTTCCGCGCCGGCCTCGCGGGCAACTCGACCATCGTGGCCGTGAACAACCGCGTGTTCAAGCCGGAAGTGCTGAAGGCGGCCGTCAAGGCGGCCAAGGGAACCAAGGCGCCGATCGAGCTGCTGGTCCGCAAGGGCAACAACCTGCGCACCATCTCGCTCGACTACCACGACGGCCTGCGCTATCCGCGCCTGGAACGCATCCCGGGCACGCCGGACCGCCTGGACGCGATTTACAAGGCGCTGAAGTAAATCCGGGGTCGGTGGTATGCTGGAGGCATGACTACCGACTCTTCAGATATTGAACTGTCCGGGCCTTTCAAGGCCACGGACGGTAACGGCCAATCCCACGACGTCAAGGCGATCCGCATCTTCGACGAGGGCTACGGCATCATCGACGTCTACGTGGACTTCGCCAAGCCCATCGATGCCGGACTCTACAAGGACAAGGTCCTGGTGAAGCAGATCATCGACCGCCTGCGCGCGCTCGGCTACAAAGGGCCGGATTTCGGCCACAGCGATCCGGGCTTGCAGGAGCGCAAGCTGATCGTGCTCGAGGCGCCCGAGGAGTTCGCGGCGTTTGCCAAGAGCCGCGGGTGGAAGAACCTGGCGGAAGACTTCGACGAGTAACATCTGCCGATAACGTGAACCGTAGGGTGGGCACGCTGTGCCCACGCGAACGCTCGCGTCGTGTTGGCTGCGTTATCGTGGCTCCGTTTTCATGTCGCGGTGCCTCATCGGGTGACTCCGCGGCTTATCCGATATCCGCTTACAAATCCCGCGAACTCTTCGCATGCTTCCGGTGGGCACGGAGTGCCCACCCTACGGTTGCGACCGCGACACATCAACCTGCATTGATATACCGCGCGCTCCACGCCGCGATCATCGCGGCCACCTGCGCCGCGTCTTCCCTTCCCGTCACCAGGTGATCCATCCCGTCGAGCGACACGAAGCTCTTCGGATACCGCGCCAGTTCAAAAATACGCTGGGCATTGGCGACGTCGACGGTATCGTCGTTCGGCGCATGCATCACCATCAGCGCGCGCCCCAGGCCCGCGATCCGCTCGCTCAAGGCGTGCCCCGCCGCGTCCTCGACGAACTGCTGGCGGATCTGGAAATCCCGTCCCGCCAGCTTGACCCGCGCTTCGCCCAACTGGGCCAGCGTGTCGAGGTGCTCGGAGAGCAGCTTATCCACCACGTAATGCGGATCGCTCGGCGAGGCGATCGTCACCACGGCCGTCGATTCGGGAATGCGCTGCGCCGCCGCCAGCACCGCCGTGCCGCCCATGCTGTGGCCGACGAGCAAGCGCGGCGCGTCGAAGTGGGCGCGCAGGAAGCCGGCGGCGGCAATCAGGTCTTCCACATTCGAAGAGAAATTGGTGTCGGCAAAACTGCCGGCGCTGGAACCGAGACCGGCGAAGTCGAAGCGCAGCATCGCCACGCCGCGTTCCGCGAGGCCGTGGCAGATGCGGTTGGCCGCCAGCACGTCCTTGCTGCAGGTGAAGCAATGGGCGAAGACGCCGTAGGCGCGTGGTGTGCCTTCGGGCATGTCCAGCTTGGCCGCCAGCTTGCCGTGCGGACCCTGGAACTCGACGCGTTCTGTGAGCATGGTTCTTCCTGTTCTTCTAAAGGGCCGCGCTCATGCGCTTGAACTGCTGCAGGCGTTCCTGGTTGACGCAATAACAGACCCGCTGCACGTCCGACGAACCTTCGATCAGGCCGGCATCCTTCAGGATCGAGACATGCTGGGAAATCGTCGATGGCGCCAGCGGCAGCACATCGGCCAGGTTCCCGAAATAGCATTCGCCGTGAGCGATCAGGTGGCGCAGCAGCTGAAGACGGGCGGGATGCGCGAGCGCCTTGCACATGCGCGCCAGGTCATCGACATCGATTTCCGTGGCGTCCGCGCGTGGCGCAGCCGGTGGACAGCAGGACTTGGACATGGCGTTCATTCGTTGTTTGACGAACGGAGGATAGACGTCAAACGGTCTTTTTGTCAAAAGCCCTGGCGCAGTGCGGCTGCGCGCCCGCCGTCAGCGCACGCCGGTAGAACACGAGCGAGGCGATCGACACCGCCAGCAGCACGGGCAGGAGCAGGCCGGGTCCGGCGTCATGGGCCAGGATCGCCGCGGCGACCAGGGGCCCGGCCGCCTTCGACAGCAGCGCGGGGCCGGCCATGGCGCCGGCGATGGCGCCGTAGTGCTCGCGGCCGAACAAGGCCTGGGGGAGCGAACCGCGCACGATGGTCAGGATGCCGTTGCTCAGGCCGTACAAGACGCAGAACAGCGCGACCGCCCATCCCTGCGCCCCCGACAGCACCAGGACAAGCAGGGCCGCGGGCAGCATCGCGAACGTCAGCTTGCCGACCGTCTGCGGCGGCGTATGGCGCGCCAGCGTCATCTCCGCGACGCGTCCCGCCACCTGCATCGGGCCGATCAGCGCGGCCAGCAGGACTGCCGTTGCCGGGGACTGCCCCAGGCGCCGCAGCAAGGGGATCAGGTGCACCGCCATGGCCGAAAAGATGAAGGTATTGGCCGAGAATGCCAAGGCCAGCGCCCAGAAGGCGGGATGCCGCAGGGCCTGGGCCAGGGTAAGGCTGCGGCGCTGGCCGGCGGCTCCGCTGCTCGGGCGCACGGGGTCGCCGCCGAGCCAGAGGTGCAGCGGCATGCAGACGACGAGCTGGACGAGGCCATACCACAGGTAGGTATCGCGCCAGCCCAGCACCGCATGCAGCTTGGCGGTCAGGGGCCAGAACAGGGTGCTGGCAAAGCCGCCGAACAGGGTCAGGATCGAGATCGCCCGCCTCGCACCGGTGTCGAGCTTGCGGTTGAGCGTGGCGAAGGCGGCTTCGTACAGGGTCAGCGCCATCGCCACACCGATCAGCGTCCAGGCGAGATAGTAGGAAACGGGCTCGTCGCAGCGGCTGAGCCAAGCCAGGCCGAGGAAGCACAGGAGCGAGCCGGCCGCCATCACATGGCGGCCCCCATGGCGGTCCAGCAGCATGCCGACCGGCGTTGCCGCCAGCCCCGCAACCAGCAGCGCCCAGGAAAACGCGCCGAACACCAGTTCGGGGGCGAGGGCCAGCTCGCGCCCGATATCGGGCGCGACGATGGCGAAAGCGTAGTACAGCGATCCCCAGGACACGATCTGGGTAACGGCAAGGATGCCGATGGTTTTCGATGGCCGATGCACGGGAACTCCAGGATGGCGCCAGCCGGCCTGCGCCGGCGGCGGGATCGTTCAGCTCAGGCGCAGCAGCCCGCGCCGGCGGGCTTGCCGCAGCCACAGGCCCCGGACGGCGCCGGCGCCGGCACGCAGCAGGAAGCCGTAACGGCGGCGGACACGTTGCAGCAGGCTGCCGGTTCGGCAGGCGCGTCCTCGTAGGCCAGGCGCGTATTGCAGACACCGGTCTGCGGAAGGTCGAGCTGGACGTCGTCGGCTGCTTCCATATCCCCCGCCAGGGCGGCCACCACCGAACGCACCTGTTCGTAGCCCGTGGCCATCAGGAAGTTCGGCGCGCGGCCATAGCTCTTGGCGCCGACGGCGTAGTAGCCGGGTTCCGGGTGCGCCAGTTCGCGGTGTCCGTGCGGTCGGACCGTGCCGCAGCTATGCTCGTTCGGATCGATCAGCGGCGCCAGCGCATCGGTGCTCTCCAGCCAGGGATCGTGGCGCACGCGCAGCTCCCGGGTCAGCGCCAGGTCGGGCCGGGCGCCCGTGGCGCAGACGATGCGGTCGATGCCGTCGATGGTCGGCGCCACGCCGTCGCGGGCTTCCCCGACGACGCGGATCCGCCCCTCGACCTCGACCAACTCCTTGATGCGGAAGTCCTGGTGCAGCGCCAGTCCACCCGCGTCGCGCAGGGCTTTGAGCCGCATGCCGAGCTGGCCGCGCGCCTGCAGGCCATCGGCCGCGCCGCCGCCGAATACCCGGACCAGCCGGCTGCCCCGGGTGGCCCACACGATGCTGGTTCCCGGATGGTCCTTGGCGAGCTGGGCCAGCGCGAGCAGGGCGCCGGCCGCCGAGTGCCCGGCGCCGACCACCAGCACCCTGCGGCCCGCGAAGTGCGCGCGCGCGGTTCCGAGCACGTCGGGCATGCCGTAGTCGATGCGCGCGGCCAGCGCCGCTTCGCCCAGCGCCGGAATGCCGTTCGCACCCAGCGGGTTCGGATGCGACCAGGTCCCCGTCGCATCGATCACGGCGCTGGCCAGGTACTGGCGCGGCCCGCCGGCCGTGTCGGCGCGGATGAGGAAGGGAGCGCCCTCGCGGCCGCGGGTCCTGACCTTGTCGAAGCCGAGGCGGGTGATGGCGGTGACGCGGTGGCCCAGCCGCACCTTGGCTGCGATCCCGGTGCTTCCCGCGAGCGGCAGCAGGTAGTCGTCGAGCAGTTCGCCGGCGGTGGGCAGGACGTCGTCGACCGGCGCCTGCCATCCCCCGGCCTGCAGCAGGCGCCGGGCAGCCTTGTCGATGTTGTATCGCCATGGCGAGAACAGGCGCACATGGCGGTAGCCGGCAAGGTTGGCGCCCACGGCCGCCCCGGCTTCCAGTACCAGCGGGGCGAAGCCGCGTTCGACCAGGTGCGCCGCGGCGGCCAGTCCGACCGGCCCTGCCCCCAATACCGCGACCGGCAATTGTTGTCCATCGTTCGTGTGCATTCTCGTTCTCCTGATGTAGGCCGGCGTTTTCCGGTCGTTCGTGATCGGCCGCATCGCGCAGCCATTCCCTATTCGTCGAATTACGAATAAGCGGGCGGAGTAAAAGGCGCAAAAAGGGCCCAGGGTCAGCGCCTCCGGCACAGCTTGTTCGTTGTTCGACGAATACAGAATATTTTGGTTCGCGCCGATGTGTCAAGACATTTCGACAATTCTCGAAACGTCAAGCGCAGCTTGTCGCCCGGACATCAATTCGACTATACTCGAAATATCGAATTGAACGAGGAAGCGATCATGGAAAACAAGGATGCGGTGCTGGCCCTGGCCGCCCTCGCGCAGGAGTCGCGGCTGGCGGCCTTCCGCCTTCTCGTGCAGGCCGGCCCCGACGGCCTTGCCGCGAGCAGGATTGCGGAAGCGCTCGGCATGCCGCCCTCCTCGCTCTCCTTCCACCTGAAGGAGCTGTCCAACGCGCATCTCATCGTGCCGCGCCAGGAAGGCCGCTTCGTCATCTATGCCGCCCAGTTCGACACGATGAACGCCCTGCTCGGCTTCCTGACCGAAAACTGCTGCGGCGGCAGCCCCTGTGCGCCGGACAGCAGTTCCGCGTGCGAGGCGGGAACATCCGCCTGCGGCGCCTGAACCCCATCCATCGCTCCACTTTGCCCCGCCCCCGACCGTGAACGTACTTTTCCTCTGCACCGGCAACTCCTGCCGCTCGCTCATCAGCGAAGCCGTCTTCAACCACCTGGCGCCAGAAGGCTGGCATGCCATCAGCGCCGGCAGCCAGCCTACCGGCAAGCTGAACGAGCGGGCGCTGGCCCTGCTGGCCGCCAAAGGCATCGCTACCGAGGGCTACTACAGCAAGTCCTGGGATGCATTGCCGGTCACGCCCGACATCGTGGTCACCGTCTGCGCCAGCGCCGCGGGCGAAACCTGTCCGGCCTACCTGGGGCCGGTGCTGCGCACCCATTGGGGTGTCGACGATCCCAGCCATGTCGTGGGAACGGAAGAAGAAATCGGCGCCGCCTTCGAGCAGGCCTACGCGACCCTGCGCGCACGCATCGAGGCCTTCCTGGCCTTGCCGCTGGCCGAGCTGGCAAGCGATCGCGCCAGGCTCAAGGCCGAGCTCGATCGTATCGGCCGTATTGGCCACCTCGCAGCCTGAAGGACGCCAGTGCTGACCGCTTCCCTCATCTTCCTGGCAACCCTCATCTTCGTCATCTGGCAGCCGCGCGGGCTGGGCATCGGCTGGAGCGCTTCGATCGGCGCCCTCGTCGCCCTGCTCGCGGGCGTCATCCAGGTGAGCGACATCCCGATCGTCTGGGACATCGTCTGGAACGCCACCGGCGCCTTCGTCGCCGTGATCGTCATCAGCCTGCTGCTCGACAAGGCCGGCTTCTTCGAATGGGCGGCGCTGCACGTGGCGCGCTGGGGCGGAGGCAATGGCAGGCGCCTGTTCGTGATGCTGGTCCTGCTCGGCGCCGCGGTCGCCGCCCTGTTCGCGAACGACGGCGCGGCGCTGATCCTCACGCCCATCGTCATCGCCATGCTGGCCGCCCTGCGCTTTTCGCCGAAGGCGACGCTGGCCTTCGTGATGGCGGCCGGCTTCATCGCCGATACCGCCAGCCTGCCGCTGGTCGTGTCGAACCTGGTCAACATCGTATCGAGCGACTACTTCGATATCGGCTTCGCGCGCTATGCCGCGGTGATGGCGCCGGTGAACCTGGTGTCGGTGGCCGCGACGCTGGCGGCCCTGGTCTGGTTCTTCCGCAAGGACATCCCTGCCGACTACGACCTGGCCCAACTCAAGCGTCCGGAACAGGCCATCCATGACCGCCCCACCTTCGTCGCCGGCTGGTGGGTGCTGGCGATGCTGCTGGCCGGCTTCTTCTGGCTGGACGAGGCCGGCATCCCGATCAGCCTGGTCGCCGCCGCCGGCGCCCTCGTGCTGCTCGCGGTGGCGGCGCGCGGCCACCGGATCTCGACCCGGGAAGTGCTGCGCGGCGCGCCCTGGCAGGTGGTCGTGTTCTCGCTGGGGATGTACCTGGTCGTCTACGGCCTGCGCAACGCGGGACTGACCGATTATCTGACCGCCCTGCTCGAACGCTGCGCCGGCTATGGCGTCTGGGGCGCCGCGCTCGGCACCGGCTTCATCACCGCCATCCTCTCGTCCGTCATGAACAACATGCCGACGGTGCTGGTGGGCGCGCTGGCGATCGATGCCACCGCCACCCAGGGGGTGGTGCGCGAGGCGATGATCTACGCGAACGTCATCGGCGCCGACCTCGGCCCGAAGATCACGCCGATCGGCAGCCTGGCCACCCTGCTCTGGCTGCACGTGCTGGCGGCAAAGGATATCCAGATCTCCTGGGGCTATTACTTCAGGGTCGGCATCCTGCTGACGCTGCCGATTCTCCTGGTCACCCTGGGCGCACTGGCCGTGAGATTGAGTTGAACTGAGCTGAGCTGAACCAAGACGAAGGAAACAACATGGACAAGATCGCGAACCTCCCCAACATCCAGCCGGCGCTGCTGGACCTGCCGACGGTCGAGAAACTCGCCCCTGTCGGCGACATGAACCACCCGCCGCGCATCCTGATGCTCTACGGCTCGCTGCGCGAACGCTCCTTCAGCCGCTTCCTCACCGAGGAGGCGGCGCGCATCCTGGAGCACTTCGGCGCCGAGGTGAAAATCTTCGATCCGATGGAGCTGCCCATGGTCGGCAGCGTGCCCGAGACCCACCCGAAAGTGGTCGAGCTGCGCGAACTGTGCCTGTGGTCGGAAGGCCAGGTATGGTGCAGCCCCGAGCGGCATGGCGCGATCACGGCGGTGATGAAGAACCAGATCGACTGGATTCCGCTGGAGATGGGTGCGATCCGCCCGAGCCAGGGGCGCACGCTCGCGGTGATGCAGGTCTGCGGCGGCTCGCAGTCCTTCAACGTGGTCAACACCCTGCGCCTGCTGGGGCGCTGGATGCGCATGTTCACGATCCCGAACCAGTCCTCGGTGCCGATGGCCTACAAGGAGTTCGACGAGGAAGGCCGCATGAAGCCATCCGCCTACTACGACCGCGTGGTGGACGTGATGGAGGAGCTGTTCAAGATGACGCTGCTGATGCGCGGGCGGACGGATTACCTGACGGACCGCTACAGCGAGCGCAACGAGCGGGCGCAGAAGGCGATCAACCGGCAGATCGAGAAGCTGTGATGCTGTCTGTGGCAGACTGGCCGCAAGGATGGTTTGCCGACATCGGGCCCGGGCGGCGCCGCCGTGCCGGGATCACTTCCGGCGCCAGGGATTGAACCTGGTCAGCCAGGCGCGCACACGGTTGGCATCGGCCACACGCGTGAGTGTCCCCTGCGCGGCCAGGAAGACCATGACCGTCGCCCTGCCCTTGACGACCGCGTGCAGCACCATGCAGCGGCCGGCCTCCGAGATATAGCCCGTCTTTTGCAGGCGGATCTTCCAGCTCCGGCTCGCCGTCAGCCGATTCGAGTTGCGGTAGACGGTCTGGTCCCGGCCCTGCCTGATCGTGAAGCGCCGGTCCGTCGAGTAGCGCCGTATGAGCGGATGTTTTTCGACGGCGACCACGAGCTTCGCCAGGTCCTCCGGGGTGGAGACGTTTGCGCTCGACAGGCCGGTAGGCTCCACATAACGGGTGCTTCCCATGCCCAGCGCCCGTGCCTTGGCGTTCATTGCCTCGACAAACTTCTGCGTTCCGCCAGGATAGTTACGCCCGAGCGCGGACGCCGCACGGTTCTCCGAACTCATCAACGCAAGGTGGAGCATGGCCGAGCGTGACAGGCGGGTTCCCACACGCAGCCGGGATGAGGAATACTTGAGGCGATCGATGTCCGCACGGGTGACGGTCAGCGTTTCCTTCATGTCTTGCCTGGCTTCCAGCACGACCAGCGCCGTCATCAGCTTGGTGAGCGACGCGATCGGCATGACCGCGCCCGCATTCTTCTGGTACAGGACCTTGCTCGTCTTCGGATCGAGAACCAGGACGGCTCCCGAGCGCAGCGCCGCCAGTTGCGCGGCGCTGGCGCGATCGCGCCTGGCCGCTTTCGAGAGCCGCGCTTTCTTGGCGGCTGTCGCTTTCGTTGGGATGGACGCGCGTCCTCCGTTTGCGTGAACGGAAGATGTGGGGCCCAGCAGGAATGCCAGGAATAGGAGAACAAGAGCAAATAGTTTCATCTTCGTCGAACCGGCAAAGCCCGCGCTGTCCCGGCATGGACGGCGCGGCATACGAACTCGACCATCCTACTCAGCAAGAATTAGCAAACCCTTAGCGATGAGCAACATCACCGGACGTCCCGGCGCTAAGTGTTTGCTAAGTGTTTCCTCCTACCATGACGCGCTCGCGCCCTTCCCGGTCCTGGCCTGGAAGATGCACACGAAACACACGAAGGCCTCGTAGGCCTGCCCGCTGGTAAGCTGGGACCGCGGCGCCGTCGGTGGCGCGACGGCGATGCGGACGCTGCCGGCCCTGGATCCGCCCATGGCCCCGGCGACGACCCCGGCCGGCGCGCACGTTGGCGGCGAAACACATGAGGGAGCAAGAAATGACAGTAGCGACGACCGGCCTGGACGGCGCGGCATGCAGCCGGCCGGCGCGGGGAGCCGGACGATGAGGGTATTGCTGGTGGAGGACGATCCGATGATCGGCAGCGTGGTCCAGCATGCGCTGCGCGACGCCAGCTACGCGGCCGACTGGGTGCGCGATGGCGAAGCCGCGCTGACGGCGCTGCAGGCCCTCGAGTACGGGCTGATCCTGCTCGACCTGAACCTGCCCCGCATCGACGGGATGGCCGTGCTGGGTGCGATCCGCAGGGCGCGCAACGATGTGCCGGTGCTGGTGCTCACGGCGCGCGAAGCCACCGAGGACCGCGTGGCCGGCCTCGACGGCGGCGCGGACGATTACCTGGTCAAGCCGTTCGCGATGAGCGAACTGCTGGCGCGGATGCGCGCGCTGACCCGCCGCAAGGAGGGCACGAGCAGCACGGTGCTCGGCAACGGCATCGTCGAACTCGACCCCGCCACCCACGAGGCCCGCACGGGGACGGTAACGGTGCGCCTGACCGCGCGCGAGTTCCCGCTGCTGCAAGCCCTGCTGGTGCGGCCGGGGGCCATCCTGTCCCGTTCGGACCTGGAGCACCGTGTGTACGGCTGGGACGAGGAAGTCGAGAGCAATGCGATCGAATTCCTGATCCACTCGCTGCGCAAGAAGCTGGGCAGCGAGATCATCAAGAACGTACGGGGCGTCGGATGGATGGTCGCGAAGGGCCGGTAGCGGCATCGCTGCGTTTCAGGCTGTCGCTGTGGATTTCGACGGCGATCCTGGTCGGGGCAGCCATTGCCGGCCTGTACTCGTATATCGACGCCACCGAAGACGCGCATCGTGACCAGGACACGCAACTGCGGCAGGTCGGCTACCTGATCAGCAGGCTCGATGCCGTGCCGGCCTCGCCGATGGCGCGCGAACAGGTCGGCGACGTCGACTTCGATGCGCGGCTGGTGGTGCGCTTCATCGACGCCCCCGGCGTCATCGTGCCGCAACCGGAGCGCCCCCCGCACTTTTCGCCTTCCCTGCCCGATGGCCTGCAGACGGTCGCCAGCGGCAGCGAGACCTGGCGCGTCTTCATCCGCACCAATGCCAGGGGCGTGCGCGTCGCGGTGGCGCAGCAGACGGACGTGCGCGACGCGGCGGCGCGTTCGGATGCCTGGCGCACGGTGACGCCGATCCTGTTCCTGGGGCCGGTGCTGGTGTTGATGGTGACGCTGCTGGTGCGTGCGATGTTCCAGCCGCTGCAGAAGCTGGCGATGCAACTGCGCGAGCGCAGGGAGCACGAGCTCGGAGAGCTCGACCGGACCGCGCTCCCGTCGGAAGTCTGGCCTTTCGTCGCCGAGATCAACAAGCTGATCGGCCGCACGGTGCGCGCGCTGGCGCTGCAGCGGCGCTTCATCGCCGACGCGGCGCACGAGCTGCGCTCGCCCATGACCGCCATGTCGCTGCAGGCGGAGAGGCTGGCGGCGAGCGACATGCAGGGCGAGGCGCGCGAACGGCTGGGCGCCCTGTCGGCGGGCCTGGCGCGCACCCGGATCCTGCTCGACCAGTTGCTGACGCTGGCGCGCACCCAGGAGTCCGGCGGCGACCGGCTGACCCAGGTGCCGCTGAAGAAGACGATCCAGGAATGCCTCGAAGACCTGGTGCCGCTGGCCGAAGCCAAGGCGATCGACCTGGGCGTGGTGGGCGATGCCGATCCGGTAGTCGCCGGCCGTCCCGTCGATATCGCCATCCTTGTGAAGAACCTCGTCGACAACGCCATCCGCTATACGCCCAAAGGCGGCCGCATCGACATCAGCGTGGCCGAATCGGACGGCCGCGTCGTGCTCGACGTCGACGATACCGGCCCCGGCATTCCCGCGGAAGAACGGGAGCGCGTGTTCGATCCCTTCTACCGCGTCCTCGGCAGCGGCGAGATCGGCTCGGGCCTCGGGCTCGCCATTACCTCGTCGATCGCGAACCAGGTCGGCGCGACCATTTCGCTGCTGGACAAGCCCGACGGCACGCGTGGCCTGCGCGCCCGCGTGAGCTTTCCCGCCTCACGCTGGCCTGAGTGAGTGCTCGCCAGGCCGCCGCAACGCCGGCAGGGCCCGCAACACCATGTCGGCGCTTGCGCATGAAAAGCCGTGTGGGCACGTCTGGAGACATGGGTAACACTCGTGGCCATGCCGGTGCCGCTCGAATACGTGGCGTCAATTCATCCGGCTGCCCCTGCTCACCCAAACAAGCCATGCAAAAACCACCTCGGCTCCGCATCCTCCCCCGCCCCCACGATGCGCTCCCGATACACCCAGTACAGCGCATGGTCCTGCCCCTCGGCGATGAAGTAATCGCGCGTCTGCGTCTTGCTCCACCACCCGGCCTCGATGCGCTCGGGCGTCGAGGCCATCCTCAAAGGCGAGCCGTAGAAGGGCCGGTGGTTGCGCATCAGGAGCGCGATCGGCTTGGCCAGTATCCAGGTCGGGCGCGGCAGGCTTTCCACGTCGGGCGGCATCTGCGATGCCCGCTCCTTCTCGCGCACCTTCTGCTGCACCGGGACCCAGGTGTTGGCGACCTCGGGCCGGTAGTCGGCTTGCGGCAGGGCCTGCAGCACGTTCTCGGGGCCGAGGCGCGCGACCAGGAGTTCCAGCATGCGCAGGCGGTCTTCCTCGGTGCCGCCCGGCTCGGGGAAGAGCGACTCGGACAACGGCGCCATCGGCTGCACCTGGCTGGCGTCGAGCGCCAGGGCGATGACGGGCGCTTCGAGCACCAGCTTGGCCAGGCGCTCGCGCAGCAGGCGCACCAGGTGCTCGTCGCGCCAGGTGGGCTCGGCCAGCGCGATCTCGACCGGTGTCGGCGGACGCGCCACCCTGCCCCGCTCGTGTTCGAGCAGGAGCGTGATGCGCTCGACCGCAAGCTGGTGGGCGCACAGCCAGCCGGTCAGTTGCTGCACCAGGCGCTCGGCGCCCGCGAGACACTCCTCGGCGTTCTCGAGCCGGTCGAAGAGCTCGATCTTCGCGTGGAAACTGGTCGGCGCCGCGATCCATTCGAAGAGCTCGGGCGCCATGCCGTAGGCGGCGTCGAGCATGTCGAGCAGTTCGCGCCCGCAGCGCCGCTGCAGGCCGGGACGCGGCAGGCGCCGCATGGCGCCGAGATCGAAGCAGCCGATGCCTTCGAACCAGGCGGCGAAGGGGCGCGCCGGCGGCGGCAGGCTGCTCGGCAAGGCGTCGAGGCGGCGCGTGAGCGAAGCGATGCGCAAGACCCGCCCGGCGCGGCGACGCGCCAGCATCCAAGCGCCGCGCGCGGTGGGCGCGCAACTGAGCACGCCGGTAAAGCCGAGGGCGCGCAGGCTGGCCCGCACGCGCAGGCACAGCGCGCGTATGCCCCCGAACAGGCGCAGGCTGGCGCCGATGTCGATGAGCAAGGTCGATTCCTCGGCCACCGTGACCAGCGGCGTGTACTGCAGCAGCGCCAGCGCCGCCGCGTGCAGGGCCTCGGCTTCGCGCTCGGGCGCACGCACGTGCAGGCGCGCCTCGGGCATGAGCATCAGGACGCCGCCACGGCGCATGCCCGGGCTTATCCCGGCGGCGCGCGCAGCCGGTGACGCCGCCAGCACGCGCTCCTGCTCGAGCACGACGCTGCCGGCGTCACTGGACCAGTTCGGGCTGAAGACCTCGAGCGGTAACTGGGGCAGGTGCAGGCCGATCCACAAACGCATGACGTTGGAGCAAAGAAGGAGTGAGTGGAAGGAACAGGGGCGCGTCGCGCTGCGGCCCCCGGCGCTTGACGAAGCCGACCTCGAGCCCGCCGGCGGCGGGCCGCAGCGACAGGCGCAGCGGCGCCGGCGAGGAATCCTGGGCGGCGGCGAGCGGCCGCATCATGAAGAACAGGGTCTCGCCGCTTTGCGCGGCCAAGTGCAGCCGGCGCAGGCTGTCGCCGCGCACGTGGTTGGCCCAGAACAGCAAGGCCCCGCAACTGCCGCTGCGCAGCACCTGCTCGGCCGCCCACAGGGCGTCGCTGCTGCGGCTGGTGCGCAGCCAGATCAGCTGCGAGGGCGGCACGCCGAGCGCGGCCAGCGCCAGCGCCTGGGGCGGATGGGGCGGCTGCAGCAGCACGATGCGGCGCGCCGCCACCTCGGCCAGGGCCGGGCGCAGCAGGCGCATTTCACCGATGCCGGGCTGCTGCAGCAACAGGTCGACCAGGGTGCCGGTCGGCCAGCCGCCGCCCGGCAACTGCTTCGACAACACCGGGTGTCCGGTGTCGACACAGCGCGTGCCGGCACGCGCGAGCTGCGAGGCGAGCCATAGCGAAGGGTGCAATTCTTCCGGCGCAGCATTGTGTTGTAAGCAAGACATGATTAGGGGCAATGCAAAAGTACTGGATGGATATACAGTACTCGGTCGTTCAGCTTTTGGCAAGATGTGTATATTCTGTCCATGCAGGATTTCACCTTGTCGCTGTGCACGCGCAAGCCTACGTTCTACGAACGGGCTCGCCTGCCGTCCATCCGATCCGCATCAAAAGGTGAAATAATGGCGTTTCCCTCATTATTCGCCTGACAATGTCCGTAGCTATCTTCCACCCGTCGTACCCAACGCAAGACCGAGGCCAGCCATGACGACCATCCAGCTGGTCGGCGCCATCCTGTTCGCCTGCGCACTCATCCATACCTTCGCGGCCAAGGGGTTCGAGATCCTGGCCGACCGCCATCCGCGCCATGCGGGCCTGTTCCACCTGCTGGGCGAGGTCGAGGTCGTGTTCGGCTTCTGGGCCTTCGTCCTGATCGCGGCCATGGCCCTGCTCTCCGGTCCGGATGCCGCCATCGACTACGCCGAGTCGCGCCACTACACCGAGCCCCTGTTCGTCTTCACCGTCATGGTCATCGCCGCCTCGCGCCCCGTGCTCGACGCGGTGCGCGCCCTGCTGCGCACCACGGCGCGCCTGGCGCCGGTGCGCACCGAGGTGGCGCTGGCCTGGCTCGGCCTGGCGCTGGTGCCGCTGGCAGGCTCCCTGATCACGGAACCGGCGGCGATGACGCTGGCGGCCCTGATGCTCGCGCCCCAGGTGTTCCGGCCCGGCGTTCCCGAGGCGCTGAAATACGGCGCGCTGGGCGTCCTGTTCGTCAACGTTTCGATCGGCGGCACCCTGACCTCGTACGCCGCGCCGCCGGTGCTGATGGTGGCCGGCACCTGGGGCTGGGACAGCGCCTACATGTTCACCCACTTCGGCTGGCGCGCGGCCCTGGCCGTGCTCATCAACGCCACCGTCATCGTCCTGCTGCTGCGCCGCCACCTGGCGCCGGCCGCCGCCGTCCCGGAAGACAAGACGGTGCCGCTGAAGGTCTCGCTGATCCACCTGGCCTTCCTGGCCGCCGTGGTGCTGCTGGCCCACCATCCGGTGCTCTTCCTCGGCCTGTTCATGCTCTTCCTGGGTTTCACGAAAGCTTATGAACGGCACCAGGATCCCCTGATCCTGAAGGAAGGCTTATTGGTCGGCTTTTTCCTGGCCGGCCTGGTGGTGCTGGGCGGCATGCAGCAATGGTGGCTGCAGCCCATCGTCTCCAGCCTGGGGCCGACCGCGCTGTTCTTCGGCGCGCTGGGGCTGACCGCCATTACCGACAATGCCGCCCTCACCTATCTCGGCTCGCTGATCGCGGGCCTGTCCGAACACGCGCAATATATGCTGGTGGCCGGCGCGGTGGCCGGCGGCGGCCTGACCGTGATCGCGAATGCCCCGAACCCGGCCGGCGCCGCCCTGCTGCGCAACGGCTTCGAAGACGAATCGATCGGCGCCCTCGGCCTGCTGGGCGGGGCGCTGGGGCCCACCATCGTGGCGGCGCTGTTATTTTTGATCTAGAGGAGCAAGCATGGACGAGACCGTATTGATCGGCAAGACCGGGACCATCGAACGCTGCTGCCGGCGCGCCCGCGAGGAGTACGAGAAGGACCCGACCACGTTCGTCGGCGACGTCACGCGCCAGGACGCGGCCACGCTCAACGTGATCCGCGCCTGGGAGGCGGCGGTGGAGATGGGCGACTACGTGATCGCCGAGGCCGGGCTGGGCATGCCGCACGACGAGCGCGAAGTGATCGCCCTGCTCGCCGACAACGGCTGGATCGAGCCCACGCTGGCCGAGGACCTGAAGCGCACCGGCGAATTCTGCCGCGCGGAATGGGACCACCAGGCCGCGCCGCTGCCGGCGCTGGTGACCATCATCAAGCGCGGGCTGGATGATTTCAGGGCCTACAGCCAGGCGCTGCTGGCGGGCGCGGCTGCGGATGGAGAAGCCGGGCGCGCGTGAGCTGACGGCGGGCTGGCTTTATTCCATCCAGAAGAGGTAAGTCCGCTCCAGCACGGCATCCGCCGGAATCCCTGCCGGTTGCGGATACCTGCGCAGCGTGCGCTCGGCAACCTCGCCGACCACCTTCCTGAACGCCTCGCTGACCTTGCGGGTGCGGCGATCGCCCAGCGAGTCGCCATCGACCAGGCCATACACGGCGTATTCGTGCGACTCGACCTTCCCCACATCGATCCGGGGGACGCCGGGGAAGAAGCGCAGGTTGACATTGCCGCCGACCTGGTAAGCGAGCCCGAGCCGCGGATACGTCACTTCGGCCGACATCATCGCCAGCACGCCGACAGCGTAATTGCAGGTTTCCAGTCTCTGCCGCGGCCAGGCCGCAAGCTCCGCCACGAAGAGGTCGGGATCGTCCGCACTTTTCTCGCTGATGTTGCAAATGTTGAAGCTCGATATCCTGGCTTTCCGGCCCCACCACAGGGCGGCGGCGATATCGGGTCCGTTCACGGGATCGGCATAGCCGGCCGCCAGGCGTTCCGCGCCTTCGACCAGATCTCCCTCGAACGCCTGGGCATAGAAGGTGACCGCCTTGTCCCAGTCGCGCTTCACGCACAGGCCATGCTCGTACATCGATCCGGCCAGCAGCGCCACTTCCGGATAGCCCTTCTTCAGCCCTGTCTTGAGACGGTCCACGGCATTGCCGCAATTGCCGTCCTCGATCCAGATCCGCACGTCGTTCACCGCGGTGGCATTCGGCTTCGGCGTGGTTTTCGGCGTCGCCGCAGCGCAGGGAAGGGACAGCAGCAGCGCCAGCAGTCCGGCGCCGGCAGTCGGCAGTGCCCGGCATGGGGCGGTCATCAGGGTATTCAAGCGATTTCTTTCGTGCGTTGGGCGTCGATGGTGAGCCGGATGAAAATCAGCAATGCAAGATGCAATTCAGCAAGCAGCTTACGATCCCGATATCAGCTCGTCAACACCATCCTCCCGGGCCGCAGCAGATGTGACACAGCCCTGGCCCTGCCCATGCGTGCCCCGCTTGTGAACGAACTGGTATCATTCGCGTTTTCCGGACCTGGGGCCCCGACGCTGTCCGACAGCGCGCCCGTCCCTCACCCTACAGAACACCAAGAATGAATACACCGACCCAATTGCCTGGCTTCTGGAGCCGGCTGTCCCTCGCTTTCGGCGCCTTCTTCAAGACCGTCGGCGACGCCGAGTTCGCCGCGCGCGTGCGCGATGACCAGGTCGGCCCGCTGGCCGCCCCTCCCGCCCCCGCGCCCGCGCCCGTCCCGACGCCTGCCCCGGCAGCAGCGCCGATCCCGACGCCCCTGCGCGAAACGACGCCGGAAGCCGCCCTGCAACTGTTGACCCTGCTGCAGCGCGAAGCGCGCCTGATCGACTTCGCCAACGAAAACCTGACCGGCTATGCCGACGCCGACATCGGCGCCGCCGCCCGCGTCGTGCACGAAGGCTGCGCCCGCGTGCTGAAGGAACACTTCACGATCCAGCCCGTCCGCACCGAAGCGGAAGGCGCCCGCGTGACGCTGGAAGAAGGTTTCGACGCCGCCAGCGTGCGCCTGACCGGCAATGTCGTCGGCAAGGCGCCGTTCAAGGGCACGCTGTCGCACCGCGGCTGGCGCGCCACGGATGTACGCCTGCCGCAACTGGCGAAAGAGCACGACGCCAGCGTGATCGCTCCGGCCGAGGTGGAACTGTGAGCGCCCGTTACGCCATCGGCATCGACCTGGGCACGACCCACAGCGCCCTCTCGTACGTCGACCTGGAAGCCAGCGACGGCGAGAAGACCGCCCACGGCGTGCTGCCGGTGCCGCAACTGACCGCGCCCGGCACCGTCGAGGCCCTGCCGCTGCTGCCCTCCTTCCTCTACCTGCCGCATCCGGACGAACTGGCGCCGGGCGAACTGGCCCTGCCCTGGAGCACCGAAGGCGAGACCACGATTGCAGGCGACATGGCGCGCAGCCGCGGCGCCACCACCCCGATCCGCCTGGTGTCGTCCGCCAAGAGCTGGCTCTCGCATCCGAGCGTGGACCGCCGCGCCGCCATCCTGCCGAGCGATGCGCCGGAAGAAGTCACGCGCGTCTCGCCCCTGGAAGCCTCGACCCGCTACCTGCAGCACCTGCGCCGCGCCTGGGACCAGGCGCACCCCGAAGCGCCGTTCGACCAGCAGCAAATCACCGTCACGATTCCCGCATCCTTCGATCCGGGCGCCCGTGAACTGACCGCCGAAGCCGCGCGCAACGCGGGCTACAGCGCCGCCACCCTGCTGGAAGAACCGCAGGCCGCGCTCTACAGCTGGATCCAGGGCAGCAACGGCGCCTGGCGCAAGCAGGTGAAGGCCGGCGACATCGTGCTGGTCGTCGACGTCGGCGGCGGCACCAGCGACTTTTCGCTGATCGCCATCCTCGAGCGCGAGGGCAAGCTGGAACCGCACCGCGTGGCCGTGGGCGACCACATCCTGCTCGGCGGCGACAACATGGACCTGGCCCTCGCCCACCTGGTCGCGCGCAAGCTGGCCGCCAACGGCACCCAACTGGACGCCTGGCAGATGAGGGCGCTGACCTACGGCTGCCGCGGCGCCAAGGAACACCTGCTGGCAGACGCCAACGCGACCGCCTGGCCGATCGTGGTGCCGAGCCGCGGCTCCAAGCTCATCGGCGGTTCGATCCGCACCGAACTCACGCGCGAGGAAGTCACGACCTTCATCCTTGATGGTTTCTTCCCGCGTGTGGAAGCGAACGCGCGCCCGGCCGTCCGCACCCGCGCCGGCCTGACCCAGCTGGGCCTGCCGTATGCGCAGGACGCCGCCGTCACCAAGCACCTGGCGGCCTTCCTGGCGCGCCAGGCCGGCGCCACCGCCGAGCTGGAAGGTTTCGCCGGTAACGTCAACGCGGAGCACAGCTTCCTGCATCCGAGCGCGGTGCTGTTCAACGGCGGCGTCTTCAAATCCGGCATTCTCGCCCAGCGCGTGATGGACACCATCAACGACTGGCTCTACATGGAAGGCGCGGAACCGGCGCGCATGCTGGAAGGCGCCGACCTCGACCTGGCGGTGGCCCGCGGCGCGGCTTACTACAGCTACGCGCGGCGCGGCGGCGGCGTGCGCATCCGCGGCGGCACGGCCCGTTCCTACTACGTCGGCGTGGAATCGTCGATGCCGGCCATCCCCGGCATGGAGCCGCCGATCCAGGCCCTGTGCGTGGCGCCCTTCGGCATGGAAGAAGGCAGCGAACTGGAACTGCCGGGCCAGGAATTCGGCCTGGTGGTCGGCGAGCCGGTGCACTTCCGCTTCTTCGGCTCGACCACGCGCCGCCAGGACCAGATCGGCGACGTGCTCGACTTCTGGGGTCCGGACGAGCTACAGGAACTGAACGAGATCCAGGCCACGCTGCCGGCCGAAGGCCGTACCCCTGGCGACGTAGTGCAGGTGAAACTGCACGCGCTGGCCACCGAAGCGGGCACCCTGGAGCTGGCGGCGATCTCGCCGGAAGGCCAGCGCTGGAAGGTCGAGTTCGACGTTCGCACCGCACCTGATACGCCGTGACGCCCTGGCTGGTCAGCATCGACCTCGGCACCACCAACACGGTGCTGGCTTACGCCGCACCGGGCGCTCAAGAGGTGGAGCTCTTCACCATCGAGCAGCTGGTGGCGCCGGGCGAAGTGGCCGGACAGCCCCTGCTGCCTTCGAACCGCTACCACCCGGCCGAAGGGGAACTGGCGCCGGGCGAGCTGCAACTGCCCTGGCTGCTGCCGGACGTGGCGGGCGTCGCCCAGGTGGCCGTCGGCCGCCTGGCGCGCAATCTCGGCGCCGCCACGCCGGGCCGGCTGGTGGCCAGCGCCAAGAGCTGGCTCTCGCATCCGGGCGTGGACCGCATGGCGCCCATCCTGCCCTGGGGCGCCGAGCCCGAGGTGCCGAAGGTCTCGCCGGTGGCGGCCAGCGCCAGCTATCTGGCCCACCTGCGCGCCAACTGGAACCTGCGCTTCCCCACCCAGCCGCTGGAACGGCAGCAGCTCGTGCTGACCGTTCCGGCTTCCTTCGACGAAGGCGCGCGCGCGCTCACCCTGGAGGCCGCCAAACTGGCCGGCCTGCCGCAACTGCGCCTGCTGGAGGAGCCGCAAGCCGCCCTCTACGACTGGCTGTACCGCCACCGCGCGAACCTGGCGCAGGACCTGGCCGGCGCGCGCCTGGTGCTGGTAGCGGACGTCGGCGGCGGCACCACCGACTTCAGCCTGGTCAAGGCCGAACTCGTCGATGGCGAACCGACGCTCACGCGCATCGGCGTGGGCAACCACCTGATCCTGGGCGGCGACAACATGGACCTGGCCCTGGCCCACCTGGTCGAGGCGCGCATGAACGAGGCGGCCGGCGAGGCGGCTGGCAATGCAGCCCCGCGCGAGCGCCTGTCGGCGGCGCGCCTGGCCCAACTGACCGAACGCTGCCGCGCGGCCAAGGAACAACTGCTCGCGCCGGATGCGCCGGAGCTCGTCACCGTCACCCTGCTCGGCGCCGGCTCGCGCCTGATCGGCGGCAGCCGCAAGGCGGACTTGCGGCGGGAAGACATCGAACGCGTCGTGCTGGACGGCTTCTTCCCGCTCAACGAAGCGCAGGAAGACGCGAAGCGCGCCCGCGCCGGCATCGTCGAATTCGGCCTGCCCTACGCCAGCGATCCGGCCATCACGCGCCACCTGGCCAGCTTCCTGCGCCAGCACGCGCAAGCGGCGCGCGCAGCCCTCGGCCTGCCCGAGGACGACGCATCCTTGCCTGTGCCGGACACCCTGCTGCTCAATGGCGGCGTGTTCCGCGGCGCCGCGCTGGCCCAGCGCCTGGCCGATGTGCTGGGACGCTGGCGCGGCGCGCCGCTGCACATCCTGCACAACGAGAATCCCGACGTGGCGGTGGCGCGCGGCGGCGTCGCCTATTCGCTGGCGCGCCAGGGCCAGGCCCCCGCCATCGAAAGCGGCGCGGCGCGCAGCTACTACCTGCTGCTCGAGGGCGAGCGCGGGACGAATGGCGCGCTACGCGCCGTCTGCCTGCTGCCGCGCGGTACGCCGGCGGCGACCGAAGTCCGCCTGCTCGACCGCACGTTCGCCCTGCGCCTGGGGCGGCCGGTGCGCTTCCACCTGGTCTCGACGATCGCCGACGCCGGCCAGGCGCCGCAGCCGGGCGCGCTGGTGGACCTGCCGCCGGGCGACGTCGTGCGCCTGCCGCCGATCGCCACCGTGCTGCGCGCGGCGCCCGGCGCGGCGGCGCGCAGCGACATCCCGGTGCAACTGGTCACCACGCTGAGCGAGGTCGGTTCCCTGGAAGTGCATTGCGTGGCCGACGATGGCCAGCGCTGGCAGCTCGCCTTCGAGTTGCGCGAGGCCGAGGGGACCGGGGCCAGCGAGGCGCCGGAGCTTGACGCCATGCCGCCCAACCTGGACGCGGCGATCGAGAAGATCGACCGCATCTTCGGCACGCGCTCGAAACAGGTCGACCCGAAGGAAGTGCGCCAGTTGCGCGCCAGCCTGGAGCACCTGCTGGGCCGGCGCGAAGCCTGGACCACGCCGCTGCTGCGGCGCCTGTTCGACGCCCTGATGGAGCGCGCCAAGGGCCGGCGCCGCTCAAGCGAGCACGAACGCGCCTGGCTGAACCTCGCGGGTTACTCCCTGCGCCCCGGCTTCGGCCATCCGCTCGACGGCTGGCGCATCGAGCAGTTGTGGGCGATGTTCGAGACCGGGGTCCAGTACCACAAGGACAGCCAGGTGCGCGCCGAATGGTGGACGCTGTGGCGCCGCGTCGCCGGGGGCCTGGACACCGAAGCCCAGTTGCGCCTGCTCGACGACTTCGCCTTCAACCTGCAGGCCGATGCGTCCGAGCGCGGCAAGCGCCCGATCACCCTGGTCGACGGCAGCGAGGACGACATGCTGCGCCTGGGCGCCTCGCTGGAGCGCATTCCGTCCGCCTACAAGGCCGAGATCGGCAACTGGATGATGGAGAGAATCATGGCCATCCCGTCCGGCGGCGCGAAACTGGACGCGAAGACGGCGGCCACCTATACGCGCTACCTGTGGGCCCTGGGCCGCGTCGGCGCGCGCCAGTCCTTCCACGGCAGCGCGCACGAGGTGGCGCCGGCGGAGGTGGCCGAGGGGTGGCTCGGGCAGCTCCTGCAACTGGACTGGAAGAAGGTCGAGCCGGCCGGTTTCGCCGCCGCCCATATCGCGCGCATGACGGGCGACCGCTCGCGCGATATCGCGGAGCCGGTGCGCGAGCAGGTGCTGCGCCGCCTGGCCTCGATCGGCGCGCCGTCCACCTGGACAGCCATGGTGCGCGAGGTGGTGGAGCTGGACCAGGCGAGCGAGACGCGGATGCTGGGCGAGGCGCTGCCGCCGGGCTTGAAGCTGCTGCGTTAGTGCTCCCAGCCGCGTGGTATGCATGACCGTTGGCACATGTGCGCCACACGGGGCTTTCCTAGAATCAGGGCTCCATCAATCAAGGAAAGCACCATGCTCAAATCCCTGTTCTCCCTCCTCGCCGTCACCCTGTTCGCTTCCTCGGCCCATGCGCAGCAGGCCTACGTGGGCGCCGCATTCGGCAACGGCTCCAGCCTGAAGTACCGCACCGCCCCGGGCGCGCCCACCGGCGAGGACATGACCCTGTTCGGCAAGCTGTACGGCGGCTATGCCTTCGACGACACCTGGGCGCTGGAAGGCGGCTTCGCGTCGTATGGCAAGGCGACCTTCGACAAGGCCGAGACCGGCGCCCCCTACGACACCACACTGAAAACCAACCTGGTGTACGTGGCGGCGCGCGCCAGCTACCGCTTCAACGATGCCTGGTCGGTATCGGGCAAGCTGGGCGCGGCGCGCCACAACCAGGAACTGGACAAGGGCGGCGCGGTCACGCGGCACCACGAAGTGCGGCCGATGTTCGGCATCGGCACGGCCTACGACCTGACGCCGCGGGCCGCGCTGACGCTGGAGCTGAACGACTACGGCACGGTGCGCACCGCCGATTCGAAGCTCATCGTGCGCAAGCTCGAGGCGGGCGCGCGGTTCAGCTTCTGAGCAGCGCCATCAGTAGCGGTAGCTCAGCATCATGAAGGACGCCAGGCTGTTGCGCCTGGCGGCCAGGGGGCTGGCCGCGGCGCTGCCTTCCAGGCGCTTGTACTCGAGTCCCACGCTGGCGGCGTATTTCGGATCGAGCTCCCAGTGCCAGAAGCCCCTGAGGTACGCATCCTTCAGCCCGCCCGACGCGTCCTCGCCGGCGCCCAGGTGGGCCTGCAGGTAGCGCCGGTCCGCCAGGCGCAGGCCGGCTGCAAGGCCGAGCGTCTGGTGCGGCGCCATGCTGTTGACCGAGGCCAGTTGCAAGTCCAGCAGGCCGCCGCCGCGGCCGCCGGCCATGCGATAGCCGTGCATCTTCACAGTCAGGTTATGCAGAACCTGGTACTCCCAGAAGGCGCCAACGAGCGGCTTCAAGCGGCCGTTCCCGCCATTGCGCGACACACGCTCGCGCCCGACGCTCAGCAGCGGTCCATAGCGCTGGTGCGGCACGCCGGAAAGCTGCCTGCCCAGCCACAATCCGTTCATGAACACCCCATTGCTCCACCTGCCTTCGAAATGCGGCTGCAGGAAGGCCGAGCGCCGCGCGCTGCCCTCGTCCTCCTCGCTGTACACCCATGCAGCGCCGACGGTGAATTCGCTAGACTGCTCGGGCATCAGGAAAGGCGAGTCGGGCAGGGACGAGTCGGCCAGGCAGTCGGCGCCGGCCAGCAGCGCGGCCAGCGCGCAGATACGTACGGGCTTCAGATGCATCCCAGCTCCAGTCCGCGCAGCACGGCGCGCACGCGGTCGCGCACGCCCAGCTTGGCGAGGATGCTCGACACATGGTTCTTGATCGTGCCTTCGCTCGGCCCCAGCGCGGCGGCGATCTCCGCGTTGTTGAAGCCCGCCGCCATCAGCGCCAGGATCTCGGTCTCGCGGTCGGTCAGCGCCGCCCGCAACACTGGCCCTGGCGCCGGCACGGCGCCGCTGCGCTCGTAGCTGGCGCGGGTCCGTTCGGTCAGGGCGGGGCGGAACAGCGTCGCGCCGGCAGCCACGCTGCGGATGCCCTCGGCCAGCCGCTCGAGCGAGATGTCCTTCAGCAGGAAGCCGCGTGCGCCCGCGCGCATACCGTCGAACAGGGCCTCGTCGTCGTCGAAGGTGGTCAGCAGGATGGTGGGCGGCAGCGCCGCGCCTTCGCGCCGCAAGAGCTCGATGCCCGACACATCCGGCATGCGCACGTCCAGCAGCAGCACGTCGGCCTGCGCGCCCGCGATGACGCCCGGGGCGCTGGCGCCGTCGGCCGCTTCGGCCACCACGCGGATGTCGGGCGTCAGCTCCAGCAGGCCGCGGATGCCGCTGCGCACCAGGGTCTGGTCGTCCACCAGCGCCACCCGGATCATGCCGGCACCTCCGTCACCCCGTAGGCGGGCAGCGCGATCGACAGGGCGAAGCCACGGCCGGGCGCGCTGTCGATGTGCAGCGTGCCGCCCAGTTCCGCCACCCGCTCGCGCATGCCGGCCAGGCCGTTGCCCACGGGCGCGGCGCTGCCGCGGCCGTCATCGACCACCGATGCGACCAGGGCTTCGCCACGGCGCTCGATTCCGATCGCCAGCGTCGAGGCCCGCGCATGCCGCACGCTGTTCGTCACCGCCTCCTGCACGCAGCAGAACAGGGCGTGCGCCGTCGCCGGCGAGCAGGCATCGATGTCCTCGGCCATCTCGAGCCTGATGCGTGGCGACGGGATGCCCGCGCACAAAAGCCGCAGGGCCTGGCCGACGCCGACCCGGCGCTGCTCGCGCTCGATGCCGACCACACCGCGCACCTCGGACAGCAGGCCATGGGCCAGCTCGCGCGAGGTGTGCAGGGAGGCGCCGGCGCCGGCGCCGGCCTGGCGCAGGGCCAGGTCCAGGTGCAGGTTGAGCGCGGTCAGGTGATGCCCGATCGAGTCGTGCAGGTCGCGCGCGATGCGCATGCGTTCGGACGCACGCACCGTGTCGCCCAGCAGCGCCTGGGTAGCCTGCAGCTGCGCATGCGATGCGGCCAGCTTCAGGCGCACCTCGCGGTCCTTGCGCACCAGCCAGGTGAAGGCGAAGGCGAGCGGCAGCATGCAGCGCTCGAACACCAGTACCGCCAGCACGGTGCGGAAACCACCGTCGCTCAGCTGCGACCGGACGAGCACCAACAACACCACGTCCAGCACCATGCCCGCCGCGAACTGTGCGCCCAGCCAGGCGAGGCCGGCGCGCAGCGGCAGCAGCGCGGCCAGCTGCACCGTCGCGAGCAGGCTGAAGACGAGCGAATCGAGCGCCACGCCGATCGCCAGCTGGACGCCGATCAGTGCAAACGTGGCCGGTCCGGCCTTGCGGAAGGCGCAGCGGTACAGCAGGAAGATGAACAGGGCGATCAGGAGGGCCTCGGCGCCCACGAACAGGCGCAGCGCCAGCTCCGCCCGTTCCGAGCCCGCCCTGAACAGCGAGGGCGCCGGCGTGAACGCGGCCGCGAGCTGCGTGGCCGCGATGCCGATCGGATTATGCAGATTGTCCCCACCCGTCCCGCGCACCCAGCGCGACGCCAGCTCCGAGATCGCGCAAATGGCACTGGCTGCCAGCGCTGCGGCGGCGTAGCGCGTGGCGGCGGGCGGCCGCTCATGAGGAGGGAATGGGTGCATGTTTGCGTTATGATATGTCCAAAAAGCAATTCTACGCGAGCCGGTCAGAGGCAGGAAGCGCTCCGGCCGCACGAGCATGACTTTCGGCACATGGAGCGCTCCGCCGGGCCGACCGTAGAATCGCGGCGCTGGATCACGACACTGCGCCAGGAGCGATAAAGGATTCGATGAGGAAAACGATGTTCGCCAGCCTGCCGCTGGTACTTGTGCCGCTGCTGATGCTGCCCCCTGCCCTGGCGGCGAAACCGGAAGTGGAACCGGAGCCCGCCAGGGTGTTCGTGAGCACGGCGCGCGACTCCGAATGGCACAGCTACCGCCGGGCCTACAATGCAGCCCGTTTCTTCGAACCCTACCTGCGCACCCGGCCGCTGATCCAGGCGCACATGCAGATCCGCCCCTTGCGGCCGGATGCTCCCATGGAGGGCCTGCGCGTGCAGCTGGTAGGGGAAACGACGAAACTCGAGATCGCGGTCGACGAGCTCGGTCGCGCCGTGCTGCCCATGCTCAAGACCGCCTACGACGAGGATGCCGTGCTGCGCCTGAACCGCCAGAAGGGCCATTACGCTTTCAGCGGACGCTACTCGATCCGGGAAAAGGAGGACGGCGTCTATCCCGCCGCCGAGCTGCGGGCCGCGTGCGCCCAGCTGATCGATGCGCAACGCGTATCGGGCTACCGGTTCCGGCTGCTGGGCAAGCAATGCGCCGGCGTGAAATTCGTCTACAGGCGCTCCGGCAGTCCGCCCAGGGTGGTCCACCGCGACGCGGGCGGCGCCGAGCGGCTGCTGCCAGTGAACGAAGGACAGCCTTTCGAGAACAACACGATGGGCCTCTACAAGGTCGCGACCTACCGGTTTGCCGACTGGCCGGCCGACGGCATCGTGTATGCCGAGACCCAGCCGCTTGCGATCGGCACCTTGTACGAGTAGCCGCCGGCTGGGCGGCGTTATCGCGGCGCGTCCCATGTTCGGTGGGCACGGGGCGCCCACCGTACGGATATGCATCCAGGTAGGGTGGGCGGGTCTCCCGCCCACGCGTCCAAGCAGCTCCTGCGTAGCCGCCCACAGTGTTCAGGCATTCGTTGAACGCGTGCGCATTCGTAACTCAGGCCACTGGCCTGAATTACCCTGCCCACCCTACGGGTCTTACTCGACCGTCACCGGCAAATCCCGTCCCTCGGTCGCCACCTGCCCTGCGTAATCGGCCGCGTAGATGCGCAGGATGTACTCCCCCGGCGCCAGGTTGCCCACCTTCCAGCTTCCCGGCAGCGCCTGCCCGCCCTGCATCGTGTTGCTGACCGCATAGGCGAAGCGCGTCGTCTTGCTGCCGTAGACCGTGATGCCGCTGCTGTCGGCGTACACCAGCTTGACCGCTTCGCGCTCGCGCGGGAGGCGGTCGTAGACCTGGGTGACCAGGGGCGCTTCGAAGCCCGCCACCGGCCTGCCGTCGGCATGCAGCACCTGGTAGCCCAGCTTGTAGAGCCCCAGGCGGCGGCGCGCCAGGTTGCCGTCCATCTGGTCGTAGGCATCGACCACGATGTTCACTTCGCCCTGGGCGCGCTCGATGCGCAGCGGCTGGCCCTTGCGCGCCGGGCGGATGCGCTTGCCCGCCACGTCGTACAGGGCGATGCCCTGGATGGTCGGGGCAATGGTGTCGCGCAGGCCGACAAACGGCAGGGTCAGGGGATTCACGACCGCGCCGCCGGGGTAGTAATCCATGTGGACGTGGGCCATCGGATTGATGGTGCCGAGCGCCTCGCCCACGGCAAAGCGGGCGCCGCGCCGCACCCGCACGCGTTCCGGCTTGCCGCGCGCGTCCAGCAGGAGCTGGAAGCGCTCGTCGAGCGCCTTGCCGTTGCTCTCGCGCCCCACCCGCATGTGGATGTAGGAGAAGGGGCCGAGGCTCATGCCTTCGCCAAGCGCACCGAAGCCCCAGTTCGGGTAGGGATCGCTGACCTTCGAGGGCAGCACCGCCAGCACGCGGGAACCGATGTCGGCGCGGATGTCGAGGCCGGCATGGAAGTGGTGGCGGCTTTCGCCGTCGTAGCTGCCGCGCACTTCGCCCATCACCCCGACCACTTCATGGACTTCCTGCTGCGGCCCGACCGGCCAGGGCATGGAGTCACCGTATCTGGCCACGGTGCTCCGCACCTGCGGCGCGGCTTCTCCTTTCTTCGGCTCGGCCAGCGAGAACAGCCGCAGCGCCTGGCCATCGGCGACGACCAGGCTGCCGTCGCGGCGCACCGCGATGCCGCGCGGCGCATACAGGCGCACCGTGCCGTCGCTGCCGTAGCTGGCTTCCGGCGGACGGTCGACGTCGAGCAGCGCGTGCGACGTACCGTCGGGCGCAATCTGGACGATGCGCCCGCCCGCGCCGCTGGCCACGTACAGGTAGCCGTCGCCGGTCAGCGCCAGCCCGGCCGGGCGGCGCAGGATGGGCTGGGGATCGTTCTCGAGCGGCTTGGCAATCGTGGTGACCGTACCGTCCGCGTCGATGCGGCGCACGGCGTCGTTGCCGGTATCGGCGACGAACAGCGTCCCCTTCTTGTCGACCACGATGGCGGTCGGCGTGTCGAAGCCGGCGGCGGGCGCCGGACCGTCGGCGCTGCCCGGCTGGCCGGCGCCCGCCAGGGTCGTCACCGTACCGTCCGGGGCGATGCGGCGGATGCGGTCGTTGTAGGTGTCGGCGACGTACACGTTGCCGTCCTTGTCGACCGCCAGGCCCACCGGGCCGTTGAAGCGCGCGGCGCGGCCGACGCCGTCCTGGTAGCCGGCCTGGCCGTCGCCGGCCAGCGTGGTCACGCCGCCGCTTGGTGCCACCTTGCGGATCGCATGGTTGCCGGTATCGGCCACATACAGGTTGCCGGCGCGGTCCAGCGCCAGCGCCGAAGGCGTATGGAAGGCGGCTGCCTCCCTGACGCCGTCGGCGAAGCCTTCGCGTCCGCCGGCGAAGGTCGAGACCACGCCATCGGCATTGATGCGCCGGATGCGGTTGCTGTCGCCGCCGTCGGCGACATAGACGTTCCCCTGCAGGTCGAGCGCGACGCCGAAGGGGTCGCTGAAGCGGCTGGCGGCCAGGGCGCCGTCGACCACGCCATTGCCGCCGTCGCCGGCCAGCGGCGTCACGCGCGCCGTCCAGGAAGGTTTGGTCGGCGCCTCGGCCTTCAGCCAGATGGCGCGGCGCGGGGTGCCTTCCGGCGTGCCGCCCGTGAAGTACCAGGCCGCGCCGCCGGCCAGAATGCCGGCGCCTGCCAGCGCCGCGATGATCGTTATTCGTTTCACTGTCACTACCTGGGTTTGCTCAACCCACGAGTCTAACCGATCGGACGAGTCCGCATCGGCACGCATGTCCTACCGTATGCCGCCCGTCTGGCGGAATCGCTACCATCGGTTACAGCCGCCTGGCCACGCGGTCGCGGCGTCCATTTCCATTTCAGCCCAGGAGCACACATGGATTCGAACAACAAGAAGCCGGTCGATGCCGCGGAACCCTCGCGCCGGCGCTTCGTCGGCACGGTTGCCACCGGCCTTGCCGCGTCGGCCGCCGCCTCGACCACTCTCCCCGCCATGGCCCAGCAGGATACGGCCCCGGGCCAGCCGCCTGCGGGCCGCGCGCGCGAGGCCGCCACGCGCTATCCGAAGCCGCCCTTCCCCAACCAGTCGCAGCCCTGGCCCGGCCTCGCCGCCAAGATGACGCCGCGCCCGGACCACGGCGAAACCACCTACCGCGGCAGCGGCCGCCTGGCCGGACGCCGCGCCCTCGTCACAGGCGGCGACTCGGGCATCGGCCGCGCGGCCGTGATCGCCTTTGCGCGCGAGGGCGCGGACGTGGCCATCAACTACCTGCCGGCCGAGGAAGCGGACGCGCGCGACGTCGTCAGGCTGATCCAGGACGCCGGCCGCAAGGCGGTCGCCATTCCCGGCGACATCCGCGACGAAGCCTTCTGCCGCAAGCTGGTCGACGAGGCGGTGCGCCAGCTTGGCGGACTGGACATCCTGGTCAACAATGCCGCGCGCCAGCGTTCCACCGATTCCATCCTGGACCTGACGACCGAGCAGTTCGACTGGACCTTCAAGACCAATGTCTATGCGATGTTCTGGATCACGAAGGCGGCCCTGCCCCACCTGAAGCCGGGCAGCTGCATCATCAACACCGCCTCGGTGCAGGCCTACAGCCCCTCGCCCAACCTGCTCGACTATGCCCAGACCAAGGCGGCGCAGGTGGCCTTCACCAAGTCGCTCGCCAAGCAGCTGGGCAAGAAAGGCATCCGCGTGAACGCGATCGCGCCCGGACCGGTCTGGACGCCGCTGCAGGTGTCGGGCGGGCAGACCCAGGAAAATCTGAAAAAATTCGGAGAGGATTCGCCGTTGGGACGTCCGGGCCAGCCGGCCGAACTGGCGCTGGCCTTCGTCACGCTGGCGGCGGACGAGTCGAGCTACACGACCGGGCAGGTGTACGGCGTGGCGGGGGGCGCAGGCAATCCTTGAGAGCCTGTCCCAATGCGGGAAGCGTTCATGGCCGCCCGGCACCGGGAGTCCGGGCGGTCGGCTGCTCCTTGCTAACGCGCGCTCAGCGCTTGCGCAGCAGGCGTGCGAACAGCGACGAGATCGAACGGGTCGGGATCAGTTTGCCCAGTGGGCCGGCGTAATTGCAGCGGGATGTGACAGTCATCTTGTAGCCTCCGAAACATTACTTAGCAGAATAACTACACGGCTGAGTTCCTTCTGTGCGCTAGCTCGCATAGCGCGACCATAGCGTCGCATAGCCAGATGACGCCGCCGTGACAAGCGCGCGCGCCCTGTGACGATTGAGTCATATCATGGGTATGGCAAGGCCGACCCCTATGCTTGGGAAGGCATTGCGGGGAATGTCAACACACATACAGGAGATCGAGATGGGCTACGCAGATCGTGACAAGTATGGGATGTACAAGGACACCGGCAGCGCCGGTCCCGGCCCGGCACTGATGGGCGCCGACACCTTGATTGGCGATAACGTCGTCAACGGCGCCGAGGAAGACCTGGGCGACATCAAGGAGATCATGCTCGACATGAATACCGGCCAGGTGGCCTACGCCGTGCTGGCCTTCGGCGGCTTCCTCGGCATGGGCGAAAAACTGTTCGCCGTGCCCTGGCAGGCCCTGCACCTGGACACCGTCAACAAGCGCTTCGTGCTGAACGTCGAAAAAGAGCGCCTGAAAACCGCGCCCGGCTTCAACAAGGACGCCTGGCCCGACATGAGCGACATCAACTGGGCCAACCAGATCCACACCTTCTACGGCACCGATCCCGCCCGCGGCGGCGCCCCGACCATGGGTCCGGGCGTGGTGATGAGCGGCACCGTCGGCGGCCTGAGCGGATCGGCATCGGGCATGGGCGCAGGCGGCGGCCTGGGCGCCGGCCATGCCGGCAGCGGCTCGACGGCTGGCGGCGGCGTGGGCAGCGCGGGTTCCTCGCTGGGTTCCGGCTCCGGTAGCGCCGGGATGAGCTCGGGCTCGGGCAGCTCCACCACCGGTTCGAGCGGCTCGACCCTGGGCACCGGCGCCGGCGGCTCCACCCTCGGCACCGGGGCGGGCGGCTCCTCGCTCGGCGGCGCCACCGGCGGCGCGCGTGACGACTCGGCCCTGGGCACGGGGGCCGGCGCCAGCATCGACCCGCGTCCGGGCAACCTCGGCGACGACAAGGACCTGAGCAAGATCAGGGGCAGCAATATCGGCTGAGGCTGAGAAGTAAAAAGGCCAGGCCGAGCGGCCTGGCCTTCCTTATCAGTTCTTTCCGGCTACATGCGCATGATGGATCCTAGGGTGGGCGCCCTGTGCCCACCATTACGTACGCATCCATTTCCCAACCGGATTTGATGGGCACGAAGCGCCCACCCTGCAAACCCGATCCGCTCAGCGGATCATCGACTCCCACACCTTCTGCAGGCGCTTGGCCGACACCGGCATCGGCGTACGCAACTCCTGTGCGAACAGCGAGACCCTCAGCTCTTCCAGCATCCAGCGGAACTCCGTCATGCGCGGGTCGTTGCTCTTGCCCGGCTGCTTCGAGATGCGCTGGTACTGGCTGGCGGCGTTCTGCCACTCGGCCATCAATTGCGCGTCGCGCGACGGGTTGCCGCGCAGTTTTTCCAGGCGCACGTTCATCGCCTTCAGGTAGCGCGGGAAGTGCGCCAGCTGGCTGTACTCGTTGTCGGCGATGAAGCGCTTGTGCACCAAGGTCTGGAGCTGCGCCTGCATGTCGGCAGACACCGCCTGCGGCAGTCCATTCAGGCGCTTCGGCATGCCGTGGAACTCGGCCAGGATGGAGCCGACCAGGCGCGCGATCTCGTTGATCAGGAGGCCGATGCGGCCCTTGCCCTCGTCCTTGCGCTTGTTGAAGGAGGCGGCATCAATCGGCAGCGGATCCTGCAGGCAGGCGATGTCGATCGCCTTCTGGATGATCTGGTCGCGCAGTTCTTCCTGCGAGCCGACCGCCATGAACTGCATGCCCATCTGCTGCAGGCCGGGGATGTTCTTCTCGGCGAACTTCAACTGGTCCTTCAACTGCAGCGCGAACAGGCGGCGCAGGCCGATGCGGTGGGTGCGCGCCGCCACGTTCGGGTCGTCGAAGACCTCGATGTCGCAATGCGTGCCCTTGTCGACCAGGGCCGGGAAGCCGATCAGGGTCAGCTTGCCTTGCCTGATCTCCAGCAGTTCCGGCAGCTCGCCGAAGCTCCAGCTGGTGAGCCCGGTGTGCTGGCTGACCGCCGGCGCGGCGGCAGGCGCATTGGCAGCTGCAGTGGCCGGCGGATTGCCGCCCTTCCCCTTGCCCTGCGGCGCGGGCGCGGCAGGCGCCGGCGTGGACGGCGCCTTGCCCTTGCCCCAGGCGGCCGGCGTCGCCACCGCGGGACGCATCGCGCCCACCGCCGCCGGCGCCGCTTCCGCCATCTTCTGGAAGCTTTCGCGCGCCTGCATGCCCAGTTCGGCCTGCAGGCCCGCCAGGTTGCGGCCCATGTCGAGCTGGCGGCCGTGCTCGTCGATGACCTTGAAGTTCATGAACAGGTGGGCCGGCAGGGTCTCGAGCTTGAAATCTCCCGTCAACACGTTCACGCCCGTCTCGGCACGCACGTCGGCGATCAGCACGTCGATCAGGTCGCCGCGCCCGAAGGCGCCCGCCGCATTGATGCGGTCGACGAAACGCGCCGCGTAGTCCGGCAGCGGCACGCAGTGGCGGCGCAGCTTCTGCGGCAGGGATTTCAGCAGCAGGTGCACCTTCTCCTTGAGCATGCCCGGCACCAGCCAGGCCGCGCGCTCGAGCGGGATCTGGTTCAGCGCGAACAGCGGCACGGCCAGCGTGACGCCGTCGCGCGGGCTGCCCGGCTCGAAGTGGTAAGACAGGCCCATCTCGATGCCGGTGACGTTCATCGTCTTCGGGAACAGCTCGGTGGTGACACCGGCCGCCTCGTGGCGCATCAATTCTTCGCGGTTCAGGTAGAGCAGCTTGGGATTGTCGCGCGAGGCATCCTTGTACCATTTTTCAAAACCTGCGCCGTTCACCACGTCCTTCGGAATCTCGGCGTCGTAGAAGGCCGCGATCAGCTGGTCGTCCACCAGCACGTCCTGGCGGCGCGACTTGTGCTCGAGGTTCTCGATCTCCTTCACCAGCTTGTGGTTGTGCGCGTAGAACGGCAGGCGGGTCTCGTAGTCGCCCGCCACCAGCGCGTCGCGGATGAAGATCTCGCGCGCTTCGTACGGATTGTGCAGCGCATAGTTGATGCGCCGGCCGCTGTAGACCACGATGCCGTACAGGGTCGCGCGCTCCAGCGCCGATACCTGCGCCGGCTTCTTCTCCCAGCGCGGCTCGCCCCAGGATTTTTTCAGCAGGTGGCCGCCGATCTTCTCGATCCACTCGGGCTGGATCTGGGCCACGGTGCGCGCATACAGGCGCGTGGTCTCGACCAGTTCGGCCGCCATGATCCACTTGCCCGCCTTCTTGGTCAGCGCGGAGCCCGGCCAGATGTGGAACTTGATGCCGCGCGCGCCGAGGTAACCGGCGCCCGGCTCGTCCTCGGACTTGAAGCCGATGTTCCCCAGGAGGCCAGTCAGGAGCGCCATGTGCAGCTGCTCGTAGGTGGCGGCGGCCCCGTTCAGGCGCCAGCCCTGCTCGCGCACGATGGTCAGCAGCTGCGAATGCACGTCGCGCCACTCGCGCAGGCGCAGTTGCGACAGGAAGTTGGCGCGGCAGTTCTCCTGCAGCTGGCGGTTCGACTTCTTGTGCGCGATCGCGTCCTCGAACCAGCTCCAGATTTTGAGGTAGCTGATGAACTCGGACTTCTCGTCGGCGAACTTCTTGTGCTTCTCGTCGGCCTGCTGCTGGTATTCCATCGGCCGGTCGCGCGGGTCCTGCACCGACAGCGCGGCGGCGATGATCAGCATCTCGTTCAGGCAGTCGTTGTCCACGGCCGCCAGGATCATGCGGCCCACGCGCGGGTCGAGCGGCAGGCGCGCGAGCTTGCGGCCCAGCGGCGTGAGCTCGTTGGTCTCGTCGACCGCGCCAACTTCCTGCAGCAACTGGTAGCCGTCGGCGATCGCGCGGCCTTGCGGCGGCTCGATGAAGGGGAAGGTCTCGACGTCCGTCAGGTGCAGCGACTTCATGCGCAGGATGACGGCGGCCAGCGAGGAACGCAGGATTTCCGGGTCGGTGAATTTCGGGCGCTGCAGGAAGTCTTCTTCCTCGTACAGGCGGATGCAGACGCCGTCGGCCACGCGGCCGCAACGGCCGGCGCGCTGGTTCGCCGCCGACTGCGCGATCGGCTCCACCTGGAGCTGCTCGACCTTGTTGCGGAAGCTGTAGCGCTTCACGCGCGCCAGGCCCGCATCGACCACGTAGCGGATGCCCGGCACGGTCAGCGAGGTCTCGGCCACGTTGGTGGCCAGCACGATGCGGCGCGCGTTCGTGGTGCGGAATACGCGGTCCTGTTCCTCGACCGAGAGACGCGCGAACAGCGGCAGGATCTCGACGTGCGGCGGATGCTGCTTGCGCAGGGCCTCGGCGCAGTCGCGGATCTCGCGCTCGCCGGGCAGGAAGACCAGCACGTCGCCCGGACCGATGCGGCAGAGTTCATCCACGCCGTCGACCACGGCGTCGATCAGGTCGCGTTTTTCGCGCGCCTGCTGGGCCTTCGGCATTGGCTTGTTGTCGACGCCGCCGCCGGCCAGCACGGGATCGCGCTCGACCGGGCGGTAGCGCACCTCGACCTTGTACAGGCGGCCCGAGACCTCGATGACCGGCACCGCCGGCTTGCCTTCCTGCGCGAAGTGGCGCGCGAAACGCTCGGCGTCGATCGTCGCCGAGGTGATGATCACCTTCAGGTCCGGACGGCGCGGCAGCAGCTGCTTCAGGTAGCCGAGCAGGAAGTCGATGTTCAGGCTGCGCTCGTGCGCTTCGTCGATGATGATGGTGTCGTAGGCGGCTAGCCACGGATCGGTCTGGGTCTCGGCCAGCAGGATACCGTCGGTCATCAGCTTCACCGAGGCCCCGGCCTGCAGGGTGTCGTTGAAGCGCACCTTGTAGCCGACGTGTTCGCCGAGCGGTGAGCCGAGTTCCTGGGCGATGCGCTTCGCGGTCGAGGACGCGGCGATGCGGCGCGGCTGGGTGTGGCCGATCAGGCCCTTCTCGCCGCGGCCCAGCTCCAGGCAGATCTTCGGCAGCTGGGTGGTTTTACCCGAACCGGTCTCGCCGGAGACGATGACGACCTGGTGCTCCGTCAGCGCCTTGGCGATCTCGGCGCGCCGGCCCGAGACCGGCAGGTCTTCGGGATAGGTAATCGGAGGCAGCGGGTTGCGCACGCGCGGCTCGCGCGGGGCCTGCGCGCCTTCGCGCGGCGCGCGTTCACGGCGCTCGCCACGTTCGCCCTGCGGGCGCTGGCCTTCCTGCGCCGACTTGTCCTGGCCACGGCGTTCGCCCTGCTGCGGACGCGGTCCGCGTTGGGCATTCGCACCCTGGTCGGCCTGCGGCCTTGGCGCGCGCTGCACGCCCTGGCCATCCCCCTTGCGCTGGCCCGCTTGCTGACCCGCCTGCTGTCCCTGCGCACCGCCCTCGCCCGGATGCCGGCGCTCGCCTTTCGTCTGCAGGCACCCTTCCGGCGTCTGCGTCATGGGCGCGCGCAACTCGCCCGCGGCGCGCTCGCGCCGCGGGTTCGATTCAGGCTGGGAAGATACTGCGCGCGCCGCGTCCGGCGAAGGCTTGTTACTCTGTTCAGACATTGTTTTTACGAGGTATTTGGTGCGCAAGTCGCGCAGCGAATTATAATGCGGCAAATGGAAAACCCTACCCAATTCGTCCAGTGGCTGCGCTCTGTCGCGCCGTATATTCATGCTTTTGGCGGCAAGACGTTTGTCGTTGCATTTCCCGGTGAACTGGTGGCCGCCGGCGCCCTGCCGGTGCTGGCCCAGGACCTGTCCCTGCTGGTGGCGCTCGGCATCCGCATCGTGATCGTCCACGGTTCGCGGCCCCAGGTCGCCGAGCAGCTCGCGCTGCGCAACGTCGAGGGCCGCTTCCACAACGGCGTGCGCATCACCGACACCGCCGCCATGGAATGCGCCAAGGAAGCCGCGGGCGAATTGCGTCTCGATATCGAGGCCGCCTTCAGCCAGGGGCTGCCGAACACGCCGATGTCGAACGCCCAGATCAGCATCGTATCGGGCAACTTCGTCGTCGCCCGTCCGCTCGGCGTGATCGACGGCGTCGACTTCGAACTGACCGGCGTGACGCGCAAGATCGCCGCCGACAAGATCGCCCCGATCCTGCAGACCGAGGACAACCTGGTGCTGCTCTCGCCGCTGGGCTTCTCGCCGACCGGCGAAGTATTCAACCTGACCATGGAAGACGTCGCCGCCTCGGCCGCGATCGCCCTGCATGCCGACAAACTCATCTACATCACCGAAACGCCGATGATGACGGACGCCGCCGGCGCCGAGATCCGCGAACTGTCCTCGCACCAGGCCGAGGCTGTGCTGCAGGCCGGCTTCCTGCCGCCGGACGCGTCCTTCTACCTGCGCCATGCCGTCAAGGCCTGCAACAGCGGCGTCGACCGCGCCCACATCGTGCCCTTCGAGATGGACGGCTCGGCCCTGCTCGAGCTGTTCACCCACGACGGCGTGGGCACCATGATCAGCCACGAGAACCTGGAAAGCCTGCGCCAGGCCACAATTGAGGACGTCGGCGGAATTATCAAGCTGATCGAGCCGCTCGAGGCGGACGGCACGCTGGTCTACCGCGGCCGCGAGCTGATCGAGCGCGAGATCGAGCAGTTCTCGGTCATCGAGCACGACGGCGTGATCTTCGGCTGCGCCGCCCTGTATCCCTTCCCCGAAGCGAAGATGGGCGAGATGGCCTGCCTGACGGTCAGCCCCGACGCCCAGACCCAGGGCGACGGCGAGCGCATCCTCAAGCACATGGAAAACCGCGCCCGCGCGGCCGGCCTGACCAAGCTGTTCGTGCTGACCACGCGCACCGCGCACTGGTTCAAGAAGCGCGGCTTCCAGCCGGCCACCGTGGACGACCTGCCGAAGGACCGCGCCCACATGTACAACTGGCAGCGCAAGAGTCAGATTTTCATCAAGACTTTATAATCGCTGTTTTACTTCATTCAGATTTCAGGAGCACGACCATGGCCCGCACCGTCAATTGCATCAAACTCAAGAAGGAAGCCGAAGGGCTGGACTTCCCGCCCGTACCTGGCGAAATGGGCAAGAAGATCTACATGCAGGTCTCGAAGGAAGCCTGGCAGGCCTGGCTCAAGCACCAGACCATGCTGATCAACGAGAACCGCCTGAACCTGGCCGACGACCGCGCCCGCAAGTACCTGGCCACACAGATGGAAAAGCATTTCTTCGGCGAAGGCGCGGACCAGGCCGTCGGCTACGTGCCGCCGACCGCGTAACTTCAAATATCCAGTCCCAGCTGTTCTCCGCCCTCGGGAGGATAGCTGATGCGGGTGCCCTCCACCCGCGCAAACGGCGTCAGCTTGTGCGGACGCCGTTTTTGTTTGCCGATGATGTCTTCGACCTCGACGCCGCGCACCAGCAGGGCGTCGCCCACCAGCGAGCGGTGGCAGCGCCAGGGCACGGCTTCGGCGCACATCAGGGCGCAGCGCCGGGTCTGCGCCAGCTCGATCACCAGGTCCAGGTTCTTGCCGAACTCCGGCGTCTGCATGTAGTCCGCGTAGCCCCGGAACGAGGTATTGCGCCAGCCGCCGTTGGGCGAATCCGGACGCGGACGGCGCAGGCCGCCCAGGCCCGGAATCTGGCGGTAGGCGATGCCAGCCTCGGCCAGCGAGCCCGGCAACTGGTCCTGGCCGAACTGCGGATTATGGCGCGACTTGGGAACGGTGCGGATGTCGAGCACGCAGTCGACTTCGTTCAGCCGCAGCAGTTCGATGAATTCATCGATGGACTGGTTCGAATGGCCGATGGTGCAGACGGTGTGGGTGCTCACTGGGCTCCTCCGCGACAATGGGACGCTTCATTGTCGCGCAGGGAGCAGGAACGCGGCGCAGCCGAGCGCCGACGGCCCGGCAGCGCTCAGCCGGCGATTTCCGCCTCGGCTTCAGCGTCGGCCACAGCGGCGGGCGCATTCACAGGCGCCCTGTTGCGCAGCACGATGCCCTGCCCGACCACCATCGCCAGGTAACCGACCGTTTCCGACATCTCTTCCAGTACCGCCGAATGCGCCACCAGGTGCCGCGCGAATGCGGGCAGGTGGCCTTCGCCGGCGGTCGAACCGAGCGCCGCGCCCAGCACCAGGACGATGATCATCCAGGGAAAACGGCCGTCGGCGACGAGGCGCAGGAGGTGGCGGTGCAGGCGCTGGCGCCAGGCGAGCCAGAGGGAGCCGAGCAGCATCAGCCCGGCGAACGGCGGGACCAGCGGCCGGTACCAGAGCACGCGGGACGAGTAGATCGGGCCGTCGGGCCCGAAACCGAGCGGGTCGAGGAAGACCGAGCCCCAGCTCAGCTCGCGTCCGGTCAGGAGCAGCCAGACCGGCAGCAGGCACAGGGCCAGCGTCGAGGCATCGCCCTTGGGGCCATGGCGCCAGGCCTGGAAAGCGAAAAACAGACCGGCAAGCAGGACCACCACCTGGACGTTCTCGACCACGCCGTTTTCCCAGCCCCACTCCAGCGGAGCGGCAAGCGAAAGCGGAAGACAGAGGAACAGGCCCAGCAGCAAACAACGCTGCAGGATCACCCGGTCCGGGTCGACCTGGTCGAGATAGGCGGAAAGTGCATTCATGGATGTGGACGATTGACGCACCGACTGGGGCAGCGCGACGTTGTCGTTCGCGCAAGAGTAATGACTGACCAGTCAGTTAAATGCATCAATATACACGATCACCCGCAATCGCGGCTATGCAATCGCCAGAATGCCCAATGCGGATAAAAACCGTGGAGGTTTCGCTACATCTTGCGGCATTGACGCAACTCGCAGCGTGCCATGAAGACCTTTCCATCCGCACATTGCATGCGATAGACCTCGACGGGGCCCTCTTCGGTGACCAGGCCCGCGCCCTGGGTGCCGGCGCAGGCGTACTGCCGCGCCAGCTGCTCGACCGTGCTGGACGAGACCCCGACACGATAGGGAATACGCTCGATCTGCACGCCGCCGGCGTCGGCCACGGCCGCCTGCTGCCGCGGCGCCGCGGCCGCCACCGGCGCCGCCGGCTTCGATTTCCACATCGCGCAGCCAGTCATGGCTGCCACGGCCACCAGCGCCAGCAGTCGTTTCATCGCGTCTCCGAACGGATCAGGAAAGGATCAAAAAAGATCAAAAAGTCAGGGTCTTGACGCCTTCGGCGGTGCCGAGCAGGCAGACGTTGGCGCCGCGCTGGGCGAACAGGCCGACGGCGATCACGCCGACGATGCCGTTGATCCGGGTTTCCAGCGCCACCGGGTCGGCGATCTGCAGACCGGCCACATCGATGATCTCGCCGCCGTTGTCGGTGATGAAGGCTTCATCGCTGCCGGCCTTGGTGCGCAGGCGCGGCTGGCCGCCCAGGGCCGCCAGCTGACGCATCACGGCGGCGCGCGCCATCGGGATCACTTCGACCGGCAGCGGGAACTTGCCCAGCGTCGGCACCAGCTTCGAGCCGTCGGCGATGCAGACAAAACGCTGCGACACCGAGGCCACGATCTTTTCGCGCGTGAGGGCCGCGCCGCCGCCCTTGATCATCGCGCCGGCGTCGGTGATCTCGTCGGCGCCGTCGATGTAGACGGCAATCGATTCGACATCGTTCAGGTCGAACACCGGGATGCCGTGGCCGCGCAGGCGCGCCGCGGTGGCTTCCGACGAGGCGACCGTGCCCTTGATGCGGTCCTTGATCTTCGCCAGTTCGTCGATGAAGAAATTGGCCGTCGAGCCGGTGCCGACGCCAATGATTTCGCCCTCGACCACGTAGTCGATGGCCGCGCGCGCGACGGCTTGCTTGAGTTCGTCCTGAGTCATGATGTAAAGAAGGATAGGTGAGAAATGGCGACATTCTAGCGGATCGCCCCGTCCTCTCCTTCCTTTCGGCGTGGCTTTTTGCAAACGCGCCGCCCTCGGGCCGGCATGCATATCCATAAAGCATTGCTGAAAGAACAAAAATATCTGACACTGGCTGAATTAACGGTAGGCATCAGCTTTTAACAGGCAGATACAGCATGAAGATTTTCACAAAGAAGCGCGTGGCCCTGGCAGTGGGCCTGCTCGTGGTCGGCGCGGTCGCGCTGGCGGTGGTCCAGCGCGGCGGCGAACCGGCAACGCCGCCGCTGAAATACCGGGTCGCCGCGGTCGATACCGGCAGCATCACCCACACCGTCACCGCCACCGGCACCATCAACCCGGTGGCCCTGATCAACGTCGGCTCGCAGGTGTCGGGCACCGTGGTCGAACTGAAGGCCGACTTCAACGACCGCGTGAAAAAGGGCCAGGTGCTGCTGAAGCTCGACCCGACCATCTTCAACGCCCAGGTCGGGCAGGCGCGCGCCAACCTCGCCGCCAGCCAGGCTTCCCTGAGGCTGGCGCAAGCCAAGTTCGAGCGCAACGAGCAACTGCTGGCCCAGAACTTCGTCTCCAGCCTGGCGGTCGACGAATCGCGCCGCGAACTCGACGTGGCGCGCGCCAACCTGCTGCTGGCGAAGGCCCAGGTCGACCGCGCCCAGGCCGACCTCGACAACAGCGTGATCCGCAGCCCGATCGACGGCGTGGTCATCAAGCGCACCATCGACCTCGGCCAGACAGTGGCGGCCTCGTTCAACACGCCGAACCTGTTCCAGATCGCCCAGGACCTCACCAAAATGCAGATCGACACCAGCGTGTCGGAGGCCGACGTCGGCGCCCTCAAGGACGGGCTGCCGGGCCGCTTCGTGGTCGACGCCTATCCGAACCGCGAATTCAACGCCGTCATGCGCCAGTTCCGCCTGGCGCCGAACGTGGTGCAGAACGTCGTCACCTACAACGTCGTGCTCGACGTCGACAACGGGGACGAGCTGCTCAAGCCCGGCATGACGGCCCAGGTGCGCCTGGTCACGGACAACCGTCCGAAAGCGCTGCGCATCCCGACCGCCGCCCTGCGTTTTCGCCTGTCGGACGAGGAGCAGGAAAAAGAACGCAAGGCCCGGCGCGAGAAGGACGCGAACAACGCGGCCGTGAAGACCGTCGCCGCGACCGCCGCGCCGGACGACGACCTGGCGCTGCAGGACCGCAGCGAGACCGCGCGCCTGTTCAAGATCTACAAGCTCGATGCGCAGAACCAGCCCAAGCCGGTCGACGTGCGCATCGGCCTGTCGAACTTCCGTTACACCGAGATCGTGAGCGGCGACCTGAAGGCGGGCGAGCGCGTGATCACGCGTTCCCTGCAACCGAACCAGGACATGTGATGGCGGGCGTGAACAGCGACGCGCGAGGCGACGCGCTGATCGACATCCGCGCCGTCACCAAGAGCTATTTTTCCGGCAGCGTGGAAACGAAGGTGCTGTTCGGCGTCGACCTGCAGGTGGAGCGCGGCGACTTCATCGCGGTGATGGGTCAGTCCGGCTCGGGCAAGTCGACCTTGATGAACATTCTCGGCTGCCTGGACCAGGCCAGCGGCGGCGACTACCTGCTCGACGGCCGCGATACGCGCGCACTGACGCGTCCGCAGCTGGCGGACATCCGCAACCGCACCATTGGCTTCGTGTTCCAGAGCTTCAACCTGATCAAGCGCATGAGCGTCCTCGAGAACGTGGCCCTGCCGCTCATCTACGCGGGCGCGGCGCGTTCGCGCGCGATGGGCAAGGCGGCGGAGGAACTCGAGCGCGTCGGGCTGGCCGGTTTCGGCAAGCGCACGCCGAACCAGCTCTCGGGCGGCCAGCAGCAGCGCGTGGCGATCGCGCGCGCCCTGGTCGCCGACCCGCCGCTGATCCTGGCCGACGAACCGACCGGCAACCTCGACACCCAGACCAGCGACGAGATCATGCGCGGCTTCCAGGCATTGAACAAGGAGCGCGGCATCACCATCGTGCTGGTCACGCACGAACCCGACATCGCCGCCTGGAGCCGGCGCCTGGTGCGCCTGAAGGACGGCCGCGTGCTCTACGACGGCCCGGCCGCCGAGGGCCTGCGCCAGCTCGCCGCCAGCCACGAACAGCTCATCCAGGGGAGCGAGGCATGAAGCTCTACCAGGTGATCGTGGAAGCCTTCCGCTCGATGGCGGCGAACCGCCTGCGCACCGCGCTGACCATGCTCGGCATCGTGATCGGCATCGCCTCGGTGGTGCTGATGCTGGCGCTGGGCGACACCATGCAGCGCTTCATCGCGAAGGAGCTGCAGGCGCTGGGCACCAACATGGTCTACGTGTTCCCGGGCGGCGACCGCACCCAGGCCGAGCGCATGCGCGCCGGCGCCGCGCCCTCGCTGACCCTGCTCGATGCCGAGGCGCTCAACCGCCTGCCCAGCCTGGCCGGGGCCGCTCCAGCCTTGCAGGGGAGCTTCAAGCTCGCCGCCGGCAACGAGACCGCGTCCAGCATGGTGTTCGGCGTGACCCCGGCCATGTTCAAGATCCGCAACTGGAAGGTCGACCAGGGCAGCATGTTCACCGACGACGACGTGCGTGCGGCGGCCCGTACGGTGGTCATCGGGCAGAAGGTCGCGGACCAGTTCTTCTACCGCCTCGACCCGCTGGGCCGCTACCTGCGCATCGAGAACGTCGCGTTCCAGGTGGTCGGCGTGCTGCAGGGCGAAGGCCGCCAGATCGACGGCGGCGACCTGGCGGAGATGGTGCTGGTGCCGATCACGGCGGCGCGCGCCTACATGGTGCGCGGCCCCTTCCCCGACAACGTGCACTATATCGCGGCCCAGGGGCGTTCCGAGGGCGTGCTGAACGACGCGGTCGAGGACATGAAGGAAGCGCTGCGCGACCGCCACCGCATCAAGCTCGACGAACCGGACGACTTCCGCGTGCAGAACCTGGCGACCTTTGCCGCCACCGGCGCGAAGATCAGCACCGGGATCGCGCTTCTCCTCGGCGTGATCGGCGGGATTTCGCTGCTGGTGGGCGGGATCGGCATCATGAACATCATGCTGGTGTCGGTGACCGAGCGCACCCGCGAGATCGGCATCCGCATGGCGATCGGCGCCAAGCCGCGCGACATCCTGCTGCAGTTCCTGACCGAGGCGGTGGTGATCTGCCTGGCCGGCGCGGCCGTCGGCATCGCGATCGCGGCGCTCGGCGCCATGGCGGTGACGGCCTACGCCGACTTCGAGGTCGCGGTCGGCCTGCGGGCGGTGATCATCGCCTGCGCCTTCGCCAGCGCGGTGGGCGTGTTCTTCGGCTTCTATCCGGCGCGGCGCGCTTCGCGCCTGCTGCCGGTGGATTGCCTGCGCCACGAATGAAGGTTCAACACATGACACTGAAGGGAATCGCATGAGCATCACGCTGTTTTCGCGCCGTCGTTTCATCGCCGCCACGGTGGCGCTGCTGGCGGTCCTGTCTTCGACACAGGCGCTGGCCGCGCCGTTCGCATCGAACCGGATCACGGTGCGCACCGAGGGCGCGGGTCCGGACGTGGTCCTGATCCCCGGCCTGAATTCCTCGCCGCGCGCCTGGGCCTCGACGGTGGCCGCGCTGCCGGGCTACCGCTACCACCTGGTGCAGCTGTCGGGCTTCGCCGGCCAGCCGTCCGGCGCCAACGGCGAAGGCCTGGTCGCCGCGCCGGTCGCCGAAGAGATCGCCCGCTACATCAGGGAGTCGAACCTGAAGCAGCCGGCCGTCATCGGCCACTCGATGGGCGGCACCATCGGCCTGATGCTGGCCAGCCGCTATCCGGACGCGCTGTCGCGCCTGATGGTGGTCGACATGTTCCCCTACCTGGGCACCTTCTTCGCCGGCCCCGGCGCCCCGCCCGAGCGCGTCGCCGCCATCGCCGACGAGATCGGGGCCCACATGCGCGCCGCCACACCGGAACAGCGCAGCCAGGGCGCCAGCGACACGATCGCCCGCATGGTCGATACCGAAGCGATGCGCGCCGGCGCCGTTGCCGATTCGATCGCCAGCGACCCCGGCGTCGGCATCCGCGCCTACCGCGAGCTGATCGTCACCAACCTGATTCCCGAGCTGGCGAAGATCGCCGTGCCGGTGACGGTGCTCTACGTCCAGCCGAAGAACGTGCCCATTCCGGCGGAGCAGTTCGATGCCGTTTACAAGAACGGTTATGCGCCGGTGAAGAACCTGACGCTCAAGCGCATCCCGGACAGCGCCCACTTCATCATGTGGGACCAGCCGCAGCGCTTCCAGCGCGAAGTCAAAGCCTTTCTGGGCACAAAGTAAGCCCCGTCGGGCACTTCCCGAACCCTCATCCGGACCAGCCACGGCATCAGGCCCGGGATGCCGACCTTGCTTGCATCTCCCTCCGCTCTCCCTATGATGAAGTATCGTCAACGAACCAATGCGGAGGTGCACGATGGGTACCGTAGGGGTGAGCGAAATCGAGGAGCTCCAGGGCAGTCTCAGGGGCGCCTTGCTGCTGCCGGGCGAAGCGCAGTACGACGACGCCCGCAAGATCTGGAACGCGATGATCGACAAGCGTCCGGCCATGATCGTGCGTTGCGCCGGCGCGGCCGACGTGCGCGCCTCGGTCAATTTCGCACGCGAGCACGGCCTGCGGCTGGCGGTGCGCGGCGGCGGCCACAACATCGCGGGCAGCGCACTGGTCAACGACGGCCTGGTGATCGACCTGAGCGCGATGCGCTCGGTGCAGGTGGCGCCGCACAAGATGCGGGCCTGGGTCGAGGGCGGCGCCCTCCTGCGCGACGTCGACCATGAAACGCAGGCCTATGGGCTGGCGACGCCGCTGGGCATCAATTCGACCACGGGCGTGGCCGGCCTGACGCTGGGCGGCGGCTTCGGCTGGCTGACGCGCAAGTACGGGATGGCCGTCGACAACCTGGTCGCGGCCGACATCGTCACCGCCAGCGGCGAACGCCTGCATATCGACAGCGAGAACCATCCCGACCTGTTCTGGGCCATCCGCGGCGGCGGCGGCAATTTCGGCGTCGTCACGACCTTCGAATTCGCGCTGCATGCGGTCGGTCCCATGGTCACCGGCGGCCTGATCGTCTTCCCGTTTGCCCAGGCGGCGTCGGTGCTGCGGAAGTACCGCGACTACGTCGAGGCCCTGGACGACGACGTGTCGGTCTGGGCCGTCCTGCGCAAGGCGCCGCCCCTGCCCTTCCTGCCGCCAGCCGTGCACGGAACCGAGATCGTCGCGCTCGCCTTCTTCTCGCCGCAGCCGGCGGAGCAGGTGCAGGGAGCGATTGCCGACGTGCGCGCCTTCGGCGAGCCGATCGGCGAACATGTCGGCGCCGTGCCGTATGCCGCCTGGCAGCAGGTCTTCGATCCCCTGCTGGTGGCCCCGGCGCGCAATTACTGGAAGTCGCACAACTTCAATACGCTCAGCGACGCCGCCCTCGAGGTGGTGATCGGCTACGCCGGCAAATTGCCGTCCGATCAGAGCGAGATCTTCCTCGGGCTGATCGGCGGCGCGGCGAACAGGCGCGCGCCAGGCGAGACCGCGTATCCGCACCGCGCCGCGCTGTACGCAATGAACGTGCACACCCGCTGGGCCGAGCCGCAGGACGACGCCGCATGCCTGGCCTGGGCGCGCGAATTCTTCAAGGCGGCGGCGCCGCACGCTGCCGGCGGCGTCTACATCAACTTCCTGAACGAGGACGAGGTCGACCGCATCGCCGAAGCCTACGGCCCGAATTACCGCCGGCTCAGGGAGATCAAGGCGAAGGTTGACCCGGACAACCTGTTCCGCGCCAACCAGAACATCCTGCCCTACGTGTGACGCGGTAATCGCCGCAGGACGTGGAGCGTCGCCCGCGGACGTGCGAAAACATCAACTTGCTGGAAAAATTGATATTAGAGCGTTGTTTCTAAACGTCTTTTCCTTATCAAGGAGCTCACTTTCCATAAGTAATTACATGTTCCTTTATGACACTTGCCTGGCCTGAACTATATTGATCAAACCATGCGGACTGCAGGGTCATGCGGCACCGCTACGCATTGACATTTGACAGTTTTTTTATAGTTTTTGATCAGGGAACATATGAAATTCAGCGACTTCAGCATTGGCGTCCGTCTCGGAAGCGCCTTCGCCGCCGTTCTCGTACTGATGACCATCATGATCGGCAGCGCATTCTGGCAGCTTGAACGCATTGCCGATGCCAAGACGGTCATGAATGAAACCAACCTGAAGTCCCGCCTGGCGAAGGATTGGCTGCAAGGCATCGCTACCAACAGCGTGCGTACCCTGGCCAAGGCGAAAAGCACCGATCCAGCCGACGATCAACGTTACGATTCCGAGATGAAAGGCGTCAGCGCCCAGGTCAGCAAGATCCAGAAGGAACTCGAATCGCTGGTGAAGAGCGAGAAAGGCAATGCCTTGCTGGCGGCCGTCGCGGAGCGGCGCAAGACCTATACGTCGATCCGGGACCAGGTCTTCCGGCACAAGGCCGGGCAAGGCGCGGACGACGCGTTCAAGGCGATGGTCGCCGACAAGATGATGCCCGCCATGAGCGCCTACCTCCGGTCGGTCGAGGAGGTGGTCGCCTTCCAGGATTCGCTCTTCGTCGATGCCGACAAGCGTATCGACACCGTGTACGCGGAAGCGAAACAGCTCCTGCTCGGCATCGGCCTGCTTGCCCTGGTCTGCGGCGCGGCGTTCGGCGTGCTGCTCACGCGCAGCATTACGCGTCCACTGGCGCGTGCCGTCGGGCTGGCGCAACAGGTCGCGTCGGGCGACCTCACGGCCCGGATCGATGCCTCGTCGCGCGACGAAGTCGGCCAGCTGCTGGCGGCGCTCAAGCGCATGAACGAAAGCCTGCTCAGGACCGTCTCCGAAGTGCGCACCGGGACCGAAACCATCGTCACCGCCTCCCGCCAGATCGCCAGCGGCAACCTCGACCTCTCCTCGCGTACCGAAGAGCAGGCCAGCTCGCTGGAGGAAACCGCGTCCTCGATGGAAGAACTGACCAGCACCGTGCGCCAGAACGCGGACAACGCGCGCCAGGCCAACGCCCTGGCGCAGGATGCCTCGGCGATCGCATCCCGCGGCGGCGAGGTCGTCTCGCAGGTCGTGACGACCATGGGGTCGATCAACGAGTCCTCGAAAAAAATCGGCGACATCATCGCCGTCATCGACGGGATCGCCTTCCAGACCAATATCCTGGCGCTGAACGCCGCGGTCGAGGCGGCCCGCGCCGGCGAGCAAGGGCGCGGTTTCGCGGTCGTGGCGTCCGAAGTGCGCAACCTGGCGCAGCGCTCCGCCGCCGCGGCCAAGGAAATCCGCAGCCTGATCAGCGACTCGGTCGCCAAGGTCGACATGGGCGGAAAACTGGTCGAGCAGGCGGGATCGACGATGCAGGAAATTGTCCAGGGCATCGCCCGCGTCACCGACATCATGTCCGGGATCGCGTCCGCCAGCGCCGAGCAGACGCTGGGCATCGAGCAGGTCAATGCCGCGATCACCCAGATGGACGACGTCACCCAGCAGAACGCCACCCTGGTGGAAGAGGCTTCCGCCGCGGCCGCATCGCTCGAGGAACAGGCCGCAACGCTGGCCGAGCTGGTGAGCACCTTCAAGGTCGACGGGGCCGCGCATGGCGCGACGGACAAGGCTGTCGCCCAACCCCGGCACCAGGTCCGGATGCCGGCCCGGCCCAGGCTTGCCGGCGCGGCCTGACCTCGTTCGCGCGCGTCCCGGGAATGCGGCGCGCCCCGCTTCCCGCATTGCGCCCTACTTGCGGCGCGCCGCGTCCAGGTAGGCCCGCAAACCGCGCGTGAACACGAAGGGGAACACGCTCGCGTGATCCTCGCCGTCGAACACCTCGACCCGCGTTTTCAGTCCGCGATAGCGCCGGCTCGTCAACGCCGCATCGAACTCCCTCAGGTCGGCGACCATGTCGGCCTCCTCTTCCGAGCGCGAACGCTTCTTGCCGGGCGCAAGCGTTTCGCGCCCGCCGATGCCGAAGTAGACCGATGCCGGCAGGTCGCGCTGGGCGCGCGCATAAGCCTGCTCGCGCTCGAACATCACGCCGCGGTCGAACCACAGCGACGGACTGCCGAGGATGTAGTGCTCGAACGCGGCGGGCCGGGTCAGCAGCAGCTCCAGGCCCAGCAGGCTGCCATAGGAATGGCCGACGAAGACCTTGCGCCCCATGTCGGCGCGGTACTGGGCGGCGACCAGCGGAAACACCTCCTCGGCGATGAAGCGGCCATAGGCGCCTGCTTCGCCGAAGGCCGGCGCGCGTCCCGGCATGTCGGAGCGGTAGCCGTGCGAACGCGGCGTCGTCGGCGTGTAGTCGCGGCGGCGGCTGTGGACCGCGCTGTCGCCCTTCGCGTACGAGAGGCCGACGACGATGACTTCTTCCATGCCGGCGTGCCTGGCCAGGCGCCGGGCGATGCCGCGCGCCACCGGGAAGGCGTAATTGGCATCGGTGACGAAGAGCACCGGATAGCGCCGCGCCGAGGTGTTGTAGGACTCGGGCAGCGCGACGAGCAGCTGGTAGTCGCGCTTGAGTGCACTTGCGTGGATGTCGCGCACCTCGGTGTCCTCGAGCCGGTAAGGCGCGGGGGTGGACGCGAACGCGGCGGCGTGCGCAAGGCAGGAGACGAGGGCCAGGCGGGATAACAGGGTTTTCAAGCGTGCTCCTTGTTTGGTTCGTGGGTTCGCGAGGACGGCTCTTCGATTCTGCTGTGGCGCGCCCACGTGGGCAGCAGGAAGGTGACGAAACCCCGTCCCGGTGGGATGAACGCGGGCGGCGGCGCGCTTCCGGCGTTGTTGGCGCTGCTATACTTTTATCAATGAAGCATCGTTCCGAGACACCCCGTTTTCCCCTCGCGCCGGCAGCCCGGACCATCGTCCTGGCCGTGCTCGTGTGGACCGCGATCAGCGCCCTGGGCGCCCTGCAGACCTACAGCGACAACCTGCGCATCGGGGTCGACAGCCACTATCCCGCCCTGTTCGTCACCTGGTTCGCCGAGTACGCGGCGCCGCTGGTCGTCCTGAGCGCGGGCCTGAGCCTGGCGCTGCGCCGCCGGCCTGGCCTGATCGGGCGGCCGCGCAACGTGCTGCTCCTGTTCGTCGGCCTGGTCCTGGTGTTCCAGCCTGTCCAGTGGACCTGGATGGCCTGGCTGCGCGGCTACCTCGACGGCGCCGGCGCGGGCGGCCTCCTGCAGCTGCTGCGCAAGATGCTGCTGGTCGGCTGGTTCTCGACCACCGGCGCCTTTGCCGCCATCCTCGCCCTGCACTACTGGCGCCAGGCGCGCGAACGCGAACTGGCCTGGCAGCGCGCGCAGAACGACATGCTCAACCTGCGCCTGGCGCTGGAGGAGCAGCGCACGCTCGCCTTGCGCGCCCAGCTCGAACCGCACTTCCTGTTCAATGCCCTGAACGCGATCAGCGCCCTGGTGCGCGACGGCGACAAGGCGCTCGCGCTCGGCGGCATCGGCCGCCTGAGCGAGCTGCTGCGCTACGCGCTCTCGGCCAGCGCGCGCAGCACCACCACGGTCGCGGCCGAACTCGATTTCGTGCGCGACTACCTCGCGCTGCAGCGCCTGCGCTACGGCGAGCGGCTGCGCGTGCACATCGAGGGCGCCGGCGACCTGCTGCACGAGGTCGCGTGCCCGCCCCTGCTGCTGCAGCCGCTGATCGAGAATGCCCTGCGCCATGACCTCGACTGCCGCGCGGGACCGGGCGACATCCGGCTGTGCTTCGCCGCGGAGGGCGAGACCCTGGCGATCCGCGTCACCAATCCCGCCGGCGCCGGACCGTCGTCCAATCCCGGCGCGGGACTGGGCCTGGCCAACACGCGCGAGCGCCTGCGCCTGCTGCATCCGGGCGCGCAATTGCACGCCGGCCTGGAGGGCGAGCGCTTCGTGGCCGAGGTCCGGCTGCCCTTCGCCGAGCTTGACCAGCCATGGCCGTGCGTTACCTGATCGTCGACGACGAGGCGCCCGGCCGGGCCAACCTGCGCCTGGCGATGGCCGCCCATCCGGACTGGCTGCTCGTCGCCGAATGCGAGGGCACGGCCGCCGCGCGCGCGGTCCTGGCCAGCCAGGACGTCGACCTCGTCTTCCTCGACATCCAGATGCCGGGCGAGTCGGGCCTGGTGCTGGCGCGCGAGATCAGCCGCCTGCGCGAGCCGCCCCTGGTCGTCTTCGTATCCGCCCACAGCGAGCATGCAATCGAGGCTTTCGAAGTGCACGCCCTGGACTACCTGCTCAAGCCGCTCAGCGACGCCCGGCTCGCCCACGCGGTCGAGCGCAGCGCCGCGATGCTGCGCCAGCGCCAGCGCGAGGCCTATGGCGCGGCCCTGCGCGACTATGTGGAGGCCGGGGCCGGCGCCGATCCCACCGCGCAAGCGCGCCGCATGGACCACCTCAACGTGCGCTCGGTCGGGCGCATCGAACGCATCGGCGTCGATGAGATCCTGTGGATCGCGTCGGCGGCCAATTATGTCGAGCTGCACCTGGGCGCGCGCAGTGTCCTGCACCGCATCACCCTGAACCGCATGGAAGCCCTGCTCCCGCCCGACGCCTTCCTGCGGGTGCATCGCAGCGCCATCGTGCGGCGCGACCAGCTCGCGCGCCTGGACAGCAATGGCGATGCCACCTGGCGCCTGACGCTGCGCTGCGGCGGCGTGGTGGCGGTCAGCGAACGCTACCTGGACGCGGTGAGGGCGGCCATGTGACGACATGCCGGATCGGCGGGACGGAGGCCCTGTTCCGCCAGCGCCGGCCCACCTACACTTGCTGCCAACGCGCCAGCCGGGCGCATCCACAGACGCACACCGCAAAAGGAGACAACCATGCCAGTCCGCCGCCCCACCCACCGCTTGGCCACCGCACTGGCCTGCTCGTTCGCCCTCGCCGTCGGCGGGCACGCTGCCGCCGCCGCCGACCCGGAGGCCATCCGCGCCATCGTCGACGAGGCCGTGAGGCCGGTGATGACGCAGCACGGCCTGCCCGGCATGGCGGTCGCCGTCACCGTCGACGGCCAGGCAATGTTCTTCAACTATGGCCTGGCCTCGAAAGAGCCCGCACGTCCGGTCAACGAGCACACGCTGTTCGAACTCGGCTCGATCAGCAAGACCTTCACGGCCACCCTGGCGGGCTACGCCCAGGCGCAGGGCAAGCTGTCGTTCGACGACCATCCCGGCCAATACGTGCCGGCGCTGAAAGGCAGCGCGCTGGACCGCGCCACCCTCCTGGAACTGGGCGCCTATACCGCGGCCGGGCTGCCGCTGCAGGTCCCCGAGACGGTGCAGGATGACGTTCAGATGCTGGCCTGGCTGCGCGGCTGGCAACCATCGGCCGCTCCCGGCACGCAGCGCCGCTATTCGAACCCGAGCATCGGGCTGTTCGGCCGCATCGCCGCCGTCGCCCTCGGCCGCGACTACGCCGACGCCCTCGAGCGCGAGCTCTTCCCCGCGCTCGGCCTGCGCCACAGCCACGTGCGCGTGCCCGCAGCGGCCATGCCGGATTACGCCTGGGGCTACGACCAGGCCGGCAAGCCCCTGCGGTCCGGTCCCGGTGTCTTCGATGCGGAAACCTATGGCGTGAAGGCGAGCAGCGCCGACCTGATCCGCTTCGTGCAGGCGAATATCGACCCCGGCCAGCTTCCCGCGCCGCTGCGCCGCGCGGTCGAAGCCACGCATGTCGGTTACTACCAGGTCGGCCCCATGGTGCAGGGGCTGGGCTGGGAACAGTATCGCGGCCCGCTCAGCCTGCAGCGCCTGGTGGAAGGGAATGGGCCGGACATGGCCTTCGAGCCGCATCCCGCCACCCGCCTCGCACCCGCCCCGGCGCCGGCCGGCACGCTGTTCAACAAGACCGGCTCGACCCGGGGTTTCGGCGCCTATGCCGCCTTCATCCCGGAGCGGAGAATCGGCATCGTCATGCTGGCCAATAAGGTCTATCCCAACGCCGCGCGCGTCACCGCGGCGCATGCGATCCTCACGCACATCGCCGCGCAGACAGCGCCGCGGGCAGCCGCGCGATGAGCACCGCCGCCCCGACGACACAGGCGACCGGCGTACGGCAGGCGGCGCCATCGCAGCCCGCCGCGCGCACCCGCAACTTCGGCATCGACTGCCTGCGGGGACTGGCCATCCTGCTGGTGATCGTGCACCACCTCGCCCTGCCCTTCCGCCTGCCCCTGGAGCCCAGCCTGCTCGGCGCCTGGTGGCCGAAGCGCCTGGTCGACGCCGTCAGCTTCAACGGCTACGAAGCCGTGTTCATTTTCTTCGTCATCTCGGGCTTCCTGATCGCGACGCGCATCCTCGAGCGCGACGGCGAACTCGCGCGCGTGAAGCTGGGCCGCTTCTACGCGGCCAGGGCCAGGCGCATCCTGCCGCTGCTGGGCCTGGTGCTCGTGCTGCTGACCGCGCTGGCCTGGCTCGGGGCGCCGGGCTTCGCGCCCGAGACCGGCGAGCAAAGCACGGCCGGCCTGCTCGGCTCGGCCCTGAGCTTCACCTTCAACTGGTACGAAGGCCGCACCGGCTGGGCGCCCGCCGGCTGGGACGTGCTGTGGTCGCTGTCGATCGAAGAAGCCTTCTACCTGGGCTTTCCCCTGCTGTGCATCTGGCTGCCGCGCCGCGTGCTGGTCGGCGTGCTGGTGCTGTGGGCGCTGGGCCTGTCGCCCCTGCGTGACCTGGTGCCGAAAAGCGAGGAAGTCTGGCGCGAAAAAGCCTACCTGCCCGGAATGGCGGCCATCGCCTGGGGTGTGCTGGCGGCCCTGCTGGCGCGCCGCTGGAAGCCTTCGGTGTGCCAGGCGCGGATGCTGGCCCTGTGCGGCGGCCTGTGTCTCGTGGCGGTGCTCGGCTGGAGCGACCTGGTCTACCGCCACCTGTTCAAATCCGGCCTCTACGGCCTGTGCATCGGCGCCTGCCTGCTCCTGCTGGCCTGCCATGCGCATCCCGTGGCGCCGCGGCGCGGCCTGGGCTGGCTGGCCCGCATGGGTGAGCTGAGCTACGAGCTCTACCTGTCGCACATGTTCGTCGTGCTGGCCGCGGTGGCCGCCTATCGCGCGCTGCTGGGCGAGAACCAGGCCTGGACCTTCGCCGTCTACCTGCCGGTGCTGCTGCTCTGCCTTGCGCTGGCGGGCGCCCTGGCGCGGATGACGGCGCGGCTGCAGCCGCGATGGCCCGGAACCCCGCAGGCAAGCGGGCGCGAGGCGCGGCGCTGACGAGGCCGGCAAGCCGTTGCCGCAAGCTCGCGCCGCCTGCTGCGCGAAGTGTGGAATCATCCGGCTATCGCAAGCTGGGCAGGTCCCGGTAATCGGGCCGAGCGGCGCCGCACTGGCTCGCTTCGGCTGCGCGCCGGGACTGTCCTTCTTTGCTTGCTCGAGTGAAAATCGAAAGGAGAATCGCATGGCACAGCGCCCCGGGATCTTCCCGACGTTCTTCCTGTCCGGCTTCGAGTGCTCCAACTTCTTGTGGAGCAATGGCGTGCGGCGCAACCTGGTTGCGGAAACCGGGCACGACCGCCACGCCGCCGAGGATTACCGCTTCCTGAACCAGCTCGGCATCGCCGTCGCCCGCGAAGGCATCCCCTGGCCGGTCGTGGACAAGGGTGGACAGTGCGACTTTTCACCCATCGATCCCTTCATCGACGCCATGAACGCGTCGAAAATCACCCCGATCTGGGACCTCTGCCACTATGGCTATCCGGACGACCTCGACCCGTTTTCCGACGCCTTCGTGCGCCGTTTCGCGGCGTATTGCCGCGAAGCCGCCGAGTACGTCATGCGGCGGGTCCGCGGTCCGCATTTCTTCACGCCCATCAACGAGATCACTTTCTTTTCGTTCTGCGCCGGCGAATGGGGCTGGGCCGCGCCCTATCACTGCAGCCGGGAAGACCGCATGCGCCTGCGCCTGGCGCTCTGCCGGGCCGCGATTGCCGGCGTGAAGGCGATCCGCGAAGTCGACTCCGGAGCGCGCATGGTGCACATCGATCCGCTGGTGCGGGTCGTGGCGCCGCGCGACCGCCCCGACCAGGCCGAAGCGGCGCGCCACGAGACGTATGAAGACACCTTCCTTGCCTGGGACATCCTGTGCGGCAAGGCGCATCCCGAATTCGGCGGCTCGCCCGAGATCCTCGATATCGTCGGCGCCAACAATTATTCCTTCGGCCAGATGGAATACCGCGAGCGCGGGCCGCATGCGCCGCTGCCGCCCGGCGACGACCGCATTGCGCCGCTGTGCGAGATGCTCGATACGGTATGGCAGCGCTATCGCCGCCCCATGATCATCGGCGAAACGAGCGGCCTGGGCCATGGCCGCGCGAGCTGGCTCAGGGATGTGATGGGGGAATCGCTGGCGGCCGTGCGGCGCGGCATGGACCTGCAGGGAGTCTGCCTGTTTCCCGCGGTCGACATGCCGGACTGGCATACCGGCGAATGGGTCCATAACGGCATCTGCGACCTGGTCGCGGAAACCGGCGACCTGAAGCGGGTGCCGCACCAGAGCTATATCGACGAGTTGCGCCGCTGGCAGAAGGAGCTGAACCGGGTTACCGGGCTGGACGAGGCCCCCTACAGCGATCCGGTGGAATTGCAGGACGTGGTCGACGCGGCGCATCGGCTCGAGATCAAGCCGGACAAGAACTGGTCCTGAGCAGCCGTTCCGTTTACCGGATACGCCCCGGGCGGGCGGCCGCTTCGCCGCCGCGGCACAGTCCCGTCGTGCCGCCAGGTTTTTTCACGAGGCAGAAACGGGTCTCGTAACGCAGCGGCATGGCTGCCTTCCTGCCGGGACGGGCGTCGATCTGCACCAGGTAGGCCCTGCCTGGCTCCAGGCTCGCGGCCGGGGTCTGGGGCAAGGCCTGCACCCTGCCCCCGTAGGGAATGCACATGCTGTACATGACCGGGAAGGTGCGCTCGCGCGGCATCGCCATGTGCCAGAGGACCTTGCCGCCGCTCTCGCTCACCGTCACCGACTGGAAGTCCGGGGCGCCGCCGCGCTTTTCCTCGCGTTCCGAGATCGTGAAGCAGGGCACCCCGTTTGCCCCTTCGCGCACCTGGGCCTCGCCGACGCGGCGCGCCGCCTGCGCCGGCAGCGCGAGCAGGAGGGTCAGCAGCAAGGCCAGCAGCGGGGTCAGCGGGAGCGTCATGATGTCGGAAAACAGGAAAGCAGGCAGGCTCCTAGCCTACGATGTTGCTGCACAGCAGTATTGAGCAAAATCAAATGCAGAATGGGTAGCGGCGCATGGCCGCCGAGGTCTCAGGCGAAGCGTGCGATGCGTCCTGCCAGGCCCCGGTGCAGGTTGCCGCGGTCGGCCGGGTTGGCCAGGAAAGCGGCCAGCACCCGCTCGTACAGGGCGAGCTGGCCGCCGTACTGGCGCTGGCGCATGGCGTCCGGCCGGCGCAGGAATTTCAGTACGAAATAGTCGGCCAGCAGGTCGCCCTGGGCTTCCATGTTGTAATCGGCGAGGGTCGCGCCTTCGGTCAGCTCGTAGTGATAGGGAAGTCCTAGGCGCACTGCGCCGCGCAGGCGCACCGGGTAGCCCAGCTGGTGCTGCCAGACGTGGACCATCTCGTGCATGAACCAGTGCCGGCCCGTGAGGTTCGCCTGCGAATAGTCATCAAGGAAGCAAGAACGATGAAAATACATGCTGCCGTTCGGCGTCATGCAGCAGTTCTTCGGTTGGAATGGGATGTAGCGCCGGCTGTGAATACGCACACGCCGGTAGTCGATGGCGTCGCGGAACAGCAGCGACGCCATGGCGATCTCGCCCGCGGTGAGCGGGCGCCACCGGCGCTGGCGCACGGGTAGGAGGATTACTGCTTGCGCAGGGCCGCCGCGGCCTTGGCCAGCTCGGTGATGCGGTCCCAGTCGCCGGCTGCGAGGGCATCCTTCGGGGTCAGCCAGGAGCCGCCGACGCAGGCCACGTTCTTGCAGGCCAGGAAGGCTGGCGCCGTGTCGATCGAGATGCCGCCGGTCGGGCAGAAGGTCACGTCCGGCAGCGGGCCGGCGATCGCATTGAGCATGCCGACGCCGCCCGCCGGCACCGCCGGGAACAGCTTCAGTTGCCTGAAGCCCGCCTCGCGCGCGGCCATCACTTCCGAGGGCGTCATCACGCCCGGCAGCAGCGGCAGGCCGCTCGATTTCGCCGCCTCGATCAGCGACGGAGTCAGGCCCGGCGACACGCCGAACACCGCGCCGGCGTCGCGCGCGGCGACGAATTCTTCCGGCTGGGTCAGGGTGCCCACGCCGACGATCGCGCCTTCGACCTGGGCCATGTCGCGGATGGCCTGCAGGCCGTGGGCGGTGCGCAAAGTTACTTCGAGCACCCGGATGCCGCCGGCAACCAGGGCTTTCGCCAGCGGGACGGCGTGGCTGGGGTCGTCGATGGCGATCACAGGGATCACGCTCGCCGTGCGCATGATGTCAAGTACGGTCATGGTAGTCATGGTCGAAGTCATGGTTATTTGTTGGTCCTGAACAGGAAGTCTTCGTCGGAGCCCGGCATGATTTCGCCGCTGTCGGCGCCCTCATGCAGGGGCACGGTGCTGTGTTTCGGCGACGGCAGCGGGAAGGTCGCCGCGCCCTCTTCCGCCGCGCTGCTGGCATTGCGGAACATCGCGAACAGCTCGCGGCCCATGCCGATGTGGCTGGACGAGATGTCCGCGCTGGCCTGCTTGCGCTGGGCCCAGACCTCTTCCGGCACCAGCGCCTGCAGGGTGCCGCTGGTGGCGTCGACGCGCAGGATGTCGCCGTCGCGCACCAGGCCCAGCGGACCGCCGGCCAGGATCTCCGGCGACACGTGGATCGCCGCCGGCACCTTGCCCGACGCGCCCGACATGCGGCCATCCGTCACCATCGCCACGTGGTGGCCGGCGTCCTGCAGGTTGGCCAGCGCCGGGGTCAGCGCGTGCAGTTCGGGCATGCCGTTGGCGCGCGGACCCTGGAAGCGGATCACGGCCACGAAGTCGCGGTTCAGGTGACCGGCCTTGTAGGCGTGCATGAAGTCTTCCTGCGAGTTGAAGGTCAGCGCCGGCGCCTCGACCACGTGGTGCTCCTTCTTCACGGCCGAGACCTTCATGATGGCGCGGCCCAGGTTGCCCTGCACCAGCACCATGCCGCCGTTGTCGCTGAACGGGTTCGAGGCCGGACGCAGCACCGATTCGTCGCCGGACTGCAGAGGCACGTCGCGCCAGAACACCTTGCCGTCCTCGCCCAGGAAGGGCTCCTTGCAATGGTTGCGCAGGCCGCGACCGAGGATCGTGTTGACGTCCTCGTGCGCCAGGCCGGCGTCGAGCAGCTCGCGGATCACGAAGCCCGGGCCGCCGGCGGCCTGGAAATGGTTCACGTCGGCGTCGCCGTTCGGGTAGATGCGGGTCAGCGACGGCACCACCTTCGACAGCTCGTCGAAGTCGTTCCAGTCGATGACGATGCCTGCCGCGCGCGCGATCGCCACCAGGTGCAGGGTGTGGTTGGTCGAGCCGCCGGTCGCGTGCAGCGCGACGATGGCGTTGACGATGCTCTTCTCGTCGACGATATGACCGATCGGCATGTAGTTGCCGCCCTGCTGGGAGATCGCCACCGCCTGGTGCGAGGACGCGGCGGTCAGCGCATCGCGCAGCGGCGTGCCCGGGGTGATGAAGGCGGCGCCCGGCAGGTGCAGGCCCATCATCTCCATCAGCATCTGGTTGCTGTTCGCGGTGCCGTAGAAGGTGCAGGTGCCGGCGCCGTGGTAGGACTTCGATTCGCCCTCCAGCAGTTCCTCGCGGGTCGCCTCGCCCTTGGCGTAGCGCTGGCGGATGGCGGCCTTTTCCTTGTTCGAGATGCCCGAGGTCATCGGGCCGCCCGGCACGAACACGCCCGGGATATGGCCGAAGTGCAGCGCACCGATGAGCAGGCCCGGCACGATCTTGTCGCAGATGCCGAGATACAGGGCGGCGTCGAACATGTTGTGCGACAGCGCCACGGCGGTGGACATGGCGATGGTGTCGCGCGAGAACAGCGACAGCTCCATGCCCGGCTGGCCCTGGGTCACGCCGTCGCACATGGCCGGCACGCCGCCCGCGAACTGGGCCACGGCGCCGACGTCGCGCACGGCTTCCTTGATCACGCGCGGGAAGTATTCGAACGGCTGGTGGGCCGAGAGCATGTCGTTATACGACGAGACGATCGCCACCGAGGGCTTCTTCTGCTCGCGCAGCTTGAGCTTGTCGTTGGCCGGGAAGGCGGCGAAGCCGTGGGCCAGGTTGGTGCACGACAGCGCCCCGCGCTGCACACCCTTGACCCGCGCCGCCTCGAGGTGGGCAAGATACGCAGCGCGCGACGCGCGGCTGCGTTGGATGATCCGGTTCGTTACCTGTTCAACTACAGGGTGCAGCGCCATAATCGTTCCTTCGAAAATTTGACTCTGAAATTTTACTACAGAATTGGATTGGGGTTGCGGGCGGGGATGGATTTCGCGGCCGTGCAGTTGTCGTATACCGCGTGGACACGGGTGTCCACCCTACGAAAACCCGAGCTTTGCAGGATGAGCCGACATGGTCGCCCTGATCCCGCTTTTGTAGGGTGGACTCCCGAGTCCACGCTGAACAACGTTGGCAGGTCGATCACTCACCGCCAGCCCGTACTCAAGCATCGTGTAGTGAATTTACGGACGATTCCTGTATTATTCGATAATCTGTCCAAACCAACATCTTGCGCGAGCCATGCCCCAGCCTTCCCTGACCAGTACCGCCAGCTTCCAGGCCCTCGAAACCCACGCCGTCGAGGCCGAAGACTGGCAGATGCGCCACCTGTTCGCGGCCGATCCGCAGCGCTTCGAACGCATGTCGATCGAGGCCGCCGGCCTGTTCCTAGACTATTCAAAAAACCGGCTTGACGGGCGCACGCTTGAACTGCTGGCAGCGCTTGCGCGCGAGCGCGGCGTCGAGCGCCAGCGCGACGCGATGTTTGCCGGCGACAAGATCAACAACACCGAAAACCGTGCCGTCCTGCACACCGCCCTGCGCGCCCCGCGCGACCTGAACCTGGTCGTCGACGGCCAGGACGTCGCCAGCGATGTGCACGCCGTTCTCGCCCGTATCAAGACCTTCACCGACGCCGTGCGCAGCGGCGAATGGCTGGGCCACACCGGCAAGCCCATCACCGACATCGTCAACATCGGCATCGGCGGCTCCGACCTCGGCCCGAAGATGGTCTGCCTGGCGCTGCGCCAGTACAGCCACCCGCGCCTGACCCTGCACTTCGTTTCCAACGTCGACGGCCACGACATGGACGCCGCGCTGGAAAAAGTCGATCCCGAGACCACCCTCTTCATCATCGCCTCGAAGACCTTCACCACTGCCGAGACCATGATGAACGCCCAGACCGCGCGCAAGTGGTTCCTCGCTCATGCGCCCGAGGAGGCGCTGGCCAAGCACTTCGTCGCGGTGTCGACCAACGTCGAGGCGATCAAGACCTTCGGCATCGATCCGGCCAACATGTTCCCGTTCTGGGACTGGGTCGGCGGCCGCTATTCGGTGTGGTCGGCGATCGGCCTGCCGGTGGCGCTCGCCGTCGGCTTCGGCTACTTCTCCGACTTCCTGGCCGGCGCCCACGAGATGGACCAGCACTTCCGCACCGCGCCCGTCGAGCAGAACATGCCGATGCTGCTCGCGCTGGTCGGCTTCTGGAACCGCCAGTTCCTGGGCGCCACCTCGGTCACGATCGCGCCCTACCACCAGGACCTGAACCGCTTCCCGGCCTACCTGCAGCAGCTCGACATGGAAAGCAACGGCAAGCGCGTCACGCGCGACGGCGAGCCAGTCGACACCCCGACCTGCCCGGCGATCTGGGGCGAGCCGGGCACCAATGGCCAGCACGCCTACTTCCAGCTGCTGCACCAGGGCACCGACCTGACGCCGATCGACTTCATCGCCGCCCTGCGCCCGGCCCACGAACTGCACAACCACCACACCGCGCTGCTGGCGAACTGCTTCGCCCAGTCGGAAGCCTTCATGAAGGGCAAGGACATCGACGAAGTGCGCAAGGACCTGCAGGCGCAGGGACTGGCCCTTGGTGAGATCGAGCGCCTGGCGCCGCACAAGACCTTCCCCGGCAACCGCCCGAGCAATACCATCCTGATGGAATACCTGACCCCGGCCACGCTGGGCGCCCTGATCGCGCTGTACGAGCACAAGACCTTCGTGCAGGGCGTGATCTGGGACCTGAACAGCTTCGACCAGTGGGGCGTGGAACTGGGCAAGGTGCTGACCAAGAAGATCGAAGCGGAACTCTCCGGCGAGGCGCAACCGGAACAGCATGACAGCTCCACCAACGGCCTGATCGCGCGCGCCAAGGCCGCGGTTTGATGGACACGAACACGGACACCACCATGAAGAATGCGAAGATCGACGTCGTTCACGACGAAGCGATGCTGGTCGGCGAGTGCCCGCTGTGGCACGACGTCGAATCGGCCCTGTACTGGGTCGACATCAACGGACTCACCGTGCACCGCGTGCACCCGGCCAGCGGCAAGTACTCGTCCTGGAAGATGGGCTCCGAACCCTCGGCCATCGCGGCCGACGACGACAACAACCTGGTCGTGGCGACGCGCACCGGCTTCGTGCGCCTGAACACGACCAGCGGCGAAATCACCGACATCTGCCCCGCCCCCTACGACACGGGCATGGTGCGTTTCAACGACGGCCGCGTCGACCCGCAGGGCCGCTTCTGGGTCGGCACCATGTACGAGCCGCGCGACAAGCCGGCCGCCGAGATGTACGTGCTCGAGCGCGACCAGTTGCGCCTGGCCTGGTCGGGCGGCATGACCAATTCGAACGGCCTGGCCTGGAGCCTGGACGGGCGCACCATGTTCCATGCCGACACCACCAGCCACCGCATCGACGTCTACGATTTCGATCCGGACACGGGCGCGGCCACGCTGAACCGCAACCTGGTGACCTTCTCGACCGACAAGAATTCGCCCGACTACGGCGGCCGTCCGGACGGCGCCACGATCGACAGCGAAGGCAACTACTGGATCGCGATGTTCGAGGGCGGGCGCCTGCTCAAGCTCTCGCCCACCGGCGAACTGCTGCGCGAGATCCAACTGCCGGTGCGCTGCCCGACCGGGCTCGCCTTCGGCGGCGCCGACCTGCGCACGCTCTACATCACCACCGCCAGCCACGGCCGCTCGAACGCGGAGAAGGAGCAGTACCCGCTGACCGGCAAGGTGCTGTGCATGCGCGTGGATGTGCCGGGCGTGGTGCAGCCGGACTACCGGCGCTGACCGAGTCGCCGCTAGCGGGACTTCACCGCTGGCGTTGGCATAAGCCGTAGGGTGGGCGCCCCGCGCCCACGCGTAAACGATGAGCAGACGCTGCGCTTCATGCACGCCAACACGACGCAGGCGTCACGCGTGGGCACGGGGCGCCCACCCTACGTGCTCCCGCACCACAAGCGCGCCCCACCCGCCCTGCCTGTGGCACCATCGACCGCCTCTCTCCCGACATTGCGTAGTAGAATTTCTTGCTAAGAGCATATCTGTGTAGTAAATTTACACGCACAGCTTCCATCACTCTTTGTCCTGACTACATCCATGGCTCTTTCCGATTTCGACCTCGTTTTCTTTGGCGGCAGCGGCGACCTCTCGATGCGCAAACTCCTGCCCGCAATGTACGCACGCGACGTCGCCAACGACCTGCCGCCGACGGCGCGCATCATCTGCGTCGGCAAGGACGAAAGCACGCAGGAAGCCTTCCTGGACATGATCGAGACCCACTCGAAACCCCACATCAAGGAAACGGTGGTCGAGGAAAAGTGGCAGCGCTTCCTCAAGCGCATCACCTATGTCGCGCTCGACGCCACCCGCGTGCAGACCTATGCGCCGCTGGTCGAGGCCCTGCGCAAGGATGAGTCGATCACGCGCGTCTACTACCTGGCCACGCCGCCCAGCCTGTTTGCCCGCATCTGCGACAACCTGGCCGAAACGGGCCTGGCCACGCCAAATTCGCGCGTGGTGCTGGAAAAGCCGCTGGGACGCGACCTGGCCTCGGCCAAGCAGATCAACCTCGATGTGGGCAAGGTGTTCGCCGAATCGCAGATCTACCGGATCGACCACTACCTCGGCAAGGAAACCGTGCAGAACCTGCTGGCCCTGCGCTTCGGTAACGTGCTGTTCGAGCCGCTGTGGCGGCGCGAATGGATCTCGGACGTGCAGATCACCATCGCCGAGAAGATCGGCGTGGGCAACCGCCTGGGCTATTACGACACCTCGGGCGCGCTGCGCGACATGCTGCAGAACCACCTGCTGCAATTGCTGTGCATCGTGGCGATGGAGCCGCCGACCTCGATCGCGCCGGACGCCGTGCGCGACGCCAAGCTGCAGGTGCTGCGTTCGCTGAAGCGCTTCACCCCGACCACGCTCTCCCAGAACATCGTGCGCGGCCAGTACCGCGCGGGCTTCGTGGACGGCCAGGCCGTGCCGAGCTACCGCGACGAGCCTGACGCCCCGAAGAGCTCGAAGACCGAGACGTTTGTCGCCATGAAGGCCGAGATCGACACCTGGCGCTGGGCCGGCGTGCCCTTCTACCTGCGCACCGGCAAGCGCATGGCCGACCGCCTGGCCGAGATCGTGGTGCGCTTCAAGCAGATCCCGCACTCGATCTTCAACCAGCCGACCTCGAGCTTCCAGCCGAACAGCCTGGTGATCCGCCTGCAGCCGGACGAGGGCCTGTCGCTGAACCTGATGGCCAAGACCCCGGGCGACTCCATGCGCCTGAAGCAGGCCGAGCTCGAACTCGACTTCCGCGAACAGTTCAAGGCGCCGCGCATGGAAGCCTACGAACGGCTGCTGCTGGATGTATTGCGCGGCCAGCTGACCCTGTTCATGCGCGGCGACGAACTCGAAGCGGCCTGGGAATGGGTCGAGCCCATCCTGGAGCACTGGGAGCAGGACGACAGCGCGCCGGTCCCGTATGCTTCCGGCACCTGGGGCCCGGCCGCATCAAGCGCCCTGATCGGCCGCGACGGCCTGCAGTGGCGCGAAGAAGCACTGCCGGAAGACTGATCTCATCACGGGACCATCATGCTGCTCGATTCCATCCGCACCCAGCTCGATTCGCTGTCGAAGTCCGAGCGCAAGGTCGCGCTCGCGGTGCTCGAAGCGCCCAGCGCCACCGTCAGCCAGAACATCACGGCCCTCGCCAAGAGCGCGCAAGTGTCCGAGCCGACCGTGGTGCGTTTCTGCCGCACCCTCGGCTACGACGGCTGGCACGAATTCAAGCTCAAGCTCGCCCAGGGCCTGGCCCTGGCCCTGCCCGCCGCCAACGAACAGCCGGCCCAGGACGACCTGGCGGCCGACCTCGTGAACAAGATCTGCAGCCGCTCGATCAACACCCTGCTCGACCTGCGGAACAACTTAAACGCGGAATCGGTGCAGAAGGCGCTCGACATCCTGTCGCGCGCGAACAAGATCGAGTTCTACGGCCAGGGCACCTCGGGTTTCGTCGCGGCCGACGCCCAGCACAAGTTCTTCCGTTCGGGCGTGCCGACCGTGTCCTACACCGATCCGGCGATCCACTCGATCGCCGCGGCCCTGCTGCGCGAAGGCGACTGCGTGGTGGCGATCTCCCAGCGCGGCAACAACCCTTCCCTGGTGCGCTCGGCCAAGCTGGCGCGCCGCGGCGGCGCCGACGTCATCGTGCTCGCCCCCTCGGGCACGCCACTGGCCGACATGGCCAGCGTCCTGATCCCGATCGACCTGGTCTTCAACATCGACCCCTACACGCCGATCTCGGCGCGCCTGGCCTACCTGGTGGTGATCGACGTGCTGGCGGTCGGCCTGGCGCTGCAGCGCGGACCCGAGTTCCGGCGCAAGATGCAGAACGCGCAGAAGGCGCTGCAGGAGTTCGACATGCAGTTCGATTCCTTCATCGGCTGAATTTCATCCCGCCCCGGAAACGACATGAACCCACGCAAGAAACTGACCTTCTGGGGCGCCCACGAGGATGACGACAGCCTGGTCCTGAACGTGATCGCCGGCCGCAAGACGGTCACCGCCGACACGGTCGAGGACTATTACAAGGGCTATGGCGAGCTGGGCGACGGCGGCTATGCGGCCGGCGACCTGATCGACGTCTACGACCTGCGGGGCCGGCCGCGCTGCACGATCCGCGCGACCGAGGTGCGCATCATCCGCTTCGGCGACATCCCGGAAGACGTTTGGCGCGGCGAGACTTTCTCGAGCGCGGACGAATTCAGGGAAGTCCACGTCCGCTGCCTGCCGCACCTGGACCTGCATGACGACTTCGAATTCGTGACGCTGCATTTCGAATTGGTGGAAGTGGCGCCCGCTGGCTGAGCCGCGCCCTGACGGGGAAGCAAGCCGGCATTCCGCCGTATAATGGTTTTTTGCCCAGGGCCAAGCTATGCCGTCGCCAACCGGTATGACCATTTCGCTGCGCCGGCTGCTCATCCTCCTCAGCGCGATCGGGCTGTTGCCGCTCGCCCTGCTCGGCCTGTGGTCGCTGCACACGGCGGGCCAGTACCAGCAACGGGAACAGGAACGCGCCATGCTCGACCTGGCGCGCGCCCTGTCCAGCGCCGTCGACGCGGAACTCGACGGCTCGGTCTCCACCCTGGCCAGCATGGCGCGCGCGCCGGCGATCGGCGGCGGCGACCTGCGGGCCTTCTACGATATTGCGCGCAGGCAGTCCGTGGCCCAGCCCGAATGGCTGGCGGTCATCCTCACCGACGCCGATGGCAACATCCTGTTTCGCACCACCAGTCCCTTCGGCGCCGCCGGCGGGCGCATCGCCGACCCGGACAGCCTGCAGCAGCTGCTGGCCGTGCAAAAGCCCCTGGTCGGACACGTGACGCGCGGACCGCGCGGGCGGGCCGCCTTCCCGGTGCGCGTGCCGGTGCGCGACCAGGCGGGCCGGCTCTATGCGCTGACCGGCGTGATCCAGCCCGACCGCATCCTGCGCGTGATCGAACGCCAGCAGGCGCCGGCCGGCTCGGTGATCGCCGTCGTGGACTCTTTCGGGTCCATCGTCGCGCGCCTGCCCCATCATGCGCAGACCGTCGCGGGCGCTCCCAGCGCCTCGCTGGCAAAGCTGATCCGCAGCCCGGCGCCGGAAGGCATCGGCGCCAACACCACGCTCGAGGGCAAAGCGGTGACCACGGCCTATACGCGCCTGTCGCGCTATGGCTGGAGCGTCGCGGTCAGCGTGCCGACGACGGCGATCGGCGCCGCCACCTTCGAGGGCATTCCCCTCTATGGCTGGGGCCTGGGGCTCTCGCTGCTGGCGAGCATCGGCGTCGCCTGGCTGCTGTCGGCGCGCATCGCGGCGACCTTCCGCAAGCTGCAGGCGGCCAGCACCGCGCTGGGCGCCGGCGAGCACCCGGTGGTCGGCTCCTCGTGGGTCAAGGAGTTCCGCCTGATGGGCGAGGCCATCGAGGCCGCGGCGGCGCAGCGGGCCGCGCACGAGCGGGAGCGTTCGCAGCTGCTCGCGTCGCTCGAGCAGGCGCTCGAGGCAAGCCGCCGTTCCGGCCAGGTGAAGGACGAATTCCTCGCCATGCTCGGGCACGAACTGCGCAATCCGCTCAGCCCGATCGTCGCCTCGCTCGATTTGATGGACCTGCGCGGCGACCGGACCAACGAACGCGAGCGCACCATCGTGCGGCGCCAGGTCCAGCACATGAAGCGCCTGGTCGACGACCTGCTCGACGTATCGCGCATCGCGACCGGCAAGATGCAGCTCCACCCGCAGCCGCTGAACCTCGCCGACCTGGTGCGCCACGGCGCCGCGCATCGCCCCGGCATGACGGTGGAACTGGCCGCGCCCGAGGCGCTGTGGGTCGAGGGCGACGAAAGCCGGCTGGCCCAGGTGCTGAACAACCTGTTGTCGAATGCCGAACGCTTCGGCAATGGCGCGGCCAGGATCGGCCTGAGCGAGTGCGAAGGCTGGGCGCGGCTCGAAGTCGCCGACAGCGGCATCGGCATGCCGCCCGAGCTGCTGGCGCGGGTATTCGAACCCTTCTACCAGGCGCCGCAGCAGCTCGCGCGCAGCACGGGCGGGCTGGGCCTGGGCCTGGCCATCGTCCACAAGATCGTCGAGCTGCACGGCGGCCGCATCCGCGCCCACAGCGACGGTCCCGGATGCGGCAGCCGCTTCGTGGTCGAGTTGCCGCTGGTGGCGGCGCCGGTGTACGCGCCGACACCGGCGCCGGCCCGCGACGACGCTTTCCAGCGCGTGCTGCTGGTGGACGACAACGTCGACGCGGCCGCGACCACGGCCGCGGTCCTGGAGCAGTTCGGGCACGCGGTGCGCGTGGCCCACACGGGAAGCGAGGCGCTGGCGGTCGCCGAGTGGTACCAGCCCTCGGTGGCCATCCTCGATATCGGCCTGCCCGACATGGACGGCTACGCCCTTGCCGGCGCCATTCGGAGCAAGGGCAAGGCGCCGCGCCTGGTCGCCCTGACGGGCTATGGGCAGCAGGCCGACCTCTCCCGCGCCCTCGAGGCCGGTTTCGACCAGCACCTGACCAAGCCGGCGACGCTCGACGAGCTGCGGCGCGCGGTCACCGCGAACGCGCCCTCGGAGGCGCTGGCGCCGGGACAGTAAGCGGCGTCCATCGGTGCGCCGGCCAGCCGCATGGGCATGCCGGCGTCGCAAAAATTTACACTCCCCCTCGCCTGGGCGCGCCGCCGCGCCGCAAACCGCGACAATTCAAGTACTTACGCTTCTGGCCTGCAACTTGCTATGGGTGTCAGCACCAAACCAGGGAGATATCATGAAACTGTTTTCTTACCTTGCCGCCGCCGCCCTCGCCCTTCTTCCGCTCTGCAGCCAGGCGGGGATCATTTACCAATGGCAGGCGACGAACGACGAAACCCCGTACGGGATCACCCTCGAACTCGAATTCGACGAGGCCACCGTCCAGGCCGGAACGCTGGATTATTACTTCGAGCACTTCAACGACGAGCGTCCGCCGGCCGGCCTGCTCAACCTGCGCTATACCTTTCCCGGCCCTTATGGCGTGAACTGGTCGCTGCAGGACGGCGGTTTCGAAACCAAGCTGGGCTACATCGATATGCGGCTCAGCTTCGAGCCGGATGGTTTCCTGAGGGGCTATATCTACCTCAATGACAGCGAGTCCCATCTCTGGATGGAGTCGACCGGCCGCACCTTCACCATTGTCGATGCCAATAGCGACTACGAAATGGTCGATGCCGGCTGCCCCTGGCACAGGCCCGAACCTTGCGGCGGCGCCACCGGCTATGTTGTGCGGGATGGCGCCGAGCTGCCGGGCGAGGTCCCCGAACCGGCAACGCTGGCCCTGTTCGGCGCCGGCCTGCTGGCGGCAGCCCGCCTGCGCCGCAAGGCTGCTTAGCCGGGATCGCCGGGCAATGGGAGGTCCACTGCCCGGCCCGGCCCGGCCGGGTCCGCTGCGGACTGCCCCGCCTGCCGGGCGGGCGCGCTGGTTGTAGAATAGCGCTTTTCGTCCAGCCTCATCGACAGCGCCATGCACATCAACCCAGAACGCAGCACCCGTCCCGACTACGACCTGCTGGTACGCCAGGTCACCAGCGTCCTCGAAGGCGAACGCGACATGACCGCGAACGCTTCGCAGTTTTCGGCCCTCGTGTACGACACCATCGCCGACCTGAACTGGGCCGGCTTCTACCTCACCGTGCCATCGAAGAAAGGCGAAGGCCAGGACCTGCTGGTCGGCCCCTTCCAGGGCAAGCCGGCCTGCGCCCGCATTCCCTTCGGGCGCGGCGTCTGCGGCGCGACCGCCGTGGAGCGCAAGACCATCGTCGTGCCGGACGTGCACGCCTTCCCGGGCCACATCGCCTGCGACTCGGCCTCGAACTCGGAAATCGTGATCCCGCTGATCAAGAACGACAAGCTGATCGGCGTGTTCGACATCGACAGCCCCAAGCTCGACCGTTTCTCGGACGAAGACCGCGCCGGCCTGGAAGCCATGATCGCCGCCTTCCTCGACGCTACCGACTGCTGAACCAGCCGATGTCGAGCGACTTCTACTGCGACGAAGCGCTGAGCGGCCGCACGCCGGTTCAGGTGGTGAAGGAAACGGACGAGGTCCTGGCCTTCCACCACACCCGGCCTTACTGGCCGGTGCACATCGTCGTGGTGCCGAAGGCGCACATCCCTTCGCTGACCGACCTCGGCGGCCATCCGGTGGAGACCGTGTACCGCCTGCTCGACGTGGTGCGCGAGGTGGCGGCCGAGGTCGAGCAGCGCCACGGCGCCTGCCGCGTGGCCACCAACCTCGGCGGCTACCAGGATTCGAAGCACCTGCACTTCCACGTCGGCCACGGCGCGCCCTTGCGATAAGGCGCCCACGATGCTGAGCGGCCTGAACCACCTGACGCTGGCGGTAAGCGACATCGGCCGCAGCGTCGATTTCTACGGGCGCCTGCTCGGCCTGCGTCTCGAGGCCAGCTGGGATGCCGGCGCCTACCTGTCGCTGGGCGGCTTGTGGCTTTGCCTGTCCCTCGACAGGCTGGCGCCGGGAGAACCGGCGGCGGGCTATACTCATTACGCATTCAGCATCGCGCAGGACGACTTCGCCGCCTTTTGCGCGCGCCTGCGTGCCGCCGGTGTGCGCGAATGGAAGCAGAACCGGAGCGAGGGTGACTCCTTCTACCTCGACCCCGACGGCCACCAGCTCGAAGCGCACGTCGGCAGCCTCGCCTCGCGCCTGGCGCAGTGCCGCGCCAGGCCGTATGCGGGCATGCGTTTTCACGACTGAGACAGGTCCCGGGAACAGCGGAGCAGCATCGTGGACGATACCTCGATTTCCATTGACGGCGCCAGGAGCGCGGGACGCCAGCTCGTCGTCTGCCTCGACGGCACCGGCAACCGCTTCGGCGATTGCCCGACCAACGTCATCCGGGTGCTGCGCTCCCTGCCGGCCGATCCCGCATCGACCCTGGCCTATTACGACCAGGGTGTCGGCACCTTCGGCCTGAAGGAAACCCTGTTCGAGTGGCAGAAGCTGCCGGCGCGGGTGCTCGGCCTGGCCTTCGGCTGGGGCCTGCGCCGCCTGGTCGAAGGCGCCTACTGCTTCCTGGCGCAGAACTACCGGCCCGGCGACGAGATCTTCATCTTCGGCTTTTCGCGCGGGGCCTTCGCGGCGCGCGCGCTGGCGGCCCTGGTCCGCGCGGTCGGCCTCGTGCCAGCGCACCAGGCCCACCTCTTCGAGCACGCCTGGGCCATGCTGCTGGCGCGCGAAAAACGCGGCAACCAGCCCGACTTCGAACTGCAGGGCCGCTTCAAGGCCACTTTCGGGCGCAATGTGCGCATCCGCATGCTCGGCCTGTTCGACACCGTCAAATCGGTCGGCTGGGTCTACGATCCGGTCATCATTCCCTTCAGCGCCGACAACAGCTGCGTCGAGGCGGTGCGCCATGCGGTCTCGATCGACGAGCGCCGCGGCTTCTTCCGCCAGCACCTCTGGCGCGCCCGCCCGTCCCGCCCGACCGACCACAAGGAGGTCTGGTTCGCCGGCGTGCATTCGGACGTCGGCGGCGGCTATCCGCCCGGCGAGGCCCAACTGGCGCTGGTCAGCCTGCGCTGGATGCTGGGCGAAGCCGCGGCCCTCGGCCTGCGCCTGGACCCTGTCCGCCCCGGCAAGGAACTGGCGCCTTCGAGTGGCGCGCGGCCCGGCGCGCTGGCGCCCCTGCACGATTCGATGACGGCCGCCTGGAAGCTGGCCGAGTGGATGCCGCGGCGGGTCTGGCAGGGTCCCGGCAAGGGCCGCCGCTGGCTGATCGGCGCCATGCCGCCGTTCGGGAAACCGCGCGCGCGGCTGCTGCCGCCCGATGCGCTGATCCACCGCTCGGTGCGCGAGCGGCTCGACGCCGGCATCGCGTATTCACTGCCGAACCAGCCCGCCGGGCTGGGCGTCGCCGACGATGCGCCGCTCGAGCTGCCACTCCAGACCACGCGGCGGCGCGCACGGGCGGCCTGAACGCAAACCGGAAGCGAAAGCGGCGATTCGGTACAATAGCCGCCTGACCGTCACCAACCATCGCCTCAAGATGAACCAACTCGAACAGCTCAAGCAGTACACCACCGTGGTCGCCGACACCGGCGACTTCCAGTCGATCAAGGCCTACGCGCCCCAGGATGCGACCACCAATCCTTCGCTGATCCTGAAAGCCGTGCAGAAGCCGGAATACCGTCCGCTGCTGGAAAAAGCCGTCGCCGACGCAAACGGCGCCTCGGTCGAAGCCATCGTCGACAATCTCCTGATCGCCTTCGGCGTCGAGATCCTGAAGTATGTCCCGGGCCGCGTCTCGACCGAGATCGATGCCGCCCTGTCCTTCGACACCGAAGCGACGGTAGCCAAGGGCCGCGAACTGATCGCCCTGTACGAAGCGGCCGGCGTGTCGCGCGAGCGCGTCCTGATCAAGATCGCCTCGACCTGGGAAGGCATCCGCGCCGCCGAGATCCTGGAAAAGGACGGCATCCACTGCAACCTGACCCTGCTGTTCTCGCTGTGCCAGGCCGTGGCCTGCGCCGAAGCGGGCGTCAAGCTGATCTCGCCTTTCGTCGGCCGCATCTACGACTGGTACAAGAAGTCGACCGGCACCGACTACCAGGGCGCGGACGATCCGGGCGTGCAGTCGGTCAAGCGCATCTACCAGTACTACCGCAAGTTCGGCTACAACACCGAAGTCATGGGCGCGAGCTTCCGCAACACCTCGCAGATCCTGGAACTGGCCGGCTGCGACCTGCTGACCATCTCGCCGGACCTGCTGCAGAAGCTGGCCGACAGCGAGGCGCCGGTCGAGCGCAAGCTGGTGGCCGATGAAAACGCCGACATCGAGAAAATCGCCATCGACGAAAAGACCTTCCGCTTCATGCTCAACGAAGACGCGATGGGCACCGAGAAGCTGGCCGAGGGCATCCGCGCCTTCGTGGCGGACTCGGCCAAGCTGAAGAAGATGATCGAAGAGCTGCGTTGATAGAACAATTGTTTTATTAAGCTAAACAATTGTTTGAAGCGGCTGCCCGGCTGTCAGCCGTTCAGTGAAGCTTGCAGGAATCGCCGGCACGACCGCCGGCGTTCCGCCGCCAACTGGACACCAACGACGTCAGGCTGCCGCTTTTTGTTCGTCCGCGCTGATTTTCCACGCTTCCTGAACCAGATCCAGGGTCGCGTTCGTGGATTTTTGCTTCTGCTTCGGGCGGACTTGCAGGCGCACCGACATCGGCATGTCATCGTCTCCGAAATGCCAGGCAGGGCTGAAGCAGCGCAGCCCCTCGGCAAAGGTGTCGACAATTCCCTTCTGTGTTTCGATGTAATCGGGCGCTGCGCCGAATACCTGCCTCAGCACGGCGGTCTCGAGCAGCATGCTCGACAGGATATGCACGCTGTTGTTGTATCCGAATACCCAGTTCGCGCGCCCTTCCAGGACTTTTTCCAGCGTCTCGTCGCTTGCGCCGGTCTCGCAGGCACTCAGGATGATGCCTTCGAGTTTGTCCTTGGCCGCCTTCGCGATCTGAGCCGCAATGGTGCGCGCATTGGCATTGGCAATCCGGCCTTTCGAGCCATGGGCGCCGATGTACAGAATGATCCGCGACTCCGTCACCGACATCGCTTTCTCCAACGCCAGGGCAAAGCTGCCGGCATCGTAGAAATTCAGGCGGTAGATGCGGACATGGTCGAAGAACCGGCATAGTCCCTCAAAAAAAGGGGCCACCGATGCCTGGCCGCGGTTGTCGCCAAACTGGAACAGCAGGTCTTCCAGTACGACCAGCGCGATCTCTTCCTGTTTGCGCTCGCCAAGCTCGACCAGCTTTCTCAGCTTCCTGCTGTTGTCGCTCCCCGGCAGCTGGTGAAAACCCTCGTATGCCCGTTCATCGATGTCGATGCGCTTCATGTCGTTCCTTTCGTCCGCAGAAGCGCATCATAAACCAAATATTTCCCGCAAGAAACGTATAATTTATGGCGCGCCGATGCCCTCGAGGTAGACGTCGAGGATCTGGGCGCCGGCCTCGAGCAGGCCGAAGGACGCGGGCTCGAACATCCAGTTGCGGATCACGCCGTCCATCGTCGACCACAGGCCCAGCGCCACCACGTGCACATCGATACCGGCGCGGATCTGCCCTCCCTTGATCCCGGCCTGCAGACGCCCCTCCACATGGTCCATCCAGTCGCGCTGGCTCTGGCGGCGACGCACGCGCACGGCATCGAGTTCGCCGACGAACTCGACTTTCAACGCGGCGATCTCGAACACGCGGCGTGCCTGCGGGTTCTGCTCGGTCACCCGGAAGATCTCGAGGATGAAGTTGCGCAGGTCGCTCAGCGGATCGGCTGCGCCCTCCGCCTCGAGCACGCTGAAGGCGCACTCGAACGGCAGCGTCGCCCTTTCCATCATGGCATTGAACAGCGCTCCCTTGTCGTCGAAATGCCAATAGATCGCGCCGCGCGTCACACCCGCGGCGCTTGCGATATGCTGCAAGGTCGTTCGCGATACCCCTTGCTCAACAAACAATTGCTCTGCTGCATCGAGGATGCTGTCTCGCGTAGCGGCCGCTTCTTCTTTGGTTCTGCGGGCCATCGTCTCACTCCAATTTTTGGTGGGCCAACACGTTAAACATACACTCGTGATAGTATATAAAAAATTTCGTAAAAGCCAGTGACGTACCGTGCGCAGGGACCTGAACAGGGTTCTTGAGGACGGTTTTGTCTTTTTAATAAAACCAGAAGGAAGCACACGTAATGCGCTCTGCCCACTCCTCTCCCCTGTCCCTGACCCGGATTGCCGCCTGCACGCTGATGGCGGTGACCCTGCTGTCGGCCTGCGGCAACAAAGACGCCGCCCAGGCAGGCCCTGGCGCCGGCGGCAAGATGCCGCCGCCGCAAGTCGGTGTCATCACGACCAAGTTCCAGCAGGTCGCCCTTGAAACCGAACTGCCGGCGCGCGTCGAAGCGATCCGCGTGGCCGAAGTCCGCGCCCGCGTCAACGGCGTCGTCCTCAAGCGTACGTTCACGGAAGGCGGCATGGTGAAGCAGGGCCAGTCGCTCTACCAGATCGATCCGGAACCCTACCAGGCCCAGCTGAACGCGTCCCAGGCCGCCGTCGGCCGCGCCCAGGCCAACCTGACCTCGGCTTCCGCCACCGTCGAGCGCTACAAGCCGCTGGTCGAGGCGAATGCGATCAGCAAGCAGGAATACACCAACGCCGTGGCCGCCGCCAAGCAGGCCGAGGCCGACGTCGCCTCGGCCAGGGCCCAGTTGAAGATTTCGCAGATCAACTACGGTTACGCCAATGTCTACGCCCCGATCTCGGGCCGCATCGGCCGCGCGCTGGTGACCGAAGGCGCACTGGTGTCGAGCGCCGAGGCAACCCAGCTGGCGCTGATCCAGCAGACCGACTCGGTCTACCTGAACATCACCCAGTCGGCTTCCGAACTGCAGCGCCTGCGCAAGCAGGCCGGCGGCAAGGGCATCGACTCGGCCATCCCGGTCACCGTGGTGCTGGACGACGGCACGGTCCTGCCGCGCCAGGGCAAGCTGCTGTTCTCGGACGTGACCGTGGATCCGACCAGCGGCCAGGTGACCCTGCGCGCCCAGGTGGCGAACCCGGACAACGCCCTGCTGCCGGGCCAGTACGTGCGCGTGCGCCTGGCCCAGGCCGAGCTGCCGTCGGGCATCCTGGTGCCGCAGCAGGCCGTCACCCGCGGCGGCCAGACCGGCGACACCCTGATGGTGATCGGCGCCGACAACAAGCCGACCCCGCGCACCGTCAAGATCGCGTCGCAGGAAGGCAGCAACTGGGTCGTGACCGATGGCCTGAAGGAAGGCGAGCGCGTCATGGTCGACGGCTTCCAGAAGCTGCAGATGCTGCCGCCGGGCACCCCGGTGCAGCCTGTGGCCTGGACCCCGCAGAACTCCGGCACCGCGCCGGCCGCCGCAGGCAACCCGGCCCAGCCGAACGCCACCGGCGCCGCGGCTACCGAGGCCGCCGGCGGTTCGCGCACCCCGGCCACCGGTTCGCCGGCCGCCGGCGCGACGACGCCAGGCCAGAGCCGCCAGTAATTGGTGACTGAACCGTCACCGAGTAAAAGGAACAGGACTTTTCATGGCACGCTTTTTTATTGACCGCCCAATTTTTGCCTGGGTGATCGCGCTGTTCATCATGGTACTTGGCGGTGTTGCCGTCAAGACACTACCGATCGCGCAATACCCGACCGTGGCGCCGCCTTCGATCGTCGTCAACGTCGCCTATCCGGGCGCGTCGGCACAGGTGCTCGAAGACTCCGTCATCTCCGTGATCGAACGCGAGATGAACGGCGCCCAAGGCATGATCTACATGGAATCGACCAGCCAGGCCAACGGCACCGGCTCGATCACCATCTCGTTCGAGACCGGCACCGACCCCGACCTGGCCCAGGTCGACGTCCAGAACCGCCTGTCGCGCGCGACCCCGCGCCTGCCCCCGGCCGTGACCCAGCAGGGTGTACGCGTCGACAAGGCACGCTCGAACTTCCTGCTGTTCACCATCCTGTCGTCGGACGACCCGAACTGGGATCCGGTGGCGCTGGGCGACTACGCCTCGCGTAACGTCTTGCCCGAGCTCCAGCGTATCAAGGGCGTGGGCCAGGCCCAGCTGTTCGGTACCGAGAAGGCAATGCGCATCTGGATCGATCCGGCCAAGCTGGTCGGCTTCAACCTGTCGCCGACCGACGTCAACAGCGCGATCAGCCAGCAGAACGCCCAGGTCGCCTCGGGCACCATCGGCGACCTGCCGCTGGCGCAAGGCCAGCAGATCACCGCAACCGTGATCGTGGCCGGCCAGCTGGCGACCGTCGAGCAGTTCGGCAACATCGTGCTGCGCGCCAATCCGGACGGCTCCACCGTCCGCCTGAAGGACGTCGCCCGCATCGAAATCGGCGGCCAGGCCTACGCCACCTCGGCGCGCCTGAACGGCAAGCCATCGGCTGGTATCGGCGTCCAGCTGTCGCCGACCGGTAACGCACTCGAAACCGGCGACCTGATCAAGGCCCGCATGCAGGAACTGTCGAAGTTCTTCCCGCACGGCATGAAGTACACCATCCCGTACGACTCGACCACCTTCATCGACATCTCGATCGAACAGGTGGTGCATACCCTGCTCGAAGCGGTCGCGCTGGTGTTCGTCGTGATGTACATCTTCCTGCAGAACTTCCGCTACACCCTGATTCCGACCATCGTGGTGCCGGTCGCCCTGCTCGGTTCGTTCGCGACCCTGCTGGCCCTGGGCTTCTCGATCAACGTGCTGACCATGTTCGGCATGGTGCTGGTGATCGGTATCGTGGTCGACGACGCCATCGTGGTCGTCGAGAACGTCGAGCGCATCATGTCCGAGGAAGGCCTGCCGCCGCTGCAGGCAACCCGCAAGGCCATGGGCCAGATCTCGGGCGCCATCATCGGCGTGACCGTGGTCCTGATGTCGGTGTTCGTGCCGCTGGCCTTCTTCGCCGGCGCCGTCGGCAACATCTACCGCCAGTTCTCGGCCGTGATGGTGTCCTCGATCGCCTTCTCGGCCTTCCTGGCGCTGTCGCTGACGCCTGCGCTGTGCGCGCACCTGCTGAAACCGGTCGAAGCCGGCCACCACATGGAGAAGAAAGGCTTCTTCGGCTGGTTCAACCGCAACTTCAGCGCCGGCGCCAAGCGCTACGAGGGCTTCGTCGGCTCGATCCTGCGCCGTTCGGGCCGCTGGATGGTCGTGTTCGTGGTGCTGGTCGGCGTGGTCGGCCTGCTGTTCACCCGCCTGCCGAACTCCTTCCTGCCGAACGAAGACCAGGGCTATGTGATCGCCAACATCCAGCTGCCGCCGGGCGCGACCGCCGAGCGTACCAACGTCGTGCTGCGCGCGATGGAAGAATACGTCATGAAGCAGCCGGAATACGCGAACATGGTGGCCGTGACCGGCTTCTCGTTCTCGGGCCAGGGCCAGAACATGGGCCTCGCCTTCATCCCGCTGAAACCGTGGGCCGAACGCAAGGGCCAGGGCCAGGACGCGCAATCCTTCGCCAACCGCATCACGATGCACATGGGCGCCCTGCGCGACTCCTTCATCTTCGTGGTGAGCCCGCCGCCGATCCCCGAACTGGGCACCGGCACCGGCTTCTCGTTCCGCCTGCAGGATCGCGGCGGCAACGGCCACGAAGCCCTGGTGAAGGCGCGTAACCAGATGCTGGGCATGGCGATGCAGAGCAAGGTGCTGACCGGCATGCGTCCGGAAGGCCTGGAAGACGCGCCGCAGCTCAAGCTGAACATCGACCGCGACAAGGCGCAAGCCCTGGGCGTGACCTTCGCCGCGATCAACTCGGCGCTGTCGACCTCGCTCGGCTCGAGCTACGTGAACGACTTCCCGAACCAGGGCCGCCTGCAGCGCGTGATCGTCCAGGCCGACGCGCCGAACCGTATGCAGCCGGACGACCTGCTGCGCATCAACGCCCTGAATACCCAGGGCCGTCCGGTGCCGCTGTCCTCGTTCGCTTCGACCGAATGGGTCACCGGCCCGATGCAGACCATCCGCTACAACGGCTATCCGTCGATGAAGCTGACCGGCGAACCGGCTCCGGGTTACTCGAGCGGCCAGGCGCTGGCCGAGATGGAGCGCCTGGCAGCCCAGCTGCCGGCTGGCTTCGCCTTCGAGTGGACCGGCCAGTCGCGCGAGGAAATCCTGTCCGGCTCGACCGTGTTCATCCTGATCGGCTTTGCACTGCTGGCGGTGTTCCTGGCCCTGGCCGCGCTGTATGAAAGCTGGACCATCCCGGTGGCGGTGCTGCTGGTGGTGCCGCTGGGTATTCTCGGCTCGCTGCTGGCGGCCTCGATGCGCGGCCTGTCGAACGACGTCTACTTCAAGGTCGGCCTGATCACCATTATCGGCCTGGCGGCGAAGAACGCGATCCTGATCATCGAGTTCGCGAAGGACCTGCAGGCGCAGGGCAAGTCGCCGATGCAGGCGGCGCTCGAAGCGGCCCACCTGCGTTTCCGCCCGATCGTCATGACCTCGCTGGCCTTCATCCTCGGCGTGCTGCCGCTGGTGATTGCAAGCGGCGCCGGCTCCGCCGGCCAGCGCGCCATCGGTACCGGCGTGATGGGCGGCATGATCACGGCAACCGCACTGGGCGTGATCTTCGTGCCGCTGTTCTTCGTCGTGGTGCGCACCCTGTTCAAGGGCAGCAAGCGCCAGAACGACCTGTACACGCACCACGAAGACACCGGCAGCGTAGCGAAGGAAAAAATCCAATGAATGTAACCGCCAAGACGAAACGTTTTACCCCCCTGGTCCTTGCACTGGCGCTGGCCGGCTGCGTGAACCTGGCGCCGAAGTACGAGCGCCCGGCCGCGCCGGTGGCCGGCAGCTTCCCGCAGCTGCCGGCCGCCGGCGGCGCGACCCTGCCGACCGCGACCACCGAGGCGCCGGCCAGCATCGCCTGGCAGCGCTTCTTCGCCGATGCGCGCCTGCGCCAGCTGATCGAGCTGTCGCTGGCGAACAACCGCGACCTGCGCGTGGCGATCCTGAACATCGAGCAGGCGCGCGCCCAGTACCGCATCGCTAGAGCCGACCGCGTGCCGACCGTGTCGGCCGCGGTCACCGGCAACCGCCAGACCACCGGCGAAGACCAGCCGATCCAGAGCACCTATTCGGCGGGCCTGGCCGTGTCGAACTTCGAGCTCGACCTGTTCGGCCGCGTGCGCAACCTGTCGGAAGCGGCGCTGGCGCAATACCTCGCCACCGAGGAAGCGCGCAAGACCGCCCAGATCAGCCTGATCGCTTCGGTCGCCAACAGCTACCTGTCGCTGCTGGCCGACGACGAGCTGCTGGCGATCACCGAGCAGACCCTGAAGACGCGCGAGGAATCGCTCAAGCTGACCCAGCTGCGCTTCGAGAACGGCGTCTCGTCCAAGCTCGAGCTGCAGCAGTCGTCCTCGCTGGTGGAAACGGCGCGCGCCACGCTGGCGCAGCTGCGCCGCCTGCGCGCCCAGGACGCCAACACGCTGACCCTGCTGGTCGGCCAGCCGATTCCGGAAAACCTGCCGGCGGGCGCCACCCTGGCCCAGACCGAGCTGCCTGACCTGCCGGCCGGCCTGCCGTCGGACCTGCTGACCGTGCGTCCGGACATCCGTTCGGCCGAGCAGCAACTGATCGCGGCCAACGCCAACATCGGCGCGGCGCGCGCGAACTACTTCCCGCGCATCTCGCTGACCGGCAGCGCCGGCAGCGCCAGCACCGAGCTGTCGGGCCTGTTCAAGAGCGGCTCGTTCGGCTGGACCTTCGCCCCGCAGGCGATCCTGCCGATCTTCGATCTCGGCCGCGTCAGCGCCGGCGTCGACGTCGCCCGCGCCGGCCGCGACATCGCGGTGGCGCAGTACGAGCGCACGATCCAGACCGCGTTCCGCGAAGTGGCGGACGCGCTGGCCGGCCAGGCCACCTACAGCGAGCAGCTGCGCGCCCAGCGCGCGGTCGCCGCGGCCGAGCAGGACCGCTTCAACCTGTCCGACCTGCGCTACCGCAGCGGCGCGGCCAGCTACCTCGACCTGCTCGACGCCCAGCGTTCGCTGTTCCAGGCGCAGCAGCAGGCCGTGGAAGCGAACCTGGCGCGCCTGCAGAACCAGGTCACGCTGTACCGCGTGCTCGGCGGCGGCTGGAGCGAGCCGGCGCCGGAGGCGCAGGCCGCGCGCTGACCGGCGGCGTCCGCTGCATCCGCTGCATCCGCTGCAGCACCAGAAAACCGGGGCCCAGGCCCCGGTTTTTTTTCGTTCCTTGCCTTGTTTCTTTCCCTGCGTCTTTCGCCACGGATCCGTGTGGCCGTGTTGACCTGAACTTGGCTAGACTGGACAGGTCTATCGGTGATGGCGTCATGAGCGGCGCCGCCCACTGCCATGCGGAACTTTTTTCAATCACACTGGAAAGTCATTGTCGCGCTTGTCCTGCTCATCGTGGTGGCGGTCATGACGATCGGCCCCGAGTCCGCCAGCGCGGCGCCCGATCTTGCCGAACGCATGCGCCAGCATGTGCGCGCCGTCGCGTCCGAGGAGCACAACACGAACAAGCCCGAGCAGCTCGAGCGCGCCGCCGTGTATATCGAGACGACGCTCGAACGGGCCGGCTACAAGCCCGCGCGCCAGGAATACCGCGCCGCGGGCCAGCTCGTGCGCAACATCGAGGTGGCGGTCGACAACGTCGCCGAGGGCCGGCGCCCGGACCGTATCTTCATCGTCGGCGCCCACTACGATTCGGCCCAGGGCGCGCCGGGCGCGAACGACAACGGCAGCGGCACCGCGGCCGTGCTCGAACTCGCGCGCCTGCTCAGGACCATGCGGCCGGCCGCCGGCACCGAAGTGCGCTTCGTGTTTTTCGTCAACGAGGAACCGCCCTTCTTCATGGGCGAGGAGATGGGCAGCATGCGCCATGCGGCCGAGATGAAGCGCCAGGGCCAGCAGGTCGAGGGCGCGCTGGTGCTGGAAACGATGGGCTATTACTCGGAGCAGCCGGGCAGCCAGAAGCTGCCGCCGGGGCTGGAAGAGCAGTATCCGACCACCGGCAATTTCATTGCCTTCGTCGGCACGATCGAGTCCTCGGCGCTGGTGCGCCAGGCGCTGGCGGCCTTCCGCGGCGCTTCCGACTTCCCGGCCCAGGGCCTGGCCGCGCCGGCGCACACCATGGGCGTGACCCTGTCCGACCACAGCGCCTACAACCGGCACGGCTATCCGGCGCTGATGATCACCGACACCGCCTTCATGCGCTACCCCTACTACCACACGGCCCAGGACACGCCGGACAAGCTCGACTACGCCAGCATGGCGCGCGTCGTCACGGGGCTGTCGAAGACGATCGCCGCGCTGGCGGGCGCCACGCGCGGCTGAGCTTATCGAGGACGGGCCGGCCGCCTCAGCTCTCTTCGTTGAGGAACATTTCCTGCAGATCGTTCAGGAAACGCTGGCCCAGCTCGGTCGGCCGGATCAGCTTGAAGTCGCGGTAGAGCAGGCCCTTGGCCTCGGCGGCATCGAGGGCCTTGCCGATCGCAGTGATGCTCATGCCGGTGCGCTCGCCGAACAGGTTGGGGTCGAAGCCGCCGGTCAGGCGCAGCGCGTTGAGCATGAACTCGAAGCCCATGTCGGCGCGCGCGATCTCGTGTTCTTCCTGCACCGGGTTGCCGCGCTTGGCCGCCTCGATGAAGGAGTTCGGCTGCTTGAAGCGCGCCTGGCGCAGCACGCGGTGCGGGAAGGAGATCTTCGAATGCGCGCCGGCGCCCACGCCGAGGTAGTCGCCGAAGGTCCAGTAGTTCAGGTTGTGGCGCGCGCGCCGCCCTGCCTGCGCATAGGCCGACACCTCGTAGTGGTCGAAGCCGGCGGCGCTCGTGGTCTCCGCGATCATGTCCTGCATGTCGGCGCTGATGTCGTCGTCGGGCAGTTGCGGCGGGTACTTGGCGAAGACCGTGTTCGGCTCCATCGTCAGGTGGTACAGCGACAGGTGGGGCGGCGCGAAGGACAGCGCGGTCCGCAGGTCCTGGCGGGCCTGCTCCAGGGTCTGCCCCGGCAGCGCGTACATCAGGTCGAGGTTGAAGTTGTCGAAAGTAGAGCGCGCGATCTCCACCGCGCGCAGCGCCTCGCGCTCGTCGTGGATGCGGCCCAGGGCTTTCAGGTGCTCGCCATTGAAGCTCTGGATGCCGATCGAGAGACGGTTCACGCCGCTGTCGCGGTAATGGCGGAACTTCTCGACCTCAAAGGTGCCCGGATTGGCTTCCATCGTGATCTCGGCGTCCAGCTCCAGCGGCAGCAGGGTGCGCACGTCCGACAGCAGGCGGTCCATGCCGGCGGCCGACATCAGGCTCGGGGTGCCGCCGCCGATGAAGACCGTGTGGATCTTGCGGCCCCAGATCAGCGGCAGGGACTGCTCGAGGTCGAGGCGTACGGCATCCAGGTAGTCTTTTTCCGGCAGCTCACCTTTGGCCTCGTGCGAATTGAAATCGCAATACGGGCACTTGCGCACGCACCAGGGGAAGTGGATGTAGAGCGACAGCGGCGGCAGCGCCGCCAGGTTCAGGGCGCCCGGCTGCAGGTATTGCAGCGCGGCGCTGGCCGGGGAACGGGCTGCGCCGACGTCCGCGCCGGCGACTTTAATCGGGATCATTTCAGTTTCTCTACCAGTGCGCGCAGGGCCTGGCCACGGTGCGATTGCGCGTTCTTTTCCGCAGGGGTGAGTTCGGCCGTGGTCTTGCCCAGCGCGGGAATCAGGAAGTACGGGTCGTAGCCGAAGCCGTTCTCGCCGCGCGGCGTAGCGATGATTTCGCCATCCCAGCGGCCGTCGGCGATGATCGGCTGCGGGTCGTCGGCGTGGCGCACATAGACCAGCACGCAGTAGTAATAGGCCGACTTGTCGGCCTTGTCCGCCAGGTCCGCCACCAGCTTTTCGTTGTTGCGGGCGTCGGACTTCGGCTCGCCGGCGAAGCGCGCCGAATACACGCCCGGCGCGCCGCCGAGCGCATTGACGCACACGCCCGAATCGTCGGCCAGGGCCGGCAGGCCGGTCAGGCGCGACGCATGGCGCGCTTTTTCCAGGGCGTTCTCGACGAAGGTCGCGTGCGGCTCCTCGGCTTCCGGCACGTTGAATTCGCCCTGCGGGTGCAGGGTGAAACCGATCGGTCCGAGGATCTGCTGGAATTCCTTGAGCTTGCCGGCGTTGTTCGAGGCGAGGATGAGGCGTTGGGTCATGGTGGGAGTCTGGCGGCGAAAACGAAGGAGGTATTTTACCGCTTACGGTATTGCTGTGCGGCCGTGGCCGGCGTCGTTGGCGGTGACCGTAGGGTGGGCACGCTGTGCCCACGCGGAACGATGAGCGGTGTTAGCGCAGGTGTCGTTCGAAAAAATGGATGCGAGGTACAGCGGACAACGGCCTCGTGTTGGCCTTGCATCCATCCGGTGACGTTTCGGGGCGACGCATCTGCGCAGCGGACTCGCGGAAGAACGCGTAACGCGTGGGCACGGGGTGCCCACCCTACGTGTGGCGCAGCTCAGCCGACGATGCCCAGCGACTGCTTCTGCAGCCGCACCAGGTCCGCGATCCCGGTCTCGGCCAGGTCGAGCAGGCGGTCCATGCCGGCGCGGTCGAAAGCGACGCCTTCGGCCGTGCCCTGCACTTCGACGAAGTGGCCAAGCTCGGTCATCACCACGTTCATGTCGGTGTCGCAGCCGGAGTCTTCGAGGTAGTCGAGATCGAGCACCGGCAAGCCCTGGTAGACGCCGACCGAGATCGCGGCCACGAAGTGCTTCACCGGCACCGCGGCCAGGAGGCCCTGCGCCACCAGCTTGTTGAACGCGTCATACGCGGCGACCATCGCGCCGGTGATCGAGGCGGTGCGGGTGCCGCCGTCGGCCTGGATCACGTCGCAGTCCAGGTGCAGGGTGCGCTCGCCGAACGCTTCGAGGTCGAAGGCGGCGCGCAGCGAGCGGCCGATCAGGCGCTGGATTTCCTGGGTGCGGCCGGACTGCTTGCCGCGCGCGGCCTCGCGGTCCATGCGGCTGTGGGTCGAACGCGGCAGCATGCCGTATTCGGCGGTCAGCCAGCCCTGTCCCTTCCCTTTCAGGAAGCCCGGCACCTTCTCTTCGATGCTGGCGGTGCAGATCACCTTGGTGTCGCCGCATTCGATCAGCACCGAGCCTTCGGCGTGCTTGGTGTACTGGCGGGTGATGCGGATGTCGCGCAGCTGGTCGACAGCGCGGCCACTCGGGCGGGATGCGAACGTCATGGAGAACCTCTTCTATTTCAGTAATTGGGATGACTTCTCGATCGCCTGGTTGATCTCGGCGATCGCCTTCTCGATGGCGTCCTCGTCGAAGGGGTCGAGGTCGGGAGGCGGGTCGGCAAGGGCATCGGCGTTGCCGATGGTGCTGCCGACCTGGTCGTCCAGCAGCATCTGGGTCGAGATCACGTTCGGCAGGTTGGCGTCGGCATTGTCCGCGCCCTGCCAGCTGATCGCCAGCGCGGTCGTGTTGTCGCCGCGCGCGCCGCCGCGCGCCACGGCGGCCGCCACCAGCTCGGGCACCGCCTGCACCACGCTCATCGCCGCCAGCTTGCGGACGATCTCGGGGTCGGGCACCGTCGACCACAGGCCGTCCGAGCACAGCAGCAGCACGTCGCCCGTCTGCAAGCCGGCCTGGCGCGACAGCTCGATGCGCGGCGGCGTCTGCGCGCCCAGGCAGTTGTAGAGCTTGTTGCGGTCGGGGTGGCTGGCGGCGTTCGCCGCATCGATCTTGCCCTTCTCGAGCAGGTATTCGAGGTGCGAGTGGTCGCGCGTGCGCGCCAGCACCTGTTCGCCGCGCAGCCAGTACAGGCGCGAATCGCCGCAATGCGCCCACAGCGCGCAGTTGTGCTGGACCAGGCACACCACCACCGTGGTGCGCGGGGTGTCGGGCAACTTGTGGCGGGCCGCGTAGGCATGGATGTCGCGGTGCGCCTGCGTCAGCGCCTCTTCCAGGAAGCGCTCGGGCTTCTTGATGACGGGACGCGCCTGCATCTGGAACATCATCGACAGGGTCTGCATCGCGATGGTCGCGGCGATCTCGCCGTGCAGGTGGCCGCCCATGCCGTCGGCCAGCACCAGCAGCAGGGCGTCGCGCGTGAAGCAGTAGCCCATGCGGTCCTGGTTGACGCGGCGTGCGCCGATGTGGCTTTGCTGGTAGACGGAAAACTGCATGCCTGGTCCTCTAATTGATGCCGCCGCTCTTCGCGCGGCCGAAAGACCCGAGGCGTCCGAACAGGCCGCGCAGGCCTCCCTGGGCCGGCGCTCGGTCGGTGGCGGGCGGGGTGTCGGGTGCGAGCGGCTTCGCCGGCGCGGCCTGCAGCACCTTCTGCACTTCGAACACGCTGCGCGGCCGCGCCATCGGGTCGAGCGAGAGGCAGGCGCGCACCACGCCTGTCAGTTCCGGAGAATACACGGCGCCAATGCGCTCGAACTGGGCCGGCAGCTTGTCCTCGCTCCTGCGCGCATCGGCCGCCTGCGGCGGCGTGCCGCCCATGCAGGCGAACAGCGCCGCGCCGATGCTGTAAATATCCGACCACGGTCCGAGCGGCGCGCCCCTGGTGTAGAGCTCGGGCGGCGCGAAGCCCGGCGTGTACATCGGCGCCAGCATGGGCAGGTCCTTGTTGATGGCCTGGCGCGCGGCGCCGAAGTCGAGCAGGATGGGCGAGCAGTCGCTGCGCAGGTAGATGTTGGCCGGTTTCAGGTCCAGGTGCAGCAGCTTGTTGGCGTGGACTTCGCGCAGGCCGTGGCAGACGCCGTTGAAGACCTTGCGGATGAAGGCTTCGTTCAGGCGGCTGCCCTTGCCCACCACGCGCGCGATGTGTTCCTGCAGCGAGTGACCCGATTCGTAGGCCATCACCATGTAGACCGTCTCGTTGGCGCGGAAGAAGTTCAGGATGCGCACCACGTTCGGATGAACGATGCGGGCCAGCGCCCTGCCCTCCTCGAAAAAGCACTTCAGGCCGATGCGAAACAGCGGCTGGTTGGGCTTGGCGATCACGGGCGCAAGCTCGCCCGGCTGGCGCAGCGCGAGCGCGCTCGGCAGGTACTCCTTGATGGCCACCGCATTGCCTTCGGCATCATGTGCAAGATAGACAATACTGAACCCGCCAGACGCAATTTTCTTTACAATGCGATATCCGGCAATCTCCAGCCCATCCGGCAAGGGTGCGTTATTTTGTGCGGCCATACTGAAGAGTTCCTTGCATAACACGGCGATTGTGTGGATAAATGTCGGCTTTGTAAAGAATAAAGAGCTTCCGGCAAAAACCTCGGCATCTGGCGCATCGCTGCAGACATTTCGTCAATACAGCGAAGCGACTGCAGGGCCGCCATGGGAGTTGTACGGACGCTCTACAAACCGGGGACTCCATTGAGCATTTCAAGCATGACAGGTTATGCGGTCGCCACCAGCGAAGGCGCTGCCGGCACCCTCACGATCGAGATCAAGAGCGTCAATTCGCGCTTCCTCGATCTTCAGTTCCGCATCAACGACGAGCTGCGCGCACTGGAACCGGACCTGCGCGCTGCGATCATGGCCGCCATCACCCGCGGCAAGGTCGAAGCCCGCCTGTCGTTCGGCCGCAAGGCCACCGGCGGCACGCAGGCGCTGAACCACGAATTGCTGGCCGACCTGGCGCGGCTGCAGGGCGAGGTCACGCGCCACTTCGTCTCGGCGCCGCTGATGTCGGTCGCGGAACTGCTGCGCTGGCCCGGCGTGATCGAGGAGTCGCACGTCGGCCAGGAGTCGCTGCAGGCGGACGTGGCCGCCCTCACCGCGAAGACGATTGCCGCGTTCGTGGAAAGCCGCAAGCGCGAAGGCGCGGCGCTGGAAGCGATGCTGCTGTCGCGTATCGACGCGATGGAAGCGATCGTCAAGCGCATCACCCCGCTCATCCCGCAGGTGATTTCGCAGTTCCAGCAAAAGGCGGTCGAGCGCATGCAGGACGCCCTGGGCCTGGCCGGCCACGGCAACGGGTCGGTCCTGAGCCGCCAGGAAGTGTTCGAGCGCATCCGCCAGGAAGTGACGCTGTACGGCATCCGCATCGACGTCTCGGAAGAGCTGTCGCGCCTGTCGGCCCACCTCGCCGAAACCCGTCACATCCTGAAAAAAGGCGGCCAGGTCGGCAAGCGCCTGGACTTCATGATGCAGGAGCTGAACCGCGAGGCGAACACCCTCGGCGCCAAGGCCTCGGTGAAGGAACTGGCCGACGCGTCGATGGAGCTGAAGCTGCTCATCGAGCAGATGCGCGAGCAGGTGCAGAACCTGGAGTAAAAACAATTCAATATGCGATGCGGGTTCGCTCGCACCGCTTGGACGCGTGGGCGGGGGACCCGCCCACCCTACGGGTATATCGGACACGTTTCTGGCATACACGTAGGGTGGGCGGGTTTCCCGCCCACGCGTTCAGCTATATGATGAACAACCACGGCGGTGTTCAACCGCCATCAAGAACACAGAATTAAAGGAATAACCATGCTCACCACCGCTTTCTCCGGCAGCCTGTTCGTCGTCGCCGCGCCTTCCGGCGCCGGCAAGTCGACCCTGGTCAATGCGCTGCTGGCGCAGGAGCCGGGCATCCAGCTGTCGATCTCGACCACCACGCGTCCTCCGCGCCCGGGCGAGCAGGACGGCGTGCACTACCACTTCACCACCGCCGAGGATTTCGAGAAGCGCGCCGAGCGCGGCGAATTCCTCGAATGGGCCGAAGTCCACGGCAATTTCTACGGCACCAGCCGCCTGAGCGTGGAAGAAAAGATGAAGAGCGGCACCGACATCCTGCTGGAAATCGACTGGCAGGGCGCGCGCCAGGTGAAAAGGCAATTCCCGGACGCGGCCGGCATCTTCATCCTGCCGCCGTCGATCGCGGCCCTGGAAGAGCGCCTGCACAAGCGCGGCACCGACGAACCGCACATCATTACGCGCCGCCTGCTGGCTGCCGGGGGTGAGATCGCTCACGCTCCGGAGTTCGAATATGCTATCATCAACGAAGAGTTCAACGTCGCCCTGGCCGAGCTGCGGGCGATTGTCCAAGCGACACGTTGCCGCTTCGCCCAACAGGCCGCCCGCAACGCCTCGCTGTTTGCCCAGCTGGGAATCCACGCACTGCAACAATCGTAATTTCTGCCGCGTCGTCCGCGCCGCTGCGTCTATCATTTTTTGGAGTCATTATGGCCCGCATCACCATCGAAGATTGCCTGAAAAACGTCCCGAACCGCTTCCAGCTGACCCTGGCCGCCACCTACCGTGCGCGCCAGCTGCTCCAGGGCCACACCCCAAAGGTCGAAGCCAAGGACAAGCCGACCGTCGTCGCACTGCGCGAAATCGCCGCCGGTAAGGTCGGCCTGGAGATGCTGAAAAAGGTGCCGATGTAAGGACACGGGTGAGACCCGCGGGGTCTGCTCAAAACGCACTCAAAATCGCCAGCCCGTAATTCTGTTATTCTGTCACCACACTGCGGCTGATCGACATAGCGTATGAACCTGTCTACCCCGGATTCGACTCATTCAGGCAATACCCCCGCCCGGGCCAAGCGCCCGGGCAAGCCGCAGGAAACCGCCGAGCCCACGGCCATCGGCGTTGCATCGGTCACGCAGCTGGTCGATAAACTCTCCGAATACCTCACCCCCGTCGAGCTGAAAAAGGTCAAGGAAGCCTACCGCTTCTCGGACGAGATGCATCTCGGCCAGGTGCGCAAGTCGGGCGAACCCTATATCTCGCACCCGATCGCGGTGGCCGAGATCTGCGCCGAGTGGAAGCTCGACGCCCAGGCCATCATGGCCGCCCTGCTGCACGACGTCATCGAAGACCAGGACGTCAAGAAGGAAGAGCTGCTCGAGCGCTTCGGCCCCCAGGTCGCGAACCTGGTCGACGGCCTGTCCAAGCTGGAAAAGATCGAGTTCCAGAGCCTGGTCGAGGCGCAGGCGGAAAACTTCCGCAAGATGCTGCTGGCCATGGCGTCCGACGTGCGCGTCATTCTCATCAAGCTGGCCGACCGCCTGCACAACATGCGCACGCTGGGCGTGATGGCCCCGGCCAAGAAGCGCCGCATCGCCGGCGAGACGATGGAAGTCTATGTGCCGATCGCGCACCGCCTCGGCCTGAACAACATCTACCGCGAGCTGCAGGACCTGGCGTTCTCGCACCTGTATCCGCTGCGCTACCGCACGCTGTCGAAGGCGGTCAAGGCGGCGCGCGGCAACCGCCGTGAAGTGGTCAAGAAGATCCTCGAGGCGGTCAAGAACACGCTGTCCATGGCCGGCATCCATGCCGAGGTCTACGGCCGCGAAAAGACCCTGTTCGGCATCTACAAGAAGATGCGCAACAAGCACCTGTCGTTCTCGCAGGTGCTCGACGTCTACGGCTTCCGCATCGTCGTCGACACCATCCCGAACTGTTACGTGGCGCTCGGCACCCTGCACGGGCTCTACAAGCCCATGCCCGGCAAGTTCAAGGATTACATCGCGATCCGCAAGATCAACGGCTACCAGTCGCTGCATACCACCCTGATCGGCCCCTACGGCACCCCGGTCGAATTCCAGATCCGCACCCAGGACATGCACCGCACCGCGGAAAGCGGCGTGGCGGCGCACTGGCTGTACAAGACCGGCGACCAGAACATGTCGGACCTGCAGCAGCGCACCCACGCCTGGCTGCAGTCGCTGCTCGACATCCAGCAGCAGACCGGCGACTCGGCCGAGTTCCTCGAGCACGTGAAGGTCGACCTGTTCCCGGATTCGGTCTATGTCTTCACGCCGAAGTCGAAGATCATCGCCCTGCCGCGCGGCGCCACGGCGCTCGACTTCGCCTACTCGATCCACACCGGCATCGGCGACCACTGCGTGGCCGTCAAGATCAACAACGAGACCCAGCCGCTGCGCACCGAGCTGCACAACGGCGACATCGTCGAGATCGTCACCGACCCGGATTCGCGCCCGAGCCCGACCTGGCTCAGCTATGTCCGCACCGGCAAGGCGCGCTCGGCGATCCGCCATCACCTGCGCACGGTGAACGTCAACGAATCGGTCGAACTGGGCCAGGAACTGCTGGCCCAGGCCCTGGCCGCGCGCGGCATCCAGCCCGAGCTGCCGGCCAGCACCATCGACAAGCTGCTGGCCGAATCCTCGGCCAAGTCGATGGAAGAGCTGTACGCCGACATCGGCATCGGCAAGCGCATGCCGGCGCTGGTGGCGCGCCACATCTTCGGCCTGATGGAAGGCGAGGCCGACGTGCTGCCGTCCAGCGCGCCGCTCGCCGGCGACATCGACCCGGTCACGATCTACGGCAGCGAAGGCGTATCGGTGCAGCTCGCGCCCTGCTGCCTGCCGATCCCGGGCGACCAGATCGCCGGCCAGTTGCGCCGCGACCAGGGCCTGGTGGTGCACACGGCCGACTGCCTGCCGGCCAAGCGCCTGCGCGCCAAGGAACCGGACCGCTGGATCGCCGTGCAATGGGGCGAGGAGCTGAACCGCCGCTTCGACTGCCGCATCCGCCTGCTGATCAACAACGAAAAAGGCATCCTCGCGCGCGTGGCGGCCGAGATCGGCGAATCGGACGGCAACATCACCTATGTCGGCATGGACGAGGACGACGAGAACATGATGACCCAGCTGCGCTTCACCATCCAGGTGAAGGACCGCGTGCACCTGGCCCACCTGATCCGCAACCTGCGGCGCGTGGCCGGGGTCAACCGCGTGGAGCGCGAGCGGGCCTGAGGCGCCGCTTTGGGAGTCCAGCAAACAGCCCACGCGAGTGGGCTGTTTGATTTTCGTAAGACCTGTGCGCGGTGTTCACAAGTTACTGACTCTGGCATGTGCGACTAGCGACGCTGGACAACCGCAACGCTAACCTCGTTCGACTCATAGCCGGACCATTCGACCTTCACGCGATAGCGAGCGGGCCGCAACGGCAGCGCCAGGTAGGACGCTACGTTGACGTTCAGGTAGCCGCCAAAAGCTTGATGCTCATAGTCTTCGGCCCTGAGCCGACGAGTCCGTGGCGGACGAATGAGCAGGTCTGGCTCTCGGTCTACGATCTCCCCCCGGTAAGTTTGTCCAGTGAAGTCGTCGGTGACCATTAACACCTGTCGTCCGGGATTCCTGATCGCCTTGGCCAAGTTGATCGTGTATGTTCCACATAATGGGATAACGAGCGTTGACCCTGGCGCAACTGGATCCGGCAAAACTACTTTTGAAGGCGCACGCACTAATATCCCACGCCAGTCAAAGCCTGGACCCGGATCTTCCGGAGAGCAAACAGTCCGCTCATTTTTGCCAAATCGCACCTGCTCAAATAGTTTGTCGTTATTCGTCATTTTGTCTGCGGTTAAGGTAAGCGGCGGCGCTGGGTGAGCGACCGGGAAGTTAGGTTGTTGTGACGGAGCGTAGCAGCTTGCGATTACCGGCAAGTACAAAACGCAAAAGGCGGTCGCGAGTAATGGGGGCCAGGAGCGCATCAGAATGCCTCCCAGCCGTCGCTTAGATCGACTTTCTGAACAGCCGGCGCACAATTAACGCAGAAGTCGCTAACGCCGTTGGTTGCACCGTACATCACACATTTGGCAAGGTCCGCGTCGGCATCGGAATCGTAACGGTCCTGACTCGCAGAAAGGCCATAAAAGCAGTGGTTTCCGCGATGCCCTTTCGCATCGTCATACCAGCTATCAGTTTTGTCAGGTAGCTTCCTTCTACCATCCGGCGACATGCCCATTTTATGCCCTAATTCGTGAACGATCACATCGTTTTGCATTTTGGCGTCGATTGCCGACCACCATGCCTTCGTGCAAACGCAGATCAGGTTCCCGCCAAAAAGCGAAATGCCGCCCTTCATTTTGTCAACAATATTCACGATGAGCTCGATAGTTCCATTCGCGTGCGGAAGCGCGCTTACATCAATTTGCACGACTTGAGCCTCCTGAGGGGAGGCAGAGCTGTCCGGCACTGGTCTGCATTTCTCCCGTGGGATATTGATCACATCAATCGCGGAGCCTCCGTCCTTGATAAACCGCGCGGATACGAACCAACTTTCGCCTGGTTCGAAGCCTTGCCAGAGAAAATATGGTTCGGAGCTGAGAGTCGACGCGTCGGGCTGGTCGGCAATCGTAATCATGGCCGGTGCACTCCCTGGACCGACTTTAACTGACTGTAGAACCCGGAAATTTTCTCGCTTTACGGCCAAATGCTCGGTGTATGCAATCGCTATCACGTGAGGCTGCTTTTCGACAGCCGATGACTTAGAATAGGCCTTCATGACATTGGCATGAAATGTGTCGATATCATTATCTCCAATGTTGGGCATATAGGTCATCTCGACCGCGGGCAACTTCAGCAGTTTGATATGATGCTTTTCGTACACCTGCTCCACCAGCGCCAGACTGGAGGCACAAGAGGTAAGCGAACGCATTTTCAGCTCCACGTAGTAGATCAACCGGTGCACTTCCAGATTCCCGGTCGATACTGTTACGCCGCTCGCATCGGTAGCGCGAAATACGTATTTATCCTTGCCTGCAGCGCCTACGAAGAAATCGTCGAGTGGCAAGGCCAGACTTCCGTCGCTTCCCGTTGTGTAAGACTTTTGTTCTTTCTGGTAGGCGAAGCGAGGATTTCGCGCCAGCTCTCCCGCCGTGTACTGAGCATTACTGTCAAGAGGCTCGCACTTGACCGTGAAGGAGTAGGTTCCAGGCTTATTGAAGAACACCTTGAGCCGAATTTTATTTCCAGCACGATAGACATTCGGAACGATCTTGCCGTCCACAAAGCTGTCCGACTCGCTCAGGTTGACGAATTGCTTGACGCTGTTCGCCTCAGTGCCGTCGCTATTGAGGAAGACAATCCGCGCGATTCCCGCCGGCCCGACTTTGACCCTGATCTCCTTTCGGACCTTGTTCTCGACAGGGTTGGTCTCGGCGCTGCCCGCATTCTTGAATTTTGTGGTGGCCATGGGATAAGCAAACCTTTATAGGCGAGGAATCTCGATGTTTATCTGCTCAATTTCAGCGGAGGAAACGACGTGTGTCCTACCTTCCTCGTCCGTGATTCCCTCCTCGATCGCGCCGTCCGCCCGGACGATCCGGTATGGATAGTTCGGCAGGGGCGAGCCGGTGTCCTCATCCCGCAAAACGAAACCTTCGTCAAAAAGCTTCGGCCGGCTGTCCGGCAGGGGTGTCACCGATGCCTCCTGACGAGCACCAGCATCAAACAAATGCTTCCCGCCCTTGACCGAGAATCTTCCAGGACATGCAAAAGTGATATTTTTCCCCTCGAGCGTGACGGCGGATTGCCCCGCCTGCAGCACGATCTTGTCCTTGGCCTTGATCTCGATGCTGTCGTTGACCGATATGACGGTGACTGCTCCGTCCGCGAGGATTTCCAGCTGATCGGTATGGGCCTGCAAAGATACCGGGCCATTCGCGGCGATCGCCTGAATCCCCCCTGAATGCGTGAAGAAGTTTGCGGCACTGCCGGCGACTGTCGACACGGTATGCGCCGCCGCCATGTGCAAGTCGGATTGCGTGGTCCAGTGCAACTGCTGACCGGCGGAGATGACGGTCGAGGCCGGCGTCGCCCAATTAATGCTGGCAGCGGAATCCATCAGCACGATCGCCGATCCGAACTTCTCGACGGCCTGCCCGGCATCGAGTTCACGCGACCCGTTCTTCGCCTTGACGGCCTGCTGGGCATTGATCGTATCTGCATACTTGCCCTTGGCCTTCGGATCGAGCTGCTCGATGAAGTCGGCCTGCGCTTTTGCGGCACCCTTGCTGACCAACGCCTGCTGCTGGCTCGCAGCCTCGTTCAGCGTGTCGCTCAGCGCCTGCGCGCTCTTGAGCAGCGACACCGCCTCGGCCGCATCCATCTGCGTCGACGCAACGCCGCTTCCCTGCCGCGACCGCGCACTGGTCGACAACAGCACCCCTTCGCCTCCCCGCAACACGGCCCATGCATCCGTGCGCAGTTCGAAGCCGCTGCCGCGATAGCCACCGCGGTGCGCAGATGACGCGGCCTGTTGGATCAGGTACCCGAGGTTCAACTCGGTTGCCGCGGTGCTGCTGGCGAGACGCGTGCGCACCTGGCCTTTCGTATCGTCGAGTTGCCACTGGTTGTAGCCGCTCCCGTCGAAGTTCGTCGTGTGGATACCCGATAGCACACCGGCATGCTTGACTTCGGAATCGACGCCGGCCGAAAACGGCGGCAAGTCGGCGCCTGTATAGAGCTGGGCGACGATCACAGGCCGGTCGATATTGCCTTCAATGAAGTCGACCAGTACTTCGGTCCCGACGCGCGGCGTGAACTGTGTTCCCCAGTTGGGGCCAGCCAACGCCTCCGCGACACGGACCCAGGTTCCAGACCTGTCGTCACCTGGTGCGTTGCCCTGCTGGTCAGTATTATGTGCAAGCCCGGCTGCGTTGGGCGCGGAACCACGCTGCCATGCGAACTGGACCTTCACCTGGTGGTCGCGCGTCGTTGTCGCCACGGAGCCGGCCACGCCGACCACGAGCGCTGTCTGTGGTCCCGGGGCTGTACAGGGTTCAAGTCTCGCAGTCCTGGCCGGCACAATGGCTACCCCATCGCGGACGCACCCGAACGTGTTCCGGTAAGTACCGCCCTCGACTATGCTGGCTGCGGCGGCAATCCCGGTTTCGAAGTTGTTGCGCGCCTCATGTCGCACCCAAAGGACCTGGAAGCTGTTCCGGCCCTCGGGATACCTGTCGTGCTGGGTAAGTTCAAAAGCGTGGCCTGGGCACAGCCGCCGCACCGCTCCGGCGCCTTGGAACACCTTGTTCGTCAACTCCAGCGCCTCCAGCATGAGCTCGCCCTGTCGGGCGGCCACGGCTCTTCCCGTACTGCGTTCACCGCTGCCGTCGTAAACCTGGAGCCGAGGCAGGTCGCCCGCATCCAGAATGGATTCCAGTTCAGCGCTCGGAGCAACCAGTTGGTCCGGATTCCAGCTGCTGACGGCTACTGCGTTGGCCGACACGCGTCTGTGTGCGGAGAACGCATCGATCGCGTCATCCGTATCTGTCGCGCGCACCCCGTGGAAACGGATGGCCTGTCCGTTGGGCATCGCGGGCGCCCTTGCCCTGCTGTCGAAAATGACCAGCCGATGCATTGAATGCCCAAGATCGCCGCGACCGTCGGCGTCCATCTGGTCGTGCTCAAAACGCCAGCTCAGCCCTTCCGACGCCAGCAAGCGTTGGAAGAATTCAAAATCGGTTTCCCGGTACTGCGTGCAGATGGGGCGGCTGAGCAGCTCTTGTGTAATGTCGAAATCGAAGCGGACTTGCGGGTAGTCGGCCAGGACCTCAGTGACGATTTCTCGTGCGTTTTTGCCTTGGAAGATATAGCAATCCCGGCGAAGGGTCAGCAGCGACAAAGCCGGCTCCATCCTCAACCGGTAACGGGCGACCCCGCCATCGGCACCGGTCCAGGAAGCGTGGGTACAGATGCCGTGCCAGGCACGCCGGCGACCAGTAGGCTGCAACAAGGTGACGGTGAGATCCTCACCAATGAAAACGGACAGATCCAGGTCGGTCGACACACTCAGGGCGTCGATTTCGAAACTGAACAGCTCGTTGACTGCCTCACGCCCAACAAATTGTTCCGCCACCAGCGACTCCGGAAGTCCACTTTTCTGGGCGGTTACCAAGGTGATTAGCCTGTTATGCTGACTCAGCCCGGTTCCGTACCAAAGCGAGGAGGCAAATCCGGAGAGAGCCTTCACCGGAACACCCGCCCCATGCGCATTCGCCATCTGCAGGACTCCTTCACGAAGGAAATTTGCGTCAAGAAATAGCAATCTTAGCGAAGGCGAACGCGCAGATTAGCAAGCTGCATTTGACACAAATCAATCTTCGGTGAGGAGCCAAGTCCAGCCAGCTGTAGTCCCGCTCAACTAGAGTTAGAGCCGTGCAATGGGGCGCGCAGGGTGGCCGGGGTCAACCGCGTGGAGCGCGAGCGGGCCTGAGGCCGCCACGACACTGCACTGCAAGAACGAACAGCCCACCTCGCGTGGGCTGTTTTTTTGGTCCGCGCATGGAGCGCAAGGCCGGTCGTCGCTTCTCGTCGCCAGGCGCGCGCATCCAATCGTACCCGGCAGCCCCATGCTCGAGTGGTAAACTTGGCAAGACAGAGGAAGCGGACCAGCGCAGGCGCTTGCGCGGCTGCCGTATGCCGGTTCCCTGCACGCATCCCCTTGAGTCCGTGAAAAAACCGGCAGGGCAAGGCGCATCGTCGAAGACAGCACGCTCGTACGGCGAGGCGATGCAATGCCGCCATGGCGCTTTTTTTCGCAAACTCCTCGGAGGGCCATCGTCAACCGGCGGGGCAGCGCCTCGCCCGTCCCGGTTCGCCGGGACCGCCAAGGAACGCCAAATCGATGACTGACCCTGTGCTGCCGGACGCTTCCGGCCCCGTTTCCGCTCCTCCTTCCCGGCCGAGAATCCAGGTCAACCCGCCTGTCTTCTTCATTTCGGCCGCGCTCATCCTCGCCTTCGCGCTGTTCGGCGCCCTGTTCCCGCAGCGCGCCGGCAGCCTGTTCACCATGCTGCAGGCCGACATCGTCCACGATTTCGGCTGGTTCTACATCGTGGCCGTCGCCGCTTTCCTGATCTTCGTGATCTTCCTCATGATCAGCCGCTATGGCGACGTCAAGCTCGGGCCGGACGACAGCGAACCCGAATACAGCTACCTGTCCTGGTTCGCCATGCTGTTCAGCGCCGGCATGGGCATCGGCCTGCTGTTCTTCGGCGTCGCCGAGCCGATCCAGCACTATGCGCAGCCGCCGGTGGGCGAAGGGCGCACGATCGAGTCGGCGCGCCAGGCGATGGTGCTGACCTTTTTCCACTGGGGCGTGCACGCCTGGGCGATCTACATCGTGGTCGGTCTGGCGCTGGCCTATTTCGCGTTCCGGCGCGGCCTGCCGCTCACCTTGCGCTCGGGCCTGTTCCCGCTGATCGGCCGGAAGATCCACGGCCCGATCGGCCACGCCATCGATATCTTCGCGGTGCTCGGCACCATGTTCGGCGTCGCCACCTCGCTCGGTTTCGGCGTACTGCAGGTCAATGCCGGCTTCTCCCACCTGTTCGGCCTCCCCGTCAACACCACGGTCCAGGTCGTGCTGATCGCCGTCATCACCGGCATGGCGACCGTGTCGGCGGGAACGGGACTCGACAAGGGCGTGAAGCGCCTGTCGGAACTGAACATCATCCTGGCGATCGCCCTCCTCGTTTTCGTGCTGGCGGCAGGGTCGACCGTCTTCCTGCTCGAAGCCTTCGTCCAGAACGTCGGCACCTACCTGGGCGCGGTCGTGTCGCGCACCTTCCGCATGTACGCCTACGAGCCCAACGCCTGGCTGGGCGACTGGACGCTGTTCTACTGGGGCTGGTGGATCTCGTGGTCGCCTTTCGTCGGCATGTTCATCGCGCGCATTTCGCGCGGGCGCACCATCCGCGAATTCGTCACGGGCGTGCTGCTGGTGCCGGTGCTGTTCACCTTCCTGTGGATGACCGTGTTCGGCAATACGGCCATCGCGCTCGACCTCTCCGGCGCCGCGCCGGTCGTGCAGACGGTCGCCGACAACCTGCCGGTGGCGCTATTCGAGGTGCTGGAGGAGTTGCCCTTCTCCATGATCGCCTCCGGACTGGCGACCCTGCTCGTGATCACCTTCTTCGTGACCTCGGCAGATTCCGGCGCACTCGTGATCGACATGATCACCTCCGGCGCGGCGCCGAACCCGCCGGTCTGGCAGCGCATCTTCTGGGCCGTCTGCGCCGGCATCGTGGCCGCCGTGCTGCTGCTGGCCGGCGGGCTGGAAGCGCTCCAGACCGCCGCGCTCGCCAGCGCACTGCCCTTCGCCGTCGTGATGCTGTTCATCTGTTACGGCCTGCTGCGCGCCCTGCAGACGGAGTCGAAAGGCTCCTCGATGGACCTGTCCATCGCGGCCGATGCGCCGCCGGATACCGACGGCCTGAGCTGGCAGCAGCGCCTGTCCAGCATCACCCATTTCTACGACAGGAAGGAGATCACGGCCTTCCTCGACGATACCGCGCGTCCCGCGCTGGAGGCGGTGGCCGAACAGATGCGGGAGAACGGTTTCCAGCCCGAGTCGCGGCAACAGGACGACCGGCTCGACCTGGACGTGCCGCACGGCGACCGCGGCCTGTTCCGCTACACGATCCGCGTACGAAGCTTCCGCTCGCCCAGCTTCGCGTGGGCCGAGTCCAGGGGACGGGATCCGGAACACCGGCACTACCGGGTCATGGCCAACAGCTCCGAGGGCGACCAGCCGCACGATGTGACCGGCTACACGCGCGAACAGCTCATCAACGATCTCGTGAACCGCTACGCCCGCTTCCGCCATGCGCGGCGGATTCCCTGAACGGCAAGAACGACATGCGCCGCATCACACCACTGCACCTGGACCACCTCCAGGCCCTGTTCCTCAATGAGCGTTCCCGGCGCGAGGGCATACGCGGCAGCCTCAGCACTCCGGTGGCGGCGATCTCCTTCGCCGTGTTCGCATTCAGCAGCCTCTCCGTCGAGGTCGATCCGGAGCACTGGCGCCAGACCTCCACGCTCATCATCTTCGTACTCGGGGCCGTGGCGGCGATCGCGCTGTTCGCCTCGGCCTGGCAGGTGCTGATGGCGGAATGGCTGTTCGTCTATCACGAGCCGCCGCGCCTTGTCGACCTGCTCGACGACGTCGACGACCGCAGCCCCGAGCAGGAGGAGGAGCATGTGCGCGCCCTGCTCGCCGCCAGCTATGCGGTCGCCTACGAGCAGTACCTGAAGGGCAATGCGATCAGCGCGCGCCGCCGCACCTGGGCGCTACGCCTGATCCTGCTGTCGCTGCTGCTCCAGGCGCTGGCCTTCGTCGTCCTGCCGTTTCACCGCGCGGGGTGGTGACGATGGGCATCCTGGACAAGTGGTTGACAAGACGCCGCCGTCTGCCGAGCTTCGCCGCGCTGGCGCCGCGGGTGCGGCGCCGCCTGGTTCCGGTGTGCCGGGAATTGGCCGATGCCGAACAAGAGCTGGCCGCCTACCTGGACCTGCCGCAGCCGCCACGGCTCCTGCTGGTGGACGAGGAAGAAGCGGTCATCCTCACCCCGAAAGAACGCGGCGAGATAGGCTGAGCCGGCCATCCGGACAGCAAGCCAGCTGAACCTGGACAATCGTCGGCCCGCGGCCGGCGCAGGAAACGGCCTCAGCCGCCCCGCGCGGCCGGGACGAATCGCATCGTCCAGTTGGTTTCCCAGGTCGCTCCGCCATCGTTCGAAAATGCCTGTTCCCAGGTGGGATGGGTGCCCGGACGCGCGGTCCAGGTAAAACGCACCTTGATCGGCCTTCCGTCGAGCATGTCGTCGGCGAAGAACAGGCCGACGCCATCGGCAAACCTGCCCACCACCGGAACGTCGAGCGCGATCGGGTGACGCCCATCGAGCCACCAGATCGACCAGGCGCCGGTATCCGCACAATACGCGCGCATCGCGAGCGCCCGGAAGCGGCCGTCCGGAAAGTCGAGGATGTTGTCCTCCAGGTTGCCGAAGCCGCCGAGCGTTTTTACCGTCGAGGAGTGGCCGCTGAACTCGGTCCATTCGCTGCAGCCGGTGAACCGGGAATTGAGCCGCCGGTGCGCGACGGTCCAGTCGCCGATGATGAAATCGAAGTCTGTCGGAGCGTTGGTCTCGAGCGGCAGCGGCATGCGGTGCTCCTGTTTGCTGTGAAAGGCCAGCCGGGCCGGCTGGTGTGTATGCGCTCCCGGCGCCAGCCGCAGGCCGCTACAGGCCCGCGGCGCGCCTGCCGGCCGCTACCCCGACGTTGCCGAAGCGGCGGCGCAGCACGCGGTGCCGGTGCCGGAACAGCAGCCGCACGAACCAGGCGACGATCGGTCGCGCCAGGCGCGGTGCGAACGCCAGGTTGTCGGTGAGGCGTACGCCGCCGGCGCACGGGGCGACGATTCTTTCGTGACGCCAGCAGCGCATGCTCAGCATCGGCGACTGCTCGAGGAAGCGCCGGCCCGGCTCGAACTCCAGCAGGGTCAGGTTCAGGCGGTCGACCGGCAGCAGGCCGAACAGCAGGAACCAGCTGCGAAACAGCGGCCGCCCCAGATGGGGTCCGGTTGCCGCCAGCGCGGCCTGGCCGGGCGGAAAAGTCATCCTCACGAGCGGACGCAGTTCCGACGCGATACCGTCCGGGGAAGTCGCCCATGCCCATACCTCCTCGGGGGAAGCGGCGAGCTCGGAATCGAAAGACAATCGACAGGTCGTCATGGGCGGCCGTATCCAGGAGAAAACAGTCAGCCTGGAGTATCGTTTCGGCCGGATGCGGCGTCAACGCATGGTGCATGAGATGGATGAGATGGATGCGCCGGAATCGTTCTCGGCGCAATGCAGCCTGCGCACGATGACGAGGCCCCCTCTTGAACGACGAATCGCATTACGCCCCTCCCGCCGGGCTCAGCCTTCCTTGAAAGCCAGTCCCAGGATACGGTCGAAGGCATCGCAGGCCCCCGCACAAGCCTCGGCGACCGCTTCCTCGCCGCGCACCTCGGCGCGCAGCGCCTGCATGAAGGCGCGCCAGCGCGGACCCGGGCCCGCCTCGCCGGCGCCGCGCAGGTAGCGCAGCGGGTGCGGGGCGAGTTGGCCGGCAAGGCGCTTGTAGAGCACGGCGCCGCCCAGTTGCGAGCCCTCGACCACGTAGGCCACGCCCCAGCGGTAGGCGGCGCTGGCGCCCTGCGGCCAGCCGGCGGCGGGCGCGGGAGAGGTCTGGCCAGCCAGCGCGGGATCGGCCAGGTCGGCCTCGATGAGCGCGAGGTGGGGAGCGTCCGGGAGTCCGGACGGGCCCTGCGGGCCGTCGTCGAAGCCGGCCAGCCAGCCTTGCAGCGGCGCCAGCCAGGCGCGCAGCAATTGCAGGTGGGCCGCGTAATCGGCCAGGGTGGCGTCAGGGGAAGACAACGGCAGGCCGCTGTCGAGGCGTTCGTGGCGCGCGGCCGTGGCCTGCCGCAGCGCGGCCAGGACGTCGGACTCGCGTGCGGTGTCGTGGAGTTGGTTCATGGGGGCCGGATGCGCCAAATCACCATCTTACCAGTCCTGGCGCGCCTGGGAAAATCCCCTGCCGGGCGCTCCCGCGAATTCAGTCCGTGATGGGTTCCGGGTATTCGACGCTGAGGATTTCCAGCTCGTCGGCGCCCTGGGGCGTCTGCAGCGTGATCACGTCGCCCTCGCGCGCCTTGGTCAGCGCGCGCGCCACCGGCGAGACCCAGCTGATGCGCCCGCGCAGCGGGTCGAGCTCGTCGACGCCGACGATGGTGACGGTATGCTCCTCGCCAGCCTTGTTGGCGTAGGTGACGGTGGCGCCGAAGAAGACCTGGTCGTTGCCGTAATGCACGCTCGGATCGACGACGAAGGCCGAGTCCATGCGCTTGGTGAGGAAGCGGATGCGGCGGTCGATCTCGCGCAGGCGGCGCTTGCCGTAGATGTAGTCGCCGTTTTCCGAGCGGTCGCCGTTCGAGGCGGCCCAGTGCACGACGCGCACCACTTCGGGCCGGTCGACGTCGATCAGCTGCAGCAGCTCGTCCTTGATGGCCTTGTAGCCGGCAGGGGTGATGTAGTTCTTGGCGCCGGAGGGAATCGCCTGCGCCAGCGCGACGGCTTCATCGTCGTCGTCGTTGTCGGACTCTTTTACAAATGCCTTATTCATAAGTCTTATTGTAATGGTATGGCGCCGGAAGCGCCGCAGGTTTGCCCACGGGTTTATCGTATGATGACGGGAATGAAAGCCACCCCCGCTTCCCGCCATCCGCTGCTCGCGCCCCTGCTCCACCTGGCCGCGCTGCTGCTCATGCTCGAGGAATGGCTGTGGCGCCTGGGCAGCCGCTGCGCCGCCGGGCTGGCCGGCTGGCCGCCGCTGGCCTGGCTGGAAAACCGGGTGCGCCGCCTGTCGCCCTACCCGGCGCTGCTGGTCTTCGCCCTGCCCGGCCTGATGCTGCTGCCGGTCAAGCTGCTGGCCCTGCTGGCGATCGCCCACGGCCATCCGCTGTGGGGCGTCGCCACCTTCGTCGTCGCCAAGCTCGGCGGCGCGGTGCTGGTGGCGCGTCTCTACGTGCTGACCCTGCCCGCCTTGCTGGCGCTGGCCTGGTTTGCACGGTGGCACAATCGCTTCATCATGTTCAAGGACCATCTCATCGATCGCCTGCGCGCCAGCCCCGCCTGGCGCCGCGTGCGCCGCAGCGTTTCCAGCATGCAGAGCGCGCTGCGCCGCACTTTCCGCCGCCTGCGGCGCCAGTTGCGGCCGTCGGTGCCCTTCGGCAGCCGCCATGCCACCCGCACCGCGCGCGCCCTGCGCCGCTTCGTCTCGCTGTGGCGCCGCCGCCGTAACACCACGGAAACCGAACGCCCATGAACACCGCCGAGCTTGCCCTTGCCGCCCCGATGCAGGCGGCCGCCTCCGAGATCTACCTGATCGACCCCGCCACCCTGGTCCTGGTCGACCTGAACGATTGCGCCCGCCAGAACCTCGGCTACGACGGCGCCGCGCTGCGCGGAATGGACGTCGTCCGGGTCGCGCCCGAGCTCGACGGGGCCGCGCTCGCCGAGCTCCTTGCCGGGCTGGGCGAAGACATCGGCGAACAACGCTGCCTGCGCACCCACCTGCGCCGCGCCGACGGCAGCACCTACCCGGTCAAGCTGAGTTTCCTGCGCATCCAGCGCGACGGCCGTGCGCTGCTGCTGGCGATCGGCGACGACCTTTCGCTGGAACAGGCCGCGGCGGCCGCGCTGGCCCAGTACCAGGCCCGCTTCAACGCCATCGTCGACCATACGCCGGGGCTGGTCTACCAGTTCGTGCTCGGCGCCGACGGCCGCCACGCCTTCCCCTACCTGAGCGAGGGCTGCGCCGCCCTGCTCGGCGTGCAGCCGGCGGCGCTGCAGGCCGATCCCGACCTGTTCCTGCGCCTGATCCTGCTTGACGACCGCAAGGGCTATCTCGAGGCCATGGCGGTGTCGAAAGTCAGCCTGTCGGCCTGGAACTGGGAAGGCCGGATCTGGATCGACGCCTGGAAGGACGTCAAATGGATCAACCTGCGCGCCACGCCCCATCCCGCTCCCGGCGGCGCGGTGCAGTGGGACGGCATCATGACCAACATTACCGAGAGCAAGAACGAGCAGCAGGACGTGCTGCGCTCGCGCGCGCGGCTGGCCGAGCTGACCGACCACATCGAGCAGGTGAAGGAGCAGGAACGCGCCCGCATCGCGCGCGAAATCCACGACGACCTGGGCGGCAACCTCACCGCCATCAAGATGGCCCTGGCCATGCTCAGCGCGCGCCTGCCCGACGACCAGCCCGGGCTGCTCGAAAAGGCGAGCTACCTCGACGACCTGGTCGACCGCACGATCGAGGCGGTGCACCGCATCTCGCTCGACCTGCGCCCTTCCACGCTCGATCTCGGCATCGTCGCCGCCCTCGAGTGGCAGGCGCGCGAATTCGAGAAGCAGATGGGCATCGCCTGCGTCTTCCGCAGCGTGGAGCGCGACATCGAACTCGATCCCGACCATGCGGCGGCGCTGTTCCGCATCTTCCAGGAGGCGCTCACGAATGTCGCCAAGCATGCCGGCGCGACCCGGGTGACGGTCACGCTGCGGCGCCAGCGCCAGCACCTGACCCTCGCCATCTGCGACAACGGCCGCGGCATCGCCCCGGCCGACCGCCTCAAGCCGCACTCCTTCGGGCTGCGCGGCATGAGCGAGCGGGCACGCGCCCTCGGCGGCACCCTGACCTTGTCGCCGGCGCCCGGAGGTGGCACGATGGTGACCATCAAGATCAGGCTGGCCCCGGCGCCCGCGCGAACCGACACAAGAAGCAGCGACGCAAGATTCGACACCAGGTAACAATGACCGACAAAGCAACCATCCGTGTATTCATTGCCGACGACCACGCCATCGTGCGCGAAGGCCTGAAACAGATCCTGGCCGAGCAGCGCGACATCATCGTCGCCGGCGAGGCCGAGAACGGGCTCGACGCCATCAAGCTGTTCCGCAAGTCGCGCTGCCATGTAATGCTGCTCGACATCTCCCTGCCCGACCGCAACGGCATCGAAGTGCTCAAGCAGATCAAGGCGGAGCGCCCGGAGCTGGCGGTGCTGATGCTGTCGATGCACCGCGAAGACCAGTACGCGATCCGCGCCCTGAAGGCCGGCGCGGCTGGTTATCTCACCAAGCAGAGCGCCCCGCGCGAGCTGGTCACCGCGATCCGCCAGGTGGCCGGCGGCCAGAAGTACGTCAGCGCGACCCTGGCCCAGGCGCTGGCCAGCCAGATCGGGACGGACCACGAGGCGCCGGTGCACGACAGCCTGTCCGACCGCGAGTTCCAGACCCTGACCATGATCGCCTCCGGCAAGACGGTCAGCGAGATCGCGCGCGAACTCTCGCTCTCGGTCAAGACGGTCAGCGAATACCGGGCGCGCCTGCTGGCCAAGATGAACCTGAAGACCAGCGCCGAACTGACCTCCTACGCGATCCGCAATCAGCTCGTTGAATGAGGGAAACGGGCATTACTGCTAAGTAAGCCACTTTTTGGGCTCTTTTCAGTCGATGACGAAAAGAAAACCTGATTATCATTGCGATAAATCAAGTAAATACTCGCTGTACCCATGTCCAACCCGCCCACTCCTGCCCAACACCCCGTCGAGATCGCCCGCGAGGCCTTCCGCCGCCTCGCCACGCGGCGCATCGCGCCCACGCCCGACGCCTACCGCGACATCTACAACGAGATCGCCGGCATTCCCAAGCCCGCCGTTGCTCCTCCGGCACCGATTCCGCTGACCGGCCCGGCGCCCGAGGAAGTGCTGGGCGGCTTCGCCGTGCAGCTGACCGAGGCCCCGGGCGAGCTGGCCGAGTACGGGCGCCGCCTGAACCACGCGGTCAAGGGACGCAACTGGGAAGCCTATGCGCGCGCGCTGTCGCAGCTGGTCGAAAGACACTTGCGGCGCGGCATCCCGCCCGGCATCACCTACGGCATGGAGAGCAAGGACACCGCCCTCCTGCGCGAACTGCTCAGCCGCACGCTGGCCTTCGCCCTGGCCTCGCTGCTGCCGGCCAGTTCGACGCTGGCGGGCGAAGCCGAGTCGCTCGGCGCGGCGGTGAAGATCGCCCACAGCGAGGCGGCGCTGCAGGAAATCGCGGCGCGCCTGAAGGAGCTGTGCTTCCAGATCGAGCTGCACAACGGCGACGCGGCCGAGCAGCAGGAACTGCTGCTGCGCCTGTTCAAGCTGCTGCTGGAAAACGTCAGCGAACTGCTCGACGACGACAGCTGGATGCGCGGCCAGATCGCCGCCGTGCAGGACCTGATCGCCGGCCCCATCGACCAGCGCGCGCTGGAAGACGCCACGCGCAGCCTGAAGGACGTGATCTACAAGCAGGGCCAGCTCAAGCACGGCCTGTCGGACGTGAAGGCCACGGTCAAGAACATGATGATGACCTTCATCGACCGCCTCGGCTCGGTGGCCGCATCGACCGGCGACTTCCACGACAAGCTGGGCGGGTTCAGCGAACGCATCCGCCATGCAGGCGACATCACGGAACTGAACGAAGTGCTCGACGAGGTGCTGCGCGAGACCCGCCAGGCCCAGGAAGAAGCGCTGGCCTCGCGCGACCGCATGCTGGCCGCGCACCGCGAGGTGCAGGAAGCGGAAAGCCGGATCAAGGAGCTCGAAGCGAAGCTCCAGCACATGAGCGAACTGGTGCGCGAGGACCAGCTGACCGGCACCCTGAACCGGCGCGGCCTGGACGACGTGTTCGAGCGCGAGAGCGCCCGCGCCGACCGCCGCGGCACGCCGCTGTGCGTGGCCCTGCTCGACCTCGACAACTTCAAGAAGCTCAACGACACCTATGGCCACCTGGCCGGCGACAACGCCCTGCGCCACCTGGCGAAAGTGGTGAAAAACACCCTGCGCTCGATCGACGTGATCGCGCGCTTCGGCGGCGAGGAATTCATGATCATGCTGCCCGAAACGCCGGTCGAGGCGGCGGTGCTGACCATGGTGAGGCTGCAGCGCGAGCTCACCAAGCACTTCTTCCTGCACGACAACGAGAAGCTCCTGATCACCTTCTCGGCCGGCGTCGCGCTGCGCCTGCCCAACGAAGACCAGGCCGCCCTGCTGGCGCGCGTCGACCGGGCGATGTACAAGGCCAAGCAGAGCGGCAAGAACCGGGTGGTGGTGGCGGAATAGAACGGCGGCGTTGCGGCGCGGCTGCCGCAGCTGCAACGATGACCGTAGGGTGGGCACACTGTGCCCACGCGGAAGCCGGCACGGTGGCAAACGTTTGCTCCCACCGTACAAGCCGCGTGTCCGCCCATTCACCGATAGCGGGCTGCGAACGTCTCGAATCTGGTTCTTGAAACAATGTGCATCGTTCCGCGTGGGCACGGAGTGCCCACCCTACAGGAAACGTTACAGGCCCAAAGAAAACGCCCGCATCATCAGCGGGCATTTTTCATTCATCGACCGGATCAGTAACCCGAATTCGCCGCGATCGCCGCCAGCTGCTGGGTCATGTAGCTGCTCATGCTCTGCATGTTGGTCATCATGGTGTCGAGCGCGGTGAACTGGGCGCGGTAGCGCTTTTCGGTCTGGGCCAGCTGCAGCTCCATCCGGTCCATGCTGTCGTTCATGCTCTCGATGCTCGCGTTCAGGCCGTCGGTGCGGGTCTTGAACAGGCCCTTCGAGCCGAGCATCTCCTCGGTCACCTTGGTCAGGCGGGTGGCCACGCCGTCGGTGCCCGAGAACAGGCTGGAGACGGCGGCGAAGTTGGTTTCCAGGGCGCTCTTGAGCTTGTCGGGCTTTTCCAGCTTGAGCGTGCCGTCGCGCTGGAAGGCGATGCCGATATCCGACAAGGTCTTCAGTCCGGTCGAGTCGGTGACCGCCTTGCCCAGCTCGGCGCGGATATTGGTCAGGATCGAGCGCGCCGAGGCGTCGCCGTTGAGCACGGCCGAGGTCTTGGTGGTCGCGTTGAAGGCCGTCTGCTTGTTCACGGCAGTCGCCAGCGTGTTGTAGGCGTCCACGAAGGCCGTGACCTGGTTGGTGACGGCAGTGAGGTCCTTGGCCAGCGAAACCTTCACCGGGCTGCCGACGTTGGTCTGGTTCAGGTTCAGGGTCACGCCCTTGATGGCGTCGGTGACCGTATTCGAGGGTTTGGAGACGGCGATGCCGTCGATCGTCAGCTCGGCGTTCTGGGCGGACTGCGACTTCGTCATGCTGCCGCCGGTGGTGTCGAACTGGGCCAGGCTGCCGGTGGCGGCGATGGTGACCGCGTTCTTGTCCCCGGTTTCGTTGCCGGTGATGACCAGGCGGTCGCTGGTGCCGTCGTTCAGGATGGTCGCGGTGACGCCCGCGTTGGCCTTGTTGATCGCGCTCGACAGGCCGGACAGCGTGGTGTCGGTCAGCGTCAGGGTGGTGGTCTTGCCGTTGACGGAGATGGCCATCGAGCTGTTGGCGGCGCTGAAGGTGGTGCCGGTGGCGACGCCGCTCGATACCAGCTTGTCGCTCTGGGCAAGCTTGCTCACTTCGATGGAATAGCTGCCGGCCGAAGCGCTGCTGGCCTTGGCGACCGAGACGCCGATCGTCTCGCTCTTGCTGGACGTGGCCGTCAGCGCCGACAGCGCATCGGCGGAAACGTTCTTGACCGCGGTCTGGAAGGCCGACACCGCGCTTTTCAGGGTGCCGAAGGCGGACAGCTTGGAATTGAAGCTGGACTGCTTGGACTGGAGGTTGTACAGCGGCTGTCTTTCGATCGACATCAGCGACGTGACGAGACCGTCGACGTCCAGCCCGGACAACATACCGGCAGCACTAATAGCCATGCGTTTCTCCCTTCAAGTCTCGTGTCGGATGCGCGCCAGGCTCAGGCCTTATCGCGCAGCATCACACCCTGCATCTGTTCGATCGAGCGCCACAGCTTGAGCGCTTCCATGGTCGGGATCTGGCGCAGCACCTTGTCGGTCTGGGTGTCGACCACCTTGACCACGGTGCGGCCCGTTTCCTCGTCGACCGAAAAACGCACGCCCTGCGAAGCGGCCTGCGCCATCTTGTTCAGGTCGGCGACCGCATTGCCCAGTTCCTCGCTGGTCGGCTTGGCGGCCTGGTCCAGCGCCGATGCCCGCTCGGTTGCCGGAGCGGGCTTGCTGGTTGGATCGACGGGCCGCGCGCTGCTGCCGGCGACGGCCGATGGGCTTCCAGAGTTTATTGGTTGCAACATCGGAACACCTCTTTACAAACGGCTGTGCGGGGCCGAACCCCGCACAGTTGAAACATCGATTATAGCGTCGGATTAACCACGCAGCAGCGACATCACGTTGTTCGGCGCCGAGTTAGCCTGGGCCAGCATCGCGGTACCGGCCTGCTGCAGGACTTGCGCGCGGCTCAGCTTGCTGGTTTCCGAAGCGTAGTCGGTGTCGGTGATGCGGGCTTTCGCTGCCGACTGGTTCTCGACCGAGGTAGCCAGGTTGCTGATGGCGTAGCCCATGCGGTTCTGCGCGGTACCCAGCGACGAACGCTCGGTGTTCAGGGCCTTCAGTGCGTCGTCGATGGCGGTGATGGCGGCCGATGCGCTGGCTGCGTCGGTGATCGAGATGGCCGACGACTGCAGGCCGGCGTAGGCGGTGTTGGCGCCGAAGGCGACTTCGATCTTCTGGCCCGAGTCAGCACCCACCTGGATCGACTTGGTCACGGCGGTCGAGTCCAGCAGCACGGTGCCGTTGAACTTGGTGTCCGAAGCGATACGGCCGATTTCGGTGTTCAGGGCGCTGATTTCGGTGTTGATGTTCGACCATTCCGATTCGCCGTTGGTGTCGTTCGCACCCTGGACTGCCAGTTCACGCATACGCTGCAGCGCGTCCGAGATGTTCGACAGCGCGCCGTCGGCGGTCTGGATCATCGAGATGCCGTCGTTGGCGTTACGCGAAGCTTGCGACATGCCGCGGATCTGCGAATCCATCTTGGTGGCGATCGACAGGCCGGCTGCGTCATCCTTGGCGCTGTTCACGCGCAGGCCCGACGACAGGCGCTGCATCGAGGTCGACAGCTCGTTCGACGACTTGGTCAGGTTGCGCTGTGCGTTCAGCGAAGACATGTTGGTGTTGATGATCGACATGGTAGTTCTCCAGTGGGCAGTTCAGTAGGTGCTGCTATCAGGGTTCGTTGATTTCTTGCGTGGCGTTTTCCGCTCGCTTGATTTGTTTAACGGACCCCTCTGCAAAACCTTGAGACTTTTTTTAAAAAAAATGTTTGTGAGCAACTTTGCATCGGAAGCGGACCGGGCCGATACCTTGACGCCATCACCGCAACAACTACGTCAACGGCAGCGCCGGAAAAATATTTAGGGGCAATTTGCATGCTTATTCGCCCGATGCCCGAGAGCAAGTCTCGGCTACACTCGCTGGCAGCGCTACCCGGGCGGCCATCCGGCCGGGACCTCCTCTACCAGCATTGCTTCACTTAGTTGCTCCACTTTGCCCATGACGAAACCACACCCTGTCCCTTCCCCATCCGACCGCCTGTTCGCCGACCGCATGTTCGCCGCCGGCCTGGCGGCCCACCAGGAAGGCCGCCTGGAGGATGCCTTCGCCAAGTACGAAGCGGCGCTGCAGAAGCAGCCGCGCCACTTCGATTCCCTGCACCACGTCGGCATCCTCGGCTATCAGATCGGCAACCACGAGCTGGCCCTGCAGTTCATGAGCGACGCCCTGGCGGTCAATCCCGGGGTGTCGGCCGTGTACAGCAACCTGGGGAATATCTTCAAGGCCATTGGCGACCACCCGGCCGCGCTGCAGAGCTACGAGCAGGCGCTGGGGCTGGACCAGAAGAATGTCGATGCCTTGTATAACCGCGGCAATGTGCTGCAGGCGCTCAAGCGCTATGAAGACGCATTGGCCAGTTACGAGCGCGCCATCGCCCTGGCGCCGCGCGACGTCGAGGCCTGGAACAATTGCGCGGTCGTGCTCGAGCAGCTCAAGCGCCACGAGGAAGCCCTGGAGCGCTGCCAGCACGCGCTCCGGCTCGCGCCTGGCCACCTGGAGGCCCTCGACAACCGCGGCAACATCCTGATGGCGCTGGGACGCGTGGACGAGGCCCTGGCCAGCTACGAACAGGCTTTCAAACTGGCGCCTGCCTATGTGAAGGCGCGCATCAACTATGCCAAGGCAATGCGCAAGCTGGGCCTGCTCGACGAGGCCCTGGCCGCCTACGACGCCGTGCTCGAACAGGCGCCGGACGAGGCCGAGGCCCACCACGGCCGCGCCAACGCCCTGCGCCACCTGCGCCGCGCCGACGACGCCTTCGCCGCCTACCAGAAGGCCACCGAACTGGCCCCCGGCTCGGCCGCCTTCCGCGCCAGCTTCGGCCACCTGCTCGTCGAGCTCGGCCGCCTGGAAGCGGCCCTGAAATGCTTCGACGTCGCCATCGCGCTCGATCCGGAGGAGCCGGCCAGCCACAATGGCCGCGGCATCGTCCTGCAGCGCCTGCGCCGGCGCGACGAGGCGATGGCCAGCTACGAACGCGCGCTCGAGATCGATCCGCGCTTCACCGACGCCCTGCTCAACCGCGGCAACGTGCTGCAGGACATGGGCCGGGTCGAGGAAGCGTTGGCCGTCTACGACGAGGTCCTGGCCGTGAAGGGCGACAGCCCGGCGATCTGGAACAACCGGGGCAACGTGTACGAGGCCATGCGCCGCTACCAGGACGCGCTGCACTGTTACGACCGCTCGCTGGCTTTGGATGCGGATTACGGCCCGGCGCAATGGAACCGCGCCCTGCTCAATCTTCAATACGGCAACCTGCGCGACGGCTGGCCGGGCTACGAGTCGCGCTGGCATAACGAACTGCTCAACGTCTACAACGAGAACCGCCATTTCACCGAGCCGCTGTGGCTGGGCCAGGAGCCGCTCGAAGGCAAGACCATCCTGCTGTTCGCCGAGCAGGGCCTGGGCGACACCCTGCAGTTCTGCCGCTACGCCCCGCTGGTCAAGGCGCGCGGCGCCCACGTCCTGCTCGAAGTGCAGCCGCCGCTGGTGGGCCTGCTGGGCGGCCTGGCGGGCGTCGACCGCATCATCGCCAAGGGCGAGACGCTGCCGGAGTTCGACTTCCAGTGCCCGCTGATGAGCCTGCCGCTGGCCTTCGGCACCGACATCCACACGATTCCGGCGGCCGAGCGCTACCTGGCGCCCGATGCCGCGCGCCTGGCAACCTGGGACGCCCGGCTCGGCCCGCGCAGCAAGCCGCGCGTCGGCCTGGTCTGGAGCGGCAATGTCCAGCACGCGAACGACCACAACCGCAGCATCCCCTTCGCGCAACTGGCGCCGCTGTTCGCCCAGGACTGCCAGTTCTTCTCGCTGCAGAAGGAATACCGCAAGGACGACCTCGCGCCGCTCGGCGCCAGCGTGGTGGCGCGCATGGACGCCCACCTGGCCGACTTTGCCGACACCGCCGCCCTGGTCGAACTGATGGACGTGGTGATCGCGGTCGACACCAGCGTTGCCCACCTCGCCGCGGCATTGGGCAAGCCGGTATGGCTGATGCTGCCCAGCGTGGCCGACTGGCGCTGGCTGACCGAACGCACCGACAGCCCCTGGTATCCGAGCGTACGGCTGTTCCGCCAGGGTGCGCGCGGCGACTGGGACGGCGTGATCGCGGCGCTGGCCCGGGAATTGGGCGCGCTGTAACGAAGAAACAGGGAGGTGACCGGCCGCCGCGGGCGCGCCGGTAACACCCTGTCGCGAATTCCCAGCAACAAAAATTCACAATTCCCGCCCGCACCAAACCGCGGGTTTCAGTCGTGCTCGCATTGCAATTCCGCGCCGCTTCTGGCGTAATGGGCCTATCGGAACGACCCGGAGCCACCGGCGAATTGTTAAATATGCAGAAACCCCAGATCCCGGTAGACGAGGCCAAACGCCTGGCTGCGCTCTACGCAACCGAGCTCTTCGGTACAGGACCGGAGGAGGCCTTCGACCGGATCACGCGTCTGGCGACCAGGCTGCTCGACGTCCCGACGGCGCTCATTTCGCTGGTCGGCAGCGATACCCAATGGTTCAAGTCGCGCTGCGGCTTCGCCGCCCAGACCACCTCGCGCGACGTCTCCTTCTGCGGCCACGCCATCCTCTCCGACCAGCCGATGGTGGTCGAGGACGCCTCGAAGGACGAACGGTTCGCCGACAACCCGATCGTCGCCGGGCCGCCCCATATCCGCTTCTACGCCGGGGTGCAGCTGTATTCGGTCGAGCGCGACAAGCTGGGCACGCTGTGCGTGCTCGACACCCGTCCACGCCACTTCAGCGAGGAGCAGTTGTCCGAGCTGCACGAACTGGCGCGCATGGTCGAGGAACTGATCTACCACCGCCAGCTGGCGCGCGCCGCCCAGGAACTGCACGAGCAGTTGCTGCACAACGCCGCCCACGCGCCGGTGCCGGCCGCCGCCGGCCAGGTGAAATATCTCCTGACCCACGACGCCCTGACCGGCCTGGCCAACCGCCAGGCGCTGCTGCGCACGATAGCCGAGAGCATTCCCGCCTGGCAGGCGTCCGGCGCGGGCGCGGTCGTGGTCTGCCTGAACCTGGACCGCTTCAAGCGGGTCAACGAAGTGCTCGGCCACGTGGTCGGCGACCAGGCCCTGGTGGCGGTCACGCGCGCCCTGCAGTCGCGCCTGCGCGAAGACGACATGCTGGCGCGCTCGGGCAACGACGAGTTCGTGATGATGCTCAACGACCCGGGCTGTCCCGAGCGCCTGCGGGCCCGCCTCGAGGAACTGATGAACGAGGTCGCCCACCATGCCTTCGGCAAGGACGCCGACATCTCGATCACCTGCAGCATCGGCTACGCCTGCTTCCCGCAGGACGGGCAGGATGCCGACACCCTGCTCAACAACGCGGCGACGGCGATGCGCCACGCCAAGGGCATGGGCGGCGGACGCATCGAACGCTACACCGCCGAACAGCGGCGCGAACTCGGGCGCCGGCTGGTGCTCGAAAGCCAGCTGCGCCGCGCGCTCGAGCGCGACGAACTGTTCCTGCAATACCAGCCGAAGATCGAACTGGCGAGCTGCGCGCTGGCCGGCTTCGAGGTGCTGCTGCGCTGGCGCCATCCCGAGCACGGCGTGGTTTCGCCCGAGGAATTCGTTCCGATTGCCGAGGAAACCGGCCTGATCGTCCCGATCGGCGAATGGATCGTCAGGAGCGCGGTGGCCCAGCTCGCCGCCTGGCGCCGCGCCGGCGTGCCCGCGGCGCCGGTCGCGGTGAACCTGTCGGCGCGCCAGTTCCTGCAAAGCGACATCGTCGCCATCGTCAGCGAATTGCTCGACACGACGGGACTGTGCCCAAGCCTGCTGGAACTGGAGCTGACCGAAAGCGTCTCGATGGCCGATCCGGGCCGCAGCATGATCGTGATGCACAAGCTGAAGTCGCTCGGCGTGGCGCTGAGCATCGACGACTTCGGCACCGGCTACTCCAGTTTCAGCTACCTGCGGCGCTTGCCGATCGACAAGCTAAAAATCGACAAGTCCTTCGTGCTGGACCTCGGGCACAACAGCGACTCGCGCGCCATCGTCCAGGCCATTACCGCCATGGCGCACCGCCTGAACCTGCACGTCGTCGCCGAAGGCGTCGAAACCCAGGCCCAGGCCGATGCCCTGCGCGAGGCCGGCTGCGACCAGGGCCAGGGTTTCCTGTACTCCCGCCCCCTGGACGCCGACGCCGCCGCCCGCTTTGCCGCGGCGCGGCAGGCGCTGCCCTCACGAACGCTGCGCGCGGCGGCCGGAACATAACGGGAACATCGGCGCTGTCGCTCCTGTCCTACACCCGAAACAATTCCTAACAACTTCCAGAAGTGCGCGTCGAGCACGGAGATATCATTGTGCTAACGCAGCCCGCTAGCGCCGGCCGGCGCTGGCCGCCAGCGGGCATGGGAGAAGTAGATGATGCAACGAAGAACCGATGAACAAACGGCCCTGACCGCCGAATACGCCTTGTACCTGGTCGATATCCGCGGCGTGGATTTCGCCTTCAAGTACCTCGACAGTTGCAATGTACCGCGCGCCATCCTGGCGCGCGCCCTGCAGTCGCCCCAGCACCGCCGCCATCACGAGCGCCGCAAGCAGCCGCGCAACGATTGATCCGCTTCCAGGGCGCGGGCCCCGGTCTTGCGTCCGCGCAAGACCCTTCATCCCGTTATTCAACTGACAAACGTCCAAAATGGCGGGTATTCCCTGCTCTCAAGTCCGGTTAGAAGCTGCCGTTAAGCCAGTAAACTACCCTGGCTGAAGAATGGCAGGCCGGCCTTGATGCCGCCCCGACCCGCTTCAGCGCGAACACTGGTGGAACGCCCGTCGAAGCGCTCCGCACACTACTGAAGTATTTGGAGGTTCTGATGTTTGGATCGATGCAGCGCGGCGTGAACGCCTACGCAAAAGTAGGCCTGGAAACTTCGGTGATTGCCGCCTCGCCCCACAAACTGATCGTCATGCTGTACGACGGCGCGCTGGTCGCCGTCAGGAACGCGGCCAAGCACATGGCTGCCGGCCAGATCGCCGAGAAAGGCGCCGCCATTTCGAAGGCGCTGGACATCATCAACAGCGGCCTGCGCGCCAGCCTCGACAAGAAAGCCGGCGGCGACATCGCCGCGAATCTCGACCTGCTCTACGTCTACATGACCGAGCGCCTCCTGACCGCCAACCTGCAGAACAAGACCGAGATGCTGGAAGAAGTGCAGACCCTGCTCGCCGACATGCGGGACGCATGGACCCAGATCGGCGAAAAGCCTGCCGCGCCGGACGCGCTGGCCTCCCACTACCCTGTCATGGCGAGCGCATGATGATGACCGGCCAGGAAGTGCTGTCCGAATACGCCGCCGTCGCCGAACTGACCGGCCAGATGCTGGCCGCCGCCGAAGCCGGCGACTGGGACCAGCTGGTGCTGCTCGAGCAGCGCTGCACCCGCCACGTCGACGCACTCAAGCACGGCGAAGCGGCCGTCGCGCTGAACCCGCAAGGCCGCCAGGCCAAGGTCGACTGCATCAAGCGCATCCTGGCCGACGACCGCCGCATCCGCGACCTGACCATGCCGTGGATGGCCCAGTTGTCCGCCCTGATCAACAATTCCGGTACCCAGCGCCGCCTCGCGAACGCCTACGGCAGCGTCTGAGCCGGAGCACCCGATGGTCGAGCGCCTCACCAGTCCCGGCGTCAGCGCCACGCAGCCGGTCAGGCCGGCGCTGGCGCCCGAACGCGCGGGCGATCCGCGCCTCGACGCCCTGCAGCGCACGCTCGCGACCATGCTGGGCAGCAAGGTGCCGGTCTCGGTGCTGTCGCGCCTGGGCGATGGCAGCTTCGTGGTGCGGGTGCTGGACACCCCGGTGCGCATGCAGCTTCCCCCCGGGACCCAGCCCGGCGCGGAACTGACGATGAAAGTGCTGGCGGCCTCGCCCCAGCCGACCTTCCTGCTCGGCGACGCCACCCTGCACGGCGCCCCGGCGCCGCAAGGCGCCCAGGCCAGCTCGCTGGCCGCCGCCATCGCCGCGGCCTCTTCTCCCTTGAGCCATACCGGCGGCCAGAACGACGCGGCCGACCTGAGCCCGGCCGCGCGCCTGCTGGCCCAGGTGCTGCACAGCGCCGCCGGCGACGGCGCAGCCGGCGCCAGGGACGCCGCGGCCGTGAGGGGCGCCGCGCCCTTGCTGTCCCAGGGCGCGCCCGACCCGGCCCAGCTCGCCGGCAAACTCGCGCAGGCGATCGCGAAAAGCGGACTGTTCTACGAATCCCACGTCGCCGAATGGGCCGAGGGCAAGCGCCCTCTGGGCGAACTGATGCAGGAACCGCAGGCGCGCAGCGCGCCCGGCACCGCGCCGACCGACCCGGCCAGCGCGCGCATGATCAACATGCAGCTCGCCAGCCACGAGCAGGGCCAGGTCGTCTGGCAGGGCCAGCTCGCCCCCGGCCAGCCTTTCGAATGGAAAGTGGCGCGCCAACAGGACGATCGCGCGGGCGGCGAGGACCGGCAGGAGCCGGCCTGGCAGAGCGGGCTGCGCCTGCGCTTCGCCCTGCTCGGCGACATCGAGGCCAGCGTCAGCCTGCGCGGCAGCCAGGTCCGGATCGACCTGCGCGCGGCGCTCGACGCGGTCGGCGCGCTGCGCGCAGGGGCGCCGCGCCTGCAGGACGCGCTGGCGGGCGCGGGCGCCGAACTGGCCTCCCTGCGCATCGACGGCCGGGAGGACGCATGAGCGAGCCCGGCGGCAAGGCGGCACCGCGGCGCCAGCGCGCCGTCGCCCTCGCCTATGCGGCCGGATCGCAGGCGCCGACCGTGGTCGCCAAGGGACACGGCCTGGTGGCCGAACAGATCATCGAACGCGCGCGCGATGCGGGCGTGTTCGTGCACGAATCGAAGGAACTGGTGTCCATCCTGATGGACATCGACCTCGACAGCCATATCCCGCCGGCCCTGTACCGCGCAATTGCGGAACTGTTGGCATGGCTTTATCATATTGAGTCAGCGCAACAATACGGCGGGCTGCTTCCCGCTCCTCCCGATACCGCGCTTCTCATCGACTCACCTGCACCACCGGCGGAACAAGATGCAAGCAACCCATGACGCAGAACTGGAAAACTGGCACGACTACGAAGTGCAGTCGCGCAGGGAGATCGTCGCGCTGCTGCGCCAGATCGGCGAAAAGAAACAACTGATCCGGATGAAGATCAAGGGCGAGGCCGACGTCTGCGTCACCTCGATCCTGGAGGTCGATCCCGACAGCGGCCTGTTCATCCTGGACCGCTCGATCAACCGCGAGCAGAACCAGCGCATCGTGCACGCCGGCCAGGTGATGTGCGAGACCTACCTCGACAAGATCCGCATCCTGTTCCGCGCCGGCGGCCTGCAGGAGCTCGAGTATGAAGGCGCCGCGGCCCTGGCCGCCCAGATCCCGGACTCGCTGATCCGCCTCCAGCGGCGCGAGTTCTACCGCATGCCCACGCCGGTGAGCAATCCGGTGCCGGCGATCGTGCCGCTGCCGATCGACCTGGGCGGCGGCAACGCCAGCTTCCCGCTGGCCGACATCAGCTGCGGCGGTGTGGCCCTGCTCGACAGCAAGATGACGCTCAACTCGACGATCGGCCAGACCTTCACCGGCTGCCGCATCGAGCTGCCGGAGATCGGCACCGTCACCACCTCGCTGCAGGTGCGCAACGCCCTCGACGTCACCATGCTCAACAACAAGACCAGCCGTCGCATCGGCTGCATGTTCGTCGATATTTCGCGCGCCAACATGGCGGCGGTGCAGCGCTACATCACCAGGCTCGAACGCGAGCGCAACGCCAGGCTGGCCGGACTGGGCTAAGAGCGCCGAACAAACCTCCATCGCTGTGTTGCGGCTCCTCGCCGTACATGTGTACTGTCTTCGTCGCCGCGCCGTGCCCTGAAGGTTTTGTCAGGCGCTCCAACTATCGGGCAGCGGCCATGGCTGCCGCCTGTCGAAAAACCTTACACTGCGCCAGCGCCGAAACGCCGGGGCGCGACCTGTATTTACCAGCGAATCCGTAAATACTTGATTTTTTAGCATAATTATTAAAAGAACAAACTAAATTTCTGGCTGGCACGCGGCTTGCTTAATGGAACTTGCTTTTTAAATAACCATTAAACGAGATCCCAAAACATGTCCATCCTGAAAAAAATCGCCGCGGCAGCCGCTGCCCTCACCCTGGCCGGCGCCGTCGGTTCCGCCCAAGCCGCTGTCATCGAAGGCAACTTCAACGAACACGGCTACAGCGTCGTCGACCTGCACGTGAACGAAGCCGCTACCGTCGACTTCACCTTCCTCCAGGGCTACGGCGACGCCACCTTCTCGCTGTTCGATGCGGGCGGCGGCCACCTGCTGTCGAACGACGATTCCTTCGGCCTGCGTCCACGCCTGATTCAGGAGCTGGCGGCAGGCAATTATTCGCTGCTGGTCTCGTACTGCTGCAACGTGTTCAGCTCGCTCACCGGCTACACCGCCGTCCAGACCTCCTACGGATGGGTCGCCAGCGGCGGCAGCGCCACCCTGACGAGCGTCCAGGCTTACCTGGACCAGTTCCAGAACGCTTCCAACGCCGCCTGGCAGTTCCAGGTGACGAACGCCGAAGCCGGCCATACCGACGTGCCGGAGCCGGCATCGATCGCCCTGTTCGGCGCCGCCGTTGCCGCCCTGGGCCTGGCGCGCCGCCGCGCCAACAAGGCGTAATCAGGCACACGCAGCCGGTAAACGACAACGGGCCGCGCTCCCTGCCGGGGGCGCGGCCCGTTGTTCATCCTGCCGGGGCAATTACACCTGCATGTTCATGATCTCGTGGTAGGCCGAGACCAGCTTGTTGCGCACCTGCACGGTGGCCTGGAAGGCGATGCTCGACTTCTGCATGGCGATCATGGTGTCCGACAGGCTGACGCTGTCGTCGCCCATGGCGAAGCGCTGGCCCAGCTCTTCCGCGTGCTTCTGCGAATTGCTCACCTGCTGGAGCGAGTTCTTCAGCGCATCCGAGAAGCTGACCTTCGAGGCACCCTCGCTGGCGCCGACATCGGCCGCCTTGCCCAGGTCGCCGAGCTTGCCCAAGCTGCCCAGGTTCCCCAGGTTGCCGATGCCGCCCAATGCGCCAGCCGCCCCGTTCGGCGCGGCAGGTTTCGTGGCGGCCGCCTTCAACTGGGCCATCATCGCCTCGATGCGGCTGCTGTCGATGCCGCCGATTCCGCCTATGCTCATGGGTTCTCCTGTTATCCGTTGCGTGCCCGTACAAGAAATGCAGCCGGGCGATGTCAGGCTGTCAGATTACCAGCGCGACAGCAATAATTTGCGGTGAGCAAGAGGGGAAACCACCCCCTATTCCGGGGTTTGAATGTTGCTCTACGGCTCCATAATGCTGCCTGATCCCTTTTCTCCCCTTGGACAACCAACATGGCCGCGACCGCCGACGAACTGCTCGACACCCCAGAACAGCCGCAACCGTTCCTGAAAACCACGATGGGCAAGCGTGTGCTCATCGGTGGCGGCGTGGCGGCGGCGCTGGCGCTGATTGCGGCGATCTGGATGTGGAACCAGTCCCCGGACTACCGCGTCCTGTACGCCAACTACAGCGACAAGGACGGCGGCGCGATCACCGCGGCGCTCGACCAGATGGGCGTCAAGTACAAGTTTTCCGAAGGCGGCAGCGCCATCCTGGTGCCGGCCGAGCAGGTGCCTGACCTGCGCCTGAAACTGGCCTCCCAGGGCCTGCCCAAGGGCGGCAACGTCGGCTTCGAGCTGATGGAAAACCAGAAGCTGGGCGTGTCGCAGTTCCTGGAGCAGGTCAATTACCAGCGCTCGCTCGAAGGCGAGCTGGCGCGTTCGATCCAGTCGCTGGGCTCGGTGGCCGCGGCGCGCGTGCACCTGGCCCTGCCGAAGCCCTCGGTCTTCGTGCGCGACCAGCAAAAGCCCACCGCCTCGGTCCTGCTGAACCTGCAGTCCGGCCGCGCCCTCGATCCGGGCCAGGTCAGCGCCATCGTGCACCTGGTGGCGTCGAGCATCCCTGAGCTGACGGTCGGTAACGTCACCGTCGTCGACCAGAACGGCAATCTGCTGTCCGAGCAGCCCAAGCAGAACGGCCTGAGCAAGCAGCTCGACGCGACCCAGCTCAAATACGTCGAGATGGTGCAGCAGAACATCATCAAGCAGGTCGAGTCGCTGATCACCCCCATCGTCGGCAAGGGCAATGTGCGCGCCGAGGCGACCGCCGAGATCGACTTCGCCCAGGTCGACACCGCCGCCGAGATGTACAAGCCGAATTCGCCGCCGGAACCGCAGGCGATCCGCAGCCAGCAGACCTCGGAGCAGACCGGCCCCGCGACCGGCAACGCCAACGGCATCCCGGGCGCGCTGTCGAACCAGCCGCCGGGCGTGGCGACCGCGCCGCTGGATGGAACCGCACCAGGTGCGCCGGGTGCCGCACCTGTCGCTGGCCCCACCCGCAAGGACGCGACCACCAACTACGAAGTCGACAAGACCATCCGCTACGAACAGCGTCCGATGGGCGGCATCAAGCGCCTGACGGTGGGCGTGGTGGTGAACTACCGCCGCTCGGTCGACCCGAACACCGGCAATGTGACGGTCAAGCCCCTGTCGGCAGCCGAAGTGGCCCAGATCAACGAGCTGGTCAAGCAGGCGATGGGTTACTCGCAGGCGCGCGGCGACACCATGAACGTGGCGAACGCCCCCTTCGACGGCGTGGACAAGCCAGAGGAAGCCGGTCCGGACTGGTACAAGGATCCGGCCAACCTGCCGCTGGCATGGGAAGTGGGCAAGTACCTGTTGATCGCCGCCGTGATCGCCTTCCTCTACTTCCGCATCCTGCGTCCGCTGATGCGCCCGGTGATGCACAAGTTCGACGAGGCGGTCGCGATGCCGGAAGAGGAAAAGGAAGAAGAACAGGAAGAAGACGCCGACGCCGTGGTCACGCTGGGCCCGGACGGCACCCCGATCGGGGCGGAAGAGGAAGAAGCACCGCGGGAGCGCAGTTATCGCGCCAACCTGGCGCTGGCAAAGGAAATGGCGCGTGACGATCCGCGCATCGTGGCAAACGTGATCAAGGCATGGGTGGGTTCGGAATGAGCGACAAGGACAAAGACGGTATCACCAAGGCGGCAATCCTGATGCTGGCCCTGGGCGAGGAAGAAGCGGCTGAGGTGATGAAGTACCTGGGCCCGCGCGAAGTGCTGAAGCTGGGCGCCGCCATGGCCGCGATGAAGTCGGTGCAGCACGAGCAGGTGGTCAACGTGCTGGAAGCCTTCCGCGACGAAGCCGACGCCCACTCCACGGTCGGCCTGGACTCGGACGAGTACATCCGCGAGGTGCTGACCAAGGCGCTGGGCGACGACAAGGCGGCCGTGCTGCTGAACCGCATCCTGGGCGGCAAGGACGCCTCGGGCATCGAGAGCCTGAAGTGGATGGATGCGCAGTCGGTGTCGGAACTGATCCGCAACGAGCACCCGCAGATCATCGCGACCATCCTGGTCCACCTCGAGCGCGACCAGGCCTGCGAGATCCTGAGCCATTTCACCGAGCGCCTGCGCAACGACGTGGTGCTGCGCATCGCGACCTTGGACGGCGTCCAGCCTGCTGCTTTACGCGAGCTGAACGACGTGCTGACCAAGCTGCTGTCGGGTAACGAGCACATCAAGAAGTCCTCGCTGGGCGGCGTGCGCACCGCGGCCGAGATCCTGAACTTCATGAACGGCGAGCAGGAAAGCGCCGTGATGGAAAACATCAAGAACTACGACAACGACATGGCGCAGAAGATCATGGACGAGATGTTCGTGTTCGACAACATCATCGACATCGACGACCGCGGCATCCAGTTGCTGCTGCGCGAAGTGCAGTCGGAAATGCTGATCATCGCCCTGAAGGGCGCCTCCCAGGACCTGCGCGAGAAGATTTTCCGCAACATGAGCCAGCGCGCCAGCGAAATGATGCGCGAAGACCTGGAATCGAAGGGTCCGGTGCGCCTGTCGGAAGTGGAAGCGCAGCAGAAGCAGATCCTGCAGATCGTGCGACGCCTGGCCGACGAGGGCCAGATCGTATTGGGCGGCAAGGGCGAAGACTCCTTCGTTTAATATCCAGTGATGAACAAAGACCTGCAGGGCGCCTTCAAGCGCTGGGAAATGACCTCCTTCGGCGACGAGCGGCCGAGCACCCTCGCCGCCCGCATCAAGGAAAAAGAGGAAGAGGAAAACCGCGCACGAGCTGCCGCGGCCAACGCTGCCGCGGCTCGAGCGCAGCAGTTCGCCGCCGAGCAGGCCGTCCCGGCCGCGCCGGCGGTGCAACTGCCTACCGCCGCCGAACTCGAAGCGATCCGAGAACAGGCGCGCGCCGAGGGCTATGCCGAAGGCCTGGAAGAAGGCCGCGCCGCCGGCCACGCCGAAGCCTTCGAGGCCGGCCGGGTCGAGGCCGCCGCCGAGCTCCAGAGCCTGCGTGCGGTGGCCGCCTCCTTCAGCGGCGCGCTGGCCCAGGCCGACGAGACCATCGCCGCCGACGTGCTCGACCTGGCCCTGCACCTGGCCCGCTCCATGGTGCGCACGGCCTTCGACGTCCGGCCCGAACTCATCATCGGCATCGTGCGCGAAGCGATCGAATACCTGCCGGTGCTGCAGCAGCCGGCGGTGCTGGCCCTCAATCCTGAAGACGTCGACATCGTGCGCGCCGGCCTGGCGGACGAGCTCGACAAGGGCGGCTGGCGCGTCGTCGCCGATCCGCAGATCGCGCGCGGCGGCTGCAAGGTCGATACCGCCAGCAACCAGATCGACGCCCAGGCCGCGGCCCGCTGGAACCGCCTGACCCATGCGCTGGGCAAGAACGTGGAGTGGCTCGCCTGATGGGCGCCGCAGGTCTCGACCGCCACACCGCGCGCTGGAAATCCTACCTGGCCGACTGCGACTCCCTGCTCGGCTTCGTCGAGCCGATGCAGGTCTCGGGACGCGTCACGCGCGTGGCCGGTCTCGTCATGGAATGCGTCGGCCTGCGCCTGGCCGTGGGCAGCGCCTGCACCATCCCGCTGCCGAACGGCGCCAAGATCGAGGCCGAAGTGGTCGGCTTCGAGGGCGAGCGCCTGTTCCTGATGCCGCAGAGCGACGTCGAGGGCGTGGTGCCGGGCTCGCGCGTCTTCCCGGTGGAGACGCCGGTGCCGCGTCCGGGCACGGTCAACCATCCGCGCCGCCGTCCCAGCGACCGCGCGCGCCACCTGCCGGTGGGCATGGGCCTGCTGGGCCGCGTGGTCGACGGGGCCGGCCGTCCGCTCGACGGCAAGGGAGCGCTCGACACCAGCGACGTCGCCCCGATCAACGCGCGCCCGGTCAATCCGCTCGACCGCGCGCCGATCAAGGAAACCCTGGACGTGGGCGTGCGCGCCATCAACGCCATGCTGACGGTCGGCCGCGGCCAGCGCCTCGGCCTGTTCGCCGGCACCGGCGTCGGCAAATCGGTCCTGCTCGGCATGATCGCGCGCTACACCACGGCCGACGTCATCGTCGTCGGCCTGATCGGCGAGCGCGGCCGCGAGGTGAAGGAATTCATCGAGCAGATCCTGGGCGAGGATGGCCTGGCCCGTTCGGCCGTCGTCGCCGCGCCGGCCGACAGCCCGCCGCTGATGCGCCTGCAGGGCGCGGCCTATGCCACCGCGATTGCCGAGCACTTCCGCGACCAGGGCAAGAATGTCCTCCTGATCATGGACTCGCTGACGAGGTATGCCATGGCGCAGCGCGAAATCGCGCTGGCCATTGGTGAACCTCCGGCAACGAAAGGCTATCCGCCTTCGGTGTTCGCCAAGCTGCCGGTGCTGGTGGAACGCGCCGGCAACGGTCTGGAGGGCGGCGGCTCGATCACCGCCTTCTACACCGTGCTGTCCGAGGGCGACGACCAGCAGGACCCGATTGCCGACGCCGCGCGCGGTATCCTCGACGGCCACATCGTGCTGAACCGCCACCTGGCCGAGGCCGGCCACTACCCCGCCATCGACATCGAACAGTCGATCAGCCGGGCCATGCACGGCATCACCTCGCACCAGCACCAGCAATCGGCGCGCAAGCTGAAGCAGTTGTACTCGCGCTACCAGCGCTCGCGCGACCTGATCAGCGTCGGCGCCTACGCGCCCGGCAGCGATCCGGTGCTCGACCAGGCGATCGCGCTGAACGAGAAGATCGAGGAATTCCTGTGCCAGGAAATCCACGAGAACACCAACATGGGCCAGAGTTTGGGGCAATTAGGCTCTCTGTTCAGCTGATTGATCCCGCATTTGCCTCGCTATACTTGAGTTCGTTATGGCAAATACCTCCGCCCTTGAAACCCTGATCGAACTGGCCCAGCGCGATTCCGACGCCGCCGCCAAGCGGCTCGGCGCCGCATTGAAGGCGGTCGAGGAAGCCGAAGCCAAGTTGCAGATGCTGCTGGGCTACCGCGACGATTACGCGAACAAGCTCGACCAGGCCCAGATAGCGGGCATCACGCCCTTCGCCTACCGCAATTTTGTCGCCTTTATCGACAAGCTCGACAACGCGATCAACGGCCAGCGCGAAGTGCTCAAGCATGCGAACTACAAGAGCGAGCAGGAAAAGAAAGCCTGGCAGGAAAGCGAGCGCAAGCGCCTGTCCTACCGCACGCTGAACGAGCGGGCGGCGGCCGAGGCCTTGAAAATCGAGAACAAGCGCGACCAGAAAATGATGGACGACCATGCCGCGCGCACCGTCCGCCACCAACGCTGAACAGACAATGACGATGCAAACGACTTCCCTTCCCTTCCAGGTGAACGGCGCGAACGGCCTGAACGGCCAGTCGCAGAACATGCGCGGCAACGCGGCGTTGACTCCTGATGGCGTCGACTTCGGCGCCACGCTCACGCGCCAGCTCGAACAGCGCCAGCTCGCGCAGCAGGCGCCGGCCCAGCCGCCGGCGGCCGCCAGGCCGCAGGCCGCCGTGCAGCCGCAACCGCCGGTAGCCGCCCGCCTTGACACCCCGCCATGGGCCTGCCTAGCATCGCGGGCGTTTCGAACCACCCACTATAAAGCCAAAGCGACTTCTGATGA
>JBFLZJ010000001.1:0-30425 GCA_040755875.1 Pseudomonadota bacterium | reverse complement strand
CGAGGCCGCGAAGGAGCCGGCCAGGGACAGCGCCCAGGCCGACGCCGCCCAGGCGACGAGCGACAGCAAGGCGGCCGCCGCCGAGGGCAAGGATGACGAGGAAGCCAGCGCTTCGGACGCCAAGGCGGCCGATTCGGTGGCCGACATGCTGGCCATGCTCGCCAGCTTCAACCAGCCCGCACAGGCGGCGCCAGGCGTGGCCGAAGAAGCCGCCGCGGGCGGCGCCCTGCAGGCAGCGCTCAAGGGCAAGCTCGGCCTTGAGGACGACAGGCACGCCGCCAAGCTCGAGGGCGACGCCGCGCTGGCGGCCGTGGGCGAGGAAGCGCAGGACAAGGGCGCGCCCGGCATCGACCTGCGTGCGCTCGACCTGGCCAGGACGGGCGAGCAGTCGGGCAAGCTCCAGCCCGAATCCGGCCAGTTCGCGGCCAGGCTGCAGGACAGCATGGCGCAGGCCGCCGCACTGAAGGAAACGGCCGCGCCGGAAGGCTTGACCAACCTGATGGCCCAGGCCAATGCCCTGCAGACGGCGCAAGCCGCCGGCGCCGTGCCGACGGACCGCCTGAGCGCGCGCGTGGGCACGCCCGCCTGGGACAACCAGGTCGGCCAGAAAGTGATCTGGATGGTTGGCGGCGAGGAACAGAGCGCCACCCTGGAACTGAACCCGCCCGACCTCGGCCCGGTGCAGGTCGTGCTGAACGTCTCGAACGAGATGGCCAGCGTGACCTTCTCGGCCCAGCAGCTCGAAGTGCGCCAGGCCCTGGAAAACTCCCTGCCGCGCCTGCGCGAGATGATGAACGAGAGCGGCATCGCCCTCGGTAACGCGACCGTGAACGCGGGCAGCGACGGATCCCAGCAGCAGGGCCAGCAGGGCTCCGGCCGGTCGGGCAACGGCGGCGGTAACGGCGTCGGCGGCGGCGACAGCGCCGTGGCGGACACCGCGCCGCGCCAGCGCACCGGCATCCTCGGCGGCGCGGGGGCGGTGGATACCTTTGCCTGAGTCGTCGGCGGCCGCTCGATGCGGCCGTTTTTCGTGACGTGGGCGGTGACAGTTTGCGGTCGAGTTACCGGAAACGACCGCGGAGCCTCCCGTTTTTCGTAGGGTGGGCACCTGTGCCCACGCTGTCTCACCGGTTGAGCAGTGTTGGCTGACCAACCGTCCTATACTGACCCGGTAACGGCCGTTGGTGTTGACCTTGTAGGGTGGGCACCTGTGCCCACGCTGTCTCACCGGTTGAGCAGTGTCGGCTGATCAACCGTCCCATACCGCGTGGACACAGGTGTCCACCCTACGAAACCAACCGGTCGTTGTTCGCGTCTGCTGTCTCACCGGTTGAGCAGTGTCGGCTGATCAACCGTCCCATACCGCGTGGACACAGGTGTCCACCCTACGAAAAACCACACCCGCACCCACAAACTCCGAGCTAACCCAGCTTCCCCCCTCTTTTCGAAGCTTGCCGCTGCGCACTTTTTCTCGATAATGACATAATTACGCAACCCATTTGGCACCGAGGTATCTTGAAAGCGAATCCGAAAATGAAGGCTGCCCCCGCGGCAGACGCAGCGGCGCCGGCAGGCGGGTCGAAGAAGAAGCTCATGATCATCGCGATCGCGGGCGTGCTGCTGCTCGGCGGCGGCGCCGGTGCGGGCTGGTTCTTCCTGCACGGCAGCGGCGACGCCGAGGCCCATGAGGAAGCGCCGAAGAAAAAGAAGAAAGAAAAGAAAGAGGCCGTCAAGGCCGAGTACGTGCCGATCGAGCAGTTCGTCGTCAACCTGCAGCCGGAGAACGGCGACCAGTACCTGCAGATCCAGTTCACCCTGCAGGTCGACGGTCCCGAGCAGGCGGTCCTGGTCAAGGACAACATGGCCAAGGTGCGCAGCCGCGTGCTGCTCCTGTTGTCGGGCAAGAAGGCATCCGAGATCAGCACCATCGAAGGCAAGCAACAACTGGCCGCCGAGATCAAGGCTGTCGTCCAGGCGCCTTTCGATGAAGGCGGCGACGAGCAGGAAGTGTCCGACGTGCTGTTCACCTCGTTCATCATCCAGTAAAGAAGCATCATGGCCGATAATTTCCTCTCTCAGGAAGAAGTCGATGCCCTCCTCAAGGGGGTCAACGGCGATCAGGACGACGTTCCCGCGCCTGAAGACACCTCGGGAGTCCGCACCTACAACCTGGCGACCCAGGAGCGGATCGTGCGCGGCCGTATGCCGACGCTCGAGATCATCAACGAGCGCTTCGCGCGCCTGTTGCGCATCGGCCTGTTCAATTTCCTGCGCCGCAGCGCCGAGGTCTCGGTGGGTTCGGTGCGCGTCTCGAAGTACAGCGAATTCATCCGCAACCTGGTGGTCCCGACCAACCTGAACCTGATCCACATGAAGCCCCTGCGCGGCACCGCGCTGATGGTCTTCGATCCGGGCCTGGTGTTCCTGCTGGTCGACAACCTGTTCGGCGGCGACGGCCGCTTCCACACCCGCGTCGAGGGCCGCGACTTCACCCAGACCGAGCAGCGCATCATCATGCGCATCCTCGATGTCGTGTTCGAGGCCTATACCAAGTCCTGGGAACCGGTCTACCCGATCGAATTCGAGTACGTGCGCTCGGAGATGAACACCCAGTTCGCGAACATCGCGACGCCCAACGAAGTCGTGGTATCGTCCACCTTCACGATCGAGCTCGGTCCGGTGTCCGGCCAGATCCACTTCTGCATGCCCTACTCGATGATCGAGCCGATCCGCGACGCGCTGACCTCGAGCATCCAGGGCGAGGCGCTGGAAGTCGACAAGCGCTGGATCCGCCTGATGACCCAGCAGATCCAGGTCGCGGAAGTCGAGCTGGTGGCCGAACTCGGCCACGGCAAGGCGAACTTCGACGAGATCCTCAACATGAAAGTCGGCGACGTGATCCCGATCAGCGTCCCCGAGACCATCCAGGCCACCGTCGACGGCGTGCCGGTGATGGAGTGCTCCTACGGCGTCTCGAACGGCCAGTACGCGCTGAAGGTCGAAAAACTGCTGGCCAATAGCGACAGCTTCAAGTAATTCAGGAGAAACACAATGTCTGACACCCAGGACGATCAGAGCCTCGACGACGATTGGGGCGCCGCGATTGCCGAACAGGCCGCCGCCGAAGCCGCCGCGCTGCAGAAGCAGCAGCAGGCCAGCGCCGCCGTATTCCAGGACTTCGGCACCAAGAATCCGCGTCCGGATACGCCGAACGACATCGACTTCATTCTCGACATCCCGGTCCAGCTCACGGTGGAACTGGGCCGCACGAAAATTGCGATCAAGAACCTGCTGCAGCTGGCCCAGGGCTCGGTCGTCGAGCTCGACGGCCTGGCCGGCGAGCCGATGGACGTGCTGGTCAACGGCTGCCTGATCGCCCAGGGCGAGGTCGTGGTCGTGAACGACAAGTTCGGTATCCGACTCACTGATATCATCACACCTTCGGAACGGATCAGAAAATTGAATAAATGATGCCCCTGCTCGCCCCCGCCTGCCTGCCCGCAAACGAACAAGAGGCAGCCGCCCATGCCGCAAGGACTGGCCGGCTGCCTTCTCTCCTGTTGCGCAGGCGCGGGGCGAGCATGCTGCTGTCGGCGGCATGCCTGATGCCGCTGGCGGCCTGCGCGGCCCAGCCGGGCCAGCCAGCCCAGCCGGGCGGCGCCGAATCGGCAGCCGTCGCCCAGGCGGCGCCAACGGCTTCGCGCGAAGCCGCGCCGGCGCAGCAGCCGGCTCCCGCCGCACCCGCGGCGCGCCAGCCACAGGACACCCCGACGCCGGCCGCGCAGCCGCAAGCCGGCACGCCGGCCACACCCGCTCCGGCCCGCAGCGCTCCCGCGAATGCCTCCCGCTCCGCCGCGCCGGCTACGGCGGCAGGCGATGCGCCGTCCCCGATCGCGCCGCAAGAGCGCGCCACCACCGTCGGCGAAGTGCCGACCACGGCGCAGAATCCCGCGGACGAGCCGCCGGCCCAGGTCGTGCCCGGCGCCCCGGCCGCGATTCCCGGCACCCCGGCCAATCCCATGACGATTCCCCAGACGGCGCCCGGCCCTTCGACCGGCACCCTGCTGCAGACCATCTTCGCCCTGGTGCTGGTGCTGGCCCTGCTCGCCGCGCTGGCCTGGCTGGCCAAGCGCTACGGCCCGAAGATCGCCGGCGGCGGCGGCAACCTGCGCATGGTCGGCTCGCTCAACATCGGCGGGCGCGAGCGCATCATGGTGGTGGAAGTGGGCGACCAGTGGATCGTGGTGGGCGCCTCGCCGGGGCGCATCAACGCGCTGGCGACCATGCCGAAACAGGAGGGCGGCGTACAATCCACCGCCACGCTGGCTGGCCACGCCCCGTCGGCGACGAGTTTTTCCGACTGGCTCAAACAGACGATCGACAAACGTAATGCGAAATAAGAAACTCCTGCTGGCCGCCGGCCTGACGGCGCTGGCAGCACTGCCGCTGCTTGCGCTGGCCCAGCCGGGCATCCCCGCCTTCACCACCAGCGCCGCGCCGGGCGGCGGCACCCAGTACTCGCTGCCGGTGCAGACGCTGCTGCTGATGACGGCCTTCACCTTCCTGCCGGCCGCGCTGCTGATGATGACCAGCTTCACCCGCATCATCATCGTCCTGTCCCTGCTGCGCCAGGCGATCGGCACCCAGACCGCGCCGCCGAACCAGGTGATGGTTGGCCTGGCCCTGTTCCTGACCCTGTTCGTGATGGGGCCGACCTTCGACAAGATCTATACCGAGGCCTACCTGCCGCTGCAGGAAAACCGCATCCAGATGACCGAGGCGATGAACCGCGGCGCCGCGCCCCTGAAGGACTTCATGCTCAAGCAGACGCGCCAGTCCGATCTCGCCATGTTCGCCAAGATCTCGCGCACGCCGGCCCTGCAGGGCCCGGAAGACGTGCCGCTGCGCGTGCTGATCCCGGCCTTCGTCACGAGCGAACTCAAGACCGCCTTCCAGATCGGCTTTGCGATCTTCATCCCCTTCCTCATCATCGACATGGTGGTCGCCTCGGTGCTGATGTCGATGGGTATGATGATGATGTCGCCGGCGGTGATTTCGCTGCCGTTCAAGATGATGCTGTTCGTGCTGGTCGACGGCTGGCAACTGCTGCTGGGCTCGCTGTCCCAGAGCTTCAACTAGGGACAATGGAAAAAGCGCGATGACCCCCGAATCCGTCATGACGATGGGCCGCACGGCCATGGAAATCACCCTGCTGGTGTCGGCGCCGCTCTTGCTGGTGGCGCTGATCGTCGGCCTGGTGGTCAGCATCTTCCAGGCCGCGACCCAGATCAACGAACAGACCCTGTCCTTCATCCCGAAACTGGTCGCGGTCTTCATCGCTCTGATCGTGGCCGGGCCCTGGATGCTGTCCGTCATGCTCGACTACATGCGCCAGGTCTTCACCGGCATCCCCAACATGGTCGGCTGAGCGGCCCGTCTTTCTCCTGTAGATGCTGACCCTCACCGCGGCGGAAATCAACACCTGGATCGCCGGCCTCCTGTGGCCGCTCACGCGCATCCTCGGGCTGATCGCGGCCGCGCCCCTGTTCGGCCACGCCAGCGTCCCCACTTCCGTCAAGGTGGTGCTCGGGGTGCTGCTCTCCGCCATCATCGCGCCCACCGTCCCGGCCCTTCCCGCCATGGACCCGACCTCCTGGGCGGGCCTCTTGATCCTGGTGCAGGAACTGCTGGTCGGCCTGGCCATGGGCTTTGCCATGCGCATCGTGTTCGCGGCGGTCGAGTACGCCGGCGAACTGGCCAGCGCCACCATGGGCTTCAGCTTCGCCTCCTTCTTCGACCCGACCACCCAGGGCCGCTCGGCGGCGATCAGCCAGTTCATGTCGATGGTCGCGACCATGGCCTTCCTGGCCGTGAACGCCCACCTGGTGCTGCTGGCGGCGCTGTCGGAAAGCTTCGTCAGCCTGCCGATCTCGGCCACGCCGCTGTCGCTCACCGCGCCGCTGGAGCTGGTGCGCTGGGGCGCGCGCATCTTCTCGGCCGGCCTGCAATTGTCGATGCCCATCCTCGCGGCGCTGCTGATCGTCAACGTCGCCCTCGGCATCCTGACCCGCGCCGCGCCGCAGTTGAACATCTTCGGCATCGGTTTCCCGATCACGTTGGGCGTCGGCCTGCTGACGGTGTCGGTCGCCCTGCCCTACCTGGGCACGCCCATCGTCAACCTGTTCAACGAGGGCATCGAGGCCGGGCGCAGGATTCCGCGCGCCGCGGCCGAACGGGTGCCGCCGCCGGCGCCGCCCACCTCGCTTCCCGCCGCCCCGGCGTCCTGATCCGGGGCGCGAAATTATTGCCCTGCAGTCAAAAATAGCTTCGTGATTCGTGACGCGGAGTCAACACTGACGGGGCGTCCGGCCGAGCCCGCCGCCCCGGCGCACGGCTGAAACAAGGCCTCGCACGCGACCAGCCGCTGCGTTATCATGAATCCAGTCATGACGCGCGCCTGCCCGGACGCGCCCACCAACGGTCCAGGAGGACACGTTGAATCTGTCACCGTTACCGCTTGCCGTCTTCGTCGTCGATGCCGACGGCAACATCACCAGCTGGAACAAGGCCTGCGAAAAACTGGCCGGCTACACCGCGGCCGACATTCGCCACCAGGCGCTCGACCGCCTCGTCGAATTCGACGGGGCGGGCGATGTGCATCCCTCGATCGCGGCGCGCGCCGACAGCGACGCCAGCGGCCGGCTGGTCTGCGCCGACGGCAGCCGCCTGCCGGTGCGGATCACGATCGCGCCGCAGTCCTTCGACACGGACCAGTCCGGCACCTTCAGCGTCATCGTCATTCCCCGCAACGGGCTCGGTCCCTCGCGCTATGCGCTGATCCAGGACCTGCCGGTGGCCGACATCATCGAGGGCCTGCCCTGCGTGTTCTACGTGATCGACCACAGCGGCCACCTGCTGCTGTGGAACCACCAGCTGGAAGAAGCGCTTGAGATGTCGAGCGAGGAACTGCCTACAAGCAACGTCAAATTCTTCTTCGACGAGAAGGAAAGACCGACCATCGTGCAGAAGATCCTCGACGCCTTCGAGCAGGGCTCCTCCTCGCACGAGGCCGAGCTGATCGGCAGGCACGGCAAGCGCACCAGCTTCCTGTTCCACTGCGCCCGCACCAGCCTGGGCAGCCTGCCCTGCGTCTTCGGCACCGGGCTCGACATCTCGGCGCGCAAGCAAAGCGAACAGGGGCTGCTGGTGCGCGAGCGGGCAATCTATTCCAGCGTCAACGCCATCATCATCACCTGCTGGGCGAACGGCCAGAACCAGATCGAATACGTGAATCCCGCCTTCGAGCAGATGACCGGCTACACCCTGGCCGAAATCAAGGGCCGCGACCCGCGCTTCATGCGCATCGAAGGCTGCGACGTGCACGAACACGAGCGCATCCATGAGGCGCTGGAAAAGCGGACCAGCGTGCGCGTGGTGCTGCGCAACCGGCGCAAGAACGGCGAAATCTTCTGGAACGACCTGCGCATCGATCCGGTGATCAATCTCGACGGCGAGGTGACGCACTTCGTGGCCGTCATCAGCGACATCACCGAGGCCAGGCACTACGAGCGGCGCCTGCACCACCTGGCCCACCACGACCCGCTCACGGGCCTGGCCAACCGCACCCTGCTGCAGGACGAACTGAAGCGGGCGATCGACGACGCGGTGCACAACGAGGCGCTGGGCGCCCTGGCCTTCCTCGACCTCGACAACTTCAAGTACATCAACGACAATTTCGGCCACGAGGCCGGCGACGTCGTGCTGCGCGAGATCGCCAACCGGCTGCGCGACAGCGTGCGCGAGGACGACACGGTCGCGCGCGTCGGCGGCGACGAGTTCGTGCTGGTCATCAAGGACCAGCCGAGCGCCGCCCACGTGGCCGACCTGGTCGACCGCGTGCGCCGCAGCGTCGCCGCGCCGATCATGGCCGCCGGCAAGGAGATCGTGCCCGGCACCAGCATCGGCGTGAGCCTGTTCCCGGTCGACGGCGACAACGTCGACCGCGTGATGCGCGCGGCCGACGCCGCCATGTACCACGCCAAGAGCCTCGGCAAGAACAATTGCCAGTTCTACTCCCCCGAGCTGAACCAGATCGTGCACCAGCACCTGCTGCTCGAAGCCAGCCTGAGCCGGGCGATCCGCAACGACGAGCTGACCCTCGACTACCAGCCGAAAGTCGACCTGCGTAGCGGCAAGGTGATCGGCGCCGAAGCCCTGGTGCGCTGGCGCCATCCGGAACAGGGCCTGATCTCGCCCGAACAGTTCATCCCCGTGGCCGAGGAAACCGGCCTCATCGTGCCGCTGGGCGAATGGGTGCTCGCCCAGGCCTGCGGCACCCTGAAGACCCTGCGCAGGCTGGGCATCGAGGACTTCGTCATCTCGGTCAATCTGTCGGCCCGGCAGTTGCGCCAGCGCCAGTTCGCGCGCCACCTGGCCGAGGTGCTGCAGCGCCACGGCGTCGATCCCCGCATGCTCGAGCTGGAAGTGACGGAAAGCCAGCTGATGGACCGCCCGCTCGAGGCGACCGAAGTCCTGTCCGAGCTGAAGGCGCTGGGCGTGCGCCTCTCGATCGACGACTTCGGCACCGGCTACTCGAGCCTGAGCCAACTGCAGAAATTCCCGGTCGACGTCATCAAGATCGACCGCTCCTTCCTCGGCGGCGGCCTGCACGACGGCCCCGCCGTGATCACCCGCGCCATCATCGCCCTGGGCCACAGCCTGAAGCTGAAGGTGATCGCTGAAGGCGTGGAAACCCTGGAACAACTGTCCTTCCTGCGCGAGCACGAATGCGACCAGATGCAGGGCTATTACTTCAGCCCGGCGCTGCCGCCGGACAAGCTGCAGGCCATGCTGTGCAACGACGCCCGCCTGCCGAGCTAGCATGACGCCGATCCAGGACGTACTTCACCGCATCCTCTGGGATCTCGACTTCGGCAACGCCCATTTCGTCATCGGCTATCACGACCGCGTGTTCGACCGCGTGGTGCGGGTGTCCTTCGAGCGCGTGATCCTGGAGCGCGGCCAGCATTTTTCCTTCGACGTGGTCCAGCGCGACGGCGAGCCGCGCATGATCCCCTTCCACCGCGTGCGCGAGGTGCTGCGCAACGGCGAGCTGATCTGGCAGCGCCTGCCGCCGCCGTGAGAATCCGGGCCTCAGGCCGCAGCCAGGTGTCCGCGCGCGTCCTGGCTGGTCTCGTCCGCCCCGCCCCGCACCGGCCACCATTGCACCACGCCCCAGGCGAACTCCGGCGCCAGGAGCAGCCACAGCACCGGCGCATCGGCGGCCGCCAGGGTCCAGGCCATCCAGCCCGAGAACAGGAAGCGTCCCACCCCATCGTAGCGGCCGAGGCGGCGCTCGGCGTGGCGCAGGCGCAGCAGCGACCACACGACCACGATGCTGCCGAGCAGGCCGCCAATGAACATGTGGAAGGCCCCGAAGGCCGGCAGGGGAGCGGCCCCCAGCTGCACGTTCAGGCGCGACATCAAGCCGTGTACCCAGGCCAGGGTCCAGGGTGTGGCGAGGGGCGCCGTGATCACCAGGTCGTAGAACGCGCTGGCGCGCACGATGCGCAGATAGGTCGGCAGTGCGATGGAAGGCATGGCTGGGCTCCTGATGTGATGATGAAAACCGCATCGTCAACCCTGGAGTACACTCCAGGGTCAAGCACTTTGATGGAGACAGCATGCGCATCGGAGAACTGGCCGAGGCCACCGGACTGAGCCGCGACACCCTGCGCTTCTACGAGGAGCGCGGCCTGCTGGCGGCGCGGCGGCGCGCCAACGGCTACCGCGACTACCCGCCCGAAACCGTCGAATGGCTGTGCTACCTGCGCAGCGCGCAGGCGCTCGGCTTCACCCTCGCCGAGATCGAGGCCGGCATGCCGCTCCTGCAGGAGCCTGCGAACGCCGCGAACGAACTGCGCGCGGCGCTGGAACGCAAGCTGGACGATATCGACGCCCGTATTGCCGGGCTGGTGGAATTACGCGCCGGGCTCGCAAGCAAGCTGGAGAACCTGGGGGCGGATTGCCCGCTGCGCCCGGGGCCGGCGCAGGTCCGCGTCGGCTGAGCCCGAGGCTTGCGCTCATTTGCGCTAATTTACGCTAATTACGCCTATTTTCGCGTATTCGGCAGCAGCGCCGTCGCCAACCCAAGCAGCGGCAGGAAGGACACCAGGCCATAGACCCAGACAATGCCGTTGCGGTCCGCCAGCTCGCCCAGGCCGGCGGCGCCGATGCCGCCGATGCCGAACATCAGCCCGAACATCAGGCCGGACACCAGGCCGACGCGGCCCGGCACGGCTTCCTGGGCATACACGACCAGCGCCGAGAAGGCCGACGACATCACCAGGCCGACGACGCTGGCGAGCACGGCCGTCCAGAACAGGTCGGCATACGGCAGGGCCAGGGCGAAGGGCGCGACGCCGAGGAAGGAAATCCAGATCACGGCCTTGCGCCCGATGCGGTCGCCCACCGGGCCGCCCGCGAAGGTGCCGAGGGCCACCGAGGCCAGGAAGAGGAACAGGAAGAGCTGGCTCTGTTCGACGCTCAGGGCGAAGCGCTGGATCAGGTAAAAGGTGAAGTAGTTGGTGAACGAAGCGATGTAGACGAATTTCGCGAACATCAACACACAGATGACCACGACCGCGCGGATGACGTCGGCGCGGCCCAGCCCCTCCTGCTGCTTGCGCGCCAGGCCCTTCAACTGGGCGTGCCCGTGGCTCAGCGTCCATCCGGTGAGACGGAACAGGACGGCCACGGCCACCAGGGCCGCGACCATGAACCAGGCGATCGCGCCTTGCCCGTGCGGGATCACGATCGCCGCGGCCAGCAGCGGCCCGATCGCCGAGCCGGAATTGCCGCCGACCTGGAAGGCCGACTGCGCCGTGCCGAAGCGCCCGCCCGAGGCCATCCGGGCCACCCGCGAGGCCTCGGGATGGAAGGTGGCCGAACCGACGCCGATCACCGCCGACGCCAGCAGCAGCATGGGATAACTGCCCGCGAGCGCCAGCAGGGCGATGCCGGCCAGGGTCACCATCATCCCGGAAGGCAGCAGGTAGGGTTTCGGATGCTTGTCGGTGTACAGGCCGACCCAGGGCTGCAGCAGGGAGGCCGTGACCTGGTAGGTCAGCGCGATCATGCCGATCTCGCTGAAACTGAGCGAAAACCGGCTCTTCAGCATTGGATAGATCGCGGGCAGCATCGCCTGGATCATGTCGTTCAGGAAGTGGGCGAAGGCGGCCGTGCCGACGATGCCGGCGAAGAAGGTGGCCTTCGTGTGTTCCGGGGCTGGGATCACGGTGGCGCCGGCGGCGCTTTCCAGGGAGGCTTTGGCGGTCATGGGTGGTCAAGTGACATACTGGGCAGCCTTCCAGTGTAGGGCCGGCGAGCCAGGCCGTCTCGCGCCAAGCTGCCAAAAGGTGTAGAGTTCCTGCCATGTCGATGCAAGTAGTCGTAAACAAGAACAAGCACCAGGACTTCCACGACCTGCCGCGGCGCCTGGTTGCCATGGAAAACAGCTGCCCCGCGGGGACGGAGACCGGCTGGCATTCCCATCCGCGCGGCCAGCTCCTGTACGCCATCAAGGGCGTGATGATCGTGCACTCGGAGGCCGGGTCCTGGGTGGTGCCTCCGTGCCGCGCGCTATGGATGGTGGCGGGGCTGCGCCACAACGTCATCATGTCCAGCGACGTCGAGATGCGCACGGCCTACATCGATGCCGGCGCAGCGCCCGGCGTTCCCGCGCAAACCTGCGTCATCAACGTCTCTCCCCTGCTGCGCGAGCTGATGGTCGAAGCGGTGCGCATCCCGCTGGACCGTCCGCCGTGCGCGCGCGACGAGCGCCTCGTCGGCCTGCTCATCGACGAGCTCAGCGTGTCGAGCGCGATCGCCCTGCATTTGCCGATGCCGGCCGACCCGCGGCTCAAGACCCTCTGCCAGTCCCTGATCGAGCAGCCCGCCGGCGCCGCGAGCGCAGGCGAGTGGGCGCAGGCCCTGGGCATGGGCGAAAGGACGCTGCACCGTCTCTTTTCGCGGGAGACCGGGATGACCTTCGCGCAGTGGCGCGAACAGGCGCGGCTGCTGTCCGCGCTCAGGCAACTGGCCGAGGGCAGGAAAGGCATCGAAGTGGCCTTCAATTGCGGCTATGCGAGCCAGAGCGCCTTCTCGGCGATGTTCCGGCGCCACTTCGGGGTCTCGCCCTCGAGCTTCTATCGCTAGCGGCTAGTCGTCGAAACCTCGCCTTGCCTTGCGCCGCGCCAGGTACACGCCCAGCATGGCCAGGGGCGAATAGAAGAGCCCGGCAACCAGCATCAGCCCGATGGGCGCCTGCGCCAGGTCCAGGTCGCGCAAGGAGATCATCACGAGGCGGACCACGATGTACACGGCGGTGCTGCAAGGCAGGCACAGCAGGTAGGCGGTGCGCCCGTTCGGCACGACGTAGCCCAGGACGTGACCGGTCAGGATCGCCGCCAGCAGATAGATCATTGTCTTTCCTTTGCCAAGGTTGAAGGATCGGCGCCCGGGGCGGCGGGCCGGACTGCCGGAACGCCGCAGGTCGCTCATCGCGCAGGACGCCTATGGTAGAGCGCGCGGACACCCTCCCCTCGCGCCAGCGCAAGGTGCGTGCAGAGCGCGGCACGGCGTTACGCGAACGCCACGCCGGCGCCGAAGCGCGGGTGCGGCGCGCATGAAAAAGGCCGCTCGAGAGCGGCCTGTGCGTGAAGCGCAGCGGGGTTCAGGCAGGAGGTGTCCTGGTCAGGACCGGTGGCGGATGCCGGCGCGGATTGCGGCCGCCTTCCACGGCTGGCCGCTCACTGCCCGCGGCAGGCGAATCCATATTGCGTCACGCGGCAGTCGCGCTTGATGCATTGCGTCGCGTGATAGCCATGCTCCCGGCACGCCTTCAGCGTCGCCGCCAGTGAGGCTTCTTGCCCCGATGGCTTTTCTTTGCCGACGGCGGCTGCGCGCACAGGCTGGGGCGCGGGCTCGCGCTTGCGGGTTTTCTTTGCCGGCTCGGCCGCCTTGCCGGACGACGCGCGCGCCGTGCGGGCCGCGGGCTTCGGCGGCGGGGAAGCGGGCTTTTTTTCCACGACAGGTGCAGGCTGCGGCGCCTTCGGCGGCGCTTCCTGGTCCACCGCGGATCGAGGCGGCTGTTCCCCCTTGCCGGCAGCAGGCGGATCGGGCTCCAGCATCACGAGGGGCGGCACGCCAGGTGCAGCCTGGCTTGCGGGGATGGCGGGCATGGCGAACGAATGACGCGCCTCGGCCTCGGGCGCCGGCGCGGCCTCCTGCGCAGCAAGCGCCGGCGGCTTCAGGGCCTGGTCGACACGGGGCGCCTGTTTCGCTTCCCCGGCGATGAGCGCGAGCGATGCGGCGTCGTTGCGCTCCTGGTAGAACCACCGTCCGCCCAGGACCAGCAGCGCCACCGCAAGCAGGCCCGTCGCCCAGAGCAGATAGCGGCCACTGGACCGCGTCAGCCCGCTGGAGGCAGGCGTGAACGGATTGGCTGCCGCTCGCTCCGGCGGGGGCGGCGTGAAGTCGAACAGGGGTTCCTGCGGCGCAGCCGCGCCTGGCGCCGGGTCCGGGGCGTGCTTCGGCACAGGATTCGGGACCGGGTCCGGCACAGGATTCGGGACCGGATCCGGGACATCCATGGCCTGGTCCGGAGCAATGCCGGGCTGATGCGGGGACTCGGCTGGGGAAGCGGGCAGTGCGTGGCGGGGCTCGACCGCGGGAGCGACCGGCTCGTGCTGTTGCTCCGGCGCGACGAACTGCGCCTCCAGGGCGGCGAGTTCCTCGAAGACCTTGTTCAGCTCCAGTGGCGCCGCTTCTTCCGCCGGCTTGGCGGGAATGGGCGGCTCCGCCGCAGGCTTCTGCCGCCATACGCCGGTGGCCGATCGGGGCATGCCAGGCTGCGCCGTCCCAGGAGGTGCGGGGTGTGGCGCCTCGGCCTTCGCCTTCGCATTTCCGACTGTTTTGGGAGGCGTAAGGGGTAATTCAGCGCTTTGACCGATGTCTTCAAGCAGTTGCGTCTTCATGATGTGCTACCTACTTCTCAGTTCCAAGGGTAGAGCTTAGCGCCTTTTGAAAATCGTGTTAGCGCGGTTGCAAGACTGTCAAGCCGGCATGCCGGGGACGTACTGCGGAGCGGATGGAAGCGTGGTCATGGCAGGTGTCGCAGGATTGCCGAACACTGCAAGTCCGATCGACCGCCCCTGTCGGTTCGCCCGCCGCTCCGGTATCATGCGGGGATGAATGAGATTTCCTTCCTCCCGTTTGTCATTGGTGTCGCCGGCGGAAGCGGCAGTGGCAAGTCAACAGTAACCCAGCAGGTGCTCGCTTCGTTCGGCACGGAGATGGTGTCGGTCGTGATGCAGGACGATTACTACCGCGACCAGACCGACCTCACCCCCGAGATGCGCCGCAAGCAGAACTACGACCATCCCCAGGCTTTCGACTGGCCCCTGCTGGTAGAGCACGTGCGCGCCCTGCGCAATGGCGAAGCGATCGAGATGCCGGAGTACGACTTCACGATCAGCAACCGCTCCAACAAGACCATTCCGGTGAAACCCGCCCCGGTGATCGTGATCGAAGGCCTGTTCGCCCTGTACGACGCGGACCTGCGCAACATGATGTCGCTGAAGATCTTTGTCGACACCGCCGCCGACGTGCGCTTCATCCGCCGCCTGCAAAGGGATATCGCCGAACGCGGCCGCACGGCCGATAGCATCGTCAGCCAGTACCTGGAAACGGTGCGCCCGATGCACAAGCAGTTCATCGAGCCGACCAAGCGCCACGCCGATGTCATCCTGCCCCACGGCGCAAATGGCCCGGCGGTCGACGTCATTACCACCAAGGTGGCGAGCGTCATCGGGCAGTTGAAGCGGCCCTGATCCCATCTTCCGACACCATCCCTTGCATCCTTGCCTCGCCGGGCCGTACCCGCCGTAGGCCCCAGCGACGGCGGCGCCGGCGGCATTACGCCGAGTAGGTCTGCAACAGCATCTTGCGGAAAATTTCCACAAGTGGCCGCAGGTTGACGCGATGCCAGGCCGCCCACAGTGGCGTGCGATAGGTGAACCATGGCAGGTCGCGCAGGACCACGCCTTTCGGCGCCTGGTAGCGCAGGCTGTGCTGGATCATGGTCAGTCCCAATCCCGCAGCCACCAGGCCCAGCGCGGCCAGCGGTTCCGTTGCTTCCATCGTGATCTGCGGCGTGAAACCGGCGCGTGCGCAGGCCGCGACGAAATTGTCGTGGCTCAGCGTGCTCTCCTTGTGCAGCACGTCTATCCATTTTTCCCCCGCCAGGTCGGCCGGCGTGATGTTCAGCGCCGTCGCCAGCGGGTGGCCCTCGGGGATGGCGACCAGCATGGGATCGTTCAGCACCTGCGCGCTTTCCAGGTCCGGGTCGTCCGCCGCGGGCGGGTCGCACACCAGGGCGATGTCCAGGCTGCGCTGGCGCAGTCCTTCCAGCTGTTCCGCCGAATGATAGTTGTACAGGGCCACGTGCACGGCGGGACGGGTGGTGCGCAACGCGCGCAGCGCATGCGGCAGCACGCCCGAATGCATGGCGTTTTCCAGGTAACCGATGCACAGGCCGCCTTCGTCGCCGCGCCCCAGGCGCTTGGCCATCGATTCGAGCCGGGTGGCGTGGGTGAGAAAAGCCTTGGTCTCGGCGAGAAAGGTATGGCCGTCACGCGTGAGGCGGATACGCTGTTGCGAGCGTTCGAACAGCGTCAGGCCGAGCTTGTCCTCCAACTGGGCAATCTGCCGGCTCAGGGGCGACTGGGAGATATGCAGTTTTTCCGCAGCGCGGCCGACGTTTTCCTCTTCGGCGACCGCGACGAAATAATGCAGTTGGCGTATATCAAGCATATGAGACCCTAAAGGACTCAAGTATCGCATAATCCGTCTTGGACAGTCTTAACCATGCCGCCTAGACTCTTCTCTACCAACACACCACTCGAAGGAGTCTGAAAGCATGAGTATCAAAGACAAGCTGATCGGCACGTATCCCCTGGGCTTCGGCACCGCACCGCTGGGCAATATGTTCCGGAATATCCCGGAAGAAGAGGCGGAAGCGACCGTCGATGCGGCCTGGGACAACGGCATCCGGTATTTCGACACGGCCCCCTTCTATGGCGCGGGCCTTTCCGAACTACGCCTCGGGAAAGCTCTGGCCAAGCGCAAGCGCAGCGATTTCGTGCTGTCCACCAAAGTCGGCCGTCTGGTGCTGGATGAAGTGGAAGACGCCAATGCCCGCGACCTGGGCGAAAAAGGCGGCCTGTTCGTGCATGGCCGTCCGAACAAGCTGGTCAACGATTACACCGCGACCGCCACGCTGCGCTCCATCGAGGACAGCCTGAAATGCCTGGGCACCGACCACCTCGACATCGTCTACGTGCATGACATCGCACAGGATTTCTATGGCGACGAATGGCTGGCCAAGTTCGAAGAAGCCCGCACCGGCGCCTTCCGCGTGTTGTCGCAATTGCGTGAACAAGGCGTGATCAAGGCCTGGGGGCTGGGCGTGAACCGCGTCGAACCGATTGAACTGCTGCTGGACCTGCAGGAAACGCGTCCGGATGGCTTCCTGCTGGCGGGCCGCTACACGCTGCTCGACCATGAGCGCGCACTGCAGCGCCTGGTGCCTGCGCTGCACAAGCACAATGCCGACCTGGTGGTCGGCGGCCCCTACAGCTCGGGCGTGCTGGCCGGAGGCGCCACCTTCGAATACCAGGCGGCGCCGCCGGAAATCCTGGCGAAAGTGGAGCGCATCAAGACCCTGGCGGCACGCCACGGCATCAGCGTCAAGGCCGCTGCCCTGCAATTCGTGCTGGCCAACCCTGTCGTCGCCTCGGTGATCCCGGGCGCCAGCCGTCCGGAACGCATCCTGGAGGACAAGGCTGCACTGGCGGAAGGCATTCCCGCAGCGTTCTGGCAGGAGCTGCGCGAGCAGGGCCTGGTGTCGATTCACGCACCACTGCCACAGTGAGGTGAACCATGGCCAATGCATCCGCACACATCGTCATTCCCGCGTCGGCGGACACCGTCTGGCGCCTGATCGGCGGCTTCGATTCCCTGCCGGACTGGCTGCCGTATATTCCGAAGAGCGTCGCGAGCGAAGGAGGTCGGGTCCGCACCCTGGCCACCCCGGCTGGCGAAGCCATCGTCGAACGCCTGCTGGCGTTCGACCATGCCGGCCGCAGCTACACCTACGCGATCCTGTCGGCGCCCTTCCCGGTCAGGGACTACACCTCGATCCTGCGGGTCGTCGATATGGCCGGGGGCAAGGCGCGCGTGGAGTGGTCGGGCGCGTTCACGCCAGTTGGCGTGAGCAACGACGAGGCGTCGAACCTGTTCCGCGGTATTTATGAAGATGGCCTGAAGGCGCTCGCGGAAGGCTTCAAGGCTTGATGCGACAGGCCGGGTTGCCGTCCCTGACATGGCGGCAACCCGGCCTCGTGGGCTCGAGAAGCCGGCCCACCCTGCCAATCATCAGCCGATGTAGTTGAACAGCGACAGCCCCGACATCGTCTTGAACGACTTCTGGGCCGCTTCCAGCGTGGTCTGCTGGGTCGCGTACTGCGAGATCGCCTTCACGATGTCCAGGTCCTGCAGCTTGGACAGGGTGCCCGCGTACTGCAGGCCCAGGTCCGCGCCCGAATCGTCCAGGTAGTCGAGTTCCTTCATGCGCGAGCCGACCGAGGCGCGCACGGTCAGCATGTTGTCGAGCGAGGACTTCAGGCCTTCGCTGGCGGTCGTCAGCTTGTTGTTCAGCGTCGCCAGGCCGTTGGTGTCGTCGCCCGATTCGCGCAGGGCCGCGACCAGGTTGGTCATGGTCGTGAAGATCGATTCCTTCTGGCTCGGCTTGACTTCGAACTTGTCGCCGTCGGCCGGCGCGCCGGTGATCGTGAACGAGGTGCCGTCGAAGGCGATCTGCTTGCCGGCGACGTAAGGCTCGTCGGCCAGCACCACGTTCTTCGGCGTGGTGCTCTCGTCGGTCACGCTGTAGGTGGTCACGGCCGGGCTGCCGGTCACCTTGAATTCCAGCGTGTAGTTGTGGCCGGTCAGCTTGCTGGCGTCGGTCACCGAGCCGGAGGTCGCGACCGCCCCACCCTTGTTGCCGTCGACCATGATGGTCTGGGTGCTGCCGTTGCCGGTGCGGTTGTTCTCGAAGATCGAACTGCCCGAGTCGCTGATCGCGATCGCGCGCGAGGAGCCGACCTGCAGCTTGCGCTGGCCCTGGTCGCCCTGGTAGATGGCGCCGGTGTCGGTCTGGACGAAGGGCGCGGTGGTGCCCTTGTAACCCGAGAACAGGTAGTTGCCGGTGCCGTCGGCGGTGTTCGCCACGCCCAGCAGGTCCTGCATGCGCCCCTCGATCTCGGTGGCGATCATCAGGCGCTGCTCCTTCGACAGCGCGCCGCCGCCGGCCTGCACCACCAGGGTCTGCACGTCCATGATCAGGTTCACGCCGTCGTCGAGCGCGCCTTCGACCAGGCCCAGCGAGCTGTTCGCGTTCGCGCGGTTGGTGGCGTACTGGTTGTTGAGCGACTGCGACTGCGTCACTTCCAGCGCGCGCGCCGAGGCGATCGGGTCGTCGGCCGCGGTCAGCATGCGCTTGTTGGTCGACAGCTGGTTCTGCGTCTTCGCCATCTGCGACTGCAGCGTGTTGAGCTGCGTGGTGGCGTTCTCGTAAATGCTCCGGGTACTGATGCGCATGATTTACTCTCCGCTCGACGGCGCCTTAGCGGCCGATCGACAGCAGCGTGTCGAAAATGGTGTTGGCGATCTGCATGACCTTGCCGGCCGCCTGGTAGGCCTGCTGGTACTTCAGCAGGTTGGTCGCTTCCTCGTCCAGGTTCACGCCCGAGACGTCCAGCGCCGCGCCCTGCACCTGCTTGAGCAGGGCTTCGTTGGCGCTGGCGTTGACCTGCACTTCGCGCGTCTTGTTGCCGACCGTGCTGACGGTCTGGGCGAAGGCCGACTGGAAGGTCGCGCTGGCGCCGTTGAAGATGTTCTTCGTCTGCAGGGCGCCCAGGGCCTGGATGTTGCGGGTGTCGGCGGTGCCGGCGGTGTTGGCGCTGATGGTGAAGCTGTCGCCCTGCTGCGGCACGCCGCTCATGGTCACGTTCACGCCGTTGAAGCTGTAGCTGGCGTTGGCCTTGAAAGGCGCGCTGCCGCCGGTGTAGGTGGTGGTCGTGCCGTTCAGGGTCATGGTCACCGTGGCGCCGGCCGGGAAGCCCGAGAGGTTGCCGCTGTCCTTGTCGTAGCTGAGCGTCACCGGCAGCGTGGGCTTGTCGGCGAAGTAGCTTTCCGAGACGCTGCCGGCGCTGATCTGGCCCGTGCCCTTGTTCGAGACCGGGGCGGCGGTGGCGATCGGGGCGCCGGCCGCGATCTGGCTCACGTCCGACAGCGCCACCTGCAGGTTCGATGCGCCATAGGCGGTCGGGCGCACCAGGTAGTTGTCGCCGGAAGCGGCATTGCCCGAGATCGTGAAGGCGACGCCGTCCTTTTCGAAGGTGGTGCCGGCCGGGTCGTAGGGCTCGACCTTGGTCTTCTGGCGGTCGGACAGGCGCGTGATGTAGAAGTCGGTGCCGTCGGACTCGATCTTGTAGTCGCTGTCGGTCAGTTTCGTGGGGTCGGTCACGACCGCGCCCACCTTGGCGGTGCTGGTGGAGGCGTTATCGACCGCCGCGGCGACATAGGCCGGGGCCTGCACGAAGAAGTCCTTGCCCTGCTGGCCGGCGCCGTCGATGCCGAGCTTGTGCTGGGCGTTGAAGGTGAAGGCCATGCCGATCGCCAGGCGGCCGATCTGGTTCTGGACGCGGTCCAGGGTATTCGTGCGGAATTCCAGCAGGCCGCCCAGTTCGCCGCCGGCGAGCGCGCTTTCGGGCAGCGCCACCACCTTGTCGCCGGTGGCATAGCCGACCGTCAGGCGGGTCTGGTCGGTCGGCGACTTGATGGTCGCCAGCTGGAAGGCCTGCTGGCCCACGACCAGCGGCTGGCCGGTGCCGATCGAGACGTTCAGCGCATTGTTGCTGCCGGCCGTGACGGTCGCCTTGACGTGCTTGTTCAGCTCCATCACGAGCTGGTCGCGCTGGTCCAACAGGTCGTTCGGCTGGCGCCCTTCGATCGAACCGTAGGAGCCGATCTTCGCATTCAGCTCGGAGATCTGCTTGGCGTAGGTGTTGATCAGGTTGACGTTGGTCTCGATCTCGGTGTTCACGCCGGCGTCGATTTCCTCGAGGCGGGCGTCGATCTGCTGGAAGCTGCCGGCCAGGGTCTCGGCCGAGGACAGCAGGGCCTGGCGCGACGGGATCGAGGCGCCGTTGCCGGTCACGTCCTGGACCGCCGAGAAGAAGTTCTGGAGCGCCGGCGACAGGCCCGAGGTGGTGTCGGCCAGCAGGTTGTCGATCTGGCTGATCTGGTTGTAGTAGGCGTCCAGCGAAGTCTTCGACGCGGTCGCGGTGCGGACCTGGTTGTTCAGGAACTCGTCGCTGTAGCGCTTGATCTCGGCGATCTTGGTGCCGGTGCCGACAAATCCGTAGCCATGCTCCATCGCCGTGGCATTGGCCTGCACCACGCCCTGGCGGCTGTAGCCGTCCACGTTGGCGTTGGTGATGTTGTGGCCGGTCGTAGCCAGCGCGGTCTGCGCCGCGTACAGGCCACTTTTACCGATGCTGAGGAGGTTTCCGGACATGTCGTTTCTCTATCTGTTGTTATGTTCTACGGCAGATCTTGTAAAAACTTGAATCTGCCCGCCGCCGCTTCGGATATTCGTTATGCCAGGGAGTTCTTGATGATCTTCGACAGCTTGGTGCCGTAATGCGGATCGGTCGCATAGCCGGCGCGCTGCAGGCCGTGCGCGAAGGCCGAGGCGTCGCCCGCGCTGTTGATGACTTTTTCGTAACGCGGATTGTTCGCCAGCATGCGCGCGTAGTCCTTGAACGAATCGGCCGGCGTGTCGTAGGCGCGGAACTTTTCCACCTTCTGGTGCGGCTTGCCGTTGATGTATTCGGTCGTCACGGCGGTCGCAACCTTGCCCTTCCAGCCCGGGCCGGCCTTGATGCCGAACAGGTTGTTGGCGTTGCTGCCGTCGGCATTGCGGATCATGCGCCGGCCCCAGCCGGTTTCCAGGGCCGCCTGGCCCAGCATGAACTTGGCCGGCACGCCGGTGACCTCTTCCGCCGCGGCCGCGTGGGCGCCGAGCTTTTCCTGGAAGGCGCGCACGTGGGCCGGCTGGACACGGCCGGCGCCGTTGATGCCCTGGGTCTGCAGGCCGGCGTCCAGGCCTTCCTTGAGCGGACCGACCTTGCCCTTGAGCGGGATATCGAGCGCTTCGGCGACGCCGTTGCGGCCGATGGTGGCCGACGACACGCCTTCCGAACCGATCGCCAGCGCCTTCGCATCGGTCTGGGCCGACAGCTGGCGCACCAGCACGTCGGCCAGGCCCATGCCGCGCTTGGCCAGGTTCTGGCTCAGCTGCTGGTCCAGCATCGAGGTGAACATCTTGGTCTGCTGGTTGTCCATCACGCCTTCCTGGGGCGTCGCTTCGCGCATGGTCTTCATCATCTGGTTGATGAAGAGCGCCTCGAACTGGGTGGCCGCGCCGCGCATCGCGTCGCTCGAGCCGGCCTTGGCCGACTGCTTCAGCTTGCCCAGCTCCTGGACGTCGAGCGCGAACTTGCTGCTCAGGTCTTGCTTGGAAGGGATCATGCCGGCGTCCTCAGATGATCTCGAGTTCGGCGCGCAGCGAACCCGCGGCCTTCAGCGCCTGCAGGATGGCCAGCAGGTCCTGCGGGGTCGCGCCGATCGAGTTCATGGCCTTCACGACTTCCGCCAGCGAAGCGCCGCCCTTCACCAGCAGCACCTTGCCCGGGTCCTTCTTGACTTCCACGGTAGGCGTGGTGGTCACCACCGTCTGGCCGCGCGAACCCGGCGCCGGCTGGCTGACGTTCTGGTCGGCGCCGATCGTCACCGACAGGTTGCCGTGCGAGATGGCGCAGGTGTCGAGCGTGACGGCCTGGTTCATCACGACCGAGCCGGTGCGTGCGTTCAGGATCACCTTGGCGGCGGCCGCGGCCGGCTTGACGTCGATGTTTTCCAGCAGGCCAATGAAGCTCACGCGCGCATCCGACGAGGCCGGGGTGCGCACGCGGATCACGCGCCCGTCCAGGGCGGTGGCGGTGCCGGCGCCGAACTGGTCGTTCACCGCCGCCACCACGCGGCTGGCGGTGGCGAAGTCGGTGTTGTTCAGTTCCAGGCGGATCTGGTTGTTCTCGCCCAGGTTCGACGGGACCGAGCGCTCGACGGTGGCGCCGGCCGATATCTTGCCGACCGAGAGGTGGTTCACCTGCACCTGGGCGCCGCCGCCCCCGGCGGATGCGCCGACGCCGCCCACCAACACGTTACCCTGGGCCATGGCGTAGACCTGGCCGTCGGCGCCGTGCAGCGGGGTCATGAGCAGCGTGCCGCCGCGCAGGCTTTTCGCGTTGCCGATCGAGGACACGGTGATGTCGATGGTCTGGCCCGGCTGGGCGAAGGCCGGCAGCGAGGTCGTGACCATCACGGCGGCGACGTTCTTCAGTTGCAGCTGGCCGGTCGGCGGCAGGTTCACGCCCTTCTGCTGCAGCATGGCGACGATCGACTGCACGGTGAACGGGGTCTGGCTGGTCTGGTCGCCGGTGCCGTCCAGGCCCACGACCAGGCCGTAGCCCGACAGCTGGTTCTGGCGCACGCCGGCGATGCTGGCCATGTCCTTCAGGCGCTCGGCCTGGGCCATCGGTGCGGCGAGCGTGCTTGCGAGAGCGGCGCAGAGCGCCAGCAGCGGGAATTTCAAACGCATGTTCACTCCGAAAATCAGAACGGCAGCAGCGACTGGAAGAAGCGCGACATCATCGAGTTCACCTCGGCGCGGTCGATACGGCTGTTGGTGCGGTACTCGACGCGCGCGTCGGCTACCACGGTCGACGAGACGACATTGCCCGACTGGATGGTGTCGGGGCTGACCATGCCCGAGAAGCGGATGAACTCGATGCCCTTGTTCATCGCGACCTGCTTCTCGCCGGCGACGATCAGGTTGCCGTTCGAGAGCACCTCGGTGACGGTGACGCCGATGGTGCCGGTGAAGGCATTGCTGGCGCTCTGGTTGTCGCCGTCGGCGAACTTGATCGCGCCTTCGGTGCCGACGTTCGCGCCCAGCTTCGACTGCAGCGGGCCCGGCAGGCCGAAGCTGGCGCTGCCCGACTTGTTGCCCGAGCTGGCGCCGCTCTTGTTGGCCGAGGTCTTCTCGACGATGTTGATGGTGAGCAGGTCGCCGACCTGGCGCGCGCGGCGGTCCTCGAACATCGGGCGGTAGCGCGCGGCGTTGTAGATGGCGCCGTCCGTCGGCGGGGCGACTTCGGCCAGGGGCGGACGCGCGCTGCGCGTTTCCTGCACGATCGAGCTCGGGGTGGCGGCGCAGCCGGCCAGGACCAGGCCTGCGGCGGCGATGAAAGCGAGTTTGGTCATGATGTCAGCGTGAACGATTACAGCTGGGACAGTTTCTGCAGCATCTGGTCGGAGGTCGTGATCGCCTTCGAGTTGATTTCGTAGGCGCGCTGGGTCTGGATCATGTTGACCATTTCCTCGACCACGTTGACGTTCGAGGTCTCGACATAGCCCTGCATCAGCACGCCGGCGCCGTTGGTGCCCGGGGTGTTCGCGTTCGGGTTGCCCGAGGCGGTGGTCTCGAGATACAGGTTCTCGCCCTTCGATTCCAGGCCGGCCGGGTTCACGAAGGTCATCAGTTGCAGGTTGCCGATCTGGGTGGTGGCGGTGCTGCCGGCCACCTTCACCGACACGGTGCCGTCGCGGCCGACGGTGATCGTCTCGGCGTTGGCGGGAACGGTGATCGGCGGCTGGACCGGGTAGCCGCTGGAAGTGACCAGGGTGCCGTTGGCGTCGGTCTGGAAGGAGCCGTCGCGGGTATAGGCCTGGGTGCCGTCGGGCAGCAGCACGGGGAAGAAACCCGAGCCGTTGACCATCACGTCCTTGGAGTTGCCCGTCTGCTGGGGATTACCCTGGGTGAAGATGCGTTCGGTCGAGACGGCGCGCACACCGGTGCCAAGCTGCAGGCCGGAGGGCAGATTGGTTTGCTGGGAGGATTGGGCGCCGGGCTGGCGCACGGTCTGGTACAGCAGGTCCTCGAACACCGCACGCGAACGCTTGAAGCCGTTGGTGCTGACGTTGGCGAGGTTGTTGGTGATGACGTCGAGGTTGGTTTGCTGCGCCTCGAGGCCGGTCTTGGCGATAAACAGCGAACGAATCATGGGTTTCTCCTATTGGCGGCAGCCGGAAGCCGCCATGCACAATAGAATTATGCTGGAGAAACACTTAAGTCAAAGCAAGGATCTGACTGGCTTTCGCGGCGTTATTCTCGGCGTTCTTCATCAGGCTCATTTGCGTTTCGAAGCTGCGCGCGAGCCCGATCATGGTCACCATGGCGTCCACGGCATTGACGTTGCTGCCCTCCAGGGCGCCGCCGGCAACGCGGATCGCCGGATCGGCCTGGGCGCTGCTGCCGTCCTTCAGGCGGAACAGGCCATCGTCGCCGCGCGTCAGGTCCTGGGTGGGCGGGTTCACCAGCTTCAGGCGGCCGAGGATGACGGGCGCGGCCGGGCGCTCGGCGTTCGAGACCGTGGAGATGGTGCCGTCGCCGCCGATGGTGACGGTGACGTCCGGCGGAATCGTGATCGGACCGCCCTCGCCCAGGATGGTCTGGCCGCTGGTCGTGGTCAGCACGCCGTTCGGGCTCATCTGCAGGGCGCCGTTGCGGGTGTAGCTTTCCGTGCCGTCCGGGTTTTGGACCGCGATCCAGCCCGGGCCCTTGATCGCCACGTCGAGGTCGCGGCCGGTGATCTGCAGCGGGCCGGAGGAAAAATCGGCCCCGACCGTGTTGTTGACGACAAAAGTACGGGTCGGCAGGCCTTCGCTTTGCACCGGGACGGCGCGGAAGGTGTCGAGCTGGGCGCGGAAACCCGTCGTGTTCAGGTTCGCCAGGTTGTTCGACGTCGTCGCCTGCTGCTCCAGGATGTGCTTGGTGCCGGAGGCGGCGGTGTAGATCAAGCGGTCCATTGTTGTTTCCTTCCTTGTGTCGTGCCGGTGCTAATTGCTTGCATGGTGTCTTGCTGTGCCATACCGCGTGAACTCGGGAGTCCACCCTACGAAAAGCCGGGCCCATCAACGACGCCGATAACGCGGGTTTCGTAGGGTGGGCACCTGTGCCCACGCTGTCTCACCGCCTGAAGCCACGCGGCGCCGAACCAAAAACGCTTAGCGCATGCTCACCAGCGTCTGCAACACCGAATCCTGCGTCTTGATGGTCTGGGCATTGGCCTGGTACACGCGCTGGGCGGTGATCATGTTCACCAGCTCTGCCGTCAGGTCGACGTTCGAGGTCTCGACCGCCGAGGACTGCAGCACGCCGAAGCTGCCCGTGTCGGGTGCGCCAACGAGCGGCGTGCCCGATTCGGACGACTCGGCCCAGGCATTGTTGCCGAGCGGCTCGAGGCCGTTGGGGTTAGTGAAGTTGGCCAGCACCACCTGGCCCAGGGGCTTGCTCTGGCCGTTGCTGTACTGGCCGAGGATGGTGCCATCCTCGCCGATCGAGAAACGCTGCAGGTTGCCGGCGGTGTAGCCATCCTGGACCAGCTTCTTGTCGCTGGTCGAGGTGCCGTACTGGGTGGCGCCGGTATAGGCGATTTCGATCTGCTGGGTCTGCTCGGAACCGGTGGACGGGAAGATCGGCAGTTCGATGTTGAACTTGCCGCCGTTTTCGGTGGTGACCGCGTTCAGGGCGCCGTTCTCGTCGAAACGCAGGGTGCCGACCGGCACCGCCGGCACCTTCACGGCGCCGGCAATCGCCTTGTCGACCTGGTCCGGCGAGTAGCCGGCGATGCGGGCCGCATCGGCGCCGGCGGCCACGATTGCCGCCTGGCCGGCAGCGTCGGCGCCGGCCGTTCCGGCGGCCGCCGCGACCATGCGCGAGGCTTCGGTCGCATAGTTGGCCAGCGCGGAGGCGATCGTCGCCGCCACCGGCGGGATCGCCTTGGTCGCCGCGTCCCAGGCGGCGCGCGCCGCGTTCACGGCCGCGAAATCGGCCGTGTCGCCCTGCGCTGCCTGGGCCACTTTCAGGTTGGTGATTTCGGTGCCGTCGTTGGCCGCGTACACGTCCCAGGTGCCCGAGCCGTTCTTCACGTAGAAGGTCGACAGGACGTGCGGGTTGCCCAGCGTGTCGTAGACGTCGATCGGGGTCTGCTTGTTGTAGGTGTTCGGGTCGGTTGCGTCGAAGGGATTCACGGCCGGGGCCGAGACGCGCGAGTCCAGGTTCATCTCGATGCCGACCTTCGTGGTCGAGACCGGCTTCAGGTTGGAGGTGTCGATTCGCAGCGGTACCGGGGCGCCGGCCAGCACCTGGCCGGTGACACCCACGCCATAGCCGGTCAGCTGCGCGCCTGCCGCGTTCACCATGTAGCCGTTCTTGTCGAGCGAGAACTGGCCATTGCGGGTGTACTGCACCATGCCCGAAGTCACGGTACGGAAGAAGCCCTGGCCGTTGATGGCGACGTCGAGCGAGTTGTTCGAGGATTCGATATTGCCCTGGGTGAACTGCTGGGCGATCTGCGAGACCTTGGTGCCGATGCCCGCGGTCACGCCGCCGGCGCCGTTCAGCGAGCTGGCGTACACGTCCGCGAACTGGGCTTGCGAACCCTTGAAGCCGACCGTGCTGGCGTTGGCGATGTTGTTACCGATGACATCCAGCGATTTCGCAGCACCGTTCAAGCCGCTCAGACCTTGTTGAAAAGACATGTGATTCTCCTTGAATGGAAGGGGTAAGCGGCTTGCTTACAGAACTTGTTTGATGTCGGCCAGATCGACGGCCCCTTTGCCTGCGAGGTTGACCTTCACCCCGTCCTTGGCATTGGTGCTGACGCTGGCCACGCTGTCGAGCGTGAGGGCCTTGACGTCGGTCAGCGGCTGGCCGCCGCGGGTGGCGACGACGCGGAAGCTGTAGCTGCCGTTGGCGAGCGTGGCGGCATCCGGTGCATCCGAGCTGCCGTCCCAGGCCAGCGGCGTGGCGCCGGCTTCCATCGAACCCAGGTCGATCGTGGCCACGTCCTTGCCGGTCTTCGGATCGGTGACGATCACCTGCACGTTATCGGCGGCGGTGGCCAGGTCGACGCCGAACACCGACTTGCCCTCGACCAGGGTCAGGTTGCTGCCCTCGACCAGCACGCCATGGCCGATCAGGTTGGTCGCGGCCATCGCTTCGCTCGACTGGTAGCTGGACTTGAGGGTTTCCAGGGTTTCGTTGAGCTTGTTCACGCCGGTCACGGTCTGGAGCTGAGCCAGCTGGCTGGTCACCTGCGCGTTGTCGAGCGGGTTCAGCGGATCCTGGTTCTTGAGCTGGGTCACGAGCAGGGTCATGAACTTGTCGGTGTCGGCCTGGACGCTGTCGGTCTCGGTCTTCTTGGCGTTCATGGTCGCCATCAGGTCGTTGATCGAGGTGCCGGAGGTGGCGCTGTTTACGGTGGACATGGTGGGGATCGCTTAGTGTTATTGACCCAGGGTCAGGGTTTTCAGCAGCATGCTTTTCGCCGCGTTCATGGTTTCGACGTTGTTCTGGTACGAGCGCGAGGCCGACAGCATGTTGACCATCTCGTCCACCGCGTTCACGTTCGGCATCGACACATAGCCCTTCTCGTCGGCCAGCGGATTCTTCGGGTCGTAGACCTGCTTCAGGGGCGACGGGTCCTCGACCACTTCGCGCACCTTGACGCCGGTGCCGCCGGTGGCCATCGGGACCGCTTCGAACACGACCTGCTTGGCGCGGTAGGCTTCGCCGGTACTCGAGGTGGCGCTGTCGGCGTTGGCCAGGTTGCTGGCGACCGTGTTCAGGCGCTGGGCCTGGGCGCTCATGGCCGAGCCGGAGACGTTGAAGATATTAAAGAGCGACATGATGGCTGACCTTTAAAGGCTTATTGACCGTTCTGGATCGCCGCCAGCAGGCCGCGGATCTGGTGGTTGATCATGGTGATGCCGGCTTCGTAGCGCAGCGCATTGTCGGCAAACTGGTTGCGCTCGACGTCCATGTCGACCGTGTTGCCGTCGACCGCGCCCTGCACCACGCCGCGGTAGAGCACCGGCGTGCCGTCGGGCAGCGCCTTGCCGTCCGCCGCCGGCTGCTGGTGGCGCACATTGGTCGCGGCCAGCTGCCCGGTGCCGGGGTTCGCCGCGCGGGACAGCGCGCCCTGCATGGCGCTGGCGAAGTCGATGTCGCGCGCCTTGTAGTTCGGGGTGTCGGCGTTGGCGATATTGGACGCCAACAATTCCTGGCGCTGGGACCGCAGGGACAGCGCCGTTTCGTTGAAGCGTAGGTAGTTGTCGAGTTTGCCGATCATGCCGCCTCCGGGCAGATTTCTTGTTGGGACAGCGTGAATCATACGTTTGGGCAACACAACCCAATCGATGGATAAGGGCCCCCAAACCCCGGCTATTCAAAGTTTCACTGCGGCATCAAGAAGCCTAAGATGGCAGCCATTCAGAAAGCATTCTTCCGCCATGTTCAAGAATTTGAAGCTATTCACTGCCCTGCTGCTGGTCATGCCCCTGGCGCTGGCGCAGAGCGCGGGTGCGCGCCAGGACGGCGCCGCACTGCGCAAGGTGGCCGAGCAGTATCTGCAGACCCAGAGCGCCGGCCTGCCGGGCAAGGTGACCATCAAGATCGGCGCGGTCGACCCGCGCCTGGCGCTGGCCGCCTGCCCGGCGCCGGAAGCCTTCCAGCAGCCGGGCGCCCGCCCCTGGGGCAAGACCACGGTCGGCGTGCGCTGCACGGCGCCCGCCTGGAGCGTGTTCCTGCAGGCCCAGGTCACGGTGATCGCCGACTACGTCACCGCCGCCGTGCCCCTGGCCCAGGGCCAGGCGATCACGGCCGGCCAGCTGACGACCATGCAGGGCGACATCGCCGCCATGCCCAACGGGATCGTCACCGACATGGCCCAGGCCATCGGCCGCACGCCCATCGTCTCGCTGCCGGCCGGCGCCCCGCTGCGCCTGGATTCGCTCAAGAGCAAACCCGTGGTGCAGCAGAACCAGGCGGTGCGTATTGTTTCTCGTGGGGAAAACTTCTCGGTGTCGGGCGAAGGCAAGGCGATCGGCAATGCCGGCGAGGGCCAGGTGGTGCAGGTGCGTACGCCGCGCGGCGCCATCATCAGCGGGACCGCACGCATGGGTGGAATCGTCGAAGTCGCATTGTAAAAAAAACTTCTCTGTTTTCGGATCCGCGCTAAAGTTTGGGCCTGTACGGTCGTTACACAGTGCAGATCCCGGAGTTCCTGCTCCGAACAGAGAAGGATGATGCTGTGAAAATCAACGATACCCTCAAAGGCACACAAGGCCTGCAACAACAGAATCAGACCACGGCAGCCAACGCGAAACAGGCGGAAAAGGCTGCCGCCACCGCCGCCCCGGTCCAGACCGACAGCGTACGCCTGTCGTCGCAAGCCCAGGCGACCGGCGCAACCGGCAAGGCGAACGAAGTGTTCGATGCCAAGAAAGTTGAACGTATTAAGATGGCAATTGCCGATGGGCAGTTCCAGGTAAATTCAGAAAGGATCGCGGACGGCTTGCTGGATACCGTGCGCGACCTGCTCCACTCACGCAACCGATAAAGCCCCATGACCAGTCCGCGCACCACCCTCACCGCCGAACGCCAGCGCATCGACGCCCTGGTGGAACTGATGAAGCAGGAACAGCAGCTCCTGATATCGGCGGATGCGGACGGACTGGCTGAAGTGACGCCACGCAAGGTCGCGCTGGTGCAGGAGCTGGCGCAACTTTCGCGCCAGCGCCACGCGGCCCTGGGCGGCGCGGGTTTTCCCGCGGCAGAAGCGGGCATGGAGCCCTGGCTGGCGGCGCATGGCGACGAGGCTGCGCGCTCGGAGTGGTCGGCGCTGCTGGCCCGCACGGCCGATGCCAAGGAATTGAACCGGGTCAATGGTCTGCTGATCAATCGGCAGATGGCGCATAACCAGACGGTGCTGCAGGCCTTGCGTACGCCGGCCGGCAAGGCGGAATCGACCTTGTACGGAGCCAATGGGCAGACCTTTGGCACCGGCGGCCCGCGGCGGTTCGTGCTGGGCTGAGTTTTACCTTTCTTCTCCAAGATGACGGCCGCTGATTGAACTGAACCCCAAAAGTTGGACACCAACTTTTGGGTTTTTTCATGACGAAGTACGATGAGCAGTTCAAGCTCAAGATTGTCCAGGAATACCTGGACGGGGCGGCCGGCAGCAACACGTTGGGGAAGCAATACGGCGTGCCACGCTCGATGATCAAGAAGTGGGTACAGCTGTATCAAGCTCATGGCGTGGATGGGCTCAAGA